>CAVSRU010000010.1:0-169591 GCA_963730535.1 uncultured Solirubrobacteraceae bacterium
GCTGCGCGATTGTTCATCAGCGCCAGCACCGTCGAGTACCACCTGCGCAAGGCGTTCCGCAAGCTCGACGTCAAGTCGCGCACGCAGCTTGGCGCGCGCCTACCGTAGTTAGGCGACTCCGCGGGCCGGATCACCGGGATCCGGCGATGCCGCGTCACCCGGATGGTGGCCAGGATCGGCCCTCGAGGTTCCGACTCGAGGAGAACGAGATCCATGTCCGACATCGCCAACGGTCGCGCGGGTCGCGCCGACGTGGTCATCGTGGGAGGAGGCTCGGCGGGCGCGGTCCTCGCCAGCCGTCTCAGCGAGGATCCGACCCGCTCGGTGCTTCTCCTCGAGGCGGGCACGGCCTATGGCGTCGACGGCTATCCGGACGACCTGCTCGACGCCGCGCGCGTGCCGGCCAACCCGAGCACGAGTGGGGCTTCACCGCCCGCGGCGGTCCTGTCTCTCCGCTGATCGACGTTCCCCGGGCTCAGGCGCTCGGCGGCTGCTCAGCTCACAACGCGACGGTCGCGATGCGCGCACAGCCGAGCGACATCCTGGACTGGCAGCAACACGGCCTCGACGACTGGACGGTCGACGAGGTCGTGGCGACGTACAAGGCGATGGAGAACACGCCCGATGGCGACGACGCCTACCACGGACGGACTGGACCGTTCCCGATCCGAGTCCTCAAGTACGACGACCTCACGACCTCGTTGCGCGGGTTCGTCGATGCGGCGGCGGCCGAGGGGTTCCTGGTGGCCACGGACTTCAACGGCCCCGATCCGAGCGGCGTGGGCGGCTACCCGGTCAACGTCATCGACGGCGTGCGGCAGAACACCGGCCTCGTCTATTTGACCGAGGCGGTACGCAACCGCGCCAACCGTGGACTCGCACGGCGCCGCCAAGGGGATCGACGGACTCCGCGTCGTCGACGCATCGATCATGCCGGGCGTTCCGTCGGTCGCCCTGAATCCGACGACGATCATGATCGCCGAGCGGATCGCCAAGACGCTCTACGCGAATCATCGGAATCAGGTGACGACCGCTCGCCTGACGGTCACGGAATCTTGAGCCATGACCAGTGAACCGATTCGCGACCCGCTCGCCGACCATCTCATCACGCCGCAGAACTCGCTGTTCGTGTTCATCGACTACCAGCCCGAGCAGCTCGCGACCGTCAGGTCGATGGACCACGACCTGCTCGTGGCGAACGCCGTGTCCGCCGTCAGGGCGGTGAAGGCGTTCGATGTGCCGGTGGTCCACTCGACCGTCAATGTCGCCTCGGGCCAGACACAGCCGACCGACGCTCTGCGCGACGGCTACGAGGTCTACCCCGTCGTGGACGCGATCGGCGGCACGTCGCTGGAGGCGCACAGGGCCGCGCTCGAGCGCGTGATCCAGGCTGGGGCACAGCCGATCAGCTGGGTTTCGCTCGCGTGCGAGCTCCAGCGCGACTGGGCGCGCCTGGAGACGGTCCCGGCGATCGTGGAGATCGTCCTCACCGACCGCCTGTTGACGGCGGCGCCATGATCGCCGGATGACCTCCGTACCCGCCGCCGACATCCGGGTCGTCGATGTCCCAGACCGTTCGCGGTTCGAGGTTCGCGTCGACGGCGAGCTCGCCGGCTTCTCCGAGTATCGGCGCCATGCAGACGTGATCGCGTTCACCCACACCCTGATCGACGCGCGCTTCGAGGGCCAGGGACTCGGGTCCAGGCTGGTTCGCGCGGCGTTGTCCGAGGCGCGCTCGAACGGCCTCGCCGTCCTGCCGTTCTGTCCGTTCGTGCGGGGTTACATCGCCGACCACGACGAGTACCTCGGCCTGGTTCCGGTCGAGATGCGCAGTCGCTTCGGGCTCACCGGCGATGCCTGAGACCGCGTCCACGCGCAAGCGGTACCAAGGCGAAGCTGTCGAGGTGAGCTTTGACCCGGTGCGTTGCCGCCACGCTGCCGAGTGCGTTCGTGGCCTGCCGGCCGTCTTCGACACGCAGCGGCGGCCGTGGATCCTGCCCGACGGCGCTGACGCCGACGACGTCGTGCGCGTCGTGGCGCGCTGTCCTACGGGTGCTCTGAGAACGCATCCTGTCGCGACGGTCGTGGCGGAGCAGCCGATCACGCCGACCGAGGTCACCGCCGTGCCCGGCGGGCCTCTGCTCCTGCGCGGCGACCTGCACCTGACCGGAGCCGGCGGCGTCGACGAACACGAGACCCGCGCCGCACTGTGTTCATGCGGCAGCACGGGGAACACGCCTTACTGCGACGGCGGCGGGACGTGCACAGACTGGCCCCATCCGCGCCGGGCAGGACCGCAGTCTTGACGGTCGCTTATCACCCGCGCTTGCCGTACTCGCCCAGCCCGCCGGCGAGCTGGTCGTAGGCCCGGTCGGCGGCGACCCGGAGCCGGACGACGAGCTGCTCGCGGTCCTCCTCGGCCAGCAGTCCTTGCAGCGCGACGAGGAAGATCGACCGGTGCGTCCACCACAGCGTGCGGGCGACGATGCGCGGGGACGAGATCGTCGTCGGCCGCGCCTGACGTCTCGGCGATCGCGGCGGTGACGGCCGCGGCCCCCGACTCCCAGCCCGCGGTCAGGCGCTCCTGCAGCGTGCGGCTGTGCCGGATGATCTTGGCCACCGCGAGGAGGTCCTCGTCCCCGGGGGCGACGAAGTCGTCGATCACGGTGGTGGTCAGCGCGCGGAAGACGTCGAGGACGGAGGCGCCGGGCGGGCGCTCGGTGATGTCCGCGACGAGCCGCGTGAGGCCCTCCTCGCGCCCAGCGAACGCGAGGTCCTCCTTCGTCGGGAAGTGGTTGAAGACCGTCTTCTCCGAGACGTCGGCGGCGGCCGCGACCTCGGCGACGGTGACGGTGTCGAAGCCGCGCTCGGCGAACAGCCGGCGGGCGGTGGCGGCGATGGCCTCCCGAGCGGCGCGCTTCTTGCGTGCGCGGAGGCCTTCGATCTGTGCGCCTGACATAAGCATATCACTTTAGCGGCAGTAGAAATTCAGTGACTGTAGCGATATTCTGCCGCGTCGTGACCGCCTTCTCTCTCCCCGCCATCGAGGTCGACGACCTCGTCAAGTCCTACGGCGAGATCGACGCCGTCCGCGGCGTGTCGTTCACCGTCCCGCCGGGCGAGGTCTTCGGCTTCCTCGGCCCCAACGGCGCCGGCAAGAGCACGACGATCAACATGCTCTGCACCCTGGCCACGCCCACGTCCGGGGCGGCGCGCGTCAGCGGCTTCGACGTCGTCACCCAGCGCGACGACGTGCGCCGCCACATCGGCCTGGTCTTCCAGGACCCCACGCTGGACGTCCAGCTCACCGCCGAGCAGAACCTGCGCCTGCACGCCGATCTGTACGGCATCGACCCCGGGGTGATCCCGGCCCGGATGGACCAGATGCTCGAGATGGTCGGCCTGGCCGACCGGCGCGACCACCGCGTGATGACGTTCTCCGGCGGCATGAAGCGGCGCCTGGAGATCGCCCGCGGGCTGATGCACTCGCCGCGCGTGCTGTTCCTCGACGAGCCGACGATCGGCCTCGACCCGCAGACGCGCAGCTCGATCTGGCGCTACATCCGGGCGCTCCAGGAGGCCGAGGGGACGACGATCTTCATGACCACGCACTACATGGACGAGGCCGAGTTCTGCGACCGCATCGCGATCATGGACCGCGGCGAGATCGTCGTCCTCGACACGCCGGAGGCGCTGAAGGCCGGCGTCGGCGCCGACCGCGTGGTCCTGGGCACGGCCGACGACGACGCGGCGCTGGCCGCGCTCCGGGACCGCTTCGGCCTCGAGGCCACGGTCGCCGAGGACGCGGTGACGTTCCACGTCGAGAATGGCGAGGCGTTCGTCCCGCGGCTGTTCGCCGAGCTCGGCGTCGCCATCACGTCGGTCGCCGTCTCGCGGCCGACGCTGGACGACGTCTTCATGCGCCACACGGGCACGACGATCCGCGACGCGGAGACCGGCGGCGTAGGCGATCTCAACCGGGCCATGATGCGCGCGATGGCGGGGGCGAAGCGATGAGCGTCGTCGTGGCCGACGTCGTCGCCGTCCGAGTACCGGAGCGCACGTGGCGCTCGGAGGCGCGCGCGGTGACGACCGTCTGGCGCCGCGACATGATCCGCTTCTTCGGCAACCGCGCGCAGACGATGACGTGGCTGGTCCAGCCGCTGCTGTTCCTGTTCGTCCTGGGCTCCGGCCTGCAGTCGCTGTCCGCCCCCTCCACCGGCGGCGTCGACCTCAAGACGTTCATCTTCCCCGGCGTCCTCTGCGTCGCGGTGCTGTTCCCGGCGATGATCAGCGCCGCCTCGCTCGTGTGGGACCGGGAGCTCGGGTTCCTGCAGGAGATGCTGATCGCGCCGGTCAGTCGGACCTCGATCATCCTCGGCAAGTGCCTCGGTGCGGCGACCATCGCGGCGTCGCAGGGCGTCATCGTGCTGGCGCTCGCCGGCCTCGTCGACGTCCCCTACGACCCCGTGCTGATCCTCGGCGCGTTCGGCCTGCTGGTGCTGCTGGCTTTCACCATCACCGCCTTCGGCCTCCTGGTGGCCGTGACGATCAAGCAGGCCCAGACCTTCACCTGGATCATGCAGCTGGTCGTGTTCCCGATGGTCTTCCTGTCGGGCGCGCTCTACCCCGTCGCCGGGCTTCCGGCCTGGCTGGAGGTGCTCAACCGGATCAACCCGCTGACCTACGCGGTGGACCCGATGCGCCACCTGGTGTTCAGCCAACTCGACGTCTCCGAGACCGCGCGGCGGACACTGGACCCGGGCGTCACCTGGTTCGGCTGGCACGTGCCGGCGCTCGTCGAGGTGGCGATGGTCCTGCTGCTGGGCCTCGGGATGATCGGCGTCGCGATCTGGCGGTTCTCGCGGACGGAGTGACGAGGCTCATGCGGCGAGGCGGACGGTGCAGACCAGGGGGTGACCAGGGATACACACGGGCGCGATGGATCGCGAAACGCGGGACCGTGTTATCCACTGCACCAAACCCGGCCCCAAGGAGGTCACCATGAGCACCACCGATACGAGCAACGAGACGGAGACCGGGACCCTCGACTTCAGGTTCGAGGTCGCGATCCTTCCCGTGTCCGACGCCGACCGTACGAAGCAGTTCTACGCGTCGCTCGGATGGCGTGAGGACGCCGACTTCCCGATCAGCGAGGGCTACCGGGTTCTCCAGTTCACGCCGCCCGGCTCGCAGGCGTCGATCATCTTCGGCACCGGCGTCACCGCAGCGGCCCCCGGCTCGGGTGGGACCCGTGTCCTCGCCGTCGACGACGTCGACGCAGCCCGCGCCGATCTGATCGAGCGTGGCGTCGACGTGTCGGAGGTCTTCCACGGCGCGGCCTTCAGCGCCGGCGACGCGGGCCGCCTGCCGGGCCCGGATCCGGAGCGCAAGTCGTACGGCTCGTTCGCGTCGTTCAGCGACCCCGACGGCAACGAGTGGCTCCTGCAGGAGATCACCAGCCGTCTGCCCGGGCGAGTCGACCAGAAGGACGTCGCCACGCTGTCCGAGCTGCTGCTCGAGACGGCCCTCCACCACGACCGCTTCGAGAAGGCCGCCCCCGCCCACAACTGGTGGGACTGGTACGCGCCGTACCTCGACGCGCGTGAGCACGGGCGGAACTCGGAGCAGGCGGACGCCGACGCCGACCGCTACATGGAGGACGCACACGGAGTGGCGGTTTCGAGCTGATTCAAGTGGGGCCCCGCCGGGCGGCGGGCCCCCACGCGCGCTCGGATCAGCGTGTCGACGCCCGCCCTCCGGGTAGTCACTCTGACGACATGCAGATCACCAGGAGCAGCGTCGAGACCGCGCGCGGCCCGATCGAGTGGTTCACCGGCGCGGTCTACATCGACATCGTCGCGGCGCCCTCGGGCTCGTCGCGCCTGAGCGCCAGCAGCGTCCACTTCACGCCGGGTGCGCGGACGGCGTGGCACACCCACCCGCACGGCCAGACGGTCTTCGTCACCGAAGGCGTCGGCCGCTGCGGCCGGCGCGGACAACCGGTCGAGGTCATCCGCCCCGGCGACCGCGTCTTCTTCGAGCCCGGCGAGGAGCACTGGCACGGCGCGGCCCCGGATCGCTTCATGACCCACCTCGCGATGCTCGACGTGGACGACAAGGGCAACGCCGCGACGTGGGGCGACCACGTCACCGGTGAGGAGTACGGCGCCCTCAGATAGGTTGGTTGCTCGGCAGGATCACGAGGTCGCGGATCGTGACGTGTGGGGGGCGGGTGAGCATGTAGCCCACGGCGTCGGCGACGTCCTCGGACCGGATGCCCTCCCCGCTCGCGACCTTCTTCTCGATCTCCGCGGAGTCCGAGACGCCCCAGAGGTCGTTGAGCACGACTCCCGGCGCGATCGCTCCCATCCGGACGCCCGTCCCGATGAGCTGGCGGCGGACGCCGTGGACGAACGCCTGCAGCGCGTGCTTGGAGGCCGAGTAGACGGGCTCCCAGTAGATGGCCTGGTGGCCCGACACGGAGCTGGTGACGACGACGTCGCCCGACCCGCGCTCGAGCATGTGGGGGAGGGCGGTCCGCACCGTCCTCACGACGCCCGTGACGTTGGTCTCGATGAGCTGCTCGATGGCGGCGGGATCGCTGTCCCAGAGATCGCCGCCGACGTACACGCCGGCGTTGGCGACGAGCACGTCGATGCCGCCGTGCGTCTCGATCGTGACGGCGACGAGCCGCTCGACGTCCTCGGCCTGCGTCACGTCGGCCACGATCGGCGCCGTCCGCTCGCCGACGGTCGCCACGGCGGCGTCGAGCCGCTTGCGCGAGCGCGCCGCGATCACGACTGTCGCACCGAGACGGTGGACCTCGCGGGCGACCGCCAGGCCGATCCCGGCGCTGGCGCCCGTCACCACCGCGACCTTGCCGGCGAGCGGATCGCCCATCACGCACCCCTCAGCGCCGCGCGGCGGTAGTGCTCGTCGGGCCGGCCGTGGATGCGGTCGGCGTCTGCGGGCGAGAGCGCCTGCACGCCGCCGGCGGCGAGCGCGCCCGCGAGGACGAGCCCGGCCTTGACGGCCATCTCGGTGATCTGCACGACCTCCTCCGGCGTCTGCCCCAGCGCGAACACGCCGTGGTTGCCGAGGTAGATGACCTTCGGCGGCTCGCCGCCGCGCGCGCTCAGCTCGTCGCGGACGCGCCGGGCCAGCTCGAGACCGGGATCGACGTACGGCACGTACAGGGGCGACCGCCCGAGCACGACGATCTGGTCCGGGAACAGCAGCTCGGTCGCCAGCGCCTCGGCGTGGGGGGAGCAGAGGATCGCCAGGACCGGCACCGGGTGCGTGTGGCCGACGGCGGCGGCGCCGCCGACCTCGAGGCAGACGGCGTGGAGCATGGCCTCGACGGAGGGGCGGCGCCCGGCCCGGGCCTCGATGTCGGCGAACGCCCGCGCGACGGTCGCGTCATCGGCCTCCGGGTCGTCGAGCAGCGCGAGCAGCCCGGCGGGCTCGACCTCGACGAAGTCGTCCGCGGTCGCCGAGCCCAGCGACGCGCCGCTCGCCTTGACCAGCATGCGGCCGCCGGCGGTCCGGATCGACGTGTTGCCCTCGCCGAGGATCGCGAGGTTGCGCGCGGGATCGCCGAGCAGGCGCGAGAGCGCGACGAGGCGTTCGAGCTCGGTCAGCACGTCAGACCGCCGTGTACGCCCCGTCGATGACGATGCTCTGGCCGGCGAGGTACGAGGACGCGTCCGAGCAGAGGAAGACGACGACCCCGTCCAGGTCCTGCGGCTCGCCCATGCGCCCGAGCGGGATCATCCCGCGCCAGCGCTCGGCGAGCTCCGGGTTCGCCTCCGTGAACTGCCGCGTCATGTCGGACAAGAAGTAGCCGGGAGCGATGGCGTTGACGCGCACGCCGAGGTCGGCCCACTCGACCGCGAGCGACTTCGTGAGCTGGTCCACCGCCGCCTTGGAGGCGTTGTAGGACGTCTGGTGCTGGGGGACGTTCACGACGCGGCCGGACATCGAGGACACGTTGACGATCGCGCCGGGGTGGCCACCGTCACGGCACGCGCGTCCGAGCGCCTGGCAGCACAGGAACGTGCCCGTGAGGTTGATGTCGATCACCCGTCGCCACGACTCAGGGCTGACGTCGAGGCTGTCCTCCCAGACGGTGACGCCCGCCGCGTTGACGAGCAGGCTGGGGCTGCCCAGGACCTCCGCGACCCGGGCGAACGCGGCCGCGACGCTCTCGGCCGACGTGACGTCGGCCCTCACGCCGACCGCGTCCACGCCCAGCGCCTCGGCGCTCGCCTCGACCTCCTCGAGCAGGTCCAGCAGCCCGACGCGCACGCCGTGCCGGGCGAGCGCGCGCGCCATCGACAGCCCGAGCCCCCGCGCACCCCCGGAGACCACGGCCACCTTGCCCGCCAGGTCGTCGAACACCCTTCCCTCCTCGGTCGTCTACGCGGCGATCATGACCGATCACTCGCCGCCGTCGGGCCACGCCACTTCGGTCGGCATGCCGTCGCCGCCCTCCGGCTTCGGCCCGCCCACCGCGATCAGCTCGAGCCCGTCGGGGCCGGACGCGAAGGCCCGCACGACCGCGGGCGCGATCCGCACGACATCCCACTGGCGGATCTCGCGCACCTCGTCGTCGAGCAGGACACGGCCCGAGCCTGCGACCACAACGTACGCCTCCTCCTGCTCGCGGTGGCTGTGGCCCACGGGGTTGCGCGTGTCCGGCGCGTAGCGCCAGTGGCTCACGCCCAGGTCGCGCGACCCGAGCAACTTGCGGCCGAAGCGCCCTTCCAGGCCTGGCACCTTCCCCTCGACGGAGTCGTCGATCTCGAGCAGGTTCACGATCGCGTAGTCGGGCACGGGTTTCTCCTTCACGGGAAGTCGGTCGGTGCGCATTGTTGCGAGGCTGTACTCGTGACCGAGCTCCTGGCCTTCATCGGCGTCGCGGCCGTGGTCATCGTCACGCCGGGGCAGGACACGGCGCTGACGATCCGCAACACGCTGGCCGGCGGGCGGGGCGCCGGATGCCGGACGGCGGTCGGCGTGGTGGCCGGCCAGGCGGTGTGGGCGCTGGCGGCGAGCCTCGGCGTAGCGGCGCTGGTGGTCGCCTCGGAGCCGGCGTTCGTGGCCTTGAAGCTCGCCGGGGCCGCGTATCTCGTCTTCCTCGGCGGCCAGGCGCTGCTGGCGGCGGCTCGGGGGCGCCCGCACGACGCCGGCGGTCACGGCACGGCGGGCGGGCGGGAGCTGCGGCAGGGGCTGCTGAGCAACCTCGCCAACCCGAAGATGGCCGTCTTCTTCACGAGCCTGCTGCCGCAGTTCGGGGAGACGTTCCCGGCGCTGCTCGGCCTCGGGCTGCTGTTCTGCGCGATGACGCTCGCCTGGCTGTGCGCGTACGCAGGAGTGGTGGCCCGGGCCGGCGATGCGCTGCGGCGCCCGCGGGTGCGGCGCACCCTCGACGCGCTGACGGGCGGCGTCCTCGTCGCGCTCGGCGCACGACTCGCCACCGCGACGCGATGACGAGGCTCAGACCAACAGCGCGACGCTGACGTCGGAGAGCTCCGCGCTAGGCGGAGCTCTCCGGGCAGTGGGGCGGTCAGGCGGCGGTCCGGAGCCCGCGCCTGCGATTCGCGAGCGTCATCGCTCCGCCGCCGGCGAGGAGGACCATGGCGAGCGTCCCGCCGGCGCCGAGGCCGGCGTCCTCCCAGTCGATCCCGGCGCCCGAGGGCTCGGCGGCCGGAGCCGACGGCGCCGGGGCCGGCGCCGGCGCCGGGCACCTTGACGGTCGCGAAGGGCGAGAGGCACTCCTTGGTCGCAGGGTTCCGGCTGAAGTTCTGCGGGCACGGCGGCATCGACTGCTCGATGAGCGGCTGATGGATGTCGACGAACTTCGCCTGCGCAGTCGGCACTGCGACTGCGGCGAACGCCAGCGCGATGGCCAGCGTGCGGATGAGGCTCATGGCTCGGTGCTCCTGTGGGTTGAAGGGATCCGAGCCGCAACGTTCCCGCCACGCCCTTGCACCCCGCCTACAGCCCGCCGACAGGCTCAGCGGTAACCGGTGGCGTCCGGCGGGCGGCCGGCGTCCTGGACCTCGACGAGGTAGCGCCAGCAGTCGGGCCGGGAGCCGTCGACGTCGGTGAAGCCGTACTCGCGCGCGAGCTCGCCCGACGAGAACGAGCCGCCGTTGCGGCGGTGGACGTCCGGGTCGGCGGCGAGGGCGGCGACGGCGCGGCCGACGAACAGCGGGCTCTCGGAGATGGCGGCGAAGTGGGGGTTGGCCCCCTCGCGCCAGTTCGCCTCGCCGACGCCCATCGCCTCCAGCATCATCTCCGAGCGCAGCCAGCCCGGCGTCAGCGCCACCGCCGTGCCGCCGTGCGGCGCGAGCTCGTGGCCCTGCGCGAACGCGAGCCGCAGGACGGCGCTCTTGACGAGGTCATAGAACGCCGAGTTGCGGTAGTTCGCCGCGTTGTACTCGCGCGTGCCGTCGGTCATCTCGACCACCAGCCCGCCCGGCCGGCGGATCAGCAGCGGGAGCGCGAAGTGGCTGGTGATGAGGTGGGTGTCGATCGCGAGCCGCAGCATCTTCAGGCCGTTGTCGAGGTCGTGCTCCCACACCGGGGTGTCCCACTCGAACAGCCGCTCACCGCCCCAGACGTCGTTGACGAGCACGTCGAGCCGCCCCTGCTCGGCGTCGATCCGCTCCACGAGCGCGCGCACCGCGTCCGCCTCGAGGTGGTCGACCGCGACGGCGATCCCGGCGCCGCCCGCGGCGCTGACGAGGTCGGCGGTCTCCTCGATCGTCTCCGGGCGGTCGTACTCCGAGCGCCGCGAGCGGGTGCTGCGGCCGGTGCAGTACACGGTCGCCCCGGCCTCGCCGAGCGCGACCGCGATGCCGCGGCCCGCGCCGCGCGTCGCGCCCGCGACGAGCGCGACCTTGCCTTCCAGCGTCATGGTGCCTCCTGGGTCGGTGTCCGGACGGCGAGGACCGCCCCCAGCACGAGCGCGCCCCCGGCGAGCTGCGCGCCTCCCAGCGACTCGCCGAAGGCGACGAACGCGAGCGCGACGGTCACCACCGGCTCGAGCGTCGAGAGGATCGACGCGGCCGCCGGGCCGGCGAGCCGCAGGCCCGCGAAGAAGAGGGAGATGGCCGCGACGGTCGACACGGCCGCGAGCCCGCCGAGCCAGCCGAAACCCGCCGCGGTCACGGCCGTCGGATGGAGGTCGCCGGCGGCGACGGCACCCAACGTCAGCGAGCATGCGGCGCCGGTGCAGACGAGCGCGCCGAGCGCCAGCGGGCCGATCCGCCCGGCGACGCCCTGCGAGACGAGGATGTACGCGCTGTAGACGACCGCCGTCCCCAGCGCCAGCACGGTTCCGACGGGGTCGAGCGCGCCCGCGGCGGCTCCCGCCAGGACGAGCACGAGCCCGGCCGAGGCGAGTGCCAGGGCGAGCGCCGTTCGGCGGCTCGCCGCCTCACGGCCGAGCGCGACGGCAGCCACGGTGACGATCACGGGATAGGTGTAGACGAGCAGCGAGAGCAGCGAGGCGTCGAGACGGTCGAGGGCCGCGAAGTAGCCGCCGGCTTGCGCGCCGTAGCCGACCGCGCCGAGCACGAGCGCCATGCCGACGTCGCGCCGGCGCAGCGCCCGCAGGCGCCCGGAGCGGCGCAGCATGAGCAGCCAGAAGAGCGCGGCCGCGAGCACGAACCGGGTCGTCAGCAGCGTGCCGACGGTCGCGCCCTCGTCGTAGGCGAGCTTGCCGAAGATCGCCATCGAGCCGAAGGCGGCAGCGGAGGCGAGGCAGAGCAGCGAGCCGGGCATGGCACGCGATGCTGCCGGAGCTTCTCATTAGGAACGACTCCGATTTCTACACGTGATCCAGTAGCGTTGCTTGTCGATGCTCGACCTCCGGCGCCTCCGCCTTCTCCACGAGTTGCACGCGCGCGGGACGATCGCGGCGGTCGCCGACGCGCTCCAGTTCACGCCCTCCGCAGTCTCCCAGCAGCTCGCGGTGCTCGAGCGCGAGGCGGGCGTGCCGCTGCTCGAGCCGGCCGGGCGCGGGGTGCGCCTGACCGACGCCGCGCTCGTCCTCGTGGGCCACGCCGGCGCCCTGCTGGAGCGGGCCGAGGTGGCTCAAGCGGAGCTGGCGGCCGCCGCCGGGCGGGTGGCCGGGCGCGGCCGGATCGCCTCCTTCCAGTCGGTCGCCCTGCGGCTCGCTGTCCCGGCGATGCAGGCGCTCGCCCGCGAGGCGCCGGCGCTCCGGTGCGAGCTGATCGAGGCTGAGCCCGAGCAGTCGCTGCCCGCGCTCGCGCTCGGCGATGTCGACCTCGTGCTGGCCGACGAGTGGCAGCACCAGCCGCTCGCGCGGCCCGCCGGGGTCGAGCGCGAGGACCTGTGCACCGATCCCGTGCGCGTCGTGCTGCCCGCGGACCACCCCGCGGCGCGGCGCCACGCCGCCGCCGTGCCGCTGGGCGAGCTCGCCGGCGAGGCCTGGGCGACGGGGCACCGCGAGACGGGCTGGGAGGAGATCACCAACCGGACCTGCCGCGAGCTCGGGGGCTTCGATCCCGACCTCCGCCACCGCACCAACGACAGCGTCACGAGCCTCGCGCTGGTCGCCGGCGGCCAGGCCGTGACGCTGCTCCCGGACCTCGTGCGGCCCGGCGCGCACCCCGGCATCGCCGTCCGCGACATCGCCGGGGGCTCGGTGCAGCGGACGATCTTCGCCGCGACCCGCGCCGCCGACGCCGATCGCCCGTCGGCACAGGCGCTGCTGGCCGCCGTCCGCGCCGCCGCCGCTGACCTCGGCTGGCCCGTTCAGCCGTAGATCTTCGAGCCCTCGACCTTGGCCACGCGGCGCCGGAGCTTGCGCGACCGGAACGGGACGGTGGCCACGAACAGCGCCCCGGGGACCTCGATCTGCGCCAGCAGGCGCTCGACCACCTCGTCGGGATCGCTGCTCCCCCAGAGCACGAACTTCTGCCGGACGGCGACCAGGTACGCAGGATGCTCGGCGTCGAGGTGCCGCATACGGCGGCGGACGAGATGGCCCCGCTTGATCTCGCGGTCCTCGGACAGCACGCGCCGGATGCCGTCGACGACGTCGGCATCGAGCCCGTGCGGCACGAACTGCTCGTCGTCGCCGAGGGCGTTCCGCTCCGCCTCCGCGGCGTCGAGCAGCTCGCCGTGCGCCCGCGCCCGCTCGACGTAGCGCTGAGCCTCCGGCTCGCGGTCGTGCGCCACGAGGAACTCGTAGGCGAGCTGGCACGACGGCAGGACCGCCTCGAGGTCGGCGTCCATCGCGCGATCGAGGTGCTCGAGCCCGTCGTCGTCGCCGCTCTCGAGCAGCGCCATCCCGAGCCAGTAGTGGGCGACGGGGTGGGCGGGCTCGGCGTCGAGCGCCGCTCGCAGGTGGCGCACCGACTCGTCGCGTTCCTCGAAGCGCGCGGCGAGCTGGCCGGCCTCGACATGCTCGGCGGCGCTCAGGTCGTGCCGGGGCCGCAGCTCGTCGTAGCGGGCGCGGGCTGCCTGCGCCTCCTCGTGGCGCTCGCGCCACGGCTCTGCGGCCAGTGAGTGCCACTCGCGGTCGAAGTGCTCGACGAGCGACTGCTCGTGCGGGCCGAGGAAGGCCTCGGCGGCCGTGGGCTCGGGCCGCTCGCTGCCCAGCGCCACTGCCTGCTCCGGCTCGACGCCGAGCGCGTTCAGGCGATCGCCGAGCGCGGGATGGGTGTCGCCCGTGTCGGTCTCGCGCTGCAGCGCCGCCTCCAAGACCTTCTCGGCGTCGCCGCCGGCCGCCTCCGGCAGCTGCTCGCGCAATGCGGTGTACGTGCTGACCGGCGCCTGCGGCTCGCGCTCGGCGCGCTCGTGCAGCGCCGGCCAGAAGCGGCCGCCGAGCCAGGCGGCCACGGCCTCGCCGCGGACCAGGGCGCCGGCCGCGGCGGTGGTGCTCGCGGCGTCGGCGGACGCGCGGTCGGCCTCGTACTCATCCTGGCGCGCGAGCGCGAACGAGTAGGCGGCGAAGTACGGCGAGTACCAGGCGAAGAAGCGGCGGAACAGGGCGACGCCGCGGGAGCGGCGCTGCTCCAGCGCATCGAGCAGCTGGGCGTAGGTCTTGCGCAGCCGGTAGATCCAGCCCGCGAACCGCGAATGGTTGCCCGACAGGTGCCCGAGCTCGTGGGCGATCACCGCGGTGAACTGCTCCGGCGACAGCGCCTGGAGCATCGGCAGCCCGACGAGCAGGTAGTTGCGCTGCGGTCCTACGACGCCGAGCCTCGGAACCTGCACGACGCCGGCGTTGAGCGTGTCGTCGAGCAGCAGCTTGTGCACCTTCGGTGCCTTCAGGCGGCGCCGCACGTCGTCGATCGTCTTCCACAGCTCAGGCGCGTCGTCGCGCCGCAGCTCCAGGCCGTCGGGCGCCGGGACCTTGAACGCCAGCGACCGCACGACCACGAAGATCAGGACGAGCAGCGGCCAGACGAACTTCAGAAGCACCGGCGACGCGGCGACCGCCACCGCCACGATGCCGCCGGCGCCGACCACGACGAGCAGCAGCATCCCGAGCAGATAGCCGTACCCGGCGGCGGCCAGGAGGCCGACGCGCACGCGATAACCGCGCGGATTCCGTGCCGCCACGCGCTCGAGCCGCCGTGCGAGCGCGTCCCACTCCTCCATATTCATGAGCGAACGGATGCCCGGCGCGCAGCGGGGCCAAACCGATCACCCGCAGCAGGGGCGCCGCTCGTGGCGTGCCCGCCGCGCGGCGCGCGTCACCCACGCGTTGATGTCGCGCAGGCCGAGCGCGAGCGCGACCGAGACGCGATGGCGGCCGTCGACGACGTAGTAGCCGCCGGGGCCTTCGACGATGGTGATCGGCGGCAGGCTGATGCCCCGCCGGTGTGCGAGCGCGATGCGCTCCCAGCGCGCCCGTACGAGCTCGGACGCGGGGCGGAAGCCGGCGTCGAAGTGCAGCGCCGGCTCGACCGTGCCGACGATCGATGCCAGCGGGACGACCTCGAGAATCGGTCGCCCACCGGGGAGCAGGGCGGCGGGGGGAAGCGTCGGCGGATGGCCCGGGTCGCGCCGGCGCCGGGCCAGCCAGCGGGCGGCGCGCCGCGCGGCCTGGGCACGCCGCGCGCGCTGGAAGTCGGTCCGCGCGTCGAGCGTCGGGAGGCCCGTCGCGCGGCTGGTGGGGGAGCGGAGCATGGAGTCGACGGTACGGCCGCGGGCGCGGTGGTTCTAGAACGAAACGGCCATTCTCGGAGCACGCGAGCGCAGCAGCGGCATGAACGACGCGCTGTGGTCGTGGCCGGGCCCGCACTGCTCCTCGATCTCGCGCAGGAACGTGCGCGGCGACAGGCCGGTCAGCCGCCGGCACTCCCGCGCCAGATGCGACTGGTCGGCGTAGCCGGCGTCGGCGGCGAGCCGCCCGAGGCCGTGCGCGACCGGCGTGCCCCGTCTGTGCAGCGCGAGCTGCGCCAGCGCCAGGAAGCCTTGGAAGCGCAGGATCCGGTGCAGTGTCTTGGGGGCGAGGCCGGTCGCCTCGTGGACCCGGCGGCGCAGCTGGCGCTCGGAGATCGACAGCTGCTCGGGCAGCGAGCCGACGTCGTGATCCTGCCACGGCATCAGCCGCCGGACGGCCTCGGCGACGAGTGGGTCCGGGCTGCCGGCCACGAGCAGCCGGTGGGTGAGCTGCTGCTCGAGCACCGCGGCGGCCAGCTCCGGCGTCTCCGCGGCGGCCACGCGCTCGCCGAGCGCCCGCGCGGCCCGGCCCCACAGCTCGTCGGCGGCGATGGTGCGGTCGCTCAGCTCAGCCGGCGGCGCGCCGAGCAGGAACGGGCCGACGCCGGGCCGCAGGCGCGCACCGACCACGACGCTGCCAGACGCGAGGACCGAGACGACGGGCCCCGTCCGCGGGCCGACCAGCTCCGCGTCCGCGCCCACCCGGCACACGAGCTCGACGCTCCCGTTCGGGACGGTGCGATGCGTGTACGGAGGGGCGTCCGGCGCGACCCGCTGGATCCACACGGCGGACACGACGCCGGCAAGCGCGGGCGCCGGCGCTCGCTCGTGGTAGCTCTGCTCGAGGATCGGCGCCATGTCGAACTGAGACCGAGAGGCGCGGCAAAGATCATCGGTGGCGCGCGCACGGCATCATCCCGCCCCATGACCGTCGACGAGCGCGATCTGGCCGCCCGCGTGGCGCGGCTCTCACTCGAGCAGAAGGTGCGGCTGCTGACCGGAGCCGACTTCTGGTCGCTGCACGAGGAGCCTGCGGCAGGGCTCCGTCGCCTGGTGGTCTCCGACGGGCCGGCCGGCGCCCGCGGGGAGACGTGGGACGAGCGCGACACGTCGGCGAACGTGCCGTCGCCGACCGCGCTCGCCGCGACCTGGGACGAGGCGCTGGTCGAGCGGCTGGGCGGCCTGCTGGCCTACGAGTCGCGCCGCAAGGGCGTCGATGTGCTGCTCGCCCCCACGGTGAACCTGCACCGCACGCCGTACGGCGGCCGGCACTTCGAGTGCTTCAGCGAGGACCCGCTGCTCACGGCGCGGATCGGCGTCGCCTACACGCGCGGCGTCCAGGCCGGCGGGGTCGGCGCGACCGTCAAGCACTTCGTCGCCAACGACAGCGAGACCGACCGCTTCACGCTCGACGCCCGCGTGGACGAGCGCGCGCTGCGCGAGCTCTACCTGGCGCCCTTCGACGCGATCGTCAACGAGGGCGGCGCGTGGTCGGTGATGGCCGCCTACAACGGCGTCAACGGGCACACGATGACCGAGAGCCCGCTGCTGCGGCAGATCCTCCACGACGAATGGGGCTACGACGGCCTCGTGATGTCGGACTGGTTCGCCACGCGATCGACCGTCGAGACCGCCCGGGCGGGGCTCGACCTCGCCATGCCCGGGCCCGAGAGCCCGTGGCGCGACGCGCTCGTGGACGCGGTGCGGGCGGGCGAGGTGGACGAGGCGGCGATCGACGACAAGGTGCTGCGGCTCCTGCGCCTCGCGGCGCGCGTGGGGGCGCTCGAGGGAACCGAGCCGGGGCCCGCCCCCGCCTACGACGACACGCAGGTGTCGGCCGAGCTGCGGCGCGTCGCCGCCGCGGGCTTCGTGCTCGCGCGCAACGAGAACGGCGCCCTGCCGCTCGACCCCGGCCAGCTCGGGCGCGTCGCCGTCATCGGCCCCAACGCCGCCACCGCCCGCACGCTCGGCGGCGGCAGCGCAACGGTCTTCCCGCCCTACACCATCTCTCCGCTCGACGGCCTGCGCGAGGCGCTCGACGTGGGCCACGTCGGGCACGAGGCGGGCGTGCGGGCGAGCACGCGCATCCCCGTCGCCGACCGGCCCGGAGTCGAGGTGCGCTTCGTGGCCGAGGACGGCTCCGTGCTCGGCACCGAGCAGCGACCGGGAGCGGCGTTCAACTGGATGGGGGGCTTCGGCCCGGACGTTCCGGACGACCGCGTCGCGCGGGTCGAGGTCCACACCACGCTGCGGGCCGACGAGGCCGGCACCTACGAGATCGGCGGCTCCGGAGTCGGCCGCCTTTCGCTCTCCCTCGACGGCGAGCCGGTCTTCGACGAGCGGCTGGGGCTGCCGTCGGGCGCCGACATCGTCGAGGGCCTCATGATCCCGCCGCAGAAGGTGCATCCGGTCGAGCTCGACGCCGGCCAGGAGGTCGACGCCGTGCTCGCCTACGAGGTCGGCTCGGCGGGGGACGAGTTCGACGTCGGCGGCGCCGTCTTCCAGCTCAACCTCCAGCCGCCGCACCCCAGCGACGACGAGGGGATCGAGCGCGCGGTCGCGCTGGCCCGCGACACCGACGCGGCGATCGTCGTCGTCGGCACCACGGAGGAGGTCGAGAGCGAGGGGTTCGACCGCACGTCGCTCGCCCTGCCCGGCCGCCAGGACGAGCTCGTGCAGCGCGTCGCGGCGGTCAACCCGCGGACGGTCGTGGTCGTCAACGCGGGAGCGCCGGTGCTGCTCCCGTGGGCCGAGGAGGTCGCCGCCGTGCTGCTCGCCTGGTTCCCCGGGCAGGAGTTCGGCCATGCGCTCGCCGACGTGCTGCTCGGCGACGCCGAGCCGGGCGGGCGGCTGCCGACCACCTGGCCGGCCTCCGAGGAGCGGCTGCCCTCCACGCAGCCGGACGACGGGGTGCTCCACTACCGCGAGGGGCTGGCCGTCGGCTACCGCGACCCCGACCGGGACGCCCGCTACCCGTTCGGTCACGGCCTCGGCTACACGACGTGGGAGTACCGCTCGATCGACGCGCCCGAGCAGGTGGCGCCCGGGGAGGACTTCGAGGTCGCCGTGACGGTCGCCAATGCCGGCGACCGCGCCGGCCGCGAGGTCGTGCAGGTCTACGCGGCGCGGCCGGACGGCGCCGTCGAACGGCCGCCGCGCTGGCTCGCCGGCTTCGCCGTCGTCGACGCCGAGCCGGGGGACGAGGTCACCGTGCGGGTGCCGATGGCAGCCCGGTCACTCGAGCACTGGGACGGTGGCTGGACCGTCGAGCCGGGGCGCTTCGAGCTGGCGGCCGGCCCGTCGTCGGCCGCTCAGCCGGTCACGACGGAGCTCGAGGTGCGCGGCTGATCGCCCGCACGGCGCGCACCTGCCGGCGGACCGTGCGCGAGCTCGGGCGGCCGGCGTGCAGCTCGACCACGAACGCGCCGCCGCCGGGGAGCACCTTGTTCTGCCATCCGGCTGCCGTGCCGCGATAGCGGGGGAGCCGGCGCACCGGCAGCCCGGACACGCCGGCGTAGCGGTCCACGAGCCGGCGGTCGACTCCCGCCGACGGCACCGTGATCCCGTACGGCTGGTGCAGCCACACCGTCGCGTCCGGCCGGACGCGGCGGGTCAGCCGCATCGCCCAGCGTGTCTCGGGCTCCGAGCCGGCGCGCCGCCCGGGCCAGTAGCGCCCGCGGGCGCCCGGGCGCCAGCGATGCGGGAAGTTGCGGTTGAGGTCGACGCCGTGGGCGTTCGTGCGCGTCCCGCGGTTCGCGCCGTCCGGGTTGAGGTTGTGCACGATCCACCACTGGACGCCGGCGGGCGGCCGGCGGCGGACCAGGGCCCGGGTGACCCGACGCCCTCCCGGCTCGTCGCCGTGCACGGAGCCGACGATCAGCACCCGCCGCGGAGCCTGCGGATCGCCGATGCGCACGGCTGTCAGCGGCCGGCCTTCGACCGATCGGCCGGCCGGAAACGGCTCGGCTGTCGCGGCGCCGTTGCTCAGAACCACGACGAGCGAAAGGAGCTCACCGAGGAAGATCTGTCGAGTATGGCGGCGAAGCACGCTATCTTCCCGCACGTGGAGGAGTTAGATATGGATGCGAAGCGGCTCGCGGCCCTTGGGCACCCGATCCGCATCGCCATACTCGACGCCGCCGATGACGATTCGGTGAGCCCGAGCGACCTTGCTGTGACTCTCGGCGAGCCTCTTGGCGTCGTCGCGTACCACTTCCGCGTTCTGCACAGCGCGGGGCTCATCGAGCTCGCCGACACGAAGCGCCGGCGCGGTTCGATCCAGAGCTTCTACCGCGTCGTGCGCCCGGGTTGGCGCGACTTCATCGGAGCTCTGCGCGAGCAGGTCGCCGACTGACGTCGCTTCGCTGCCGCCCGTGGGTGAATACCCACGTGCGCAGCGCGACGTAGCGCGTGACGGTCGCCGCCAGGCCCGCCGCCACGAGGACGGCGAGCTCGACCTGCCGCGCGGGCGCGGCGTCGATGCCGTGCAGCACCAGCAGCGCGCCGTTGGTGAGCGCGAGCGTGAGGACGAAGACGAGGGCCCCACGGACGTGGTGGCGCACGAGCCGGGAGCGACCGCGGATGCCGAACGTGAGCCACCGGTTGGCGGCCGTGTTGCCGATCGCGGTCAGCGCCAGCGCGGCCGCGTTGGCGCCCGCGGCGCCCAACGGACCGCCCATGAGCAGGAACAGCAGCGCGTAGGCGATCGTGCTGAGCACCCCGACGCCCAGGAAGCGGGCGACCGGCGTGTCCGCCATCAGGCGCGCGACGCCGCGGAGATCCTCGGCGGCGGTGCGCACGATCCTTACCCGCGAGTCCGGGTCATCCGTCCAGTCCACCGGCACCTCGTGGATCCGCAGCCCGCGGCGCTGTGCGCGCACGAGCAGCTCGGTGTCGAAGAACCAGCTCTCGTCCTTGACCTCGGCGAGCAGGCTGGGGAGGAGATCGGTGCGGACGGCCTTGAAGCCGCACTGCGCGTCGCTGAACCGCGCCCGCAGCGTCACGCGCAGGAGCCGGTTGTAGGAGCGTGAGATCAGCTCGCGCTTGGGGCCGCGCACCACGCGCGCGCTGTGCGCGAGCCGGGTACCGATCGCGACGTCGCTATGCCCGGACAGGAGCGGAGCGACGAGCGGGAGCAACGCGCGCAGGTCGGTCGAGAGGTCGACGTCCATGTAACAGACCACCCGCGCCTCGCTCCGCGTCCACGCGGCACGCAGCGCGCGCCCGCGGCCCTTGCGGTCGAGCCGCAGGGCGCTCACGCCCGGCAGCGCCGCGGCGAGCTCCCGCGCCACCGCCGGCGTCGCGTCCGTGCTCGCGTTGTCGGCGATCACGATCCGCCACGAGAACGGGAACTCGGCGGTGAGGAAGCGGTGGAGGCGACGGACGCTGAGCGCGAGCCCCGCCTCCTCGTCGTGGACGGGCACGACGATCTCGACCTCGGGCTGCGCGCGCTCCGTCGCGGCGGTCGGGTGAAGGGCGAGGGATGACATGCGCTCAGCCTCGGTCCCGCGCGTCGGAGATCCGTGTGTGTCAGCTGAGAGACAACTGAGCGTTCGGCCGCAACTTCGAGCCGGACCTCCTGATGGAAGTCGTATGGACAGACGAAAGAGATTCAGCGGCAAGTTCGCCAACGTCACGTCGATGCTCGCGCTGTTCGTCGCGCTCAGCGGCACGAGCTACGCGGCCTACAACAGCGTCGGCAAGGGCGACATCCGCGCCAACGCGGTGGGCAAGAGCGAGCTGCGCTCGAACGCGGTCGGTGCCTGGGAGGTGAGCACCGGCGCGATCCGCCGCAGCGAGATCGCCACCGGCGCGGTCGGCGCCTCGGAGGTCCGCGAGGGCGCGATCGACCGCACCGAGATCGCCGACGGCGGCGTCGACGCCGCCGACCTCTCCGAGGCGGCGCGCACGACGCTCACCGAGGCCAACGCCGTCACCTACCGCACGGCCGTGACCGCCGCCGGCACGCAGGCCGCCGGCAACGCCAAGAGCGTCGCCAAGACCGCCACCGGCGTCTACACGGTCGAGCTGGCGAAGGACGTCGGAGCGTGCCAGTACTCGGCCACGCTCGCCGGCACCAAGAGCGGCACGACGATCGAGCCGGCCGAGCTCGGCCACATCACCGCCGAGCCGGCGGCCGAGGCGACGAAGGTCACGGTCAAGACCTACAACGCGCCGGGGACGACCGCTCCGGCCGCGGAGGACGCGCCGTTCCACCTGCTCGTCGCCTGCTGACGTGAGCGCCGACCCCCGCGCGCCTGACGGCGCGCGGGGGTTAAGCTCGGCCGCGATGGCCGAGGCCCGCATCGAGCAGCTCGAGCGCGACCTGGCCGAGGCGGTCGAGCAGCAGGCGGCGGCCCGCGCGGTGCTCGAGGTCATCGGGCGCACGTCGACCGAGCTCGAGCCGGTCTTCGAGACCGTGCTGCGGGAGGCGGTCAGGCTCTGCCGCGCCGACGCGGGCCTCATCTACGTGCTCGACGAGGACCTGTACCGGCTCGCCTTCGCGATCGGCGGCTCGCAGGAGTACCGCGACTACGTGGCCGGGATCCCGCTGCGCCGCGGCGCGGGCACGCTGGTCGGCCGCGTCGGCCTCGGGCGGGAGACCGTCCAGATCCTCGACGTGCTCGCCGACCCCGACTACGAGATGCACCGCGCGCGCGAGCTGGGCGCGTTCCGCACGATGTGCGGCGTCCCGATGCTCTCCTCGGGCAAGGCCGTGGGCGTCATCGTGCTGTGGCGGGAGACCGTCGAGGCGTTCGAGGACCGCACGGTCGCGCTCGTCACGACCTTCGCCGCCCAGGGCGCGATCGCGATCGAGAACGCCCAGCTCTTCCACTCCCTCCGGCGCCGCGAGCGCGAGCTCGAGATCGCGGGCCGCCACAAGTCCGAGTTCCTGGCCAGCATGTCGCATGAGCTGCGCACGCCGCTGAACGCGGTGATCGGCTTCTCCGACGTGCTGCTCGAGCGCATGTTCGGCGACCTCACGGAGCGCCAGGAGGAGTACGTCCGCGACATCCGCGCCTCCGGGCGGCACCTGCTGGAGCTGATCAACGAGATCCTCGACCTCTCGAAGGTCGAGGCCGGCCGGATGGAGCTCGACGTCGCGCCCCTCTCGCTGCCCGACCTGCTGGCCCACGGCATGGCGATGGTGCGCGAACGGGCCGCCAACCACCGGATCGCCGTGACGCTCGACGTCGCGCCGGACGTCGGGACGATCTGGGCCGACGAGCTCAAGCTCAAGCAGGTGGTGCTCAACCTGCTGAGCAACGCGGTCAAGTTCACGCCCGACGGCGGCTCGGTCGCCGTGAAGGCGGAGATCGCTGGCGGCGAGGCCCGCGTCGAAGTGCGCGACACCGGCATCGGGATCGCGGAGGCCGACCAGGAGCGGATCTTCGAGGCGTTCCAGCGCGGCGGTCGCCAGGCGCCCGCCGAGGGCACCGGGCTCGGGCTCACCCTCTCGCGGCGGATCGCGGAGCTGCACGGCGGCCGCCTGTGGATGACGAGCCGGGAGGGCGAGGGCAGCACCTTCACGTTCGCGGTTCCCGTGCGGCGGGTCGGCGAGGTGCCCGACCGCCGGGGCACGGTGCTCGTGATCGAGGACGACCGGCCGTCGGCCGAGCTGCTGACCGTCTACCTCGAGGGCGCCGGCTACCAGGCCGTCGTCGCCCGCGACGGCACCGCCGGGCTCGAGCTGGCACGGGAGCTGCTGCCGCGGGCCGTGATCCTCGACATCCGGCTGCCGGACGTCGACGGCTGGGAGCTGCTCGCGCGCCTGAAGGGCGAGCCGGAGACGGCGGCGCTGCCGGTGGTCGTCGTGTCGATGCTCGACGAGCGGTCACACGGGCTCGCGCTCGGCGCCGCGGGATACCTCGTCAAGCCGGTCGCGCGCGAGCAGATCCTCGACGCCCTGGAGCTGGCGTGAACCGGGTGCTCGTCGTCGACGACGTGCCGGAGAACCGCCGGCTGCTCGAGGCCGTCCTGGCGCCGCGCGGCTACGACGTCGCGACGGCGAGCGGCGGCCATGAGGCGCTGGAGCTCGTCGCCGGCGGCGGCGTCGACCTCGTGCTGCTCGACATCGTGATGCCGGACCTCGACGGCTACGAGGTCTGCCGCCGGCTGCGCGCCGACGCGTCGACGCGCTTCCTGCCGGTGGTGACGATCACCGCCAGCGGCGACCAGGAGAAGCGGCGCGCGCTCGAGGCCGGCGCCGACGACTTCGTGACGAAGCCGTTCGACCAGGCCGAGCTGCTCGCCCGCGTGCGCTCGCTGCTCCGGCTCAAGCGCTACCACGACACGATCGAGGCCCAGACGGCGGAGCTCGAGGCGTTCAACCGCCAGCTCGAGCAGCGCGTGCAGGAGCAGGTCCAGGAGCTCGAGCGCGTCGGACGCCTGCGGCGCTTCCTGGCGCCGCAGGTCGCGGACCTCGTCGTCTCCTCGGGCGACGAGTCGTTCCTCGAGAGCCACCGCAGCGAGATCACGACGCTCGTGTGCGACCTGCGCGGGTTCAGCGCGTTCGCCGAGGCCGTCGAGCCGGAAGAGGTCATGGCCGTGCTGCGCGAGTACCACGCCGGGGTGGGGGAGGAGCTGCATCGCTACGAGGCCACGCTCGACCGCTTCAGCGGCGGGCGCGTGATGGCCTACCTCAACGACCCGCTGCCGTGCGCGGACGCCCCCGAGCGGGCGGTGCGCATGGCCGTGGCGGTGCGCGACCGCGTGTGGGAGCTGGCCGAGGGCTGGAGCCGCTCCGGCTACGACCTGCACCTCGCGATCGGGATCGCCCACGGCCACGCCACGCTCGGGCGCATCGGGTTCGAGGGCCGCTGGGAGTACGGCGCCATCGGGAGCGTCACGCTGCTCGCCGAGCGGCTGTCCGAGGCGGCCGAGCCCGGCCAGATCGTCGTCAGCCGCCGGGTCCACTCCGCCACGGAGGCGATCGTCGTCGCCCAGCCGCTCGGCGAGCTCGCGCTGCCCGGCTTCGCCCGTCCGACCGACGCCTACGACGTCGTCGGCCTCGAGCCCTAGCCGCCGCCGCCACAGCCACCGCCGCCGCAGCCGCCACCGCCGCCGCCGCAGCCGCCCCCGACGTGTGCGGTCGAGGCGGCGGAGCCGCCGCCGTACAGGGTCTGGACCGAGTCCTGGCTCGCTCGGATGCGCTCGATGTCGTGCGCCTGCCAGAAGAAGCCGCCCTCGATGTCCAGCTGCTGGTCGACGGCGAACAGCAGCGGGACGCCGGCCACGGTCAGCCCCTGGCTCTCGACGAGGGTGAGCGTGGCCGCGAGGCTCGAGCGCATCGGCACGTCCATCGCCGACTCCGGCGTGTGGTGCAGGTAGCCGCCGAACGCGTACCGGCAGAAGTGGTGGTACTCGCGCGTCATGAGGATCATCTCGTGCCACGCGACGTCGACCGCCTTGGAGGGCATGCCGAGCATCCGGCCGCGGGCGGCCAGGCACACCAGGTACCACTCGCGCAGCCCTTCGAGGGCGATCGCGACCTGGCGGTCGTCGGTGAACGTCTCGCGCAGCTTGGCGCGCAGTGCGCCCGGGAACTCGTAGCTCTCGATGTATGCCCGGCGCCGTCTGGAGTGGAAGGGGAGGGTGAGCATGGGCCAATCCTGCGGCCGGCCGGGCGCCCGCGGAAGCCACCCTGGGTGGCGCGGTCCGCACCCGCTCAGTCGCGGGCGGTCACGATGCCCTGGAGCAGCGCGACGGCGGCGAGGCGCGCGCGCTTCTGGTTCTGCGGGAGGTCCTCGAGGCCGAAGCGCTCGAACAGCGAGCGCAAGTGGGCCTTTACCGCGTCGACGCTGAGGAAGACCTCCTCGGCGATCTCGCGGTTGGTGGACGGGGTCGCGAACGCCGAGTCGCGGACCGGCCGGCAGAGCGCGACGAGGATCCGGCGCTGGGTCGGCGTGAGGAGCACCGCCGCCGGGCTGTCCGGCACCACGACCGTCGAGCTGTCGCCCTGGCTCGGCGCGCCGCGGTAGATCACGGGCGTGTCGCCGAACACCAGCCGGTCACCGTCGCGCAGGACGCGGCGGCCCACGACCCGCTCGCCGTTGACGAACGACCCGTTGCGCGAGAGCCCGTCGTCGGCCAGCACCCACTGCCCGCCGGTCGCCTCGAGCTGGGCGTGGAGGCGCGAGACCTCGCGGTCCCAGGCAAGCGCGACGTCGCAGCCGGCGCCGCGGCCAACCGTCAGCGTCCCCGGCGCGAGCTCGTGGATCACCTGGCGCCCCGCGCCGTCGTGGAAGACGAGGAACGGCGCGCCACGGCGCTCCGCTTCGATGCGCGCCTGGAGCTCGGCGGGGGTGGAGCGGTGGGGGGCGGTCATGCGGCCGGCGCCGGCTCGAGGTCGTCGAGGGCGGCGTGTAGAGCGGCGAGCGGGGCGGCGCTGTCGAGCTCGGCGAGCGCGCGTTCGAGGCGGGCGGTGATGGCGTCGAGCTGCTCCTGCGCGCGGCGAGCCGCGGCGAGGCGCTGCGCGAGCGCGGCCACCCGCTCGGCCTTGGCGGGCTCGTGGCCGGAGCGGGCCTCGGCGATCAGCCGCCCGATCTGCTCGGGCGGATCGGCGGCGACCGCGTCGTCGAGCGCCTGGGCGCGCTCCACGACGCGGCCGAGGCGGTCGAGGAGCGCCGGCGCGTCGGCGCCGCTCAGCACGGCTCGCGCCTCGGCCTCGAGCCGGCGGGCGGTCGCGACCACCGCGGCCGGCCGGGCCGGCCCGCCGGAGCCCGCGGCGGCGAGCGCCGCCGCGGCGAACGCCGCCGCGCTCTCGTGCCGCTCGCGCGACTGCTTCGCCATAGCGGTCGCGATCACGTCGTCGAAGGCCTCCGGCGCCCCCGCGTCCGACACCCGCGGCGGCGGCTCGGCGACGTGCGCCCACAGCTTGCTCTCCGGCGCCTCGAGCGGGAACGGGACGCGCCCGGTGAGCGCGAAGAACAGCAGGCAGCCGAGCGCGTAGACGTCGGTCCACGGCCCGGTGACGCCGCCGCGGATGCGCTCGGGCGCGAGGTAGTCGAGCGTGCCCAGCACCTCGGCGCTGCGCGTGGCGCCGGTGCTGGCGCCGAGGTCCTCGACGAGTCCGAAGTCGGTCAGGTAGCAGTGATCGTCGCCGGTCACGAGCACGTTGGCGGGCTTCACGTCGCGGTGCACGAGGCCGCGCCTGTGCGCCGCCTCGAGCGCCGAGGCGACCTGGCCGAGCAGCCCGGCCGCCCGCCGCGGCGCCAGCGCGCCGTCACGCATCACGATCGTCCCGAGGTTGTCGCCGTCGACGTACCGCATGGCGAGGAACAGCGCACCGTCCTCCTCGCCGGCCCGGAAGATCGGCACCACGTTCGGGTGGTCGAGCGACGCGGCGGTCCGCGACTCGGCGATGAAGCGCCGCCGGAATCCCACGTTCTCCGCCAGCTCCGGCGCGATCAGCTTCAGCGCGACGGTCCGCTCGAGCGAGAGGTCGGTCGCCGCGTAGACGACGCCCATGCCGCCACGGCCGAGCACCCGCTCGATGCGGTGGCCGGCGAGCACGGAGCCGATGCGAGGGTCGGGCACGGCTCAGTTGTAACCGCGGCGGGGTGTCCGGGCAACCGCAGGTGTGGAGGTCGACACCCGGGTGCCGGGGTTGCGCTGGCGAACGTCAACTGCGCTGGGTAGGGAGAGTGGGGGTGCCGAAGGGGACAATGGTCCCTCGTCCGAGCGGCTCGTGGCCGGTTAGGAGCCGTAGCGGCTCACAAGTGGACAACCGATCGCCGAACGAGGCCACGTTGTCCAATTAGGAGCCGTAGCGGCTCACAAACGGACAACCGATCGCCGAGCGACCCCGCGTTGTCCGGTTCTGCACACCCGCCGGCTCCCCAGCCTCCCTACCCAGCGCTGTTGACGTTCGCCGAAACCACCGCGGCCAACCGAGCCACGGCGGTCTCGAGCTCATCCTCGCCAAGGAAGCTGAACGAGACCCGCAGCTCGTCACCCCCGCCGTCGTCCGGATAGAACGGCGCGCCCGGCACGTAGGCCACGCCGGCCTCGAGCGCCGCCGCACGCATCGCGGTCGTGTCGATCCCCGGCAGCGAGAGCCAGGTGAAGAACCCGCCCGCGGGCTCGCTCCACCCGCACCCCGGTGGCATGTGCTCGCGCAGCGCCCGCTCGACCGCCCGCCAGTGCGACGCGTAGAGCGCCCGTGCCTCCGGGATCCGCCGCTCGAAGTGGCCGGCGCGGCCGTAGGCCTCGACGATCCGCTGCCCGAGGCCGCCGGCGCACTGGTCGGTCGTCTGCTTGGCCGCCGCCATCTGCGCGATCACGTCGCGCGGGCCGGCAGCCCAGCCGAGCCGCACGCCCGGGCAGAAGATCTTCGAGAACGTCCCCGCCTGCACGACGACGTCTGGCGCCAGCGACCACAGCGTCGGCGGCGCGGCGCCGTCCTCGAACGCGATCTCGCGGTACGCGACGTCCTCGAGGACGAGCACCCCGTACCGTCGGCAGAGGTCGACGAGCGCCTGCCGGCGCGGCAGCGACAGCGTGCGGCCGCTCGGGTTCTGGAACTCCGGGATCACGTACGCGAGCTTGGGCCGCAGGCCGGCCGCCAGCCGCTCCTCGAGCACGTCCACCCGCATCCCGTCCTCGTCCATCTCGATCCCGTGGACGTCGGCCTCGACGCCCGCGAAGGCCATCAGCGCGCCGAGGTAGGTGGGCGCCTCGACGACCACCGCGTCGCCGGGGTCGATCAGGCTCTGGCACGCCAGCGTGATGCACTCCATGCCGCCGCTCGTGACGATCAGCTCGGCCGTCTCCGGGCGCCGGCCCTCGAGCTGCTCCTGGCGGTCGAGCAGGAACTCGCGCACGCTCGGGATGCCCTCGACCGGCGCATACTGGAGCGCGCCGGCGGGATCGTCGCGGAGCAGCGCGGCGACCAGGTCGCCGAGCGCGTCGGCGGGGAAGGTGGCCGGGTTGGGGAACCCGCCCATCAGGGACAGGACCCCGGGCGGCGGTCCGGCCAGGATCGCGTTCAGCTCGGCGTCGCCCCGGTTGCGAGCGCGGCGCGCGAACTCAGGCATCGACCTTGAAGGCGAGCGCGCTGGGCTCGCCGCGGTCCAGCTGCGCGACGTGCTCGTCGTACGTCGTGAGGTCGTGCAGCCGCTCGCCGCGGGCCATCGCCTCGAGCATCGCGCGCTCGGCGCGCGCGATCGCCTCGCCGGTCTCGAGCGCCGCCGCGAGCCGGTCGGGCGCCGCGATCACGATCCCGTCGTCGTCCGCGAACACCATGTCCCCGGGCGCGACGTCGACCCCTCCGCAGCGGATCTGCTGTCCCAGCGCGGTACGGGAGACCGTCGAGCCGGACATGGGGATCGTCCCGCGCGCGAAGACCGGCAGCCCGAGCCGGCGCAGCCCTTGCACGTCGCGGCAGAAGCCGTCGATCACGATCCCCGCCACGCCGCGGCGCTTCGCTTCGGTGGCGAACAGCTCCCCGGCGACGGCCAGCCGGCGCCCGCCGGTGACGATCACCAGCACGTCGCCGGCCGAGGCCTCGGCGAGCGCGCTGAACACCGGCAGGTGGTCGTCGGCGGCCACGACGGTGAGCGCCGGGCCGGCCATGCGCACGTCCGCGACCATCGCCCGGATCGCGGGGTCCACCACGGGCAGCCCCTTGTCGGCGTCGCACAGCGCCGACACCTCGATCCCCAACAGCCGCTCGACCAGCACGGCGGGGGACAATAGTGGGCGCTAGGTGGCGGGCGCGGGAGGCCTGAGCGCCGCGATCATCGTCCGCAGGCGCTCGCGCAGCGTGCCGGCGTCGATCCGCAGCAGGCCGGCGATCTCGCGTAGCGACAGCGTCGCGAGGCGCATCCGCAGGATGTCCTGGTCCTCGGCGGGCAGCCGCTGCTCGAGCGCCGCGGCCGCCTTGGGGTCGAGCTCCGGGAAAGTCGGCGCGCCGCGCGCGGCCGAGCGGACCGCCGCCGCCAGGTGCCGCTCGTCGCCACGCGAGTCGACCAGCGCGTCCGCGCCGGCGAGCATGGCGGAGGCGACCACCCCGGCGTCGAAGCCGTCGGCGTAGAGGACGACGTGCGGGGAGGGGAAGGAGCTCTTGATCAGGCGGGTCAGCTCGATGCCGTCGGCGCGGCCCGGGGCGTCCTCGACGACCACGACGTCGGGCGTCGTGGCGTACAGCATGTGGGCCACCGCGTGGGGCTCGCAGGCGGCGCCGCCCACGACCGTGATCTCGCCCGCCCGCGAGAGCAGCGCCTGGATGCCGGCGCGCATCGCGGGATGACCGTCGATGACTGCCACTCGAATCATGCGACGAAGTTCAACGGACGACCCTGTGAGGAACCTAAGCGGAGGCCGAGAGGTTCCTCAGACCCTCAGTCCATCTCCTTGAGCAGCTGGTGGACCATCGTGTCGTCGTCACTGCCCGGTGCGCGGACCTCGCCGAACAGCCGCTCGACGATCTCGTCGCTCCAGTCGTGGGTCTGGAGGAGCAGGAAGCGCAGCATCGCGATCCGCAGGTAGCGCTCGGTCTCGGTGCCCGGGCCGCCGAACTCGTGGTCGCGGAGCACGGCGACCACCGGCTCGTACTCGTCGCGGAACCACGCCTCGGCCATCTCCTCGCGGGAGAGGAGCGTCCCGCGGGCGTGGCTGGCGCGGAAGCCCCACGCCTCGATCAGCGTCGCAAGCTGGGCGTAGCGCCACTCGTCGGAGAGCTTGATCCGCTCGCGGGCGGCGGGCGGGAGCGGGACCCGCTCGTGGAAGACGCGCTCGTGCTGCTTGAGCGGGAGGTCGCGGACGGTCAGCTCGGGGCCGGCGCCCAGCTTGGTGCGCACCTCGATGACGTGCGCCTCGATGTCGGTGTCGCCCATCGCGTGCGCCACCGAGACGCGGTGATGGCCGTCCTGCACGAAGTGCATGTCGCCGATCCGGAAGACGTCGATCGGCGGCATCGCCTCGCCGCGCCGGCGAGCGGCGGCGATCCGCTCCCAGCGGCTCCGCACGTCGCTCGACGCGGGGCGGAACTCGCGGTCGAACTCGCCGCGGCGGCGGTCGACGGTGCCGACGATCGAGGCGAGCGGGATCGTCTGCACGCCGGCGTCGCGCTGGCTCGTCCGTCCCAGCGCCGCCACGACCTCCTCGAACGGGAGCATGGCCGAGACATCGTCAGGCTCGTGGCGCAGGAACGCGGCGATCTGCGCAAGCGCCAGCCGCCGCCGCTCGCGCGAGAAGGCGGACTTGGCATCGGCTCGAGGCGACCCGCTGTCCACGTTATGGGTTCTACACCAACGTCAACTGCGGCTAGGTAGGAGGGTGGCGGTGCCGAAGGGGACAATGGTCCCTCGTCCGGGCGGGGTGTGGCCGGTTAGGAGCCGTAGCGGCTCACAAACGGGCAACCGATCGCGGAACGAGGCCGCGTTGTCCGGTTATGTGCCGCCGGTCGGCCCCTCCGCCACCCTACCCAGCCGCAGTTGACGTTCGCTGGCGCTACCGCGTCGCCACGACCTCCACCCCGGCGACCCAGCCGCCCCAGCCGTCGGTGGGCTTGCTGTCCTGTATCCGCAGGTAGAACGTCCGCCCCCCGCCGCGCAGGTCGTTGAGCTGCAGCTCGTACTTCTCCCGGTTGGAGAGGTCGCGGATCTCGCGCGTCTCGCGCAGGTGCTCGGTCCAGTGCTCGTTGTCGACGGAGGACGACACGACGAACTGGTTGCCCATGTCGAGCGTCAAGGTGCCGCCCGTGACCCCGGCCGGGAGCGTGAAGCGGTACGTGAAGTACGTGCCGTTGTCCGCGAACCGGCCGCCGTTGTTGAGCTGCGAGCCGTCCGCGTCGAACAGCCACGGGCGCTCCTCGTCAGTCCCGGACGCGAACGCGATCGTGTCGCCGACGACCTGGAGCGAGCCGCGCGCGGAGACCGGCTCGTCCTCGCCCGTCGTCGCGCTCACCTGCAGCGGATACGAGCCAGGCGCGGCGCCCGCCGGCACGGTGACCGAGAACTCGACGGTCTTCGACTCGCCGGGCGCGAGCGGACCGTACGCGGCCGACGTGGGCGTGACCGTGAACCCGGCCGGCGCGGTCATGGTCACCTCGCCGCTCGCCGCCGTCTCGCCGTAGTTCGAGACCTTCACCGGCACGGTCGCGCTCTCACCCGCCCCGGCGGCCGCGCCAGATCCGACCTCGACCACGACCGGCGACGCGCTGACCGGCCGGTAGTCGAGCAGCTCGACCTCGGCGACCGCCGCCGGCCGCGCGAAGCGGATCCGGTACGCGCTGTAGTCGTCGGTCCGCGAGAGCTTGAACGCCCGGGTCTGCGAGCGCCAGCGGAACTGCTCACCGCGCCGCGAGTCGAGCACCGTCCAGCTCTGCCCGTCGTGTGAGCCCTCCACGACCCAGTCGCCCGGGTCGGCGCCCTCGGCCTTGCCCGAGGTGAGCGTGTAGAACTGCACCCGCTCGCCAGCCGGGAACTCCCAGGCCGCCTCGGACCCGGTCGCCTCGGTGCCCGACGTGTTGTCGAACAGCGCGCCGGCGTCGTCGCCGCCGGTCAGGTCGGTGAGCGGCTCGGGCGGCTCGTTGCCGCCGGTGATCGACGGCGGCGCGTCGGGCTGCCGGCTGCCCCACTTCGAGGGAGCGGGGCCCATCGCGAACTCGAGCCGGCCGCCGCTCGCGAGGTCCTCGTGGCGCAGGTAGGCGCGCTCCCACGCCTTCCCGTTGAGTCGAAGCCCCTGCACGTACACGTTGCGGCGGCTGTTGGCCGGCGCCTCGACCACGAGGTCGCGGCCGTTGGCGAGGTGCACGGTCGCGCGCTTGAACAGCGGCGAGCCGACGGCGTAGTTCGGGCTCCCGACCTGGAGCGGGTAGAAGCCGAGCGCGCTGAACAGGTACCAGGCCGAGGTCTCGCCGTTGTCCTCGTCACCGGCGTAGCCCTGCCCGATCTCGGAGCCGACGTACATCCGCCGGAGCGCCTCGCGCACCTTGGCCTGCGTCTTCGACGGCTGGCCCGCGTAGTCGTACATGTACGGGATGTGGTGGGAGACCTGGTTCGAGAAGCCCCACTGGCCCATGCGCACGTCGCGCGCCTCGGTCATCTCGTGGATCACGCCGCCGTAGGAGCCGACGAACTTGGCGGTCTCCGGCGTCGCGAAGAACTCGTCGAGCTTCGCCGCCAGGCGGTCGCGGCCGCCGTACAGGTTCGCGAGCCCCTGCCCGTCGTGCGGCACGTGGAACGCGAAGTTCCAGCCGTCGGTCTCGGTGTAGTCGTGCTCGTGGCCCCAGACCCGGGGGTCGTACTCCTCCGGGGAGGACTTCCACGTCCCGTCCGACGCCCGCCCCTGGAAGAAGCGGATCGCCGGGTCGAACATGTTCACGTAGTTCTGCGACCGGCTGCGGAAGTACTCCGCCTCCTCGCGGTAGCGGCGCCGGTCGGCCGAGCTGAACGTCCGGTCGTCAGCGAGCACGGCGGCCGAGTTCGAGATCCCGAAGTCGTTGATCGCGCCCTCGAGACCCCACGAGACGCCCTCGGACACGCGCGACGGCGTGTAGCCGAGGAAGATCGACTCGATCAGCCCCTTGCGGCCGACCTGCGTGTTGTACGGGTCGTCCTCGGGCGGCGCCACGGTCGCGTTGCGCAGCGCGGCGTCGTAGGCGTCGCGGGCGTCGAAGCCCTTGATGCCCTTGACGTGGGCGTCGGCGAACGACACGTCGGAGCTCGTGCCGGTCATCAGGTTCGCGTAGCCGGGCGACGACCAGCGCGAGATCCACCCGCCGTCGCGGTACTGCTGCACGAAGCCGTCGACCAGCTCGCCGGCCGTGCCCGCGTCGAACAGCGAGTACGCCGACCATGCGGTGCGGTACGTGTCCCAGAACCCGTTGTTCACGTACACCTTGCCGGGCCGGATCGGCGCGCCGGTCCGCTCGGGGGTGCTGGGCGGCGGCGTGTCCGAGTCCGTCGACTGCACCGCGTGCTCCCACTGCGGGCTCGCCGCCGTGCCGGTGTTCTCGTGACCCGAGTTGGGATACAGCGAGAGCCGGTAGAGGTTCGAGTACAGCGTCGTCAGCTGGTCCTCGGTCGCGCCCTCGACCTCGATGACGCCGAGCTTGCGGTCCCAGAGCTGCTGCGCCCGGGCGGACACGCTCTCGATCGTGTCGCTGTCGGACAGCTCGAGCTCGAGGTTGTGCTTCGCCTGGTCCACGCTGATCAGCGAGGTCGCGATCCGCATGTTCACCGTTCGCGCGTTGAAGCGCTGGCCGTCGACCATCGGTTGGTCGAACGTGGCGTAGATGAACATCCGCGTGGCGCCGTTGGAGAGGCCGCTGCGCGTCTCGGTCCAGCCCGTCAGGACGCCGTCGGAGATGTTCACGTCCCACCGGTCGCCGGCGCCGACGTTCCGGAAGTTCAGGCCGCCCGAGTCACCCGGGAAGGTGAAGCGGAACAACGCCGCGTGGTCGGTCGGCGCGATCTCGGTGCCGATGCCGTTGTCGAACTTCACCGCGTAGCGGTGCGGCGAGGCCACCTCGTTGGCGTGCCGGAACGTGAGCTCCTGCGGGATGCCGTCCGCGAAGGGAACGACCTGGAAGGTCTGGCGGTCGCCCATCCACGGGCTCGGCTGGTGGCTGAGCGAGAACGCCTCGAGCTGCGGCAGGTTGTCCGCGTTGTTGCGGAACTGGTACTCGTAGAGCCAGCTCAGCGTGTTGGCGTTGGTCACCGGGGTCCAGAAGTTGAACCCGTGCGGGACGGCGGTGGCCGGGATGTTGTTGCCGCGCGAGAAGCGCGAGCTGGAGTTCGTGCCCCGCCGCGTGTCGACCCAGTCCGACGGCCGCGAGCGGTCCCGCGGCGCGGGGTCGCCGTCGATCGTGATGTCGTCGACCCAGCCCTGGAAGTCGGCCGGGCCGTCCGGGTTGTCGTAGGCGACGAGGATGCGGTCGATCGTCTTGCCCGCCGCCACGGCGCCGATGCGTGAGCGCTTGAAGTTCCACTGGTTCGTGTAGAGGGTCTTCGCTCGACCCTGGCCGGTCGGGCTCAGCTCCTCTCCGTGCTGGTCCTCGGCGCCGAGGTCCGACAGGTAGGTGCCGTCGGTGAAGGCGAGGTCGACGGCGGCGTAGGTGCTCGGATACGACAGGTCGTCGGTCATGAACCGCGGGTAGATCAGGTACGAGAGCTCGGTCTCGGGGTTCACCTGGACGTCGACGTCGAAGACCTTGTTGTAGGAGTAGCCGCGCCCCTCGGCGGTGTGCTGCCCGGCGTACTCGAGGGCTCGCAGGCCGGTCCAGCCGGCGCCCGCCTTGGCGTTGTAGCCGCCGCGCGGGCCGGCTCCGGCGATCGTGCGCATGTCCGACGGCGGCGGGGGAGTGGTGTCGCCGTTGGAGAGCTCGATCTCGGCCAGCTGCACGATGTTCGTGCCCGAGTTGCGGGTGATGTTCAGGCGGTAGTGGCGGTACGCGGTGGTGTTGGCGAAGTGGTACTCGCGCTTCTGGAAGCGCTCGGCGAAGACCTGGTCGGTCTGCGTGTCGAGCGTCGTCCACGTCTGGCCGTCGTTGGAGCCCTGGAGCGTCCAGTCGCGGGGGTCGCGGGGCTGGGCGTCGTTCGCCGACGTCAGCGCGTAGTGGACGACCGCGACCGGCTCGGCGAGCTCGAGCTCGACCCAGGCGGTGGAGGCGAACACCAGCCACTTCGTCTCGGCGGAGCCGTCGACGAGGTTCTCCTTGACCTCGCCGCCGCCCGTGTTCTCGCCGCTGGCGCGGACCGCGACGACGCGGTCGGTGACGTTGCCAGGGATGCCGGAGCGCCGCGGCCCGGAGACGCCGGAGGCGCGCTCGGCCGTGTTCGTCCACGCCGGCTGCGGATCGCCCGGCTCCAGCGACGACGAGAAGTCCGTGCTCGGCGCGGCCTGCGCGGGCGCGGCGAGCGCGAGCGCGGCAGCCACCGCCAGCGGTCCGAGAATCCGGCTGATCGACTGCATGACGCCTCTCCCCCTGACAACGTTTTCAGCGGGGGCCGTGCGAAGACGACCCCAAGGCTACGTCCGGTACCCCGCCCGCCCGACGTCCCAAACCTCGGATATGGTCGCGCCGCGATGGCGAAGAACCTCGTGCTCCTCGGGCCGCCCGGCGCCGGCAAGGGGACCCAAGCCGCACGCCTGAGCGAGGACCTCGGTCTCTTCCACCTCTCGACGGGCGACCAGCTGCGCGAAGAGCGCGAGGCGGACACCGAGCTCGGGCGGCGCGCCGGCGCGTTCATCGAGCTCGGCGAGCTCGTCCCCGACGAGATCGTCGTCGCGATGCTGCTCGGGCGGCTCGACGCCGAGCGCGTGGACGGGTTCCTGCTCGACGGCTTCCCGCGCACCGTCACCCAGGCCGAGGCGCTTCAGGAGGGTCTCGCCGCTCGCGGGAAGGAGCTCGACCAGGCGATCCTGCTCGACGTGCCCGACGAGGAGGTCGTCCGGCGGCTCGCGAGCCGCGGGCGGCAGGACGACGCCCCGGACGTCGTCCGCGAGCGCATGCGCGTCTACCACGAGGCCACCGAGCCGCTCGTCGGCTTCTACGACGACCGCGGGCTGCTCACGCGGGTCGACGGCACGGGCGATCCGGACGCCATCTACGCGCGCGTGCGCGAGTCCGTCTAGCGCCGCCCCGGTAGGAGGGCGGAGGCGAGCAGCGCGCAGCCGGAGGCGATCGCGCCCTAGCGCTCCGGCGCGGCCGCGATCAAGTGCCGCTGGTCACGACTGCCGAGGCGGCGAGGGGCAGCGTCGCCTGCACCGTCGTGCCGCTTCCCGGCGCGCTGGAGACGACGAGCTCGCCGCCGGCCGAGCGAACACGCTGCTCGCTCGACGCCAGGCCGATGTGGCCCTCGAGCAGCGCGGCCGCGCGCCGGGAGGGGTCGAAGCCGCGGCCGTCGTCGCGCACCTCCAGCTCGACCCGCTCCGAGTCGGCCGCGACGGTCACGCCGACGTGCGCGGCGCCGCTGTGCTTGACGGCGTTCGAGAGCAGCTCGCGGGCGAGGAAGACGATCAGCTCGTCGTGCCGCCCGCCGGCGTCCGGGTCGACCGCGACGCTGATCTCGGCGCCCAGCCGACCGGCGCTCCGGTCGGCGAGCGCGCTGAGCGCCGCCGGCAGCCCGGCGTGGTCCAGGACATACGGGTGGAGCTCGAAGATCTCGCCGCGAAGCTGCGCCATCGTCTCGTCGATCGCGCTGCGCGCACGCTCGAAGGACGCGTCGCGGCCCGTCCGGTGGTAGTCGACCAGCTCCTGCCGCGCGACGGAGAGCGTCTGCACCGACGCGTCGTGCAGCAACTCGGCCAGGCGGCGCCGCTCGCGCTGCTCGGCGGTCAGCGCGTGCGTCGCGAGCTGGCCGCGCTGCTCCGCGAGGCGGGCGATCGCCGCGTCGCGCTGGCTGAGAACCTGCGAGACGAGCGTGGCCGCCAGGCCGACCAGCGCGAGATAGGCGACCTGGCTCGTCACGCGCGCCGTCGCCTGGACCTCGCCGGCGGCAGGGTGCACCAGCGACAGCAGGATGAAGGCGACGATCGCGCCCGCCGACCAGCCGGCCGTGAGCGCCGGGCGAAGGCGCGCCGCGGCCAGGACGGGCAGCACGAAGAACGCCATCGCGGTCTCCGAGAACGGGCCGCCGGAGGCGTACGTCAGCGCGACGATCGCCGCCAGGTCGATGAACGGCTCGGCACGGTCGAGCGCGCCCGGGATCCGCGGCCCGCGCCGGGTGGCCGTCAGGCGGGCCGCGAGCATGGCCGCCGCCCACAGCGCGAAGGCGGCGAGCAGGTAGGGGAAGGCGGTGGTGTGGGCGCTCGGATGGTCGACGAGCTGCTCGCCCAGCAGCACGACCGGCACGAGCGCCGCCCGCAACGCCGCTACTCCCAGGCGGCCGACCCGCGGCGCGGTCACTCGAGCAACCCGCGCCGCATGGCCTCCGCGACGGCGGCGGCGCGCTCGGACACGCCGAGCTTCTCGTAGAGCCGAGCCTGGTGCGTCTTCACGGTCGGCAGCGCGACGATCAGGCGGTCGGCGATCTGCGGCCCGGACAGTCCTTCCGCCATCAGCGCCAGCACCTCCCGCTCCCGGGCCGTCAGGATCGGGCGATCCTCGCCGGTGCCGCGCGCCCGGATCTGCTCGAAGACGCCGGCCTGGAGCTCGGGGTCGATCACCGTGCGCCCGCGCGAGACGGCCATGATCGCGTCGAGGATCGCCTGCCGGTCGGCCTCCTTGCGGAAGTAGCCGGCGGCGCCGCCCTGGACGGCCCGGTACACGAGCTCGGGGTCCCCGGACGCGGACAGGAACAACACGCGCGTCGGCACACCGTCGCGGGTGAGCGCGTTGAGGATCTGCAGCCCGTCGAGGCTCGGGAGCCTGAGGTCGAGCACGGCCACCAAGGGCTCCTGCTCGCGGATCACCCGCAGCGCCTCGCGGCCGTCCTCCGTCGAGCCGACGAGCTCGAGCTCCGGACGCTCGCGGACCGCCCGCTCGATGCCCTCGCGGAACAGCGGGTGGTCGTCGGCGACGACGACCCTCACGCGCGCGGGGGGCTGGCCGGGATGGTCGCGCGCGCGGGAGGCATGGAGGGTGATCGCCACGCCGTCAGCATCGGGGCCGGCCCGCACGTGCGTCATCGTCCGATCGCCCCCCCGATCGGACGATCTGCGGTTCATCCACCGGTCCGTGCCACCGCACGACGGTGCATGCGGCCGGTCGCGGCGACGATCTGCTCTCCCCCTGCGCCGCTCCTCACCCTGGCGCGCGGGAACCGGTCCGGGGCCCACTCTCCCCCCCGCGGGCCCCGGGCCGGTCGAAAGTGCGAAAGAGGTGATCCGCATGAACGTGCTCACGCGCGCACCGAAGGTCGAACCCCCCACTCGGCCGCAGCCCGGGAGGCCCGGGCTTCGTCGCGAGATCGGGTTCATCGGGCTGCTGTGGGCGTCCGGCGGCTCGATCATCGGCTCGGGGTGGCTGTTCGGCGCGCAAGGCGCGCTCGCCACCGCGGGTCCGGCCGCGATCATCTCCTGGGTCATCGGCGCGGTCGCGATCCTGATGCTCGCGCTCGTGCACGCCGAGCTCGGCGCGATGTTCCCGGTCGCCGGCGGGTCGGGGCGGTTCCCGCACTACGCGTTCGGAGGCGCCGTCGGCGCGTCGTTCGGGTGGTTCGCGTGGCTCCAGGCGGCCACCGTGGCGCCGATCGAGGTGATGGCCGTCATCCAGTACGGCCAGCACTACTCGTTCGCCAGCAGCTGGATGAAGGTGAGCGGGGGACAGAACGTCCTGACCGCGACGGGCATCGTCGCGGCGATCGTGCTGATGGCCGTCTTCACCGCGATCAACTTCCTCAGCGTCCGTAAGCTCGCCCACACCAACAGCACCGCGACGTGGTGGAAGGTCGCGGTGCCGGTGCTGACCATCATCGTGTTGGCGGTCGTCGCGTTCCATCCCGGCAACTTCAGCGCGGCCGATGGGTTCGCGCCGACGGGCGCGGCCGGCGTCCTGGCCGCGGTCTCGACGAGCGGCATCATCTTCGCCCTCCTCGGGTTCGAGCAGGCCGACCAGCTCGCCGGCGAGAGCGCCAACCCCAAGCGCGACATCCCGCGGGCGGTGATCGGCGGCATCGCGATCGGCGCGGTGATCTACATCCTGCTCCAGATCGTCTTCCTGGCCGCACTGCCGCCCTCGCAGATCGGCTCCACGTGGGGCGCCTCGCCGTTCACGACCTTCAGCGGCCCGTTCGCGCAGCTCGCCACGCTTGTCGGCCTCGGCTGGCTGGCCACGATCCTCTACGTCGACGCCGTGATCTCGCCGGGCGGGACCGGGCTGATCTACACCACGGCCGCTTCGCGCGTGTCCTACGGCCTCAGCCGCAACGGCTACGTGCCGACGATCTACGAGCGCACTAACCGGCAAGGGATCCCGTGGTTCGGCCTCGTCACCGCCTTCGTGGTCGGATGCATCTGCTTCCTGCCGTTCCCGAGCTGGAGGTCGCTCGTCGGCCTGATCACGAGCGCGAGCGTGCTCATGTACGCCGGCGCGCCGCTGGCCCTGGGGGTCTTCCGTTCTCGCCTGCCGGAGGCCGAGCGGCCGTACCGGGCGCCTGCCGCACGGGTGCTTGCACCGGCGTCGTTCGCCGTCGCGAACCTGCTGATCCTGTGGTCGGGCTGGACGACCGACTGGAAGCTCGGCGTCGCGATCCTGATCGGCTACGTGATCCTCGCGGCGAACCAGGCGCTAAAGCTCAATCCGACGAAGCCGCAGTTCGAAGTCCGCTCCGCTCTGTGGCTGCCGGTCTACCTCGTCGGCATGGGCCTGATCGTGTACCTGAGCGACTTCGGGCCGACCGCGCACCCGTGGTTCCCGCTCTGGTGGGACATGGTGGCCGTCGCCGCCTTCAGCCTCGGGATCTACTTCTCGGCGCTGCGCCTCGCCCTGCCGGTCGACAAGATCGAGCGGCTGATCGACCGCGGCCAGGTCGCCCCGACGTGAGCGGTGCCCTGCGCGTCGTGGTGGCCGACGACCACCCGCTCTTTCGCTCCGGGATCGTCCGCGCGCTGGAGGGCGATCCGCGGTTCGCCGTCGTGGGCGAGGCCGCGGACGGCCTCAGCGCGGAGCAGGCGATCCGCGAGTTCAGCCCGGACGTCGCGCTGCTCGACCTGCGCATGCCGGGCATGGACGCCCTCCAGCTCCTGGCCCGCCTCCGGCACCGCGAGCCCCCGGTGGCCGTCGCGGTCCTCAGTGCCTACACCGACACGAGCCTCGTGCACAGCGCGATGGCGGCCGGTGCCGCTGCCTACATCGCCAAGCAGTGCGACCGCGAAGAGATCCTCGACGTGCTCTTCGACGCCGCATTCGGGCGCCGGCGCGTCCAGGTGGGCGAGCGGCCCGGTGACGAGGACCTCCCGCGCCCGCGCCTCTCGTCACGCGAGCGCAGCACGCTGATCATGCTCAACCATGGCTGGGAGCCGCTGGAGATCGCGCTGCTGGCCGGGATGACGGTGGAGATCGTCGAGGCGCACGTGGCCAACGCGCGCCGCAAGCTCGGCGCCGCGACGACCGCCGACGCGATCGCCGCCGCCGCGGCCTGGGGCCTGCTCGACTAGTCGAACTCCTCCTCGTACCCCTGGCCGGTCCTCGGCTTGGAGCCGAAGCCGCGCTGGAGGCCGCCGGTGCTGACGCCCGGCGGCGGGCCGCCGGGCTGCGGGTCGCCGGCGCGGCCGCGGTGGGTCGGGCGGTCGCGGTCGCGGGAGGGCTGGACGCGCTTGGGCTCGTCCTTCTGCTTGGGGAAGTGCGGCGGCCAGGGCGCGTCGCCGAGGCCCTCCTCCTCGTCGCGGCGGGCGAGCTCGTGCAGGGCGTCGAGCGAGCCAGGACGCTCGTCGATGTCGGCGGCCGGATCGCCGATCGTGCGCAGGCGCTCGCGCATCGTGTCGAGCCGCAGGTCGCCGGGCTCGACGGCCGGCACCTCGTCCCACTCGAGCGGTGCCGACACCCGCGCGTCGGGCGTCGGGCGGACGGAGTAGGCCGAGGCGACCGTGCGGTCGCGCGCGTTCTGGTTGTAGTCGACGAACACGCCGTGGCGCTCTTCCTTCCACCACCTGCTCGTCGCCAGGTCGGGGGCGCGGCGCTCGACCTCGCGGGCCAGGGCCAGGGCGGCGCGCCGCACCTCGAGGAAGCTCCAGCGCGGCTCGATGCGCACGTTGACGTGCATGCCCTTCGACCCCGAGGTCTTCGGGTAGCCGCGCAGGCCGTGATCGGAGAGCACGTCGCGCACGACCATCGCGGTCCGGCGCACCTCGTCCCACCCGATGCCCGGCGTGGGGTCGAGGTCGACGCGCAGCTCGTCGGGATGGTCGAGGTCCGCGCGGCGCGCCGGCCACGGGTTGAAGTCGATGACGCCGAGGTTGACCGCCCACGCCAGGTGCGCGGCGTCGTTGGCCACCAGCTCCTCCGCGGTGCGGCCCGACGGGAACGCCACCGTCGCCGTCTGGAGCCACTCGGGGATGGTCTTCGGCACGCGCTTCTGCCAGATCGGCTCCTCGCGGATCCCGTTGACGAAGCGCTTCATCACCGTCGGCCGCTCGCGCAGGTGCACGAGCGCCGGGTCCGCCATGTCGAGGTAGTACTGGACGAGGTCGAGCTTCGTCCAACCCGGCTTGGGAAAGTAGACCTTCGCCGGGTTGGAGAGCCGTACCTCCCGGCCCGCCGCCTCGATCGTGGTGTACTCGCTCTTGGCCACCCAGAAGGAGACTAACCGCGCCTACGCGCTGAGCGCGGCCCGCGCCCGGGCCACGACAGCCTCGCGGGCGGCCTTGCTCACCGGGCGACGGGCGGCGGCCTCGATCACCGGTGCCGGGTCGTCGAGCCGGACGCGCGCCCACCGGGCTGCTTCGCCCTTCGAGTACCAGACGCCGTCGGCGGCCCACGCCCACGCGCGGCAAGCCGCCAGCACGAGCTGCGCGCCGGTCGGGTCGTCGGCGGCGAAGAAACCCAGCGCGTCGCGCAGCGACGCGGCGATGAGCGGCCGCGGCAGCGGCGGCACCACGTCGGCGGCCTCCGGCCCGGCGAGCGCCCGCGCGTGCGCGCGCCCGATCGAGAGGTCGATCACGAACCAGAAGCGCGGGTCCTTGTCGGGATCGAGGCTGACGTGGCGGTCCATGCGCGGCCCGGTGTTGAGGTTGAGCTGGTAGGCGGCCGCCGCGAGGTCCTCGCGCGCGTAGAGCACGAACTCGAGCCCGCGGGCCGGTACGGGGAGCGCCTCGTGCTCAAGCGCGGCCACGATCGCCTCGCGCTCGGCGAGCGGCAGCCGCTCGGAGGTCACGGCCTGCACGTCGAGGTCGCTGCGGCCGGGGTCGAAGTCGCCGAGCGCGGCCGAGCCCATCAGCCAGACGCCGACGAGCCGGTCACCGGCGACGCGGCGCAGCCGCGCGACGAGCTCCTCCAGGTACGCGGTTGGTAGGTCGGCGAACGTCAACGGCGGCTGGGTAGGGAGGCTGGGGGGCCGGCGTGGCCGGCGATGGCCCGAACTACGCCGAGTTAGCCGCGGAAACCGGGGCAAACTCGACGACAGTTCGCCGAACTATCCCCGATTAGCGTCGGTTTCCGGGGGTAATCCGCGATAGTTCGCGCGCGGCGGCTGGCTCCCTCGCCTCCCTACCCAGCCGCAGTTGACGTTGAAGTGCACCACCGCCACCGGGCGGTGATCGCCGACGCCTCGACCGGCGGCGAGAACAGGTAACCCTGCGCGTAGCGGCAGCCGAGCTCGCGCAGGCAGTCGCGCTGGGACTCGGTCTCGACCCCCTCGGCGATCACCTCGAGGCCGAACCCGTCGGCGAGGTGCAGGATCGCGGTCACGAGCGTCCGCGCGGTGCGGTCGTCCGGCAGGCCGCTCACGAACGAGCGGTCGATCTTGATCGTGTGCACCGGCAGGCTGCCGAGCCGCGCCAGGGACGAGTGGCCGGTCCCGAAGTCGTCGATCGCGAGCCGGACCCCGAGCCTCTGGAGCGCCTCGATCTCGTCGAGCGCCTCCCGCCGGGCGGACATCATCGGCGACTCGGTCATCTCGAGCACGACGCGCTCGGGATCGGCGCCGCACGCCTCGATCAGCCGCGTGATCGCGGCGGCGCCGATCTGCCGGCACGTGTCCGGAGGGACGTTGATCGACAGCCAGTGGTGGAGGCCGTCAGCGCGCCAGGCCGCCGCCTGTCGCGCGGCTGCCCGCAGCACCCACTCGCTCAGCGGCCGGATCAGGCCGGTGCGCTCCGCGACGGGGATGAACTCGCTCGGCGCCAGCAGACCGCGCTCCGGGTGGTCCCAGCGAGCGAGCGCCTCGACGCCCGTCAGCTCGCCAGAGCCGAGGTCGACGATCGGCTGGTAGCGCAGCGTGAGCTCGTCATCGGCGATCGCCCGTCGCAGGCGGGCGGCGACGCCGACGTCGCCGTTCGCCACCCGCACGCCCGGCCGGTAGACGCGGAACGCGTCCCGGCCGGCCGCCTTCGCGTCGTACATCGCGGCGTCGGCGTGGTTGAGCAGCGTCTGGCCGTCGGAGGCGTCGAACGGGAACAGGCTGATGCCCACGCTCGCGCGGACCTCGATCTCGACGGTGCTGAGCGAGAACGGCTGAAGCAGGATGCGCCGGAGCCGGTCGGCCACATCCTCGGCCGCTCGTGTCGCTACCTCGCGCTCCTCCGGGAGGTCGGGCATCAGCATCACGAACTCGTCTCCGCCGTCGCGGCCGACGACGTCGCCCGCGCGCCCGGCACGCCGAAGGCGGTCCGCGATCGCGATCAGCAGCTCGTCCCCCGTCTCGTGCCCGAAGCTGTCGTTGACGACCTTGAACTCGTCGAGGTCGACGTACAGCACGGCGACCGAGCGCCCGGATCGCTTCGCCTCGGCGATCGCCCCGTCGAGCAGGACGCGGAACCGATGGCGGTTCGGGAGGGCGGTCAGCTGGTCGTGGTTGGCGCGATGGGTGAGCTCCTGCTCGGCGCGCTTGCCGTCGCTGATGTCGATGATCAGCCCCTGGGTGAGGGTGCGACGGCCGTCGACCGGGGGGAGGATGACCGCCTGGTCGACGACCCAGCGGACGACCCCGTCAGGCGACAGGACCCGGTACTCGACGCGTAGCGGCTCCCTCGCGGCGATCGCGGCGTCGTACTCCTCCTCGACACGGTCGCGATCGTCGGGGTGGATGGGGTCGAGCCAGGCGTCCGGGTCGGCCATCCACTGCTCGGGCGTGACACCGAACAGCGCCGTGACCTGCGGGCTGATGAACTGGGTGTCGCCGGTCTCGAAGTCATCCAGGTAGGTGACCGCCGGCAGGCGCTCGATCAGCGACCGGTACTCGGTGAGGGTCGACTGCAGCTCGCCGTGGAGCGCGGCGTTCTCGCGCGCGAGCGCGTGGGCGTCGAATCGTGACCCCATACGTCGTGCCAGCGCGCGCAGGGTATGGAGGAGAGGACCTTTCATGGCGGCCGTTCCTGCTGTTATCGGCAGCCCGGGCGGCGAGTGAGAGCGTCTGGCGGCACGTAGTTGCGCACGCAAGTGGTCTGCGCTACTCTGGTGCGAACATAACCGGACTGCGGTACGGTTATGCGACACCAGCCACCGAAGGGGAACACTTCCGATGAGCACCGCCACCACCGCGCTCCAGGGCACCTACACCGCCGATCCGGTCCACTCGAGCTTCGGCTTCTCCGTCCGCTACCAGGGCGTCTCGCTCTTCCGCGGCACGCTCGACGAGGTCGAGGCCACGCTGACCGACGGCCGTCTCGAGGGTCGTGCCAAGGTCGAGTCGATCTCGATCCGCACCCCCGAGCAGTTCCGCGCCCACGTCCTCTCCGCCGAGTTCTTCGACGCCGAGAACCACCCCGAGGTCATCTTCAGCTCGAACGACCTCGACGTCTCGGGCGACGGCACCGTCACCGTCGAGGGCGAGCTGACGATCAAGGGCATCACCCGCCCCGTCACCGCCACCGGCACGTGGATCGCGCCCGAGGGCGACGCCTTCGGCAACACCCGCGGGCACCTCAACCTCGAGGCCCAGATCGATCGCACCGAGTTCGACATGAACTGGAACGCCCCGCTGCCCTCAGGCGGCAAGGCGCTCGCCAACGAGGTCACGCTGACCGTCGAGCTCTCGCTGGTCAACCAGGCGTAGCCCAATGCGGATCCTCGGCATCGCGGGGAGCGTCCGCCGGGAATCCCACAACCGCAAGCTGCTGCGGGCGGCAGGCGAAGTCCTGCCGCCCGGAGCGGAGCTCGTGGAGTGGGAAGGCCTCGCCTCGCTCCCGATCTTCGACCAGGACCTCGAGTCCGACCCGCCGGCCCGCGTGAGCGAGCTCCTCGCCGCGATCGACGAGGCGGACGCGCTCCTGATCGCCACGCCGGAGTACAACGCCTCCCTCCCGGGCGGCCTCAAGAACGCGCTCGACTGGGCGTCGCGCCCGTTCCCGGACAACGTGCTGCGGCACAAGCCGAGCGTCGTCATCGGCGCCAGCACCGGCCTCTTCGGGGCCGTGTGGGCTCAGGCCGAGGTGCGCAAGGTGCTCAAGGCGAGCGGGGCCGACGTGGTCGAGAACGAGCTGCCGGTCGGGATGGCCGACAGCGCCTTCACGGACGACGGCAGCCTCGCCGATCCCGAACTGGCCGCGCGCCTCGGCGACCTCCTCGGCGACCTCGAGCGCGAGGTCAGGACGCCGGCTGAGGTCGCGTGAGCCGGAACATCACCTCGTCCTCGTAGCACCAGCTCCAGTCCTCGCCCGGCTCGGCCGAGCGGATGATCGGGTGCCCCGTCTGTGCGTGGTGGCCGGTCGCGTGCCGGCCGGGTGAGTTGTCGCAGCACCCGATGTGCCCGCATTGCTGGCACATGCGCAGGTGGACCCAGCGGCCGCCGGTGGCGAGGCACTCCTCGCAGCCGGCAACCTCCGCCGGGAGGTCGCGGATCTCGATTGTGTCGAGGTGCGTGCAGGTGGCCATGACGACATGGTGACGCAGAGGGGTCCAATATCTGCGCCGTGACCGTCATCTACGTGACCGGCCATCGCAATCCCGACACGGACTCGATCGCCGCCGCGATCGGATATGCCGAGCTCAACCAGCGACTCGACCCGCGCAACGAGTACGTGCCGGTGCGGCTCGGCGAGTGCAACGACCAGACGCGCTGGGTGCTCGAGCGCAGCGGGGCCGCCGAGCCGGCGCTGCTCCCGCACGTGATGCTGCGCGTGAAGGACGTCATGCGCGAGCAGTTCCCGAACGCGCGCCACAACGTGCCGGTGCGCGAGGTGGGCCTGATCATGGCCCGCGAGGAGGTCGACCTCGTGCCGGTCGTGGCCGACGACGGCGAGCTGGCCGGCGTGATGACCGAGCGCCAGCTCGCTCGGCGCTACGTGCGCGAGTCGCGCGAGGCGTCGCGGCTCGACGCGCCGACCGCGGTGGGCGCGATCGCCGGTGTACTCGAGGGCGAGCTGCTCGCCGGCGAGGCCGAGCGCGAGGTCACGGGGCGCGTGTGGGTCCTCGCCATGGCGACGGAGTCGCTCCCGCTCGGTTTCAGCGCCGGCGACGTGGTGGTGGTCGGCAACCGGCCCGACGCGCAGCGGATCGCGATCGAGGTGGGCGTCGCGCTGCTCGTGACCAGCAACGAGACCCGGCCCACCGACGAGGTGCTCGAGCTCGCCCGCGAGCGGGACACGGCGGTCGTCGTGTCGCCGCTCGACTCCTACGTCACCAGCCGCATGATCACCCTGTCGGCGCCGTGCCGGGCGCTGATGGACCGCGAGCCGCTGGCCGTGCGGCCCGACGACCTCGTCGCCGACGTCTCGGAGATGATCCAGGAGGTCGACTACCGCGCCGCGGTCGTCGTCGACTCGGGCGGGAAGCCGGTCGGCCTCGTCACCCGCTCGGACCTCATCAACCCGCAGCCGCGGCGCGTGCTGCTCGTCGACCACGCCGAGGAGGCGCAGAGCGTCGCCGGCGTCGAGCAGGCCGAGATCGTCGAGATCCTCGACCACCATCACATCGGCTCGATCGAGACGCGGGTGCCCGTGCGCGCCACCTTCGACCCGGTCGGCTCGACCGCCACGCTGGTGATCGAGCGCTTCCGCCAGAACGGGATGGAGCCGAGCAAGGCGGCGGCCACGATGCTCCTCGGCGCGGTCCTCTCCGACACGGTGATTCTCAACTCGCCGACGACGACCGACCGCGACCGCGCGGTGATCACCTACCTCGAGCAGGTGCTGGCCATCGAAGCCGAGGAGTTCGGCCGCGAGATGTTCGAGCGCACGTCGAACCTCTCCAGCGTGCCCGTCGAGGAGATCGTCGAGCGCGACGCGAAGGAGTACGAGGCCGGCGGCAACACGCTGAAGATCGCGCAGGTGGAGACGGTCGGCGAGGACCTGCACGACCGCGAGGAGGACGTACTGAAGGCGCTCGACGAGGTGCGCGAGCGGGAGGGCCACGCGGTCGTCGCGCTGATGGTCACCGACATCATCGCCAAGGGCACGCGCCTGTACCTCTCCGGCGCGGACCGCTTCGCGATCGAGCGCGCGTTCGGGCGCGACGCCGACGACGGCGTGGTCGACCTGCCCGGCGTGATGAGCCGCAAGAAGCAGGTGGCTCCCAAGCTGCTGGCCGCCGTCGGCTGAGCGCGTCCGCTCAAGCGGGTTGCGCGCCAGGCCGACAAATGTGGGGTATGAGCGTTCGCCCCGCTTCCTCGACGATCAATCGAGGGGTCGCCCGTCGCCCGTGGATCGACCACTGGCTCGAGACCGTGCGCGACCTCTCGGCGCTCAAGGCCTCCCACCCGATGATGGACGCCGTCATCGACGAGGTCGACGGCCGCATGATCCGCGTCGGCGAGCGGTGGCTGGCGGACTTCGCGTCCTGCAACTACCTGGGGCTCGACCTCGACCGCGAGATCATCGACGCGGTGCCCGCCTACCTGGATGCGTGGGGCACGCATCCCAGCTGGTCGCGGCTGCTCGGCAGTCCGGTGCTCTACGAGCAGATCGAGGAGCGGCTGACGGACCTGCTCCAGGCCGAGGACGCGCTCGTCCTGCCGACGATCACGCACATCCACATGTCGGTCATCCCGCTGCTCGCTGCCTCGGGCACGATCTTCATGGACGCGCGGGCGCACAAGACGATCTACGACGGCTGCCAGGTCGCCCGTTCGCGCGGAGCGGCGGTCAAGCGCTTCCGCTTCGAAGACCCGGACCACCTCGACCAGTTGCTGCGCGCCGAGCGCGACCCGACCCGCCTCGTCTGCATGGACGGCGTCAACAGCATGACCGGCAACGCTCCCGACATCCGGGCGTTCGCGGCGGTCGCCCGCGAGCACGGCGCGCTCCTCTACGTCGACGATGCTCACGGCTTCGGCGTCATCGGCGAGCGTAGCCCGGACGAGACCTGCACGTACGGCCGGCGCGGCAACAGCGTCGTGCGCCACTTCGGCGAGACCTACGAGAACGTCGTCCTGGTTGGGGGCTTCTCGAAGGCGTATTCGTCGCTGCTCGCCTTCATCGCCTGCCCGACCGACGTCAAGGACCTGCTCAAGGTCGCCGCGCCCCCGTACCTGTACTCGGGCCCGTCCCCGGTGGCGTCGCTGGCCACCACGCTCGCCGGCCTGAAGGTCAACGAGGCGCGCGGAGACGAGCTCCGGAGCGTGCTGTGCGCCCACACGCGGCGGGTGCTCGACTGCCTCGAACGTCTCGGCGTCGCGACGCCGAACCGGTCCGGCTTCCCCATCGTCGAGATCCCGGTCCGCGACCACCGGCGGATCGCCGAGGTCGGCCAGCTCCTCTTCGACCGCGGCGTCTACGTCACCCTCGCCGCGTTCCCGCTCGTGCCGAAGGCCGAGGTCGGCTTCCGCATCCAGCTGACCGCCGCCAATACCGACGCCGAGATCGACACGCTGATCGCCGCGCTGGAGGAGCTCGCCGCCCACGACGAGCTGATGCCCGCGGACTCCGAACCGCTCGATCCGCCCTGGCTGCTGGCCGCGACATGACTCGACGGAACTGGCGCGCGCCGGCGCTGTGGCAGATGCATCTCGCGGGCGGCGGGCTGCTCTGCGCGCTGTACGTGTTCGTGCCGCCGTTCGCCGGCAACCCGATCGTGATGAACGTCCTCGGGCTCTCGCCCGTAGTCGCGATCGTCATCGGCCTGCGCCGCTACCGGCCGGCGTCGCCCGCCCCGTGGTGGTGCTTCGCGGTCGGCCTGTTCCTGTTCTGGCTCGGCGACGTCTACACCTACAGCTACGAGCTGCTGTTGGAGAGCGACGTGCCGTTCCCGTCGCTCGGCGACGGGGCGTATCTCCTCGTGTATCCGGCGCTGATGGTGGGCCTCCTCATGCTGGTCAGGCGGCGTAACCCCGAGGGCGACCGCGCCGGCCTCATCGACTCGCTGATCATGACCCTCGGGCTCGCGCTGATCTCGTGGGTCGCGCTCATCGCTCCCTATCTGCGCGACGACGCGCTGTCGGTGATCCCCAAGGTGGTCTCGATCGCGTATCCGCTCGGGGACATCCTCCTGCTGGCGGCGGCCATCCGTCTCGCCGTTGACGCCGGCAAGCGTGCGCCCGCGTTCTACCTGCTCGCCGGGAGCATCATCACGCTGCTGCTGACCGACTTCGTCTACGGCATCGTCACGCTCAACGGCACCTACACCGGCCAGCTCTGGCTCGACGCCGGCTGGATCGCGTTCTACCTGCTGTGGGGCGCCGCCGCGCTCCATCCGTCGATGCGCGAGCTCGAGCAGGCGGCGCCTGAGCGCGATAACAGGCTCAGGTCCGTCCGCCTCGGATTGCTGCTCGCCGGCGCAGTCATCGCGCCCGCGATCGAGATGGCGCAGGAGATCCAGGACACCGACGACATGGTCGTGGTCAACATCGCGTCGATCGTCCTCTTCGGGCTCGTGGTCGTCCGCATGGCCGAGCTTGTGCGCCAGCAGGAGCGATCGGTCAACAGCGAGCGCATCCTCCGCGCCGCCGGCGACGCGCTCGTCGCCGCCACACGGCGCGACGACATCCATCACGCCGCCCTGGACGCGGCGCGCGCGCTCGTCGATCGGGAGGCCGCCGCGCTGCTCTGCGCCGTCGAGGACGGTGAGCTGAGCGTGGTGGCGATGGAGCGCGGGGCCGTGCGCGAGCAGGCCTTGTGGACCCTCACCCCGCGCACCGCCGCCAAGCTGCTGGCGGCCGCCGACGCAGCCGGCACGGCGTTGCTTCGTCTCGACGAGCCGACGCAAGCCGAGCTGCGCCTCGAAGGCGATCGGTCGTCGGCGTGCGTGCTCGGCCTCTCGGTCCGGGGCGAGCTGCGTGGGATCCTCGTCGTCGCCTGCGACGACGCCACCTCGCGCGCGGTCCGCCGAACCTTGCAGGCACTGGCCACCCAGGTGTCGCTTGCCCTCGAGAGCGCGACGCTCACCGAGGAGGTCCACCGGCGTACGAGCGAGGCGCGCTTCGGCTCGCTGGTGCAGCACTCGAGCGACCTCATCACGGTGCTCGACTCGAGCGCCACGGTCGTCTACCAGAGCCCGTCGATCGAGCGGGTGCTGGGCTACAGCCCCGACGACGTCCTCGGCACGCCCTTCTCCCGCCTGGTCGATGCCGCAGAGCACGGCCGGCTGTTGCACCTGCTCGCGGACGGAGCGGCATATGCGGGCAGCGAGGCCCAGGTCCTGGAGTGCTCGCTGCGGCACCGGGACGGCAGCGTCCGCCAGTTCGAGATCCTGCACACGAACCTGCTCGACGACGAGCACGTCCGCGGGATCGTCCTCAACGGCCGCGACGTCAGCGAGCGCAAGGCGTTCGAGGAGCAGCTCGCCCACCAGGCGTTCCACGACCCGGTGACCAACCTCGCCAACCGCGCGCTCTTCGGCGAGCGCGTGCGCCACGCCGTCGCCCGTTCGCGACGCGAGCAGTGCGCGCTGGCGGTGATCTTCGTCGATCTCGACGACTTCAAGACGATCAACGACAGCCTCGGCCATGCCGCGGGCGACGAGGTGCTGCGGGAGGTGGCGATGCGGCTCACGGCGAGCATCCGCGCCAGCGACACCGCGGCCCGCTTCGGCGGCGACGAGTTCGCCATCCTCCTCGAGGACGTCGAGGGTCCGCAGATGGCAGCCGACACGGCGGAGCGCGTCCTCGAGGCGCTCGCCGCGCCGCTGTCGGTCGAGCACAAGCAGCTCGCCGTGCGGGCCAGCCTCGGGATCTCGTTCGTGGAGGGCGACGCGACGGGGGACGCCGACGAGCTGATCCGCAACGCGGACGCCGCGATGTACATCGCCAAGCGGGACGGAAAGGGCGGGTACCGGCTATTCGAGCCGGCGATGCACGAGGGCGTGCTCGAGCGCCTCGAGCTGCGTGCCGACCTCCAGCGCGCGATCACGTCCGACCAGCTCGAGCTGCACTACCAGCCGGTCGTCCACCTCGCTGACGGAACCGTAGCGGGGATCGAGGCGCTCGTGCGGTGGCGGCATCCCGAGCGCGGGCTGATCGGCCCCGACCAGTTCATCCCCCTCGCCGAGGAGATGGGTCTCATCGTGCCGCTCGGGCGCTGGGTGTTGCGCGAGGGATGCCGGCGTGCGAAGGCGTTCCAGACGCTGCACCCGCTCGGGGACGCGCTGTCGATGGCGATCAACCTCTCGGTCAAGCAGCTGCAGCACAGCGACATCGTGGGCGACGTCCGCGATGCGCTGACCGAGTCCCGCCTCGAGGCGCGGAGCCTGACGCTGGAGATCACCGAGTCGGTGATGATGAACGACACCGACCTCGCGATCGAGCGGCTCCGGGAGCTGAAGGCGCTCGGCGTGCGGCTCGCCATGGACGACTTCGGGACGGGCTACTCGTCGCTCAGCTACCTGAGCCGGCTGCCCGTCGACATCCTCAAGATGGACCGCTCGTTCCTGCGCGCGGGGGCGACGCCCGAGGCCTCGGGTCTCGCCACCGCCGTGGTGGCGCTCGGGAAGACGCTCAAGCTCGACATCGTCGCCGAGGGGATCGAGTACGGCGAGCAGTGGGAGACGCTGCGCGAGCTCGGGTGCGACCTCGGTCAGGGCTTCTACTTCTCGACGCCGCTGGACGGCGACGCCATGCTCGAGTTCCTGCGCACGCGCGGGGCCTCGTCACCGGTCCGCGAGCTCGCCGCGGCCGATGCTGCATAGCTACGAGGGGCTCGATCGTCCCGGCGGGATGAGCCGGGTCCGGCTGCTCGCGCCGTTCCGGCACCGCGACTTCCGGCTGCTGTGGGCCGGGATGTGCGTGTCGTTGCTCGGCGACGGAGTCTTCCTGGTGGCCATCGCCTGGCAGGCGTACGAGCTCTCCAACGCGCCGACCGCGCTGTCGCTCGTCGGGATCGCGATGACCGTGCCGATGATCGTGTTCCTGCTCATCGGCGGGGTCGTGAGCGATCGTGTCGACCGCCGCAAGGTGATGCTCGCCGCCGATGCGGCGCGCGGCCTGCTGGTGGGGGTGCTCGCGTTCCTCTCGCTCACGGGCGCGCTCGAGCTATGGCACATGGTCGCGCTGGTCGCCGGCTACGGTGCGGCAGCGGCGTTCTTCGGTCCGGCGTTCGACGCCATCACGCCCGAGGTTCTGCCGGAGGACCAGCTTGCGCAGGCGAACGCCCTCGACCAGCTCGTGCGCCCCGCCGCGCTGCGGCTCGCCGGTCCCGCGATCGGCGGCTTGCTGATCGAGGCGGTGGGCGTCGGTGCCGCCTTCGCGCTCGACGCCGCGACCTTCGCGGTGTCCGCCGCGGCGGTGCTGGCGATGACCCGCCGTCCCCGCAGGCCCCGCGCCGAGGAGGTCTCCGTCGCCGGCGACATCCGGGCCGGCTTCGCCTACATCCGCGGGCACGTGTGGCTGTGGGCCACCTTCGCGAGCGCCGCGATCGCATACCTGCTCTTCATGGGCCCCGTCGAGGTCCTGCTGCCATTCATCGTCAAGAACGACCTCCACGGCAGCGCGGCCGACCTCGGTCTCATCTTCGCGGCCGGGGGGATCGGGTCGGTCCTCTGCGCCGTCGTGCTCGGCCAGCGCGGGCTTCCGCGACGCGACATCACGTTCATGTATGTCACCTGGACGCTGGCGACGATCGCCGTCGCGGGCTACGGGCTGGCCGGAGCCGTGTGGCAGCTGATGCTCGTGAGCCTGGCGTTCAACGCGCTGGAAACGGCGGGGACGATCGTGTGGGCGACCGCCAAGCAGCGGCACGTGCCGCCCGAGCTGCTCGGGCGCGTCTCCAGCCTCGACTGGTTGATCTCGATCGGCCTGCTCCCGCTGTCGTTCGCCCTCACCGGGCCGGTGAGCGGCGCCATCGGCGTCCAGGCGACGCTGATCGGCGCCGGCGCGCTCGGTGCCGTCGTGACCTTCGGCGCCCTCCTGCTGCCCGGGATGCGCGCCGTCGAGGGTCGTCATTCGCGCGCGCTGCCGGAGCCCGCAGCCGCCTAGAGCTATCGTCCGGTCGTATGAAGCGACCCGTCCAGCACACCGCCGGAGTCGTCGCCGAGTGGCTGCGCGACGGGCGCCGGGTGGTGGCGGGGACGCTCGTCGCCGTCGACGGCTCGGCACCGCTCGACGTGGGGGCCAGTGTGTACGTCGAGGAGGGCGGGACGCTCGAGGGTTCGGTCACCGGCGGCTGCGTGGAAGGCGCCGTGGCGCAGGCGGCGCTGGACCTGCTCGCGGACGGAGGCCCGCCGCGGCTCGAGACCTACGGGATCTCGGACGAGCTGGCCGGCACGGTCGGGCTCATGTGCGGCGGCACCGTGCACATCTTCATCCACGAGATCGCGGACGACGCGCGGGAGGCGACGCTGTCCGGCCTCGAGGCGGTCGTCGACGCGCGCCCGGCCGCCGTGGCGACGCTGCTCGACGGGCCCCACGCGGGCGCGAAGGTGTACGTCGACGCCGACTCGCGGGTGGGGTCGCTCGGCGGCCCGCCGCTGCTCGAGGCCAACGTCGAGCGCGAGGCGCGGGGCCTCGTCGTCCAGGGCCAGTCGACGGTGCGCTCGTACGGCGAGGACGGGGCGACGCTCGGCACCGGGCTGCGGGTCCACGTGGCCGCCTTCGCGGAGCCGCCGCGGATGGTGATCTTCGGGGCGATCGACTTCGCGGCCGCGCTGGCTCCGATGGCGCGCGGGCTCGGCTACCGCGTGACGATCGCCGATCCCCGCCGGGCGTTCCTCGAGTCCCCGCGCTTCAAGGCCGCCGCCGAGGTCGTCGCCGGGTGGCCGGACGCGGTGCTGGAGGAGGGCACCCTCGGCCCGCGCGACGCGGTGCTGGTCTTCACGCACGACCCGAAGCTCGACGTGCCCGCCGTGAAGGCGGCGCTCGACAGCGGCGCCGGCTACGTCGGCGCGCTCGGCAGCCGCAAGACGACGCTCGACCGCAACGAGCGGCTGCGGGAGGCCGGCGTCGACGACGACGACATCACGCGCGTCTTCGCGCCCTGCGGGCTCGACGTCGGCGCCTCGACCGTCGAGGAGACGTCGATCGCCGTGCTCGCCGAGATCATCGGCCACCGCGCCGGCCGCGAGGGCGGCTCCCTGCGCAGCGCGTCGGGCCCGATCCGGCGCGAGCGGGACGAGGCCAGCCGCCTCGTCCCGTAGCTCGCGAGGAGGTCACGGCATGAACGTGAGCGTCACGCGCTCGTCGCGGCCGCTCGTCGCCGTGCTGTCCGCCGTCCCGCGTGCGCCCGCGTAGGCGCCGGAACCGCCGGTGATCGCGAGCGGGTCGCCGGTGCCCGCGAGCTCGATATGCCCGTCGGGCAGATGCATGGCGCCCGTGCACAGGAGGCGCTTGCCGCGACGGTCCGTGGAGGTGCACATGGCATCCATCCGCCCCAGGCGCGCCTGGCCTCCGGCGTCGAAGATCCGGTAGCTGAGGATCGAGGTGTCGCCCGGCGAGGGCGGCACGTCGCCGCGGCGCCGCGGCGGATGGTCGAGGAACTTGAACGAGGCCTGGCGTAGGACGACCTGCTTCGTGCCCGCGGGCGGGCCGGCCGTTTCCGCGGGTCCGGCCGACGCGAGCGCGGCGCCGGCGCCGAGGCCGGCGGTGGAGATGACGGTGGCGAGCAGGGCGGTGCGACGGCGCATGGTGGGTCTCCGATCAGGAGTGGGGTGACGCTTCGGGACGCTAGGTCCGCGGCCGCCGGCCGTCGTCGCCCGCCGGAGCGATCTCGCGCCACGCAGGAGCGATCCGAGCGGCGGCGCGAGTCACCCACGGTGGCTACGCGCCTCACCCGTCCAGGCGATGCGCAGGCGCCGCGACGAGCGTACGGTTGCCTCATGTGGACCCTGCGCCAGGCGCGTGGGTGGGCTATGCGCCACTCCAACGAGCTCCTCGTCGCCCTGCTGGTCGGGAGCACGCTCGCGGAGGCGGCGGCCAGTGGCACCGGTCTCCCGGCCGTCGCGCTCTCGCTGGTCGTCTTCCTGCCGCTGCTCGCACGCCGTCGCGCGCCGCTGCTCGTCCTGCTCGCGATCCTTGCCGCCGGGTCCGCCGGATACGCCGCGGTGGACGACTCGGTGGGCGACCTCCAGGCGTGGATCGCCATCAACGTCGCGCTCTACAGCACCGCCGCGCACCTGTCGTTCGCGCCCGCCCTCGCGGCCGCTGCGCTCGTCGCCGCGTGGGCCGTCGCCGTCGAGGTCGGTCGGCTCGGCGAGACCAACGCGGAGGACCTGGTGGGCGAGTTCCTCTTCCTGGGTGGTGTGTGGGCGCTCGGGCGCTGGGTCCGCCAGCGGCGCCACCGCACCGACAGCTTGGAGGAGCGCACCGCGGCGCTGGAGGCCGAGCGCTACGAGCGCGCCCGCGCCGCGGTGGCGGAGGAGCGCGCCCGCATCGCGCGCGAGATGCACGACTCGGTGGCCCACACCGTCAGCGTGATGGTGCTCCAGGCCGGTGCCGCGGAACAGGCACTCGCGGTCGCCCCGGAGCGCGCCCGGGAGTCACTCATCACGATCCAGGACGCCGGCCGGGAGGCGATCGTCGAGCTGCACAGGATGCTCGGCGTCCTGCGCGGGCCGGTCGGCGAGCTTGCGCTCGACCCCCAGCCGGGCGTGGCCAGGCTCGACGCACTGGTCGACCAGGTCCGCCGTGCGGGACTACCCGTCGAGCTCAGCGTGGACGGCGAGCCGCGCCGCCTGCCGGCCGGCGTGGACCGCTCCGTGTACCGGATCGTGCAAGAAGGGCTTACGAACACCCTCAAGCACGCCGGCGCCGCGCACGCGAGCGTCCGCCTCAGCTATGACGGCCGGGCGGTGGAGCTCGAGGTGCTCGACGACGGCACCGGTCCGAGCGCGGGGAACGGCGGCGGTTTCGGCCTCGTCGGAATGCGCGAACGGGCCGAGCTCTACGGCGGCGTCCTCGAGAGCGGCGCCCGGCCAGGCGGCGGGTATGCCCTGCGCGCGCGGCTGCCCTTCGAGGCGACACCCTCGTGATCCGGGTCGTCATCGCCGACGACGAGGCGCTCGTGCGCGGCGGCCTGCGCATGATCCTCGAGGCGCAGGCGGACATCGAGGTCGCCGGGGAGGCCGACGACGGCCGGGCCGCGCTCGAGCTCGTGCGCCGAGATCCGCCCGACGTGGTGCTGATGGACATCCGCATGCCTGGGCTCGACGGGATCGAGGCGACCCGTCGGCTGGTCGCCCTCGGCTCGGATGCGCCGCGGGTGGTCATCCTCACGACGTTCGACCTCGACGGGTACGTCTACGAGGCGATGCGGGCGGGCGCGAGCGGCTTCCTGCTCAAGAGCGGGCGCCCCCAGGAGCTGGTCGCGGGCGTGCGTGCGGCCGTCGCCGGAGACACGCTGCTGGCCCCGCCGATCACGCGGCGCCTGGTCGAGGCCTTTGTCCACCGCCCGCCGCCCGGGACGACCATGCCGCCGCAGCTCGAGGAGCTGACGCCACGCGAGGTCGAGGTGCTCCAGCACATCGCCGGCGGGCAGTCGAACGCGGAGATCGCGCGAGAGCTGTTCGTGTCGGAGGACACCGTCAAGACGCACGCCAGCCGCATCTTCATGAAGCTCGGCCTCCGCGACCGCACGCAGGCGGTGATCCTGGCCTACGAGAGCGGGCTCGTCGAACCGAGCGGCGCCTAATACCCTGAATCCGATGAGGATTGCGGTCATCGGTGCCGGCCCGGCGGGCTTCTACGCGTCCGACCAGTTGCTGGGCGCCGGATTCGAGGTCGACCTGCTCGACATGCTGCCGACGCCGTTCGGGCTCGTGCGCTCGGGCGTGGCCCCCGACCACCCGAAGATCAAGACCGTCACGCGCGCGTACGAGAAGACCGCGCGCAAGCCGGGCTTCCGCTTCTTCGGCGGCGTCACGCTGGGGGAGCACGTGTCGCGGGCGGAGCTGCTCGAGCACTACCACGCGGTCCTCTACGCGTTCGGCACGGCCGACGACAACCGGCTCGGGATCCCGGGCGAGGACCGGCCCGGCTCCTATCCCGCCACGCGCTTCGTCGCCTGGTACAACGGCCACCCGGACGCGGTCGACGAGTCGTTCGACCTGTCGGCCCAGCGGGCGGTGGTGATCGGCAACGGCAACGTGGCGACCGACGTCGCCCGCATGCTGCTGCTCGACCCCGACGAGCTGGCGATCACCGACACCGCCGACCACGCGCTCGGCCCGCTGGCCGCCGGCCAGGTGCAGGAGGTCGTGATCCTCGGCCGCCGCGGTCCGGTCCAGGCGGCGTTCACCAATCCCGAGCTGCGCGAGCTGGGGGAGATGGCCGGGCGTCGACGTCCAGGTGGACCCGGCCGAGGTCGACGTCGAGGTCCCCGAGGACGCGACCCCGACGGTGCGCCGCAACGTCGAGATCCTGCAGGGCTTCGCGGCGCGCCCGCCCGGCAGCGCGGGCCGGCGCATCTCGCTGAAGTTCCTGCGCTCGCCGCTCGAGATCCTCGGCGAGGGCGCGGACGGGCCGGTCACCGGCATCCGCCTGGCGCACAACCGCCTCGAGGGCGGCCGCGCCGTGCCGACCGGCGAGGAGGAGGTGATCGGCTGCGGCCTCGTGCTGCGGGCGATCGGCTACCGCGGGCGCCCAATCGACGACATCCCGTTCGACGAGCGCAGCGGCCTGATCCGCAACGACGGCGGCCGCGTGTGCGACGAGGACCGCCGCCCCCACCGCGGCGAGTACGTCGTCGGGTGGATCAAGCGCGGGCCGAGCGGCGTGATCGGCACGAACAAGAAGGACGCGGCCGACACCGTCGCCAAGATCGTGGCCGACGCCGAGGCGGGCCTGCTCGGCTCACCCGCGTCGCCCGACGCCGACGAGTGCGCCGAGTGGCTCTCCACCTGCGCGCCCGACGCCGTCCTCTGGGAGGGCTGGCAGGCGATCGACGAGCACGAGCGCCGCGCCGGCGAGCCCCAGGGCCGCCCGCGCGTCAAGCTGGTTCGGCTCGACGAGCTCGTGGCCGCAGGGCGCTCCGTCGCTCGCTGATGGGAGTTCTGGGCGGCGCCGGCAAACGTCAACGGCGGCTGGGTAGGGCGGCTGGGGAGCCAGCGGGTGCGCGTGGATGGGGAGTTTCGTGGATTTCGGCGTGTCTCCAAACGCCGATTTCGATGGCCGCGGGCTCACCGAGATACACGAAAACTCCCCGTCAAGGCGGGCTTAGGTGCATACCGGCGAGGCGAGGATCACCCGGATACACCTTTGTGCGCGTCTAGAGCACAAAGGTGTATCCGGGCGTCCCGAGACACACCGAAATACACCCAACCCCGGCTTGACAGCCTTCCTACCCAGCCGCCGTTGACGTCCGCCAACAGGACCTCCACGGCGCCAGCAAAGCGCGCGAACTCGAGGTCGCTCATGCCGAGCCAGATCGTCCGGCTCGGCGCACTCTCGAGGGATCGTCGCCGCGAGCGATCGCGTCGGCGACCTGGCGGGGGACGCGCACCCACTCCGGTGGCTGCCGGACCTTCGGCCACTCGGGGTCGGTCACGTGCCGCTGATCGCCGACTTCGCGTGCCTCGGCGAGCCACGCGGTCAGCTCGCCATCGACGTCGTCCTCGCGGGCGAGCCGGACGCGGTGCACGTAGTAATAGGGCGGGATGTAGTCGACGCTGGCGAGCCGGGGGCTGTCGATCGGCCGCGTCAGCACGAAGTTGGCAAGTAGGTGGTCCCGGCGCGGGGAGTCGATCCCGGCGAACCGCATGCGGGTCTGGAACGTGATCCGCGACTTCGTGACGTTCTCCGTCACCGGGCCGCCGAGCGCTGCGACCAACCGGTCATAGACGGCGCGGAGCTCCGGCCGGTCGCCGAAGTGGGCTTCGATCGGCCGCATGGCGCACGAGTGCGGCATGTTGACGGCCACGAAGGTCTGGCCGCATGTCGGGCAGCGCCACAACGACCGATCGGGCATCGTCAGGCATTGTGACCACCGACTACGAGCCCATCATGCCGCCTGGAGGCGCCGGTCCCGCATGAGCGAGGCGACGACGCCGGTGCCGAGGATGGCGGCGATGATCGGCAGGCTGATCTCCGGCCCGATCTTGCCCACGAACTCGGCCGCCGCCATCTTCGCCCCGATGAAGACGAGCAGGGCGGCGAGCGCCGTCTTGAGGTGGTAGAGCCGCTCGACCAGCTCGGCGACGAGGAAGAACAGCGGCCGCAGCCCGAGCAGCGCGAACGCGTTGGCGGCGAAGACGATGAACGTGTCGTCGGTGATGGCGAGGATGGCGGGGACCGAGTCGACGGCGAAGATCACGTCGACGATCGCGATCGCCACCAGCGCCGCCGCGCCGGTGCCGATCGTGCGTCCAGCGCGGCGCTCGACGAACCCCCGGACGCGCTCGACGAGTTGCTGCTCGGATGCGGTGTCGTGACGCTGCCGGAACATCCGCCAGCCGGTCCAGATCAGGAACGCGGCGAACACGAACGCGAGCCAGCTCACGGCGCTCAGCGCCGCGGCCCCGACGACGATGAACGCGGCGCGCAGCACGAGCGCGATGACGATGCCGTAGGTGAGCAGCCGGTGGCGGTCGGCCACCGGGACGGCAAAGGCCGTGAAGACGAGCAAGAAGACGAAGACGTTGTCGAGCGACAGCGACTTCTCGACGAGGTAGCCGGCCAGGAACGCGCTCGCGTCCGGCGCCTCACCGACCGTCAGGAGGACGGCGAAGAAGGCGAGCGCGACGCCCACCCAGACGACGCTCGCCACCGCTGCCGAGCGCAGCGGCATCTCACCGCCGCGCGACTTGACGACGGCGAGGTCGATCACGAGCAGGACGACGAATGCGCCGGACAGCGCGAGCCAGGGGAGCACTTCGAGAACCTCCGCGGTCGGTCTTTAGGACAAGCCGCGAAGGTTTCTCCGCCCGGAGGGCCGCGCGCACCGGGCGAGAAGCTCGCCGTGCTGACGGTGCACGCCGTCGGGATACTTCCCTTCGACTCCTTCCATCGTAGGCGCGGTTCGCCCGCGCACCCCAGGCCCTATGGCAATCTTTAGGGCCGTGGCAGTCGCCGGGAGCGGGAGCCCCTCCATGGGGCTCCCGCTCGGCGGTCAGGCGACTACATGGGGTAGAGCCAGATCTTCTTGCTCGACACGCGCTTGTTGCCGGCGGCGTCGATCACCGTCAGCGTCGCGGCCACCTTGAGCTTGCGGGCCTTGGCCAGCTGCTTCTTGGCCGCCGTGGAGAGCTTCAGCGTGATGTAGCGGCTGTCCCCACCGGCGATCTTCCCGCTCTTGCTGGCGACCGTCTTGCGGCCCGACTTGAACACCAGCGCCGCACGGCAGAACAGCTCGTCATCCGGGCAGGTCAGGAGGATCTTGACCTTGCCACGCCGGTTCACGTCCGCGTCCCGCGGCAGGCCGAGCCTCGGCTTCTTCGTATCCCCGCTCGGCGGCGTGTTGTTCCCTCCGCTGGCGGGCGGGGCTGGCGATGGTGAAGTCGACGGTGGCCGTGGTCAGTCGCGGCGACACGCCGGGGCTGGCTGCGTTGAAGGTGGCGCGGTACTTGAAGAAACGCGCCGGCTGGATCGCGCCCGTGCTGAACGGGGTCCAGTTCGACGTTGTCGCTGCTCGTGCTCGTCTCGTAGGTGATCCCGCTCGCGGACGTCGCCGAGAAGTTGATGCCCGTCACCGCAGCGCTGCCGGCATCGAAGACCTTGGAGGTGAAGGTCCCCGTGAGACTTGTCGTGGACTGAGATCGATTCGAGCCGCAGCGGCACGCCGGGGCTCAGGTCGCTCGCCTGCGCGAACAGCGGGTCCGTGAACGGGTCCGTGTGCGTCGCGACCTGGTTGCCGTCAACGTAGAACTTGAAGCCCTGCGCCGTTCGATCGATTCGGAAGTCGTGCGCAATGTTGGGGTCGGCGGTGAGGTCCACTACCTGGTCGGCGCCCCCGTTCTGCATGCGCGCCGAGAGGACGGTGCTGCCCTCCTTGCGGCTGAAGATCGCCCAGCGGCCGTTCTCGAATCCGCTGGCAAATCCGACGTGCTGGTTGTCCTGGGCGCCGAGGATGCCGCGGAACTTGATGGAAGTACCGACCCCGGCGGCCGCGCCGCTGTTGAACAGCGCCTCGTTCAGCAGGAGGCTGCCAGCGTCGGCGCGGGAGGCTTCAGTGGCAACCGGCCATGGCGTCAGCGATGACGTCGGCAGCTGATCGAATGCGTCGATGAACGCCGGAGCGATCTCGACACCTCCCGCGATTACCGCGGTCGTGTCGTGCTGGGGCGAACCCGACACGAAGTCGTCCTGCTGGGAAGCCGCCTGAGCGGTTCCTGCGGCTCCGAATGCGCCGGCAATCAGCGCCGCCGCCACGGTCCGTCGTACTGATGCCGTACGCAACGTAACCCTCCTCATCCTTCTGTTGCTGGTCCCGGCGTGGGGGCTCATCGGCCCACCAGCCGGATCGTCTTCCGGGTGACCGCCCGCTGACCCGCGTTCCGTGACACCGCGACTGCGGTGACCCGGAGGGTGCGCTTGCCCGCCAGTGAGGCGCGGGCGTTTCTGGTCAGGGTGAGTTCGATCACTCGGCGCTTGCCGCCTTTCACAAGGAACGTCCGAGCGGCCACGATCTTCCGACGCGCCTTCAGCTTCAGGTTCACGCGGCACTTGCTCTCGGTGTTCGGGCAGCGGACGCGAAGCCGGACGGTCCCGTTCTTCGTGATCCGCACGCGCTTGGGCGTGATCTTCACCTTCGGCCCCGTGTGCACGAGCGTGCCGACCGTGAACGTACGCTCGGCCGGCGTCGGGTCGACCTTCCCGGTCGGGTCGATCGCCCGGACGCGGAACGTGTGCGTGCCCATGGACAGGCCGCGGTTCTCGCGCGGGGTGCTGCACGCCGTGAAGGAGCTCCCGTCCATCCGGCACTGGAACGTCGCGCCGGCCGCGTCGCTCACGAAGGAGAGTCGTGCGGTCGTCCCGCTCACCGACACGCCGGTGATCGCCGTGTCGGGCATCGGATCGCCGTAGGTCGCGATGTAATTGCCGCCCGCGGCGGGGAAGCGCACGTAGTCCATGCCCTTGACCCGCTGTGGCGAGCCGACGACGCCGACGCCGTCGCGAGAGAGGCCCGACAGCGGCCCAGCGGCGGTAGCCGCAGGCACCATGCCCTGCAGTCCGCGAGAGCGGCCGTCGGCGGCGACGGTGAACCGCATGCGCTGGTTGCTGTAGCTGACGTTCTGGAAGGACGAGCCGTTGCGCCCGTCGAGCCAGTCGAGCATCTGCGCCGCCGACACGACCGGCACGCCTCGGAACTTCGCCTCGGCGACGATGGCGTCGGCGCCCGGGTGCGAGGAGGAGTCGGTATGCATGTTGGCGGTGAAGACGCCGTAGTAGCCGTTGCCGCCGAGAGCGCCCTCGATCAGGTCCCTGATGTGCACATCGAGGTCCTGGCCGGACTCGTCGGTCAGCTGCGTCGTCGCCTGGTAGACGTCGATCAGCGACCCGTCGAGATCAGCGAATCGCTGCGGGAAGCCGGCGCCGGTGAACAGCCCGGGACGGTTCCCGATCCAAGACTCAGGGAAGTAGTAGTAGTTCGTGTCGAGCCGAACCCCGTGCGCGAGTTCCGCTCGAGGATTGCTCGCCCAGTCGCTCCACGTGATGCAGTGGTTCCGGTTCGTCCGGGGTCGAGCGGACGCCCGGGTACGTTGGCGAGGAACGCGGCGAGCTGGGTGTTCCACATGCCGTTGAGCTGGGCCAGGGATGTGTAGTCCGCGCAGCTGCTGGAATTGGTGTTCGGATACGCCGCGTTGAGGTGCAGCGCGACCTCGAATCCCTGCGTTCTGGTACCCGACGGCGTTCGACAAGCCCGTCGTCGGCCACAGGTAGGAGGTCGACCGGATGCACTGCCAGTCGGCCACCGAGCAGCCGGCGGGGCTCGCGGCCTTGAAGGTGTCGAACTGGCCCGCCGTGCCCTGGCCGTTGTGATCGTCGCCCGTCATGACGACGGCCGCCTTGTAGCCGTGGGGCAGGTACCAGAACCGCGGCAGCGGCGTCCGGTCCATGTTCATCTGGATGACGAGGTTCGCGAGCAGGCGCTGCTGCTCGTCCGCCTGCGGGATCGCGACCTTGTCCAAGTTGACCCAGTCAGGCTGGCCGCGGCCCTCGAAGAAATCGTGGGATCGTCGTGGCGTCGCTGCGGCCCGGCCGACCCAGGCGGGGTTGCCTTGCCGCGTGTAGATGACGGAGCGCGCGAGGTCGTAGGTGAACGCCGCGACCTGCCCGCCGGCTGCACCGACGCTCTGCAGCGTGACCGCCGCGCCGACTGCACCGCTGCTCACGCCGCCATGCAAGCTGGCGATCTGTTGCGCGCCGGCGAGCCCCCTGATATCGGCGACGTCGTGGTACTGCATCGACTGGCTGGTGAGTCCGGCGCCGGGAGCCGACGTGGTGTTGATCTGGATGTAGCCGTTGGCCACGTCGCCGGCGTCGCCGCCGAGCCCGGCGAGCCCGGCGAGCTCGTTGCCCGGCCGCATCGCGATCAGGTTTCCGCCCGCGTTGACCCAGTTGGAGAGCGCACCCACCTGCCCGCCGTTGAGCGACGCGGGCGCGAGCACGACCACCTGGTATGAGCTCAGCAGTCCGGCGCTGAGCGAGCCGACGTTCGCGACCGCGAACTCGTTCAGGCCCTCGGATCGGAGTATCTCGGCGTAGTAGTCGCTGAACTTGTCGTTGGTGACGACGAGTACCGGCCCGCCGGACTGGGCCGATGCGGCCGGAGCCCATAGGGCGCCGGCGGCGAGTAGCGCCGCGAATGTGCGGCGAAAGGTCCTACCCAACATGTCACTCCTCGTTGACGTGTCCTTCACCGTCAGCGCCCCCTCGACGCTTCCAGCCGAACTGGTGTCCTGGTCACGGTGCGGTGGCCGGCGGCGTCGCGAACCGACGCCACGGCGGTAACTCGAAGCGCGCCCTTTCGCGCCAGCTTGCGGCGCGCGGAGCGGCTCACGAAGAGACGGACGGGTCGCGGCCCGCCCTGGCTGATCACGACGCGCCGTTCGGCGACCACGCGACCGTTGCGGCGCAGCGACAGCCGCACCTTGCACGCGGTCTGGCCGCCCGAGCACGAGATCCGGAGCGTGACCATGCCTGCGCGCGACACGCGCGCACGGCGCTTGGTGATGATGGCTCTCGGCTTGGTCGCGGGCTTGACTCCGCCGGAAGCGGGCGTCCCGCCAGTGCCACCGGAGCCGCCGCCAGGCGGGCCATCGCACAGCGCCGGCGTTGGGCTCCGGCCCTCGAGGTTGCCGCTGTCGTCGACGGCGCGGCTACGAAGGTTCGTGGTAGCCGAGGAGGGATAGCTCCAGGACTCGCGTCCGATGGCCGGGTGCCAGGCGGCGCCGCCGTTCGTCGAGACCTCGACGCCGCCGACTCGGCCCCCGCCACTGTCGGCCGCCGTGCCGCGGATGGTGCCTCCGCTCGCCGACGTGATCTGAGACGTCGGCGCGGTGGCGTCGCTGCTGCAGGACGGGCGGACGAGGTTGCTCTGGGGCGTCGCCGCTTGCGCGCCCATGTCCGCGAAGAGGTTCGCGGTCGCCTGCTGCATGCGGGCGTCCTCGGGCTCGTTGCCACGTTCGTGGTTCGAGTCGAGTCCCCACGACCACTGCACCGTGCCGGCGCCGAAGACGCGCGCACCGCTCGGCACCCGGTAGAGGGTCATGTTGTGGACGGCGGTCCCGCTCCCGAAGTTCGAGCCGTAGTCGGTCAGGACCGGGGCGTTCTGCCGGGTGGTGGACGACAGGCGGAACGAGCCGGCGGGACGGTGGGGGTTGTCGACGTCCTCGTCCCACTCGTAGCCGAGCGTCCCGAACGGCAGCACGGCTCCAACGTCACCGACGTTCGTATGGCGCCAGAACCGCAGCTTGCCGTCGGCGGCGGGCACCTCGATGCTTCCGGTGGCGCCGTCGTTGACCATGAATAGTTGCCCGGTCAGCGCGTTCTCCGGCCGCCCGCCGTCGGCCGGCGGGCTGAACCGCGGGTCGCGCCAGGTACCGGTCCACACGCCGCCGAGCGGGTCGATCTTCGCGTTGGCGTGCGTCTCCTTGTAGGAGACGAGCGTGCGGTGGTTCTTCTCCCAGCGCGTCTTCCAGAAGACCTCGTTGCCGCTGAAGAACGCCATGTGGACGCCCGCCGCCCGCGCCGCCTCCCAGTTGGCGCGCTGGCCGCCGGACCAGTACTCGTCGTGCCCGACCGAGAGCAGCGCCCGGTGCTCGAGCAGCTCGGCCCCGAGGCGGTCGCTGTCGACGCCGGTGAAGTAGGAGACGTCGTAGCCGTTGCGCTCGAGCCACCGGACCATCGGGTACTCGGCGTTGAAGACCGAGTCCTCGGACGCGGTGCCGCGCACCGTGATCGGGCGGTCATAGGAGACCTTGTAGGCGCGGCCGGCGGGCGAGCCGGTGTAGAGCGAGTTGCCGCCGTACTCGTTGTAGGCCTGCCAGGTCGTGTCCGAGGTCTGGAACAGCAGGTCCGAGCGCCCGTCGTCGTCGCGGACGACGAAGAAGACGTGGCTCTCGCCGCCATCGCTGTCCACGAGGTGAGCGAAGTAGATGCCGGAGACCGCGGTCGCAGGGACGTTCCAGGACGCCGAGATGCTCCAGCTCGAGCACTCGACGAGTCCCGACGACGAGTCCGTCGTCGGGCACGTCGGTTGGTTGACCCCCGCCGTGGACGGGAAGGCAGCGACCTTCCGCGCGCCGGCGCCGCCGTAGTAGCCCATCCGGTAGATGTCGAACCGGAAGCTCGCTGCCGTCGTATCGACCTTGAAGTCAACCCTCTGGCTCTGGTTGACGCTTATGTCAGTCGCGAAGCCCTGGATCGACGGGCTGCCGCCGCCTGGGACGTCCCAGATGAGCGGCGAGGTGCCGGGTAGGCAGTTCTCAGCGACGATCTCGTTCGGCGGCGCCGCGCACGGGTCAGCGGCGACGCTCGGCGCCGTGCCCGTGGTGATAGCCATCCCAACAAGTGCGGCGAGTACCGCGGCCTGGAGCCGCCGGCGCCTCGTCGCCAAAGCTGCTCGCACGTCGTCGACCTCCTAGAAGTCGATCGGGGGTTACACGAGCAACGGGAGCGGAGGCCCATCTCGCACGCGGCCTTGCGAAAGAGCTCTCGCTAGGTCACTGATGTGACCTCGGCCGGGGCGCCGTCGGGCGTACCGCTAGCTGAAGCGGCGGCGATGGGGGCGCCAGCGGCGCATGGCCGTCTCGCCGCGCCGGCGGGCGCCGTTGGCGGCGAGCTGGGCTCGGGCGAGCAGGAAGCGTCGGCGGGTGTCGTCGAGGTCTCGGGAACGTGTGTCTGGTTGGGTCACGTTGGTCACCGTGACGCATTAACGCGCGGTCTCGGGTGATGGCGCGGTGCAAGCCCCGCCGTTTGGGGGGGACCGGCACAATTCTGCCCGTGCAGAACGTCCGGGACATGGCGGCGCCGACGCGTGAGGCGTTCGCGTCCTTCGCCGAGCTCGCCGGCGGCGACCACGTGTTCCAGGTCAGGCTGGCCCGGCACTTCGCCGACTTCTACGAGCCGCTGGCGCGGCTCTACGGCGAGGACGCGCGGCTCGAGGCTGTGGCCGCGACGATGGCGGAGGCGTACGCGGCGCGCGAGGAACGCCTGAGGCAGCTCGACTACGAGCGGGAGATCACCCCGGACTGGTTCCAGCGCCAGAGCCAGGCGGGCTACATCGCTTACGCCGATCGCTTCGCCGGCACGCTCGCCGGCGTGCGCGAGCGGCTGCCGTATATCCGCGAGCTCGGCCTCAGCTACCTGCACCTCATGCCGCTCCTGCGGTCCCGGCCCGGGGAGAGCGACGGCGGCTACGCGGTGGCCGACTACCGCGCCGTCGAGCCCGCCCTCGGCACTATGGACGACCTGCGCGGGCTTTCCGCGGCGCTGCACGACGAGGGCATGAGCCTGTGCATCGACCTCGTGATCAACCACACGGCGCGCGAGCACGACTGGGCGCAACGGGCGACCGCGGGCGACGCCACATTCCGCGACTTCTACCTCACCTATCCCGATCGCACGAAGCCCGACGCCTTCGAGCGGACGCTCCCGCTGGTGTTCCCGGACTTCAAGCCGTCGAACTTCACGTGGTCCGAGGAGCTCGGGCGCTGGGTCTGGACCACGTTCAACGAGTGGCAGTGGGACCTCGACTACGCGAACCCCGCCGTCTTCGCGGCGATGCTCGAGAACCTGCTCTTCCTGGCCAACGCCGGCGTCGACGTACTGCGGCTCGACGCCGTGCCGTTCATGTGGAAGCGGCTGGGGACGAACTGCCAGAACCAGCCGGAGGTGCACGAGCTGCTCCAGGCGTACCGGGCGATCGTGCGGGTGGTGGCGCCCGCGATGGCCTTCAAGGCGGAGGCGATCGTCTCTCCTCACGACCTCGTCGGCTACCTCGGGATGGGCCGGCACGCCGGCCGCGAGTGCGACCTCGCGTACCACAACTCGCTGATGGTGCTGCTGTGGAGCACGCTCGCCACCCGGCGCGTCGACCTCATGACGAGCACGCTGCGCGCGATGCCCGTCGCGCCCACCGGCTCCACCTGGATCACCTACGTGCGCTGCCACGACGACATCGGCTGGGCGATCACCGAGGACAACGCGGCCGCCGCCGGGGAGGACGCTCACGAGCACCGCAAGTTCCTCGTCCGCTACTACCAGGGCCACTTCTGGGAGTCGTTCGCGCGCGGCGCGGTGTTCCAGCCCGAGTTCAACGGGGAGGGGCGGACGAGCGGGACCGCGGCGTCGCTGGCAGGGCTGGAGGCGGCGCTGGCGGCGGGCGACGAGCAGGCGATCGACCTCGCCGTGCGCCGGATCCTGCTGCTGTACGGCGTGGCGTTCTCCTATGGCGGCATCCCGCTCGTGTACATGGGCGACGAGATCGGGCTGCTCAACGACTACGGGCATCGCGACGACCCGGAGCGGGCGGCGGACAACCGCTGGCTGCACCGCCCGTGGATGGACTGGCAGGCAGCCGAGCGCCGGCAGGAGCCGGGCAGCGTCGAGGCGCGGCTGTTCGAAGGGCTGCGCGCGATGGCGGGCGCGCGGCGCGCCTGCGTGGCGCTGCACGGCGCGGGGAGCGTGGAGCCGCTGCGCACCGGCAACCCGCACGTGTTCGGCTACCGCCGCGATCACCTGGGGACGACGTTCCTCGCGCTCGCGAACTTCTCCGAGCACGAGCAGCCGGTCGCCGCCGTCCAGCACGGGCTGCGGATCGACGACGGCCTGCTCGTCTCGCCCGGCCGCCCGCCGCGGAGGGCGGGCGACCAGGCGATCCTCGAGCCGTACGGCTTCGTCTGGCTCGACTACTAGGGCCGGCCCGGGTGCTCCTCGACGGAGGTCACCTTGAAGGCGCGGTCGACCTTCACCTCGACCTCGGTGCCGTCGGGCTTGCGGACGTGGGCCTCGTAGACCCCGCCGCGGTCGGTCTCCACCCGCAGGACGGTGCCGCCGCTGACGCGGGCGAGCGCTGCCGCCTTGACCTTGTCGGCGGTGGCGCCGGTCAGGGCGCGCTCGCCGGGACCGCCCGGTCCGTGGTGGCGGCCATCCGGGCCGCCGCGACCGGCCTCGACGGCCGTGACCTCGAACGCCCGGTTGACCTTGACCTCGACGATCGTGCCGTCGGCCTTGCGGATGTGCGCCTCGTACACGCCGCCCGCGTCGGTCTCCACGCGCAGGACCGTGCCGGCGACCCGCTCCAGGGCGGCCGCCTTGACCTTCTCGGCGGTGTCGCCCGTCAGCGCGGTCTCGCCGCGACCGGGGCCGCGGTCGCCCGGGCCACGGTCGCCTGGACCGTGATCCCCGGGGCCGTAGCCGGCGGGGGCGGCTGACCCCGTCGTCTGGGTGCTGCGGTCTCCGGCGGCGCCGGCGATCGCCGTCCCGCCGATCGCAGCCGCGCCGACGGCGGCGGCCACTGTGAGTCCCTGCTTGAGCTTGGATGACACGAGTCTCCTATCGGTGGTTTCGAAGCGAGTCTCGGAGCGCCGCCTGGGGCGGCCGTCGGAGAACGCTGAGGATCTCCTGAGACCGCCCCCGGCGCGGCTCAGACCGTTGAGTCCGAATCCGAGCCCTGCTGCTGCTGCGAGCCGCCGCCCTCGTCCTCGGGGCACGGCGTGCGACCCGATCCGTCACCCTCGGGCGCCTGGGGCTGCTGGGCCTCGGGTGCCTGGTACTGGATCGGCGTCGTGGTCTGCTGGGCCGGCGCGGGATCGCCTGCCGCCCAGCTCGACACCGCGGCTACGAGCGCCACGAGCATGGCGAGCGCGAGCACGTACAGCGCGACGTGCCACGGCCTGCGAGCTGCCTGCATGGCGTGTGCTCCTTTCGTCGGGTACGCGGAGCACGCTGGCAAGCCTCCCGTCAGCCTCGGATAACGGGCCGCCGCAGTTCGAGGTAAGGCGTTTGGTGTCGCGGGTAGCATCAGTCACGAATGTGGGAATCGGCCGTGGACGCCGCGGCCGCGCTGGAGCGCGCGCTCCACGGCCTCGGATCGGCCGTGGCCGGCGCGTCACCGGGGTGGCTCGCGCTCGGGCTGGGTCTGCACCTGCTGAATCAGGTGGCACGCGGGCGCGGCTGGTTCGCGGTCGTGCGGGCGGCGTGCCCGGACGAGCCGGCGCTGCGACGGCGTGACGTCGTCGCCGCCTGGATCGCCGGCGCCGGTGCGGGCGGGATGTTCTCGGCGCGCGGCGGCGACGCCGTGCGGGTGCTGCTGCTGCGGCGCCGCGCCCCGGAGGCCGGCTGCCCGCTGATCGCCGGCACGATCGTCGCCGAGGGAGCCGGCGAGCTGGCCGTCGGGCTCGCGCTTCTGGCTGTGGCGCTGCTGGCCGGCGTGGGGCCCGAGCTGGGCGCGCCGACCTCGACGCTGGCGTTCGTGATCGCCGCGCTCGCCCTCGCCGTCCTGGCCGGCTCGCGCGTAGCGGCAGTACGCCGGGTCGCCTCGCGGGTGGGGATGGGCTGCGCGAGCCTGCGCTGCCCACGCCTCTACGCGCGCACCGTGCTCCCGTGGCAGCTCGTCAGCCGGGTCTGCCGCTTCGGCGCCCTCGCCTGCTTCCTCGCTGCCTTCAGTCTCCCGGTCACCCCGCTCGCCGTCCTGCTCGTCATGTTCGCCCAGGGCAGCGGCCGCCTCGTCCCGTTCGCCCCCGCCGCCGTCGGAGCCACGGTCGCGATGCTCGCGGCGAGCTTCGGCCCCGTCACCGGCGCCGCGGTCCCGACCTCCCAGCTCGCCGCCTTCTTCATCGGCATGAGCACCGTCCTTACCGTCGTGGGAGCCACCCTCTCACTCACCATCTGCCTCCGAGCCGCGAGCTGGCGGGGCCTCGCCGAGCTCCTCCGCCTCCGCCGCGCCCCCGCAGGCGCCTGACCACGTCAGCGCCGCTCGTCATACTTCGCGTGTGGCTACCAACCCCTCCAGTTCCGCGCCGCGGGATCAGCACTCCTTGGCCGAGCTCACGGTCCGGAAGGCGCATGGCGACCTGCTCGAGGTCGAGCCGCTAGACCTCGGCCCCGGCGCTCCCGGGACCGCTGCGTTGGAGCACGAGCGCGGGCTTGAGCCGGACGAGCGTGGCGACCGCTGATCGGCGGGTCGCCTACGTGGACTCGTCCGCGCTCGTCAAGCTGACAGTCGGATGATCAGCGAGGCCGAGGTGCTCGGCCTCCCGGTCCTCTCACCGCAGTAGCGCCGTCAACGATCTAGCTCGACAACGAGATCCGCGACTCGGCGGGCGATGTCGTCGCGGGTGGTGCGGACTTCGTCGAGGGGGCGGCCCTTGGGGTCGTCGAGCTCCCAGTCGAGATAGCGCTTGCCGGGGATGTACGGGCAGGCGTCGCCGCAGCCCATCGTGACGACGACGTCGGCCTGCTCGGCGAGCTCGCGGGTGAGGCGCTGGGGGCGGCGGTCGGAGACGTCGATGCCCAGCTCGCCCATGGCGTCGACGACCTGCGGATGCACGTGGCCCTCGGGGTCGGCCTCGCTTCCGGCCGACAGCGCGCGGTGGCGGCCGCCGGCGGCGCGCTCGAACAGGGCCGCGCTCATCTGCGAGCGGCCGGCGTTGTGAAGGCAGACGAACAGGACGGTCGCCATGGGCTTGTCAGTCACGCGTGGCCTCGCCGAGCAGGCGCTCGACGATGAGCAGGTCCTGCCACTGGCCGTCGAGCCGGCCGTGGCGCTCGTAGACGCCGACCTCGCGGAAGCCGCTGCTGCGGGCGAGCGCGCGGCTGGCCGTGTTGGTGGTGAACAGGCGGCCCTGGAGCTTCCAGTACCCGGCGGACTCCGCGGCCGTCACCAGCGTGGCCAGCAGCCGGCGCCCGATGCCGCGTCCGCGGGCGGAGCGCTCGAGGTAGATCGTGTACTCGCCGACCCCCGCGAGCGCGCACCGCTCGGCGGAGGCGATCACCCGCGCCCACCCGGCGACCCGCCCGTCGAGGTCGGCGACGAGCACGGGCTCGCGGTCGCGGTCGAGCCAGCCGGCGACGTCCGCGGTCGTGACGGGATCGGTGTCGAACGTGGCGGATCGCTCGGCGACAGCCTCGTTGTAGATCGCGGCGATCGCGTCGGCGTCGGCGGCCGAGGCGGGGCGCACGCCAGTGGCGGCCACCGTGGGATTCACGTCGCCGGCTCCGGCTTGCGGGCGCGCACGATGGCGGAGGTCGCCTGCTCGTGGACGCGATGGGTCACCCGGATGTCGACGTCGGTCAGCCCGGCGTCCGACAGCGCGGCGCGGAACTCGGCCTCGGTGAGCGCGCCGGCGACGCACCCGATGTAGGCCGCCATGTCGGCCCGCGTGCGGTCGTCCATCGCGTCGTCGGCGATGACGTCGGAGACGGCGAACCGCCCGCCGGGGCGGAGCACGCGCGCCGCCTCGGCGAGCACCCTGTGCTTGTCGCCGGCCAGGTTGATGACGCAGTTGGAGATGACCACGTCGACCGCCGCGTCGGGCAGCGGGATGTCCTCGATGTAGCCCTTGAGGAACTCGACGTTGTCGACGCCGGCGTTCGCAGCGTTCGCGCGCGCCAGCGCGAGCATCTCGTCGGTCATGTCGAGCCCGATCGCCCTGCCGGTCGATCCGACGCGGCGGGCGGAGATGAGCACGTCCGCCCCGGCGCCCGAGCCGAGGTCGAGCACGGTCTCGCCCTCGTGCAGGTCCGCCACGGCGGTCGGGACGCCGCAGCCGAGCGACGCCTCGAGCGCGTCGGCCACACCGTCGGCGTCGGCGGCGGGATAGAGCGCGCCGCCCCAGATCTCGGGATCGCCGACGCCCGCCGGCGAGCCGCCGCAGGAGGCGTCCCGGTCAGCAGCGAGCGCGCGAGCCACCGCGGCGTACCGGTCGCGAACCGTCTCGCGGATGTCCCCCTCCGCGCAGCCGCAGGCGCCGCTGGTCCCGCAGCAGTCGTCCTTGTCACCGGGCTCGCAGCACGTCGCCTCGGTCTCCTGCGCGCAGCAGTTCAGCTCAGCCATGTCGTCAGTCCTTCCAGGCCACCGGGGGCGACGGAGTAGTACGCCCACCGGTGGCGGCGCTCGACCTCGACGAGGCCGGCACCGACGAGCTTGTTGACGTGGTGCGAGAGCGTCGACTGAGGGATGTCGAACAGCGGGACGAGCTCGCACTGGCACAGCGGCTCGCCGTGCCGGCGCAGGACGTCGAGGATGCTGACCCGCACCGGCTCGGCGAGCGCCTTGGCCACCTCGGCGATGCGGTCGGCGTCGAGCGACGGGTCGAGGCCGGTCGACGGCCCCGAACACGCCGAGGCGGCAGGGCCTGGCAGGACGGGAAGGGAGGCGCTCATATCGACAACTCTCGTTCTGAGCGCGATCGTAGCAGCTCATACCGAGGGACTTCGATATGACAGCGGCATGCTTCGCACACTGATCGTCGTCAGCCTGCCCATCGCCGACCGCCGGACGTCGTTCCGGTTCTACACGCAGGGACTCGGGCTCGAGCCGGTCGGCGAGCCGGCTTCGGACGGGGTGCCCGAGCCGCTGCAGTTCGCCCTCAACGACGGCGCTCGACTGATGCTGGTTCCAACCGGCGGCTTCGGGTGGGTCATCGGTGACCACGAGGTCGCTCGGCGCGGGCACAGCGAATGCGTCCTAAGCCTCGCCGTGGAGACCGATGCAGAGGTCGCCGAGATGGTCGATCAGGCGCACCAGGCGGGCGCGACGATTGTCACCACGCCCGGGCGGCAACCCTGGGGCTACGCCGGCGCCTTCGCGGACCCGGACGGTCACCTCTGGATGGTCACGGCCGAGGCCCCGCCGAGCTGACCGAGGCGCCGGGCAGGGCCGGCGCCTGACTACGCTCCGGCGAACGCGGGCTGGGGACCGCTGGTGGCCGGGCGGCGGATCTTCGTGCGGGCCATCGCGGCGCCGAGCATGTATCCGAGCCCGGCGGCGACGACGCCGGCGGCGATGTCGAACACGTAGTGGTTGCCGGTCGCGACGACGGCGAGGCCGATGACCGGACCCCACAGCAGCCACAGCCCCTTGGCGATGGGGTTGCGGACGGCCGCGGCGAGCGCCATGCCGATGACGACGGCGAAGCCGACGTGCAGGCTCGGCACCGCGGCCAGCTCGTTGTAGAAGCTGGTCGTCAGCGAGGAGTCGAGCGAGACGCCCGTCTGCGCGGTGATCGTGTCGACGAGCCCGGAGTCGGCCAGCCGCGGCGGCGCCACGGGGAAGGCGGCGTACACGGGGATCGAGATCACCCAGGTGGCCAGGATCGTGTTGCGCAGGCGCAGGTAGAGCGGGCGCGAGCGGCGGAAGAGGAAGATCAGCGAACCCGGCAGGACGACGAGCTGGGCAGCGAGGTAAAGGTGGTTGAGCAGCCAGATGGCCCACGTGCCGGTGAGCGCGCCCTGCACGGACGCCTCGCTGGCGACCCCGAGGTTGTTCTCGAGGTCCATGATCCAATCGGCGTTCGCCTGCGCGACGTCGAGCTCACCGATGGTGACCCAGCGAGCGGCGCTGTAGACGAGGTAGGCGAGGAGGAACACGCCGATCTGCATGCGGGCTCGGGGGGAGAGGGAGAGGCGCGCGACGTGCATTGGTCGAAACTACGCCCGCCCCAGCGCCCCCGCACCAGAGGGAACCACATTCCCTTGGTAGGGACTGGACGACTGTTAGGTGCGGATATCCGCACTCTCGGCTAGCTTCGTCGCTCGATGCGAAGGCTCGGCACCCTCGTCGCAGCGATCACGCTGCTCACAGCGGCCCCTGCCTCGGCCGACACCTTCACGGTCACCACCACGAACGATGGCGGCACGTGCACCGGCACAAGCTGCCCGAGCATTCGAGCTGCCCTTACTGCTGCCGCAACACCACGGTTCCCCGGTGCGGACACGATCGTCGTCCCGGCCGGGACCCATCAGCTCGTCAACCAGGTGAGCGGAGACGGTCAGCTGTCCGTTGCAAGTCCGGTCACGATTGTCGGCGCTGACGCACGGACGCACGCGCGTCGTGGTCGGAGCGGCGCCGGGCCGTGTCTTCGCGATCGGCGCGCGTCGCTGCCACGATCAGCCGGCTCGAGATCAGTGGTGGCGACGTAGGGAACACGACCGCGGGAGGCAATCTCTACAACCTCGGCGGAACCGTGACGCTCGACCACGTCCGCGATGACGGGTGGCGTGGCGGGTGAGGGTGGCGGCATCGCCAATGAGAGCGGCACGATGGTCGATCCAGTCGAGCCTGATCGACGGGAACGACCTGACGGGTAGCGATGACGGCAACCAAGACGGGGGCGGGATCCTGAGCTTCGCCGGCAACGGGCCAGCAGCTCTGACGGTGCGAGATTCGACGATCGTCGGCAACATTGCCGCTTCCGGCGGCGGCGGCGGGATCTCGTCGCGAGGAGCGGCCGCCACACGGCCACGCTCGAGCGCGTCACCGTGGCGCGCAACCGATACGCAGTCCGGTGCCGGCGGCTTGGCTTTTGTCGGCGGCGGTTCGTTTACGGTGCGCGGCTCGATCATCGACGACAACCTGACGGTGCCCGCAAGCACCGCGGCGTTCGAGTCGAACTGCGGGACCCCGAGTCCGTCGAGCGGTGGCGGCAACGTGGTCGGCAGCGCTCCAGTCGGAGTGCCGCAGTGCGCGTTCGCGGCGAGCGGCGACGTAGTGGGTGCCGACGCGCTCCTGGGGCCGCTCGGCAACCAGGGTGGCCAGACCGATGTGCTCCCCCTCCTTGCCGGGAGCCCGGCGATCAATCGCGCCGGGGCGTGCAGTGGCGCGGACCAGCGGGATCTGCCTCGGCCTCAGGGTGGTGCGTGTGATTCCGGGGCTTTCGAGGTGGACCAGCCGCCGGATACGCAGCTCGTCGCGGCCCCGCCGACGTTCACGTTCTCGTCGTCCGAGCCTGGTGTTCGGTTCGAGTGCCGGCTGGATCGGCCGACCCGGACGGGGACGCCGTTCGCGTGCTCCTCGCCGGCGAGCTTCCCCGACCTGCCGCCCGGCAGCTACACGTTCGTGGTCCGGGCGATCGACGGCACGGGGAATGCCGACCCGACGGCGGCCGCGGCTGCGTTCGTCGTCCAAACCCCGCAGCCGAAGGCGGGGCGCACCGTTGTGGTGAACCGCGTCCGGGGGAAGGTGCTGGTCAAGGTCCCTGGTGGGAGGTTCGTCGATCTCAGCCGGATCACGGAGATCCCGGACGGGTCGATCATCGACACGCGCAAGGGGGTCGTCGTGCTCGTGTTCCGGCCTCGGCCGGGGGCCAAGACCCAGCGGGCGAAGTTCTATGACGGGCTGTTCAAGGCCGACCAGCGCGGCCGGATCATGGAGCTCGTGCTGGTCGAGAAGCTGGCGAAGTGCCAGCAGCAGGGGGACGCGAGCGCTGCCGCGCGCAGGAAGAAGCGGCGCCTGTGGGGCGATGGGCGGGGCCGCTTCCGGACGAGCGGCCAGTACAGCTCGGCCACCGTGCGCGGCACGAAGTGGCTCACCCAGGACTCCTGCGCCGGGACGCGCACCAGCGTCCGCAGGGGCAAGGTCGACGTCCGCGACTTCGTTCGCAAGAAGACGATCCGGCTGAAGAAGGGCCAGGCGTACCTGGCCCGCCCCAACCCCTAGAGCCGCCGCCGCACCGACTCGACCTTGTCCTCAAGCGTCGACGCCCGGTCGCGCCGGTCGTCGAGCTTGAGCACGGTGTAGACCCGCGGGGCGCCCTCCTCGAACGGCACGGCGTGAAGCTCCCCGACGACCGCGAGGATGTCCTCGACGCTCCCCTCGAGCGAGGTGCCCATCGCGTGCAGCGCGAACCGGACCCGGTCCTGGGCGGCCAGGCGGCGCTGGATCTCGGCGATGTAGCCGGAGGCGCTGACGTCTTCCCGACCGAGGGCGATGACGGTGAGATCGGCGGTGGCCATGGCGGGCGAGAGTACCCGCGCGCCCGCGACGATACTTCCGGCGAATGGTCGTCGCCTTCGAGCTGCTCGCCGCCTTCGTGCTCATCGTGGCGGGCGCCATCGGCTTCACCAACGCCGTCGAGTGGCTCGGCCACCGGCTGAACCTCGGCGCCGGTGCTGTGGGAGCGGTCCTCGCGGCCGTGGGCACGGCGCTTCCCGAATCGATCATCCCCGTGGTCGCGCTCGTCCGCAACCCAGGGGATCCGGAGGCGATCGACATCGCCATCGGGGCGATCCTCGGCGCCCCCTTCCTGCTCGGGACGGTGGCGATGCTGCTCGTCGCCGGCTCCGCGATCGTCTTCCGGGAGCGCCGCGAGCAGGGCGATCGCGTCGAGATCCATCCGCGGTCCACCCGCCGCGACCTGGGCTTCTTCCTCGCCGTCATGCCGATCGGCCTCGTCATCGGCGCCGTCGGGGCGAGCAGCCCCGTGCGCATGGTGGCCGCGGTGCTGCTCGTCCTCACCTACGTCGCCTACACGGCCCGCACCATCGAGCAGGGCGGCGACGCCGAGGATGAGGAGCTCCAGGCGCTGTACTTCGACACCAGCAAGAAGGACCCGCCGAACACCGGCCAGATCACCGTGCAGTTCATCGTCTCCCTCGGCGCCATCATCCTCGGCGCTGAGCTGTTCGTGCGCGGCGTGCAGTCGATCGCCGAGTCGCTCTCCCTCGAGCCGCTGATCCTCTCGCTGATCCTCGCCCCGCTCGCCACCGAGCTGCCCGAGAAGGCCAACACCGTCGTCTGGATGCGGAAGGGCAAGGACGTCCTGGCGGTCGGGAACATCACGGGAGCGATGGCGTTCCAGGCGACGATCCCGGTCGCGCTCGGCCTGATGCTCACGGACTGGGAGCTCAACCGCTACGCGATCGCAGCCGGCGTCGCCGGCCTCGCGGGCGCCGCCCTCGCGCTCTACGCCCTCCCGCGCCAGCGCCTCGGCCCGGTCCACGCGGCCATCTGGGGAGCGCTGTTCGTGGGCTTCGTGGCGTTCGCCGCGCTCGCATAGGCCTAACCCCGGCTGTCAGCCGGCTGCAAGCGCGGGGAAACCGCTGGCGCGGATGGTGATCGGCACACCCTCCACCTCCCCGAAGGAGCCGCCATGCCCCGCCGTACCTACCTGAGGAAGCGAGCGCTCATCGCCGCCCTGGCCGCGAGCGCCCTCGTCGCCGGCCCGGCGTTCGCCGACCCGGTCGACCCGTCGGTGTTCAAGTCCGACAGCCCCTCGACGAGGACCTGGTCGCCCGGCGACAACCTGCCGGCGTACCCCACGCCCGAGGCCTCGAAGCCGTACACGATCGAGGACGGGCGCTCGCCCGACACGCTCGACGCCGCGAAGGACGCCGCGATCCAGCCCGGCCAGCCGACGTGGCCGGTCAACCCGCAGGTGCTGACCCCGCCCAGCGAGCGGTCGGCGCCCAGCAACAGCTCCGACGACGACGGCATCTGGCTGATCGTCGGCATCGGCCTCGCCGGCCTCGCCCTCGCGGGCGGCGCCGGGGCCGCGCGGTACACCCGCGTGCGCGCCCGCCGCGTGGCTGTCTGAACCACACACCCCCGGGGCGCCGGCATGGACGCCGGCGCCCCGCGAGGGCGGTAGCATCCCCGCGTGGTGAGCCGGGAAGCCTGGTCGGCGTGCGCCGACCCGTGCCCGCTCTCCCATGACCCTCGCCATCATCCTCTTCGCCGCCGCCCTGGCGCTCATCGCCAGCGAGCGGGTCGATCGCACGAAGGTCGCGCTGGCCGGCGCCGTGCTCGTAATCGTCACGCAGACGATCGAGCAGGACGCCGCGTTCGACGCGATCGACTGGAACACCATCGGGCTCCTCGCGGGGATGATGCTGATGGTCAAGCTGACCGAGCCGACCGGCGTCTACAACTGGCTCGCGATCAAGGCCGGCCAGCTCTCGCGCGGCCGGCCGCTCCCGGTCGTGCTGGCGCTCGGCGGGACCACGGCGCTGCTGTCGGCGTTCCTGGACAACCTCACGACGGTGCTGCTGATGGTGCCGATCACGTTCCTGCTCGCGGACGCGCTCGACATCGACGCCATCCCGCTGGTGATCATCGAGATCGTCGTCTCGAACATCGGCGGCACGGCGACGCTGATCGGCGACCCGCCGAACATCCTCATCGCCGGCGCCACGGGGCTCTCGTTCATCTCCTTCATCACCAACCTGGCGCCGATCGCGGTCATCACCTTCGGGGTGGTGACGACGGGGCTGTACCTCTTCTACCGCGACCGATTGCGCGCCGCCCCGGAGGCACGCGCGCGGGTGATGGAGCTGGACGCCTCGCGCTCGATCGAGGATCCGGACGAGCTGCGCCGGACGGTTCCCGTGCTGGTGGGGACGATCCTCGTGTTCTTCTTCCACCAGGCGCTGCACGTCGAGCCCGCCACGGTGGCGATGGGGGGCGCGACGGTGATGCTGTTCACGAGCCGCCAGCCGCTCGAGCGTGCCCTCTCCGGGATCGAGTGGCCGACGCTGTTCTTCTTCGTCGGCCTGTTCGTGATGGTCGGCGCGCTGGAGGAGACCGGAGCCATCGACGAGGTGGCCCAGGGCATCGCGGATATCACGGCGGGCGACCGCACCGCCGAGCTGCTGGGGATCGCGTGGGCCTCCGCGCTGGGCTCCGCGCTGGTGGACAACATCCCGTTCACGGCGGCCATGATCCCGGTCGTCGAGTCGCTCGACGGCGACGACTCGTACTGGTGGGCGCTGTCGCTCGGCGCCTGCTTCGGCGGCAACGCGACGCTCGTGGCCGCGGCCGCGAACGTCGCCGCGGCCGGGATGGCGGCGCGCGCCGGGCAGCCGATCGGCTTCATGACGTTCCTGCGGATCGGTGTGCCCGTCACACTCGTCTCGATGCTGCTCGCCACCGCGTACATCGCCCTCAGGTACCTGTGAGCCCCCGCACCTTCACCGATCCGCTGCTCCGCGAGACCCCCGTCGTGCGCGCCGACGACACGGTGGCCGACGCCGTCCGGGCGGTGCTCGACAGCGGGCTCCCCGCGCTCCCGGTCGTGGACGACGACAAGCTGCTGGGGATCTTCGGCGAGCGCGAGTTCCTCGGCGCGGTGTTCCCCGGCTACCTCAAGGAGCTCAAGTACGCGGGCTTCGTCAAGCGGAGCCTCGAGGACGCGCTCGAGAAGCGCTCCAACAGCCGGAACGAGCCCGTGCGCGAGTACGTGAACACCGAGCACGTCGACGTGGGGCCGGACTACTCGGACGCCGAGGTGGCGGAGATCTTCCTCCACCACCGCGTGCTGATCCTGCCGGTCACCGAGCACGGCCGCGTGATCGGCGTCATCACGCGATCGGACTTCTTCCGCTCCGTCGCCGAGCGCTTCCTCGGCTCGTGAGGAAGACGCTCGTCATCGTGCTCGCCGGTGGGGCGGGAGGGCGGCTCGAGCTGCTCACCGAGGAGCGCGCCAAGCCCGCCGTGCCGTTCGCCGGCAGCCACCGGCTGATCGACTTCCCGCTCAGCAACTGCCACAACTCCGGGCTCTCCGACGTCTGGATCGTCCAGCAGTTCAACCCGATCTCGCTCAGCGACCACCTCTCCAACGGGCGGCCGTGGGACCTCGACCGCACGGTCGGCGGCCTGCTGGTGCTCCAGCCCCGGCAGGGCGACGACGGCCGCAGCGGCTTCCCGCGCGGCACGGCGGACGCCCTGTGGCGCAACGCGCCGCTGATCCGCGAGTTCGCGCCGGAGGCGCTCGTGGTCGTGAGCGCCGACGCGGTCTACGCCCTCGACTACGCCGAGCTGGTGGAGGGGCACGTCGAGAGCGGCGCGACGGTGACGATGGTGACCACAGAAGTCGATCCGGGCGACGCCGGGCGCTACGGCGTCGTCCAGGCGAAGGACGGGCGGATCACGGACTACGAGTACAAGCCGGACGAGCCCGCGGGCAACCTGGTGGCCAACGAGGTCTTCGTCTTCGAGCCCGACCCGCTGCTCGACACGCTCGAGGAGCTGGACGAGCCGGAGGACCTCGGGCACGAGGCGCTTCCGCGGCTGGTCGAGCGCGGCGGCGCGCGCGAGGCGCGCTTCGACGGCTACTGGCGCGACGTGGGGACCGTCGAGGCGTACTGGGAGTGCCACATGGACCTGCTCGCCGACGAGCCGCCGATCGACCTCGACGCGCCCAGCTGGCCGATCCTCACGCACGCCACTGGGCGGCGCGCCGCCGTGCGGGTGCGCCCGGGCGCGCGGATCGAAGGCTCGCTCCTCGGACCTGCGTCGGTCGTCGCCGGCTCGGTGGAGCGCTCGGTGATCGGCCGCGGCGCGGTGGTGGAGGAGGGCGCGACGGTGCGCGAGGCGGTGATCCTGCCCGGCGCCGTCGTGCGCTCCGGTGCGAGCGTCGTGCGCGCGGTGGTCGACGACGAGGTCGAGGTCGCGGCCGACGTGGGGGAGGAGGGTGGCGAGATCGCCCTCGTGGGGATGCGGGAGCACGTCACCGAGCCGGTCCCGGCCGGCGGCCGCTTCCCCGAGGTCGACGGGGACGAGTAACGTGGCGCCATGCCCATCTCGCGAGGCTTTCGGCGCCGCCACGCCGAACCGCCCGCCGGCACCGCACTGCCGCCGGGCCAGTACCTGACCCGCGACTTCCCGGTCCTCTCCGCGGGTCCCACGCCACACGTGCCGCTCGACCGCTGGGAGCTCTCCCTGACCGGGGCCGTCGACCCCGAGCGGCGCTGGGACTGGGAGGCGTTCCGCGCGCTCCCCAGCGAGACGGTCACGGTCGACATCCACTGCGTCACCTCCTGGTCCAAGCTCGGCACGACGTGGGAGGGCGTCTCCGTCGACACGCTGCTCGACGGCGCCGAGCCGCTCGGCGGCTACCTGGTGGCCGACTGCTACGGCGGCTACACGACCAACCTCTCGCTCGAGGACGTGACCGACGGCAAGGCGTGGGTGGCGTTCGCCTATGACGGCGACCCGCTCGAGCCCGAGCACGGCGGCCCGGCGCGGCTGCTCGTGCCGCACCTGTACCTGTGGAAGAGCGCCAAGTGGCTGCGCAGCATCGTGATCACGGAGGAGAACGAGCCGGGCTTCTGGGAGACGCTCGGCTACCACGACCACGGCGACCCCTGGCTCGAGCAGCGGTACGGGTGATCTCCTGGCGAGCAGCCGAGGTGCGCGAGGTCGTGCGTGAGACGCCCTCGGCGGCCACGCTGGTGCTCGACGTGGACGGCTGGCCGGGCCATCGCGCCGGCCAGCACATGGACCTGCGGCTGACCGCCGAGGACGGCTACCAGGCGCAGCGCAGCTACTCGATCTCATCGGCGCCCGAGCAGCCAGGCCCGGCGATCACGGTCGAGCGGCTCGAGGACGGCGAGGTCTCGCCGTACCTGGTCGACGACGCCCAGGCCGGCGACTTCGTAGAGGTCCGGGGCCCGGTGGGCGGCTGGTTCGTGTGGGACGTCGCGCAGGGCGGGCCGCTCTTCCTCGTCGCCGGCGGGTCGGGCCTCGCGCCGCTGATGGCGATGCTCCGCCACCGCGCCCGCGTCGGCAGCGACGTCGAGACCACGCTGCTGGTCTCCGCCCGGCGACCCGAGGACCTGCTCTACGCGAGCGAGCTCGACGCGCTGGAGGGCGTGCGGGTGGTGCGCACGTTCACGCGCGAGGCGCCCGAGGGGTGGACGGGCTACACGCGCCGGGTCGACCGCGAGATGCTCGCGGAGGTCGCGCCCGCCCCCGGCGCGCGCGTGTACGTATGTGGGCCGACGGGGTTCGTCGAGGGCGTCGCGGGAGACCTCGTGGCGCTCGGGCACGACCAGTCGCGGATCCGGACGGAGCGCTTCGGCGCCACTGGAGGTTGATCGGCATGGCTACGACCGAGGAGATGCGGCTCGACGGCAACGCCGTCGCCGGCCTGCTGGGCGACGTGTTCGCGGTCGAGATGACCGCCGCGCTCGTGAGCTGCGCGCACTGCGGGGCGACCGGCGCGGTCGCGACCGCGCACGTCTACATGCACGGCCCGGGCGTCGTCATGCGCTGCCCGGAGTGCACGGGCGTGGTCATGCGGTTCGCCCAGGTCCGCGGGCGGCTGCTCGCGGATCTCCACGGCGTCGGGCGGGTGGAGCTCAGCGCGCCCTGACGAGCGCCGCCGCGTCGCGCAGGCGCCCGGCCACGGGGAGGCCGTCGTCGACCTGCTCCTCGACCACGTCGCCGGCGATCTCGAGGTTGTCGGCCAGGTGGTCGAGCGGGAAGTCGCGGGCGGCGAGCACGTCGGCGAGCCAGGTCACCCGCTCCTCGAGGACGATGTAGCCCTCGACGTCGCCGATCGCCCAGTTGACGAGATGCTGGGTGTCGTGCATCTCCCACGCGCGCGCGACATCCGCCCCGTAGCGCGCGAGGTCCTCGGGGTGGCGCGCGAAGTAGCGATCGGCGACCTCGGCGGCGAGCGGCGCCAGCTCCACGCGCCGGCCGGCCAGGTGGGCCTCCGTGGGCGGCGGCCAGCCGCTCGGCGGCGCGGTCACTCGGCGACGACCTCGTAGGTGTGCAGGTGCTCGAGGCGCTCGAGCTTGATCGCCGCCTGGAGGTCGGGATCGATCCGGTCGTGCGAGATCCGGTGCTGCGATGAGCGCATGTAGGCGGTGAACGCCGCCCGGTCGCGCCAGCGGGAGACCATGATCAGCTCGCCGCGATCGCGGTCGGACTGCCAGACCTGGAGGTCGACGAAGCCGTCGGCCTCGTCGACCAGCCGGACACGGGCGCGGAAGGCGCGGACCAGCGCGTCGGCGCGCTCGTCCGGGACCCGGAGACGGGACATCGAGACATACACGCCGACAAGCTAGTGCGAGCGCGCCAAGTGTGGTAGATCGGCACCATGGCCGTGACGAGCCGCGCCTATCTCGACGCACTGGTCGTCGGCGACGTCGCCGGCGCGCGGCGGGTTCTCGACGCGGCGCTGGAGGCGGGCGCCGACGTGCGCGACCTCTACCTGGACGTCGTCCAGCCGGCGCTCTACGAGGTCGGCGCCGGCTGGTCGCGAGCCGAGCTCACCGTCGCCCACGAGCACCTGGCCGCGGCCGCCGCGCGCATCCATATGACGCTGTTGGCCGAGCGGCTCGGGCCGGCGCCGCAGCGTCGCGGGTCGGTCCTCGTCGCCTGCCCGGGCGAGGAGATGCACGAGCTCGGGGCACGGATGGTGGCCGACTTCGTGGCGGCCGACGGCTGGGACGTGCTGTTCCTCGGCGCGCTCAGCCCGGCGCCCGATCTCGCCGAGCTGGTGGCCGAGCGCGGGATCGACGTCGTCGCGCTCTCGGCCGCGCTCGAGGAGCGGATCCCGGACGTCGTCGCGGCGTGCGCGGCGCTGCGGGCGCTCGACCCCGAGCCGTTCGTCGTCGTGGGAGGGCTCGCCTTCGGCGGCTTGCCCGAGCGGGCGCTGGCCACGGGCGCGGCGGCGTATGCGCGCGACGCCCGTGAGGCCGTCCGGGTCATCAGCGGTAGCGGCCGATGATCGGCGAGTACCCGTGGGGCTCGGACGCGCTGCTGGCCGCGAGCCTGCGCGCAGACGGAACCGTGACCGCCGCCAACGCCACGCTCGAGCGGTTCGCGGGCCGCTCGCTCGCGGGGGAGCGGTTCGACGTGCTCGTCGCACCGGCACAGCGCGAGGCGTTCGTCCGCCGCCTGGCCGAGGTCGACGAGGAGTGGCGGGCGGCCGTGTTCGCGCTCCAGGGGCCGGGCGCCCGGGTCGCCTCCGACTACGCGCTGTGGCTGCGGCTCCGCGAGGGTGGGCTGCTGCTCGTCGCCGAGCCGCCGCTCGGCGAGTACGCACACTTGGTGGAGGAGGTGCTGGCGCTCAACGCCGACCTCGTCGACGCCCACCGGCAGCTCGTGAGACAGCACGAGGACCTGCAGGCAGCGACCGAGCGCATCCGGCAGCTCGAGGCGATCTCGGCGGCCGGCCTCGCGCACCTGCGGCTCGGGGAGGTCCTGGACGATGTCCTGCAGGCGATCGCCCAGGCGCTGCGTGCGGACCGCGCGGCGGTCCTGCTCCTCGACGAGGAAGGTGGCCTGCGGGTCGAGGCTGCCGTCGGGCCGTCCGACGCGGCCATGGAACCCCTCGTGGCGGCCGCCGCGGGCGGGCGGATCTCGGTGGGGCCCGGCGGCGCGGCCTTGCCGCTCAGAGTGGAGCGCACGGTGATCGGCGTCCTCGAGGTCGGCGGCTCGGGGACGCGCTTCGAGGACGACGACCTCACGCTGCTCGTCGCGGCCTCCGAGCGGGTGGCGGTGGCGATCTCGCGCGCGCAGGTGCACGAGCGCGAGCGCCGGATCTCCGAGACGCTGCAGCGGGCGCTCCTGCCGGCGAGGCTGCCCGACGTCGCCGGGTTGTCGCTCGCCGCGCGCTACGAGCCCGGGACCGACATCGAGGTGGGCGGCGACTGGTACGACGCGCTCCCGCTCCCGAGCGGCGAAGTGGTGCTGGCGATCGGCGACGTCGCCGGCAAGGGCGTGCGGGCGGCGGTGTTGATGGGGGAGCTGCGCGGCGGATTGCGCGCGTACGCGCTCGAGGCCGGCGGGCCCGACGAGGTGCTCGCCCGCCTCGACCGGCTGGCATCGGAGGCCTGGCACGACATGGCGACGGTGGCCGTCGCCATGCTCGACCCCCGCACGGGCGACTTCCGCTACGCCAGCGCGGGCCATCTGCCACTGCTGCTGCTCGACGCCGGCGGCTCGGCGGCGCTGCTCTCGGGAGGCGGCGCCGGCCCGCTGCTCGCCTACCACCCGGCCGGGTCCGCCACCGCGCGTCTGGACCCGGGCGCCTGTCTGCTGCTCTACACGGACGGACTCGTCGAGCGGCGCGGGGAGGTCATCGACGAAGGCCTGAGCCGTCTGGTCCGTACCGCCGCCGGCTACGCGGGGCTCCCGGGCCGCTCTGCGACCGCTGCTCGAGCGCATGCACAGCGACGCCGGAGGGCCGCGCGACGACACCGCGCTGATGGCGGTTCAGCGCAGTTGGCGGAGTAGGTCCTGAGCAGGTCGACCCAGCCGCCGGGGCTGGAGACGGAGTCGCGCACCTCGGCGCCGCGCTCGCCGAGCACCTCGAAGCCGCGGTGCTCGAGCGTGACGACGGTGTGCTCGCCGTCCGGCTCGAACGTGACCTCGACCTCCGTGGCCCGCGCCGGGTCGGGATCGAAGTCGAAGTCGGGGCTCAGGTGCCAGGCGAGCACGATGCGGTGGGGCGGCTCGTACGCGGTGACGAAGCCCCACTCGCACTCGGTGCCGTCGGCCGCCCGCTCGTACCAGCGCCCGCCGGCGCGCGGCTCGATCGCGACGTCGACCGCGTCCTGCTCGCCGATGTGGTGGCTGTCCATCGGCCACCAGGTGCCGAAGCGGTTGACGAAGACGTCGAACGCGCGCTCGGGGGTGGCCCGGACGGTCACGGTGGTCTGGGCGGAGAGCGTGGTCTGCTCGGTCATCGTTCCTCCTCGACTGCGGTCTTGAACGCTGTCAGCGCCTGCTTCCAGAGGCTGTCGATCGAGTCGCGGACCGCCTCGAGGCCCTTCGGGTCGAGCCGGTAGAGGCGGCGGGTGCCGTCGCGCTCGTCGTGCACGAGGCCGGCCTCCTTGAGCACCTTCAGGTGCTGGGAGACGGCGGGGCGGCTCACCGGAAGGTGCTCGGCGAGCTCGCCGACGGGCTGCGGCCCGGTCGCGAGGCGGCGGACGATCGCCTGGCGCGTGGGGTCGCCGAGGGCGGCGAGGCCGTTGGCTCCGTAAGCAGACACTAACGGTTAGTCTACGCTTACGGATGGTCGCGCGTCAAGGGCGGGTGTCGGCGGAGCCGTGTTCCTTCGCTCAGAGGCCAGGCGGGTGGCGGACGACGTAGCCCGCCGAGGAGCGCTGCTCGGACTGCCAGCGCGAGCCGGTCTGGTTGCGCCCGGTCGTGTCGAACCGGCGGCCGTTGACGACCATGTACACGTGGCCGGGGGAGGCGTAGATCGACACGTGACGACCCGGGCCCGGGGCGCCCCAGCTCATGAAGCCGCCGCTCGTCAGGGCCGAGGACACCAGGCCCGCGCCGTGGAGCGCGTACGAGACCGAGCCCGAGCAGTCGTAGCCGGTGTCGTTCCAGCGGCCGTGCCCGCCGCCGTACTTGTAGGGCTTGTGCGCGATCCGGTTGGCGGCGCGGATGATGCGGCGCACGGCCGAGCCGCCGCCGCGCCGAGGTCCGCTCCCGCCCCGGCGCTTGAGGACGATCGTGCGGCCTGCGTGCCCGAGCGCGCGCCAGGTGGCGGGACCGACGATCCCGTCGGCGACGAGCCCGCGCCGGCGCTGGAAGCGCTTCACCGCGGCCTGGGTGCCGGGGCCGAAGATGCCGTCCGCGCTGATCCCGAGCGAGCGCTGGAGGCTCACCACGGCGGCCTTCTTGCTCGACACCCGGCCACCCGAGCTCGAGCCCGACGACCGTCGCGCCTTCGCGCGCTTCAGTGCCGCCCAGGTGACGGGACCGACCACGCCGTCCGCGCTCAGCCCGCGCCGCCGCTGGAACCGCTTGACCGCCCGCTTCGTGGCCGGCCCGAAGATCCGGTCCGGCGTCAGGCCGAGCCACCGCTGCACCATCGCCACGCGAGGCCCTTCCGAGCCCCGCTTGAGCGGCTTCGCGGCGTCGGCCACCGTCGCCGGCACGAGCAGCACGAGCGCCGTCAGCGCAGCGGCAAGCGCCGCGCGGCCACGTCCGAGCCGGCGATCGATTCCGTCTGATCCGTCCATCCGCATAGGTGCAAGCGCCTACGAGGTGAGCTGACGGGCTCGCGATCATTCGCTACGCCGCGTCACCCGCGGCGATTCGCCCCCGCGACCATCCAGGCCGCATCGGTTCCCCCGTTCACCGGCCCCGGAGGACCAGCGATTCGGCGGCCGTCGTTGTATCAGCCGCCACTCCTCCCTGTGCACGATCTCTTGCAGGGAGCGTCCGCTGCAAGCGGTCGACCAAGGAACGGCTGGCCCGCTAGAGTGGGCGCTCACGCGGCTGTGGTGAAATGGTAGACACGCGGTCTTCAGGTGGCCGTGGGCGAACGCCCGTGGAGGTTCGAGTCCTCTCAGCCGCATGCCCCGAAGGGGCGCTTCGGCGCCGCTAAACTGGCGGGCGCACGTCACCCTCGCCGCTATCGTCTAGGGGACTAGGACGCCGCCCTCTCACGGCGGAAACCGGGGTTCGAATCCCCGTAGCGGTACTCACGAAAGCCCCGCAAATAGCGGGGTTTCGTCGTTAACGGACCTCTGGGCGTGTGCTAGTCGGCCTGGGCAGCGGCGGGCTCGGCGGCACGGGTCGGGACCGGGAGGTTGAGCTTTCCGAGCAGCGCGATCGCGGCCAGCAGCCGGCGGCGGCGAAGATGATCGCGGTCGCGAAGGCGGCCTGGGAGCCGTTGGTGAGCGCGACCAGCGGGTCGCGCCGTCGGCCTGGGAGACGGCGACGGTCGAGAGGATCGCGACGCCGACCGCGCCGCCGATCTGGAACGAGGAGTTGTTGAGCCCCGATGCCAGCCCCGCGTCGGCCTCGGAGACGCCGGCCAGCGAGCCGATCGAGCCCGCGACGTAGGCCGCCCCGAGCCCGGGGCCGAAGACCAGCAGCCCGAAGAAGATGTCGCCGAGGTAGCTGCCGTCGACGGAGACCTGCGACAGATAGAGGCAGCCGAGGCCCGTCAGGGCCATGCCGGCCGACGGCGACCGTGCGCAGGCCGCCCTTGGTCGCGATCGCCTGGCCGGTGATCGACCCGATCGCCGCGGTGACCGGCATGACGACCGACGCGAGCCCGAACTCGAGCGGCGAGTACTGCAGCACGCTTCTGCGCGTACTGCGTGAGCGATGAACGGCATGCCGAAGGCGAGCATGCCGAGCGCGAACAGCACCAGGTTGCCGCCGACCAGCGCGCGCGAGCGGAACAGGCGCAGCGGCACGAGCGGCGCGGCCGAGCGCGCCTCGATCCACGACGAACAGCGCGACCAGCGCGGCCGAGAGTCGCGAGCAGGCCGAGCGTCTGGCCGTCGGCCCAGCCGGCGTCGGGCGCCTCGACGACGGCGTAGACGAGCGCCACCAGCGCGGCGGTGATCGTCACGGCGCCGGCGACGTCGAACCGGCGCCCGCGCTCGCGGTCGCGGCTCTCCCGCAGCAGCACCGGGCTGAGCGCCACCACGCCGAGCGCGACCGGCACGTTGATGAAGAAGATCCACTCCCAGCCCAGCCCGTCGGTGATCGGGCCGCCGACCAGCCAGGCGGCCGTGGCGCCGATGCCGCCGATCGCGGCCCAGATGCCGAGCGCCTTGTTGCGCTCGGCGCCCTCCTCGAAGGTGGTCATCACGATCGACAGCGCCGTCGGGGTCATGATCGCCGCCGCGACGCCCTGGATGACGCGCGCCGCGATCAGCGCCGGCGACGGACCGGCCAGCCCGCACGCGAGCGAGGCGAGCGCGAACAGCGCGGTCCCGACCATGAACACGCGCCGGCGGCCGAGCAGGTCGGCCGCGCGCCCGCCGAGCAGCAGCAGGCCGCCGAAGCTGAGCAGGTAGGCGCTCAGCACCCACTGCAGGTCCCCGGTCGAGAAGCCGAGGTCGGCGTCGATCGACGGCAGCGCCACGACGACGATCGCGGAGTCGAGGATGACCATGAAGAACGCGGTGCACAGCAGCGCGAGCGCCTTCCAGCGCCGTGGATCGGGCTGGGGTCGGTCGTGGGTGCGTGGCGGGGGGAGGCGGTCATGGGTCGCTCCTGGATTGGCGGTTGCGCGACCGTACCAGATAGTCCTAGAAAACAAGTACGGGTACCTACACTAGGACTACCGTTCTAGACTGCTCGCCATGGCGACGATGCGGACGTACGGCGACGGGTGCGGGATCGCGCACGCGCTCGACCTCGTCGGCGAGCGCTGGGCGCTGCTCGTCGTGCGCGAGCTGCTGCTCGGCCCGAAGCGCTTCACCGACCTGCGCGACGGGCTGCCCAACGCGAGCCCCAACGTGCTCGCCCAGCGGCTGCGCGAGCTCGAGCAGGCGGCGGTCGTCCGACGCCGCAAGCTGCCGCCGCCCGCGAGCTCCTGGGTCTACGAGCTGACCGACTGGGGTCACGAGCTCAAGCCGGTCGTGCTCGCCCTCGGTACCTGGGCCGTCCGCTCGCCGTCGTTCCCCGCGACGCCCCCGTCGGCACCGACTCCGTCATGCTCGCGCTCGGCACGTTCTTCGACGCCGACGCCGCGGAGGGCCTCAGCGCCCGCTACGAGCTCCGCCTGGGCGAGAACGCTTCCGGGTGCGCATCGCCGACCGGCGCGATCGAGCTCGACCGCGGCCCGGCGGACGACCCCGACGCGATCATCGAGACCGACGCCGGGACGCTCGGCGCGATGATCCGCCAGGGCCGCGAGCTCGCCGACGCGGTGCGGGCCGGCGACGTCAAGGTCGAGGGCGACCAGCGCGCCGTCGCTCGCTTCGTCGGGCTGTTCCCTCAGCCCCGTCCGAAGGTGACGAACGTGTCTGACGAGCTCGTGAACGTCCGCTACATGGTCGACGACGTCGAGGACGCCGTCGGCTTCTACACCACCCACTTCGGCTTCACCCTGCCTCCAGCGCCGCGCCGGCGTTCGCCGACGTCGTGCGCGGCAACCTGCGGCTGCTGCTCAGCGGCCCGAAGAGCTCGGCCGGGCGGCCGATGCCCGACGGTCGGACGCCCGAGCCGGGCGGCTGGAACCGCATCCACTTCGTCGTCGACGACATCGCCGCCGAGGTCGAGCGGCTGCGCTCCGCGGGCTGACGTTCCGCAACGACATCGTCAGCGGCCGGGCGGCCAGCAGATCCTGCTCGAGGACCCCGCCGGCAACCTGATCGAGCTCTTCCAGCCGGCCGCCGCATAGCTGACTGTTCGGCCGGCTCTCAGTAAGTCTGTCATGTCACCGTCTGTCCTCCGCGAGGACGTCCCGTAGTCGCAGCCGCGCGCGGTAGGAGGCGCACCTTCACCGTGCCCACGGGGAGGCCGACCAGTTCGGCGATGCGGTCGTACGTCTGATCGTGCTCGAAGCGAAGCGCGATCAGCGTGCGGTCGAGCGAGGCGAGGTTGGCGACGGCCGCCCGGACCGTGAGGCGCTCGAGCAGATCTGGTGTCTGTGCCGGCGCGTCGACGACGAGCTCGTCCGCGAGCGGCGACTCACGCCGCCGAGCGGCGACCCGCATCGCCTCACGCTGGCTGATGCGCGCGAGCCATCCCCACGGGGCGGAGGGCGTGGCGCAGTGGCGGCGCATGCGCCATGCCCGCATGACCGCCTCCTGCGCGGCGTCCGAGCGTCCTCGCCGGGCCCGAGGCAGCGGCGTGCCTGGCGCTCGCAGAATCGGGCGACGTCGAGCCAGTCCCACGGCTCGGGGGGCGACGGGTGATAGACGGGGCTAGGCCCGCGACATGTGGCGCCGCCAGACCTTGAAGTCCTTGCGGGCGGCGTCGGCAAGGCGCTCCGCGTCACGCTCGAGCCAGCGGCGCTTGCGGTGCTTGAGGTCGGCCAGAACCTCGCTGACGTCCGCGCTCGCGAGGTGCACGTTCGCGGTCTCGGCGCCCATCCACGCCAGCATCCGGCGGGCTCCGGTGCGGGTGCCGACCTCGCCGAGATCGAGCTTGACGCAGTCGGGCGCGATCCGCCGTGCGACCCAGCCGCCGCGGACGGCGCGGAGCGGGTCGGCGGACCGGACCAGACCCGCACGAGTCTCGGCGCCCTCGCTCGCGGCGCGCCCGAGCCAGTGTCCCGCCGGAGGCGACAGCTGCTTGAGCTCGCGCGCGGCGGGCGCGCCGTCGCAGTCGCCCGTGAGCACGAGGCGGCGGTGCCCTCGGCTGCCCACGCCCGACGCCCTGGTGCGGAGCTCGTACCGCCAGTCCGCTGCCGGCAGCACCGCCTCCAGCGCCACGCGTGCCGACTCGGCGGCACCGCTGCCGCGGGCGCGAGCCCGAGCGTCTCCTGCCACCACTCCGCTGCATCGGGGAGCTCGTCGTCGACGAGTCGCGCCAGCCGACGATGACGCCCGGCCAACACGATCGGCCGGCCGTCCTGAGGCCGATGCGCTTGCGGTAGCCGGCGAGGATCGCGTCGGTCGCCGCCTCGGGGTCGAGCTTGACCTTCGCCTCCCGGATGGCGAGCAAGGCGCTCGCCGCCAGGCGCGCGAGGTCGTAGGTGTACGGGAGCTCCTCGCTCTCGTCGAAGTCGTTGACTCCCCAGACGAGCCGGCCCTCGGCGTCCCGCCAGGTGCCGAAGTTCTCGACGTGCAGGTCGCCGACGCCGGCGACGACGGGAGCGTCGAGCCCGGGCGCCGTGTCGGCGACCCGCTCGAGCCAGCGGTAGTACGTGCCGCGGAAGCACACGAAGGCGCTCTCGGCCATCAGCTCGTGCTTCGTCTCGAGGTCCGCGCGGACGATGTCGATCTGCCGGCCGAGCCAGCGCTCGTAGCTGGACGTGGAGTCGACGATCGACATCATCCCGTCGTTGTACTGGACGCGGTTGTCGGCGGGGTGACCGACTCGCGCAGCCGCCTGGCGGCGTGGACGGTCGCCGCGAGGAGCCCGTTGCCGAGCTGTCGCCGTCAGCGCCGCTGAGCAGACTACCGGATCCTGCCAAGCATGGATCAGCTGACGGCGGGGCGGTCGTCTCCAGCTGGCTGAGATCCAACTGCGTCACGGTCCAGGTCAAGCGTTCCCGCAGCTGCCGCAGCTCGCGCCTCAGGCGCGCGAGCGCCCGTCCGCGCGTGGGGCCGATCGAGCCGATCGGCATCGCCAGCGCGGCGCTGATCTCCTCGTAGCTGGGCGCGGGATCGGTCGTCAGCAGCCGCAGCAGCGCCTGGTCGCGGGCCGGCAGCCGTCCGAACGCCCTCGAGAGGGCGGCGTCGCGTTCGTCTCGCAGAAGACGTGCATCGACGTCCGTCAGGGCCGGGTCGGCGAGCGCGTCGATCGCGTCGGACGGCTCGCTACGGGACGCGCGGCGCAGCGTGCGCAGGGACTCACGGCGCGCGGGCGTCGCCAGCCACACCCCGATGCCGTCGGGGTCCCTGACGGCCCCGAGGTGCTCGACGAGCCGGAGCCAGCTCGTCTGGACGGTATGTCGGCGGCGTCGCCGGTGCTCAGCCGGTGGGCACGGGCGACGGCCCACAGCAGGCCGGAGTAGCGCTCCACAAGCTCGTTCCAGGCTCCCTGGTCACCGGCGGCTGCAGCGTGGACGATGCGGGCGCTCGGGCTGAAGGGCATGAGCCCGACTCTCCGGGCCGGGCCTTACGGCGCCCTTGCAGGAACCTTGCAGGCGCCTCACCACTCAGGAATGCGGGCGAGACCGGCGTCGAGCAGGTCGGCCAGCTCGGCGTCGACGGTCCGCCAGGTGAGCAGCTGATACGCCGCTTCCTGGAGGCCGGGCGGAGCCGGGTCCACGATGGCCAGTGTCCTGCCGAGACGGGCCGCGAGGACCTCCTCGTCGGTTCCATCCATGTCGTTCCCCTTTGCGCTCGCCGTGCTTATCGAACCGTTAACAGGCGCGAGCCGCGGCGTTGATACCGCCGTGTATCAGCGGCGCCGCGAAGGCCTCTAGCTGGGGACTTCACCATTCCCAACCGCCAGGAGCTGAGCGCACATGAGCATCAAGAGGCCCACCGTCGCGGGCGACGAGACCGACCGCTCATACACGGACAAGCTGAGCGGCCGCAAGCTCGCCTTCACGCCGACGCGGGACGAGGCGGTGGTGACGTTCCACACGCCGCCGCGCGACACGGACGTCGGCGCGGCGATGGCGTCGACGCCGCTGAGGATCAGCGAGGGCTACAACCGCAAGCGCGGCTTCGCGGCTGTGCGGGTGGCGGACGCGGAGGACATCAACGCCGCGACGCGACCGCTGCTGGAGCGGCCCGAGGTCGCGAACGCGATCCCGGCGATGGTCGACGACGACGGCCTCACCCGCTATTTCCTGCCCGACGAGCTGACGGTCCAGTTCAAGCCCGAGGTCGGCAAGGAGGAAGCCGAGCGGATCATCGGCGAGCAGGGCAGCTGGGTGATCGCGGAGCAGCGCACGCCGGGCTACTACACGATCGCCGTGCCGGAAGGCCAGGGGCTGTTCGAGACCATCCGCCGGTTCGCCGCGATGCCCGAGGTCGCGTTCGCCGAGCCGAGCGAGGTGAGCTTCAACAGCGCGCTCTACATCCCCGACGACCCGCGCTTCGCCGAGCTCTGGGGGCTGCACAACACCGGTCAGAACGTCAACGGGACCGCCGGGGCGGCGGACGCCGATATCGACGCGCCGAGGCGTGGGACCTCGACGCGCGGGCATCCCGACGTGATCGTGGCCGTGATCGACACCGGCGCGGACCTCGACCACCCGGACCTCGCAGCCCAACATCCTCCCGCGCGGCACCGAGGACTGGGACTTCGGCGACGCCGGCGACGCCGTGCCGGACGACGAGGACGGCCACGGGACGCACGTCGCGGGCACGGTCGCGGCAGTCGACAACGTCGCGGGCGTCATCGGCGTCGCGGCCGGCTGCCGGCTGATGCCGCTGCGCGTCGACCTCACCGACGGGCATGAACCAGAACCGCGCGGACGCGATCAACTACGTCGGCGCAGCAGGCCGCGGCGAACCCGAACCGCCGGTACGTCGTCAACTGCAGCTGGCGGATGAACGGCGACCACGCCGGCGTCCGCAACGCGATCATCAACGCCGTCAACAACAACGTGGTCGTCGTGTTCGCGGCCGGCAACGCCAACCAGAACACCGACGTGACCCCGCAGTTCCCCGGCGTGTACCCGCAGGTGATCGCGGTCGCGGCCACGGATCAGGCCGACGTCAGGGCGACGTTCTCGAACTTCGGCACGAACGTCGACGTGTCGGCGCCCGGCGTGAACATCCTGTCGACGTTCCCGGACGACGGCTACGACTTCCTGGACGGCACCTCGATGGCGTCGCCGCACGTCGCGGGCCTCGCCGCGCTCGTGTGGTCTCGGAGCCGCGCGCTGACGAACCAGCAGGTCCGGCAGACGATCGAGAGCGACCTGCGACAACATCGACGCGGCCAACCCGAACTTCGTCGGCCTGCTGGGCCGCGGACGCATCAACGCCCACCGGGCGCTCGCGCGCACGCACGTGTGCGCGGTCAACTCCCAGGGGCGGCTGTGGCACACCATCCGCTTCCCCAACGGGAGCTGGCAGCCGTTCGGCGACGTCGAGGGCCAGACCGGTGAGATGGGCACCCTGCGCCAGGTCGCGGCCGCCGTCGCCGGCGCCCAGCTGCACGTCTGCGCGATCAACTCGAAGGGGCGGCTGTGGCACACGATCCGCTTCGTCAACGGGAGCTGGCAGCCGTTCGGCGACGTCGAGGGCCAGACCGGTGAGATGGGCACCCTGCGCCAGGTCGCGGCCGCCGTCGCCGGCGCCCAGCTGCACGTCTGCGCGATCAACGCGAAGGGGCGGCTGTGGCACACGATCCGCTTCGCGAACGGGAGCTGGCAGCCGTTCGGCGACGTCGAGGGCCAGACCGGCGACATGGGCAACCTCAAGCAGGTGGCGGTCGCCGCGGTGGGCGCGGCCGCGCACGTGTGCGCCATCAACTCGAAGGGCCGGCTGTGGCACACCATCCGCTTCGCGAACGGCAGCTGGCAGCCGTTCGGCGACGTCGAGGGCCAGACCGGCGAGATGGGCACCCTGCGCCAGGTCGCGACCGCCGCGATCGGTGGCGACCTCCACGTGTGCGCGATCAACTCGAACGGCCGTCTCTGGCACACGATCCGCTTCGCCGACGGGAGCTGGCAGCCGTTCGGCGACATCGAGGGCCAGACCGGCGAGATGGGCACGCTGCGCGAGGTCGCGGCCGGCTTCACCGCCGGCCAGCTGCACGTCTGCGCGATCAACTCCCAGGGCCGGCTGTGGCACACGATCCGCTTCACGAACGGGAGCTGGCAGCCGTTCGGCGACGTGGAGGGCCAGACCGGCGAGATGGGCACCCTCCGGGTGGCCGCCGTCGCCGGAGAGTGAAGGGGTGCGGGGCGCCGCCTCCCGGCGGCGCCCCGTCACAGCGCAGGCATGAGGAAGGGGGTCAACGCTGGAGTGACACGCGCCGCGTGACGACGCGCGTGTTGCGCGCCGCGTCGATCGCGCGGATCTCGAGCCGCAGCGTGACCGTCCGGGACCGGCGGAGGCGCGTGCGTGCGCGGCGCGACGGGCGGGTGCGGATCGTCTTCCCTCGCCCGCCGAGGGCTCCCGTGCGCGCGCTGCCGATGACGGCGTTGTGCGACGCGAGCAGCCGGGTGCGGAGCGTGCAGGCCTCCGAGCACCTCGCGCGGGCGAGGACGCCTCGGCTGAGCACCGTCGCCAGCGCCTGGCGCCGCGACAGCGAGAGGCGCAGCACGGGGGCGGCCGTATCGGGCGCGGCGCTGGGGGAGAGAGACGGTGCCGGGGCCGGCGCCGGCGTGATCGGGGCTTCTGGGACGGCAGCGGCGGCGTTGGGGTCGATGGTCCTCAGCGCTCGTTCGGCGTTCAGCACGCCGCCCGTGACGGTCCGGCCGAGGAGCGCGGGCCGGGGCACGACGGAGGACAGCAGCGCCTCGCGCACCTGGGCCACGGAAGCCGCCGGGGCGCGGGCCCACAGCAGCGCGGCGGCGCCGGCCACGTGCGGCGTGGCCATGGAGGTGCCGGAGAGCAGCGCCCACGAGCCGCCGGTGTACGTGCTGGCGATCTTGTCGCCCGGCGCGGCGAGGTCGACCGTCGTCGCCCCGTAGTTGGAGAAGTCCGCCAGGCCGTCACGCTGATCGCTTGCCGCCACGCACACCACGTTGGCGAGCGCGTGGTTGCACGGATAGGAGGGCTGGGCGTCGTTGTCGGCGCTGTCGTTGCCCGCCGCCACGACGAACAGCGTCTGCGGGGCGGCGGCGATCGCGTCCCGCTCGGCCCGCGAGAACGCGCTGCCGCCCAGGCTCGCGTTGACGATGTGGGCCTCGGCGCCCGTAGCCGTACGCGCGGATCACGTCGACGTAGCCGGAGCCGACGCCGGCGGCGACGAAGGTCATCGACCAGTTCGCCCGCACCACGGTGCTGGTCCGCGTTCGCGGCCACGGCGTCGAAGATGGACGGCTCGTGGGAACGGTGGCTGGACGGGTTCAACAGCAGGCGAAGACCATCTCCCGTTCCGCAGCGACCGCGCGCGAGGCGGCGCGCGCCTACGGCATCAAGCGCTGCGAGACCCCGCCGGCCCGGAAGGCATGCGCTCGCGGCGCGTCCTCAACACCGGCGCGAAATGCCACCGGGCCGCGGGCCCGACTCGCCATGATCCGAGTCGTGCGCACGACGCTCCACGGCGACCATGTGACGCTCCGGCCGGTGCAGGAGGGTGATGCCGACGACCTGCGGCGCCTGCGCGCGGCGCCCGAGGTCACCCGGTGGTGGGGTCCGCTCGAGGACGACTTCCCGCTCTCCGACGAGCCCGAGGTGACGCGCATGTGCATCGTCCTCGACGGTGAGACGGTGGGGATGATCCAGTACGGGGAGGAGCCGGAGGAGGACTACCGCCACGCGTGGATCGACATCTTCGTCGGCGCGGACCGGCAGGGTCGGGGCATCGGGACCGACGCGCTCAAGGCGCTCGTCGAGCATCTGCTGACCGATCGCGGGCATCACCGCGTGACGATCGACCCGGCGACCGACAACCCGGCCGCCGTGCGGTGCTACGAGAAGGCGGGCTTCCGCCGCGTGGGCGTGATGGAGTCGTCCTGGCTCGACCCCAATTCGAAGCAGTGGCGGGACACGCTCTTCATGGAGCTTGTGCGCCTCCAGGCCGCGCGCTGACTGGGTTCAGCGGCGAGGCGGAATTGTTCGCGCGCAAACATTCTGGATTCGTGCTGGGGGCACATTTATTTCTCGCTTGGAAATGGCCAGAAGGATGCCCCGCATGAGCGATGCCCTCGCGTCCCTGCGCACGGAAGCTCCGACGCAGGAGACGCGGCCCCTGCATGCCCTCCCCGACGAGGACAGCCCGCAGGCGGCCGCCACCGTCCTCAGGACCGCGCCCGGGCGGTACCTGGCCGCCGACGACCGCGGCGAGCTCGTGCTGTATGCCCTCGGGGAGCGTGAGGGGCAGAGCCTCCACATCGGGCGCAGCCCGGTGTCCGACATCGTGCTCGACGATGCGTCCGTCTCCCGCCGGCACGCCGTGGTGGTCCATCGCGGCGGGCGCGCGGTGCTGCTCGACGATCGGAGCCTGAACGGCATCTACGTCAACGGGGAGCGCGTGAGCGAGGCGGCGCTCAGCGACGGCGACTGGATCGCCGTCGGACAGGTGAGCTTGCGGTACGTCGAGGTCACTGGCGGCTGAGCAGTCCGGTCGCCGGCGCCACCGACACGTACCCCTGTACACCCGCCCCGGGCTTGCCAAGCAGGCCCGGGGCGGGCATATCTTGATCCGTGGCCAGAGTGCACGGACATTTCCTCGCAGGCGAGGCGGGAGAGCTCGCCGGTGTGTCGGGGAACACGATCGGCCAGTGGGCCCGGTGGGGCTACATCCGCCCGTCGCAGTCGGCGGACCTGCCGCACGTCTATAGCGTCGAGGACGTCGCCGAGGCCGCGATCGTGCACGCGCTGCTCGAGCGCGGCGTCCGCCACCGCGAGATCCGGCGGGCGATCGACCGGCTCGAGGGCTACGGCGACTGGCCGCTGAGCGAGGCCCCGCTCGCCACCACGGCCGAGGGGCGGATCCTGCTGCGCGAGAACGGCGCCGTCTACGCGCTGTCGCCGCGGGGTTGGCAGCTCATGGCGGCGCCGCCTGAGGCCGAGGAGGTGCGGCTGCGGTTGGGGCGGGGTGGTCGGCCCCGGCGAACGTCAACGGCGGCTGGGTAGGGGAGGCGGGGGTGCATAACGTCGACCTCACCACGCCGCGCCTCGTGAGGTCGACGAAGTGCACCGTATAGGTGCCTAACGTCGACGCGACGCGCCGAGGCGCGGTGAGGTCGACGAAATGCACCCTCGCCGGCGGCCGACCCCCTCGCTTCCCTACCCAGCCGCAGTTGACGTTGTCAACCGCCACGCCGGCGGCGCACGGCGCGCCCGACGACCGAGGCGTCGATCGCCTCGCCCACCGTGCCGAGCCCCGCGGCCAAGGAGTGACCCGCGCGGCCCAGCCGCGAGTCGTGCGCGGGCTCGACCGCCCGCTCGGGCGTGCGGCCCTCGGCGACCGCCACGCCGCGGGCGGCGCCCTCGAGCTCTCGCAGACGGCCCTCCCAGGCGCGCTCCCACGACGCGAGGTCGGTATCGCCGCGCGCCGTCGCCAGCTCGGCGAGGTACGCGAGCAGGATCCCGACGTGGGCGGCCTCGAGCACCGCTCCCCGGAGCGCCTGATTGCGCTCGAGCAGGAGGTCGGCGGCGCCCCGCAGGTGCGCGAGCTGCCCGCCGGCGCCCTGCGCCGCCGGCTCGCCGTGCAGGTTGTGGACGGCGGTGCGGTCGGCGAGCTCGCCGAGCATCTCGCGCGCGGCGGCGGCGCCTCTGGACAGCACCTTCGCGGGCTCGCCGCCGAGGTTCGCGGCGAGACGGTCCCAGTGAGCGGCGAGGTGGCGACCGCCCCCGTAGAGCTCCCGCAGCGCCCGGTGCTCGGCCGGGAACAGCCCGTTGTCGGTCACCGGTAGCGGCCCGGCTCCCACAGGGGCTCCTCGACGCCCGCGTCCACGTTGGCGGCTCGCGAGAGGATGAACAGGAGGTCGGAGAGGCGGTTGAGGTACCGCACGCACTCCGGGCTGACGTCGTCGCCGCACGCGATCGTCCGCCGCTCGGCCCGCCGGCACACGGTCCGGCACACGTGCAGCTGCGCGGCGGCGGCCGAGCCGCCCGGGAGCACGAACGACTTGAGGCTCGGGAGCTCGGCGTTGACCTCGTCGCAGCGCGGCCTCCAGCCAGGCGGTCTGCTCAGCCGCCACCCGCAGCCGCGCGCGGTCGCCGCCGGGCGGGACCGAGAGGTCGGCGCCGACGTCGAACAGGTCGTTCTGGACCCGCTGCAGCCACCCGGCGAAGCGCTCGGGCAGGCCAGGCAGGGCCAGCGCCACGCCGATCGCGGCGTTCAGCTCGTCGACCGTCCCGTACGCCTCGATCCGCGGGTCCGTCTTCGGCACGCGGCTCATGTCGCCGAGGTGCGTCTCGCCCCCGTCGCCGAGCCGCGTGTAGATCCGCGTGAGATTGACGGTCATGACCTGCGGCCGGTATAGCATGGCCCCGACAACCAAGGTCGGTGGACAGGGAAGCCGGTGAGAATCCGGCGTGGACCCGCCACTGTGACCGGGGAGGCCCCACCGCACGCGGCCGCATGGCCGCAGCCACTGGCGTCGCAACGCGAGCCGGGAAGGCGCGGGAGGTAGTCCCGGGAGCCAGGAGACCTCCCTCCGACCCCAAGCCGATTCGCCCTCGCGGAAAGGGGTGGCTCAGACCCATGAAGTTCCCAAGCATCGCCGGCCTCGCAGCCGGCTTGGCCCTCGCAGCCGCGGCGCCCGCTGCCGCCGAGCCGGTCACCGTCGACCTCCGGATCGAGGGGCCGACGCGGACGATCTTCGAAGGCCCGGTTACCACCGACGTGCGCGGCTTCCGCTTCACCGACGAGACCGTCACCCACCGGTGCGACGGCACCACGACGGGCGGCAGCAGCCCGACTCCGGTGCCGACACGGGGCGCCGTGGTCGCCGCGGCGGCCAAGCGCGCGCCGTTCTCCATCACCGGCACCTGGCATCCCGACTTCGGGGCGACGTTCGAGACGATCGACGGGGAGTCGGTCGAGTTCGACGCCGCTACGGGACGCTTCCTGGCCGAGTACGAGAACAGCCAGTTCGCGAGCTTCGGCGCCTGCGCGGACCCGGTCGACGACGGCGACGACGTGCTGTTCGCCTACGGCGACGGGTCGGAGATCCTGCTCGCGCTCTACGGCCCGCGCCGGGCGCGCCCCGACCGTGCGTTCACGGTCTTCGTGGCCGACGCGGCGACCGGTGACCCGGTCGCCGGCGCCGAGGTCGGCGGTGGGGTCACGGGCGCCGACGGCCGGCTGACGCTCGACCCGGTCGGCGCGCTCCCGCAGGTCGACCTCAAGGCCTCCAAGACCGGCGCGATCCGCTCGAACCGCCTGCGCGTGTGCGTGACGCGGCGACCGTGCGGCGGCTCGCGCGACCAGACGGCGCCGCTCGCCCGCGTGTCCCGCATCCGCCACGGCGCCGACTACGCGCGCGGGCCGCGCGAGCTGCGCGGCCGGGTGGGGGCCGATCCGGCGGGCATCCGGGAGGTCCTGGTCAGCCTCCGGCGCAAGCGGGAGGGCCGCTGCTCGACCTACTCGGCGGTCGTCGAGCGCTTCGTGCGGCGGCCGTGCGGGCGCCGGCTCACGTTCGCGGTCGATCCGGAGCGCGGGCGCTGGAGCTACCTGCTGCCCGAGCGCCTCGCTCCCGGGCGGTACGTGCTCGAGGCGATCGCGGTGGACCGTGCCGGCAACCGCGACCGGCTCGAGCGGGGCCGCAACAAGGTGGTCTTCCGGGTCGGATGAGGGCTGCGCTCGCCATCCTCGCGCGTCGCGCTGCTTCCCGCGGCGCCGGCGTCGGCCGCCACCGTCGACGTGATGGTGGTCGGCAAGGAGCGGATCCTGCGCGCGCCCAAGGAGGTGCGGCTCAAGCAGCGCACGGTGAAGGTGTCCGGGCGCCGCTGCCGCGTGGGCGCGCGGACGCCGCTCTCGGTTCTGGCGGCGACCCGGCTGCGCCTCGGCATCCGCGACTACGCGCGCTGCGGGCGCGACCCGCGTGACGCGGGTGGCCTCTACGTGGCCAAGGTCGGGCGCGAGCGCGAGAAGGGGAGGGGCGGCTGGGTCTACAAGGTCGGCCGCCGCGCGGGAACGGCGGGGGCGGCCGACCCCGCCGGCTCGTTCGGCACCGGCCGGCAGCTGCGGCACGGCCAGCGGGTCACGTGGTTCTGGTGCGAGCTCCAGGCGTCCGGCAGCTGCCAGCGCACCCTGGAGGCGCGGCCGGAGCGGCGCACGGCGCGGCCCGGCGAGGCGCTGCGCGTCACGGTGCGCGGCTATGACGACTACGGGCGCGGGGTGGCGGCGGCGGGCGCCACCGTGCGGCTCGGCTCGGCGGCGGCGACGACGGACGCCCAGGGCGCGGCGGTGCTCACGGTCGGCCCGGAGCTCGGGCGCCTGCGGCTGACCGCCACCCGCGCCGGCCTGGTGCGCGCCTTCCCCGTGACGGTGACCGTCGGATGAGGCGTCTGCTCGTCCTCGCGGCGCTCCTTGCCGCCTTCGCCGGCTGCGGCTTCGGGGAGGGCGCCACCCGCGGCGACGTCACGCTCACCGTCACGCGCGACTTCGGCGGCGAGGCGCTGCACGAGGGCATCGACGAGGAGACGGCCACGGAAGGCGACACCGTGATGCGGCTGCTCCAGGACCGCTACGAGGTCGACACCCGCTACGGCGGCGGCTTCGTCCAGGAGATCGACGGGATTCGCGGCGGCCGCGCCGACGGCCGGCACGTCGACTGGTTCTATTACGTGAACGGGATCGAGGCGCCCGTGGGCGCCGCCGAGCGCCGCGTCTCCGCCGGGGAGCGCGTCTGGTGGGACCACCACAACTGGGAGGCGGCCCAGCGCGTCCCGGCTGTGGTCGGCTCCTTTCCCGAGCCGTTCGCCACCGGGCTCGAGGGCAAGCGCTTCCCCGTCCGCCTGGTCTGCGCCGGCGACGACGAGCGCTCCTGCGACGAGGTCACGACGCGCCTCGAGCAGGCCGGCGTCAAGGCCGTGCCGCGGGCGGTGCTCGAGCAGTCGCCCGGGAAGGAGGTCCTGCGCGTGCTGGTCGGCCGCTGGGCCGAGGTCCGCCGCGACGCCGTCGCCCGGCGGCTCGAGCGCGGCCCGGCCGCCACGGGAATCTTCGCCCGGCCGACCGGCACGGGCGACGCGATCGTGCTCCTCAACGCCGACGGCCAGCCGGCACGCACGCTGCGCGCGGGTTCGGGACTGGTCGCCGCCACCAGCGTCGAGGCCCAGGCGCCGACCTGGATCGTGACCGGGACCGACGACGTCGGTGTGGCGGCGGCCGCGGCCGCGCTCACCGAGGAGCGCCTCGAGCAGCACTTCGCGCTCGCCGTCGAGGCCGGCCGCGACGTCCCGCTCCCGGTCAGCGGCTCCGGGACGGGGCCGTGAGCTCGCTGCGTGCCGCTCGCGCGGGTGTCGCGGCGTCGTGGTGCGTGACACTCGGGCTCGTCGCGCTGTCGTTCGAGCATCCGCTGCTGGTGGCGGCGCTGCTGGGCGTCGTGTTCGCCGCCGCCGTCGCCGCCCATGCGGGGCGGTACGTGGGTCGTGCCGTGCTGTGGGCGCTCCCCTTCGGCGCGGCCATCGCGGTGGTCAACGCCCTCGTGACCCGCGAGGGGCTGACCGTGGTGTTCCGAGGCGGCACGGTCCCCGGCCTCGGACGGCTCGACATCACCGCGGAGGCGCTCGCCTACGGCGCCGTCCTCGGGCTGCGGGCCGTGGCCATGATCGGCGCCGCGGCGCTGTTCACCGCGACGGTCGACGCCGACGAGCTGCTGCGCGCCCTGCGCCGGAGGTCGCTGCGGGCGGGCGTGACCGCGGCGCTGGCGACGCGCCTCGTCCCCGTGCTGGCCCGCGACGGCCGGCGGCTGGCCGACGCCCAGCGGACGCTGACCGGCGCTCCGCCGCGGCTCGGCGTGCTGCGCGCGGTGACCGCCGGCGCGCTCGACCGGGCCACCGACGTGGCGGCCACGCTCGAGGTGCGCGGGTTCGGCGCCGCCGGGAGGCCGCAGCGCCGGCGGCGGCCGGTCTCCCGCCATGACCTGGCCTTCGGCGCCAGCGCCCTCGGTCTGGCGGCGCTCGCCGTGACCGCCGGGATCGGCGGCTGGGAGGGCTTCGAGGCCTACCCGCGCACCGCCGCCGCGCTCGGCGCGCCCCAGCTCGCGATCGCCGCGGCGCTGGCCGTGTGCGCGCTGCTGCCGTTCGCCGACCGCCGGGGGATCGCGTGACCGCGCTCGCCCTCGAGAGCGTCACGTACGCCTATCCGGGAGCGGCCGGGCCGTCGCTGCGTGACGTGTCGCTCACCGTCGAGCCCGGTGAGTTCGTCGTGCTCGCCGGCGCCTCGGGCTCGGGCAAGTCGACGCTCCTGCGCGCCGCGGCCGGCCTCGTGCCGCACTTCCACGGCGGCACGTTCGCGGGTCGGCTGGCGTGCGGCGGGCTCGACACGCGCGAGCACGGGCCGGCGGAGCTCTCCGCCGTGGCCGGCACGCTGTTCCAGGACCCCGAGACGCAGGTGGTCATGGCGACCGTGCGGTCCGAGCTCGCGTTCCCGCTCGAGAACCGTGGCTGGAGCGCCGCCGCGGTGGCCCGCGGCGTCGAGGAGGCGGCGCTGGCGCTCGGGATCGCCGCGCTGCTCGATCGCTCGACCCACGACCTGTCGGGCGGCGAGCTCCAGCGCGTGGCCCTCGGCGCGGCGCTCGCCGGGCGCCCGCGAGTGCTGCTGCTCGACGAGCCGACGTCGCAGCTCGATCCCGTCGCCGGCGACGAGCTGCTCGGCGTCCTGCGGCGGATCAACGAGGAGTGGGGGACGGCCGTCGTGCTCGCCGAGCACCGGCTCGAGCGCTGCCTCCCGGCTGCCGACCGGGTCGTCGCCCTCCACGACGGCGCGATCGCCTTCGACGGCTCACCGGCGGCGTTCGCCGCATGGGCGCCGCCTGAGCTCCAGCCGCCGGTCACCCGCCTGTGCGCGCTGGCCGGCATCGCGGAGCGCCCGGCAACGGTCAAGGCCGCCCGGACGGCGCTCGCCGGCCGGATCGCCGCGCTCCCGGCAGGCAACGAGGAGCCGATCGGCGACGAGGCGGGCCGGGGGCGCAGGTGGCGGCGCCGCGCGGCCGGTCCCGATCCGGTCGTCGCGCTGCGGCGGGCGTGGTACGAGGTCGCGTCCGGACCGGCGATCCTGCGCGGGGTCGACCTGGCGCTCGCGCCCGGCGAGGCGGTGGCGTTGCTGGGGCGCAACGGGGCCGGCAAGTCCACCCTGCTCCGGCTGCTGGCCGGGCTGCTCGAGCCGACGCGCGGCAAGGTCGTGCGCGCCGGGCGGGTGGCGTTGCTGCTCCAGAACCCTGGCGACTACTTCCTGCACGACCGCATCGGCGACGACGTCGAGAACGCCGGCGCGCTGGCGGACCGCCACCCGCGCGACGTGTCCGGCGGCGAGCGGCAGCGGCTCGCGCTGGAGCTGGTCCTCTCCACCGGCGCGCCGCCTGTGGCCGTGTGCCTCGACGAGCCGACGCGCGGGATGGACCGCGGCCACGGCGCTCGGCTCGCCGCGCGCCTGCGGGAGCTGGCGGCTGGCGGCACGGCGGTCCTCGTCGCCACCCACGACGCCGAGTTCGCCGCCGCGTGGGCGGAGCGGGCGATCCTCCTCGGCGACGGCCGGCCGGTGGCCGACGCGCCGACGGCCGAGGTGCTCGGCGGAGGCTGGTACTTCGCCACCCAGACCGCCCGTGTGCTGGGCGGAGCCGGAGGCGCGCTCGACCCGGAGAGCGGCGCTGCGCTCCTGCGGGTCGCGGAGGAGGTCGTGGGATGAGCTGGGTCGCCGCCTCGTTCGCGATCCTCGGCCTGGCGCTCCTGGGGGGCTTCGCCTGGTACGAGCGGGCCCATCCGACGGCCCGCGTGATAGCGCTCGTGGCGACGCTGGCGGCGTTGGCGGCGCTCGGGCGGATCGCGTTCGCGCCGCTCCCCAACGTCAAGCCGACGACCGACATCGTGCTGATCTCGGGCTACGTGCTCGGAGGCGCCCCGGGGTTCGCGGTCGGCGCCGTCGCGGCGCTCGCCTCGAACCTCTTCTTCGGCCAGGGTCCGTGGACCCCGTGGCAGATGGCGGCCTGGGGCGGGGTGGGGATCGCCGGCGCCGTGCTGGCTCGCGTCGCCGGCCGCGAGCTCGGGCGGGTGCCACTGGCGGCGGCGTGCGCGCTCGCGTCGCTCGGCTTCGGGGCGGTGATGAACCTGCACCTGTGGGTCACCTACTCCGGCGACCACACGCTCGCGAAGCTCGTCGCCGTGTTCACCACGTCGCTGCCGTTCGACCTCGCCCACGCGGTGGGCAGCACGCTGTTCTGCCTCGCGTTCGGACCCGCGCTCGTGCGCGCGCTGGCGCGCTACCGGACGCGGTTCGAGGTCCACTGGGTGCCGGTGGCGGCGGTGGGCCTGCTGCTCGTCGTGGCGGTCGGGACGGTGCCGCCGCCGGCCCGCGCCTCCCAGGCCGACGCGGCGGCCGCGGACCGCTCCGAGCGCTACCTGCTGCGGGCTCAGAACGACGACGGCGGTTGGGGCGGGACCCCGGGCCAGGCCTCCTCGCAGATCTACACGGGCTGGGCAGCGCTCGGCCTCGCCGCGGCGGGCCGCAACCCGCGCGACGCGGGCTCGCCGAACGCGGTCGCGTACATCCGCGCGCATGCGCGCGAGCTGAACGACCTCGGGGAGCTCAACCGGACGATCCTCGTCCTGCGGGCGGCCGGGCTGCCGCCGCGGATCGGCGGCCGGAACCTCGAGCGGGCGCTGCTCGCGCGGCAGCGGCGGGGCGGGTCGTTCGCGGGCCGGGTGAACACGACGGCGTTCGCGATCCTCGGGCTGCGCGCCGCGGGGCGGCCGCGCCGGGACACCGCCGTCCAGCGGGCGGCCGAGTGGATCGGCCGGCAGGCCAACGCCGACGGCGGCTTCAACTTCGGCGGCCGCGGCGGGCCGTCCGGGATCGACGACACCGGCGCGGCGATCCAGGGGCTCGTGGCCGCCGGCTGGCGCGGCCGGCCGGTCGTGCGGCGCGCGGCCCGGTTCCTCGTGCGCAACCAGGCGTCCGACGGCGGCTTCGCGCTGGTGCCCGGCGGGCCGTCGAACGCACAGTCGACCGCGTGGGCCGTCCAGGCCCTGCTCGCGGCGGGGCGTGAGCCCAGCCGGGTCCGGCGCGCAGGCTCGCGCGACCCGATGAGCTACCTGCGCTCGCTGACCGCTGCGAGCGGCGAGGTCCGTTACTCGCGCACGAGCCGCCAGACGCCCGTGTGGGTCACCGCCCAGGCGGTCGCGGCGCTCGCCCGCAAGACCCTGCCGCTCAAGCCGGTGCCGCGAGCCCGCCAGGCGGCTGCCGCGGCGGCCTCGACCACAGCGCCGGGCGCCACGGGGACCGCCACGGCGACAGCGACGCCGTCGGCCGCGACACGCGCCCGTCAGGCGCTGCCGGAGATCGGCGCGACGTCCCCGCGCCGCAGCGCCCTCGCCGCCGCCTCGCGGGTCCCGGCGGCCGGGGCGCTCGTCTCGGCCTTGATGTGACGGGCGCGTCATGTCGTATACGGTCCTGCGCGGATGCGGATCGGCGTTCCGAAGGAGACGGCCGAGGGTGAGCGGCGCGTGGCTCTCGTTCCGGATGTCGTTCGGCGCCTGACCGGCGCCGGCCACGAGGTCGTGATCGAGGCGGGCGCGGGTGCGGGTGCGGGCGTGCCGGACGGCGACTACACCGAGGTCGGCGGCTCGGTCGGTGACCCCTGGGCGGCCGACGTCGTGGCGCGGGTGGCGCCCGGGCCGCCCGGTGGCCTCACGAGCGAGCACGTGCTGATCGGCTTCCTCGCCCCGCTCACGGACGGCGAGAACGTGTCGGCGATCGCGCGCACGGGCGCCACGGCGTTCGCGATGGAGGCGATCCCGCGGATCTCGCGTGCGCAGTCGATGGACGCGCTCTCCTCGCAGGCGACGGTCGCCGGCTACCGCGCCGTCCTCATCGCCGCCCAGGAGATGCAGCGCTTCCTGCCGATGCTGATGACGGCGGCAGGCACGATCCCGCCCGCCCAGGTGCTCGTGCTGGGCGCCGGGGTGGCCGGGCTGCAGGCGATCGCCACCGCGCGGCGGCTCGGCGCCGTCGTCACCGGGTTCGACGTCCGGAGCGCCGTCAAGGAGCAGATCGAGTCGCTGGGCGCGAAGTTCTTCGAGGTCGAGGGCCTCGGCGACGCCGAGGGCTCCGGCGGCTACGCGCGCGAGCTGACGCCCGAGGAGCAGGAGACCCAGCGGGCGGCGCTCGCCGAGCAGATGGGCCGCTCCGACGCGATCATCACGACCGCGCTGGTGCCCGGCCGCCCCGCGCCGAAGCTGATCTCGGCCGACGCGGTGGCGAGGATGCGGCACGGGAGCGTGATCGTCGACCTCGCCGCCGAGGCGGGCGGCAACTGCGAGCTGACCCGGCCGGGGGAGACCTACGTGACCGACAACGGGGTGGTCATCGCGGCGCCGCTCAACGTGCCGTCGAGCATGGCCGAGCACGCGTCATCGCTCTACGCGCGCAACGTGCTCTCGCTGCTCGAGCTGATGACCGGCGAGGACGGCGCCCTTGCGCTCGACTGGGACGACGACGTGATCAAGGGAGCATGTGTGACGCGCGACGGTGAGATCGTGCACGAAGGCGCGCGAAAGGCGGCCGGATGGACCTCCTGACCGAGCTGGCGATCCTCGTCCTCGCCGCGTTCGTCGGCTTCGAGGTCATCTCGAAGGTGCCGAACACGCTGCACACGCCGCTGATGTCCGGCACCAACGCGATCCACGGGATCGTCGTGCTCGGCGGGCTGCTGCTCGTCGGCCCCGCCGACGGGCTGCTCGAGGACCTCCTGCTGACGATCGCCGTCGCCTTCGGGACGATCAACGTCGTCGGCGGCTTCCTCGTCACCGACCGCATGCTCGGCATGTTCAAGGGGAGAAAAGAGCGCGATGGATGATCTGATCGCCGCGCTCTACATCGTCGCGTTCTCGCTGTTCATCCTCGGGCTGCACATGCTGCGCGGGCCGCGGACCGCGGTGCGCGGGAACCTGGTGGCGGCGGTCGGGATGGCGATCGCGGTCATCGCCACGCTGCTCCACGACCGGATCGGCGACTGGCCGCTGATCGCGGTCGGGGTCGCGGTCGGCACCGCGGTCGGGGTCCCCGCGGCGCGCAACGTGAAGATGACCGCGATGCCGCAGATGGTCGCGCTGTTCAACGGCGTCGGCGGCGGGGCGGTGGCGCTGATCAGCGTGGTCGAGTACCGCGAGGCGCTCGAGGCGGGCGGCAACCCGCCGCTCGAGGAGCTGATCCCGATCCTGTTCGCGGCGATCATCGGCTCGATCTCGTTCTGGGGCTCCAACATCGCGTTCCTGAAGCTCCAGGAGTCGCTCAAGGGGCGCTTCCGCATCCCCAAGGCCGTCAACGCCGGGCTCGCCCTGGCGGCCGTCACGCTCGCGGTCTTCATCGCCGCCGGCACGGAGAACGAGCTGCTCTTCTGGCTGATCCTGCTCGCCGCCGGCGCGCTCGGGGTGCTGGCCGTGCTCCCGATCGGCGGCGCGGACATGCCGGTCGTCATCTCCACCCTGAATGCGTTCACCGGCCTCAGCGCGGCCGCCGCCGGCCTGGCGCTCGACAACACGGCGCTGATCGTGGGCGGCATGCTCGTCGGCGCCTCCGGCTCGATCCTCACCCGCCAGATGGCCGAGGCCATGAACCGCTCGCTCGGCAACGTGTTCTTCGCCGGCCTCGGGGCCGGCGGGCCGGCGCTCGCGACCGGCGGGGAGGAGGGCGGCACCGTGCGCTCCACGAGCGCCGCCGACGTCGCCATCCAACTCTCCTACGCGCGGCTCGTCGTGGTCGTGCCTGGCTACGGGATGGCGGTCGCGCAGGCGCAGCGCGCGGTCGCCGACCTGGCGGCCCTCCTCGAGAAGCGCGGCATCGAGGTGCTGTACGGGATCCATCCCGTGGCCGGCCGCATGCCGGGTCACATGAACGTCCTGCTCGCCGAGGCCGACGTGCCGTACGAGAAGCTGAAGGAGATGGACGACATCAACGGCGAGTTCGGGCGCACCGACGTCGCGCTCGTGATCGGCGCCAACGACGTCACGAACCCCGCCGCCCGCACCGTCCCGGACTCGCCGATCTACGGCATGCCGATCCTCGACGTCGACAAGGCCGGCAGCGTGATCGTGCTCAAACGCTCGATGAACAGCGGCTTCGCGGGGATCGACAACCCGCTCTTCTACAACGAGAAGACCGCCCTGCTGTTCGGCGACGCGAAGGCCTCGGTGAGCGAGGTGCTCGCCGAGGTGCAAGCGCTCTGACAATCTTCACATCGCCGCGCCTCCGCGCACTAGGGTCCTGACATGCGCGTACTCCTCTTCGCCGTCGCGGCCTTCTTCGCCGTGGCCGCGCCGGCCTCCGCCGGCACGCCGGACCTCGTCATCAGCCAGGTGTACGGCGGAGGGGGAAACACAGGCGCGAGTCACACGCACGACTTCATCGAGATCTTCAACCGCGGTGCTGCGCCGATCCCGCTGACGGGAATGTCGCTCCAGTACGCCAGCGCGGCCGGCGCGGGCAACTTCGGCGCGAACACCGGCCAGCTCACCGAGCTGTCGGGAACGATCCGGCCGGGGCGCTACTTCCTCGTGCAGGAGGCCGAGGCGCCGGCGGACACGGCGCCGCGTGCCCGCGCCGACCAGATCGACGCGACGCCGATCAACATGAGCGGCGACGGCCGGCAAGGTCGCGCTCGTCACCGGGACCACGTCGCTCGGCTGCAACGGCGAGCCCGAGCCGTGCGACGCGGCTGCGCTGGCGCGCGTCGTCGACCTCGTCGGCTACGGCAGCGCCGAACTTCTTCGAGGGCGCCGGCGCGGCGCCGACGCTCAGCGAACACGACCTCGGCGCAGCGCGACGAGGGCGGCTGCACCGACAGCGACAACAACGCGGCCGACTTCGACGGCCGCCGCCACCGCGCCGCGCAACAGCGCTCACGGACCCGGCACTTCTGCGATGCCGACCCCGCTCCGCGGGTCAGCTCCACGCACGCCGGCCAACAACGCCGCCGACGTCGCGCTGAACTCGAACGTCACGATCACGTTCAGCGAGGACGTGGCGACGACCGGCGACTGGTACTCGATCTCCTGCACGTCGTCGGGCGCGCACCCGGCGTCCGTCACCGGCGGTCCGCAGAGCTACACCCTTGACCCCGCCAGCGACTTCGCGCTGAACGAGTCGTGCACGGTCACCGTGCGCGCCGCGGGGGTGTCGGACACCGACGCGAACGACCCGCCCGACCAGATGGCGGCCGACCACACGTTCACCTTCACCACCGTCTCGCCGACGCTGCGCATCCACGAGATCCAGGGCAGCTCGCACCTGTCGCCGTACGCGGGCCAGCGCACGTCGTTCGTCCCCGGCGTCGTGACGGCGGTGCGCAACAACGGCTTCTGGATGCAGGATCCGAGCCCGGACGGCAATGCGGACACCTCGGAGGGCATCTTCGTCTTCACCTCGTCGGCGCCGACCGTCACCGTCGGCACGGCCGTCACGGTCTCGGGCCTCATCACCGAGTTCCGGCCCGGGGGCGCCAGCACGGACAACCTCACCACGACCGAGCTCGAGAACGTGACGGTCTATCCGGGCGGCTCCGGCGCCGCGATCACGCCCACCGTCGTCGGCAAGGGCGGCCGCGTGCCGCCGAACCAGGTGATCGACGACGACGCCACCGGAAGCGTCGAGACGAGCGGCCTGTTCCAGCCGACCAGCGACGGCATCGACTTCTACGAGAGCCTCGAGGGCATGCTGCTCCAGGTCAACGACGCGGTCGCCGTGGGGCCGACGAGCGGCTTCGGCGAGGTCTTCGTGGTCGGTCGACAACGGCGCGAACGCCGGGCCAGCGCACGAACCGCGGCGGCGTCGTGATCACGCCGGACCGACTTCAACCCGGAGCGGATCCAGCTCGACGACGTACTTGCGGATACGCCCGACATGAACGTGGGAGACCGCATCCCGGGAGCCACCGTCGGCGTGCTCGAGCTACGACTTCGGCAACTTCGAGTTGCTGCCGCGGACGGAGCCGGTCGACGTCTCGGGCGGGCTCGCGCGTGAGACGACGAGCGTGCCCCGCCACAACGAGCTGAGCGTGGCCACCTTCAACGTCGAGAACCTCGACCCCGCGGACGTCGCCACGATCCCGCGGCTCGCCGCGCTCGTCGCCGACAACCTGCGGTCGCCCGACCTGATCGGCATCGAGGAGATGCAGGACAACAACGGCGGCACCGCCACGAACAACGGCAACACCGACGCGTCGCTCTCCTGGCAGGCGTTCATCGACGCGATCGCCGCTGCCGGCGGGCCGCGGTACCAGTACCGGCAGATCGACCCACAGAACAACGCCGACGGCGGCGCGCCAGGCGGCAACATCCGCGTCGGGTTCCTGTTCCGCTCCGACCGGGGCCTGCGCTTCGTCGACAGCGGCGCAGGCGACGCGACGACGCCCACCGCCGTAGTCCGCTCACGCGGCGAGGCTCGCCTCACGCTGAGCCCGGGCCGTGTTGACCCGCAGAGCCCGGCCTGGGCGTCCACGCGCAAGCCGCTCGCCGGCGAGTTCATGTGGAAGGACCAGCGGTTCATCGCGATCGTGAACCACTTCAGCTCGAAGGGCGGGGACGATCCGCTATTCGGCCGCTGGCAGCCGCCGGTCCGCTCGTCGGAGGTCGCGCGTCATCAGCAGGCCGCGTCGGTCAACGCGTTCGTGGACCAGATCCTGGCGGCGGACCACAGGGCCAACGTGATCGTGCTCGGAGACATCAACGACTTCGAGTTCTCCGAGACGACGCGCATCCTCGAAGGGGACGTGCTGACCAGCCTGCTCAATGTGCTGCCCAAGGCGGAGCGGTACTCGTACGTGTTCGAGGGCAACTCGCAGGTGCTCGACCAGATCCTGATTTCACGGAACGCGCTGCCGAAGCTCCGCGGCTTCGACGTCGTCCACGTCAACGCGGAGTTCGCCGACCAGGCGAGCGACCACGACCCGTCGGTCGCGCGCCTGGAGCTCGACGACTAGGCGGGGGGCGGCGCGCTCGAGAGAACCTGGGCCTCGGCCGCCTCGGCGGCCGGGGCCGGCCGGGCGCCCGTGAGCATCCACTGCACCTGCGCGGCGGCGTCGCCGGCGGCGCCGTCGCGCGGCTCGCGGTGCACCGAGAGGAGCCGCTCGTTGCCGAAGCGCAGCACCGACACGCTGAAGGCGGAGACGTCGACCCCGTGCCGGCGGGCGAGCCACTCGACGGTGTTGAGCGCGGACGGCTCGTAGCCGCCGGCGACGAGCACGAGCTGCGGCGAGTCACCCGGCACGGCGGCCTCGAGCGCGTCGGACACCTCGGCGAGGCGCGCGGCGTCCCAGCCGGCGACATGGGCGGCGGCGGACAGGGCGCGGCCGATCTGCCACTCGACCGTCTCGCCGGTCACGTGCAGGACGACGGTGCGGCCCGACTGCTCGTCGAAGGCGAGCAGGTCCACGCCGGGCGCGGGCTCGCGGGCCACGAGGCGGAGGCTGGGCAGGCCCAGCTCCTGGGCGAAGGCGGGCCAAGAGGCGCTGACGAGCGAGAGCAGCTCGTCACGCTCGGGGCTGTTCTCCGTGACGAGGCCGCCGGCCTGGGGGGCGACCAGCGTCCCGGAGGTCTCGTCGATGCGAAGCAACTGAACCTCCTGTCGGGGCGTCGGTGCCTCCCTTATCGACCGGTTGCTCCGGAATCTGTAGCGGGGCGCAGCTCGACGTCCTCGCCGATCTCCATCCGGCCGCCGGCGACGACGCGGGCGTTGATCCCGAAGGCCATGCCGTGGTGCGCGGTCAGGTGGCGCAGCAGCCCGGGCCACTTCTCCTGCGTGTCCGGGTGGCGCGTGGGGATCGCGCAGCGCTCGCACGGGTGCAGGAACCGCACGCGCACGCCGCCCGCGAACGCGAGCTCGCGGCCCTCCCAGCCCAGATCGGCCCACGGCTCGGTGTCCAGCTCGAGATGGACGTTCGTCCGGAAGCGCCGGATGTCGATCGGCCCGTCCAGCTCCTCGCCCAGCGCGTCCAGGCTCGCCTTCGTGGTCACCAGCAGAGTGCGCTCGAGATCCTGGATGCCGCCCACGTCGCGGTGGAGCTCGATCGTGCGGCCGAGGTCGTGCTCGAGCGCGCTCTTGAGCCGCGGGTCGCCCCAGACGTAGCGGTGCCCGTCGGGCGAGACGACCATCGCGCGCGGCGGATCGCGGGGATCGAGGCCGCCGTCGACGGTGAACGGGTACTCCGCGCGCCAGGCCAGCAGGCGGGGCGCCTCGCGGGCCGTCAGCGGCTTCTGCGCCCCCTTGTGCTCGTGGAACACGGCGTGCGTGCGGTCGCCGCCGGCACCGCGGCCGTCGACGCGCATGGCGCGCACGCGCTCGCCGCCCATCGACTTGACGGGCCAGCGCCAGAGAGCGGCGACGGTGCCGGCCATCCGGATCGGCACGTTAGCCTCCCCGGCCGATGACCACCCGCCTCCGGCTGCGCGGCCATACGCTCGAGCTCGGCTCGCGGCCGCTGCTCATGGGCATCGTCAACGCCGCGCCGGACTCGTTCTCCGACGGCGGCGACCACCCGACGCTCGACTCGCGCGTGGCGCTGGGCGTGGCCTTGGTGGAAGCGGGCGCCGACCTGCTCGACGTCGGCGGGGAGTCCGCGCGTGGCGACACGGCGGCCGTGCGCGCGCACGAGGAGATCGAGCGCGTGGTCCCGCTGATCGCGCGGCTCACCGGCCTCGGGGCGCTCGTCTCGGTCGACACCTACAAGCCGGCGGTCGCCGCGGCGGCGATCGAGGCCGGGGCCGTGCTCGTCAACGACACGTCCGGGCTGCGAGACCCGGCGCTCGCCGACGTGTGCGCCCGCACTGGCGCGGGCCTCGTGGTCATGCATACGCGCGTGCCGCCGAAGGGCACGCTGCTCGACCCCGCGCGCTACGACGACGTGATGGCCGACGTGGTCGCGTTCCTGCGCGAGCGGATCGCGATCGCGCTGGCGCACGGGGTCGACCCCGAGCAGCTCTTGCTCGACCCCGGGCCCGACTTCGCCAAGACCCCCGCGCAGACGGTCGCGGTGCTCCAGCGGCTGGGAGAGATGCGCGAGCTGGGCCGGCCGCTGCTGCTGGCCGCCTCCAACAAGGACTTCGTCGGCGCGCTCACCGGCCGGGCGCCGCGCGAGCGGCTCGCGGGCACGCTGGCGGCGGTGGCCCACGGGGTGGAGGCCGGCGCGCACGTGCTCCGGGTCCACGACGTGGAGGCGGTCGCCGACTTCCTGCGCGTGCGGGCCGCGCTGCGCGGCGACTACGAGCTCGCTCCGGACGAGGGTCTGACCCCCGACCGGTACCCGCGCTAGCCTGTTCGCCGCAATGGGTTGCCGGCCGCTGCGCACAACGCGGCCGGGTGCCGACCGACCAACCATCCGAAGGAGCACCACCGAATGTCTGCCGTACTCGATCGCGGCGAGCTCGAGAAGAGCCCGCTCGCCGACCTGCATCTGCTCGCCAACGAGCTCGGCGTCGACGGCTTCCGCCGCCTGCGCAAGGACGACCTGATCGACGCCATCCTCGCCCGCCAAGACGACGCGCCGGCCGGGGAGGCCGCGCCGGCCGAGGATGCCGCGCCGGTTGAGGAGGCTGCGCCGGTTGAGGAGGCTGCGCCGGCCGAGGAGGGGGAGGATGCCCGCGAGGAGGACGAGGGCGAGCGCCGGCCCCGCCGCGGGCGGCGCGGGGGCCGCGGCCGCGGCCGTGCGCGCACCGAGGAGGGCTCGACCGACGAGGACGCCGGCGAGCCTGAGCCGCGCGAGGAGCCGCGGGGCGACGATCGCAGCGCCGAGGGCGTCGTCGAGCTGCTGGCCAACGGCTCGGGCTTCATCCGCCTCGACCCGCCTGAGCCCACGGACGACGACGTCTACATCTCCGCCGCCCAGATCAAGCGCTGCGAGCTCGTGTCGGGCGATCGCATCAGCGGCCCCGTGCGGCCGGCCCGGCGCTCGGAGCGCTTCCCGTCTCTGATCCGCGTCGACACCATCAACGGGCGCCCGGCCGACGAGGTGGCCGAGGGCACGCGGTTCGACGACCTGCCCGCGACGTTCCCGACCGAGCGGTTCGAGCTCGGCTCCGACGACCCGACCCTGAAGGCGATCGAGTGGCTGACGCCGTTCGGCAAGGGCTCGCGCGTGGTCGTCGCCGGCGGGCCGCGGGCCGGCAAGAGCGAGGCGCTGCGCCGGCTGGCCGGCGCGCTGACCGGCCGCGAGGGGCTCGAGGTCTCACTGGTGCTCGCCGGCGTCCGGCCGGAGGAGACGCGCGAGTGGCCGCTGGAGCCGAGCACGGCACTGTCGTTCGGCGCGTCGGCCGATGCCCAGGCGCAGGCCGTCGAGCAGGCGATCGAGCAGGGCCGCCGCGTGGCCGCCCGGGGCGGCGACGCCGTCGTGCTCGTCGACACGCTCGAGGCGCTGCCGGTCGCCGCCGCCCGGCGGGCGCTGGCCGCCGCGCGCAACATCGTCGACGGCGGTTCGCTGACCGTGATTGCCACCGCGACGGCGCCGCTCGGCGGCGAGACGACGGTCGTGGCGCTCGACGCCGGCCTGACCGCCCTCGGCCGCTTCCCGGCCCTCGACCTCGACGGCTCGGGCGTCCTGCGTCCCGACCTGCTCGTCGGGGACGCGGGCGCCGAGGCGATCGCCAAGGCCCGGGCCGAAGCGCTCGCGGTCTGACGCTTACGCCGGCGCCACCCACGGCTCGTTCGCGCGGGCCGTGGCGGCGCCGGCGAACGTCAACTGCGGCTGGGTAGGGAGGCGGGGGAGTGTCACGGTTTCGACACTCCACTTTCGCGTGGGGTTGCTAAGTCCCGCATAGCGGGACTTTCCAGACCCACTACTTTCCGGAGCGGGCGAAACTGCAACGGAACACGCACGGATTGTCACGGCACTCCGCACCTTTCCCTCAATGCCGCAGTTCGTGAACCGCTACCGCCGCGAATACGCGACGCGCTGCCAGTTCGGCTCGGGCGAGAGCTCGATCGGCTCGAACTCGCGCTCGGGCTGGACGTAGCCGAAGGTGTGCGTCGCGTCGTCGAACACGACCTCGAGCTCGCCCTCCTTGACCCGCTGATCGAGCCACGCGGAGCGGAAGACGAGCCGCCGGAGCCAGTGCACGAGCGAGCGGTCGGCGGGGCCGACGAGCTCCGGCCAGCAGTCGTTGACGTGCTCCCCGAGGGCCGAGGCGGGGTCCTGGATCTCGCCGTTGACCGCGAGGTTGACGAGGTCCTCGAGCTCAGTCGACTGGAGCCGGTTGCCCACGAAGCCGAGCTTGCGCGCGGCCTGCTCGACGCGCTCCGAGAAGTCCCGCTCGTTGAAGGTGAACCGAAGCTCTCCGTACTCCAGGACGTAGTCCTGTCCTGAGTCGTAGTTGCCGCGGCGCAGAGGGTCCATGATCGAAGGGCCCGGGTTCCCGCCGGGGCGTCTGCATCTTATGCCCGAGTCCTGCCCGCGGACTCCCGTGGTACGAAACTTTCACCGGTCCCCGATCGCCTCGCGCATCTGGACGTCGTGCGCGGCCAGCCAGCTCCGGGTGCGCTCTGCCCGGAGGCGACCGCCGCCGTGCCAGAGGCGCCCGAACGTCGGATGGCCGCCCTCGACCGCGGCTCGCACGACGTCGTAGCACCAGTCGAGCGCCGGGGTCAGCGCGTCGATCACGCGCGGCCGGTCGCGCGCCGGGAGCCCGTAGGCGTCGAGGAACAGCCGCAGCCGGGAGAGCGCCTGGCCCGTCAGCGCGCTCGGCGCGTCGCGCTCGTCGCGCAGCGGCGCCCACAACCGTGCGGCGCACGCGACGTCCCAGACCACCGAGCCGGGCCCGGCGAGGTCGAAGTCGATCAGCGCCATGGGACGCCCGCCGGAGAAGATCACGTTGTCGAGGTTCGGGTCGTTGTGGCTGACGATGCCGCCGCGGAACGCGGCCGGAACCGCCGCCGCCCAGCGGTGCTCGGACGCATCGAAGGTCGCGACGGCGTCGTGGAAGCGGCGCAGCAGCTCCGCCACCCCCACGAGGGCCTCTTCGGTCAGCGCCCAGGCCGGGTACGGCTCGATCGCCGCGTCCCCGGGGATATAGCTGAGCACCTCCCGCCCGCGGTCGTCGACGCCCAGGAAGCGCGGCGCGCCGTCGAACCCCACGCGCTCGAGGTGCTCGAGCAGCGCGTGGGTCGCCGGGCTCGTCTCCCGCTGCGGGCGCCGCACCGTGTCGCCCATGCGCGTGACCTGCCCGGCGTTCGTGAAGCCGCCCTCCAGCGGGACCTCGCGCACCACGTTCATGGCTGTGCCAGCAGCTCGGTCGCCATGGCGGAGTGCGTGACGAGGCTGCTGACGAGCCCGCCGCGCAGCCCCGCCCTGACCGCCGCCGCCTTCTCCGTCCCGTAGGCGATGGCGATCACCTCGGGCACAGCCCGCAGCTGCTCCGCGTCGACGCCGATCAGGCGCTCGCTCAATGCGGTCGCGATCACCTCGCCCTGCGCGTCGAGCTGGATGCCGCACAGCTCGGCCCGCACGCCCTGCTCGTACATCTCACGCCGCTCGGCGTCGGAGAGAAAGTCGGCGACCGTCGAGAGGCCCGCCTTCCACGCGCCCAGCCCGACGACCGCCTTCGTCACGGTCCCGAAGCGCGCGATGGCGCGAGCCACCTCGGGCTGCGTGCGCATGACGCGCGCGGTGGCCGCGTCCGGCACCACCATCGGCGCGTAGAAGTAGTAGGCCGGCCCCTGCGAGATGCGCGCGACGTCGCGCACGATCTCGATCGAGCTCTCGTCGACGTCCGGACGTGACAGCGCCCCCGTGAGCTGCACCACCGCACAAGGCGCCAAGCGGGTGAGGTGGGCCCGCATCGCCGCCAGCGCGCGCGCCCACGCGAGTCCGAGCACGTCGTCGGGCCCGACGATCTCGGTCAGCAGCCGCGCGCTCGCGCGCCCCAGGCTCGTCCGCAGGAGCGCCACGTCGTCCTCCGGCGACTCGACGACGAGGCAGTGCCGGAGGCCGTACGCCTGGCCGAGCTGCACCGAGAGGTCGAGGTTGATCTCCCCGCGGTAGTCGAGCTCGATGCGCACCAGCCCGCTCTCGCGCGCCTCGTCGAGCAGGCGCGCGACCTTGAAGCGGCTGAGGCCGAGCTGATCCGCGATGTCGCTCTTGCTCGTCCCGTCGAAGTAGTAGCGGCGCGCGATGGTCGCTGTGAGCACGAGCGCTGCCGGCCCCGCCGCAGTCTGCTTGGCCAAGCCCTTCTCCTTGCTCATTTGAGCGGCTTCGGCGTCACTCTTGCACAAAGGCTTGACAACCGCCAGCGTCAATCGGAGAATCATCTCTCGGACGAGATCACCACTGCTCAGATGAGCGGAATGCGAGGAGGCGGTGAGGAGAGGTCTCGGTGACGTCGTGGCGCGTGGTTCACGCTCGGCGCTGCACGCCTACGGCCGCGGTGCGGTCGTCAAGGTGCCCAAGCCCACGGGGCCCGACAACTGGATGGCGGAGGACTGGATCGTGTGCGAGGCGCGGTACGCGGAGGCGGCCCGCGCCGCCGGCGCGCCCGCCGCCCGCCTGCTGGGCATCGAGTCGATCGACGGGCGCCCGGCGAGCGTGTGGGAGCGGATCGAAGGCGAGACTCTGTGGCAGCACGTGCTCGACCGTCCCGAGCGCAGCACGGAGGCCGGGCGCCGCCTCGCGGAGCTCCAGCTCGCGCTCTTCGCGCTCGTGGCCCCCGTCGGGCTGCCGTCCCAGTACGCCCGCCTCGTCAGCAAGATCCGCGTCGCAGCCGCGAGGGTCGACCCCGAGGTGGCGCGGGCGGTCGACCTGATCCCGGCGCGCGCGGGGCGCCTGCGCCTGTGCCACGGTGACCTGCATCCGAGCAACGTGATCCTCAGCCGGGAGGGGCCGGTGATCGTCGACTGGTACGACGCCTCGCGCGGGGACGCGGTCGCGGACGTCGCCCGCACCTGCATGACGCTGCTCGGCGATGGCGGCGCCGGCCCCCGCCACCTCCCGGGCTCCGACGGGTCGATGCTCGAGTCGCTGACCGACGCCTACCTCGAGCGGCTGTGGGAGCCGCTCGGGCTCGACGACGAGCAGCTCCAGCTCTGGCAGGGCATCAACGCCGTGGCCCGCATGGCCGAGGGTCTGGCCTCCCGCACCCTGTTCGAGGTCTGGGAGCACTGCGTGCGGGCGCCTGCCCTTCAGGCCTGAACCAGCGCGCGCAGCTCCTCGAAGACCCCGTCGCCGGCCGCGAGCACGAGATCGCCGTTCTCCGGGCACGGCAGCTCGACCTCCGCGCCGGCCTCCGCGGCGATCAGCGCCCCCGCCGCGCGGTCCCACAGTTCGGTGCCTCGCTGGTAGTACGCGTCGACGCGGCCGCAAGCCACCCAGCACAGCTCGAGCGCGGCCGAGCCGAAGCAGCGCAGATCCGCGGCAAGCGGGAGCAGGCGCGCGGCGACATCACCCTGCCGGAGGCGCTCCTCGGCGCGGTTCGAGAACCCGGTCGCCACGAGCGCCTGCGCCGTCGACCGGCAGTCCGAGACCGCGATCGGCTCGCCGTCGCGACTCGCCCCGCCCCCGAGATGGGCCGAGAAGACCTCGCCGCGCAGCACGTCGACCACGGCGCCGGCCACGACCTCGCCGTCCACCGCGGCGGCAATGCTGACCGCGAAGACCGGCACGCCGTGAAGGAAGTTGACGGTCCCGTCCAGCGGGTCGGTGACCCACAGCAGGCGGGCGCCGGGCAGCGTCTCCCCACGCTCCTCGCCAATCACGCCCGCCCCGGGCGTCGCCTCGAGCAGGTGGCGCCTGATGAGGTCCTCGGCGCGGAGATCCGTCTCGGTGACGACATCCGTGGGCGACGACTTGCTGCCGACCAGCACGGGGCGCCGGTGGGCATCGGTCACGACTACGGCCGCCGCGCAGGCGACGGCGGTGGCGATGCGCTCGAGCTCGCTCGGTGCAGGAGGGTCGCTGTCGCCGTCACGCACGGCGGACGAAGATCCCGTGCCCGCTGAGGAAGTCGACGGCCTCGGGGTCGACCCGCGTGTCGGTCACGAGCACGTCGATCTCGTCGAAGCGCGCGAAGCTGAACATCTGCGCGTTGCCGAACTTGGACTGGTCGACCATCGCGACCACGCGCTGGGCCGACTCGATCATGGCCCGCTTGAGCGCGCGCTCCTCGCGGTGCGGCGTCGTCAGCCCGTGCTTGAACGACAGGCCGTCGCAGCTGATGAACAGCGTGTCGATCGCCATGTGCCCGAGCTCCTCGGCGCCGGTGTCGTCGACCATGGCGAGCGTGTTCGCGCGCACCGCGCCGCCGAGGACGGTGAGGCCGCGGACGCCGCGGCGGACCAGCGTGAGCGCCGTCGTCAGCGAGTTGGTGACGACGTGGACGTCGTGCGCGACCGGGAAGACGTTCGCCAGCCGCTCGCCGGTGGAGCCGGAGTCGATGATCACCGAGCCCCGCTCGGGCACCTCCTCGGCGGCCATGGTGGCGATCCGCAGCTTCTCCTCGGCGTTCATCTGCCCCCGGACGTCGAGCAGCGGCTCGTGGTTGATGCGCTCGATGGGGACGGCTCCGCCGTGGACCCGGCGCAGCATGCCGCGAGCCTGCATGTCGGAGAGGTCGCGGCGGATCGTCTCCGTCGTCACGCCGTAGCGGCGGGCGAGGTCGGCGCCGTCGACCGACCCCTGCCGCAGGGCGAGCATGTAGATCGCCTGCTGCCGGTCGTGGGGCAGCCGCGTCACGGCCTGCGTCTCCTCGCTCATGCCGGCGCCTCCATCGCGGCCAGCGGCCCGTCGTCGGCGATCCGCCGATACGCCGCCGCGAACGTGTCGCGGAACTGCGAGGAGGTCCGCAGCGCCTCCGGGAACACCGCGTCGTATTCCAGGAAGGCCACCGGGTCGGCGAGCGCGTTCGCGGCGTGTCGCCGGGCGGCGTCGCCGCCGGCGTCGAACGCCTGCGCCGCCGGGTCGACGACGCCGAGGTAGCGGGCCCAGCCGGCCAGCGCCGTGGCCGCGCGCTCGACCGGCCCTCCGCGCTCGAGCTGCGCGGCGATCGTGGGGACCAGGAACGTGGGGAACTTCGCGCTCCCGTCGAGGCAAAGCCGCGCGATCTGATCGTGCACGCCGCTGTTCGCGAAGCGCTCGAGGACGGTGGCGACGTAGTCCTCCGGAGGGTGGCCGGGGATCGCGTCGAGTGTCGGCACGGCCTCGCGTAGGAGCAGCTCGTTGAGGAACCGGGTCACCGGCGGCGTCGCCATCGCCTCGTGGACGAACGTGATGCCGGCGAGCGCCGAAAGGTAGGCCATGCTCGAGTGCCCCCCGTTGAGCAGGCGCAGCTTGTAGAGCTCCCAGTCGTGGACGCGGTCGGTGAAGATCGCGCCGACGTCCTCGAAGCGGGGACGGCCGGCGGCGAACTCGTCCTCGACCACCCACTGCCGGAACGGCTCGGCGACCACCGGCCACAGGTCGCTGACCCCGGCCCGGTCGCGCAGCCACTCCCGGTCGGCGTCGGCGGTCACCGGAGTGATGCGGTCGACCATCGAGTTGGGGAACGAGCAGTGCTCCTGCACCCAGTCATCGAAGCCCGCGTCGACGCGCGCCGCCGCGGCCAGCGTGGCCGTCCGGGCGGCGGTCCCGTTGCCAGGCAGGTTGTCGCAGCTGAGGATGGTGAGCGGGCCGGTGCCGCGCTCGCGCCGCACGGCGAGCGCCGCCGCGATGCGGTCGAAGGTGGTCGGCTTGCCGTCCGCCGGCTCTGCGTAGCCGGCCTCGGTGACGGTCAGGGAGAGGATCGCGGTGGTCGGCGCGGCGATCAGGTCGGCGACGGCGGCGTCCTCGCCCGGCGGGCCGTGGACGAACCCGACGATCGAGCCGATCACCTGAGCCGACGGCTCGCCGTTGCCCTTCTCGATCAGCGAGTAGAGGTGGTCCTGGCGGCCCAGCGCGGCCTTCATCTCGGCGTCCTGGGGGAGGAGGCCGAGGCCGACGATCCCCCAGTCGCCCCCGGCACCGGCCAGCTCGTGCGCGTATACCGCGAGGTGCGCGCGATGGAACCCGCCGACCCCCACGTGGACGATTCGCGGCGCGAGCTTCCCCCGGTCGTACCGCGGGACGGGGATCCCGCGCCGCCGGATGTCGGCGAGGTGGCCCTGGCGGAGTTCGATGGCGGTTGCCACGCCCACGGTTTGCGCATCTAAACACAGGTCAAACCACACTGCAAGCCTGCGGACTCCTGCGAAGTCCGACAATTGCACCTTGACACCCAACAGAACCAACGGTATTAGTTGTGGGGTCCGGAGGGAACCTCTGCTCCGGGTCCGAGGAGGAGGAGACGAGATGACGAGCTGGAAGCGCCGTGGTTCGCTAGCGGTGGCCATGCTGGCCGCCGCCGGAGTGGTGGCCGTCGGCTGCGGCGGCGACGACGACTCCGATTCGGGCGAAGGCGGGGGTGGCTCGATCAACGTCGCGATCGTCGACAACCCGCAGATGAAGGACATCGCGGACCTCACGCCGGAGCTCTTCACCAAGAAGTCCGGCATCAAGGTCAACTACACGGTGCTCGACGAGGGCACCCTTCGCCAGGTCACGACGCGCGACGTCGCCGCCGGCGGCCAGCAGTTCGACGTCGCGATGATCGGGATGTACGAGGCGCCGCAGTTCGGCCAGAACGGCAGCCTCGTCGACCTCACCCCGTTCGCCAGCAAGGACGCGGCGTACAACATCGACGACATCATCCCGAGCGTCCGCACCGGCCTGTCGGTCGACGACAAGCTCTATGCCTCGCCGTTCTACGCCGAGTCGTCCTTCCTCATGTACCGGAAGGATCTGCTCAAGAAGGCCGGTGTCGAGATGCCGGCGCAGCCGACCTGGCAGCAGGTCGCGGACATCGCGGGAAAGGTCAACTCGTCGGACACGGCCGGCATCTGCCTGCGCGGCAAGCCCGGTTGGGGCGACCTCGGCGCGGCCTTCACCACGGTGCTGAACACGTTCGGGGGAACGTGGTGGAGCGCGAACGACGACGGGTCCGTGGGCCAGGCGCAGATCACCCAGCCCCAGTTCAAGCAGGCGCTCACGTTCTACACCGGCCTGATCGACGCTGCCGGTGAGGACGATGCCGCGAACGCGAGCTTCAACGAGTGCCTGGCGCAGTACCGGGACGGCAAGGTGGCCATGTGGTACGACGCCACCGTCGCCGCCGGCCTGCTCGAAGCCGACGACAGCCCGGTGAAGGGCAAGAACGGCTACGCCGCCGCTCCCGTCGTCGAGACCGAGGCCTCGGGCTGGTTGTGGGCCTGGGCGCTCGCGATCCCCGCGTCGACCCAGAAGCAGGACCTGGCCTGGAAGTTCGTCTCGTGGGCCACGGGCCCCGAGTACCTCAAGGAGGCAGGTCCGAAGGTCGAGGGCGGCTGGGCGGCGATTCCGCCGGGCACTCGCAAGTCGACCTACGAGATCCCCGAGTACAAGAAGGCGGCCGCCGCGTTCGCCGACCCGACGCTGAAGGCGATGGCCTCGGCGCCGATCGACAACCCGGGGACGACGCCCCGTCCGGGCCTACCCGGCGTGCAGTTCGTAGGGATCCCCGAGTTCCAGGACGTCGGCACCCAGTGCACGCAGCAGTTCTCGGCCGTGATCGCTAAGCGGACGTCGATCGACGCAGCCTTGGAGGCCTGCCAGCAGGTCGCCTCTGGGGTGGGCGGCGGATGACGCTCACGCCATGACCGCTACCGAAAGCGTGGCCGCTCCGTCTGCGAAGCGGTCACGCAACCTCCGCCCGAAGGGCACGAGCGAGGCTTGGCGCCGGCGGTTGCCGCTGCTGCCGGCGCTGCTCTTCACGATCGCACTGACGCAGGTCCCGTTCGTGATGAGCGTCTACTACAGCCTCACGGACTGGAAGGTCGTACCCCCGGGTCCGCGCGAGTTCGTCGGTCTCGACAACTACGTCAACGCGTTCAAGGACGAGTTCTTCCGAGACGCGGTCTGGGTCAGTTTCCAGCTGACGGTGTTCCCGGTGCTGGGGGCGATCGCGCTGGGGACGGCGTTCGCGGTGCTGCTGGATCGCAAGTTCCTCGGGCAGGGCTTGGTGCGGACGCTGATCATCACCCCGTTCCTGCTGATGCCGGTGGTCGTCGGACTGATCTGGAAGAACCAGATCTTCCACGGGCTGTACGGAACCCTCAACTGGCTGATCGAGCAGCTCGGCTTCTCGTCTGTGGAGTGGGTGTCCCGGTACCCGACGTTGTCGATCGGGATCGTGCTGGTCTGGCAGTGGACGCCGTTCATGATGCTGATCATGCTGGCCGGGCTCCAGGGCCAGCCAGCGGATGTGCTGGAGGCCGCGAAGGTCGACGGGACGACGCCGTGGGGGACCTTCCGCCAGCTGACGATCCCTCACCTGCGGCCGTACATGGAGCTCGGCGTCCTGCTCGGGACCATCTACCTGATCCAGGTCTACGACCAGATTGCCGTCATGACCGGCGGCGGACCCGGGTCGACCAACGTGCCCTACTTCGTGTTCCAGCGATCGATCGGCGGCGGCTGGGAGTTCGGCCAGGCGTCGGCCTACAGCATCGTGGTCGTCATCGCCTCGATCATCATCGCGACGATCGCGCTCAGGGTCCTATCCAATCTCTTAGAAGGTGAGGAGGCCGCATGAGTGCCGAGGCGTCCGCCGTCGCGGTCGGCGAGAGCCGCTGGGTCAATCGCGCCTTCGGGCTGCTCGCGTGGGTCGTCGGGCTCATCTTCTTCTTCCCCGTCTTTTGGATGGTGATCAGCGCGTTCAAGGACGAGCAGGATGCGAACACCGCCCCCAAGCTCGTGTTTGACCCGACGCTGGATCGATTCGACGAGGTGACGGCGAGCACCAGCGGGCTGCTCTCGTTCGGCGAGGCGTTCACCAACTCGGCCGTCGTCGTCCTGGTCTCGACCGTGCTTGTGCTGGTGCTCGCGATCCCGGCGGCCTACGCGCTCGCGATCCGGCCGGTGCACAAGTGGCGCGACGTCCTGTTCTTCTTCATCTCCACCAAGTTCCTGCCCGTGGTCGCCTCGATCCTGCCGATCTGGATCCTGGCCCGGGAGCTCGAGCTGCTCAACACGCGGCTGGTGCTGATCATCCTCTACATGGGGATCAACCTGCCGCTGGCCGTGTGGATGCTGCGGTCGTTCTTCCAGGAGATCCCGCGCGAGCTGATCGAGGCGGCCGAGATCGACGGCGCCGGCCTGCGCGGGCAGCTGACGTCGATCATCCTGCCGATCGCCGCCCCCGGGATCGCCGCCACCGCGCTGCTGTGCGTGATCTTCGCCTGGAACGAGTTCTTCTACGCGGTCCAGCTGAACCCGGTCAACGGCTCGACCGTGCCGATCTGGGTGACGACGAACATCAGCACCCGCGGCGACTTCCTGGCGAAGCTGTCGGCGGCCTCGCTGCTGGCCTGCATCCCGGTCGTGCTCGCCGGCTGGATCGCCCAGAAACGAATGATCCGTGGCCTGGCCATGGGAGCAATCAAGTGAGGAGGCCCGGATGACGTCAGTGACGTACGACCAGGCGACCCGGACCTACGAAGGGACGGACATCGCAGCGGTCGACAAGTTGAGCATCGACGTCGGCGACGGCGAGCTGCTCGTCCTCGTCGGCCCGTCCGGCTCGGGCAAGTCGACCGCGCTGCGGATGCTCGCGGGTCTCGAACCGCTCGACGACGGCGCGATCCGGATCGGCGACCGCGACGTCAGCAACGTCCGCCCGCGCGACCGCGACATCGCCATGGTCTTCCAAAACTACGCCCTGTACCCACAGCTCTCGGTCGCCGAGAACATGGGCTTCGCGCTCAAACAGGCGGGGGTCCCCAAAGAGGAACGCCGCACACGGGTCAAGGAGACCGCCCGGATCCTCGACCTCGAGCCCTACCTCGATCGCAAGCCCAAGCACCTCTCGGGCGGCCAGCGCCAGCGCGTGGCGATGGGTCGCGCGATCGTCCGCCAACCCGCCGTCTACCTGATGGACGAACCACTCTCAAACCTCGACGCCAAACTGCGCGTACAGACCCGGACCGAGGTCGTCGACCTCCAGGCCCGCCTGGGCGTCACCACCGTCTACGTCACCCACGACCAGGTCGAAGCCATGACCATGGGGCACCGAGTCGCCGTCCTCAAAGACGGTGTGCTCCAGCAATGCGACGCCCCGAACACCCTCTACCACGAACCGGTCAACCTCTTCGTCGCCGGCTTCATCGGCTCGCCCGCCATGAACCTCATCAACCTCGGCGCCGACCGCCCACTGAAGCTCGGCACCACCGAGCTTGTGCTCGACGCCGAGAGCGAGGACGCCGTCGCGAAAGCCAACGGCGACATCACCCTCGGCTTCCGCCCGGAGGCGCTGGAGCTCGGCGACGGGCCGCTGAGGGCGACGATCCGGACGGTCGAGGACCTCGGAAACGAGGTCTTCGTGCACCTCTCGCTCGATCACCGGGGGGACACGCTCGGGCTCGTCGCCAGGATGTCCCCGCCGTTCGCCGGCGATCGGGACGACACCATCGGCATCCAGCTGGCCGGCAAGACGCACCTCTTCGACTCCGACGGGATGCGTCTCGCCTCGACGCACGCCACGCTGAGATGACGTAGGGGCGAAGTTCTCGTCGCGGCTGCCTCTATGGGGCATGGCCGCCGACCCGCCATCGCTGCTCCTGGTGGAGGACGACCCGGTTCTCGGGACGTTCCTCGCCGAGAACCTGGCTGCTGATGGCTACGAGCTGACGGTCGCCGAGACGGTCCGCGACGGGCTGCGCGAGCTTCAGTACAAGCAGCCCGACCTCGCGATCGTGGACCTCGCGCTGCCCGACGGGTCGGGCCTGGAGCTGATCGCGCGCGTGCGCGAGGCCGACGGGCTCTCGCGGCTCGACCCGGCGACCCCGCTCGTCGTCCTCTCGGGTCGGGCGGGCGAGCTGGATCGGGTTCGCGCGTTCGAGCGCGGGGTCGACGAGTACGTCTGCAAGCCGTTCTCGTACGCGGAGCTGCGTCATCGCATCGCCGCGGTGCTGCGCCGTTCGCACGCTCGGCGGCTCGGCGGGCGCCTGCGGGTCGGCGACCTGACGCTCGACCCCGCCTCGCGTGAGGTGCGGCTGCGCGGGCGCCGCATCGACCTCTCGGGGAAGGAGTTCGCGCTGCTTCGGGCACTCGCTGTCGAGCCGACGCGGGTGCTGACGAAGGCGGAGCTGCTGCGCGACGTCTGGGGCTTCCGCTCGCTCGGCACGACGCGGACGTTGGACAGCCACGCCTGCCGGCTGCGCCGGAAGCTGAGCCGGGACGGCGATCGCTTCGTCGTCAACGTGTGGGGCGTCGGCTACCGGTTGGTCGACGGCCCGGTGCCCGAGGAGCCCGCCGCGTGATCGGACCGCTGGCGTGGGCGGCGGCGATCGCGCTGGTGCACGCCGAGGGCCGGCGGCGATCCGTCCTCGCGGCGCGCGCCGACCACGACGTCCGCGGGCCGCTCTGCACCGCCCGGCTCGCGCTCGAGGGGCTCGAGCCCTGCGCCCGTGTGGCGGCGATCGACCTCGAGCTGCGCCGCGCGGCGCTCGCGCTCGACGACCTGGCCGCGGCCCGCCGGGGGCGCCGGCCGGGGGCGTCGCGGGAGCCGGTGGACCTCGGTCGTCTCCTCGCGTCCGCGGCGCCGGCCTGGGAGGCCCTCGCGCGTCGCTTCGGGGCCGTGCTCACCGTCGCCGGCGACGCATGCGTGGCAGGTGACCCACTGCGCCTCGCCCATGCCTGCGCGAACCTCGTCGTCAACGCGATCGAGCACGGCGGCGGGCGCGTGGACGTGCGCATCACCGCCGAGGGCGGCCGTGCCGGCGTCCACGTTCTCGACAGCGGTGACGGTCTCCCCGTCCCGCTGCCGAGGCTCCTGGCCGCCGCCCGCGATCGCCGCACGGCGCGAGGCCACGGCCTCGCCATCGCCGCCGGCATCGCCGCCCGCCACGGCGGCCGCCTCCTGGAAGTGCCTACGCCCACCGGAGCGCACCTGCTCCTCGACCTCCCGGCCGGCCCATGAGCCGGCGGCGGCGGGCGGCGCTGCTGCTCGGGCTCGCGGTCGTGCTCGGCGCGCTCGCGGCGTCGGACATGGGGCGCCGGGAGGCGGCGCTGCGGGAGCAGATCGGGCCGATGGTGGCCGTCGCCACGGCGGCGCGGGCGCTGCCCGCCGGCCGGCGGCTCGAGACCGGCGACCTGGCCGTGCGGCGCGTGCCCGAGCGGTTCGCGTCGGCCGGAGGCCCCGTGCTCCCTGAGCTGCTCGTCGGCCGCCGGCTGGCCGTCCCGCTGCCGGCGGGGGCGGCCGTGGCCGAGCACCTCCTGGAACGCGGTGCGGCGGAGGCCGCGGTCGGGCGTGGCGAGCGGGCGGCGGAGATCGTCGCCGGCGCGTCGCCGGCGCTGGTGACGCCGGGCGCCCGGGTGGACGTGCTCGTCACCCGCGAGCGGGGCGCGGCGGGGGAGACCGAGCTCGCGCTCGAGGACGTCGAGGTGCTGGACGCGCGGGCGGCGCCCGCCGCCACGCGCGACGACGGCCAGCCTCGAGTGGCGGCGACCCTGCGCGTCTCCGCCGCCCAGGCCGTCTATCTGGCGGCCGCGGGAGCGTTCGCCCGTGACATCCGGCTGCTCGCCCGCGCGCCGGGCGACCGCGCCCGGCTCGGCCGCGCGGTCGTCGGCAGCGAGCTCGTCCCGGTGGGGCGCTGATGGCCGACCTCGATGCCCTCGCCGCCGATCTCCGCGACCGCCTCTTGGCGGGCGCCGGCGAGCCCGGCGAGGATCTCGGCGGGCGGATCCGGCAGCTCGTGGACCGCGAGGCGGCCGTCCTCGACGAGGACGCCCGCTCCGAGCTCGCGGGCCGGATCGCCGAGCGCGCGTTCGGCCTCGGTCCGCTCGAGCCGCTGCTCGCCGACCCCGCCGTCGAGGAGGTGATGGTGTGCGGCACGGCGCCGGTGTGGGTCGAGCGCGCCGGCCGCGTGGAGCGCACCGCGGTGCGGTTCGCGAGCGAGCGCGACCTCCGGGACGCCATCGAGCGGATCCTCGCGCCGCTCGGCCGCCGAGTGGACGAGGCCGAGCCGCTCTGCGACGGCAGGCTTTCCGACGGCTCGCGCATCAATGTCGTCATCCCGCCGCTGGCGCTCGACGGCCCCGTCCTGACGATCCGGCGGTTCCGGCGCCGCGGCTTCACGCCCGACGAGCTCGTGGAGGGCGGCACGCTCACCCGACCGCTGCTCGACTTCCTCGCTCGCGCGGTGCGGGCGCGCGCGAGCATCCTCGTCTGCGGCGGCACCGGGTCCGGCAAGACGACGACGCTCAACGCGCTCTCGACCTTCATCGGGGCGGCGCGAGCGGGTCGTGACGATCGAGGACGCCGCCGAGCTGCGCCTGCGCCAGCCGCATGTCGTGCGGCTCGAGGCCCGCCCGCCGAACCTCGAGGGGCGAGGCGAGGTGACGATCCGCACGCTCGTCCGCAACGCGTTGCGCATGCGCCCCGACCGCATCATCGTCGGCGAGGTCCGCGGCGCCGAGGCGCTCGACATGCTGACCGCGCTGTCGACCGGCCACGACGGCTCGCTCTGCACGATCCACGCGGGGACGCCGGCCGAGGCGCTCCGCCGCGTCGAGACGCTGGCGCTGATGGCCGAGCTCGGCCTGCCGCACGCGGCGCTGCGCGAGCAGGTCGCCGACGCGTTCGACCTGGTGGTCTGCCAGGCGCGCGGCGCGGACGGCATCCGGCGCGTCGTCGAGGTCGCCGAGGTCATCCGCGTCGCGGGCGGCCCGGCCGCGCGTGAGCTCTACGCGTGGCGCGGTGGCAAGAGCCGCTGGCGAGCCGCCCTCAGCGACGACCTGGCCGCAAGGCTCGCGGCGGCGGCATGAGTGCCGCGGTTCCGCTCTCGTTCTTGGCTGCGGCGATCGGGGTGCTCGGGGCGTGGGAGGCCCTCGCCGCGGTCGAGCGCCTGCGGGTCGCCGCCGTGCTCGGCCGCGCGCTGGAGCCGCTCGTGCGGGCGGGCCGGGAGGGGCGGGATCCGACGGCGCCGGAGCGGCGGCGGCTGGCATGGGTCGCGACCGGTGCGCTCGCGGCCGCGGGCTGGCTCGCGGGCGGCGCGGGAGGCGCCGTGTGTGCCGCCGTCGGCGGGCCGCTGGTCGTCGCGGCGGTCGTCCGGTCGCGGCGGCGTCGGTACGCGCGCGAGCTGCGGGCGGGCGCCGGGGCGGCCGCGCGGGCGCTCGCGGACGCGGTGGGCGGCGGGCACTCGATCCGCGGCGCGCTGGCCGTCGCCGCGGGCGGGCTCACGGGCGCCGCGGGCCACGAGCTGCGCGCCGCCGCCCGGGCGCTCGACCTCGGCGACCCCACCGTCGTCGCGCTCCAGGCGCTCCAACGCCGAGCCGCCGATCCGGCCTGGGACGCGATCGTCGCCGGGATCCTGCTGCAGCGCGACGCGGGCGGCGACCTCGCCGGCCTCCTCCGCGACCAGGCGGCGGCGCTCGAGGCCGCCGAGCGGATCGAGCGCGAGGCGCGCACGGCGACCGCCCAGGCCCGCTTCACCGCCCGCCTCGTGCTCGTCCTCCCGCTCGGCGCCGCCGTCCTCGCCGAGCTGGCCAGCCCCGGCATCGTCGCGGGCCTGGTCGCCCACCCGCTCTCGGTCTGGCTCGTCGCGATGGCCGCCGGCCTCCAGGCCGTCGCGATCGTCGCCGTCTCCCGTCTGAGCCGGGCGGCGCCGTGACGCGCGCGACGCTGCTCGCGGCGGCCGCTGGGGCGGTGGCGGCGCCCGCGCTCGTCGACCTCGTGCTCGGCGCTCGCCTGTCGCGCCGGCCCGCGGGCACGTTCGGCGTCCGGCTGCTCGCGCTCGTCGGCCGCGGCCTCGGAGCCCGCGCCCCGCGCGGGTTGGGATCGCGGCTCGAGGCGGCCGGCATGGAGCTGGCCCCCGCCGACTTCATGGCCGTCAAGGGCGGCGCGGCGCTGGCCGGGGGAGCGGTCGCCGTGGCCGCGCTGCCGGCCGCGCCCGGGCGCCTCGGCCTCGCGCTCCTCCTCGCGCTGCCCGCCGTCGCCTTCTTCGGCCCCGACGTCTGGCTGCACCGGCGCACCGCCCGGCGCGCGGCGACGATCGAGGCGGAGCTCGCCGACGTGCTCGACCTCCTGCGCGTCGCGGTCGCCGCCGGCCTGTCGCCGGCGCGGGCGCTCGGCGAGGTCGGCGCTCGGCATCGCGGGCTCCTCGCCGCCGAGCTGCGGCGAGCGGCGGCCGGGATGGAGCTCGGCGTGTCGCGCGCCAAGGCCTACGCCGCGCTCGAGCGGCGGTGCCCCGCCGCCGGCATCGCGGCCCTCGTGGCCGCGCTGCACCGCGCCGACCGCCACGGCGCTCCGCTCGCCGGCGCGCTGGCCGCGGAGGCGCGCGCCGCGCGATCGCGCCGGGCGCAGCGGGCCGCGGAGGCGGCAGCGCGCGCCGCGCCGCAGATCCAGCTCGTCGTCGCCCTCCTGCTCGTGCCCGCGGTCCTGCTCCTCGTCGCCGCCGCCCTCGTTCCGGCGATCGTGCCGCTCGACTGACGGCCAGGAAACCGGCTCATATTCCGCAACTTCTCGTGCAAACGCGGCGCCTGCAACGGCTCGTGCCATCCGCCGCCTGATGTGCACGATCTCGCCCCACCGCCAAAACGCCTGCAAACGCGCCGAATCGAGGTTCGCAAACTGACCACATTCAAGTCTTGTGGGGCAAATGACGACAATTGTGTTGCAGAGTGGGACGTAGTGGGGTACTTTGCACTTTGCGAAGCCGGTCCGGGGTGGCGGGGCTCCTCCCACTCCGCCACCCCGGATCGACTGACCTTCGCCCCTTTGTCGGAACATGAGCCTTGGCCTTCCACGGCACCTTCGAACACTCGCTCGACGCCAAGAACCGGCTGACGGTCCCGGCGCGGTTCCGCGCCGCCCTGGCTGGTGGCGTCTTTCTGGTGCGGGGCGTGGACCCCTGCATCTCGCTCTATCCCGAGGAGACCTACACCTCGATCACCCAGAGCGCGCTGAGCGCCCTGAACCCGTTCTCACCCCAGGCCCGCGAGCTCAAGCGGATGCTGTACGGCAACGCGACCAGCTCGGAGCTCGATTCGGCCGGGCGCGTGATGCTGGGCGCCAAGGAGGTCGAGCACGCGAACATCGCCTCCCGCGAGGTCGTCGTCATGGGCGCCGGCGAGTGCCTCGAGCTCTGGGACCGCTCGGCTTGGGAGGCCTACTACCGCGACCTGTCCCAGCGGGCGCCTGACCTCACCGTGTCACTTGGCCATCCTGCTTGACATGCCACGCACCCACGTCCCGGTCCTGGCGGGCGAGCTCATCGAAGCGCTCGACCCTCAGCCCGGGCAGGTCGCGATCGACTGCACGCTTGGCGCCGGCGGCCATGCGCGGCTGGTCGCGGGCCGGCTCGGGCCCGCCGGCACGCTGATCGCGATCGACCGCGACCCGCTCGCCGAGAAGGCCTTCGCCGAGCTGGCCGCCGAGGTGCCCTGCGCCACCCGCTTCATCCGCGCCGACTTCGAGCACGGCCTCCGCGGCCTCGCCGAGGAGGGGACCCAGGCCGACCTCGTCTACCTCGACCTCGGCATGTCCTCGATGCAGGTCGACACGCGCGAGCGCGGGTTCTCCTACGCGTACGACGCCCCGCTCGACATGCGGATGGATCCCAGCCAGCCGCTGACCGCCGCCGAGCTGGTCAACACCTGGGACCGGCGCCGGCTCGCCCGCGCGCTGCGCGAGTACGGAGAGGAGCGCTACGCGGACCGGATCGCCGCCCAGATCGAGCGCCGCCGGGCGCGTGGGCCGCTGACCACCACCTTCGAGCTGGTCGACGCGATCACCGCCGCCATCCCGGCGCCGGCGCGGTTCGCGGGCGGGCACCCGGCCAAGCGCACCTTCCAGGCGATCCGCATCGCCGTCAACGAGGAGCTCGCGCAGCTCGACGCCGCGCTGCCGCTCGCCTGGGACGTGCTGCGCGTCGGCGGCCGCCTGGCCGCGATCTCGTTCCACTCGCTCGAGGACCGGCGCGTCAAGCGCTTCCTCGCCGGCAAGGCGCGCGGGTGCATCTGCCCGCCCGACCTGCCCGTGTGCGCGTGCGGTCGCACGCCCGGAGGCCGAGCCGGTCTTCCGCCGCTCCGTCGTACCCACGGCCGGCGAGATCGCCGACAACCCGCGTTCGAAGTCGGCGCGCCTGCGCGCCGCCCGCAAGCTCAGGGAGGAGCCGTAGTGCCGACCCAGACCGCCCGCACCCGCCACGCCGCCCGTGCGCGGCCGGCGCAGCGTCCGGCGCCCCGCCACGTCCGGCGCGTCTCCGGCCCGCTGCGGCCCGCTCCCGCCGGCGCACCCGCGAGCGTCCGCCGCGGCACGACCGGCGTCTTCGAGCGCATCCGTGCGCTGCCCGAGCACCGCGTCGTCGACGGCCTCCTGCGGGGGCGCGTGTGGATCTGGCTCGTGGGCCTGCTGCTGGGCGGGATCGTCGCCATGCAGGTGTCCATGCTCAAGCTCAACACCGGCATCTCACGCGCGGTCACGACGATGGGCACGCTGGAGCGCCAGAACGCGAACCTCGAAGCCGACATCGCGCGGCTGTCCGCCAGCGACCGGGTCCGCGACGCCGCGCTGGCCGAGGGCATGGTCGCGCCGCCCGCCGGCTCGATGGAGTTCCTGAAGGCGCGCCCGGAGCGCGATCCGGTGCAGGCCGCGCGGCGGATGCAGCCGCCGAGCGACGACGCCGCCGCCGTGATGGCCAACGGCGGGCTCGAGCCCGGCGTGCTCGCGGCCGCCGATCCGGTCGCGGCCATCGCCGCCCCCGTCGAGCCGGCCGCTCCGGTGGCGGACCCGGCCGCAGCCCCCGTCACCGACCCGGCTGCCACACCACCCGTCGCGGACCCGGCCGCGGCGACAGCCGTCCAGGAATAGGGCCGATGCGGCTCATCGAGCGCCGCATCGGCTTCCTGTTCGCCGTCTTCCTGACCCTGCTCATCCTCGGCGCGGGGAAGGCCGCCTGGCTCGGCGTCGTCAAGGCGGGGACGCTCAAGCAGGCGGCCGCCGTGCAGCAGGAGTCTCAGGTCGTCGTGCCCGCTCGCCGGGGCACGATCTTCGACCGGGAGGGCACCGAGCTGGCGGTCTCCCAGCCGGCGGTGACGATCGCCGCCACCCCGTACATCGTCGAGGACGCGCCGGGCGTCGCCGCGAAGCTCGCCGACGCCCTCGACCGCCCGGAGGACGAGCTCCTGCGCCAGCTCGCGCGCCGCGACACCGGCTTCGTGTACCTCGCGCGCGAGGTCGAGCCCGACACCGCTCGGGAGGTGCAGCGGATGGACATCGCCGGCCTCGAGTTCATCCCCGAGTTCGACCGCCTCTACCCGCGCGAGTGGAGCGCTTCGCAGCTGCTGGGGGTCACCGGCACCGAGGGCCACGGGCTGGCGGGGCTCGAGTACTCGCTCGACGAGCACCTGCGCGGCCAGGATGGCGAGCGCCGGCTCAAGAAGGACGCGCTCGGCGAGCCGATCCAGCTGCGCGAGAGCAAGCCGACCGTGCGGGGGACGGACGTGCGGCTCACGCTCGACGCGAACCTCCAGGACCGCGCCGAGGAGGTGCTGGCCGAGGTCGGCGAGGCGTGGAAGCCCAAGGGCGCGACCGCGATCGTCATGGACCCGCGCGACGGCGCCCTGCTTGCGCTCGCCAACTGGCCGCGGGTGAACGCCAACGCGCTCGGCGACGCCCCGGACTACGCGCGGCAGAACCGGGCGATCGAGGTCAACTACGAGCCGGGCTCGACCTTCAAGGCGTTCACCGTCGCCGGCGCGCTCGAAGACGACAAGGTGATGCCCGACACGGTCTTCAACGTGCCGCCGACGATCACCGTGGCGGACCGCGAGATCGGCGAGTCGCACCCCGCCGGCTACCGCACGCTGACCACGCGCCAGATCCTCGAGCAGTCGTCGAACGTCGGCTCGATCATGATCGGCCAGCGGCTCGGCGCCGAGCGCTTCGACCGCTGGGTGCGCCGCTTCGGCTTCGGCAGCCCGACCGGGATCGACCTGCCGGGGGAGGAGCGCGGCATCCCGCTCGCGCTCGAGAACTACTCGGGCTCGTCGATGGGCAACCTGCCGATCGGCCAGGGCATGGCCGTCACGCTCATGCAGATGGCCACGGGCTACGCCGCGATCGCCAACGGGGGCGTGCTGCGGGCGCCGCACGTCGTCGAGCGCGTGGGCGCGCGGGAGGCGCGCAAGCCGGAGGGCCGCCGCGTGATCTCCGAGGCGACGGCCGCCGCGGTGCGCCGCATGCTCGAGGGCGTGCTCGGGCCGGGCGGCACGGCGTCGGGCGCCGGCATCGACGGCTACGTGATGGCCGGCAAGACCGGCACCGCCGAGAAGCCCGACGAGTTCGGCGGCTACTCGAAGACCAAGTTCGTCTCCTCGTTCGTCGGCTTCGCACCCGCCAAACGGCCGAAGCTGCTCGTCGCGGTGATGGTGGACGAGCCGCAGGGGGACATCTACGGCGGCACGGTCGCCGCGCCGGCCTTCCGGGAGATCACGAGCTTCGCGCTGAACTACCTGCGGATTGCGCCGGAGTGAGGGCGACGGCGTCAAAGTCAACTGCGGCATTGAGGGAGGTGCACGGCGAGCGTGCATAAGTCCCCATTCACGCTCCCGAAACCTCATGACTGGGGCGAAATGCACCCTCCCCGCGGCCATCCCCTCACTCTCCCTACCCAGCGCAGTTGACGTTCGCGCACTGAACCATGATTCACTCCTAGGATGCCGTACCGCCCGACCGAAAGAACGCGTGCCCGCCTCGCCCAAGCCCGCGAGCGGATCGTGGACGCCGCGCTCGACCAGCTGGCCGAGGGCGGCTACGCGTCGGCGTCCGTCGCGACCGTCGCGCGCCGGTCCCAGGTCGCCACCGGGACCGTCTACCGCCACTTCCCCTCGAAGCAGGACCTGTTCGCCGAGGTGTTCCGGCGGGCGGCGCAGCGGGAGGTCGACGCCCTGCGTGACGCCACCGGCCGCGGCGACTCCGCGGCGACGCGCCTGGCCGCCTGGGTCGAGGCGTTCGTGCGCCGCGCGCTCGCCGAGCCGGTCCGGGCGTATGCGCTGATCGCGGAGCCGGTCGACCCGGCGATCGAGGCGGAGCGGCTGACGTTCCGGCGCGCCTACGCCGACCTCTTCGCCGGCGCCGTCCGCGACGGCGTCGACAGCGAGGAGCTGCCGCCGCTCGACGCCGACCTCATCGCGGCCGCGATCGTCGGCGCGCTGGCCGAGGCGCTCGTCGGCCCGCTCCAGCGCCGGGAGGCGGGCGCCGACGCGCTCGTCGAGCATCTCCAGACCTTCGTCCTGCGCTCGGTAGGAGTCAGCCATGCTCACGCATGAGGTCGACAACCAGTCCGTCCCGTTCGAGGACGTCAACCTGTTCGACACCGACGTCGCGCTCCAGGAGGCGCTCGAGCGCGAGGGCGCGGGCTGGGCGATCGACCGCGCGCGGGACGCCGGCGCGGTCGCCGGCTCGGCCGAGGCCCAGGCCCACGGGCGGCGCGCCGAGCGCAACGAGCCGCGGCTGCTGACGCACGACCGCTTCGGCCACCGGCTCGACGAGGTGGAGCTCGACCCGAGCTGGCACTGGCTGCTGCGCGGCGCCGTCGAGCGCGAGATCCACGCGCTGCCGTGGCGCGACCCGCGCCCGGGCGCGCACGTGGCGCGCGCCGCCCTCGAGCTGCTGTGGACGCACGCCAACGCCGGCGTCATGTGCCCGGTCTCGATGACGTACTCGGCCGTCCCGGCGATCCGGGTCGATCCGGCGCTGGCCGCCGAGTGGGAGCCGCGCCTGACGCTGCCCGACTACGACCGCGGCGCGCTCTGCGGGATGGCCATGACCGAGAAGCAGGGCGGCTCGGACGTGCGCGCCAACACCACGCGCGCCGACCCGGTCGGCGACGGCTACTACGAGCTCACGGGCCACAAGTGGTTCTGCTCGTATCCCCCGTGCGAGGTCTTCCTCGTGCTCGCCCAGGCGCCCGCGGGGCTCTCCTGCTTCCTGCTCGAGCGCGGCCCGGGGATGGAGTTCCAGCGCCTCAAGGACAAGCTGGGGACCCGCTCGCTTCCCTCCAGCGAGGTCGAGTTCCGCGCCGCGCCCGCGCGGTTGCTTGGGGAGGAGGGCCGCGGGGTGGCGACGATCATCGAGATGGTCACCCACACGCGGCTCGACTGCGTGATCGGCAGCGCGGCCGGCATGCGTCGCGGCGTGGCCGAGGCGGTCCACCACGCCCGCCACCGCAGCGCCTTCGGCCGCCGCCTCGCCGAGCAGCCCGCGATGGTCAACGTGCTCGCCGATCTCGCGATCGAGTCGGAGGCGGCCACGGCGACTGCGCTGCGCCTGGCCCGTGCGTACGACGAGGGCGACACGGCGCTCAGGAGGTTCGCCACCGCGGTGCTCAAGTACTGGATCTGCAAGCGAGCCACGCCCCACGCGGCCGAGGCGCTCGAGTGCCTGGGCGGCAACGGATACGTGGAGGAGTCGCCGATGCCGCGGCTCCTGCGGGATGCCCCCCTGAACGGCATCTGGGAGGGATCGGGGAACGTGATGGCGCTCGACGTCCTGCGGGCCACCACGCGGGAGCCGGAGGGCCTGCCGGCGTTCCTCGCCGAGTGCGAGCTCGCCCGCGGCGCTGACGTCCGGCTCGACGCCCACCTCGATGCCCTCAAGGCGCCGGACGCCGAGTGGACCGCCCGCCGGACCGTCGAGGATCTCGCGCTCGCGTTCCAGGCGTCGCTGCTCGTCCGTCACGCCCCGCCCGCCGTCGCCGACGCGTTCTGCGCGGGCCGCCTCGGCGACGCGCGCGGCCGCGCCTTCGGAACGCTGCCCGCCGGCGTCGACGGCGACGCGATCGTCGAGCGCGCCCTCAGTGAAGCGGGCAGATGAGGCGCGGCACCTCGCCCGACTCGCCCGCCTGGCCGGCCTGCCAGTAGACGCCGCCGAACGCGACCAGCGTGATCGCCAGGCCGACCGCCAGGTCGCGACACAGCAGGTTCTGGACGGCGATCGCGATGGCGAACGTCTCGCGATCCCAGTCGCGCAGGTCCGACAGCGGCTCGGTGAAGAGGCCGAAGCTCGTCCGGGCGCCGAACGTGATCAGCGCGATCAGGCAGCCCGCCACGATCACGATGCTGCGCCCGCGCCACCACGGGGTCACCCGCCGGAACTTATCGGGGCGACCGAAGCCGCTCGTAGACTGCCCGCGGTGACCGTCCGAGAGCTGCTCGGTGAGGGGCCGGGTGTGGAGGTCGGCGGCCTTGCCTACGACAACCGCGAGGTGCGGCCCGGCACGCTGTTCTTCTGCGTGCCCGGCTTTACGCGCGACGGGCACGACTTCGCGCCCGACGCGGTGGAGCGTGGCGCGGCGGCGCTCGTCGTGGCCCGCCCGCTCGAGCTCGGCGTGCCGGAGGTCCGCGTGGACGACGTGCGGGCGGCGATGGCGCTCGCGGCGGCCCGCTTCCACGGCGACCCGACGGCGCGCCTGCCGGTCGTCGGGATCACGGGGACGAACGGGAAGACGACCACGGCCTTCCTCGTGCGCTCGCTGCTCGAGGCGAGCGGGCGGCAGACCGGGCTGCTCGGCACCGTCACGTCGTTCGTCGCGGGCGAGGAGCGCCCCACGGTGCGCACCACGCCGGAGGCGATCGACCTCCAGCGGACGTTCCGCGAGATGCTCGACGGCGGCGACGTCGCGTGCGCGATGGAGATCTCCTCGCACGCGCTCGAGCTGCGGCGGGCGGAGGGGATCCACGTCGCGGTCGCGGTGTTCACCAACCTCACCCAGGACCACCTCGACTTCCACCCGTCGATGGAGGACTACTTCCTCGCCAAGCGGCGGCTCTTCGCGTCGCCGCTGACCGACGTCCGCGTGGTCAATGTCGACGACCCCTGCGGGCGCCGGCTCGCCGACGAGTTCCCCGGCAGCACGACGTTCGCGATCGACGCTCCCGCCGACTACCGCGCAACCGACCTCGAGTCCGGCTTCGCGGGGACCGACTGCACGTTCGAGACGCCCGACGGCTCGTTCCGCGTGCGGGTGCCGCTGCCGGGCCGGTTCAACGTGCTCAACGCGCTCGGCGCGTGGGCGGCGGTGCGGGCGCTCGGCGCCGAGCCGCAGGTGCTCGTGGACGCGCTGGCGGAGGCGGGCCGGGTGCCGGGGCGCTTCGAGCCGGTGAGCGAGGGGCAGCCGTTCGCGGTGCTCGTCGACTACGCCCACACGCCGGACTCGCTGGAGAACGTCCTGCACGCCGCGCGGGAGCTGGCCGACGACCGCGTGATCGTCGTCTTCGGGGCCGGCGGCGACCGCGACCGCGGCAAGCGCCCGCTGATGGGGGAGATCGCCGCGCGGCTGGCGGACGTCTGCCTCGTCACCTCCGACAACCCCCGCTCGGAGGACCCGGAGGCGATCATCGCCGAGATCCTGGCCGGGACGGGCGGGGCCGCGCACGTGGAGCACGACGCCGACCGGCGGGCGAGCATCGAGCGCGCCGTGGGCCTCGCGCGCCCGGGCGACGTGGTGGTGATCGCCGGCAAGGGCCACGAGCAGGGGCAGGAGTTCGCGGACGGCCGCAAGGAGCCGTTCGACGACGTGACCGTCGCGCGGGAGGCGTTGGGCGCGTGAGGGACTGGGACGCGGAGCGGGTCGCCGCGGCGGCCGGTGCTTGGGTGGTGGCGGGCGCGGCCGCCGGGCCGGCGCGGGCGGTGATCGACTCGCGGGCGGTGGAGCCGGGCGACCTGTTCGTGGGGCTGCCGGGATCGCAGGTCGACGGCGGCCGGTTCGCGGCGGGCGCGCTGGACGCCGGCGCGTGGGGCGTGCTCGTCGCGCCGACGTGGGCCGGCGAGCTGACGGGCGGGGCGGTCCTGGCGGCGGACGATCCGCTGCACGCCCTCGGCCTGCTGGCCCGCGCGTGGCGGCGGGAGCTGGGGAGCAAGGTGATCGCCGTCACCGGCTCGGTCGGCAAGACGTCGACCAAGGACCTGATCGCGGCGGTGCTCTCCGGGCAGCGCTCGGTGGTCGCCTCGCGCGCGAACTTCAACACCGAGATCGGGATGCCGCTCGAGATCCTGGGCGCGCCGGTGGGCACCGAGGTGCTCGTCCTCGAGGCGGCCATGCGCGGCTTCGGCCAGATCGGCGAGCTCGCCGAGATCTGCGAGCCCGACGTGGGGGTCATCACGAACATCGGGCCGGTGCACCTCGAGCAGGTGGGGTCGCTCGAGGGCGTGGCGCGGGCCAAGGGGGAGCTGCTCGTCGGGATGCGCGACGGCGGCACGGCGGTCGTACCGGCCGGCGAGGCGCTGCTCGAGCCGTACCTGCGGCCGGGGTTGCACGTGCGGCGGTTCGGCGAGGGCGGCGACGTGGTGATCGACGGCGACGCGGTGGTGGCCGATGGCGAGCGGCTCGACGTCGAGCTCGCGTTCTCGGCGCGGCACCAGCGGACCAACGCCCTGGCGGCGGTCGCGGCGGCGCTGGCGGTCGGCGTGCGTCCGTCGGGTCGCGTGGATGCGCCCACGGGCGCGCTGCGGGGCGAGCTGGTGCCGCTCCCGGACGGCGCCGTGGTCATCAACGACTGCTACAACGCCAGCCCGCTCTCGATGCGCGCCGCGCTCGACGAGCTGGCCGCGTACGACGCCGGCGACGGGCGGCGGCTGGCCGTGCTCGGCGACATGCTCGAGCTGGGAGCCGAGGAGGCCGCGCTCCATCGCGAGGTCGGCACGCTCGCCGGCGAGGCGGGCGTCGAGCTGCTGGTCACCGTCGGCCCGCGGGCGGCCGCGATGCTCGACACGTTCGACGGCGAGGGCTACGCGGTGGCCGACGCGGGCGAGGCGGCCGCGCTGACCGCCGACCTGATCGCCCCGGGGGATGTCGTGCTCGTCAAGGGCTCGCGCGGCGTCGGGCTCGAGGTCGTGGCGCCGGCGCTCGCCGTCGCGGAGGCGTCCCGTGGGTGAGGTGCTGATCGCCGGGACGGCGTCGCTGCTGATCTGCGTCTTCCTCTCGCCCAAGTTCATCGAGTTCCTGCGCGAGCGCGAGTTCGGCCAGCAGATCCGCGAGGAGGGGCCGCAGGAGCACCACGCGAAGGCGGGCACGCCGACGATGGGCGGGATCATCATCTTCACGGCGATCGCGGTGCCGTTCCTGCTGCTGACGAACCGCGACGCCCGCTCGCTCGACCGTCTTCGGGGTGGCGATGGCGTGTGCGCTGCTCGGCTTCGCCGACGACTACACGAAGCTGGTGAAGCGGCGGTCGCTCGGGCTGCGGGGGCGGACGAAGCTGGTCGTCACGGTGCTGATCGCGATCGGGCTGTGGCTGGCCGCGTCGGAGGGCGCCGAGCTGGGGGACACGCTGAGCCTGCGGATCGTCGACGCGCAGATCGACCTCGGCTACCTGTACCCGGTGCTCATCTACTTCGTGGTGGCGGGCACGACGTCGGCGGTGAACCTGACCGACGGCCTGGACGGGCTGGCCGCCGGCTGCGTCTCGATCGTCCTGCTCGCCTACATCGCGATCACGTTCACGACGCGCGCGACGGATCTCGCCCTCGTCGCCGGCTGCCTGGTCGGCGCCTGCGTCGGGTTCCTGTGGTTCAACTCGTTCCCGGCGTCGATCTTCATGGGGGACACGGGCTCGCTCGGCCTCGGCGGGGCGATCGCGGCGATGGCGGTGATGACCAAGACCGAGGTCCTGCTGATCATCCTCGGCGGCATCTTCGTGATCGAGGCGCTGTCCGTCCTGATCCAGGTCTTCTCCTTCCAGGCGTTCCGCAAGCGGATCTTCCTGATGGCCCCGATCCACCATCACTTCGAGCTGCTGGCGTGGTCGGAGACGAAGATCATCCTGCGCTTCTGGATCGTCGCCGCGGTCTGCGCGGCGATCGGCTTCACGCTGTACCAGCAGTCGGTCGGCTGACCGCGCGGCTCAGTGCCACTCGCCCAGGTGGGCGGCGGCGCGCTGTCTGAGCTCGGTGCGATCCACGCCGGCGTGCGCGAGGGTGCGCGGCACGGTGCCGGCCTCGGCCTGGAGGACGCCGAGCAGGATGTGCCCGGCGGCGATCCGGCGGTGCCGGCGGGCGGCGGCCGCCTTGACCGCGCGCTCGAGCGCGGTCTTCGCCGACGCGGCCATGCGCGGGTGACCCTCGATCCTTCGTCGTGGGAGGTCGATGTCACCGGCCGCGATCCCGACCGCCATCAGGCTCCGCTCCCGCTCGGCCTCGAGCGCGATGACGATCGTCTCGCGGTCAAGGCCGGCGGCCGCCAGCGCCGCCTCGTCGGCCCAGGTCAGTGCCAGCAGCAGGTGCTCGGCCTCGACGGTCGCGCTCCCGAGGTCCCGCGCCTCGCGCTCGGCGCACCGGACGACCCGGCGCGCGTCGCCGGTGAAGCGGTTGAACATCAGCGCCTCGCCGCCTCGACGCCGAGCGCCCGCAGGCGTTTCGCGTGCTTCTTGTGGACCGCCTGGCGGGTGACGCCGAGCGCCTCGGCCACGAGCGACCACGTCCAGCCGTCGCGCACGGCGCGCTCGACCTCGGCGTCCTCGAGCTGGTCGGCCAGGCGCCGGAGGGCGACGGCGGCGGCGAGGCCGTCGGCCGGATCGCGGGGAAGGTCGAGGTCGATCGTCGGCACGGTGTTTCGCAACCGTAGTTGACAACGGTTCTGGTGTCAACCTGGGTTGCTGAGGGGCGAGTTTTCCTCGGACGGACCTATGGTCGGCGACAACGACAGGAGGAGACCATGGACCCCGACCTCGTGCGCCAGACGGTGGCCGCCATCCCGGCCGGTGCGTGGATGAGCTACGGCGACGTCGCGCGCGCCGCCGGCGGCACGGACGTCCACGCCCGCGCGCTCAACCAGCGCTTCATCCGCGAGGAGATGCCCGGCAGCCACCGGGTGCTGAAGTCGGACGGGACCGTCGGCGGGACCGCCCTCGGCGACCCCGCCGAGGTCCGCCGCCGGCTCGAGGCCGAAGGGCTCGAGTTCGAGGGCGGCCGCGCAGATCCCGCCGCTCGGGTGCGGCCGGAGGAGGTCACGGAGGCCGCTTGAGCGCCGGCGAACGTCAACGGCGGCATTGAGGGGGAGCTCGGGAGGGTGCATAACGTCGACCTCACCGTGTCAGCGCTCGTGAGGTCGACGAAACGCACCGTATAGGTGCACAACGTCGACTTCACGCGCCACAGAACCGTGAGGTCGACGAAATGCACCCTCTCCAGGGCCGATCTCCTCGCTCTCCCTACCCAGCGCAGTTGACGTTCGGCGGCCGGTGCCGTCGGGGCGGCGCGCTTGAATGCTGCGGCGTGATCGTGCGTCCGCCCCTGCCTGCCGGGCCGTTCCTCGTCGTCGGGCTCGCTCGCTCGGGGGTGGCCGCCGCGCTCGCGCTGCGGGCGCGCGGGGCGGAGGTGCTGGGGTGCGATGCGGGCGAGGTCACCGCGGACATCCGGACGGCACTGGAGGCCGCCGGTGTCGCCGTGCACGCGCCGAGCGACGGACTCGGGCTGCTGCACCGGGCCTCGACCGTCGTCAAGAGCCCCGGTGTGCCGCAGGAGGCGCCGGTCGTCGCTGCCGCTCGGCACGCCGGGACGCGCGTCGTCGGCGAGCTGGAGATCGGCTGGCGGCTGCTGCGCAACCCGGTCGTCGCCGTGACGGGCTCGAACGGCAAGACGACCACCGTCGAGCTCGTGGGCCACATCCACCGCGAGGCGGGCGTGCCGGTCGCGGTGGCGGGCAACGTCGGCACGCCGGTCACCGCGCTCGCCGGCGTGATCGGCGGCGAGACCGTGGTGGTCTGCGAGGCGTCGTCGTTCCAGCTCGAGGACACGGAGGCGTTCGCCCCGGATGCCGCGGCGCTGCTCAACCTCGCCGAGGACCACCTCGATCGCCACGGGAGCTTCGACGCGTACCGCGAGGCGAAGCTCGAGGCGTTCGCGCGGCAGCCGGACGGCACGCTGGCGGTCGCGCCGGCCGACCTCGCCGGAGACCTCCCCGGGCGGGCCGAGCGGGTGACGTTCGGCCCGGGCGGCGACGTCGAGGACCGCGACGGCCGGCTGTGGTGGCGCGGCGAGCGGCTCCTCGACGCCGCGGAGATCCGCCTGCGCGGGGACCACAACCGGCAGAACGCGATGGCCGCCGCCGCCCTCTGCCTCGCCCGCGGGCTGCCGGTCGAGGCCGTCCGCGCGGGGCTCGCGAGCTTCGGGGGCGTGGCCCACCGGATGGAGGAGGTCGCGCGCCGCGACGGCGTCCTCTACGTCAACGACTCGAAGGCGACCAACGTCGCCTCCGCCGTCGTGGCCCTCGCCTCGTTCCCGCCGGGAACCGTCCACGCGATCCTCGGCGGGCGCGGGAAGGGCAGCGACTATGCCCCGCTCGCCCGCGCCGTCAAGGAGAGCGCCCGCGCCGCGTACCTGATCGGCGAGTCGGCGGGCGAGATCCGGGCCGCGCTCGGCGACGGCGTCCCGATCGTCGAGGCCGGCGACCTGGGCACCGCGGTCCATGCCGCCCGCGCCGCCGCCCGCCCCGGCGACGTCGTCCTGCTCTCACCCGCCAGCGCCTCCTACGACCAGTACCGCTCCTTCGAGGAGCGAGGAGATCACTTCCGCGCGCTCGTCGGGCTGAGGTGACGCGATCGCAGGGGTCCGGCGCGCGGCGTCGAACGCAGGTCTGATGTCCAGTCGCCAGCGCCGGCAGCAGCCACTCGAGCACCGGCTCCTGCTGACGGCGACGTTCTGCCTGCTCGCCGGCGGCGCGGTGATGGTCTACTCGGCCTCCTCGGCGCGCACGCTGCTCGAGGGCAACGGCGACGGGACCACGTACCTGGTCAAGTACCTCGCGTACGGCGCCGTCGGGCTGCTGGCGATGCACCTCATCAGCCGCCACGGCCTCGTGCCCGCCCGCCGCTACACCCGCCTGATCCTGGCCGGCGCCTTCGTGCTCCTCGTGCTGGTGCTCGTGCCCGGGCTCGGCCTGGAGATCAACGGCGCCCGCCGCTGGCTGGGCGCCGGGCCGCTCGCGTTCCAGCCGTCGGAGGTGATGAAGCTCGCGCTCGTCCTGCACGTGGCGGCGGTGCTCGGCGCCCAGCCGCGGCTCGCCCGCAACCTGCGCGGCGTGCTCGGGCCGGTGGTCGGCGTCGGAGGGAGCGCGGTGCTGCTGATCCTCGTCCAGCCCGACCTCGGCACCGCGCTCGTCATCTGCTTCACCCTCGCGGCCATGCTGGTGGCCGCCGGGCTGCCGTTGCGCCAGCTCGGTCTCGTCGCCGGCGCCGGCGCCGTCCTCGTGCTCCTCTACGCGCTCATCGACGCCGAGCGCACGGAGCGGCTGACGACGTTCATGAACCCGTGGGCGGACGCGGCGGGCGCCGGGTTCCAGTCCGTCCAGGGGCAGATCGCGGTGGGCTCGGGCGGCCTGTTCGGCCTCGGTCCCGGGCAGTCGGTGCAGAAGATCTTCTACCTGCCGGAGGCCCACACCGACTTCATCCTCGCGGTCATCGGGGAGGAGCTCGGGGTCGTGGGGATCTGCGTGCTCCTGTGCCTGTACGGCATGATCGGGTACGCCGGGCTGCGAACCGCCCGCAACGCCAAGGGCGCCTACGCGAAGCTGCTCGCGGGCGGCCTGACCAGCCTGATCCTGTGCCAAGCCCTGCTCAACGTCTACGCCGTCCTCGGGCTCGCGCCGCTCACCGGCGTGCCGCTCCCGTTCATCTCCTCGGGCTCGACGTCGCTGATCGTGCTGCTCTGCTCGATGGGCCTGCTGCTCAACATCGCCTCGGGCGGCTCCGCCCACCTGCGGGCCGTGGACGGCGGGCGTGAGCGGGCCGCGCGTCGTGATCGCGGCGGGCGGGACGGCCGGCCACGTGGTTCCGGCGATCGCGGTCGCCGACGCGCTGCGGGCTGAGGGCGCCGACGTTCGCTTCGCCGGCGGCGAGCGCGCCGAGGCCGAGCTGGTCCCGCGGGCCGGCTACCCGCTGGAGCCGCTACGGGTCGAGGGCATCTCGCGCACGAACCCACTGAAGGCCGCGCGCGCGATCGGCAAGGCGGCGGCCGCGCTCGGCACCGCCCGCGGGATCGTGCGGGGCGCCGACGTCGTCCTCGGCGGCGGGGGCTACGCGGCCGGCCCGGTCGGGCTGGCGGCGGTCGCAAGCCGCATCCCGCTCGTCCTCACCGAGGCCGACTCGCATCTCGGCCTCACCAACCGCCTGCTCGCCGGCCGCGCCCGCCGGGTCTGCCTCGCGTTCCCGATCCCCGGTCGGGACGGCGACCGCTACCTGCTCACCGGCCGCCCCGTGCCGCCGACCGTCACCGACCGCGACGGCGCCCGTGAGCGCTTCGGCATCGCGCCCGGCGAGACCACGGTGCTCGTCTTCGGAGGCTCGCTCGGGGCCCGCTCCATCAACGAGGCCGCCGTCCGCGCCTTCGCCGACGCGCCGTACCGCGTGCTCCACGTCGCCGGACGGCGCGACTTCGCCACCCTGACCGCGCCGGGGCCGCGCTACGTCCTGCTCGACTACGTCGAGCCGTTCGGCGCCGCGCTGGCCGCCGCCGACCTCGCCGTCGCCCGCGCCGGCGGCTCGGTGTTCGAGCTCGCCCAGTACGGGCTGCCCTCGGTGCTGATCCCGTATCCCCACGCGTCCGGCAACCACCAGGCCGCCAACGCGCGCTGGATGGAGCAGGCGGGCGCCGCCACGGTGCTGCCCGACGAGCAGCTCACGCCGGAGCGCCTGCGAGCCGAGGTCGACGCGCTCGTGGACGACGAGCCGCGCCGCACGGCGATGGCTGCCGCCTCCCGCGGCCTCGCCCGCCCCGACGCCGCCCGCGTGATCGCCCGCGAGGTCCTCGACGCGGCGGGCGCGCGCTGAAATCGGCTTGACTTCCCGCGTCCGTCCGAGTACGTTCACGCGGAATTCGATTCGACATTGTCGAATCCCTTTCTCCTAAGGAGGAGAGAATGGAGTCGTTCTCACTCGGCCAGCGTGCGCTCGCCGAGACGCTCGGTACTGCCCTGCTCGTGCTCGTCGGTCCAGGCTCCGTGGTGGCCGCCCTCGTGCTGGCCGGTGACAGCACGCCGGCCATCTCGGGTGCCGACCTGCTCGGCATCTCGTTCGCCTTCGGCCTCGTGATCACCGCGCTCGTCTACGCGCTCGGCAAGGTGTCCGGCTGCCACATCAACCCGGCCGTCACCTTCGCCCTCGCGGCCACCAAGCGCTTCCCGTGGCGCGAGGTGCCGACGTACTGGGGCGCGCAGGTGGTCGGGGCCGTGCTCGGGGCGTTCGGGATCTGGGCGCTGTTCGCCCAGACCGGCATCGACCTCGGCATGGGCCAGACCTCGTTCAACGAGGACACCACGACCTGGGCCTCAGCGATCTTCGCCGAGGGCATCGGCACGTTCATCCTCATGCTCGCGATCCTCGGGATCGTCGACTCCCGGTCGCCGAACGAGCATGCGGGCATCGTGATCGGCGGCGTCGTCGTGGCGATCATCATGGTCGTCGGCCCGGTCACCGGCGCCTCGCTGAACCCGGCGCGCGCGTTCGGGCCCGAGCTCGTCTCGGCGATCGGCGGCGGCGTCACCCACTGGGGCCAGCTGATCCCGGTCTACGTCCTGCCCGGACTCGCCGGCTCCGCCCTCGCGGCCGTCGTCTACGACGCGCTCGCCACGCCGCGCGTCGTCGCGCGGCCGATCAAGACCGCCGTGACCACCGAAGACGTGCTGGCCGCCAAGTGAGAGGAGAGCGATCATGGCCACTGTGACCCCGACCCTTCGCAAGCTGCTGAACGACCCGGACGCCATCGTCCGCGAGTCGCTGGCCGGGCTGGCGGCCGCGCATGGCGACATCCTGCGCGTCGACGCCGACGCCCAGATCGTCGTGCGGGCGGATGCGCCCCGTGCCGGGAAGGTCGCGCTGATCTCGGGCGGCGGCTCGGGCCACGAGCCGCTGCACGGCGGCTTCGTGGGGCTCGGCATGCTCGACGCCGCGTGTCCCGGCGAGGTCTTCACCTCGCCCGTGCCGGACCAGATGCTCGCCGCCACGAAGGCCGTGGATGGCGGCGCCGGTGTGGTTCACATCGTCAAGAACTACACGGGCGACGTGATGAACTTCAAGCTCGCGGCCGAGGACGCCGCGGACGAGGGCATCGCGGTCGAGTCCGTGCTGATCGACGACGACGTCGCGGTCGAGGACTCGCTGTACACGGCCGGGCGCCGCGGCGTGGGGGCGACCGTGCTGGCCGAGAAGCTCGCCGGCGCGGCCGCCGAGCGCGGTGACGACGTGGCCGCCGTGGCCTCGATCGCGCGCCGCGTCAACGAGCGCTCGCGGTCGTTCGGCGTCGCGCTCTCCTCGTGCATCCCGCCTGCCGCCGGGCAGCCGATCTTCGACCTGCCGGTCGGGGAGATGGAGGTCGGGATCGGCATCCACGGCGAGCCTGGTCGGCGCCGCGAGGCGCTCGGCACCGCCGCGCACGTCGCCGACCTGATGGTCGAGGCGGTGGTCAGCGACCTGGCTCCGGCCGAGGGTGCCGAGGTGCTGCCGTTCGTCAACGGGATGGGCGGCACTCCGCAGCTCGAGCTCTACCTGCTGTACGGCGAGGTCGAGCGCGCGCTGCGCGAGCGCGGCCTGGTGCCGGCGAGGCGGCTCGTCGGCTCGTACATCACGTCGCTCGAGATGGCGGGCGCCTCGCTCACACTGCTCGCGCTCGACGACGAGCTGAGCGCGCTATGGGATGCTCCCGTGCACACCGCCGCGCTCCGCTGGGGGGTGTGAGCGGGTGCAGCCGACCGTGGACGCCACCGTCTCCGTCACGACCTGGATGGATGAGATCGCCGCCGCCGTCGAGGCGGAGGCCGACCACCTGACCCAGCTCGACTCGGCGATCGGCGACGGCGACCACGGGGTGAACATGACGCGCGGGTTCCGCGCCGTCGTCGCCGCGCTCGACGGCGACGATGGCTCGGCTCCCGGACGCCTGCTCGTCACCGCCGGCAAGACGCTGGTCTCCACCGTGGGCGGCGCCAGCGGCCCGCTGTGGGGGCTGGCGCTGCGCCGGGCGGGGCGCGCGGTCGGGGACGCGGAGGAGCTCGACGGGCCAGGGCTCGTCAGCGCGCTCGAGGCGGCGCTCACCGCCGTGGTCGAGCTGGGAGCTGCCGAGCGAGGCGACAAGACGATGGTCGACGCGCTCGCTCCCGCGGTCGACGCCCTGCGCGAGCGCGTGGGCGACGGTCTCGGCGCGGCGCTGGAGGCCGCGGCCGAGGCCGCGGATGCCGGCGCGCGCGCGACCACGCCGATGCAGGCCCGCAAGGGGCGCGCGTCATATCTCGGCGAGCGGTCGGTCGGGCACCAGGACCCGGGCGCGACGTCGACCGCACTGATCGTCCGCGCGCTCGGCCGCGCGGTCGGACCGGCGAGCTGATGGGCGAGCAGCAGCTGACGGGACTGCCCGCCGCACCGGGCACGGCAGGCGGCCGGGCGCGCCTCCTCGGCGACCCAGGCGGCGGCGCGCCGGCCGGGGCCCCGGCGGCCGAGCTCGCCCGGGCGCGGGAGGCACTGGCGGCGGCCGCAGCCGAGCTCGACGCGCTCGCGGCCCGGCTGCGGGCCGACGGCCGCGCCGAGGAGGCCGACATCGTGGCCACCGGCGCGCTGATGGCGGTCGATCCCGCGCTCGACGCCGCGGTCGAGCGGCTCACCGGCGGCGATCTCCCCGCCGGCGACGCCGTGCGTGAGGCGTGCGCGGAGCACGCCGCCGCGATCGCCGCGCTCGACGACCCGCACCTCGCAGCCCGAGCCGAGGACGTCCGCTCGCTCGGCCGCCGCGCGGCGCGGCTGGCCGCGGGCGGCGATGGCGGGCGCGTCGAGGACGCGCAGGCGGAGGGCGGCGATCCCGTGGTGCTCGTCGGCGACGACCTCGGGCCCGCGGACGTGGCGGAGCTGGACTCCCTCGTCGCGGGCGTGGCTCTGGTCGGTGGCACGCCGACCGGCCACGCGGCGGTCGTGGCCCGCGGGCTCGGCATCCCGATGGTCGTCGGGGTGGGGGAGCGGCTGGCGGGTGCCCGCGCTGGCGACCCGGTGATCGTCGACGGCGCGGCCGGAACGGCCGTGCTCGAGCCGTCCGCGGAGCGCTTCGCCGCGGCCCTCGCGGCCCGGGAACGGCGCGAGGCCGAGCGGCTTCAGGCGGTGGCCGACCGCGCGCTCCCGGCGGCGACCCGCGACGGCGTGCTCGTGCGGGTGCTCGTCAACGCCGCGACCGTTCCCGAGCTCGAGGCTGGGCTGGCGGCCGGCGCCGAGGGCGTCGGGCTCCTTCGCACGGAGCTCGGGTTCCTCGACGCGCGCGCGTGGCCGGACGAGGCGGCGCATCGCCGCGCGCTGGCCCCGGTCCTCGGCCGCTTGCGCGGCCGCACGGCCACCGTGCGGGTGCTCGACTTCGGGGGCGACAAGGTGCCGCCGTTCCTCGACGGCATCGAGGCCCGCGGCATCGCGCTGCTGCTGGCCGCGCCCGCCGCGCTGGCCGCTCAGCTGCGCGCCATCGCCGCCGAGGGCGAGGGCACCGATCTGCGCGTGCTCCTCCCGCTCGCCGAGCGTCCGGAGGAGATCGAGACGGTGCGAACGCTGCTGCCGGGCGTCGCCGTCGGCGCGATGGTGGAGACGGTCACCGCCGCCGGCGTTGCCGGCGAGCTGGCCGCCGCGGCCGACTTCCTCTCGATCGGCACCAACGACCTGGCCCACGACGCCGCCGGCAGCGACCGGTTCCGCACCGCCGGCGCGCCGCCCGCGCACGACCCGCGCGTCCTGCGGCTCGTCGCCCGCACGGCGGAGGCTGCACGGGCGGCGGACGTGCCGCTCGAGGTGTGCGGCGACGCCGCTTCGGATCCCCTTGCCGTCCCGCTGCTGGTCGGCCTCGGCGTCGGCGAGCTGTCGGTCGGCGCGGCGCGCGTGGGGCGGGTGCGGGCATGGGTCCGCTCCCTCGAGCACGCGGCGGCGGCCGACGCGGCCCGCGCCGCGCTTTCGCTCCCCGACGCCGAGACGGTCGAGGCGCTGCTCCGGGACCGCGGGCTAGTCGCGGAGGCCGGCGACGCAGCCGGCGAGCGCCGCCACGGCCGGGCCGGCGTCGTCACCGTCGGCTCGCAGGCATAGCGGGGTGCCGCCCTTGGCGCCGAGGGCGAGCACCGAGAGCAGGCTCTTGGCGTCTGCGTCCCGGTCGCCCGCGCTGATCACGATGCGGGCGCTGAAGCCCATGGCCGCGCGGACGAACTCCGCCGCGGGGCGGGCGTGGAGGTCGACGCCGTCAGGCAGCGCGACCGAGGCCTTGGACATCCCGCCGGGCTCAGAGCTTGTGGTGGCCACGGGCCTCCTCCGCTGCGCGCACGACGGCCGCGAGGTCGACGCCGGCCGAGGCGGTGACGGCCGCGGTCACCGCGCCCTCGACGAGCGGCGCGTCGGCCAGCACGGCGCGGTCGCCGTCATCGTCGAGCACGGCCCGCGCGGTGAGGATGGCGCTCCCCAGGTCGCCGAGGACCACCACGCCGTCGCCCTGGTCGGCGGCGGCGATGGCTGCTGCGACTCGCGCGCCGTCGGTGCCGAGGCCGCCTTCCGGATCGCCGCCCGCGGCCTCGATCCGCACGTCCGGGCCGGCCATCTGGCCTGCCAGCTCGGCGGCGCCCGACGCGATCTGGCGGCTGTGCGAGACGATGACGATTCCGACCATCGGTCGAGTCTAAAGTATCGAAGACGATTCGACAATGCCGAATCCAAAATCTGATCGCGACGAGCTGCAGATCCTTCGACCAGAGTCGCGCCGACGGGGCACGATCCAGTCGGTCGACCGGGCCGCGAGGATCCTCAAGGCGCTGGCCTCGGGGCCGCGGCGCCTGGGTGTCTCGCAGCTCGCAGACCAGCTCGACCTCCAGCGCCCGACCGTGCACGGCCTGCTCCAGACCCTGCAGGCGCACGGCTTCGTGGAGCAGGATCGCGACTCCGACAAGTACCAGCTCGCTGCCGGGCTGCTCCATCTCGGCACGTCGTACCTCGACCACAACGAGCTGCGTGCGCGCTCGCTCGTCCACGCCGAGCGCCTCGCCGCCGAGGCCCGCGAGGCGGTGCGCGTCGGCGTCATGCACGGCTCCTCGGTCGTCGTCGTCCACCACGTCTTCCGCCCGGACGGTGCCTTCCAGGTGCTCGAGGTCGGCGCCCAGCTGCCGGCGCATGCGAGCGCGCTGGGCAAGGCGATGCTCGCGCACATGCCGCCCTCCGTGCTCGCCGAGCTGACCGCCGAGCCGCTCCCCCGGCTGACGCAGAAGACGCTGAAGGCGGCGGGGCTGCTCGAGGAACTCGAGGCGGTGCGCGCTCGCGGCGTCGCCCGCGAGCGCGACGAGGCCGTGCTCGGGGAGTCCAGCGTGGCGGCGCCGATCTTCGACCACGGCGGCCACGCGGTCGGCGCCATCGGCGTCGTCGGCGACACGCCGCGCCTGCTGCCGCGCGGGCCGTCGCGGGCGGTCGTCGTGGCCGTGGCGGAAGCCGCCCGCTCGATCTCCCGCGAGCTCGGCGGCGGTCGCCGTCCCGTCGGCTGATCAGGCCGGCTCGAGCAGCCCGCGCTCGCGGATGACGTCGAGCGCGAGCGTCTTGTAGCCCACGTCGTCGAAGAGCACGACGACCGAGCCGTCGTCGTAGCGCTGGATCACGCCCTCGCCCCAGTCGCTGTGCGCCACCCGGGCCCCGATCGCGAACGGCGCGTCGACCGGTGCCGCGCCGCCCCGGCCCGCCTCGCAGTTGTCGCAGTTGCCGCACGGCGGCGTGAACGGCTCGCCGAAGTAGGTGAGCAGGAACTCGCGGCGGCAGCCGTCGGCCTCCGCGTAGCCGCGCATCATGTCGACCCGCGAGCGGTCGAACGAGCGGCGCCGCTCCTCCGCCTCGGCCGCCGCGCGCACCGCCTCGGCGGGGTCGGTGTCCGACGCCTCCAGCACTCCCTCGGGCAGCAGCCTCAGCGCGCCCGCCTCCCCAAGCCGGGAGATCGCCGTGGCGAGCTTGGTCTGCGATAGGCCGGCCTGGAGGTCGGCCGGATCGACCGGCCCGGGCGCCGCCCGCACGGCCTCGAGCACCTGGGCGATCTCGTCGACGGCGACGTGCCCGCCGCCCGCGAAGAACCGCCGCAGCCCGAGGTCCTCGCTGCGGTAGAAGAGCGTCGCCTGCGCCGGCCCGCCGTCGCGCCCCGAGCGGCCCAGCTCCTGGTAGTAGGCGTCGAGCGACTCGGACACCTCGAGGTGGAAGACCCACCGCACGTCGGCCTTGTCGATCCCCATGCCGAACGCGATGGTGGCCACCACGACCTCGAGCCCGCCGTCCATGAAGCGCTGCTGGACGGTGTCGCGCTCGGCGGCCTTCATCCCGGCGTGGTAGGACGCGGCCGTCACCGAGCGCCCGCACAGCGCCTCGGCGACCTCCTCCGCCTGGCGCCGGGTGGCGACGTACACGATCCCCGGCTTCGGGGCCGTCGCCACGGCCTCCAGCAGCGCCCGCAGCTTGCGCTCCGCCGACTGCTCGCCGTGGAAGCGCTCGACCGCCAGCCGGATGTTGGGCCGGTCGAAGCCGCGCACCAGCACCTGCGGGTCGCGCATCCCGAGCCGCTCGACGATCTCGTCGCGCACCGGCGGCGCCGCCGTGGCGGTGAGGGCGAGGATCGTCGGGCGCCCGAGCGCCTCGGCCACCGCGCCGAGCCGCAGGTACTCGGGACGGAAGTCGTGGCCCCACTCGGAGATGCAGTGCGCCTCGTCGACCACCAGCAGCGACGGCCGCGCGACCACGAGCTCGGCCAGCACCTCGTCCTTGGCGAGCTGCTCGGGAGCGAGGAAGAGGAACTCGAGCGCGTCCTCGGCCAGCTCCGCGAGCGCGCGATCGCGCTCGGCGGCGGGCAGGCTCGAGTTGAGCTGCGCGGCGCCGCCCGACGACGGCGCCTCGAGGTCCTCGACCTGGTCGCGCTGGAGCGCGATCAGGGGCGAGACGACCACCGTCGCGCCGTCGATCAGCAGGCCGGCGATCTGGTAGACGGCGGACTTGCCCGAGCCCGTCGACATGACGACGAGCGTGTCCCGCCCCGCGAGTACCGACTCGATCGCCTCCCGCTGGCCGGGGCGCAGGGCGGCGAAGCCGAACGCCTCGCGCGCCACGCGGTCGATCCGCTCGTCCACGCCCGACGCTTCCCCGGCCGCGGGAGCGGCGAAACGCCGCCGGCCCTCAGGCCGGCGGCGCGTAGCGGTGGTGGAACATGAGCGAGTTGCCGTCTGGGTCGGCGAAGTGGGCCATGTGGCAGACGCCGCTGTCGATGGTGTCTCCCCGGAACGCGATCCCCTGGTCCTCGAGCTCGGTGCGCGCCGCGGCGACGTCGTCGACGTGGAGGGCGATCGGGTGCGAGTGCGGCTTGAACTCGATGCCGAACGCGTCGGACTGCATGAGCGCCAGCGTGAGCGTGCCGGTCTCGAACTCCCCGGCGGGCATGGTGCCCCAGCGCTTCGAAAACGGAAGGCCGAGCACGTCGCCGTAGAACGCGCTCGCCGCGTCGTAGTCGCGCGTGGGAACGCAGATGAAGTCGACGCCGGTGACGTTCATCGCGCCGCCAGCTGCTCGGCGAGGCGGTCGAAGCCGCTGTTGATGCCGACCTCGGCGATGCCGATCATCTCCTCGGTGGTGTGGATGGTCGCGCGGAAGCGCATCTCGGTCCGACCGTCCTCGAGCTCGATCAGCGTCACCTCGCTCTCGGCGCCGTCGTGCCACGAGTCCTCGGGCGCCTCCTCGAGCACCAGGCGCTCGGGCTCGACGACCTCCCGGAACGTGCCCAGCGTGACCATGTCGTCGCCATGCTCCTCCGAGACGGACCCCACGCGGAACGTGCCGCCGGGCCGAACGTCGATCGTGATCGACTCGACCGGCGTCGTGCGCCCGCGTGGACCCCACCAGCGTGCGAGGTGCTCGGGGTCGGTCCACGCCTTCCAGACGAGCTCGCGCGGCGCGTCGAACGTGCGCGTGATCGTGATCTCCTGGGCGGTGGCCGCTTCAGTCATGGTGGGGTCCTCTCTGGATGTCGCGCAGGTGGTCGTCGAGCCGGTCGAAGCGGTCGTCCCAGAACTCGCGGTACTCCGCGAGCCACTCGGCGGCGTGCTTGAGCGCGGTGCCCTGGAGGCGGGACGGGCGCATCTGCGCGCTGCGCCCGCGGGCGATCAGCCCCGCACGCTCGAGTACCTTGACGTGCTTCGAGACGGCCTGGAGCGTGATCGGGAACGGCTCGGCCAGCTCGTTCACGGTCGCCTCGCCCTGCGACAGCCGGGCGAGAATCGCCCGTCGGGTCGGGTCGGCGAGCGCGGCGAACGTCGTGGTGAGCTGGTCGGTTGTCATCACCTGCGTGGTTGATAAACGATGCGGTTGAATAGTGGCGGGTCGGTTGATGAAAGTCAACTGCGGCATTGAGGCAGAGCGAGGGAGCCGGCGCCCAGCTTCCCTACCTAGCCGCCGTTGACGTTCGCCGGCGCCACTAGCCTCTCCCGCCGTGCCAACCACGCAGCAGCCATGGGCCGGCCGGCGCCTGCACTTCGTCGGCATCGGCGGCGCCGGGATGAGCGGGCTGGCCCGTGTGGCGCGGGCGCTGGGCGCCGAGGTCACCGGCTCGGACCGCGCGCCCGACTCCCCGTACCTGCGCGACGCCGGCATCGAAGTCCGGCCCCACGACGCGGCCAACGTCCCGCCGGGCGCCGAGGTGGTGCTCTCGAGCGCGATCCCGGCCGACAACCCCGAGCGCGGGACGGGCGCGCGGGAGCTGCACCGGGCCGAGCTGCTCGGCGAGATCACCCGGCTGCGGCCGGCGATCGCGGTCACCGGCACCCACGGCAAGACGACGACGTCGAGCATGGTCGTGCACGCGCTGCGGGGGTGCGGCATGGACCCCAGCTACCTCGTCGGCGGCGAGGTGCGCTCGACCGGGTCGAACGCGGGGTGGGGGAGCGGGGACTGGCTCGTGGTCGAGGCCGACGAGTCGGACCGATCGCTGCTCGGCCTCTCGCCGCGGATCGCGGTGCTGACGAACGCCGAGCTCGACCACCACGCCACCTACGCCTCCCAGCGCGACGTCGACGAGACGTTCCGCGCCTTCCTCGACCTCGCCGACGAGGTCGTGCTCGGCGACGAGCCGGGCCTGACGCGTTTCCGCGGAAACGTCGCCCGCCCGCAGGACGTCGAGCTCGAGCCGGGCGGCGTGCGGTTCACGCTCGACGGCGTGCCCGTCGCGCTGCCCGTGCCCGGCGTGCACAACGCGCGCAACGCGGCGGCGGCGCTCGCCGCCTGCCGCCTGGCGGGCGCCGACCTCGAGCAGGCCGCCGCCGCGCTGGCCGACTTCGGCGGCGCCGGCCGGCGCTTCGAGGAGCTGGGGACGAGCCCGCACGGCGCCCGGGTGGTCGACGACTACGCGCACCACCCGACCGAGGTCCGGGCCACGATCGCCGCCGCCCGCACCCTGGACCCCGGCCGCGTGGTCGCGGTCTTCCAGCCGCACCTGTTCTCGCGTACGAGGCACCAGCACCGCGAGTTCGGCGCCGCCCTCGCGCTCGCCGACCTCGTCGTCGTCGTCGACATCTACCCCGCCCGCGAGCGGGCCGAGGACTTCCCCGGCATCACCGGGCGACTCGTGGCCGCCGCCGCGGCCGACGCGGCGGGTGGCCGCCGCGTGGCCTGGCTCCCCGGCTTCGACGAGGCGGAGCGGTTCCTCGACGCCGAGCTGCGTCCCGGCGACCTCGTCCTCACGCTCGGCGCCGGCAATATCGACGCCCTCGGGCGCCGCCTCGTCGCCGGCTGAGGCGGCAGGGGTCTGAACCCTCGCGTCGAAGGGCGCGGGCATGCGCCGGGCGTTCCTGCGCGGCTTCGCCGCCGTGATCCTCGTGGCCGGCTTGCTCGGGGGCGGCTGGCTGTGGGCCCGCGACGCGTCGTTCGCCCGCGTCACCGAGGTCGAGATCACCGGCACGACGACCAGCGAGGGGGACGCCGTGCGGGCCGCGCTCGAGAGCGCCGCGCGTGACATGACCACCCTGCGCGTGCGTAAGGAGGTCCTGAACGAGGCGGTGGCGCCGTACCGCTCGGTCGCCGGCCTGCGCGTGGAGAGGGACCTGCTGCACGGCCTCCGGATCCAGGTGCTGGAGCGGAGGCCGGTCGCGGCGCTCGAGGGCGAGGGCCATCGGACGCCGGTGGCAGGCGACGGCACGGTGCTGAGCGGCGTGCAGGCGGACGAAACGCTGCCCGCGATCGAGCAGCGCCTGCCGGCGGCCGGCACCCGCGTCAAGGACGAGCGCACACGCGCCGCGCTCGCCGTGGCCGCCGCCGCGCCGCCCGAGCTGCTCGAGCGTGCCGACGAGCTCTACTTCGGCCCCGAGGGCCTGACCGCGGACCTCAGCGACGGCCCGCCGCTCTTCTTCGGCGACGGCGACGACGCCGCAGCGAAGTGGGCGGCCGCCGCGCGCGTGCTCGCCGCGCCGAGCGCGGCGGGCGCGACCTATCTCGACCTCCGGGTACCCGGCCGGGTGGCCGCCGGAGGGCTCGGCCCGGTCCCCCAGGAGACCCCTTCTCCAGAGCCTCAACCGTAGAGTGAGAATGAGGCAAGTCTCGACTCGTGATCGAGACTTTGGCACTCTGCAAGCAACCTTGCGGAGGTTGCGGATCTTTGACTTCGGGGACAAAGCCGCCGTAACGTGCCACAATCCGCGCCCCTGACCGAGCGCTTCGAAACGCTCAACTATAAGTAGAGGTCCGGACGGAACACCCATGGAAGCCGGTAGCTATCTCGCAGTCATCAAGGTCGTCGGCGTCGGCGGCGGTGGAACCAATGCCGTGAACCGGATGATCGACGCCGGGCTCTCCGGCGTCGAGTTCATCGCCTGCAACACCGACAACCAGGCGCTCCAGATGACGGACGCCGACATCAAGCTGAACATCGGCCACCAGCTGACCAAGGGCCTGGGCGCCGGCGCCAACCCGCAGATCGGCCAGGGGGCCGCAGCCGAGTCGCGCGACGAGATCAAGGAGGCGCTCAAGGGCGCGGACATGGTCTTCGTGACCGCCGGCGAGGGCGGCGGCACCGGCACCGGCGCCGCCCCCGTGATCGCCGAGATCGCCAAGAACGAGATCGGCGCGCTGACCGTCGGCGTCGTCACGCGCCCGTTCGAGTTCGAGGGCGCGCAGCGCGCCCGCCAGGCGCAGGAGGGCATCGACCGCCTGCGCGAGATGGTCGACACGCTGATCGTGATCCCGAACGAGCGGCTGCTCTCGATCGTCGAGCGCCGCACGAGCATCCTCGACGCCTTCCGCGAGGCCGACAACGTGCTCCGCCAGGGCGTCCAGGGCATCACGGACCTGATCACGATCCCCGGCCTCATCAACCTCGACTTCGCCGACGTGCGCACGATCATGCAGGACGCCGGCTCCGCGCTCATGGGCATCGGACAGGCGACCGGCGAGTCGCGCGCCGCCGAGGCGGCCAAGGCCGCGGTCTCGTCCCCGCTGCTGGAGGAGTCGGTCGAGGGCGCCAGCGGCATCCTGCTGAACATCACGGGCGGCAAGGACCTCGGGCTCTTCGAGGTCAACGAGGCGGCCGAGATCATCCACTCGGCGGCCGACGCCAACGCCAACATCATCTTCGGCGCCGTGATCGACGACGCTCTGGGCGACGAGATCCGCGTCACGGTCATCGCCACCGGCTTCGACCGCGCCGGCCTGCGCGCCGCCCGTGCGGAGCGCGAGCGCGGGCCGCGTGATCGCGGGCCGCGGATCGACGAACGGCAGCGCTCGTCGCTCGAGATCAGCGACGACGACATCGACGTACCGCCCTTCTTGCGGTAGATCGCGCTCACGCGCCTGGGGGCACCGGCCGATAAAGGCCGGTATGACGGCTCCCAGCCCGATACGAGTCCTCCTGGCCGTCGCCGCGGTCTGGCTCGTCGCGTACGAGCTCTACGTGGTCTTCGACCCCGGCTTCGACGCCGGGCCCGTCTTCTCCCGCTTCGCGCACGACGTCGTGCTCGTCCTGGCCGCCGCGACCTGCCTGACCAGGGCGCTGGTCGGGTCCGAGCGGACCGCCTGGGCGCTGATCGGCGCCGGGGTGCTCGCGTGGTCGGTGGGCGAGATCTACTACACCGCGGTCCTCTGGACGGACCCGTCGCCGCCGCTGCCGTCACCGGCCGACGCCGGCTTCCTGCTCTTCCCGCCCTTCCTGCTCGCCGGCGCCATCCTGCTTCTGCGCACCCGCGCGCGGGGGGCGCCGCGGCGGCTGGTGATCGACGGCGTCATCGCCGCCCTCGCCGTCTCCGCGCTGAGCGCCGCGATCGTGTTCGAGCCCGTGCTCGACGCCGTCGAGGGCGCGCCGCTGGCCGTGGCCACAGGGCTCGCGTACCCGCTGCTCGACCTCGTGCTGATCGGCCTCGCCGTCGGCGTCCTGGCCAGCACCGGCTGGCGGCTCGACCGCACGTGGGTGCTGCTGGGCGCCGGCCTGTCGACCTTCTGGCTCGCCGACTCGATGTACCTCGTGCAGACCGCGCAGGGCGCGTACGAGTCCGGCGGCTGGTTCGACGTCGGCTGGTGGGCCGGCCTGACGCTGATCGCGACCGCCGCGTGGCAGCCGGCGCCGGCCGCCCCCGACGTGCGGCCCGTCGAGGAGCAGCTGCGCGTGATCGCCGTCCCGCTCGCGTTCGGCATGGTGGGCCTGGGACTGCTCGTCTACGGTGCGATCACGGGCCTGAACCTCGTCGCCGTCGGGCTCGCCGGGGCGTCGCTGCTCGCCGTCATGGCCCGCGCCACGCTGACCTTCGGCGAGAACGTGGCGATGCTGCGCACCTCGCGCGACGAGGCGCTCACCGACGCTCTGACCAGCCTCGGCAACCGACGCGCGCTCGGCCGCACGCTGGACCGGCTGATGCCCGTCACGTCCGCCGAGCGCCCGCTGGTCCTCGTGCTCTTCGACCTCGACGGCTTCAAGCAGTACAACGACACCTTCGGCCACCCGGCGGGCGACACCCTGCTGGTGCGCCTCGGCGCCAACCTCGCCGCGTTCCTCGACGGCCGCGGGCAGGCGTTCCGGATGGGCGGCGACGAGTTCTGCGCGCTGTTCGAGACCGCGGGCGAGCCGATCGAGCCGATGGTGCAGGGCGCCGTCGCCGCGCTCTCGGAGCAGGGCGACGGGTTCTCGATCGGCTGCTCGCACGGCTCGATCACGCTCCCGCTGGAGGCGACCGAGGCCGTCGAAGCACTGCGCATCGCCGACCAGCGCATGTACGCGAACAAGCACGCCGGGCGCACCTCGGCCGGCCGCCAGAGCAAGGACGTGCTGCTGCGGGCGCTGGCCGAGCGCCACCCGGAGCTCGGCACCCACGCCGAGACCGTGGCCCTCGCCGCCGACACCGCCGAGTCGCTCGGCATGCCGCCCGACGAGATCGAGCACGTGCGCCACGCGAGCGAGCTGCACGACGTGGGCAAGGTCGCGATCCCGGACGCCATCCTCGGCAAGCCCGGCCCGCTGACCGAAGAGGAGTGGGAGTTCGTGCGCCGCCATCCGGTGATCGGCGAGCGCATCATCCTCGCCGCTCCTGCGCTCACCCGCGTGGCCGCGCTGGTGCGCGGCAGCCACGAGCGCTGGGACGGGACCGGCTACCCGGACGCCCTCGCCAGCGACCGCATCCCGCTCGGCGCGCGCATCGTCGCGGTGGCCGACGCGTTCGCCGCCATGACGGCCGGCCGCCCCTACCGCCCGCGCCGCACGGCCGAGGAGGCGCTGGAGGAGCTGCGCCGCCACGCGGGCACGCAGTTCGACCCCGTGGTGGTCGACGCGTGGTGCGCCGCGCACGCCCGCCGCGTGGTCCACATCACGGCCTAATTCGCGCCCGGACCCGCTGCTAGGGTCCGCTGCCGCATGGCCGCCGGTGCCGAGACGCTCAAGCGCACCCCGCTCTACGACCGCCACGTGGCGGCGGGCGCCAGGCTCGTGCCGTTCGCCGGATGGGAGATGCCGGTCCAGTACGCGGGGATCCGGGAGGAGCACGTCGCGGTCCGCCGCAGCGTGGGCATCTTCGACGTCTCGCACATGGGCGAGGTGGAGACGACCGGCCCCGGTGCCGAGGCCTTCCTCCAGCACGTGCTCTCCAACGACGTCTCGAAGCTGGCCGACGGCCGCGCGCAGTACTCGGTGCTCTGCCGGGAGGACGGCGGCGTGCTCGACGACCTCTTCACGTACCGGCTGGCGCCCGACCGCTTCCTGACCGTCACCAACGCGTCCAACCACGAGCGCGACTTCGCCTGGATGCGCTCCCACGCTGGGGATTTCGACGTCGAGCTGCACGACCGCCTGGCCGACTACGCGATGCTCGCCGTCCAGGGCCCCGATGCACGCGGGCTCGTGGCAGGACTCGCCGACGGAGAGCTGCCCGGCCGCTTCCGCACCGCCGAGCTGACGGTCGCCGGCGCCCCCGGGGTGCTCGTGTGCGGCACCGGCTACACCGGCGAGGACGGCGTCGAGCTCCTGATCGCCCCCGAGCACGCCGTGACCGTGTGGGACGCGCTCGTCGAAGGCGGCGCGACCCCGGCCGGCCTCGGCGCCCGCGACACGCTGCGGCTCGAGGTCTGCTTCCACCTCTACGGCAACGACCTGACCGAGGAGCGCGGCCCGATCGAGGCCGGCCTCGGCTGGTGCTGCAAGGAGGACACCGGCTTCGTGGGCGCGGACGCGGTCCGCGCGACCCGGGAGCGCGGTCCGGCCGAGACGCTGGTGCCGTTCGTGATGACCGGCCCGGGGATCGCGCGCCAGGGCAACCCGGTGTCCGGCGGCGGCGAGGTGACCTCCGGCACCATGTCGCCGTGCCTGGGCCAGGGGATCGGCATGGCCTACGTGCCGACCGGGAAGGCCGAACCAGGTACCCCGATCGACATCGACGTCCGCGGCCGGACCCGCCCGGCCGAGGTGCGGGCGAAGCCGCTGTACTCAAAGGAGCGCTGAACGTGGCCGACGCGAGCTACCCCGACGACGTCAAGTACCACCCCGAGCACGACTGGGCCCGGATCGACGGCGACGTCGCGACGTTCGGGATCACCTGGTACGCGCAGGACCAGCTCGGTGAGGTGGTGTTCGTCGAGCCGCCCGAGGTGGGCAAGTCGGTCAGCAAGGACGAGCCGTACGCGGAGATCGAGTCGGTCAAGGCCGTCTCGGACGTCGTGGCGCCGCTGTCGGGCGAGATCGTCGAGGTCAACGCGCTGCTCTCGGACTCGCCCGAGAAGATCAACGACGACCCCTACGGCGACGGCTGGCTGGTCAAGGTGCGCCTCTCCGACACATCCGAGCTCGATGAGCTGCTCGACCGCGAGGCATACGAGGGCAGCCTGAGTTGAGCCGCTACACCTCCGCCACCGACGCCGACCGCGAGGCGATGCTCGAGCGCATCGGCGCCGCCTCGATCGACGAGCTGTTCGCCGACATCCCGGCGTCCGTGCGGCTCGACCGGCCGATCGACCTGCCGGCCGGCAAGCCGGAGCAGGAGGTATACGGCTACCTGCGCGACCTCGCGGCGCGCAACACCTCGGCGGAGGACGAGATCTCGTTCCTGGGCGCCGGCATGTACGACCACTACGTCCCGGCGCTCGTCGACGCCCTGATCTCGCGCTCGGAGTTCCTCACCCCGTACACGCCGTACCAGCCCGAGGTCTCCCAGGGCACGCTGCAGGTGATGTTCGAGTACCAGACGGCGATCAGCGAGCTGACCGCCCTCCCGGTGTCGAACGCGACGCTCTACGAGGCGCCGTCGGCGGTGGCGAGCGCCGGCTGGCTCGCGCGGCTGGAGAACAAGCGGCCGCGCTTCCTCGTCTCCCGCGGGCTGCACCCGCACTCGCGCGAGGCGCTGGCCACCACGAGCCACGGCTACGGCACCGCCGTCGAGCAGATCCCGCTGGCGGGCGGCGTGACCGACGCCGATGCGCTGCGCGCGGCGATCGGCGACGACGTGTCGGCCGTGTTCCTCCAGCAGCCGAACTTCCTCGGCGCCGTCGAGGACCTCGAGCTGCTCGCCCCGATCGCCCGCGAGACCGGCGCGCTGCTCGTCGTCCAGGTCGACCCGATGACGCTCGGCGTGCTGCGGCCGCCCGGCGACTTCGATGTCGACATCGCGGTGGGGGAGGGGCAGCCGCTCGGCAACCGGCTCGACTACGGCGGTCCCTCGTTCGGATTCTTCGCCGCCCAGGAGCGGTTCCTGCGGCGCATGCCGGGGCGGATCGCGGGGGAGACCACCGACGTCGACGGCCGCCGCGGCTTCGTGCTCACGCTCCAGACGCGCGAGCAGCACATCCGGCGCGAGAAGGCGACGCACAACATCACGACGGCGCAGACGCTGAACGCGCTGGCGGGCGTCATCTACCTGTCGTGGCTGGGGCGCGAGGGGATCGTCGAGCTCGGCGACCTGATGCTCCAGCGGACGGCCTACGCGCGCCGCGCGCTGATCGCGCTCGACGGCGTCGAGGCCCTCCACGACCAGCCGGTCGTCCGCGAGTTCGCGGTCCGCCTGGCGGCGCCCGTCGACCGCGTGATCGAGCGCTGCGCCGAGCGCGGCGTCAACCCCGGCTACCCGCTGGGCACCGACTACGAGGAGCACGAGGACGGGCTGCTGGTGGCCATCACCGAGCTGCGCACGCGGGCCGACATCGACCGCCTGGCCGAGGTGCTGGGCGCCGCCGTGGCGGCGGAGCGCGAGGCGGTCCACGCGTGACCGCCACGATCTTCGAGAAGTCGGTCGCCGGCCGGCGGGCGTTCGTCGGCCCCGAGGTCGACGTCCCGCGCGAGGAGGACGCGCTGCCGGAGCGCTTCCGCCGCGCCGAGCCGCCCAGGCTGCCCGAGATCGCCGAGCCGGAGATCGTCCGCCACTACACGACGCTCTCGACCAAGAACTTCCACCTCGACAAGGGCTTCTATCCGCTCGGCTCGTGCACGATGAAGCACAACCCGAAGCTGCACGAGCGCGTCGCCGCCCTGCCCGGCCACGCCCGCCTGCACCCGCTCCAGGCGCCCGCCCGCGCCCAGGGCGCGCTCCAGCTGATGTGGGAGCTCCAGCGCGCGCTGGCCGAGATCGCCGGCCTGCCGCACGTCTCGCTGCACCCCGCGGCGGGCTCCCAGGGCGAGCTGGCCGGCGTCCTGCTCACGCGCGCCTACCACGAGGCGCGGGACGAGCACCGCCACCGCATCCTCACGCCCGACACCGCGCACGGCACCAACCCGGCGACGGTCACGATGGCCGGCTACGAGGTCGTCAAGGTCGGCACCGACGAGGACGGCGGCGTCGACGTCGACGACCTGCGCTCGAAGGTCGACGACGACGTCGCGTCGCTGATGCTCACCAACCCGAACACGCTCGGCGTCTTCGACCGCAACATCGAGGAGATCGCCCGCGTCATGCACGACGTGGGCGCGACGCTCTACTACGACGGGGCGAACCTCAACGCCGTCATGGGCCGCGCGCGCCCGGGCGACATGGGCTTCGACATCGTCCATTACAACCTGCACAAGACCTTCACGCAGCCGCACGGCGGCGGCGGTCCGGGAGCGGGGCCGATCGCGGTGTCCGACCGGATCGAGCCGTACCTCCCGAAGCCGCAGGTCGCAAGGCGCGAGGACGGCACCTTCGACCTGGACTACGACCGTCCCGAGTCGATCGGGCGCCTGCGCGGCTTCCAGGGCAACTTCGGCGTCTTCGTGCGCTCCTACGCGTACATCCTCTCGCTCGGCGCCGACGGGCTGGCCGACGTGTCCGACACCGCGGTGCTGAACGCCAACTACCTGATGGCGCGCCTGCGGGAGCTGGCCGGCGAGCACCTGCCGGCCGCGTTCGACCGCACCTGCATGCACGAGTTCGTGCTCACCGGCGGGCCGATGAAGAAGGCGCTCGGGATCCGCACCGCCGACCTCGCCAAGCGGCTGCTCGACAAGGGCTTCCACCCACCCACCGTGTACTTCCCGCTGCTGGTCGACGAGGCGCTGCTGATCGAGCCGACGGAGACCGAGACGAAGGAGACGCTCGACGCGTTCGCCGAGGCGATCGCCGAGATCCTCGCCGAGGCCGCCGAGGATCCCTCGATCGCCAAGGAGGCGCCGCACACGACGCCGGTGCGCCGGCTCGACGAGGCCGGCGCCGCGAAGCGCCCGGTCATCCGCCAGCCGCTGTGAGGACCCCGCTCAGGGTCACGGTCTGGGGCGAGAACGTCCACGAGCGGACCGAGGACGCCGTGCGCGCGATCTACCCCGACGGCATGCACGGGGCGATCGCCGGCGGCATCGCCGAGCTGCTCGGCGACCGCGTCCAGGTGCGCACGGCCACGCTCGACCAGCCCGAGCACGGGCTGACGGCCGAGGTGCTGGAGCAGACCGACGTGCTGACGTGGTGGGGCCATGCGGCGCACGACGAGGTCGACGACGCGGTCGTCGAGCGCGTGCACGCGGCCGTGCTGGGCGGCACGGGGCTGCTCGCGCTGCACTCCGCGCACTACGCGAAGGTGTTCAAGCGCCTGCTCGGCACGTCGTGCGACCTCCAGTGGCGCAACGAGGGCGAGCGCGAGCTGGTGTGGACGGTCGACCCCGCGCACCCGATCGCCGCCGGCGTGCCGCAGCCGATCGTGATCGACGCGCAGGAGATGTACGGCGAGCCGTTCGGCATCCCGGCGCCCGACGAGCTGGTGTTCATCAGCTCGTTCGCGGGCGGCGAGGTGTTCCGCGGCGGCTGCTGCTTCAAGCGCGGCGCCGGGCGGATCTTCTACTTCAGCCCCGGCGACCAGGACTATCCCGTCTATCACCACCCCGACATCCGCCGCGTGCTCGCCAACGCGGTCCTGTGGGCCGCCCGGGAGACATGACGGGCCAAGCAAGCTTGGCCTTGCGAGTTGCTTCGCGAACGTCGCGGGCCGCTACGAGGCCTGGTGGCGGGCGCCGGCCTGCTCGGGCCGTACTGGGCGCGCGAGCTGGTGGCGAGCCCCGACACCGAGCTGTGCGGCTGGGTCGACATCGACGCGTCCCGCGTCCGGGCGGCCGCCGACGCCGAGGGGCTCGACGAGGTTGCGACCGGCGGCTCGCTGGAGCGGATGCTCGCCGAGCAGCGTCCCGACTTCCTCGTCAACGTGACGCCGCCGGCGGCCCACCACGACGTCACGATCGCGGCGCTCGAGCAGGGCCTCGACGTGCTGAGCGAGAAGCCGCTGGCGGCCTCGCTCCCGGAGGCGCACGCGATGATCGAGGCCGCCGACCGCGCCGGCCGGCTCTTCATGGTCAGCCAGAACCGGCGCTACATACCCGAGCTCGTCGCCTTCCGCGACACGGTGGCCCAGCTCGGCCGGCTCTCGACGCTCACGTGCGAGTTCCACATCGCCCACCGCGTTCCGGACTCGCGGTTCCTCAACTCGTTCCCGCAGCCGCTGCTGCTCGACATGGCGATCCACCTGTTCGACGGCGCGCGGGCGATCACGGGCGCCGACCCGATCTCGGTTTACTGCGATTCGTACAACCCGCCATGGAGCTGGTACGACGGCCCGGCGGCCGCCCACGCCGTGTTCCGCATGAGCGACGAGCTGCGGTTCGCGTTCACCGGAAATTGGGCCGCCGACGGGTTTCGCACGTCGTGGACGGGTACCTGGCGCGCGGTCGGTGAGCGGGGCAGCGTCACGTGGGAGGGCGACGGGGCCGCCCCGCGAGCCGAAGCCGATGGCGTGACGGCGGTGGTTCCGCGCATCGCGCCGCAGGACCCGGAGCGGTTCCACGGCCTGGAGGGCGCGCTGGCCGACTTCGTGGCCGCCGTCCGCACCGGCAGCGTGCCCGCCGGCGAGTGCCACGACAACATCCGCAGCCTGGCCATGTGCCACGCGGCGGTCGAGTCGGCGCGGCTGGGCGTTCCGGTCGACGTTTAACGACCACGAGGCGCCCGGAGGCGCCTCGTGGAAATCCAGTGCGGCTTACTCTTAGTTACATCAGGCGCTGGCCGGCGCCACCTGCGGCTCGTGCTCGAACTTCGGCAGCCAGTGCAGGCCCTTGGGCAGGTACCAGTTGCGCTTGCCGAGCAGCTTCATCGTGGCCGGGAGGAGGACCGCCCGGACCAGCGTGGCGTCGATCAGGATGGCGGCGGCGAGGCCGACGCCGAGCTGCTTCATCGCCTGGTCGCCGCCGGTCGCGAACATCGCGAACGTGATGACCATGACCGCGGCGGCGCTCGTGATGATGCCGGCGGTGCTCTTGATGCCGTGGGCGACGGCCTTGTCCGTGGACATCCCGCGGTCGACCGCCTCGCGGATCCGGCTCAGGACGAACACGTGGTAGTCCATCGAGAGGCCGAACAGGATCACGAAGAGGAAGAGCGGCAGCCAGGGGGCGATGCCACCCACCGACTCGAAGCCGAGCAGCTTCTCGCCGTGCCCGTCCTGGAACACCAGGGTCAGGATGCCGTAGGCCGAACCGACCGACAGCAGGTTGAGGATGATCGCCTTGATCGGCACCACGATCGAGCGGAACGTGACCAGCAGCAGGATGAAGGCCATCGCGAGGACGAACAGGAACACGATCGGCAGGTGCGCCTTCATCGTGTCCAGGAAGTCCTTCGAGCTGGCCGTCATGCCGCCGACGGCGACATCGGCGCCGGCGAGCTTGCCGACGGTCGCCGGGACGACGTCCTCGCGCAGCACCTCGAGCGAGCGCTCGGACGCGGCGTCGGTGCCCTTGCCGTCGACCGCGAGGCCGACCTGGGCGACGGTCTTGTCCGGGCTGATGTCGACGAACGACGGCTCCGACAGCTTGCCGGTGGCGATCGCCTTCTCCTGAAGGTCGGCGATGGCGGCCTTGACCTCGGGCGTCGTGACGTCCTTGGCCTTGACGACAGTGATGGCCGGCACGGTGCCGCCGGGGAACGCGGCGTCGATGCGGTCGAGCGTCTGCATGATCGGCTCGCTGCGGGACATGCCCTCGGTGCCGGGCTCCTTGAACTGCATGCCGAGCGCGGGGACCGACAGGGCGACGAGGATGCCGCCGGCGGCGATCGCCGAGACGAGCGGGCGCTTGAGGACGCGGTCGAGGATCGCGCCCCACATGCGGGACTCGCCGCCGTTGCGGTGACGGCGCTTGGCGATGTAGGGGACGCGGCCCTTCTCCAGCCAGCCCTTCTGGCCGAGATAGGACAGCATCGCGGGGAGCACGGTGAGCGACCCGAGCACGGCCACGCCGACGACGGTGATCGTGCCGATGCCGAAGGACGTGAAGATCGGGTTGCCCGAGAAGAACATGCCGGCCATGGCCGCCATGACGGTGAAGCCTGAGATCAGCACGGCGCGGCCGGAGGTGGCGGCGGCGACGTCGAGCGCGGCCGCGGGGGAGCGGCCCTTGTCCTGCTCCTCCATCATCCGCCGCAGGTAGAACATCGCGTAGTCGACGCCGACCGCGAGGCCGACGAGCTGCACGACCTGGGCGACGGCCGGATGAAGACCGGAGAGCTGGCTGAGCGGACCGAGGAGGCCGATGGTGGCGCCGACCGAGGTCAGGCCGAGAAGGAGCGGGACGCCGGCGGCGACGGCCGCGCCGAAGGCGAGCAGGAGGATGAGCAGCGTGCCGCCCATCGAGAGCTGCAGGGAGCGCGCCTCGTCGGCGGCTTCCTTGTCGTTGAGGGCGTAGCGCTCGGACGCGGCGCCGTACTCCTCGACGCGAAGCTCGGGATGCGACTTCTGGACGGCGGTGACGGCGGCGATGGGCGCCTCGGCCTGCTTGGCGAGCGCTTCGGTGTCCTCCTCGTCACCCGTGCCCGGGAGGCTGAAGTTGACGACGACCGAGCGGCCGTCCTTGGAGACCGTGTTCTCGCGATCCTTCGCGACGAGCGGGCTCTCGATCTCGGTTACGCCGTCGATCTTCTCGAGGCGATTGACAACATCGGTGACGGCGGCGGTGACCTGAGGATCGTCGGCCTTGACCGAGCCCTTGCCCTGCACGAGCACCTGCTCGCCGGCGGTCTTCGGGAACCCGGCTGCGTCGACCATGAGCTCGGCGCGCTTGGCGTCGCCGTTGCCCATCTCGGCCGTCTTGAGGTTCTGCTGGCCGATGTTGGAGCCTAGGAACGTCGCGAAGACGACGAAGGCGATCCATCCGAGAATTGCGGTCTTGCGGTGCTGCGCGCTCCATCTACCGGCGCGCGCCGCGAGGTTACGTGGCTGCATTTTGGGGAGTTCCTCCGAGAGGGGGTTCGGGAGAGGTCCGGTGATGCT
>CAVSRU010000011.1:0-360950 GCA_963730535.1 uncultured Solirubrobacteraceae bacterium
CGAGCCGGTCGAGCGCCTCGCGTTCATGTCCCCGACCGAGCAGCTGGCCGCCCTGCCCGGACAGCGGTGGCGAGGCGCGCCGGGCAGCCGAGGGCGACGCTCGGGTCACGACTAAGGATTCAAGGATGCGAACGCGCGGCAGCGGCGCGAGGATCCAGCGGAGAGCTAGGTGATCGCCCAGGAGACGATGTCGACAGACGTTTCGGTCGCTCGCGGTCTGCTCGACCGAGAAGACCTCCTCGAGAGGCTGGATCGCGCCGTGGCCAAACGCGTGACGATCATCGCGGCGCCGCCGGGGAGCGGGAAGACTTCGTTGTTGCGGGCATGGGCCGAGCGCGCGGCCGGCGTTCGTCGCGTCGCGTTCGTGTCCGTGGAGCGCGACCAGCCGTTTTGGGGCAGCGTCCTGGATGCGATCCGTCGCCCGGCGCGCTCGGTCGATCCTGAGACAGACCCTGCTGCGAGCGCTGCGCTCGACGGCGACGAGCTGGTCGGCCGAATCGTGGCGGAGGTCGCCGAGCAGATCGAACCCCTGGTGCTGATCATCGACGATCTCCACGAGCTCAGCTCAGCTGACGCCGTTACGCAGCTCGAGCGCTTCCTCGCGACACTGCCGAGCTCGGCCAGGGTGGTGCTCTCGTCTCGGCGGGATCCGCCGATCAGGCTGCACCGGCTCAGACTTGCCGACGACGTCGCCGAGATCCGAGCCGCCGATCTGCGGTTCACCGAACGCGAGACCCGCGACCTGCTCGGGATGTCGGACATCCACTTGTCCGACGCCGAAGCGCTCGCGTTGAACCGGCGCACGGAAGGATGGGCGGCCGGCCTGCGTCTGGCGGTGATCTCGCTCAGCGGTCATCCGGATCCAGAGCGTTTCGTGGCTGAGTTCTCCGGCACCGACAGGGCGATCGGCGAGTACCTGATGGCCGAGATGCTCGAACGTCAGCCGAGCGACGTTCAGCGCATGCTCTTGCGGACCTCGCTCGTCGACCGCCTGAACGGTGAGCTCGCCGACCTGCTGGCAGGCCGCTCAGGCTCGGAGCAGATGCTGCTGGAACTGGAGGACGCCAACGCGTTCGTCGTGTCCCTCGACGCTCAGCACACATGGTTTCGCTACCACCAGCTTCTGGCGGACTTCCTGCGTCTGGAGCTTCGCCGGACGATGGGCGATGAGGTTGGAGACCTTCATCGCCGGGCCGCGCGATGGTTTGCCGACATCGGGGACGTCGTGGCGGCCGTGCGACACACGCTCGCGGCCGGCGACTGGCCTGATGCCGCCCGGCTGGTCGCAGACCACTCGTTCAGCTGGGTGCTCGACGGGGAAGCGGGAACGATCGACGCGGTGCTCGAGGCGTTTCCCGAGCGCGCAGCAGCCGATCATCCCGACCTCGCGCTGGCTCACGCGGCGAGTGAGCTGAACCACGGGCGGTTGGAGGCGGTGATCGCCCAGCTGGCGCTGGCCGAGTCCCACGTCCAGAGCGCTCCACCGGCTCAGCGTCGGCGCCTCACGGTGGCCATCGCCTCTCTGCGCTTGGCGCTGGCGCGGCGCAGCGGCCAGTTCACAGAGGTCATCGAGCAGGTGAAGCTGCTCGATGCTTCGATCTCGAACGGATCGAGCGGAGCGATCGCGATGCGCAGTGAGCTGCGAGCGGTCGCGCTGCTGAATCTCGGGATCGTCGAGACGTGGTCTCGGCGATTCGACGATGCCGAGCGGCACCTTTCCGAGGGCGCCGCACTCGCCCAGGCGATCGGCCGGCCCTACCTCGAGGTTGCGTGCCGGGCTCACCAAATCTTCCCGACAACGCTTGTCTCGCTCGCGAGCGCGCGCGAACGGGGACGTCAGGCGGTCGCCCTTGCCGAACGCTATGGCTTGGGCGACCGGCCGATACTCGCGCCCGCGCTTGGGGCGGTTGCCTTCTGGGCGATCTGGATGGGAGAGCTCGACGAAGGAGAGAGCGCGCTCCGCCGCGGCTGGGAGGTCGCCGAGCCACGAATTGACCCGGCCGCCGCGGTGCTGCTTCACATGGTGAAGGGCCAGTTGCACGCCGCTCGCGGGCAGCACCAAGCGGCGCTCGAAGCATTCGCTGCGGCAGCGCAAGCGCAGTCGCTACTCACAGGTGTGCACGCTTTCGCGACGCCGGTCGTCGGATGGCTCGCCGCGACGCAGGCTCGGCTCGGGATGCCGGAGGAGGCGCGCGAGACGCTCACCGGATTCTCCGCCGAACCCGGTCGGATGGGTTTCATTCACAACGCGCGTGCGGTGATCTGCATGGCGGAGGGAGACCCCGCCGCCGCGTTGGACGCGGTCCGGGAAGTTCGGGCCAACACGCCCGCGGCCGGCCCGCCCTTCACGCTCGTCGAAGCGCATCTACTCGCGGGCATCGCGCACCTCTCCCTGGACGATCGAGACGCCGCCGCTGCGGCCGCCGAGGCGGCGCTCGCAGCGGCCGAGCCGGACCGGCTGATCTTCCCGTTCGCGCTGACCGAAGCCGCGGAGCTCCTCGACGCGCTCCCGCGTCATGAAACGGCCCACGGCGCCCTCCTCACGGACATCGTCGACGTGCTGCAGGGCACGTGGGCCCCGAGCACCGCCGGCCAGCCGCTGGCGCAGCCGGAGGCGCTCAGCCCAAGCGAGCTGCGCGTCCTGCGCTACCTGCCGACCAACATGACGCGGCCCGAGATCGCGCGCGAGCTCTACGTCTCCATCAACACGGTCAACACGCACATCCGCAACATCTACTCCAAGCTCGGTGCGCGCGGTCGCTCATCCGCCGTTCAACGTGCGCGGGACCTGCGGCTCCTCTCGACCGGCGGCTCGCGAAGATCACCGCGGTAGCGCCGGTGCGCGTGATCACCGGATTCCGGCGTCGCGCGCTCACTGGATCGGGCTGCAGGATGGTCGCGTGGTATCGCCACTGGGCTTGTACGCGATCCGGATCCGGGGCCGGCTCGGAGCGACCGCCCTCTCCGCCTTTCCCTCAATGGTCTCTGAGCTGAAGGGCAGCGAGACCGAACTCACCGGTCTGCTCGAAGACCGCGCCGCGCTGTTCGGCGTGCTCGCGCAGATCGAGGCGCTCGGTCTCGACCTGCTCGAAGTCCGGCGGGTCGACCGCTCACCGGATGGCCTGTGGGGTTGAGCGCGGGAATCACCAGCATCCGGTGATGACCGCTCACCCGGAGCGCGGAGATCGTGCGGGCCATGAAGCTGGTTGTGAACGGCGCCGACGTCGAGGTCGACGACCGGCACGCGAAGACCCCGTTGTTGTGGGTGCTCCGGGACGTCGTCGGCCTTGAGGGCACGAAGTTCGGCTGCGGCGCGGGCTTCTGCGCGGCCTGCACCGTGCTGGTCGACGGGCGCAACACGAAGTCGTGTCAGACCCGGACCGAGCAGGCGGTCGGCAAGGCCGTCACGACAGTCGAGGGGGCGTCAGGCCCCGTTGTCAACGCGGTGCGCGACGCCTGGCACCGCCGGAATGTCGTGCAGTGCGGGTATTGCCAGCCCGGGCAGACGCTCGCGGCCGTGTCGCTGCTCGAGTCGGACTCTGCCCCGGACGACAACGCGATCGACGCGTGGATGAGCGAGAACCTGTGCCGCTGCGGCACCTATCCGCGAATCCGGGACGCCATTCACGAGGCCGCCGGCACGCTCGCCGCAGGCCGTGATCCCGGCCCGCTCGTCGCGCCGCCGGACCCCGAGGTACAGCGGCTGACGCCGGATGAGCTGGCGGACCCGGTCCATCCCTACGTCCGGATCCACGAGGACGGGACGATCGTCGCGTATTCGAGCCAGATCGAGATGGGCCAGGGAATCCACACGGGCCTGGCGACGATCGTCGCCGAGGAGTTGGACGCGGACTTCGATTCGGTCCGGGTGGTCAATGCCGCCAACGGCGGCGGTCCGCCGCGCGATGTGTACGGGAATCCCGACACCGGCGGCGCATTGCAGATCACGGGCGCGTCGAACTCGACGAAGGGGTACTGGGCGCGCTACCGCCTGGTGGCGGCCCGGGCGCGGGCCCGGCTCGCGGCCGCAGCCGCGGAGCTGTGGGACGTGCCCGCCCAGGAGCTCGAGTTCGACCGCGGTGTGGTGCGCCACACGAGCGGCAAGGAGGCGAGGTTTGCGCAGCTCGCGGCGCGCGCGGAGCAGCTCCCGGTTCCCGACGGCGTGCAGCCGAAGGACCGGGCGGACTACAGGCTGATCGGGGGCGAGGGACGGCTGCGCGTCGACGCCGTGCCGAAGATCCTCGGTACGACTCGCTTCACGATCGACGTGAGCGTGCCCGGCATGCTGACCGCGGTCGTGCTCCACCCGCCGCGATTCGGCGCGAAGGTCGCGTGGGTCGACGCTCAGGCGGCGCTGGCCGAGCCTGGGGTCACCGCGGTTGTGCCGATCGATGAGGGCGTCGCGGTGGTCGGCGAGACGGTCGTGGATGCACAGCGCGGGGTGCGCGCGCTGACCGTCGAGTGGGACGACACCGTCGCCGAGCGGCGCAGCTCCGCCGAGCTGCTGGCCGAGCACGTCCGCTTGTTGGAATCGCGCGAGGGGGCAGTGGTCGCCCGCGACGAGGGCAACGCCGAAGTGGTGCTCGCTGACGCGCCGACTGTCGTCGACGGGATGTACACGCTGCCATACCTGGCCCACGCCGCGATGGAGCCGAACAACGCGGCGTGCCGGATGCGCGCGGACGGCGTGCTCGACGTATGGGCGAGCACCGAATCGCCCGAGTACACACGGATGTCGGCGTCGGGGGCGGCCGGCATCGACATCGACCGTGTCGAGGTTCACGTCACCTTCGCGGGCGGATCGTTCGGGTTGCACTCGAGCTCCGAGCACGACCCCACGGCCGAGGCCGTGCAGGTCGCACGGGCGCTCGACTGGAAGCATCCGATCAAGGTCCAGTCGCTCCGCGAGGAGGACTTCAAGAGCGGCCACTACCGCGCGATGGCCGTGCACCGCGTGCGGGCCGCGGCGGACACCGACGGCCGGCTGACCGCCGTTCACCAGCAGATCGTCGCCGAGCCGACGTCGGTGAACCTGCCGTTCGTGCGCGACGTGATGTTCACCAACGGCGTCGACTTCTTCACGACGACCGGCGCCGCCGACCCGCCGTACGCGTTCGCGAACTTCAAGCTCGAGTCGACGAACTTCGAGTCCGGCGTCCCGACGATGGTGTGGCGTTCGGTCGGCAACTCGCACACCGAGTTCGCTCGCGAGTCGGCGATCGACGAGCTCGCGATCGCGGCCGGCCGCGACCCCGTCGACCTTCGCCGAGAGCTGCTGGCGGACAACCCGCGCACGCTGCGCGCGCTCGAGCTCGCGGCCGAGATCGCCGGCTGGGACACGCCGGCACCGGAAGGTCGCGCGCGCGGGATCACGTGCTCCAGCTTCCTCAGCCACAGCGCCAACGTGACCGAGATCTCGCTCGATGCCCGCGGGCGCGTCCACGTCGATCGGATCGTGTTCGTCGCTCGACTGCGGCATCACCATCAACCCGGACCTGGTCCGCGCGCAGGTCGAAGGCGGGCTCCTGTTCGGGCTGAGCGCCGCGGCCTGGGGTGAGGTCGTGCTCGGCGACGGCGGCGAGATCGTCACCCAGAACTTCGACCGCTACCCGATCGCGCGCATGCGGTCCGTGCCGCAGTTCGAGATCCACCTGATCGAGTCGACCGAGAAGCCGACCGGCGTCGGGGAGGTCTCCGTCCCCTCGGTCGCCCCGGCCCTGGCGAACGCCATCGCAGCGCTCACCGGCACCCGGATCCGCGAGCTCCCCTTCTCCAAGACCATCAAGATCGCCTGAAAGAGGTGCGCATGCCGGACGTCACCATCACCCCGAGCGAAGACGGCCCCTACATCGTCTCCGGCCCGGCGGTTCTGACCGCTCCTGACGGGCGAGTGATCGAGCACCCCGACCCGATGTCGATCTGCCGCTGCGGCGGCTCATCGAACAAGCCGTTCTGCGACGGGACTCACGCCACGATCGACTTCGACGGCACCCTCGCGAACTGATCGCGACGACGCGATCACCGGGATCCGGCGATGTCCCCCTCACCCGCCCCCGACTTACGTTGCAGTGCATGAGCCAGGAACAGAAAGCAGCAGTCGAGGCGATCCTCCGCGCGGTGCCTCTCGACGCGACCGGCGACCTCGAGGTGCAGCGTCCGTTGTTCGAGGAGTTCATGCGCCAAGTGCCGCTCTCCGACGACGTCACGCTCACAGAAGGGACGCTGAACGGTGTTTCGATCCTCGAGGTCGCGCCACCGGAAGCCGACGACGACGCGAGGATCCTGTTCTTCCACGGCGGTGTGTTCGCGTTGGGATCCGCGCGAGCCAGCGCCCCGCTCGCGGCGCTCCTGGGGCGCCAAGCTCGCGCCACCGTGGTCTCGGTCGACTACCGGCTTGCGCCCGAGCAGCCGTATCCCGCGGCCCCCGACGACGCCCTCGCCGCCTATCGCGGCCTGCTCGAAAGCGGTGTCGCGCCCACCGGCATCGCGCTGTTCGGCGAGTCGGCGGGCGGTGCGCTTGCGCTCGGGACTCTCGTCGCAGCCCGCGACGCCGGCGTGCCCCAGCCCGCGGCGGCAGTCCTGTACTCGCCCTGGGTCGACCTGACGATGTCCGGGGGCAGCATGCTGTCAAAGGCCGGCCTTGATCTCGCGCTCGCGCGCGACGGGCTGCAGCTCCGCGTCGCCGACTACGCCGGCGCCGCCGACGCCGCGTCCGGGGCCATGAGCCCGCTGTTCGCCGATCTGCGCGGGATCGCGCCGCTGCTGATCCAGGTTGGGTCGTACGAGGTCCTGTTGGACGACGCGACGCGCTTGGCCGCCGCCGCTGCTGCCGCCGACGTCGACGTGCAGCTCGACGTGACCTCAGGCGTCCAGCACGTCTTCCAGGCGTACTCGGGCTTGCTCGACGAGAGCGACGCCGCGGTCGCTCGCACGGCCGCCTTTCTGCAGGCACACCTCGTCGTCTCCGACAGACAAGCGACCTAACTCGATGCCACCGCCTTCCTCATACGAGCGCCGATGGCTGATCCTCGCGCTGATAGCCACCGCGCAGCTGATGATCGTGCTGGACCTGACGATCGTGAACATTGCGCTGCCCAGCGCCCAGCAGGACCTTGGCTTCTCCAACGACGACAGGCAGTGGATCATCACCTCCTACGCGCTGGCCTTCGGCTCGCTGCTGCTGCTCGGCGGCAAGCTCGGCGACCTGTTCGGGCGCAAGTGGGCCTTCACCGGCGGCCTGGTCGGCTTCGCCGTCGCCTCCGCGGTGGGCGGCGCCGCCGAGTCGTTTGGCGTACTCGTCAGCGCGCGCGCGGCGCAGGGTGTCTTCGCCGCGCTGCTCGCTCCGTCAGCGCTCGCGCTGCTCGCCATCACGTTCAGCGATCCCGACGAGCGCGGCAAGGCGTTCGGCATCTACGGCGCGGTCGCCGGCGGCGGCTCAGCGGTCGGTCTGCTCCTCGGCGGAATCCTCACCGAGTGGCTGAACTGGCGCTGGTGCCTGTACGTGAATCTGCTGATCGCCGTGCCCACGGCGATCGGCGCGCTGCGACTGATCGAGAACGTCGCGCCGTCTGCCCGGGAGCCGCTCGACCTGGTAGGCACCACGCTGGCGACCGCGGGGCTGTTCGCGCTCGTCTACGGCTTCTCGAACTCCGAGTCGCACTCCTGGGGGCACCCGGTGACCATCATCGCGCTGGCGCTCGCCGTGGTGCTGCTCTCCGCGTTCGTGATCGTCGAGTCGCGCGTGGAGCACCCGCTGCTGCCGCTGCGAGTGATCGCCGACCGAGTGCGCGGAGGCTCCTTCCTGGCGCTCGGGATCTCGGGCATCGCCCTGTTCGCGGTGTTCCTGTTCCTGACCTACTACCTGCAGCTGACCAAGGGCTTCTCGCCGATCGAGACCGGCCTTGCGTACCTCCCGATGACGGCGGCGATCGTCATCAGCGCGACGCTGGCGACCAACAACTTCCTCGCCAAGACCGGGCCCCGGCCGCTGCTCGTGCTCGGCATGACGCTCGGCGCGCTGGCGATGGTGTGGTTCGCGCAGCTCGACACCACGTCGAGCTACGCCGGCCGCGTGCTGCCCGGCCTCGTCGTGCTCGGGGTCGGGATGGGCAACATCTTCGCGACGGGGATCTCCACAGCGACCTACGGTGTCGCGCCCACGGACGCCGGCGTCGCCTCCGCGATGGTGAACACGGCGCAGCAGGTCGGCGGCTCGATCGGCACGGCGTTGCTGAGCTCCATCTTCGCGAGCGCGGTGAGCTCGTTCGCGGAGGGCAAGCCGCCGAGCCAGCAGGTCGCCACCGACGCCGCGATGCACGGCTACAGGGTCGCGTTCTGGGTAGCGGCGGGCGTGTTCGCCTTCGGCGCGGTCGTGGTCGGCTTGCTGATGCACTCGATCAAGATCGAGGCGGACGCGCCGGCCGGGCCCCCGAGCGAGCCCCAGCTAGCCCGCTCGTGATACGAGAAAGGCCCGCATTTGCGGGCCTTTCGCTTAGTCGGGGAGACAGGACACAAATCACGGCGCAGCCGGCATCGAGCGGCTTCGTGTGCGGCGACGTGTGCGGTGTGGCCAATTCGACCTCCCTGGGCGCGACACGGTGCGAGCCCCAAGCCTGACGTCGTAGATGGATCGCCGGCATAGTCCCCAAGCCGCCGAGGCGGCCGTCGGCCTCGGGGAACGGCACGCTCACGTCGACCAAGCCGTCAACGCGCCCCCTCGGACCAACGGTTAAAGCCATGCCATGGCCCGGCAGCGACCCTCAACGGCTTGACGGTTCGGCACCCACTGGCAACCCCGCCACCGACGGTCACATAGGAGGCTCCCATCCAACCCCAGCATGCCCACGCCTTCCGACAGCTGGTAGCCCTTCGCAGCGGCGACTACGCCGAGCTGTTGATCCGTGGGGAAGTGGTCATGCGCACGACGACCCGGAGGGCTGGCGCAAGCACATCCGAAGCCAAGCGGTGCGGGGCGCGCGCCTACGTCGATACCGCCACAGACAGTCCGGTTGCAGACGGCGAAGTCCTTTGACCACGACTGCCCGGGCTACTGGGCCCCGCCCGACGGCTTCGGGCAGTGAAGCCCGAACCCGAACCCGGCAAATCCGGTTGTGCCGCGCCGTGATCGGCTCTGTATCCGGCGCCGTCGGTTGCGGGCCGGGCAGCCGGGCCTACTGACCGGGCCATGGCGAACGAACTCAACGGCAGCGTCGTTGCGATCCTGGCCGCCGATGGCGTCGAGCGGGTCGAGCTCGAAGAGCCCTGCGGCGCACTCTTCGCGGCGGGAGCGCGAACCGAGCTGCTGTCCCTCCACGGTGGCACGATCGACGCGCGCCAATCCGACCTCGAGCCGGCCGGACGGCTCCCAGTCGACGGGCTCGTCTCGGAGGCATCCGTCGACGGCTACGACGCCCTGCTGCTCCCGGGCGGCACGGTGAACCCGGACAAGCTGCGGATGAACGCCGCGGCGGTCGGCTTCGTGAAGGCGTTCGTGGCGGCGGGCAAGCCCGTCGCGGCGATCTGCCACGGGCCGTGGACGCTGGCGGAGGCCGACGTCGTCCGCGGACGCCGCGTGACATCGTGGCCGAGCATTCGGACCGATCTCCACAACGCCGGCGCCGAGGTCGTCGACGAGGAGGTGGTCGTCGACGGGCAGCTGCTGACGAGCCGGTCACCGGCAGACCTGAAGGCCTTCTGCCCGGCGATCGTCGAGCACTTCGCCCACTCCCGCGCGGCCGTTGGATAGCCCTCACATCAGGCGATTGGCAGGGACGAGCATCAGCCAGGCGATGAAGAGCTGGACCGGGAACGGCACCTCCGCGGTCATCTCGGCCTCGATCCGGCGGACGAAGGGCGTCCGGCGGCGGACCGCTCCGCGCCGGGCCACGCCCTCGCTGACGACGTAGGCGTGCCGCAGGCTCGGACCCGGCTCGACGGTCAGGCGACGACCGGCGTACGCGATCTCGAAACACCGACCGCCCGCCGCGTGGGCGGTCGCGACCACGCCCCCGGGGCCTTCCAGCACGAAACCCCCGTCTCGGCTGATGCGGTAGCGCTCGTGCGCGAACACGAGCTCGCCGCCGCCACGGAACGCGCCGACTATCAGTGTCGCGAGCTCGCCGCAGCAGCCCTGGACCGTGTGGGTCGCCGAGAACGGTCGCACCGGTCGTGTCTTGAGCTGCACGCTGCGGGCGCCAGTAGGCCGAGTGGCGGCTCACGTCAATTCACGACGTCGTCGACGCCGGCGTGGACGTCTCGCTGACCGCCTGGGTCGCGCTGATCGTCGGGCTCGTCGCCCTCCTGCTGCTCGACCTGTTCGTCATCCACCGGGATGCGACCGTGGTCTCGATCCGCGACGCCGCGTGGTCGACGGCCGGCTTCATCGCGGTCAGCGTCGCGTTCGGCATCGTCCTCGGCATCGTCGAGGGCGTGGACGTCGCGCAGCAGTTCTTCGCCGGCTACGTGCTCGAGAAGTCGCTGTCGCTCGACAACGTGTTCGTCTGGGCGGTGATCTTCAGCTCGTTCGGCGTCCCCGAGGCCTACCAGCGCCGGGTGCTGTTCTACGGCGTCTTCTCCGCCCTGGTCCTCCGCGGGGCGTTCGTGGCAGCCGGCAACGAGCTGCTGACGCGCTTCGAGTGGGTCGCCTACGTGTTCGGCGCGCTGCTGTTGTGGACCGGCCTGCGCCTGCTGCGCCACGGGTCGGGCCACGATCCCGCGGCGAGCGCGGTCCTGAGGTTCTTCAAGCGGCACGTTCCGACGACCACGCGGCTCGCCGGCGCACGGCTGCTCGTGCGCGCGAGCGAGGTGCCCGAGGCCGATCGGCCTCGGCGCCGCCCGCTGTTCGGGCGCTGGTACGCCACCCCGCTGCTCGCCGTCCTCGTTGTCATCGAGGCCACGGACGTCATCTTCGCCGTCGACTCGATCCCGGCGATCTTCGGCGTGACGCGCGAGCCCTTCATCGTCTTCAGCGCGACGGCGCTGGCGCTCCTGGGACTGCGGTCGCTCTACTTCCTGCTCGCCGGCGTCCGGATGCGCTTCGCATACCTGGACACGGGCCTGGCGATCATTCTCGCGTTCGTGGGCGCGAAGTTCCTGCTCGCCGACGTCGTCGAGATCGGCCCCACCGTCTCGCTCGTGGTCATCGTCGCCGTGGTCGCGACCGCGATCGGCGCGTCCGCGCTGCGGCCCGCGCCGCGCTGACGGCGCCCGCCCTCAGCCGTCCACCTGCTCGCGCACCCGGCCGCTCGTGCACCAGGCGGCCATCCGGCGGGCGAGGGCCTCCGCGGTCAACCGCCGGCGCTCTCGCTCGGCGTAGTACGCCTCGAACTCCTCGTGGAGACGGCGAGAGCGTGCCCCGGGCGTGTCCGGCGGCGCGGCCGTCGAGCCGGCGTCGAGCGAACTGTCGTCGAGATGGCTCATCGCGATCTCACTTAGGAGGTCGCGCGCCCGATTCAAGGCCGGCCGGCGCGGCGCTTCGGCGCAGCATGAAGATCGAGATCGACAACACCAGCGCGAGTCCGGCGAGCGCGCCGATCTCGACGAGAAAGCCGGTCACGTCCCGCCCCGGCTCCTGGACCTCGGCGGTGAGGACGAGCACCTTGCGCACGATCGCGATCAGCCCGATGAACAGGAACGGCTCGACGAGGATGCGCCCGCCGATGTTCACCACCCGCAGCGTGTAGAGCAGCTCGGCGATGATGAACAGCAGGAGGATGCGGTCGAGGAGGAACACGCCGGCGTCGGCGATCGCGCGCGAGTCGCTCCCCTCGACCAGGTCGGTGATGGTCCCGACGACGATGAACGCCGCGCCGACCACGAGCAGCGCCGCCGCGACGACATAGATCGTGCTCTCGGCTCGGCCGATCGCGGCGTGGAGGGTGAAGCGGCCCTGCATGGGGCGTTGCCCCTACTAAGGCGCATCCGCGCTCCCCACAAGGCCGGCGTGCGGTTGACGCGCACAACGCCCGGCCTACCCACGCCGGTGACCCGCTGACTTGCCCGACGAAGGAGGCGTTCACGTGACCGCTCTCACCGAGCCGTTCCCGCCCTGGCTGCGAGACCTGAACCGGTTCTTCAACACCGAGGGAACGGTCTCCGCGTTCGTTCCGCCCGCCGATGTGCTCGTCGACGACGACGGCGTCACCGTGTTTATGGACATCCCCGGGGTCGGCAGCGACCAGCTGGACATCGAGCTCGAGAACGACATGCTCACCGTCCGCGGCGAGCGGCCGTACCCGTACGGCGAAGACGGCGACGGCGGCGTGCGGCGCATCGAACGCGGGTTCGGCCGCTTCGAGCGCAGCCTGCGCGTCCCGCGCGGCCTCGATCCCGACGCGATCGAGGCCTCCCTCACGAACGGGGTCCTCCACCTGCGGATTCCGAAGCCCGAGTCCCTCAAGCCCCGCCGGATCGAGATCAAGGGCGACGAGGAGACGCGCCAGATCGAATCCGAGAGCCAGTGATGCACTCCGGCGACCGCTCGTGCGCTCGCCGCTGCGCGCGAGCGGCCCCCGGCGCGCCTCGACACCCGTGACCGAGGCGCGCGCACGGGAGCTGCTCGCGCGGGAGCGCCGGCGGGTCAAGCGCGCCCTCGCCGAACTGACCCGGCGCGAGGACTCGGGCGAGCTCTCGCATCTCGACCAGCATCCGGCCGACTACGCGACCGAGCTCTTCGACGAGGAGCTCGAGCAGGGCATGGCCGAGCAGCTCCGGCGGGAGCTCGAGGCCATCGAGCGAGCGGAGAGACGGCTCGCGGAAGGCACCTACGGAATCTCGGTCGAGAGCGGCAGGCCGATTCCTGACGCGCGGCTCGAGGCGATCCCATGGGCCGAGCGCACGGCAGACGAGCAGGAGCAGTACGAGCGGACCCCATGACCAACGGAGGTCGATTCATGAACACCGTTGCCACCCAGCCGCGCCGGCGCGCGGTCGCCGCGTACGACAGCTACAGCGATGCACAGCGCGCCGTCGATCGCCTCTCGGACCGGGGGTTCCCGGTCGACCGGGTGGCGATCGTCGGACACGGGCTCAAGTACGTCGAGCAGGTGACCGGGCGCTTCACCACCGCCCGCGCCGCGCTCGTGGGCGCGCTCGAGGGCGCGCTCCTGGGCGCGTTCTTCGGCCTCCTGATGGGGCTGATCTTCACGTACGACCCGAACCCCGCCGTGCCGCTGCTCGTCCTCTACGGGCTCGTCACGGGAGCCCTGATCGGCGCCGTCCTCGGCGCACTCCTGCACGCCGCCACCGGCGGTGCGCGCGACTTCACGTCGCTGCCGGGGCTGCGGGCCGAGCGCTACGAGGTCATGGTCGACGAGGAGGTCGCCGACCGCGCGGCCGAGCTGCTGCGCTCCGGAACGTGACCGTGATCGCGGGCCGCCGCAGCATCGTCGCTCTCGCCGTGGCGGTGGCGATCGTCGCCGCCACGGCGCTCCTGGCGCTCTTCACGCTGCGCTCGGAAGGCTTCGACTACCAGGATCCGTTCGATCCGCTGCCGTCGCCGGAGGCCCAGGGGACCGGTACGGAGGTCGATGGCGCGCCCGATTCCGAGCGCCGGCTCGACGCCTTCCTGGCCTTCGTGTTCAGCGACGTCCAGCGATTCTGGGCGGGCACGCTCGAGCGCAGCGGCATCGACTACGTGCCGGCCACGCTCGTCGTGTTCCGGGGGGCGGTGGGGACCGGCTGCGGTCCCGCGTCGGCGGCCGTCGGCCCGTTCTACTGCGCCCTCGATCGCAAGGTGTACCTCGACGCGGGCTTCTTCCGGCAACTCGCGGTCGAGTTCCGGGCGCCCGGCGACTTCGCCCAAGCGTACGTGATCGCCCATGAGCTGGGGCATCATGTGCAGAACGTCACCGGCGTGTTCGCGCAGGTCATGGACGCGATCCTCGCCGGGCATGGCGACCGCAACGAGCTCTCGATCCGGATGGAGCTGCAGGCCGACTGCCTGGCGGGGGTGTGGGGTCGCTCGACCTACGAACGCGACATGCTCGAGCGCGGCGACCTCGACGAGGCGCTGAGAGCGGCTGCCGCCGTGGGTGACGATCGCATCCAGCAGAAGACGACCGGCCGGGTCGACCCCGAGACCTGGACGCACGGCTCGTCCCAGCAACGCCGCACGTGGTGGCTGCGCGGCTACACGGCCGGCGATCCCGACAGCTGCGACAGCTTCTCCGGCGACGTCTGACGGCGAGCGGTCAGCAGTGAGTGGACGACCGCCTGCTCGGCGTGCACGCGGTTGGCGGCCTGCTCCCAGACGACGGAGCGAGCCCCGTCGACCACCATCGCCGCGGCCTCCTCCCCGCGCCGGGCCGGCAGGCAGTGCATGAACACGTGGTCGCGGTCAGCGAGGGTCATCAGCTCGGGATGCACGTGGTAGCGCCGGAGCCGCTCGCCACCGCCGCGCGGCCACGGAACGGTGTAGACGGCGTGGGCGCCGGCGACCGCGCGGCGCGGGTCGTCCATGATCGTGATGCTCCCGCCGTGGCGCGCGGCGATCGCCTCCGCCCCGGCCTGGGCGAGCCGGGACGGCCGGTGCTCCGGCGGGCAGGCGACCCGGATGTCCATTCCGGCGAGTGCCGCCGCCTCCATGAGCGAGTGGGCGATCCCGGACCCGGCGTCGCCGACGAAGGCGACCTCCAGCCCCGCGAGTGCACCGAAGCGCTCGCGCAGCGTCAGGAGGTCGGCCAGGGCCTGACAGGGGTGGTGCTCCTCCGAGAGCGCATTGATCAGCGGGACCGTGGCGTGCGGAGCTATCCGCCGGAGCGTGCGGTGCGGCACGCGGTGCGTCAGCAGCGCGGCGGCCGCGCTCGAGAACGTGCGGGCGATGTCGCCCAGCGGCTCGCCGCTGCCCACCTCGAGCTCTCGGCGCGGGAGCATCAGGGGCAGCATCCCGAGCCGGTCGGCGGCGACCGCCGCCGACAGCGTCGCCCCCGTCGTGGGCGGATCGAAGAAGCACGCCACCGTCTGCCCCGCGAGCTCGGAGTCGAACCCGGCGGCGTCGGCCTTCATGCGCTCGGCGAGGTCGAGCAGCTCGGCGAGCGCTACGCAGGTGAGGTCGCCGACCGACAGCAGGTGAGGCGGCCACGTCATCGGCTTGTCGGATAGGCCGCTTCGATGACGGCGAAAGCGCTTGGGCGTCGCGTTCGGCGGCCTACCTCCCCGGATGACCCGAACCCAGAAGGAGCGAAGCGATGGAAGTCGGACTGTTGGTGCTGCGCATCGTCGTGGGCGCGTTCTTCGTCGGCCACGGCACCCAGAAGCTCTTCGGCTGGTTCCGCGGCCACGGCCTGGTCGGGACCGGCGCGGCGTTCGAGGGGATGGGACTCCGCCCGGGGCGGACGATGGCCGCGATCGCCGGCAGCGCCGAGATCGCCGGAGGCGTCCTGCTCGGGATCGGTCTGCTCACGCCGTTCGCGGCGGCACTGCTGATCGCCGTCATGACGCTCGCGATCGCAATCGTGCACTGGCGGCACGGACCGTGGGTCGCGGAGGGCGGCTGGGAGTACAGCGTCGTCCTGATCGCGGTCGCGTTCGCGGTGACGGCGGTCGGCCCCGGCAAGTACTCGCTGGACCGCGCGCTCGAGCTCGACCTCGCGGGTCTGGACTGGGCGCTGATCGCCCTCGGCGCCGGTGTGGTCTCGGCCCTCGTCGTGGCCGCGGCGGCGCGCGTGCAGGCAGCGGACAGGGCCGGGCCGCGGCCGGCCGGCGCGTAGATGTCGGCGCCGGGCACGGGATTCGCGCTTCGGGTGGTCCTGCCCGCTGCCTCGGACGCTGTCGAGCTGGGCGCGCTGGCGCGCGAGGCCGGGCTCCATCCCGACCTCGTACGCCGGTTCGTCCGGCTCGGCCTGCTCGACCCGCCGCCGTTCCCGCGTGACGCGGCGGCGCGGCTGGCCCGGGCCGGGAGGCTGCGGCGGGACCTCGGGCTCAACTACGCCGGCGCCGTCCTCGCCTGCGAGCTGCTCGGCCGCATCCAGGAGCTCGAGTCGCGCCGGCCGTGAGCGGGGCTCGACTTGTCAGCGCTCGTCCGCGGTCTACCTGAGGGAGCGAGATGTCCGAGCGGGTCACGATCCCGGCGGAGCTGCTGACGTGATGGCGGGCACCACCGTTGACGCGGTCCAGCGAACCGTCCAGAAGTCGAACGAGTGGCTGCACGACCTCGTGGCCGACCTCGGGGTCGACGAGCGCACGGCGTGGCGGGTCCTGCGGGCGTATCTCCAGCTCCTGCGGGACCGGCTGACCGTCGACGAGGCGGCGCAGCTCGCCGCCCAGCTCCCCCATCTGCTGCGCGGCGTCTTCTACGAGGGCTTCGACCCGCGCCGCCAGCCCGAGCGCATCCGCGACCGCGAGGTCTTCCTCGAGCGGCTCCGCGAGCGGGCGCAGCTGGCGGACGCAGAGGAGGCCGCAAACGTCGCGGCGGCAGCGACACGCGTCCTGCGCCGCCACATCACGGAGGGCGAGTTCGAGGATCTCCTCGCGCAGCTCCCGGCCGAGATCCGTGACGTGCTGGTGCCGGGCAGCCCGTGACCGCGTCGGTGAACCTCGCGAACACGATCGTGCTGAAGGCGGGCAACGCGTTCTGCGTCTCGCTGCCAGACAGCGACGTGCCGGCCGACGGCGAGCATGCGCTCGGCCTGTACCGCGACGACTGCCGGTTTCTGTCCGCGCACGAGCTCCGCATCGCCGGCGTCGCGCCGCGGCTGCTCGTCAGCTCGGCGATCACAGGTGCCGATGCGGTGCACGAGCTCACCAACCCGGAGCTCGAGCTTCCCGACGGTCGATCGCTCGCGCTTCAGACGCTCCAGCTCCGCGTCGACCGCATGCTCGAGGACGAGACGACGATGCGCGAACGCGTGCACGTCCACCTCTACGGCCGCGAGCCGCTCGAGCTCGAGCTCGAGCTCGCACTCGCCGCCGACTTCCGGCCAATGCTCGTGCTGCGCGGGCTCGTCGGCGCCGCGCCCGAGCCGACGGTTCGCACGAGCGCGGTCGACGGCGGGCTCCGCTTTGCCGCTCGCGGAGCTGACGGTGTCGTGCGCGCGACCACGGTGGTGAGCGAGCCGGCGCCGGTCGCAACGGCCAACGGCCGCCTGCGCTTCCGTCTGCAGCTCGAACCAGGGGACGGCAGGGACGTGCTGATCCGATTCGATCTGCATCAGGACACCACCAAACCGGACGCGCCGAACCCGGGCGGGCACCGACGCCATCAGCGCACGACCGCCGCGGTGTGGGACGACGGCCGGGCGCGCATCACGGCCGACGACGAGCTGTTCACGCGGCTGCTGGAGCGCTCGATCCTCGACCTGCGCACGCTCAGATCCGAGCTGGACGGACAGACCTACCACGCTGCCGGAATCCCGTGGTTCGCCACGCTGTTCGGGCGTGACAGCATCATCACCGCGATCGAGACGGTCGCCCTCGTACCGGCCATCGCCGAGCAGACGCTGCGCGTGCTCGCGCAGCGGCTGGGCCGCGCGATCGACCCGTTCCGCGAGGAGGAGCCGGGCAAGGTGCTGCACGAGTTGCGGGTCGGTGAAGTGGCGGCGCTCGGGCTCACGCCATTCGCCCGCTACTACGGCACCGTCGACGCCACGCCGCTGTTCCTCTGCCTCGTGGCCGAGCACGCGGAGTGGACGGGCACGCTCGATCTCTTCCGCGAGCTGCGCCCCGCCGTCGACGCGGCGCTCGGGTGGATCGGCCGTTACGGCGACCGCGACAGCGACGGCCTGATCGACTACCGCGCCTCCACGCCCGAGGGTCTGCGCAACCAGGGCTGGAAGGACTCCCACGACGGCATCCTCGACGAGCGCGGTGTGCCGCTCGAGCCCCCGATCGCCGTCGTCGAGGCGCAGGGCTACGTCGTGCGGGCCAAGCGATCGATCGCGCGCCTCTTCCAACGGGCCGGCGCCGCCGACCGTGCGCGACTGCTGCAGCAGGAGGCCGAGGAGATGGCCAGCCGGCTGGAGCGCTTCTGGCTCCCCGACCGCGGCTTCTACTCGATGGCGATCGACGGCGACGGCCGACCGAGCCGTGCGCTTGCCTCCAACCAGGGTCACCTCCTGTGGGCCGACGCCGTGCCGGCCGAGCGCGCCGCCGCTATCCGGAATGCTCTGCTGGACGACGCGATGTTCTCCGGCTGGGGCATCCGGACGCTCGCCCGCGGCGAGGCGGGCTTCAACCCCGTCGGCTACCACCTCGGGACCGTGTGGCCGCACGACACGGCCATGATCGCGGCCGGGCTGCGGAGCTACGGCTACGACGATGACTTCCGGCTGATCTTCGAAGCGCTGATCGACGCGGCGTCCCATGCAGACCAGTTCCGGCTTCCCGAGCTGTTCGCCGGATTCTCGCGCGCGCAGTTCGAGACCCCGGTGCCCTACCCGGTCGCCTGCCACCCGCAGGCGTGGGCTTCGGGCGCGCTCCCGTATCTGCTGACCAGTGGCCTGGGCCTCCGGGCCGACGGTCTGGAGCGCACGCTGCGGGTGCGTCGACCGTCGCTGCCGCGGTGGGTCAACCGCGTCGAGGTCCACGGGCTGCGCATCGCCGCCGCCAGCGTCGATCTGCTCTTCACGCGCGCCGTCGACGGGGAGCACGTCGCGCTCACCGACGCGAGCGTCGACGGCGACGTGGAGGTCGTCCTGGAGGTTGCGGGCGGCCGGCTGCCGGCCCCGCGCGCAGACCTCACACGGCTGCCGTGAAGCTGCCCGCGCGGCCGGGCGTGAACGTGAACGTGGGCTGAGAACGCTGGCTACGGCTCGCGCCGCGCCTCGGGCCCGCCCACGGGAGTCGCGATCACGACCACGCGCCGCAGCCGGACGCCGACCATCCGCGGCGCTTCGTCCCCCGCCTCGGCCTGCGACGTCTCCTGCCGGGCGCGGTCCTCGTCCTCGTCGGGCAGGCCCAGCGCGCGCGTGCGATCCTCGCCGTGCCACTCGTCGTAGTCCGAGCGGCCGTAGTGCTCCCAGAGCTTGCGCTCCTCGTCAGGCGAGAGCTCGCCGTCGGGCTCGATCCGGGGAGCGTCCTTGACCTTCTCCTTGTCGAACGGGACGCGCACCTCGTTCTCGCCCGTGACCTCTGCGTCGCGAATCGGGACCAGCGTGTGCTTGCGGCCGAAGAGACCCGTCTTCACCGCCGCCCACGCGGGCTCACCGGTCTGACGGTCCAGCAGGATGTCCTCGACCGTGCCGATCTTGTCACCGTCGGCATCGACCATCTTCATGCCACGCCACGTCTGCACGTCCTCGAGCGTCTGCATGCTGTCCTCCTTGTGCCTGTCGCGGATAGCCGCCTCCATTCCTACCTAGGGCGGCCAGCCGCCGACGCAACCGACGGCGCGCCCTGGATTTCCTCGCCGCACGGACTACTTGGACTCGGGAGGCGCGGCCCGCGTACCCGGGCCCGCACGACCTTGCAGACGGTCGGTGCCTCCCGTCAGGAAGCGGGAGGCACACGCACCCCGGCGAATCGTGCGACATACGGGGAAACGGGTCGCGCCGCACACGATCCCCGCAGCACAATCCCCATGGACGACGACGACCGACCGCTCGATCAGTCCGAGAGCCAGGCTCTCGCGGCGGAGGCAACCCGCGGGCAGCGGGAAGACCGCGACCTCGCGGTCCGGCTCGGCCGGCCGGCCATCGACGGAGCCGAGATCCATGCGCACCCGCTCCACTCGGCTCACGCCGACCCCGGGCAGGCGCTCATCGAGGCGGCCAAGGCGGGCGACGAGCGGGCCGTCGCCGAGGTCATCGAAGCCTGCCTGCCGCAGATCCTGGCCATGTCGCGGCGCTACCGCGGCACGGAGCATGTCGAGCGGCTCGAGCTCGTCCAGGAGGGAGTCGCCGCCCTGCTCCAGGCACTTGATCGCTTCGACCCGGCGCGCGGGACGCCGTTCTGCGCGTACGCACGACCGACCGTTCAGCGGGCCATGCAGCGGCTCATCGCCGAGCTCAGCGACGCCGCCGTGCTGTCCGACCGTGCCCTGCGACACCTCTCGCGCCTGAAGAGCGCCGAGGACGAGCTGATGCGCGAACGCCACCGCCTGCCCACGCGGCGCGAGATCCTCGATCGCGCCGGGGTCGAGCGTGACGAAGCTGCACGGCTGCTCGCCGAGACGAGCCCGCCGCGCTCATTCCATGAGCCGATCACCGCCGAGGACGGCGGCGTGATCGGCAGCCTCGGCGACCTCGTCGACGACCCGCGCGCCGTGGACGCCTACGACCGCGTCCTCGACGCGATGGAGGCGCACGAGCTGCTTCCGCTCCTCCGCGTGCTCTCCCCGCGCGAGCGGAGCATCCTGCGGGCCCGCTATGGCCTCGACGGCGAGGAGCAGAGCATCAGGCAGATCGCCGAGCGGCTCGGCATCAGCACGAGCCGGGTCCGGGAGATCGAGCGACGCGCGCTGCGCAAGCTCAGGCGCGCGGCGGTCGCCGCGCGCGCGGCGCGCTGACGCCGCGCTACGCCGGCTGGAGTGTCTCTTCGGCGATCCGCTCGGCTGCCCGCCGGACCTGCTCGAGTGTGTGCTGCTCCTGCTCGAGGTTCGCGCGCAGGAGCGCGGCAACGTCGTCCCTGCCCATTGCCTCGGCGAACGTGATGAGCTCCTCGTATACCGCGATCTCGTGGTGCTCCGTCTCGGTGGCCGCGGCGAGCACCACGTCGTCGACGAGGTCGCCCTCCGCGAGCCCGATGGTCGCCTTGCCCTCGACGTGGAGCGCGTTGATCGCAGGGCAGGGCTTCTTGTCCGGCTCCTGGTCGAGGGCCGCGAACGCCCGCTCGATGTTGCTGATCTGCTGTTCGGTCTCCTCCGCGTGGTGGCGGAACAGCGACTTGAGGTCCTCGTGGCGGGCCTTCTCCTCCAGTTCCCCGAGCATCTTCAGGACGGTGTGCTCCATCGTCAAGGCCGCTCCGAGCTTCTGCGTGAGCAGCTTCTGCGGCGTGTCGAGCTTGAACATCCGGCTCCCTTCGGGTTTCGGTCGTCGAGCCGTTCTTAGGCCGCCGGGCGGCCGTCACCAGCCAAGCAGTCGCGGCGGCACTTGCGGCTCGCCGCGACCGGTCTAGTGACAGCGGCATGACGATCGAGGAGAAGACCCGGACCTCCAATGCGGCCTACGACCTCGTCAGCGTGATCTACCACGCGCTCCAGGGCGCTGAGACCTACGACCGGTACATCGCGGACGCGCGCGAGCGCAACGACGACGAGCTGGCGGATTTCTTCATCGAGGTCCAGGAGGCGAACTGTGAGTTCGCCGAGCGCGGGCAGCGGCTGTTGAGCAGCCGGCTCAGCGTCTGACGTCTACATCGACTTCCAGTGCGGTCAGGTGAGCTCGTCGATCAGGTCGGCGACGGAGTCCACGATGCGGGACGCGCGATAAGGGAAGCGCTCGGCCTCCGTCCGCGAGGTCACCCCGCTGAGGACCAGGATCGTCTCGATGCCGGCCTCGATGCCGGCGACCACGTCGGTGTCCATGCGGTCGCCGATCATCATGGTGCTCTCCGAGTGCGCCCCAAGCGCGTCGAGTGCGGACCGCATCATGAGCGGATTCGGCTTGCCGACGAAGTACGGCGCGATAGCGCTGGCACGACTGATAAGGGCCGCGACCGAGCCGGTGGCCGGAAGCGGCCCCTCCGGAGACGGCCCCGTGGGGTCCGGGTTGGTGGCGATGAACCGAGCACCGGCCAGGATGAGCCGGATCGCGCGCGTGACCCGCTCGAAGCTGTAGGTGCGGGTCTCGCCGAGCACCACGTAGTCGGGATCGATGTCGCTCAGCGTGTATCCGACCTCGTGCAGGGCGGTCGTCAGGCCCCATTCGCCGATCACGAACGCCGTCCCGCCCGGGCGCTGCTGCGAGAGAAACCGCGCGGTGGCCAGCGCCGACGTCCAGATCGCGTCCTCCGGCACCTCGAGGCCACTGCGGCCCAGCCGCGCCGACAGGTCGCGCGGGGTGTAGATCGAGTTATTGGTGATGACCAGGAAACGGCGACCGAGCTCACGCAGCCGGATCAGGAACCGGTCGGCGCCCGGGATCGGGTGCTGCTCGCGCATCAGGACGCCATCCATGTCCATCAACCACCCCCGGGTCGGTCTACGGGTCATCCGCTATCGCCTAGCGGGTTCTCGGAGCCCATGTCATGTGCGTACGCCGACGCAGCGGGCGTTCAAGCCTCGGCGTTGAGGGCTCCCGAGCGTCGAGTGGAGCCCCGCTGTTGACGCCGCGGCTGAGGCGACCGCCCGCGGACGCGCATCAAGGCCGGCCGGCCCTGGGTGGCCGGCTGCAGGCTCAGGTACCGTTCGCGATGTGGACGCATCTACCGGCCGGCGCGGGCGAGTGGTGCGGCTCCTGGTCTCGGTCACCGGGCTCTCAGGGACGGTCTATCCGCCGGGAACCGAGGTGTTCACGTCCGGGCACGGCCCATCCGTGGACGCGTTCATCGCGGGTGACTGGCTTCCGCTGCGCTGGTGGGAGTTCGCCGAGCCGGCGGACCCTACGGGTGCAGGATGACCTTCGTGTAACCCTCGACCCGCTTGTCGAACTTCTCGTAGGCCTCGGGCGCCTGCGCTAGCGGAAGCTCGTGTGAGACGACGAAGCTGGGCCGCGCGCGACCCTCGATGATGAGGTCGCGCAGGTTGTCGATGTAGCGCTTGACGTTGGTCTGGCCGGTTCCCATGCGCAGGCCCTTCTCGAACAGCTTGCCCACGGCCACGAGCAGCATGCCCTGCTTGGCGTGCTCGTCCGGCGCGCCCGGATCCGCGGGGACGTAGAGGCCGGGGACGCCGAGCGCCCCGGTGGCGCGGACGGTCTGGACGAGCGAGTTGAGGACGACCGCCGGCTCCTCGCGCCCGCTCTCGCGCGTCTGCGCCTGGTAGCCGACCGCGTCGACGCCCTTGTCGCTGCCCTCGCCGTCGGTCTGCGCCTTGATCTGCTCAACCGGGTCGGTGTCGTCGAAGTTGATCGGGATCGCGCCGATCTGCTGAGCCTTCTGGAGGCGCTCCGGGATGCGGTCGACGACGAACACCTTCGAGGCACCGCGCAGCAGCGCCGAGTAGGCGGCCATCTGCCCGACGGGGCCGCCACCGTAGACCGCGACGCTCTCACCGGGCGATACGCGCGCGAGCTCGCAGCCGTGATACCCGGTCGGGAAGATGTCCGCGAGCAGGACGAAGTCGGTCTCGTGCTCGGTTCCGAGCGGCAGCTTGGTGCAGTTGTAGTCCGCGAAGGGAACGCGCAGGTACTCGGCCTGACCTCCCCTGTATGGCCCCATCGCCACGTAGCCGTACGCTCCGCCGGCGAACCCCGGGTTTACGGTGAGGCAGAACGCCGGGTAGCCGGCGACGCAGTTCTTGCAGAAGCCGCACGCGACGTTGAACGGCATGACGACGCGGTCGCCCTCCCGGATCGAGGTCACGCCGGCGCCGCACTGCTCGACGATGCCCAGGTTCTCGTGGCCGAACACGATCCCCGGCTCAGCCGCCGTGCGACCCTCGTACATGTGGAGGTCCGACCCGCAGATCGCCGTCGACGTGATCCTCACGATCACGTCGGTCGGACGCTCTATCCGAGGATCCCCGACCTCCTCGACCGCCACCTGGAAGGGGCCCTTGTACACGACAGCCTTCATGGAACGACCTCCGCGGAGAGCGTGAACCAGCCAGCACCCGCAGTAGGACGTTCGGCAGGCGCGACAACCGGTCGCCGGCGGCCTAACGAGGGAAGCACCGTGGCGCTCCCGCTGCTCGCTCCGATGCTCGCCACGCTCGGCCCGCTCCCGGTCGGAGCGTTTCCAAGGCCTCGGTCTTGACCGCCTCGACCGGCTGGTCACCGTCGATGGCCACCACGTCGGCCCAGTCGGCGACTGCATCAATGACTCGCGCCGCCTCTGCGTCATAGATCTGCAGGCGGCGCCTGACGACGTCATCGGTGTCGTCGCCGCGGCCCTCGACGTCGCGGCGCCGGCGCAGACGATCCAGCAGGCCACCACGCGGCGCGTCGAGCCGCAGAACGAGCGGTCGCGGTCGCAGGCGCCCGGATTCCGCGAGGACTCGGTGCAGCGCTTCGGCCTGGGCAGCGTTCCGCGGATACCCGTCCAGGATCACGCCCTGCTCGGGCGGTATGGCCATCAGCCGCTGGCGGACGAGCTCGTCGGTCACCTCGTCGGGCACGAGCGCACCGTTGGCCATGAGGTCCCGGACCTGTTGCCCGGTCGCGGCGTCCTCGGCGGCGATCTGGCGGAGAAGCGTGCCGGGATTGAGATGCACGAACCCGAGCTGCTCGGCAAGCCGCCCGGCGAGCGTGCTCTTGCCGGACCCGGGCGGCCCGATGATGATCAGATCCGGCGCGCGATCCGTCATCGACATCGGTTGTCACAGCCGGTCGAGGATCAGGTCCGAGACCCTGGTCGGCACTAGACGTCGACCTCGCGGAGGTGCCCGACGAACCAGTCGCGCGCCAGCTCCGCCACCTGCTCGAGCGCGCCGGGCTCCTCGAACAGGTGCGTCGCGCCGGGAACGATCTCGAGTCGCGACTCGCCGGCAAGCAGCTGCTGCGCCTGCTGGTTGAGGCGGAGCACCTCCGTATCCCTGGAGCCGACGATCAGCAGCGTCGGAACCGTGACGCGCCGCAGCGCCTCGCCGGCGAGGTCCGGGCGGCCGCCGCGCGATACGACGGCCCGCACCTTCCGGGGGCGCTCGGCTGCCGCCACCAGCGCCGCAGCGGCACCCGTGCTGGCCCCGAAGCAGCCGACGTGAAGCGAACCGACCTGCTCGTCGGCCTCGAGCCAGTCAATCGCGGCGATCACGCGCTCGGCGAGCAGCCGGATGTCGAACCGCAGGTGTGCAGTCCTGCGGTCGATCGCCTCTTCAGCCGAGTTGAGCAGGTCCATGAGCAGGGTCGCGAGGCCGCCGCGCATGAGCTCCGCCGCGACGTACTGGTTGCGAGGGCTGAACCGTCCGCTCCCGCTCCCGTGCGCGAAGACGACCGTGCCGATCGCGTCACGCGGGACCGTGAGGTCGCCGTCGAGCCGCGCGCCGCCGGCCGGCACCGTCACATGGCGCCGCTGCAGCTGGGTTGCCGACGGGCCTTGGGGCATCAACACGGGCGATAGGCCGTCCGGCCGCCGTGTCGAGGCCTGAGGCGTGGCGAGCGGCCGCGGGCGGCCTATACGGGCATCCCATGGAGACCGCGGGCAAGATCCTGCTCGTCACGGCCGCGACGCTCGCCCTGCTCGGCCTCGTACTGCTGCTCGTCGGCAAGCTCGGCCTCGGCCGGATCCCGGGCGACATCCTGATAGAGCGCGACGGGCTGACGATCTTCATTCCGCTCGGCTCGATGCTCCTGCTCAGCATCCTCGGCTCACTCCTGCTGTACCTGATCCGGCAGCTCTGACCGCGGCTGCGGCGTGGGAGCAGCGGGAGCCGGGGTCGGCTGCATGGGCCGGCTGGCGGTCGGCGTGGGCGTCGGGGTCGGCGTCGGCTCCGGTCGCTTGGACGGCGACTTCCGGTCGCGACGGGCGTCGGTCGTGGGCGTCGGCTCGGCGGTCGGCGAGGCCGAGTCGGGCGTTCGGGCGGGCGCGGGACGGCGCTCGCCGTCGAACAACGTCGTGTCGCGCGCCCGCTCGGCGAACGCCCGGTTCAGCACCAGCTCGGCTGCGGTGAGGCCGGCGGCGCCCAGCCCGAACGCGGCGAGCCCGATGACCACGGCCCGCCCCCAGCGCGGGCGCGAACGGTGGACCTCGACCGTCGCCCGACCGCCGTCGCCGGAGCCCGTGCGCACTCTCACGAGCGCGGCCGGGCGCCGCAACGCCTCGGCGAACAGCGACATCAGGATGGGCGTCAGCGCGGCGGCGATGACCGTGCCGGGCTTCCACAGGGCGTGGACGATGACGGCGGCGGCGGCGCTCGACACGCTGGCGATGACCAGGTCGGCCGGCGACAGGCGCTTCTCGTCCGAGGCGTCCCGGCCCACTAGCGCGGGCTGGACTGCCTCAGCGTCTCGAGCATGCCGTGCAAGTGGGCCGCGGCGCTTTCGACATCGGCGTACTTGCGCTGGCCGGCACGTGACTCGGCGGCGAGGACCGCGCAGCGGTGAATGGCGCGGAAATCCCCGTACGGGAACTTGTAGCGGCCCTTCGTGTCGGGCGGCCGCTCGTCGTCGATCGCAAGGTGCCAGCGCCCGAACTCGGCGTATCCGTGCGCGTCGATGAACGCGTTCTCATCGGCCGCGGACGGCTGGTGCTCGCTCCAGTCGTCGCGGTCGTCGAGGACGACCTTGCGCTCGGCGATCAGTTGCTTCGCATGGTCGTAGCCAGGGCTGTGGAGCTTGACGGCCATCGGTCACACCCCCCAGGGATAGGTTTCGGGCAGGTCGCCGGCCTCCCATTCGCTGCTGCGCTCGAGGGGCTCGAGCGCGTGCGTCTCGTCGAGATGGATCACGGCGTCGAACTGGTCGGCCAGGCGGGCGTGGAAGTAGTGCGAGACGCGCTCGGTCTCGGGCCGGTAGACGACGCCGATGGCGCGCTCGAGCCGCCGGCCGCTCAGCTCGCCGGGCTCGAGCCAGAAGCGGTCCGGCCCGCGCTCGTGGAACAGCTCCTCCCAGCTGCCCGGGAGCGCGCGGCGCAGCCGCTTGCGCTCCGCCGGACCGCCCCAGTCCGACGCGGCGGTCACGGTTCCCTCGTACGTCGTGAAGCCGACGAGCAGCGTCTCGTCGCCGTGGTGCTCCCGCACGAGCTGACCAAGGTTGAGCTGCCCGGCCTGCGCCAGCTCCGTCGCACGCTCGTCACCAAGGTGCGAGTTGTGCGCCCACACGACGACCTTCGCCGGCCCGCTGGTGCGCTCCAGATGGGCGACGAGCTCGTCAAGCGTCTCGGCCATGTGCCGGTCGCGCAGGTTCCAGCTCTCCACCCCGCCGCGGAACATCGCCCGGTAGTACTCCTCGGCGTCGACCACGAGCCGGGCGTTCTGCTCGGCGAAGAACTGCCCGTCAGGGTCGACGCGCCCGTTCCGGCGCGCCATGGCCTGAAGCTCGACGAGCTGCTGTACCGCCTCCTGCTCGCACGGCTCCGCGCCTGCGATGCCGGCCTCGTACGCGTAGACCTGCGGATCGCGGCCGAACTGGTCGAAGCACGCGTAACGCTCCCGCGCCCGCTGCGCGGCCTCGCGATCGACGCCGTCGAGGTACTCGATCACCGCCTCCATCGACCGGTGGAGGCTGTAGAGGTCGAGGCCGTAGAAGCCGACCGTCGGCGTCGCGGCCGCGAGCGCGTCGTTGTACTCGCGCAGCGAGCGTCACGAACTCCGCCACCTCGACGTTGCGCCACATCCAGGTCGGGAAGCGCCGGAAGTCGGCGAGCGCCTCCTCCGCGGTCGAGTCGTCGCTCGCCGCGCGCACGAAGCGGTTGACCCGGTAGGCATCCGGCCAGTCGGCCTCGACTGCGACGGCCGTGAAGCCGCCCTCGGCGATCAGGCGCTTCGTGATCTCCGCGCGCTCGCGGTAGAACTCCTGCGTGCCGTGCGACGCCTCGCCGATGAGGACGAAGCGGGCCCGCGTCGCACGCTCGATCAGGTCGTCGTAGTCCGACGCCTCGCCACGGAGCGGTCGCACCGCCTCAGGGCCGCGGGCGACCGGGGGACGGCGCGCCTGCTCGAGCAGCACCCGGACCTCGTCGTCGGACGTCTGCGAGAAGTCCTCGTACCAGAGTCCCACGGCCTGCAGCGGCCGCGGCGTGATCATGCACACCACATCGTCGGCCACGGCGCGCAGGCTGTCGCACACGCCCGGGTCGGCGACCGGGACGGCGACGACGACCCGTGTCGGCTCGTCGGCCCGCAGGGCATGCAGCGCCGCCAGCATGGTCGCCCCCGTGGCCAGCCCGTCGTCGACGAGGATGACCGTGTGGCCGGCGACGTCGGGAGGCGGGCGGTCACCGCGGTACGTCCGCTCGCGGCGCTGCAGCTCGCGCCGCTCCTTGGCGTCGATCGCCTCGACCCACTCGGCCGGCAGGTCCAGCGACTCGACCAGCTGGGTGTTGAGAACGCGGATGCCACCGGTGGCGATCGCGCCGAGCGCGTGCTCCTCGTGTCCCGGCACGCCGAGCTTGCGCACGAGAAATACGTCCAGGGGCGCGTCCAGCGTCCGCGCGATCTCGTAGCCCACGGGCACGCCACCGCGCGGCAGGGCGAGCACGACGACATCGTCGCGGCCCGCGTAGTCGCGCAGCCGCTCGGCCAGCAACCGGCCGGCGTGCGCGCGGTCGCGGAAGCGCTGGGTTCCTGGCGCCGCTCGTGTCATCTCGTCGCTCCACTAGGCCGTCCCGGCGCCGCGTCGAGTGCGGCGAGCACCGCGGCCACGGGGATGTCGAGCAGGCCCGGATCGGGCCAGGAGCCGTGGGGGTCGCCGCTGCGGCCGGCCCACAGCGCGGCGTGGGGGCCGCCCGCGGGCGGGGCGGGCGGGGCGGGCGGGCCCCATTCTCTGGGCGGCGTCGGACCGAACAGCACAACCGACGGCGTGGCGAGCGCGGTCGCCATGTGGGCGATCCCGGTGTCACCGCAGACGACCCGCGCGGCGACGGCGACGGCGGCGGCGAGCTCGATCAGCGTCGTGCGTCCCGCGAGCACGGCGGTGCGCGGGAGCCCGGCGGCGTCCGCCACCGCGCAGGCGAGCGCGCGCTCGTCCGCGCTACCCGTGATCGAGACGCGCCGGCCGGCCGCCCGCTCAGCGCGGGCGACCGCCGCCCACCGTGGGGCCGGCCAGCGCCGGGCCGCGGCGGCGGCGCCGGGGTGGATGAGCGTCGCCCCGCGCGCCACGTCGGGCGCCGGTGCGCGCGGCGCGGAGATCCGCAGGTCGGTCGGGTCGGCGGGGATCCCGGATTCGGACAGCAGCCGGCACCAGCGCGCGACCTCGTGCTCGCCGGCGCGCCACGCCACCGCGCCGGGCCACACCGCCGCGTGCCCGAACGCCAGCATCCGCCGCGGGCGCGCGGCCAGGAGCGTCGCGTGGCTCTGCGGGCCGCGGCCGTGGAGGTTGACGGCGACGGCGGCGCCGTGGACCGCCGGCGGCAGCGGGCGCAGTGGCGCGGCGTCGGCGACCTCGTCGACCGCGCCGGTGAGCGCCGCCAGGCCGGCGAGCGCACCCGGTGCCGCGAGCACACGGCGATGGTCGGGGAACGCGCGGGCGAGCCCGCGCAGGGCGGGCACGGCGGTCAGCAAGTCGCCGACGCCGAGCGCGCGGTAGGCGACGAGCAGCGGCGCGGTCACGGCCAGCTGGGCTCGGTGGCGGGCGCCACCAGCAGCTCGCGCAGTTCGCAGCCGGGCGGCTGGCGGAGCGCGAAGACGACGGTCTGCGCCACGTCCTGGGGCCGGTTCAGCTCTTGGTCGGGCGCCGGCATGAACTCCGCCGGGCGGCCGTCGAAGAACGGCGTCCGCATGCCGCCTGGGAGCAGCAGCGTGACGCCGACGCGGTCGCCGGTCTCCGCCGCCAGCGCGCGGGTGAACCCGACGACGCCGAACTTGCTCGCGCAGTAGGCCGTGGCCGCGGGCAGCGCTCGGACGCCGAGCGTGGACGCGACGGTGACCACGCGGCCGTGCGAGCGCTCCAGGTACGGCAGGGCGGCGCGCACCACGGCCGCGGTGCCGAGCAGGTTGACCGCGACGACCCGGTCCCAGGCGTCGCCGTCAACGTCGCCGAGATCGCCGCAGGCATCGATCCCGGCCGCAGTCACGACCGCGTCCAGGCCGCCGTGCTCCTCGGCGATCCGGCGCACCACCAGCTCGGTTGCACGCGCGCGCGCGAGATCGACCGGCTCGAACGCGAGCCCGTCGGCCGGCGGCTTGAGATCGAGGACCACCGGCGTTCCGCCCTCGTCGCGCACGGCCGCCGCCACCGCGGCGCCGAGCCCGGAGGCTCCGCCGGTGACCAGGACGGTTCCCAGCTCAGAGCGCACGGGCCACCTCGATCAGCCGGCTCGTCGACCGGCCGCTCACGTACGGCACGATCACGGCCCGGCCGCCCCAGGCTGCCAGGACCTCGGCCTCGGGCAGGTCCGCGACCGCGTAGTCGCCGCCCTTGGTCCAGATGTCGGGCCTGATATCGCGCAGGACCTCACGCGGGTCGTCGTCTTCGAACAGCGCCACGGCGTCCACGCAGCCGAGCCCCGCAAGGACCGCGGAGCGATCGTCCTGCGCGACGAGCGGGCGATCGGCTCCCTTGAGGCGCCGGACGGAAGCGTCCGAGTTCAGGCAGACGATCAGGCAGTCGCCGAGGGCGCGCGCCGCCTGCAGCATCCGCACGTGGCCCGCATGGAGGAGGTCGAAGCAGCCGCCGGTCGCGACGACGGTGCCGCCCTGCGAACGCACGCGGGCCGCGAGCTCGAGCGCGCCGTCGGCGGCAGGTCGCGCGCCGCCGCGGCTCATAGCCGAGGCGCCGCCGGCGGCGACGAACGCCGACGCGGCGTCCACGGCGGCCTGCACCGCCTCGGACGGGGAGGCGCCCGCAGCGAGCCGCGTCGCCGCCGCGGCGGCGAAGCTGTCGCCCGCGCCGCAGGCGTCGCCGGCTGCGACTCTCGGGGCGGGCACCGCGAGCGCTGGGCCGGCCCCCGGCACGAGGACGGCCCCGCGCGACGCGCGCGTGACGCACACGTTCACGGCGCGCCAGCGTGCGGCGAGCAGCCGCGCGGCCGCCTCCACCGACGCCAGCGAGGAGCCCTCTACGCCCGCCTCCCGTTCGTTGGGCATCGCGAGCGTCACGCCGGGGATCGGCTCCGGCCCCCGCGGGTGCGGGTCCCAGGCGACCGGCGCTCCGCGCTCGGCCAGGACGGCCCGCAATGCGGGGTCGGCGGCGACGCCGAAGCCGTAGTCGGAGACGAGGACGGCGGAGGCGCCGCGCAGGACCCGCAGCGCCTCGCCGGCCGACCGGCCGCGGCTCGGAACGCCGGCGCCGGAGTCGAGCCGCACGAGCGTTCGCCCGCCGGCGCGGACCCGGATCTTCTGCGGCGTGGCGCCGTCGAGGCCGATGTCGCAGACGCATACGCCCGCGTCGGCGAGCAGGCCGGCCAGGCGACGGCCGGCAGCGTCGTCGCCCAACGCGCAGACGAGCGTCGTCCGCGCGCCGGCGGCCGCGGCCAGCGTCGCCGCCAGGCCGGCGCCGCCGGCGCGCGGGCGCTCGACGATGTCGTCGACCACGGGCACCGGTGCGTCGGGCGCCAGCCGCTCGGCACGGCCGTCGAGGTCGCGGTCGAGCAGGGCGTCGCCGACGACGACGAGGCTCATGCCGCGTCTCCGGCCAGGCTGAGCGGGGGCTCGTGCGCGCGGACCGCGTCGTCGACGGCGCCGCACAGCACGTGGACCGCGATCAGGTGGACCTCCTGGATGGTCGCCGTGTCGGGCGCGTCCACGCACAGCGCGTCGTCGCAGCGGAGCACGAGCGGGCTGCCGGCCGGGCCGGCCAGCGCCCACGTCCTCAGGCCGTGCGCGGCGGCCGCCTCGACCGCGGCGACGACGTTCGCCGAGCGGCCCGAGGTCGACAGCGCGACGAGCACGTCACCGGGACGGCCGTGGCCGCGGACCTGGCGCGCGAACTGCTCCTCGATCCCGTAGTCGTTGCCGATCGCCGTCAGAGACGAAGCGTCGGAGCACAGCGCGATCGCGCTGAAGGGCTGCCGCTCGCTGCGAAAGCGGCCGACGAGCTCGGACGCAAGATGCGCGGCCTGGCTCGCCGAGCCGCCGTTGCCGGCCGCCAGCAGCCGCCCGCCGCCGAGCAGCACCGCGGCCAGCTCGCGGCCCCACGTCTCGAGCCGTGGGGCCTCCACGCGCAGCGCCGCCAGCGGGCCGGCGAGCGCGTCCAGGTGCCTCCGGACGCTGTCGGTCACGCCCCCGCTCCCCACCGCGAGGCAGCCGGCTGCCCGGCGCGGCGCGTCGCCAGGACGACCTCGTCGTAGACGTCGCGCGTGGCGGCGGCGACGCGCACGTAGTCATAGCGCCGTACCGCGCGGCGCCGGCCCTCGCGGCCGAGCTGTGCGCGGCGCGAAGCATCGGACAGGAGCTCGCGCAGCGCGCCGGCGAGCGCCGCGGGGTCGCGCGGCGGGACGTGCACGCCGGTGACCCCGTGCACCACGGAGTCGATCTGCCCGCCGACGGCGGTGGCGACCACCGGCACGCCGCACGCCATCGCCTCGAGCGGCACGATCCCGAACGGCTCGTACCACGGTGCGCAGACGACGACGTCGGCCGAGCGCATCAGTGCAGGCATCCCCTCGCGGTCGACCCGCCCGCGCAGCACCACCCGGTCGCCGACGCCGAGTCGGTCGGCGAGCGCGCGCAGCCGCTGCGCCTCCGGATCGCGCGCCAGTCCGCTCGCCTCGGGCCCGCCGGCGATGTGCAGCTCGGCCTCCGGCACCTCGGCGAGCGCGCTGATGGCGTTGCCGATGCCCTTGCGCTCCACGAACCGGCAGGCGGCGACGAGCCGGTCGAGCCCGGGCGGCCGCGGCTCGGCGGGTCCGGCGGGGCTGAACCGCTCGACGTCGACGCCGCACGGGATCACGGAGATCTGTCGGCGGTCCGCCCCCATGCGGAGCAGCTCGAACACCTCGTCGGTGCAGGTGGCGATGATCCGGTCGACCGCGGCGGCGATCCGCCGCTCGATCCCGAGCCGCTCCGGCGGGCTGGTGTCCTTGGCGCCCTGCTGGCGGCGCTTGACGGCTCCGAGTGCGTGGAAGGTGTGCACGACGGGGATGCCGAGGTCGCGCACGGCGGACAGCGCGGCGAGCGCCGACATCCAGAAGTGCGCGTGCACCACGTCAGGGCGGTGTGCCGCCCACTGCGTCCGCAGCTCGCGTGCGAACGCGTCCATGTGCGGCAACAGCTCGTCCTTCGGCAGCGGCTCGGGAGGGCCGGCGGCGACGTGTTCGACGGTAACGCCCGGCGCGAGCGCCACCCGCCGTGAGGACGTCGTGTCGTCCCGCCGGGTGTGGACGACGACGCTGTCGCCGCGTCGTGCCAGCGCGATGGCCAGCGCCGCGACGTGCACGTTCTGCCCGCCGGCATCGACGCCGCCGAGGACGGCGAGGGGGCTGGCGTGCTCGGAGACCATGGCGATCCTCATCGGGCCACCTCCTCGAGAACCTCGTCCCACGCGGCCAGGAATCGCTCCAGGCCGTAGCGCTCGAGCGCGGCGACGCGAGCGGCGGCGCCGCGCTCGCGCGCCTCGTCGGGATCGTCGATCAGACGGCGCATCGCCGCGGCCAGGACGTCGAGCCGCGTCGAGATCGCGCCCGCCGCCATCGGGACGGCCTCGTGCGCCTCTGTCGTGCCGAGCGCGACGACCGGCATGCCGAGCTGCATCGCCTCGAGCAGTGACAGGCCGAGCGAGGTCCAGCGGATCGGGTGCAGGTAGACGCGACGCCGCGCCATCGCCGCGTGCAGCTCGCGCTGCGGCAGGTCCTCGATGCCGCCGATGCGGGCGGCATCGATCCCGAAGAGGTCGAGCGGCGCCTCGCGGGCGAATCGGCCGAGCAGGTCCGTGCCGGTCACGCGCCCGCGGCGGTGTGCCTCGTTGATGACGACGGCAGCACGCGGGAGGTCGCCCACGTACCGGTGGCCGGGGTCGACGATGCCGTGCTCGATCACGCGCGTGGGCGTCGTGCCGGCGTCCCAGAACAGCGCGTTGAAGTGCGTGACGTGGACGAGCAGCAGGTCCGGCCGATCGGCGGCGGGATGGCGCATCTCGGCGATCCGGCCCTGCGGCGCGTCGTGCTCGACGTAGACCGTCGCGAGGTCGCGGCCGCGCAGCCATGCCGGCGCGAGCTGCTCGAGCTCGCGCGGGCGCTGGAGCACGACGACGTCGAAGTCCTCGTCCGCCAGGCGCTCGGGCGGCAGCTCGCGCACGCTCTCGGGCCAGTCGTACGTGCGCGCGCGGCCGATCCCGTCCGGCCCGTGGCCCGGCACGACCGGCACGACGTACTCGTGGCCGCCGTGGACGAACGCCGTGGTCCACGCGCCGTGGACGTGCCACAGGAGGATCCTCACGCCGGCACCCCCACCGGCGCCAGGCGCTCGACGGCGGCGACGACGTCGGCGACCTCGATCCCGCCGAGGCAGGGGTGCCCGGCGACGGGGCATGTGCGAGCGCGGCAGCCGGCGCACGGGACGTCGAGGCCGAGGAGCTCGTGCGGCACCCTCCACGGCCGCCACCTGACCGCCGGGACGGTCGGGGCGTAGAGCGACACCACCGGCGTCCCGACGGCGCCTGCGAGATGCGCGGGGCCGGTGTTGCCGACCACGATCGCGCCGGCGCCGGCGATGACGCCGGCCAGGCCGGCGAAGTCGGTGGCGCCGCCGAGGTCGATGCCGCCCGCCGCCGCGACGAGCGCGGTCAGCGTACGCTCGGCGGGCCCGCCGGTGACCACGACCCGGCGGCCGGCGGCGGCAAGGTCTCGGACCAGCTCTGCGTGGCGGGACGGCGCCCACGCCCGGGCCGACTGAGAGGCGCCGGGATGGACGACCACGTACTCGCCGTCCGGCCGGGCAGGCGCCACGGTCGCCACCCGGAGCTCCCCGCCGTCGCCGGGCGGGAGGTCGAAGCCCGCTGCGCGCACCAGGTCGAGCGACCGCTCGACCTCGTGGACGTCGTCGTCGATGCGGTGCCGCAGGTCCAGCAGGCTGCCCGGATAGTCGACCGTCGTCGCGGCGATCCACGGAACGCCCGCCAGCCGCAGCACGAGCGCGGTCGGCAGCGGGCTCTGGTGGAACGAGCCGAACACGATCGCAATGTCCGCGCGCACGGCCGCGACGCGCTTGACGACCGCCGCGACGTCGCCGGCGTCGACCCGGTCTGGCTCGGGCTCGATCCACGGCGCACGCCAGCAGACGACCTCGTCGATGCCCGGCAGCAGCTCCGCCGCCGGCCGCCCGCGCGGACCGCAGAGCAGCGTCACGTCGGCACCGGCGGCGAGGGCGCGGAGCGCCGGTCCGGCGAGCAGCACGTCACCGGCGTTGTCGAGCCGCACGGCGAGCACGCGGGTCATCGCGCCGCCTCGATCGGCTCCGGCTCGGGGTCGCCGGGCTGCCGGCCGTCGAGCAGCAGATCGATCGCGCGGCGCAGGTCGGGCGCGACCTCGCGGGCGGCCGCGATCTCCGCCGCGCGCGTGCGCTCCGTGGGCACGAGCACGCCGCGGGCGCCGGCCGCCCGCGCCGCCTCGACGTCAGCGCCGATGTCGCCCACGACCGCGCAGCATCGCGGGTCGACGCCCAGCCGCGCGGCGGCTCGCAGGACGAGGCCGGGCGCCGGTTTCCGGCATCCGCAGCCGTCGGTAGGCGCGTGCGGGCACCACTCGACGGGTCCGAGCGGCCCGAGCAGCGCGTCGATTCGCGCGTTGACCAGCTCCACCTGCGCGCGCGTGATCAGTCCGCGCGCGACGCCGCTCTGGTTGGACACGAGGCCGGTCCGGATGCCCGCGGCCCGCAGCCGGTCCAGCGCATCCACGGCGCCGGGCACCGGCTCGACGCGCTCCGGATCGCCGTTGTGGGGCACATCGACGACAAGCGTCCCGTCGCGGTCGAACAGGACAGCCTGCGGCCGCGGCCGCGGCGCCGAGTCGGCAGCCGGCCGGGCGAGCTGGCCGCGCAGCCAGAACCCTGTCGCGGCGAACGGCATGAGCACGCTGGTCCACGCCATCGTCGCGACCTCGCCCACCGTCCGCGGGCCCGGCAGGATCCGCGCGAGGGCAAGCTCGACCGACCCCGCGAGCCACACCGCGCCGGCCGGCGCGGCGAGCCGTGAGGCGGTCGCAGCCCGGCGCGGCGACGCGGCGGCAGTGGTGCCCGCGGCAACGGCCACGATGCCCGCCGCCGCGGTCACGAGATGGCGCGGCCGGCGACCGCGCGGCGCGCCGGCGCGCTCGCGCCATGCGCGGCCGTGCAGCCGGCGCATGAGGATGTCGTCGGCGTTGCCGGCCTGCTTGGCCACCGAAACGGCCCGGCCAGCGGCGCCGACCGGGTGCAGGACGGTGCGGCGGCCCTGGACGATCCGACGGCCGGCGGCCGTGAGCCGCAGGCCGAGCTCGGAGTCCTCGCGGTACGCGCGCGGGAAACGCTCGTCGAAGCCGCCGACCGCGGCCAGCGCTTCGCGCCGGTAGGCGATGTCGGCGGTCGCCCACCGCGCGCGCTCGAGACCGGCGACGTTGCGCTCCCAGTCGGTCGGCCGCCGGTGACGCGGGAGCGGCACCCGGATCGCGCCCTGGGAGCCGGCCACGTCGGCGCCGGCGCCGTCGAGGTCCGCGGCCAGCTCGGCGCGCCAGCCGGGCACGGGCATGACGTCGTCGTCGAGGAACGCGACCCACTCCTCCCGTGTCGCGCGCCAGCCGCGGTTGCGCGCGGCGGCCGGCCCCCGCGCGGGGCCGGCCAGGACGTGCACGCGGCCGATCAACGGTCCCAGGTTGCGCGGCGAGACCAGCGGCTCGGACCGGTCCGCGCGGTCGTCCACGAGCAGCACGCGCTCAGGCAGCGCGCCGTCGCCCGCAGCGAGCGCCGGGAGCAGCGTGCGCACGCACGGCCGCCCGATCGTGGGGATGACGATCGTCGTACCTCACGCAACCTCCGCTCCGGCCGCCGGCGCCGAACCGCGAACGGGCCGATCGCGAGCAGGTCGATCGGGGCCGAGCCGAAGCACTCGAGCGCGTCGCGCGGGTCGTCGACGATCGGCCGCCCGGCGGTGTTGAGGCTCGTGTTGACGACGACCGGCACGCCGGTGCGCGCTCGAAGCGCGTGAGCATCCGCGCCACCAGCGGCTCGTCGACCGGGTCGACGGTCTGGATCCGCGCGGTGCCGTCGACGTGCACGACGGCCGGGATGCGCTCGCGCCCAGCCGGGTCGCACCTCGTGCGTGAAGAGCATGTACGGGCGACGGCAGCGGCCCCGCGAAGATCTCGGGCGCGCGCTCGGCGAGCACCATCGGCGCGACCGGCCGGAACTGCTCGCGGCCCTTGACGTCGTTGAGCCGCTCCACGTTGCCGCGCGCGCGCGGGTCGCGCGAGCAGCGAGCGGTGGCCGAGCGCGCGGGGGCCGTACTCGCTGCGGCCCTGGAACCAGGCGACGACGCCGTTCCGGCCAGCGCCTCGGCGACCGTCGCCGCGATGTCGGTCGGTGCGCTCGGTACGGCACGCCGCGCCGTGCGCAACGCCTGCTCGAGTGCGTCGTCGTCCCAGCCGCGCCCGAGCGCCGCCGTCGCGCATCGGCTCGACGTCGTCGCCGAGCTCGGCGGCAACGTGCAGCGCGGCGCCGAGCGCCGTGCCGGCGTCGCCCGCCGCCGGCTGCACCCAGATCCGCTCGAACGCGCCCTCGCGCCACGAGCGCGAGTTGGCGACGCAGTTGAGCGCCACGCCGCCCGCCATCGCGAGGTCCCGGCCGCCGGTCCGCGCGTGCAGCCAGGCGGCGAGGTCGAGCAGCACCTCCTCGAGGCGCCGCTGCACGCTCGCCGCCAGGTCGGCGTGCGCACGCTCCAAGGCTCGTCGCCGGCGCCGCGTGAAGGTGCGAGCGCGCTCGAGTCGACGGCGCCGATCGCGAAGCCGCCGTCGCCCGTCGGCGCGGACCAGCCTCGCGCAGCTCGTCGAGCGAGCGACGGCTCGCCCGTAGGAGGCCATCGCCATGACCTTGTACTCGTCGGACGAGCGGCGGAAGCCGAGGTGCGCGGTCAGCTCCTCGTACAGCAGCCCCAGCGAGTGCGGCAGCGCCTGGGCGGCCAGCACCTCGAGGCCGCCCGCCCGCGAACCGGCCGGCCAGGTGCGAGGTCCGCTCGCCGCGGCCGTCGAGCGACGAGAACGTCGCAGGGGTCCATGCCGCGACCGCGAAGGTGGCCGACGCCGCGTGCGCGACGTGGTGCGGGACGCAGCGGACCCTGGCCGGGTCGAGACCGGGCAGGCTCGTGCGCAGGAACAGCGGCGCCCGGCGCGCGTACAGCGTCCGCAGGCCCTCCCACTCGGCAGCCGTGACATCGCCGTCGACCTGCGGCGCGAGCGCCGGGTCGTACGAGTACGCGACGGCGTCGAGGTCGGCAGGCTCCAGCCCCGCCTCGGCGAGGCACCAGCGCCATGGCCTGCTCGGGCAGCTCCCAGGTCGAGAACGGCACCGGCGCCTTGCCGTGCTTGCGCCGGCGAGAAGCGCTCCTCCTCCGCGGCGGCCACGATCTCACCGTCGACGACGAGGGCGGCGGCTGGATCGTGGAAGACGGCGTTGACTCCGAGGACGGCGGGCATGACGCGCACTTCTGTCTAGGCCCGCCGCCCCCGCGCGACAAGTGGCTCGGCAGGGACGGTCGTGGTCCTACAGCACCACGAGGAACACCAGGAGTGAGAGCGTGATCGTCGCGAGCGCGAGCACCACGATCAGCCACGCCAGCCACACGGCCTTCTCGAGGGTGAGCCGCTCGAGCCTCCACCGCAACGGGCTGTCGTCGCTCATGTCACGGGCGTACGCCGCGCGCGCCCGCCGTCAAGGGCCTTGACGACCGGGGGCCGCGCCTTACCTGGACGCCGACGATGCGTTCCTCCCCGATCATGATCGGCTACGACGGGACGCCGACGTCGGAGCACGCGATCCGCGAGGCGGCCGACCTGCTGTCCGGACGCCCCGCCCTGGTCGTGGTCGTATGGAAGGCGGGCCTGGCCTTCGAGCTGATCGAGCTGCCCACCAGCTCGGTCGGCCTGCCGCCCGCGCCGCTGGACCTCCGCGCGGCGCTGGAGACCGACCGCGCGCTGTACGAGGCCGCCCAGCGCGCCGCCCAGCACGCCGCCGCGCTCGCCCGCTCGCTCGGTCTGGAGGCCGACGCGCTCGTCGTCGCCGAGGACCCGGAGATCACCGTCGCGGAGACGCTGCTGAGGATCGCGGGCGAGCGTGACGCGCGAGCGATCGTCGTGGGCGCGCACCCGCACGGCGGGCTCCTGGGCAGCACTACCCGGGCGGTCGTCCGCGAGGCGCGGATTCCCGTCATCGTGGTCCGGGCGCGCGACGCCTGATCACCACCGGGCGCCCGCGGGCGCGAGCCTCTCCGCGGTCTCGCCCAGCTCCTCGATGGCGCCGCGGATGATCCGCGAGACGTGCATCTGCGAGAGGCCGATCCGCTGGCCGATCTCCCGCTGCGTGAGGTCGTCCTCGAAGCGCAGGCGCAAGACCTCGCGGTCTCGCAGGCAGAGGGTGCGGAGCAGGCGGTCGAGCGACGCGCGCGCGTCCGCGACGTCGTACCCGGGCTCGTGGTACGGGAGCAGGTCGCCCAGGGTGATCTCGGCGTCGTCCTCGCCGCGTGGGAGCTCGAGCGAGATGGTGTCGTGCGCGTCGCCCGCACGGAGCGCGTCCAGCAGCGCGCACTCGCTGACGTGCAGGTGCTCCGCGAGCTCGCGAGCCGTCGGCGAGCGACCGAGGTCGACGGTCAGGCGCTCTCGCTCCGCGGTCGCCGCCACCGCGAGCTCCTGGAGGTCGCGCGGGACGCGCACCGCCCAGGTCTTGTCGCGGTAGTGGCGCTTGATCTCGCCGCGGATCGTCGGGACGGCGTAGCTCGAGAACGCCACGCCGCGATCGGGATCGAAGCGGTCGATGGCGCGGACGAGCGCGAGAGACGCGACCTGGAGCAGGTCGTCGTAGGGCTCGTCGCCGCCGCCGTAGCGCGCCGCGAGCTGGCGGGCCAGCGGCATGAACCGCCGGACCATCTCGTCGCGATCGACCGGGTCGGCCGCGTCGCGATAGCGGCGGAACAGCAGCCGGTCGCGGGCCGCCGGAGCGCGTCCTGCGCGGGCGACGCCCCTGCGGACCATGCGACGGAGCTCGGACTCCGAGTTCACGCGCCTGTAGGTAGGCCCGCGGCCACGGCCTGCAAGCGACTCAGACCGCCGTTGTCGCACGCTCCGCCGGGGCAGCCTCCTCGTCCGGATTGCGCCAGCGCACCACCAGGTCGTCGCCGTCGGCATCGACGATGATCGTCGCGCCGTCGCGGATGTCGCCGGCGACCAGCGCTCGGCCGATCCGCGTCTCGACCTCGCGCTGGATGAACCGGCGCAGGGGGCGAGCGCCGTACACGGGGTCGTAGCCCTCGCGCGCGATCAGGGCGTCGGCCGCCTCGCTGAGCTCGAGCGTAACGCGCCGGTCGGCGAGCCGCCGCTGCACGTCGCGGATCTGGAACTCGACGATGCGCTCGATCTCGGCCAGGGTGAGCGGCTTGAACAGCACGATCTCGTCGACGCGGTTGAGGAACTCCGGGCGGAAGTGGTCGCGCAGCTCGCCCATCACCCGATCGCGACGCCTCGCATCGATCTCGCCCTCCGCGGTCGACGCCGTCGAGCAGGTAGACCGAGCCGATGTTCGAGGTCATGATGATCACGGTGTTGCGGAAGTCGACCGTGCGGCCCTGGGAGTCCGTGAGCCGGCCGTCGTCGAGGATCTGCAGCAGCGTGTTGAACACGTCCGGGTGCGCCTTCTCGATCTCGTCGAACAGCACGACCGAGTACGGCTTGCGGCGGACCGCCTCGGTGAGCTGGCCGCCCTCCTCGAAGCCGACGTAGCCCGGAGGCGCGCCCATCAGCCGGCTCACGCGTGTGGCGCTCCTGGTACTCGGACATGTCGAGGCGGACGATGTTGTCCTCGGAGTCGAACAGCGCCTCGGCCAGCGCTCGCGACAGCTCGGTCTTCCCGACGCCGGTCGGGCCGAGGAAGATGAACGAGCCGATCGGGCGCCGGGGATCCTTGATCCCGGCGCGCGCGCGGATGACGGCGTCGGCCACCAGCCGGACCGCCTCGTCCTGGCCGATCACGCGCTCGTGCAGCACCTCGTCGAGGCGCAGGAGCTTCTCGCGCTCGCCCTCCATGAGCCGCGCGAGCGGGATGCCCGTCCAGCGCGCCACGATCTCCGCGATCTCGTCCTCGGTGACCTCCTCGCGCAGCAGCCGCTCGCCCGAGCGCTCGGCCAGCCGCTCCTCCTCCGCCTGCAGCCGCCGCTCGAGCTCGGGCAGCTTGCCGTGTCGCAGCTCAGCGGCGCGGTTGAGGTCGTACCTGCGCTCGGCCTCCTCGATCTCGTGGCGGACCTCCTCGAGCTCTTGCCGGAGCCCCTGCAGCCGCTTGATCGCCTGCCGCTCGGCCTCCCATTGGGCCATCATCGCGTCGCGCTCCGCGCGCAGGTCGGCGAGCTCCTTCCGCAGCGCCTCGAGCCGCTCGCGGCTGGCTGCGTCGGTCTCCTTCTCGAGCGCGGCCTCCTCGATCTCGAGCCGCATCACCCGGCGCGTGATCGCGTCGAGCTCCTGCGGCAGCGAGTCGATCTCCGTGCGGATCACCGCGCACGCCTCGTCGACCAGGTCGATCGCCTTGTCGGGCAGGAAGCGGTCGGTGATGTAGCGGTGTGAGAGCGTCGCCGCGGCGACCAGGGCGGCGTCCTGGATCCTGACGCCGTGATGGACCTCGAAGCGCTCGCGCAGGCCGCGCAGGATCGAGATCGTGTCCTCTACGTTCGGCTCGTCGACCACGACCGGCTGGAACCGTCGCTCGAGCGCGGCGTCCTTCTCGATGTGGCGGCGGTACTCGGCGAGCGTGGTGGCGCCGATGCAGTGCAGCTCGCCGCGCGCCAGCATCGGCTTGAGCATGTTGCCGGCGTCCATCGCGCCCTCGGCGGCGCCCGCGCCGACCACCGTGTGCAGCTCGTCGATGAACAGCAGGATCCGGCCCTCCGCCGCCTTGACCTCCTGCAGGACCGCCTTCAGACGCTCCTCGAACTCGCCGCGGTACTTGGCGCCCGCGACCAGCGAGCCCATGTCGAGCGCGAAGACGGTCTTGTCGCGCAGCCCCTCCGGCACGTCGCCGCGGACGATCCGCTGCGCGAGACCCTCGACGATCGCCGTCTTGCCGACGCCGGGATCGCCGATCAGGACCGGGTTGTTCTTCGTCTTGCGCGAGAGGATCTGGATCACGCGCCGGATCTCCTCGTCGCGGCCGATCACCGGGTCCAGGCGGCCGCGGCGCGACTCCTCGACGAGGTCGCGGCCGTACTTCTCCAGCGCCTCGTAGGCCGACTCGGGCGTCGCGCTCGTGACCCGCTGGCTGCCCCGCACCTCGGTCAGCACCTCGAGCAGCCGCTCGCGCGTGATGCCGTGCTCGCGCAGGAGGCGGCCGGCGCCGGTCTCGGTGCCGGCCGCGACCATGGCGAGGACGAGGTGCTCGACCGAGACGTACTCGTCCTTGAGGCGCTCGGCCTCGTGCTCGGCGGCGTCGAGCATCTGGCTCAGCGCGCGGGAGACGTACACCTGGCCCGGCGCCGCGCCCGGCCCGCTCGTGCGCGGGCGGCCCTCGAGGTGACGCTCGACCGCGGCCCGGAGGGCGTCGGAGTCGGCGTCCATGCGCGTGAGCAGCCGGGGGATCAGACCGTCGGGGTCGTCGAGCAGCGCCAGCAGCACGTGCTCGGAGTCGACCTCGGTGTGCCCGTACCGAAGCGCCTTGGTCTGCGCGTCGTGCAGGGCCTCCTGGGACTTCTGCGTGAGCCGGTTCGGATCCATGCCATTCACCTCATGCTCTGCTTCGCCGCCGGGACCGGCGCGGGTTGAAGTCGGACACCTCCGCGAGCCGCTCGAAGAGCTCCCGCTCCTGGCCGCTCAGCGTCTTCGGCACGCGGATCTGCACGACCGCATAGAGATCGCCGCCGCCGAGTCCCTCGCCGCGCAGACGCAGCTTGCGCCCGCACGACGAGCCGTGCGGCACCGTGACCTGGGCCGAGCCGGTCGGCGTCGGCACCTCGACCTGTGCGCCGAGCGCCGCCTCCCAGGGGGCGACGGGTACGTCGGTGTACACATCGTTGCCCTCGATCCGAAACCGCTTGTCGGGCCGCACGCGGACGCGCAGGAACAGGTCGCCGGACGGCCCGGCGCCCATGCCACCGCCGCCTTCGCCGGCGAGGCGGATCCGCTGGCCGTCGCGGACTCCAGGCGGGATCTCGACCTCGAAGTCCCGGCCGCCGCCGAGCGAGATCCGCCGCCGTCCGCCGCGGGCCGCCTCCTCGAGCGACAGCTCGAGCACCGCCTCCTGGTCGGCGCCGCGGGTCGAGAAGCCTCCGCCGAAGCCGCCGCGGCCGCTCCGCCTCCCGCGGCCGCCGAACAGGCCATCGAAGAAGTCGCTGAAGTCTCCCGCTCCGCCGAAGTCGACGCGGACGTCCTCGAACCCTCCCCCGGCCCCGCCGAAGCCCTCGAAGCCGGAGCTGCCGGACACGTCCTGGCCCGCGCGCCAGTTCGCACCGAGGCGGTCGTAGCGCTCGCGCTTCTCGGGGTCGCGGAGCACCTCGTAGGCCTCCGAGATCTCCTTGAAGCGGTCCTCGGCACCCGGCTCTTTGTTGACGTCGGGGTGGTACTGGCGCGCCAGCCTGCGGTGGGCGGCACGGATGTCCTCCTGGCTCGCGTCGCGCGGGACGCCGAGGTCCTCGTAGTAGTCGCGGTAGCCGACGGCCATCAGGTGTCAGGCCCGCCCACCCGCGGAGCGCGGGCCACGGCGACCTGGGCCGGCCGGAGGATGCGGTCGCCGCGGGCGTAGCCGGACCTGAAGACCTCGACGACCGTGCGGTCCGGCGCCTCGTCGGTCTCGCGGGCCTCGACGGCCTCGTGGCGGTTCGGGTCGAACGGCTCGCCGCGCTCGCCGAAGCGGCGGACGCCCTGCCTGGCGAGGATCGAGTCCATGTGGTCGAGCACCGCCCGCAGGCCGTCGTACAGCGGGTTGGCCGGCTTCTGGCGCAGCGCCCGCTCGACGCCGTCGACGACCTCGAGCCACTCGAGCAGCGCGGCGTCGCCGCGCTCGGCGACCAGGCGTTCCAGCTCGCGCGCCGAGCGCTTGCGGTAGTTGTCGAGGTCGGCCACCGCCCGCTTGAAGCGGTCCTCCATCCGCTCCAGCTCGGCCTGGAGGTCGCGCTCGGGCTCGGTCGGCTTGCTCGTGCTGCTGCTCCTCACTCGCGCGTGAACTCGGCATCGACGACCTCCTCGTCCTCGTCCGCGGTCTCGGTGCCGCCGGCGCCGTTGCCGGTCTGGGCGCCCGCCGCCGCGGCCGCGCTCGCCGGCAGCGCCGAGATCAGCTGCTGCGCGTCGGCGATCAGCGGCCGCACGCGGTCGAGGCCGGCCTGCTCCTGGATCGCCTGGCGGGCGTCGGCGACGAGCTGGTCCGCGCGCGCCTTCTCGTGCACGGGGAGCCGGTCCTGGAGCTCGCTGACGAGCTGCTCGACCCGGTAGGCGAGGGTGTCGAGCTCGTTGCGGGCGTCGATCTCCTCGCGCCGGCGGCGATCCTCCTGCGCGTGCTGCTCGGCCTCGCGCACCATCCGCTCGACCTCGCTCTGGTCGAGGTTGCTGCTCTCGGAGATCGTCACCTGCTGCTCGACCCCGGTGTCCTTGTCGCGCGCGGACACGTGCAGGATCCCGTTGGCGTCGATGTCGAACGTCACCTCGATCTGCGGCACGCCGCGCGGCGCCGGGCGGATCCCATCGAGCCGGAAGCGCGCCAGCTGCCGGTTGTCGGCCGCCAGCTCGCGCTCGCCCTGCAGGACGACGATGTCGACCGCGGTCTGGTTGTCCTCCGCCGTCGAGAACACCTCCGTGCGCCGGGCGGGGATCGTGGTGTTGCGCTCGATCACCTTCGTCATGACGCCGCCCATCGTCTCCAGGCCGAGCGACAGCGGCGTGACGTCGAGCAGCACGACGTCCTCGACCTCGCCCTTGAGCACGCCGGCCTGCAGGGCGGCGCCGATGGCCACCACCTCGTCCGGGTTGACGGTCATGTTCGGGTCCTTGCCGCCGGTGAGCTTGCGGACGAGGCTCTGGACCGCCGGAATCCGCGTCGAGCCGCCGACGAGGATCACCTCGTCGATGTCGTCGGCGGTCATCTTGGCGTCCGACAGCGCCTGCTCGACCGGCCCGCGCGTGCGCTCGATCAGGTCGGCGCTCAGCTGCTCGAACTGGGCGCGGCCGAGCGTCATGTTCAAGTGCTTGGGCCCGGACGCGTCGGCGGTGATGAACGGCAGGTTGATCTGCGTCTGCGTCCGGCTGGACAGCTCGACCTTCGCGCGCTCGGCGCCCTCGTACAGCCGCTGGAGCGCCTGCGGATCCGAGCGCAGGTCGATGCCCTGGTCCTTCTTGAACTCGTCGGCCATCCAGTCGACGATCCGCTTGTCGAAGTCGTCGCCGCCGAGGTGGCCGTCGCCGTTGGTGGCCCGGACCTCGACCACGCCGTCGCCGACGTCGAGGATCGAGACGTCGAACGTGCCGCCGCCGAGATCGAACACGAGAACGGTCTCCTGGCCCTTCTTGTCGAGCCCGTAGGCGAGCGCCGCGGCGGTCGGCTCGTTGATGATCCGCAGGACCTCGAGGCCGGCGATCTGACCCGCGTCCTTGGTCGCCTGCCGCTGGGCGTCGTTGAAGTAGGCCGGCACCGTGATGACGGCCTCGGTCACGCGCTCGCCGAGGGATTTGGCGGCGTCGTCCGCCAGCTTGCGCAGGATCAGGGCCGAGATCTCCTCCGGCGAGTACTGCTTGCCGCGGATCTCGAACCGGACCGCGTCGTTGGGACCCTTGACGACCTTGTAGGAGACGATCTTCGCTTCCTCGGTGACCTCGTCCCACTTGCGGCCGATGAACCGCTTGGCCGAGTAGACGGTCGCCTCGGGGTTGAGGATCGCCTGGCGCTTGGCAACCTGCCCGACCAGGCGCTCGCCGTCCTCCGTGAACGCGACCACCGACGGCGTGGTCCGCGCGCCCTCGGCGTTCGGGATCACCTCCGCCTGTCCACCTTCCATCGTCGCGGCCACGACCGAGTTGGTCGTGCCCAGGTCGATCCCGACCGCCTTGGCCATTGCCATGCCTCCCAGAACGCGGGCTTGTCCCTCCTTTGGTTAAGGCGGACGGGCTGGCGTTCAAGTGGCCGCGGCCTACGAGCGTTCGGGCATGGGCACCGACCAGTACCACGAGCCGCCGGACGAGCTGCCGGGGCACGTGCGGACGTTCGCGCGCATGTGCGCGTCGCTCGTCGAGGAGGCCGAGGCGATCGGCTGGTATGAGCAGCGCCTCGCGATCGAGCCCGACCCCGAGGCCGCGGCGATCATGCGCCAGGCGCAGGAGGAGGAGTTCAACCACTTCAGCATGGACCTCGAGTTCCTCCTGCGCCGCACGCCGCTGTGGCGCGAGATCGCCGAGCGCGTGCTGTTCCAGCCGGGCGCGATCGTCGAGCGCGCGGAGGTCGCGGAGGAGCAGGTCATCCACGGCGACGACGGCGGCGACGGGTCGCTGCGGATCGGCGGCCTGAAGGGGGACGAACCGTGAATCAGCTGCTGCGCTCGCTCGCACCGGTCACCGCGAAGGCCTGGGAGCTGATCGAGGAGGAGGCGCGCCGGCAGCTGGAGACGGCGCTGGCCTCGCGCAAGCTCGTCGACTTCGCCGGGCCCCACGGCTGGGAGCACTCGGCGACCAACCTGGGGCGAACCGAGCCGGTCGCCGGGGGCGCGGGCGAGGGCGTGTCCGCGCTGCGCAGGGTCGTGCTGCCGGTTGTCGAGCACCGGGCCCCCTTCACGGTGTCGCGCGCCGAGCTGGCCGACATCGATCGGGGCGCCGAGGGTCCCGACCTCGACGACCTGGCTGAGGCGGCGCGCCGGATCGCGGTGGCCGAGAACACGGCCGTCTTCGGCGGCGTCGCCGACGCGTCCCCGCACGCGCCGATCGCGCTGCGCGACGACGTCACGACGTGCCCGACGCACGTGGCACAGGCCGTGGAGGTCATGCTCCGGTCGGGTGTCGGCGGCCCGTATGGGATGGCGCTCGGGCCGGCCCTGTACACCGCGGTGATCGAGACCACCGAGCACGGCGGGTACCCGCTGTTCGAGCACCTGCGGCAGATCCTCGGCGGCCCCTTCGTCTGGGCGCCCGGCGTCGACGGCGCCGTCGTCCTGAGTCTTCGCGGCGGCGACTTCCTGTTCGACTGCGGCCAGGACGTGGCGATCGGCTACGACGGCCACGACGTCGAGGCCGTGTCGCTCTACCTCGTCGAGAGCTTCACGTTCCGCGTCGCGACCCGCGAGGCCGGCGTCGCGCTCCGGCCAGCCTGACGTCGACCGCCCCCTAGCGTCAGATCCCTACGCACCGCCCAAGGTATTTCCCGCATTTTGCGGACGTTCGGCGAGCGTCGCTTGACATCGGCCTTTGCGGCCGTATCACCAAGTGCAGCGGTTCGGTCGCGTCCAGTGATTGAGCCGCTCATTCTCCGACGGGAACGCGTCTCGGCTCGCCGCACGGGCCGGGCCAGGACCGCCGTAACGCGAAGTCCGGCCCCAGGAGGCACGTGTGTCTCAGGGTAGGGTGAGTCCGCTGCACGCTGACAGGGCCGCCCCTGGGGTCACGCATGCTCGCGAAGCGAAAGGAGCCCCAATGGCCCTCCCCGTGCGACGGCGTGACACCGCTCCCCAGCCCGTGCTGCGCTGGGACCCGTTCCAGGAGCTCGAAGGGCTCCAGGATCAGCTCGCACAGCTGGTGCGGCGCACCGCCCCCGACGGCGACGGCACCGCGCCGTTCATCCCTCTCGTCGACATCGAAGAGACCGAGGACGCGTGGATCGTCGAGGCCGATCTGCCCGGCGTCAAGCCGGAGGACGTCAACGTCGAGGTCCGCGGGTCCGAGCTCGCGATCTCCGGCGAGATCAAGGAGCGCCGACGGGAGGGCATCCTGCGCCGGCGGACCCGCAAGACGGGCGAGTTCGACTACCACATCACGCTGCCCGGAGACGCCGACCCCGAGCACATCGAGGCCGAGCTTCGCGACGGGGTCCTGACCGTGAGGGTCCCAAAACCCGAGCAGGAGCGCCCGCGCCGGATCAACATCAAGACCGGATAGCCGTGCAGGCTGTCTGCGACGGGCCCCCGGCCGGCCGCCTCTCGCTGGAGAGCGAGCGCGAGCTGGTCCGGGCCGCCCAGGGCGGCGATCGCGCGGCGCGCGATCAGCTGATCGATGCGTTCATGCCGCTCGTCGGCGGAGTCGCCCGCATCTATCGCGGTTCCCCGGCCGTCGACCGGGGCGAGCTCATGCAGGAGGGCGTCGTGGGCCTCCTGCGCGCCCTCGGCCGCTACGACCTCGAGCAGGGCACGCCGTTCTGGGCCTACGCATCATGGTGGGTCCGCCAGGCGATGCAGCAGCTCGTCGCCGAGCTGACCCGGCCGGTCGTGCTCTCCGATCGGGCGGCGCGCCAGCTCGCGCGGGTCAAGGACGCTCGCCGCGAGCACCTGCAGGCCCGCGGCAAGGAGCCGTCGCTGCGGGAGCTGGCCGACGAGACGCAGCTCCCGCGCCGACAGGTCGAGTGCCTCGTCCTGGCGGAGCGCAGCGCACGAGCGCTCGAGGAGCCCGTCACGGGCGACGAGGGCGTCGTCGGCACATTCGGCGACCTGCTCGCCGACCCGCAGGCAGAGGCCGCGTTCGAACGCGTGCCGCACCGGCTCGAGGTCGAGCGCACGCTCCGCCTGCTCGAGGGCCTCAGCGAGCGCGAACGCACGATCCTCAACGGGCGCTTCGGGCTCGACTGCGCCGAGCTGACGCTGCGCGAGCTCGCGGAACGCCTCGGCGTGAGCGCCGAGCGCGTGCGGCAGATCGAGGAACGAGCGCTGTCGAGGCTCCGCGACGCCGTTGACAGCGAGCCGGACCGCCCTAGATACGACCCCGAATGACCATGGCAACGCCGGCGATCGTCGCGTGCACGAACTGCGGCAGGAAGAACCGCGTGGCGATCGCGGCGCGCGGCGTGCCGCGCTGCGCGGTCTGTCACGCGCCGCTCCCATGGATCGTCGACGCGGACGGGCACGCGTTCGCCGCCGCGATCGACGCCGACGTGCCGGTGCTCGTCGACTTCTGGGCCGAGTGGTGCGCGCCGTGCCGCATGATCGGCCCGATCGTGGAGCGCCTCGGCCGGGAGCTGGCGGGCCGCCTGAAGGTCGTGAAGCTGGACGTCGACGGGGCGCCGGACGTCGCGGCCCGGTACGGCGCGCAGAGCATTCCCCTGCTCGTCCTCTTCCGCGACGGCGAGGAGGCCGACCGCCTCGTCGGCGCGGCCCCCGAACAGCAGCTGCGCCAGTGGCTCGAACCCCACCTTCCCGCCGAGCGCGCCGCGTCGAGCTGACGGTCGAGCTCGTCGTCCGCGGAGCGATCCCGCGTGCCGACGCGGACGCCGCCCGGGCCTACGTCGCGCGGCTGGGCCGCCACGTCGACGGGCCGCCGGTCGCGGCGCGGCTGGCGCTGGACGCCATCGCGAGCGCCGGCTTCCGGCGGCGCTGCGCCGCCCGCGCGCACCTGGTCGTCGGCGGGCGCGAGCTGGCGGCCAGGGCCGTGGCGCCTTCGGCGGCGAGGGCCGCCGAGATCGTCGCGGACCGGCTCCGCCGCCAGCTGCAGCGGCTGGCCGGCAGCGACATCGCGACGCGCAACGAGCCTCGCGTCATCGAGGGCGTCGTCCGCGACCTCGTGGGCGACCGTCGCCCGCCGCCGCCCCGTCGGGTCAAGCCCGCCGGCGAACGCACCATCGTCCCCCGCCATACGTACGCGGTCGAACCGGAGCGCACGCTGTCGGCGATCGCCGATCTGCTCGACCTCGACGAGGAGTTCCACCTGTTCTCACACGCGCGGAGCGGCGAGGACGTCGTGGTCCACTGGCGCGACGACCGGCGGATCGGCCTGCTCTTCCCGCCCGGCAGCGTCCTCGCTGACGAGCGGGACATCGTCGTGCCGAGGCCGAGCCGGTACTCGCGGCCGCTCGCGCTCGAGGAGGCGCTGGCGGAGATGGACGTGCTCATGCATCGGTTCCTGTACTTCGTCGACGCCGGAGACGAGCGCGGCAGGGTGCTCTACGTGCGCCTCGACGGCGACTACGGGCTGGTGCAGCCATGGTGACCCGCGACGGCTGGAAGGTGGAGGGCGACGCGCTCGTGCGCGAGCTCGCGATGCGCGACTTCGACGAGGCGCTCGGCATGGTCACCCGCATCGCGGCGGCCGCCGAGGACCACTTCCGGCGCCCCGACATGTGCATCTCGGAGTTCAACCGCGTCCGCATCATCGTGGCCAACCCCCATCACGCGGGCATCACCGAGGCCGAGCGGCGCCTCGCCGCCAAGGTGGACGCCGTGGTGGGTGAGAACTGATGCCGATGCGTCACGTCGTCGGCGAGGTGCCACAGGGCGGGAGCCTGTGGCCGCCGATCGCCTCCTATGCGTTCCTGTCCGACTGCGAGGTGTGCGCGCTGGTGGCGCCGAGCGGCAACGTCGAATGGCTGTGCCTGCCCCGCTTCGACGCCCCGTCGATCTTCGGCTCGATCCTCGACCGCGATGAGCAGCTGATCGCGACCCCCAGTGCCGACACCGTCACCGAGGAGGCGAGCTGAGCATGGACCCGTTGAGCCTGCTGTGGCTGTTCTTCATCCTGGCGTCGCTCCAGCCGGCGCTGGCGCGGCAGGCGCTCCTGCTGCAGCGGCGCCGCGCGCTGAACGACATCTCGAAGCAGCGCGGAGCCACGGTGATCACGCTCATCCACCGGCAGGAGACGATTTCGCTGCTCGGCTTCCCGCTGGTCCGCTTCATCGACATCGACGACGCCGAGAGCGTGCTCCGGGCGATCCGCGAGACACCGCAGGGGCGCCCGATCGAGATCATCCTCCACACGCCCGGCGGCATGGTCATCGCGGCTCGGCAGATCGCATCCGCCCTCGCCGACCACGACGCGCGGGTCACGGCCGTGGTGCCGCACTACGCGATGAGCGGCGGGACGATGATCGCGCTCGCCTGCGACGAGATCGTGGTCGAGTCGCATGCCGCGCTCGGGCCGGTCGATCCGCAGATCAACCAGCTGCCGGCGGCCTCCTACGTCGAGGTGGCGAGGATGCCGGGCGACCGCGACGACCGCACACTGCTCATGGCCGACGTGAGCCGCAAGGCGATCGCCCAGGTCGAGGGGTTCACCGCCCGGCTGCTCGAGCGTCGGATCGGTCCCGAGCGCGCCGCCGAGGTGGCCGCGCTGCTGGCCACGGGCACATGGACGCACGACCACCCGCTCCAGCCGCCCGAGCTCCGGACGCTCGGGCTGCCCGTCAGCGTCGGCGTCGGCGACGCCGAACGCGAGCTGATGACGCTGTATCCGCAGCCGCGCGGACGGACTCCCGCCGTGGAGTATGTGCCGGGGCCGCCGACGCCCGGGCTGCCGCCGGGACGGCGCGCACCGACGTCGTCGAAGGGTTGACCGCCCTGACGCGCGGCCTAACGGGCGAGGCGTGGCGAGCCTGCTGCTCGAGCACTTCCGGGCACCATCGAGCATGCGCGACCTGCGCGCGTTCGAGTCCGCGCGCAGGCGGACCCTCGCCGAGCTCGCCGGCCGCACCGTGTGGTGCGCCGGCGGGGCCGCCGCCGAGGCGCTGCGCCGGCGCCTGCACTGGGCCGTCGGCGCCGGCATCGAGGCGCTGCCGCTCCGGCTCCCGGCGGCCGAGGATCTGGTCGACGACGTGCGTCCGGACGACATCGTCGTCGTGCACGATCCGCTGACGGCGGCGCGCGCCGAGGCGATCCGCGCGCGGGGCGCCCACGCGGTCTGGCACGTGGTCGCCCCGCGCGAGCCGGCGCCGGCGATCGATGCCTACGTGATGACCGGCCGCACCGCCGACGGAGCGCAGATCGTCGTCGCCGTCATGCCGCGGGCGGGCATCGTGGCGGCCAAGGAGATCCAGGGCGGCAGTTACCGGGACGTCGGCTGGACCAGCCTGCTCGCCGACGTCGTCCGGACGGATCGCGACGAGTGCGTCGGGGGCACCCTGCACGCGCGTCCGGCCGTCGCCCCCCGATGAGCCGCCTCGTCCACCTCGTCGCCGACTACGGGCCCGGCGACCTGGCCTACGCCGGAATGATCCAGCGGCTCGCGCTGGCCGTACCGAACGCCGTCGTGCACGTCACACGCGTCGCGCCGACCGACACCGTCGCGGCCGGATTCTGCGTCGCCCGGCTCGCGCTCACGGAGGGACCGCCGGACCGCGTCGTCGCGAACGACGTCGGCTCGTCCGACGCCGCCGGCGACCGGCTGTGCGCGGCCCGCACCCGGGACGGCGCGTGGGTCGTCGGTCCGAACGTCGGCTGGTCGTGGTCGTTCGTGATCGACGATCTCCCGGACCTGTGCCGTCTCGACGTGTCGGCCAGCGATTCGAGCCTGCCACTCGCGGTCACGCACGTGGCGAGGCGGCACCCCCATGCGATCTCCGACCATGTCCCGCGCACGAGCGTCCCGCCGGTGCCCAAGGACGTGGTGGCGTACGTCGACACCGCCGGCAACGTCACGACCACCATCGGGGAGCCTCCCGGCAAGGCGGGAAGCCGCGTCGACGTCCGCATCGGGCGCGTATCGGCTCGCGCGATCGTCTGCGACCGCCACGCCGTGCCCGACGGCGCCCTGGCCCTCGCCGCGGGCGCCGGCTGGCCCAGCCGGCGGGGCGGCCGCCGCTGCTTCGTCGAGCTGGTCCTCGGCGGCGGCAGCGCGGCCGAGCGCTTCGCCGGACCGGCGCCCGGCACCGCCGTCCGTCTCTCACGGCGGCGTCAACCTGAGCCCTGAGCGCGGCGCATGTCCGTTGCCGGGTAGCACCGGCGCGTGGTCTCCCATCACGAGCCTCAAGCGCGAACCCGTGACCGGACGGCGCCATCGCCGGGGGCATACGCTCGCTCGACGGTGCGCGAGTGCAGGTCGGCGACCGCGCAGGAGCCGTCGGCGAGGGGTCCGGGCGCGACGACCAGCGTGCGGCCGATCATCATCGTCCGCGGCGCGCCCGCGCAGACGACGAGCCTGGCCCGGTGCGTCGCGGCCAGCTCCGCGAGGGCCTCGCTGCCCTTCACGCCGAGGCCCTTGTGGGCCGGCGGCGTGGCGAACAGCAGGATGAGCTCGGGGAGCTCGGAGAACTCGCGCTCGAGTGCCTTCAGGCGGTATTCGGCCTCCCAGCGCGGGTACCGCAGCCGCTGCCGCTCGTCCCGCGCGCCCTCGGGGTCGTCGTCGATCTCGCCGCCGAATCCGGCGACGAGCACGCTGCCGGAGGCGAACGCCACCGATCCGTGAACGCCGTGCAGGAAGGGGTGCACGATCTCGGTGTTGTGGGCCTCTCGCAGGTAGTGCTCCACCGGTGCGTCCGCGGGTCCCGGCACCCAGAAGGCCGGTAGGCCGGCGCGCCCGAGCGCGCGGAACACGCCACGGTAGTCCGCGCGCGCGTCGCCGCCCCCGCTCGTCAGGTCGCCCACGAGCGCGATCGCCTGGACGTCCAGGTCACCCGCCGCGTTGACGAGAGCGTCGATCGCGTCCACGGACCCTCGCGGCTCGGCCGCACACAGGACGCGGGTCACGCGCTGCGTCCGACTCTGCTTTGTCTCAGCGCCCATTCCAGCTCCTCGATCGTCGGTTGCACGAGGACGTCCCCGCCGATGACGACCGTTGGGCTGCGCACGCGCCCCCCGGTCAGCCACGCCAGCCGCGACCGAGCCTGCGGATTCCGCTCGACGTCGACGTACTGGTACGGGATGCCGCGGCGGTCGAGCCAGCGGCGGATCATCTGGCTGATCGCGCAGCCCGGACGTCCGTACACGGTGATCACGCGTGCACCCCCTGCGCCTCGTCGACGGCCTGGAGCAGCTCGTCGAAGTCGGGGACGAAGTCCAAGCGTGGCGCCACCGTGCTGTACCGGATCACGCCGTCGCCGCCGACGACGTACAGCGCTCGGTCGGAGTAGCCGTCCTGCTCGCGCCACACCGAGTAGCGGCGCACGACCTCGCCCTTGGGATGGAAGTCGGCGAGCAGCGGAAACGAGATGCCGCGCGTGGCCGCCCAGGCGCCGTGGCTATAGACGCTGTCGACGGAGATGCCGAGCAGCTCGGTGCCGCGCGCGCGGAACTCGGCGAGCTCGAGCTGGTAGAGGTCGAGCTGCTGGCTGCAGCCCGGGCTCCAGTCGAGCGGGTAGAAGATGAGCACCACCGGCACGCCGCGATAGTCGCTCAGCCGCACCAGCTGCCCAGTCGGGTCCGGGAGCGCGAAGTCCGGCGCCTGGATGCCGGGCTCGAGCGGCGTGGTGACCGCCGGCTGGTCCATCGGCGGGGCGATGTGGAAGAGGTCGCGGAGGTCCGTCAGCGCGCGCCCGTCGACGCCCGCGCCGTCTCCCCCACGCTCGCGCTGCACGGTTCGCCAGACCTGCATGACCATTCCGTGCAGCACCGAGATCGCCTGCCTGGTGGGCGAATCCGGGATCTCGTCCGCGAGGCGCGCGTACTCCTGCTCGAGCTCTGCGAGCACGTGGTCCGGCATCGCCGGTGTTCGTAGGCCGCACCGCCGGACGTGCAAGCTCGCTTGCGAAGCCCTGCGCCCGGCGTACTGCGCTTCCCATGCCTGCCGCGACCGGCGTGCGCACGACGCCCCTGCCCTCCGGCGAGCAGGTGCCCGTGCTCGGGCAGGGAACGTGGCATCTCGCCGAGGGGAGGCGCCGGCGCGACGCGGAGGTCGCGGCGCTGCGCCGCGGGCTGGACCTCGGCATGACGCTGATCGACACCGCCGAGCTGTACGGGGGCGGCGACGCCGAGCGCCTCGTCGGCGAGGCGATCGCCGGTCGGCGTGAAGAGGTCTTCCTCGTCGACAAGGTTCTGCCGCACCATGCGACCGCGGAGGGAACGGTCGCCGCCTGTCGCGCCAGCCTGCGCCGGCTCGGCACCGACCGCCTCGATCTCTACCTGCTGCACTGGCGCGGCCGCGTCCCGCTGCGCGAGTCGCTGCGCGGCTTCGAGACGCTGCTCCGGGAGGGCCTGATCCGCCACTGGGGTGTCAGCAACTTCTACGTCGCCGACCTCGGCACGCTCGTCCACTACCCCGGCGGGGACGCGGTGGCGGCCGACCAGGTGCTCTACAGCCTCACGCACCGCACCGCCGAGTACGAGGTGCTCCCTTGGTGCCTCGAGCGCGGCCTCCCGGTGATGGCGTACTCGCCGCTCGATCGGGGCCGGCTGTGCGACCACCCCGCCGTGCAGGCCGTGGCGGACCGTCACGACGCGACCGCCGCGCAGGTCGCGATCGCATGGGTGCTCGAGCACGAGCACACGATCGCGATCCCCCAGACCGGCTCGTCCGCGCACATGACCGAGAACCGCGCCGCACTCGACCTCCACTTGACCGCCGCCGACCTCGCCGACTTCGAGAACGCCTTTCCCGCGCCGCTCTGGCCGGGCCGACCGAAGGCGTACTGAGAGACGGCCCGCTGTGCTCATCGCCCGCGATGCGGGCGCCTCGGGCTGGCCACGCGCTCCTCCTCGGAATGCTCGGGCGTGTCGCCGAGCGGCGTCTCGTCGTCGACGCCGATGCCCGGCCACGGGTCCAGGTCGTCGGCGGCCGCGTCCCGCCGCCGGCCTTCCTCCTCCACCGTCTTGGATCGCGCCGTCGCGTAGAGCAGGAGCGCGGCGGAGTACGGGATGAGCGATGCGAGCATCGCCGCCACTGCGTATTCGGGCCCCGCCGTCGCGGCGACGATCGCCGCGATCGCGTAGAAGGCGCCGAGCGCGCCCATCAGCCAGCCGAGGCCCGGCGTGGGCCGGTCGCGCAGCCCCTGTGTCGCGACGAACAGCGAGGCGGCGAACACCGCCACGGCGATCGCGTTCCCGAGGATCAGAGCGACCGGATCCCACGACCCGAGGGCCATCAGGAGCAGCAGGCTCGCGAACGACATCGCGGGCCAGACGATCGGCGGCCATCGGCGCATCGATCGACCACTAGGCCGCTGAGCCCGCTTGACGACCGCTTCGATTCGCTTACCCCATGGACCGATGACGGTCGTCCCCGCCGACAACGCGGGCCGTAACGAGACGCGGCTCGAGCGCAGCGATCGCAACCTGGTCGAGCTGCTCCAAGAGGTGCGGCTGATGCAGATGGGCGTGCAGGTGCTGTTCGCGTTCCTGCTCACCGCGCCGTTCGCGCCGCGCTTTCCCGAGCTCTCCTCCTTCCAGCGCGCCGCGTACGTCGCGACGCTGCTGTCGGCGGGATCGGCCACCGTGCTCCTGATCGCGCCCACGGCCTATCACCGCATCCTCTTCCGGCTCGGCGACAAGGAGCACGTCGTCACCGTCGCCAACCGGTTCGCGCTCGCCGGTCTGGCCTGTGTCGGCGTGTCGATCGCCGGCGGCATCCTGCTGGTCTCCGACCTCGTCTTCGACGGGTCGCTGATCCTCGTGACCACGGGCCTCGCGGTGCTGGCCTGCCTGACCTTCTGGTGTGTCGCGCCGCTATGGCGACGTCGATCGCTCAAGCGCGACGCGGCCCGGATTGTCCGTGGCGCGGACAGGCCTATGACACCGGGCATGGCCGACCGGATGACGACCGACCACGGAGAGATCCGCCGCTGGGTCGAAGCGCACGGCGGCAGGCCCGCGACCGTGCGCGGGACGGGCGACGACGATGCCGGAGTACTCCGGATCGACTTCCCCGGCGGCGCCGGCGAGGAGTCCTTGGAGCCGATCTCGTGGGACGAGTGGTTCCAGAAGTTCGAGGAGAACCGGCTGGCCTTCCTCTATCAAGATCAGAAGGCGAGCGGGGAGGACAGCACCTTCTTCAAGCTCGTCCGCCGCGACGGATCCTGAGTCGCGCCGCGGTCGGCGATGCCGCGTTCGATCTGGAACGGGACTATCAGCTTCGGTCTGGTCATCGTGCCGGTCAAGCTGTACACGGCGATCGAATCCAAGACCGTGCGCTTCCGTGAGGTGCATCTGAGCGACGGCGCGCGCATCGAGCACCGCCGCTTCTGCTCCCGAGAGCTGCGCGAGGTCCCCTCCGAGGAGGTGGTCAAGGGCTTCGAGGTCGCCCCGGGCGAATACGTCGTGGTCGATCGTGAGGAGATCGCGGCGGCCGCGGGACCGCGCTCACACGTGGTCGACGTCCAGGCCTTCGTGGACAGCGCCGCGATCGACCCGGTCTTCTACGAGCGCGCCTATTACCTCGGCGCGGGGCGCGGCGGCGAGGACGCATACCGGCTACTGCTCGAGGCGCTCCGGCGCGCCGGCCGCGCCGCCATCGGCCGGTTCCCCTTCCACAACCGCGAGTACCTGGCCGCGATCCGCCCGCAGGGCCGCGTGCTGGCGCTGCACACGATGCGATTCGCCGACGAGCTCGTCCCCGGTGACGAGATCGAGGTTGCGGAGCCAGAACGGCAACCCTCGGCGCGCGAGATCGAGATGGCGGAGCGGCTCGTGGCCTCGCTGCACCAGGACTTCGACGCGCGCGCGTATCGCGACGAGTACCGCGAGGCCGTGCTCCGGCTGATCGAGCGCAAGGCGGCCGGCGAGACGATCGTGGCGTCCGAGCCGGAGCCGCGTCACGAGCCGGAGGACCTCGCCGGCGCGCTCGAGGCGAGCCTGGCCGGGAGCCGCTGAGCGTGGGTCGCGCGCTGTGGTCGGGATCGCTGAGCTTCGGGCTGGTCAACGTCCCGGTCGCGCTCTTCAGCGCGGTCCGCGACCTCGACCTGCGGTTCCGTCAGCTCCACGCGCCCGACGCGACGCCGATCGAGATCCGGCGCTTCTGCTCCGAGGAGGAGCGGGAGGTGCCGTTCGACGAGATCGGCCGCGGCCACGTACGCGGCGACGGCGAGCAGGTGGTGCTCAGCGACGAGGAGCTCGCCGGCGTGGCGCCGCGGAGGACGCGCACGATCGAGATCGAGGCCTTCGTCGATCTGCGCGAGGTCGATCCGATCTACTTCGACCACCCGTACTTCCTGGCGCCGGACGGCGAGAGCGAGGGCACGCTGCGCGCCTACCGGCTGCTGGTGGAGGTGATGGGCCGCACCGACCAGGCGGCACTCGGTCGGTTCGTGCTGCGCGCCCGCGAGTACCTGGTGGCCGTTCGCGCGCGCGACCGGCGCCTCGCGCTCACGACGATGCTGTTCGCCGACGAGATCCGCCCCACCGACGGGATCGACGCCGGCGGGCGCAAGCCGCGCCGGCAGGAGCTCGAGCGGGCGGTCGCGCTGATCGAGGCGCTGTCGCGGGACTGGGACCCGACGGACTACGACGATCGCTTCCGCGCTCGCCTCGAGCAGATCATCGAGCGCAAGAAGCGGGGCGAGCGTGTCGTGTCCCCGCCGCCCGAGGAGGCGCCGGCGCCCGTGCCCGACCTGATGGCGGCGCTCGAGCAGAGCATGCGCGAGGCGGGCCGGCGATGACCGCGATCGGGCCCGATCCGCGCGTGGCGGTCGTGGTCGCGACCCGCAACCGGCGCGAGCTGCTGCTCCACACCCTGCCCAGGCACGTCGCGCTTCCGGAGCGGCCGCATACCGTGGTGGTCGACGACGCCTCGACGGACGGGACCGCCGACGCGATCCAGCGAATCCCCGGGGTCGAGTCGATCAGCCTCGGGCGCAGCATCGGCGGGGCGGCGCGCAACGTCGGGATACGGGCGGTCGAGGCGCCGTACGTCGGACTCTGCGACGACGACTCGTGGTGGCGCGCAGGCGCGCTGCGCACGGCTGCCGACCTGCTCGACCGCCATCCGCGCCTGGCGGCGATCAACGCGCACATCCTCGTGGGTCCCGACGAGCGGGTGGATCCCACATGCCTCGAGATGGCGCGAGATGTGCTGCCGGCCGTCGACGGCCAGCCGGGGCATCCCCTGCTGGCGTTCATCGCCTGCGCGGTCGTGGTCCGGCGCGCGGCCGTGCTGGCCGTGGGCGGGTTCTCGGAGCGGCTCGGGGTGGGCGGCGAAGAGGAGCTGCTGGGCTGGGATCTCGCGGGCGCCGGCTGGCTCATGTCCTACGTCCCCGAGGTCGTCGCCCACCACCACCCTCCACCCAACGACGGCCGGCCGGAGCGCCGCGAGCGGCGCCTGCGCAACGCGCTGTGGTCGATCTGGCTGCGCCGGCCGCCGCGGACTGCGGCCACGCAGACGCTGCACGTGCTGCGCCAGGCTCCGCGCGACCGCTGGACCGCCCGCGCGGTCGCACGGGCGGTGAGCGGTCTCCCGTGGGTGCTGCGAGAGCGCCGCGTCAGCCCGGCGTACGTCGAGGCGATGCGCCGGCTGCTCGAGGCGTCATGAGACGCTCGGGCACGGCCGCTGTTTCACCGCCGTCCAGGCCGGGGAGGCGATCACATGGCTTCGTACGAGCCCCCACCGGATGTCCGCGACCGCCTCCGGTCGCTCACGCGCGCGCTGGTCGCGGTCGCCGTGTTGGCCGTCGCCGCGCTCGGCGTCGGCGTGTGGGCACTGCTCGAGGACGACGAGGACGATCGGCGCCCGCGGGCCGGTGCCGTGCGCGCGCTGGAGGAGCGGCTCGACGAGCTCGAGGCCGAGGTCCAACGTGCCCCGTCGCGTGTGGAGGTCTCGATCCGAGACGAGCAGCGCTCCCTCGACGAGCGCGTCGAGGCGCTCGAGGACAGCACGAGCGACGCCGTCGAAGACGTCCGCCAGGACCTCGAGGAGCTCCAGCAGCGGGTCGACGAGCTGGAGCGGGAGGTCGAGCGGCCTACTGCCCCCGAGCAATGACCGGCCACCACCTGGAGATCGTGCCGCTTTCGCGGCACCGCTGGGTCGTCCGCTACGAGGGCGACGTGACGCCGCTCTCGGAGCACCGCACCCAGAGCGACGCGCGGGCCGAGGCCCGCAACTGGGCGAGGCACTTCGGCGAGCCCCTGATCCACGTGCATGAGCTCGACGGCGAGTGCCACACCGAGACCGTCGATGCGGAGTTCCGAGCACCGACGCCGGCCGACGTCAAGGGCCCGGTCGCCGAGCCGTGAGGGTCACGATCGTCGGCACCGGCAGCATGGCTCGCGGCGTCGCCGCGCGCGCTCTCGCGGGCGGTCACCACGTCGCCTTCGTGGGCACCGCGCTCGGCAAGGCCGAGGATCTGGCGGACGAGCTGGCCGGCCAGGGGTCCGTGCGGGCGGCCGACGTCGCCGAGGGCGACCTCGTCGTGCTCGCGGTCCCCTACACCGAGGCGCCGCACGCCGTCCGCCAGCACGCGGGTGAGCTCGGCGGCGCCGTGCTCGTCGACATCACCAACCCGGTGGACCTGAGCGTCCTCGAGCCGCTCGACGTCTCGCCCTTCCGCTCCGGCGCCGAGATGATCGCCGACGTCGCCCCCGCGGGCGTGCCCGTGGTCAAGGCCTTCAACACGGTCTTCGCGGGCACCCTGGTGGCGGGGTCGGTCGCCGGCCACCTGCTGGACGTGTTCATCGCCGGCGACGATGAGGACGCCATGGCCCTCGTCGCCCGCCTCGTCCGCGACGGCGGCATGCGGCCGATCGAGGCCGGGTCGCTCGCCCGCGCCCGCGAGCTCGAAGCGCTCGGCTACCTGCACATGGTCGTCCAGGGTCCGCTCGGCACCCACTTTGCGTCGGCCGTCAAGGTGCTGCCGTAACTACCGTCGTGGTGCGGTGAGCCAGTCCCAGGCCTTGCGCAGCAGGGCCTCGACCGGGGGTTCGGTAGAGCGATCGCCGCGCCGCCGGCGGCCGGCGCTCTCGTCGAGCTCGTAGAGCTCCGCGCGGCCGGCCGCGAGTCGCACGCCGCGCTCCCGCAGCTCGGCGATCTGGTCGTGGCTCGCGAACAGGTGGCGACCGCCGACGACCGGGAGCGTGTGGACGATCAGGCCCTCGAAGATCCCGGTTGCCTCGTCGGTCATCACACGGTCGACGACCCCGACGCGCTCACCGACGCGGTCGTAGACGGGGACGCCGTCGCGCAGAGCGAGGTGAGAGACCGGCGGCCCGAGGTCGTCCATGTCCCCGGTGATAGGCCCGGCGATGCGTCGAACAAGCGGGGCGGAGGCGCGCTAATCTTAGTCTCGTTGACTGAGATTTTCGACTGAAGACGTAGAAGATATGCCAACTGAACACTTTACTGCCGGGCCTCCGCCCTGCTCCGCCTGTGGGCAGCGGCCGGCGTCCGTGCGCATCGAATATCAGAGCGCCGGCACGCGCGCCGAGATCGCGGTCTGCGAGCCGTGCGCGCGCCGCTATGCGCAGACCCAGGGCCTGCCCACGACCGAGCCCGAGGCGCCGAAGAGCACAACCCCGGCGCTCGACGAGTACGGGCACGACCTGACGGCCGACGCGGCCGCGGGCCGGATCGACCCCGTGGTCGGCCGGGCGACCGAGATCGAGCAGACGATCGAGACGCTCGCCCGCCGGCGCAAGAACAACGTCGTGCTGATCGGCGAGGCCGGCGTCGGCAAGACCGCGATCGCCGAGGGCCTGGCGCTGCGGATCGCGCGCGGCGACGTCGACGACAGCCTCGAGGGCTGCCGTGTGGTGGCTCTGGACCTCTCCGGCATGATCGCCGGCAGCCAGTATCGCGGCCAATTCGAGCAGCGCCTGAAGGCGGCGCTCAACGAGGTCAAGGAGTCCGAGGGCAAGATCGTGCTGTTCGTCGACGAGCTGCACACGATCCTCGGCGCCGGCAACGCGGAGGGCGCCATGGATGCCGCGAACATACTCAAGCCGATGCTGGCGCGCGGCGAGCTCCGCGTGATCGGCGCCACCACGCTGGCCGAGTACCGCAAGATCGAGCGCGACTCGGCGCTGGCGCGCCGCTTCTCCCCCGTCATGGTGGAGGAGCCGTCGGTCGACGAGACCGTCGAGATCCTGCGCGGCCTGCGCGAGCGCTACGAGTTCCACCACGACACCCGGATCACCGACGAGGCGCTGCTCGCCGCGGCGCGGCTGTCGGACCGCTACGTGAGCGAGTACCGGCTGCCCGACAAGGCGATCGACCTGATCGACCAGGCGGCCGCCAAGCTACGCCTGCGCGACGGCGGCGACGCGGAGGCCGACCGGCTGCGGCGCGAGCTGCAGCACCTGGCCGACGAGAAGGAGGCCGCCGTCCGCGACGAGGCCTACGAGGACGCCGCCGAGCTCAAGCAGCGCGCGGAGGCGCTCGAGGAGCACCTGGCGACGCTCGGCGAGCCGCTGGGCGAGTCCAAGCACGTCAGCGAGGCCGACGTCGCCGCGGTCGTCGCGGCGCGGACCGGCATCCCGGTCGGCGAGCTCGTCGCCGGGGAGCTGGAGCGCCTCCACACACTGGAGGACGACCTGCATCGGCGCGTGGTCGGACAGGAGACCGCCGTCGGCGTCGTCTCCGACACCGTGCGGCGCGCCCGCGTCGGCCTGGCCGGCGGCGACCAGCCGCTGGGAACGTTCCTGTTCCTCGGCCCGACCGGCGTCGGCAAGACCGAGCTGGTGAAGGCGCTGGCCGAGCGGCTGTTCGGCACCGAGAAGTCGCTGGTCCGGATCGACATGTCCGAGTACCGCGCGCCGCACACGGTGGCGCGGCTGATCGGCTCGCCGCCCGGCTACGTCGGGTACGGCGAAGGCGGCCAGCTGACCGAGCCGGTGCGCCGGCGGCCATACTCGGTCGTCCTGCTCGACGAGATCGAGAAGGCGCACCCCGAGGTCTGGAACGTGCTGCTGCAGGTCATGGACGACGGCCGGCTGACCGACGGCGAGGGCCGCACCGTGGACTTCACGAACACGGTGCTGGTCATGACGTCGAACCTCGGCGCCGGCAACGCGCGGCGCGGCATCGGCTTCACCGCCGCCGAGCCGGCGGCGGTCGACGACCGCATGCGCTCCGCGGCGAAGGAGGCGTTCCTGCCCGAGTTCCTCAACCGCATCGACGAGACCGTGATGTTCCACCCGCTCACCCCCGAGCACGTGGAGCGGATCGCCGAGGGCATGGTCGCCCGCGTCGCCGAGCGCCTGCGTACCGAGCGCGCGATCGAGCTCACGGTCGAGCCGACGCTGGTGGCGCGGCTCGCGCGCGACGGCTTCGACGACGAGTTCGGCGCCCGGCCGCTGCAGCGCCACATCCGACGCACGCTCGAGCGCGAGCTCACGGGCGCGATCGTCCGCGGCGAGCTGCCGGACGGCTCGCGGGCGCGGGCGCTGGCGAGCGAGGACGGCATCGAGCTCGACGTGGTCCAGGCGGCGGCGCTCCCCGTCGCCGCCTGAGCGCGGTTGCCAACGCGGCGGGGCGGCCTACATCCTGCCTCCGATGGGCCCGATGGACAGGCGTCTGGCGGATTTCCGCAAGCGGTTCGCCCGTCGGCGGAGCAAGGGCCTGATGGCCAACCGGCAGGACGCGCTGTACCGGCCAGGTTCGCCGCAGGACGTGACGAGCCCGCGGGCCAAGAGCCAGCGCCACCGCAAGGTCACGGCCGACCGCTGGAACCAGTAGCCGGCCGCTCGAGCGCCGCCAGCGCCTCCTCGATCGGTGTCTCGCCGGCGACGGCCTCGAAGGTCACGCCGGCGAGCGCCCGATCGTGGACGGTGACCGCGAGCACGGCGGCGACATCGTCGCGGCTGATCTTCCCGTCGCCGACGCTCGCCCCGGCGCGGATGTGGCCCGTCCCGGGATCGTCGCTCAGCCAGCCGGGTCGGACGATCGAGTAGGCGAGGCCGCTCGCGCGCAACTCGGCGTCGGCCTTGCCCTTGGCCCGCAGGTAGACGGCGAACGTGTCGTCGCCGGGCGCGTCGGGGTCGGCGCCGCGCGAGCTCAGCATCACGTAGCGATCGATCCCGTTCGCCCTGGCGGCGGCGATCAGCTTCACCGCGCCGCCGTAGTCCATCGTCCACTTGCGCTGCGGGCCGCTGCCCGGCCCGGCGCCCGCCGCGAAGACGACCGCGTCGGCGCCGGCGGTGACGCGCGCCACCTCGTCCTCGCCCGCGTGCTCGAGGTCGCACAGCAGCGGCTCGCCGCCGGCGGCCTCGACGTCGGCGGCGTGCGCGGCGTCGCGGATCAGCGAACGGACGCGGTCGCCGCGCTCGCGCAGCCGGCGAGTGAGCCGGAGCGCCACCTTCCCGTGGCCGCCTGCGATCGCCACGTCCATGCTCATCGCCCCGCCTCGAGGCGAGCCGCACGCGCGCGCATCGACTCCCATATGCGGTCGAGCTCCGCGCGCACGTCCCGCAGGCGGTCCCGCTGCTGCCGCGAGGGGCGCGGGATCTCGAGCAGCGCCTTCTCTTCCCCGAGGAGCCCCTCGACGCGGGCGAACACGCCCAGGTCCGCCGGGACGTCGCCCTTGTCGGTGGGCAGCTGGACGTTGCGGATCGTCATGCCGAGCGCGGTAGGCCGCGAGCGCGCGGTCTCCAGTGAGACCGCTTGATCACGGCGGCCTGCGCCCTACCGACGGGGGACACATGCCGACCCGCATCGTGTTCGACGACGGCCTGGAGATCACCGTCCACGAGTCGGAGGACGACGTCGTCCTCGCCGTCCGCCGCGACCACCCCAACCCCGTCAGGCTGCGGCGGGACGGCGAAGGCCGGCCGCTGTACGTCAACTGGGACCACGTGCGGCTGATCGAGCCGGACGGCCGATCGGCATGACCGCCGTCCTGGAACGAGGCGACGCGTCCTTCTTCTATCGCCCTCGCGTGGGCGCCGCCGAGGTCCGCGGGTTGGGCGACGTCCAGCGCTTCTTCGTGATCCTCATGCCCGACGGCGACCGGCCCTACCGGCGGCTGATCGTGGGCCGCAAGCGCCTCCCGGACCCGGGCTCGCACGAGCGCGAGTGGGCGTTCGTGGCCGACGTGACCAGCGACGCAGCGGCCCTGCGGGCCGACATCGAGGCCGAGCCGCGCGCGCGGTCCGCCGGCGCGGCATGGTACGCGCTCGTCGACCATGAGGGCCACACCCACCTCGCCTACGTGGTCGTGCGGCCGCAGGGTCCCGCAGCCCTGCAGCGTGAGCTCAACATCAGGCCCCAGGCGAGCTACATCGCCGCGGTCCGCAATCCCGACGCGCCGGCGCCGCGCGGCGCCGGGCTTCCGGAGCACCGGCGCGCGCAGTACCCGCCCGCGCTGCGCGAGCGCTTCGGCAGCCGGCGATTCATTCCCGCCAACCCGCCGGAGCTGCTGGACTACCCGGGCGCGGAGCTGGTCCTGATCGGCGCCGCCGAGGACGCGTCGCCCGCGCCCGACCTCATTCGCCGGGAAGCGCCGGCGGGCGCTCGAGGCGAATGAGCCACTGGTGGCCCTCGCCGTCCTCGATGTCGTACGTCACCTCGAGCGGCGGGGCCTCGCCGGTGGCGACGAGCACCCGCTGCGGCTCCTCGATGCGGAGCTCGCGGCGCTCCGGCGGCGAGCCAGGGGCGTCCAGGCCGACGACGATCGCGTCGGCGGCGGCGTCGTAGGTCATGTCCGTGAGGACGAGGCGCTCGGCCTCGAACTGATCGCCGATGTCGCGGCCGACGACCTCGACCGTCGCCTCGACGGTGCCCAGGACGGTCGTCAGCTCCTCGAAGTACGAGCGCCAAGCCTCGCGTGGGATCTCGGTGGTGGTCGTCATCGATCGACCTCGTAGGCCTCACCGCGGCGACGACAAGCTCGGACTCGCCGGCGGCTCGAAAGCGGCGTCGAGCTCGACGAGGTCGTCGGCGCCGAGCCGCAGGTCGAGAGCGGCACGGTTGCGCTCGACGTGCGCGGTCGTCGACGCGCGCGGATGCGCGTGGACGCCGACGTGGCCGAGGATCCACGCCAGCGCGACCTGCGCGGACGTCGCGCGGTGCCGCGCCGCGATGCCGCGCAGCACGCCGTCGCCGACGAGGCGGCCGCGATCGAGCGGTGAGCTCGCAAGCACCGGGAGGCCGCTGCGGAAGCAGAGGCGCAGCACGTCCCACTCGATGTCGCGGCGGGCCAGGCTGTAGACCGACTGGACGGCCTGGACCTCCGCGCCCGCGTCGAGCTCCACGAGCTCGTGCAGATCGGCCGCGGAGAAGCTCCCGACCCCCCACTGCCGGATCAGCCCGCGCTCGCGCAGCTCCTCGAACCCGGCAACCGTCTCCTCGAGCGGGTGCTCCCCACGCCCCGCCAGGAGATGGAGATCGAGCCGGTCGGTCCCGAGCCGCCCGAGACTGCGCTCGCACGCCGAGACGGTCCCCCGGCGCGTCGCATCGGCGGGATCGACCTTGCTGACGAGGAACGCATCGTCGCGGCGCCCGGCCAGGGCCACGCCGACGAGCCGCTCGGCCGCGCCGTCGGCGTAGCTCGGCGCGGTGTCGATCAGGCACATCCCGAGGTCGAGCCCGAGCCGCAGCGCCGCGATCTCCTGCTCGACGGGGTGCCGCCCCTCGGCCAGGCCACCCGAGCCCAGCCCCAGGACAGGGATCGTGTCGCCGGACGGCAGCGCGATCTGCGGGACCATCTTCGCCGCAATTAGGACCGCCGCGGGTGGTCGCAAGACTTGTGCGGCCTACTGCGCGCGGCGATGGACGACCACGTCCTGATCGACCGGCTCCAGTTCACGCTGACGGTCACGTTCCACTACCTCTTCCCCATCCTCACGATGGGGCTGGCGCTCTTCATCGCGCATATGAAGACCGTCTCCTACCTCGGTCGGCCGGACCGCCGTCTGTCTCTCTATCGCAAGACCGACGTCGAGCGCGAGCGCTATGAGGGGATGTCGCGCTTCTGGGCGAAGATCTTCGCCGTCAACTTCGCGTTCGGCGTGGTCACGGGGATTCCCCTGGAGTTCCAGTTCGGGACGAACTGGGCCGCGTTCTCGAACTACGCCGGCGGCGTGATCGGCACGACGCTCGCCATGGAGGGCATGTTCGCGTTCTTCGCCGAGTCGGTCTTCCTCGGCATCTTCCTGCTCGCCCGCGAGCGTGTGAGCGCGCGCCTGCATTGGCTCGCGGCGCTGATGATCTTTGCGGGCTCGTGGCTGTCGGGCTGGTTCATCATCGCCACCAACGCATGGATGCAGCATCCCGTCGGCTACACGGGCTCGGGCGACAACGTCGAGATGGAGTCCTTCTGGGACCTCATGACGAATCCGTGGCTGCCGTGGCAGTACTTGCACAACATGCTCGGCGCCGCGCTCACGGGCGCGTTCGTGATCGCGGGGCTGGGCGCGTTCTACCTACTGCTCGGCCGGCACGTGGAGTTCGCCCGGACGTCGCTGCGGATGGGGGTCGTCGCCGGTCTCGTCCTCTGCGTGCTGATGATCTTCCCGACCGGCGATCGCTCGGCGCAGAACGTCGCAAGCCACCAGCCGCCCGCGTTCGCCGCCATGGAGGGGATGTTCGAGACCCAGGAGGGGGCGCCGCTCGTGATCATCGGCAACCCCAACCTGGAGGAGCGCCGGCTGGAGTCGGTGATCGAGATGCCCAGGCTGCTCTCGTTCCTGACGTCGCGGCGCTGGGACGAGCGCCTCACGGGGCTCGAGGACATCCCGGAGGACCGCTGGCCCGACTCGGTCCCGCTCGTCTACTACGCGTACCACATCATGGTCGGGCTCGGCACGATCCTGCTCGCGATCGCCGCCGTGGCCGCCGTGCTGCTGTGGCGCGGCCGCCTCTTCCGGTCGCGGGCGATGCTGTGGACGCTGATGCTGGCGTGGCCGTTCACGTATATCGCCAACATCGCCGGCTGGACGACGGCCGAGACCGGGCGCCAGCCGTGGGTGGTCTACGGGCTGCTGCGCACCGAGGACGGCGCCTCGCCGGCCGAGTCGGTGCCGTCCGGGACGGCCCTGTTCACGCTGCTCGGGTTCGCGGGCCTGTACACGCTGCTCGCGCTCCTGTTCGTCCTGCTGATGGTGCGGATCGTGAGCCACGGGCCCGAGGAGGAGGCCCTGACCACGACGTCCGGCGCCGCCGCCGAGAGCCGTTAGCGCGCCATGGAGGTCATGTGGTTCAGCTTCCTCGCGTTCATGATCACCATGTACGTGGTCCTCGACGGCTTCGACCTCGGCGTCGGGGCGCTGCACCTCCTGCTGGGGCGGACCGAGGACGACCGCGAGCAGGCCACGGCGGCGATCGGGCCCGTCTGGAACGGCAACGAGGTCTGGCTGATCGCGGCCGGCGGGGTGCTGTTCATGATCTTCCCGAAGGTGTACGCCGCGGCGTTCAGCGGCCTCTACTTCGGCCTCATCCTCGCGCTCTGGCTGCTCGTCGGCCGTGGTCTCGGGCTCGAGCTGCGGCACCAGGTCGACAACCCGCTCTGGCGGCAGGCGTGCGACGCCGTGTTCGCGCTGTCGTCGGCGGGACTGGCGTTCGTGTTCGGGGTCGCGCTCGGCAACGTCGTGCGCGGCGTTCCGCTCGGCCCGGATGGCTACTTCCACCTCGCGCTGTTCGACATCCTCGACAGCTACGCCGTGCTGGTCGGCGTCTTCGGCGTCGTGGTGCTGTGCACCCACGGCGCCGGCTTCCTCGCCTTCCGGACGGACGGCGAGCTCGCCGCCCGGGCGCGTCGCTGGGCGCGAGCGCTGGTGTGGCCGGAGGCCGCGCTGTTCGTCGCGCTCGTCGTCCCGACGTACGCCGTGCGCGAGGAGATGCTCACCAACCTCGTCGACGATCCGTGGCGGCTCGCGTTCCCGGTGCTCGCCGTCGCGGCGCTGGCGGCGCTCATCGTCTTTCAGCGCCGCGGACTGTGGGCGCGCGCGTTCGCCGCCTCGTCGCTGTTCGTGGTCGGGCTGCTCACGACGGTCGCGGCCGGCCTGTACCCGAACGTCCTGCCGGCGCGCGAAGGCGCGGCCGGATCGCTGACGGTCGAGAACGCGATCGCGGGCGACACGGTGCTGCGAACCGCGCTGATCTGGTGGCCGCTCGCGCTAGCGCTCGCCGGCGTCTACTTCGCGCTCGCCTACCGGATGGTCATCCAGCCCGCACGGCGGGGCGAGCAGAGCCCAACCGCTTCACGATCGTGATCGCGCGCTGGTCCGCGGGCGGAAGCGACGGTGGGTCATTTCGCCCCCGGCGTCGGAGCAGGACGACATCGGGCGCAGCCGCGGCATGCGGAGCGGATGCGCGGGAGACCAGTAGCCCCTGAGGCGTTCCCGCGGAAACGCTGATCGGCGTCATCGCGCGTAGAACTCGATGATGAGATGCTCGTCCACCGGCGCGGCGATCTCGTCGCGGTGCGGGTAGCGCAGCACGCTCCCCTCAAGCGCGTCGACGTCGAGCTCGAGCCACGGCGGGATCGCGCCGACGAGCTCGGTCGCCGCGGCGGCGACCGGCGCGACCGGGCTGTCGGGCGCGATCGCCACCGTCTGCCCGGGCCGGACGCGGTACGAGGGCACGTCGACGCGCCGGCCGTCCACCAGCACGTGTCCGTGCGTCACGAACTGGCGAGCCTGCGCGCGCGTCGTCGCGAGGCCCAGCCGGTAGACCACGTTGTCCAGCCGCGTCTCCAGCAACACGAGCAGGTGCCGGCCGGGCTGGCCCAGGGCCCGCCGCGACGCCAGGTCGACGTACCGTCGGAACTGCCGCTCACGAACGCCGTAGTAGCGCTTGGCGCGCTGCTTCTCGCGTAGCTGGCGCGCGTAGACCGACTGCCGCGGCGGGCGCCGTCGGCTGCCGCGCTGCCCGGGCGGAGCGGCGCCTCGCCGCTCGAGCGCCGACTTGCCGCGCAGCGCGCGCTCGCCCTTGAGGAACAGCTCCACGCCTTCGCGCCGCGAAAGCCGCTCGACGGGTCCCGTGTACCGGCCCACGCTCACCCGATAGGGCGTCCCATGGCGCCCGCAAGCCCGTCAGAGCGGGATCCGCGATCCCATGGTGATCGTGCGATCGTCCGGCAGGCGGAAGTAGTCGGCGGGGGTGGCCGCGTTGCGGGCCATCGCGACGAAGAGCTTCTTGCGCCAGCGGGCCATCCCCGGCGCAGCCGTGACTCGGATCGAGATGCGGGAGAGGAAGTAGGTGGGCTGCTCGATGCCCGAGCCCCACTCGACGCCCATGGACTGCGCCAACCGCAGCGCCTCGGGGATATCGGCCGGGTCCTGGAGGCCGAAGCGGGCCGTCACGTGCGTGATGTTGTCATCGGAGTACCCGAGGTCGTCGACCACGACGCGATCGCCGGGCGGGACGTGCGGCACGTCGACCGGCTTCGCCCAGACGATCACGACATGCTCGTGGAGCACGTGGTTGTGCTCGACGTTCGCGCGCATGGCCAGCGGAGTCGTCTCGAGCGAAGGGTGCAGGAACACGGCGGTTCCCGGCACGCGCGGGAGCGGAGGATCGAGCGCATGCAGCGCGTCGATGAACCGCCGCAGCGGGCCCTCTTCGCGAACGCGGTTCGCGGTGACGATCTCCCGACCCCGATGCCAGGTCGTCATCACGCAGACGAGCCCGGCGGCGATGACGAGCGGCAGCCAGCCGCCACGGTGGACCTTGGTCAGGTTGGCCGCCAGGAACGTCGCCTCCACGGTCAGCAAGACCGCCACGCCGCCCCCGACCGCCCAGGCGGGCCAGCGCCAGCGCAGCCGCGCGACGGTGAAGAACAGGATCGTCGTGATCACGAACGTGGCGCTGACCGCGACGCCGTAGGCGGCACCGAGCCGCTCCGAGGAGCCGAAGGCGATCACGAGCGAGACGACCACGACGAACATGGCCCAGTTGACCGCCGGCACGTACACCTGGCCGACCGCGAGCGTGGATGTGTGACGGATCGTCAGGCGCGGGAGGAACCCGAGCTGCACCGCCTGCCGCGAGACCGAGAACGCGCCGGAGATGACGGCCTGGGAGGCGATGACGGTGGCGACGGTGGCCAGGAACACCATCGGCACGCGCGCCCAGTGAGGCAGGAGCAGGAAGAACGGGCTCTCGACGGCGGCGGGGTCGCGCAGGATGAGCGCCGACTGCCCGAGGTAGTTGAGGGTCAGCGCGGGGAACACCAATCCGAACCACGCGCGGCGGATCGGCCGGCGGCCGAAGTGGCCCATGTCGGCGTACAGCGCCTCGGCGCCCGTGATCGCGAGCATGACTGCGCCTGCCGCGACGAACGCCACGCCTGGACGTCCGAGCACGAACTCGAGCGCGTGGCTCGGCGCCAGCGCCTCGACGACCTCGGGGTGGGCGACCACCTCGCGCGTCCCAGCGGCCCCGATGGCGACGAACCAGATCGCCATGACCGGCCCGAAGACCCAGCCGACCGCCTGCGTCCCCCAGCGCTGCACCGCGAACAGCGCCGTCAGGATCGCCACCGCGATCGGGACGACGAGTGCCCCGAGGCTCGGGGCCGCGACGTTGAGTCCCTCCACCGCCGACAGCACCGAGATCGCCGGCGTGATGACGCTGTCGCCGTAAAACAGCGACGCGCCGAAGACGCCCAGCAGAGTGAGCACCGCGCCGCCGGCGACGAGGTTCCGCGACGCACGCTGGACGAGCGCCGTCAGCGCCATGATGCCGCCCTCGCCGTCGTTGTCGGCGCGCATGACGAGCGCGACGTACTTGATCGAGACGATCAGGGTGACCGCCCAGAACAGAAGCGACATCACGCCATAGACGTCCGTGCGCGTGGGACGGACCACGCCGCCGTCCAGGGCGAACACGGTCTTGATCGCGTAGAGCGGGCTGGTGCCGATGTCGCCGAAGACGACGCCGAGGGCGGCAAGCGTCAGGCCGGTGAGCGCCGTCGTCGAATTGCGCACGGCAGCAGTGGTCGATAGGTCCGCCTGCTCGGGACGCAACGTCCTTGACGCCTTCCGGCCGCGCCCTATCGCTGACCGCGGTGCGTCCCTCCAGAGTCCCGATCGGCGGTCGCGCCGACCAGAGCCGTCAGCGGCGGCTGGACCTGGAGCAGCAGCTCGGCCGGTCGTTGCGCGACTACATCAGCGCTGAGACGGGCAGCGCCGGACTGCTGCTCGCCTCCGTCCTGATCGCGCTCATATGGGCGAACTCGCCGCTGTCGGACGACTACACGTCGCTCTGGACCACGGACGTCACGGTCCGTGCGGGCGACGCGGTGCTCTCCATGGACCTGCGCCACTGGGTCAACGACGGCCTGATGTTCCTGTTCTTCCTCGTCGTCGGGATCGAGGTGCGGCGCGAGCTCGCGATGGGCGAGCTCGCGGACCGCCGGACGATCACGGTGCCCGCGCTCGCCGCCGTGGGCGGCATGGTCGTGCCCGCCGCGGTCTACTTCGCCGTCGAGCGGCGGCGACCAGGCGCCGCACGCGTGGGGCGTCGTGATCGCCACCGACACGGCGTTCCTGCTCGGCGCCCTCGCCCTTGTCGGCGCCTCCCAGTCGACGCCCCTGCGGGTGTTCCTGCTCACGCTGACGATCTTCGACGACGTGACGGCGGTGACCGTGATCGCCGTGTTCTACTCGCAGGCGATCGACGGGCTCGCGCTGATCCTCGCCGCGGCGTGCGTCCTCGCCATCGTCGCGCTCGGCCGGCGGCGGGTATGGCGTGCCGGGCCGTACGTCGTCGCCGGCGTCGTGCTCTGGCTGGCGACGCTCGAGTCCGGCGTCCATCCCGCGATCGGCGGCATGGCGATGGGGCTCGCGATCTCGGCCTACCCGCCCGATCGCGAGGCCGTCCAGCGGGTGGCCGCGCTCGCCACCGCCTTCCGCCAGTCGCCGATGGCGTCGCTCGCCCGCTCGGCGCAGCTCGGAGTGGCCCAGGCGGTGTCCCCGAACGAGCGCATCCAGACGGCGCTGCACCCATGGGTCAGCTACGGCGTCGTGCCGCTGTTCGCGCTCGCCAACGGCGGCATCGACCTGCGCGGCGACATGCTCGCCGGCGCCGTCTCGTCGCCGCTGACCTGGGCCGTGGTCGCCGGCCTGGTGGTCGGCAAGCCGCTCGGCATCGCGGGCGTGGCGCTCGCCTCCGTGCGGCTGCGCCTGGGTCGCCTGCCGCGCGGCGTGACGCGCTCGCAGGTGCTCGGCGGCGCCACGCTCTCGGGCATCGGCTTCACGGTCTCGCTGCTGATCGTCGAGCTCGGGATCGACTCGCCGGACCTGCGAGAGCAGGCCAAGGTCGGCGTGCTGATCGCCGCGGTCGCCGCGCTGCTCTCCGGGTGGCTGGTCTTCCGGGTCTCGGGACCCCCGCGCCTGCCCGACGTGCTCGACCCGCCGGTCGACCCCGTGCGCGACCACATCCGCGGGCCGGTCGAGGCGCCGCTGACGCTGCTCGAGTTCGCCGACTTCGAATGCCCGTTCTGCGGGCAGGCCACCGGCGTCGTGGAGGAGCTGCGGCGGCGGTTCGGCGACGAGCTCCGCTACGTGTTCCGGCACCTCCCGCTGAGCGACGTCCACGAGCACGCCGAGCTCGCCTCGGAGGCCGCGGAGGCGGCCGCGGCGCAGGGGCGGTTCTGGGCGTACCACGACGTGCTCTACCAGCACCAGGACGAGCTCGAGTTCGAGGACCTGCTCGGCTACGCGGGCGAGCTCGACCTCGATGTCGAGCGCTTCGCGCGCGAGCTCGAGCTCGGGGTCCACGCCGGCCGCGTGCTGGCGGACGTGGTGAGCGCCGAGGCGAGCGGCGCGCGCGCCACGCCGACGTTCTTCGTCTGCGGCCGCCGCCACGTCGGTCCGCACGACGCGGCGACCCTGGGTGCGGCGCTCGAGGCGTGCCGGCCTTGCCCGGCGGACTCGCAGGTCTAGTTACGACGACGGTATGCGAGTGGGCATCATCGGGCTTGGGCGGATGGGCGCGAACCTCGCGCTGTCCGCCGTCGGGCACGGGCACGAGGTCGTCGGGCACGACCGCGACGCCGACGTGATGGGCGAGCTCGCCCGCCAGGGGATCGACCCGGCGGGATCGCCGGCGGAGCTCGTCGGCCGCCTGTCGCCGCCCCGGATCGTGCTGATCTACCTGCCGCACGGCGCACCCACCGAGGCGATGTGCGAGACGCTGCGCGACCTGCTCGCGGCCGGCGACGTCGTCGTCGACGGCGGCAACTCGCACTGGGAGGACACGCGGCGCCGCCACGCCGACTTCGCGCAGCGCGACATCCGGTTCGTCGACGTGGGCACGAGCGGCGGCATCCGCGGCGCGCGCCACGGGGCGTGCTTCATGGCCGGCGGCGACGCCGACGGCTACGCGCTCGTCCAGCCGCTGCTCAAGGATCTCGCGTTCGACGACCACGCGGTGCTGTTCGTCGGCGAGCCGGGGTCCGGGCACTTCACGAAGCTGATCCACAACGCGATCGAGTTCGGGATGGTGCAGGCGATCGCCGAGGGCGTGGAGCTGCTCGAGCGCTCGGAGTTCACGCTCGACCTGCCGGCGCTGTTCGACAACTGGGCCCACGGCTCGGTCATCCGGTCGTGGCTGATCGAGCTGATGCGCGACGCGCTGCAGGAGCATCCCGACCTCAAGCGTCTCGCCACCTACGTCGAGGACACCGGCGAGGTCAAGTGGGTGCTCGACTGGGCGCTCGCGCGGGACATCCCGTCGCCGGTGATCTCCGAGAGCCAGCAGGCGCTGATGTGCTACCGCGACCTCGACTGGCCCGCCGCCAAGGCGGTCGCCCTCCTGAGGCACGGCTTCGGCGGGCACCCGGTGCACAGCGCCGACGAGCAGCTCGTGCGGTCGTAGCAGGTCCGCCGCGAGGTCGGGCTCGATGTGGCTCCCGCTCATGAACGCGTCGACGCGGCACCCCGTCAGCTCTTGGATCGCATCGACCAGAAGCGGACCCATGGTCTGATGGCAGCGCTGGCGCATCTGGAGCACTGCCTCGCGATCGCCGGTCGCGGCGAGCCGTCGTTCGGCCTCCCTCAGCGTTTCCTCCATCATCACGACGATGATGTTCCCTCGGAAGAACGCCCGCGCCTTCGTCGGTCCGCGGCCGAGGAACCGCTTCTCCGTTCGTTGCCATCAACAATGGTGCCCGCTCGGCGTGTGAGACCACCTCGCACGAATGTGTATGAGCCGAGCGGTCAGGGGCGGCGCCGCGCCGGCATCAGCATCCCGAGCTTCCGGGCACGCTCGACGGCGTCGGCGCGCCGGTGGACCCCGAGCTTCCGGTAGAGGCCGCGCATGTGGGTCTTGACGGTGTGGACCGAGAGGACCAGCTCGCTTGCGATCTCCTTCGCCGAGAGGTTCGTCGGGAGGAATCCCAGGACCCTGAGCTCCCGCTCGCTCAGCCGCACCCCGTCGGGGGGAAGGCCGGAGATCGAGGAACGGTCCCCCTCGAAGTGGTCGAGCAGCTGCGCGATGAATGCCCCGTGGCTCGTGCGATGCCTCGGATGGCGCTCCAGGACTCCTCGAACGTCCGGCTGACTGAGGATGATCCACACTTGGCCCCAACGCTCCGCCCGGTCGAGGGCCCGCTCCAGCGCTTGCCCGGCGGCCTCCGGCTGACCGAGCCGGTCGCGCGCAATCGCCTCGAGAAGGAGCGCCTCCACCTCCATGACCGTGTATTCCACGGTGGCCGAGCCGTTCACGACAGGCCGGACCGCGTCGACCGCGCGCTGCGGGTGGCCCTCGGCCAGATGGAGGTGCGCGGCGACGATGCACCAGTCGGTCACACGGCGCGCCGATTCGCCGGCGGCGGCGAGAGCTGACCGAGCAGCGGCCACGTCGCCGAGCCGGATGACGACGCGCAGCAGCCATGTCCTCAAGGTCGTGGCCAGGTCGTGCTCCAGTCGCAGATGCTCGACGGCCAACTCGGCGTCGCGGAAGCAGGCGAGCGCCGCCTCGTACCGGCGCTGGGCGAACCGCAGTACTCCGTAATGCATCGGCAGCATCACGCTCGCTTCCGGATCGGGCCGCCCGTGGAGCACGCGTTCGGCGCGATCGAGCCACAGCTCGCTCTCCTCCATACGGCCCCTGCCGAGCAGCGCGCCGCCGAGTTCGGTGTAGGCGCTCCCGACAATGGGCTCGTCGGACCACCCGAGCCGCTCCGCCAGCTTGATCGCCTCGCGGCCGCACGCTTCGGCGACGTCCAGCCGCTGGGTCATGTTCGCCAGTTGCGCCAGCGGCGCCAGGCATCCGATCGCGATGTAGGGCCTGCCGATGCGGTAGGCGAGCGCGAGGCCGTCGCGCAGGTGGCGCTCGGCACCGTCGAGCTGCACCGCCCACACCTCGGCGAACCCGAGGTGCATAAGCGCTAGCGCTCGGATGTCCTCGTTGGAGGTGACGTCGGCCCTGCTGTCGCCGGCTTCGGGGATCAGGATCGCGCGTGCAACGTCGATCGCTCCGTTGAAGTCCCCGCGGGTCCGAGCCCGGTTCAGCCTGACCAAGGCCAGCACGACCTCGAATCGCCGCCGCCGCGGCGCGCGAACGGTGGCGGCGAGTCGTTCGGCCACGGCTAGGTGCGCGTCGGCGTCGTCCGGGCGCCCGGCAGCCAGCCGGTCGGCCGCGACGAGCGTCGCCAGCTCGGCGTCCGATCGCACGAGAGCTGCCGGAGCAGCCGCCAGCAGTCCATGGATCGTCTTCTGTTGCCCGTCCAGGAAGAGGCTGAACCAGTGCTCCATCAACAGGTCGCTCGCCTGGTCCCAGTCGTCGGCCTCCTGGGCGTGACGGATCGCCTCGACCGCGAACCCGTGCTCGCCGTACCAACGTGAGGCCCGCCCATGGAGCTCCTGGACCTCGTCGGGCGCCTCCCGTCTGAGTTCGCGGCGAAGGACATCGAGGAGCAGATGGTGATAGCGGAACCACGAGCGGCTGACGTCCGTCGCCATCACGAGGGCGTTCGCGTCGTCGAGATCCTGGAGCAGGCGTTCGGCTTCGGACGTGCCGGTGAGCAGGTTGGCCAAGGGACCGTTCACGTGCTCGAGCACCGACGTCCGCAGCAGCAGGTGGCGCACCGCGGGCGGCTGACCCGCCAGGACCTCCTCGAGCAGGTAGTCGGCGACCGTCCTTTCGCTTCCGGAGAATTCGTCGATGAACCGAACGGGATCGGCCGCCCCGGCCAGTGACATCGCGGCAAGCCGCAGGCCCGCGGCCCACCCTTCCGTCTTCTCGCAGAGACGATTGACGGCGTCGTCCGCGAGATCGAGCCCGAGGCCCGACATGAGCTCGCCGGTCTCCTCCAGCGTGAACGCGAGATCCGGCGACCGGATCTCGCACAGCTGGCCCGCGAGGCGCGGCCGATGAAGCTGCAGCTGCGGGTCGCTCCGGGCGAGGAGGACGACGCGCAGCTGCGGCAGCGCGCACGCGAGCAGCGCTGCAAGCGCGTCCCGGGCGCTCTGCGACCGGAGCTCGGAGAGATCGTCGAGCACCAGCAGGATCGGGACGAGATCTCGGAGGCCCTCGGCGAGCCGGCCGATCAGCTCGTCGTGTGAGCCGCCGGGCGCCGGACTGAGTGCCTCGAGGGCGGCTGCGGTTTCCTCGGAGGCGGACGAGCGCAGCGACTCCACGACCGCGGTCAGGAAATGGGTCGCGTCCCGCTCGTCGCGGTCGACGGACACCCACGCCACGGGGCCCCCCCAGCCACCGTCGCGCAGCCACGACGCCACGAGCAGCGTCTTGCCGCTCCCTGCCCCGGCGGACACGAGCGTCACCGGACCGTTCACGCCGCGCGCGAGCGCGTCGCCGAGCCGGTCGCGGCGCAGGAAGCCAGTAGGAAGGTGCGGAACGGTCGCGGGCACGGCGATGGGCGGCGACGTCGTGTCGGCGGGCGGAGGCTGCGCTCTCGCGAATGAGGATCGACTACGCACGGTGACGCCCTCCGCTGGCCGGTCTCACCTCCCTGGGGGTCGATCGGCGCCTCACCTCGCCGAGTCGACGATAAACAGCAGGCTGGGCGGGCGCAAGCGCGCCGACACTCGGTCCCACGATTGGTCGACTAGAACCGGCGCCCGTCGGCGACCAGCTGTGGCGAGTTGCACGACCAGGTGCTACGCGACCTCGGCGGCTTCGTCCACCGCACCATCGCCGAAAACGAGCACGTCTACGCCGTCAGGATCGACGACGGCGTCCTGCTCGACGGCGCCGAGCAGGTCGAGCACGCGCGTAACCACCTCACCGCCGAGATCACGCGAGGCGGCCGCCGCGCTCGGCTGCGAGGCCGAGAAGCTCGACAGCGACTCGACGCGCTCGCCGCCCGCGCCAAGAGCAGCGCGCTTAAGCTGCGCGTCAACGGGACGCTGCGCGACCGCGCGCCAACGGACGCTACGGCTGGGTGTTCGAGCGCGGCCAGGATTTCGCCGCCGGCATCTGGGTCATCGACCCGGTCTTCATGCTCGACGCCGTCCGCCACCAGCTCGCCGACGCCGACGGCGAGGTCGCCCGCGAGGAGGCCTACTTCGGCGGCGCGCGCCTCGACGACGACGAGCTGCGCGACGCCGCCGAGCAGGACCGCCAGCGCCGCGCCGCCGAACGCGCCCGCCACGCCGAGGCGACCGCCAGCAACCTCTCGCTCGGGCACGACATCCGCGCTGCGCTCACCGACCGGTCCGACAACCACCGGCCACCGGCGCGACTGGTCGCACAGCACAGGCAGCGCGGCGGCCATGAACCTGCTCGCCCTGGCCGGCGCGCTGCAGCGGCATCCGATGCGCGCACCTCCGTCGACCTAGGCGTCGCGCGGGTAGATGGCCGCGCGGACCCTGCGGGTGACGGCTTCGAGCGCTCCGGGATCCGGATAGGACTCCTGGGCCCCGAGGCGCGCGACCGCGCACGCGGCGGCCGCTGCCGCGAGCCGCGCCGCGACGACCGGCGGCAGCCGGTCGATGATCGCGGTGGCGAGCGTACCGGCGAAGGCGTCGCCGGCGCCGGTGGAGTCGACCGCCTCGAGATCGGCGGGCGTGGTGACGAGTGCCTCGCCGTCGGGCCACAGCGTAAGGCATCCCCCGCGCGGCAGCCGGACGTGGACGTTGAGTGCACCGCGGTCGCGGAGCCGCCGGGCGGCGCGGTGCGCGTCCTCCGGCGACCGCACCGGACTGCCGGTCATCCGCGCCGCCTCGTCGGAGTTCGGAGTCACGTGATCCGACAGCTCGAGGAGCCGGTCGGTGACGCGCGCGGGGTGCGTCGGGTCGAGCACCGTGGCGTGTCCACTCGAACGCGCGGCCTCGAGTGCCGCGACGAGCGCCGTCGGCTCCAGCTCACTGTCGACGACGAGCACGGACCGCTCGGGCGCGCGGCGGACCTCCCCGGCGAGGCGCGCGCCGTCCTCCTCATCGAAGGCGGCGTTGGCGCCAGGCGCCATGACCATCGTCTTCGTAGCGCCCTCGCCGACCAGGATCGCGACGAACCCCGTGTCGGCCGGTGCGCGACGCACGAGCTCGAGCTCGACGCCGGCGGCGCGAGGCCCTCTCAGCGCCTGCTCGGCAAGGTCGTCGATGCCGACGCACCCGCAAAGGCGGGCCGGCCTTCCGAGACGCCGGACCATCACCGAGACGTTGCCGGCCCGGCCGCCGGAGGTTCTCAGCAGCCGCCGCGCGATCAGACTCGCACCGGTGTGGAGCGCTGCGTCGAGACACAGCAGCGAGTCGGCGTTGATCGTGCCGGCGGCCAGCACCTCGGGCTCAGCCACGCCGGCCCCGGAAGCACGCGCTCGCAAGACGCACATTCCTGAAGTAGGTCGCACGCGGGGCGACGCCATCCTTCGGTGTGACGACCACGGCCGTTGCACGGCAGCCGTACCGACCTACTCCCGCACCATGCCGGCGATCACGGTCATTGCACGTCGCCCCTCGTCAGAGTCGCCATGACGACGACGACCGGAACCCGCAGGACGGCCGAGCTTCGGTCCCCGAGCGGTCGCCTGGAGGCCACCTTCATACCCGGCGTGGGCATGCTCGGCTGGTCGCTTCGACACCACAGCCACGAGGTCGTGGCGCATCCCGTGTCGGTGGAGGACTACGTGCGCACCGGCGAGCCGACGGCGATCGCGCTGCTGCACCCGTGGGCCAACCGGCTCCGATCGCCGGAGTACGAGGTCGCCGGCCGGCGGGTCACGCTCGACCTGGGCGCCCCGAACGTCCACACGGACCCGAACGGCCTGCCCATCCACGGGCTGGTGGCCGGGTCGCCGCACTGGGAGCTGCTCGAGGCGGAGCCGGCGCGGCTGCGCGGCCGGCTCGACTACGCCGCGCACGAGGAGCTGATGGCCGGCTTCCCGTTCCCGCACGTGCTTGAGCTCGTCGCCGAGGTGACCGACGACCGCCTCGAGATCGCCACCGAGCTGACGCCGACGGGCGACGTGCCGGTCCCGGTCGCGTTCGGGTTCCATCCCTACCTGCGGCTACCGGACCTCGAGCGCGAGCGCTGGTGGGTCGAGCTGCCGGTCACCAGCCGCATGGTGCTCGACGAGCGGATGCTGCCGACCGGCCGCAGCGAGCCGGTGCGGATCCCGCCGGGTCCGCTCGGCGAAGCCGACTACGACGACGCGTTCGACGGGTTCGGCGACCCGCCGGAGTTCGTCCTCGCCGGCGCGGGCCGGCGCGTGACGCTGCGCTTCCTCGAGGGCTATCGCTATGCCCAGGTCTTCGCGCCGCGCGGCCGCGACTTCATCTCCTTCGAGCCGATGACCGCGCCGATCAGCCCGTTCGAGAGCGCCCTGACACGACTGGCGGCGCCGGGGACGTCCTACCGAGCGCGGTTCGCGATCAGCGTCCGCTAGCGCGGCCACAGCAGCGCGCGTGCGGGCGCGCCGTCGCAGCCCGCGATCTTCAGCGGCAGGCAGACGAGGAAGTATGGTCCGGGCTCGACCCCGCGCAGATCGAGGCCCTCGATCACCCCGACCCCGCGACCCAGCAGCGCGACGTGGGCGTCGGGATCGCCGACCGACAGGTAGTCGATGCCGACCAGCCGCACCCCGCGCGCGATGAGCGCGGCGGCGCCGCTCGCGTCCAACCGGACGAAGTCGCGCGAGAACGTGTCGCGCTCCCACAGCCGCGAGTTCGGCGTCTTCAGCAGCACGCGGTCGGCCCGCGGCGGCAGGGAGACGGCATCGATGCACGCCGCGTCGATCGCGCCCCGGGCGCCGTGGGCGTCGACGACGGAGCAGGGGCCGATGAAGGGGTCCAGCGGCAGCTCGCCCGCGTCGGCCCCGCCGGGCAGGAAGTGGCACGGGGCGTCGACGTGCGTCCCCGTGTGCGCGCCGAGCTCGAGCCGCGAGACGTTCGCCGGGTCGCCACGATCGATCGACTTCACCTGCTCGACCGCGACGCCGGGATCTCCCTCGTAGATGGGCATGCGCGGACGGATCGTCACCGACACGTCGATCGGCCGGCCGCTCGGCACAGCGCTCACGGCTTGACCACCCCATCGCGCGGCCTACCCCTCGGAATCCGATGGTCGCGCCCTGCCCGCACGTGGTCCAGATCCGGCCAGTCAGGCCCCACACCACCGCCGGCTGCGAGGACTGCCTGCGGATCGGCTCGCAGTGGGTGCACCTGCGGTTGTGCCTGACGTGCGGTCACGTCGGCTGCTGCGACTCGTCGCCGCAGCGCCACGCGCGCCGGCATGCGCCGGCCGCCGGTCATGCGATCGTGCGCTCGTTCGAGCCCGGCGAGGACTGGCGCTGGTGCTTCATCGACGAGATGTTCGTCTGACCGGCGCGCTCCGCCAGGTGCTCGTGCACGAGGCGGACCGCCATCGCCCCCTCCCCCACCGCCGACGCCACGCGCTTGATCGCCCCGCTCCGCACGTCGCCCGCCGCGAAGACGCCGGGCACGCTCGTCTCGAGCGTCCGGCGCCCGGCATCGCCGGTGACCACGTAGCCGTCCGCGTCGAGCCGGACCTGGTGCGCGAGCCACCGTGTGTACGGCGTCGCGCCGATGAACACGAACAGGTACCGGGCGCCGATCCGGCTGTGCTCGCCACTGCGACGGTCCTCGACGACGATGTCCTCGAGCTCGTGCTCGCCCACCAGCGCGCGGACCTCGCTGTGGAGCCGCAGCTCGATCCGCGGGTTGCGGCGGATGCGGTCGGCGAGATAGCGCGACATGTTCTCCTCCAGCCTGTCTTCCCGCGCGATCAGGACGAGGCGAGCGACGTGATCGGCGAGGAACAGTGCGGCCTGCCCGGCCGAGTTGCCGCCGCCGACGATCGCGACGGTGTCGCCCGCGCAGACACGCGCCTCGATCAGCGTCGCGGCGTAGTAGACGCTCGCGCCCTCGAACTCGTCGAGCCGCGGGACCGGCAGCCTGCGGTAGCGCACGCCGCTTGCGACGATGACCGCTCGGGCGACGAGCTCGCTCCCGTCCTCGAGCGCGACGACGTGGTCGCCGCCCCGCTCGGTCAGCCCGCTCGCCTCGGCCGGCACGCTGATCCGGGCGCCGAAGCGTCGGGCCTGGACCGCCGCGCGCTCGGCCAGCTCGAAACCCGAGATCCCGGCCGGGAAGCCGAGGTAGTTCTCGATCCGCATCGTCGTCCCAGCCTGGCCGCCGGCGCTGACCGCGTCGACGGTGACGGTGTCCAGGCCCTCGGAGGCGCCGTAGACGGATGCCGCGAGCCCGGCCGGTCCGGCGCCCACGACCACGAGGTCGCAGACGCCGTCGCGCGGCAGCGGCGTGAGCAGGCCGATCGCGCGTGCCACCTCGGCGTTGCTCGGGTTGTGCAGCACCCGCTCGCGCCAGAGCACCACCGGCGTCTGGTCGGGAGCGACGTGCAACTCGCGCATGAGCGCTTCGGCCTCCTCGTCGCGCTCGAGGTCGATCCACCGGTGCGGCAGCCGGTTCCTGGCGGCGAAGTCGCGCAGCCGCCGCGAGTCGCGCGAGTAGCAGGATCCGACGATCGTCAGGCCCGCGCCCTGGCCGATCAGGTGCCAGCGCCGGACGAGGAACGCACGCACGATGACGTCACCCAGGCCGGCATCGTGCGCCACGAGCTCGCGCAGGCGGTCGACCGGCACCGCCAGGAGCTCCCCGCGCTCGATCGCCGACGCGGTCACGAACGACGCCTGTCCGGTGAGCAGCCCCAGCTCGCCGAGGAAGCGGCGAGGGCCGTGGACGGACAGGACGCGCTCGCCGGCGGCGAGCGCGACCCTGCCGCCAAGGATGACGATCAGCTCGCTCACGAGGTCGCCCTCGCCGAACAGCACTTCGCCCGCCTCGAAGCCGCGGCGATCGCCGGCCCGGGCAAGACGGGTGACCTGCGCATCGGTCAGCCGCGGCCACGCCCCGTCGTCGTCGGGCGTCTCGTCGAGTGGGTGGTCGTGTTCGGTTGCGGTCATGTCCCGGCTACTGACGACGGCCGCTCATCCGAAGCGAATCGTGGTCTTGACGTCGTCGGGCCGCCGGCTGAGCGCCTCGGCCCAGCGATCGAGCGGCTCGCGGCGGGTGATCATCCGCTCGAGCAACGCGCGATCCGCGGCGGCGAGCACCTCCGCGGCGCGCGCGAAATGGCGGTGATTGGCGTTCACGGACCCCAGGACGACGTCGTTCTCGAGCACGAGCTCGTCGGCGAGCGCGCCGACGTCGACGTTCAGCGTCCGCCCGCGCGGCGAGATCCCGATCAGGCAGACGATCGCCGCCGGCGCCGTCGCCTGCATCGCCTCCAGCACGAGCTCCGGCGCGCCGGTGCACTCGAGCACCACGTCGGGCTCCGACTCGCCGCACGCGTCGCGGACCGAGCCCGTGTGGTAGCCGGCGCCAAGGCTCCTCGCCAGCTCCGGCTTCGGTCCTTCGCGCGCGCGGTCGAGCAGGTCCACCCGCCGCCCGCGCTGGACGCCGAGCAGCCCGGCGAGCAGGCCGATCGGCCCCGCGCCCGTGACCAGCACCCGCTCGAGCGGACGGCAGGCCTGCTCCGCGATGCGCTCGACCTGCTCCCACGCCTTGACGACCACGCTCGTGGGCTCGGTGAGCACGCCGACCGACGCGAGCGACGGGTCGAGCTTGACCGCGTACTCGCGTTCGAGGGCGACCAGCTCGGCGCCGTAGCCGTCGAGCTCCTTGATGCCGCGCTCGCGGTAGCGGCCGTTGCGGCACATGTCGAACTCGCCGCGGGCGCAGCAGGCGCACGGCTCGGGGTCCGGGCGGCGCACGATCCCGGACACGAGATCGCCGGCGGCGAACCCGCCGCCGTCCGGCGCGTCGCGCACCCGGCCGAGCGACTCGTGGCCGAGCACCAGGCGGTCGCGGCCCGGCGGCGGCGTGCCGTACATGCCGGCGACGATCTCGACGTCGGTGCCGCACACGCCGAGCTCGAGCATCTCGACGAGCAGCTCGCCGTCGGCCGGGACGGGCGCCTCGCGCTCCTCGAGGTGTGCGCTCCCCGGGATGCCGGGCGCGACCGTGATCGCGCGCATACGGCAGCCGGTATGCCGGCGCGCCGCCGGCGCAAGAGCATGGCGCTTGTGGCCGAGCCGGCGCGGACTACCACACGGCTCGTGACAACCCGGCAGCGCGTCGTCGTCGTGGGCGGGGGGTTCGGCGGTCTCGAGGCCGTCAAGGCGCTCAGACGACTGCCCGTGGACGTCACGCTGATCGACCGCAACAACTACCACCTCTTCCAGCCGCTGACGTACCAGGTCAGCACCGCCGCGCTGTCGCCCGACGAGATCGCCGAGCCGCTGCGCGCGATCTTCCGCGGCGATCGCAACGTGCGCGTGCTGATGGGCGAGGTCGACCGGCTCGACCTCGAGCGCCGCCTCGTCACGCTCCGCCCCGAGGTCGACGGGCCGGCGGAGGAGACCGTGCCGTACGACACGCTCGTCGTGGCCGCCGGCTCGAGCTACTCGTACTTCGGGCACGACGAGTGGCGTCCGCTGGCGCTCGAGGTCAAGACGCTCGACAATGCGCTGCGGGTCAGGTCGCGCATCCTCGCCGCGTTCGAGAGCGCCGAGCTCGCGGAGGACCCCGACGCGCGCTCCCGGTGGCTGACGTTCACGGTCGTCGGGGCCGGCCCGACCGGGGTCGAGATGGCCGGCCAGATCGCCGAGCTGGCGCGCGACACGCTCCCGGGGGACTTCCGGGCGATTGACCCGAGCGCGGGGCGCGTGCTGCTCGTGGAGGCCGCCGACCGCATCCTGCCGGCCTTCCCGGAGGCGCTGTCCGAGCGTGCCAGGCGCGCGCTCGACGATCTCGGCGTCACGTCGCTCGCCGGCCATACCTTGACCGGCGTCGATCCGGAGTCGGTCCAGGTTCGCGGGCCGGACGGGAGGAGCGAGCGGATCGCGTGTCGCACGGTCGTCTGGGCCGCCGGGGTGGAGGCGTCCCCGCTCGCGCGCGTCCTCGCCGAGGCGTCCGCATCCGAGGTCGACCGTGCCGGGCGGGTCACCGTCGAGCCCGACCTCACCCTTCCCGGGCGCCCCGAGGTCCTGGCAATCGGCGACATGGCCCGGATCCGCGGCGGCGCGCTGCCGGGGCTCGCCCCGGTGGCGAGGCAGCAGGGCCGGTACGCCGGGCGCCTGATCGGCGACCGGCTCGCCAAGCGGTCGACGCCCCCGTTCCGCTACCGCGACCGGGGCAATCTCGCCACGATCGGGCGCGCGCGCGCGGTCGCGGACCTCCACCGCCTGCGCCTGGCCGGCTTCCCGGCGTGGGCGATCTGGCTCGTGGTGCACCTGGTGTACCTGGTCGGGTTCGAGAACCGCGCCGTCGTGCTCGTCCGCTGGGCGTACAACTTCTTCACGCACGGCCGCGGCGGCCGGCTGATCACCCACTCTTGAAGCGGGCGCGCGGACGCCTATCAGCGGCAGAGTGGACGACTACCGCAGCGGCGACAACACCGTTCAATACACGCGACCCGGCTCGGCACCCGGCCGCGGGCGCGTCGAGCCGTCGGCAGAGCGCCGGCTTCGCATCGCGATGCTGGCGCCGCCGTGGATCCCGATCCCCCCGCCCGGCTACGGTGGCATCGAGTTCGTCGTCGCCCTGCTGTGCGACGCGCTGGTCGACCTCGATCACGACGTCGAGCTCTTCTGCGCCCCGGGCTCGAGCTCGCGCGCCGTGGTCCACCCGCTGCTCGACGAGCCGCACCCCGACAGCATCGAGCGAGCGCTGTTCGAGGCCGACCACGTCGGGCGCGCGTTCCGCGCGATCGACGCGGCAGCGGAGAACGGCGCCCCGTTCGACGTCGTGCACGACCACTGCGGCTACACGCCGCTGGCGATGGCGGATCGCCTCGACACGCCGCTCGTGCACACCGTGCACGGCCCGTTCGACCGCGACACCAAGCCCTATTACGCGGTCAACGGCCGCAACGGCGCCGTCGTCTGCATCAGCCGGGCGCAGGCCGGCATGGCGCCCGACCCCGCGATCGTCGACGACGTCGTCCACAACCCGATCGACATCGACGACTGGCCGGTCGGCTACGAGAAGGACGACTACCTGCTGTGGGTGGGGCGCTTCGTGGCCGAGAAGGGCCCGCAGCGCGCCATCCGCGTCGCGAAGGCCGTGGGGCGGCGGCTGATCCTCGCCGGCGTCGTGCAGCCGCGCCAGGAGCGGTTCTTCGCCGAGGAGATCCAGCCGCATCTCGACGGCGAGCAGATCTCCTACGTCGGCGAGGTCGGCGGCGCACGCAAGCAGCGGCTGTTCGCCGACGCGTACGCGTTCCTGATGCCGATCCGTTGGCCCGAGCCGTTCGGGATGGTCATGGTCGAGGCGATGGCCGGCGGAACGCCGGTGCTGGCCTTCCCCGAGGGCGCGGCGCCCGAGGTCGTCGAAGACGGCGTGTCGGGCTTCCTCGTCGCCGACGAGGACGAGATGGCCGCGAGGGTCCCCGACGCCGGACGGCTGGAGCCGCTGCAGATCCGCCGGTCGGCGGAGCGCTTCGCGCCGGACCGCATCGCCGTCGGGTACGAGCGGGCCTACCGCGCCGCCGCGCTGCGGAGAGCGCACGCGTGAGCCTCTCGCCGTTCGTGGTCGCGATCCCGCCGCGGAGCCCCGACCGCTTCCGCGCGGTCCTCGCTCCGGAGCAGATCGAGCGGCTCGAGCGCGCGATCGACGAGGGCCGGCGGCTCCTGGACGGCCACGTGGTCTGGAACGTGAACTCGACCGCCAGGGGCGGCGGCGTCGTGGAGCTGCTGCGCCCGCTCGTCGGCTATGCGCGCGGCGCCGGGGTCGACGCGCGCTGGGTCGTCATCGAGGGCACGCCCGAGTTCTTCGCCGTCACCAAGCGCATCCACAACCGCCTGCACGGCGCCGAGGGCGACGGCGGCGCGCTCGACGAGGAGGCCCGCCAGGTCTACGAGTCGGTGCTCGCCGAGAACCTCGCAGGGTTCCCCGGCGACGTGCGCCCCGGCGACGTCGTGATCGTCCACGACCCGCAGCCGGCCGGTCTGATCGGTGCCTTGAAGGAGCGCGGCGCGGCGGTGATCTGGCGCTGCCACGTCGGCATCGAGACGCCCAACGATCTCACCCGCGAGGCGTGGGCGTTCCTGCGGCCGTATGTGCTCGACGCCGACGTCTACGTGTTCTCGCGCGAGTCGTTCGCGTGGGAGGGCCTCGACCGCGAGCGCCTCGTCGTGATCCACCCGACGATCGACGCGTTCGCGCCCAAGAACGTCGACATCGATCGCGACGCCGTGCGCACGATCCTCGCCGTCACCGGGCTGGTGCCCGACGCCGGTGCGAGCGCCCCGGTCACGTACGAGCGCCAGGACGGCACCCCGGGCCGCGTCGAGCGCCGGGCGCGCCTCGTCGAGGACGCGCCGCTGGCGCCCAGCACGCCTGTCGTGCTGCAGGTGTCGCGGTGGGACGCGCTGAAGGATCCGATCGGCGTCATCCGCGGGTTCGCCGAGCACGTGCCGGCCGCCACGGGCGCGCACCTGGTCTACGCCGCGCCGGACGTCGAGTCGGTCGCCGACGACCCCGAGGGCGCGCGCGTGCTGCGCGAGGCGATCGAGCTGCGCGAGACGTTGCCAGAGGCAGCTCGCCGCCGCATCCACTACGCCTCGCTGCCGATGGAGGACCTGGACGAGAACGCGATGATGGTCAACGCGCTCCAGCGCCACGCCCGGGTCGTCGTCCAGAAGAGCCTCGCGGAGGGCTTCGGCCTCACCGTGGCGGAGGCGATGTGGAAGGCGCGGCCGGTGGTCGCGTCGCGCATCGGGGGGATCCAGGAGCAGATCGTCGACGGCGACAGCGGCGTGCTCCTCGACGACCCGCGCGATCTGGCCGCGTACGGCGCCGCCGTCACGGCCCTGCTGGACGACGAGCAGCGCGCCGAGCGCATGGGCGCCCGCGCGCGCGAGCGGGTCCGTGACCGCTTCCTCAACGCCCGCGCGCTGATCGACTACGGCAACGTGATCCGCAGCGTGCTGCCGGCTCACGCGAGCACGCGCTGACTTGACAGCCCGCCGTCCTCGTCCTACCAGCATCCTCCGATGGCGAGACCGGTGATCGTGTGCTACGACGGGTCGAAGGCCTCGGTCGAGGCGCTCGACTACGCGGTCGCACTGCTCCCCTCGGCGCCCGTGCTCGTCGTCACCGTGTGGCGCGAGCTCACCGAGGAGATGCTGGCGTCGGGCGCCGCTCCGCCGGCCGGCGATCCCGTCGAGGTCAACGTGCAGAGCCGACGTGCGGCACGGGAGGCGGCGCAGGAAGGCGCCGAGCGGGCAAGGGCCGCCGGTCTGAAGGCCGAGCCGCTCGTGGTCGAGACGACCGGTCCGATCTGGAAGGCGATCGAGCGCGTCGCGCACGAGCGCGACGCAGCGCTCATCGTCTGCGGCACCGGGCGCAGCGGTCTCAAGACCGTCATGCCGGGTGAGGTGGCCATCGCGCTGGTGCAGCACGCCAGCAGGCCGGTCCTGGTCGTGCCGACGAGCAGGGCCGCAGCCGAGCGCCGTAAGGCCGCCGAGCGCGATCAGCGCTCGCGCGAGGCGATCCGGTAGGTCCGCCCGCGCCCACGCTCGACGCGCCCCTCGCGGACCGCCGTGCGCAGCGCCGATCCGTAGCGGCCCGGGCCCCAGCGACGCGCATCCAGCTGCCGCGCGAGCTCGTTGCGTACGAGATCTCCGTGCTCGGCCAGCATCTGCATGATGAGCTCGAGCTCCCGGTCGAGCGCGCGATCGGCAGCATTGCGCTGACGACCGGTCGCCCCGGCCGTCCCGAGCATGCCCGGCGAGTAGAACGTGTCGCCGTAGCCGGGGCCCGGCCGCAGGCGCCGCGTGCGATCGTCGGCGTGCCGGCGGACGATCCGCTCGCGTAACCGCTCCTCGGCCGCGCGCTCGGGTTCGGGCACCTCGGGCGGCCCGGTGTCGACCTCCTCCGCCGTCAGCGGCGTGGCGATGTCCTCGAGCGCCTTCTGCTCGGCGCGCACGCCCAACCGCAACTCCGCGATGCCGCCCAGCGCCATCGCCCCCGCGCCGATCAGGAAGCCGGTCGCGACCTGCTCGACGTTGCCGCTGTGGATGAACTGCCCGAACAGGTACGGGCCGCTGATGCCGCCGACGGCGGTGCCGATGGCGTAGAAGAGCGCGATCGCCAGCGCCCGCGTCTCCATCGGGAAGATCTCGCTGACGGTCAGGTACGCGGAGCTCGCGCCCGCCGACGCGAAGAAGAAGGTCGCCAGCACGAGCGCCATGAACCCCCAGGTGCCGAGCGCGTCCTCGCGCAGGAGCAGCGCGAGCACGGCGACGATCGCAGCCGACGTGAGGTACGTGCCCGAGATCATCGGCACGCGGCCGACAGTGTCGAAGTACCGCCCGAGCAGGAGCGGGCCCGTGAAGTTGCTGAGCGCGAACAGGATCATGAAGTACGGGACGTCGCCGGAGGCGACCTCGAAGAAGCGGTTGAGGATCGTTCCCAGATCGAACGTGACCGCGTTGTAGAGGAACGCCTGCCCGACGAACAGCGAGAGCCCCAGCGCCGCGCGGCGCGGGTAGCGCCTGGCCGTGACGGCTGCGATCTCGCGGAACGGGATCGCGTCGCGTTGGCGGACCGTGATGTAGCGGTCGGCCGGCGCGAGCTCGTGGCCGGTCTCCCGCCGCACCTCCTCCTCGATCTGCCGGACGATCCGCTCGGCCTCCTCCTCACGCCCGTGGATGAACAGCCAGCGCGGGCTCTCCGGCACGTGGCGCCGTACGAGCAGGATGCCGAGCCCGAGGATCGCGCCGGAGCCGAAGGCGATCCGCCACCCGAGGTCGCCGGCGAAGAGCGCCTCGTCGAGCAGCAGCAGCGAGACGAGCCCGCCGATGGCGGCGCCGACCCAGAAGCTCCCGTTGATGGCGAGGTCGACGCGGCCGCGGTTGCGTGCGGGGATCAGCTCGTCGATGGCGGAGTTGATCGCCGCGTACTCGCCGCCGATCCCCGCGCCGGTGAGGAACCGGCAGAGCCCAGAAGTACCACGCCTCGGTGGCGAACGCGGTCGCGACCGTGGCGCCGATGTACAGCGCCAGCGTGAGCATGAACAGCTTCTTGCGGCCGTAGCGGTCGGTGAGCTGGCCGAACAACAGCGCGCCGAGGCACGCCCCCGCCACGTACAGCGCCGCCGCGGTTCCGACGTCGGCGGCCGTGAGGTCGATGCCCGATGCCCGGCTCCGTCATCCGCGGCGCGATCGCGCCGACGATCGTGACCTCGAGGCCGTCGAGCACCCACACGGTCCCGAGGCCGATGACGATCCGCCAGTGGAACCGGCGACCACGGCAGGCGGTCGAGCCGCGCCGGGACGTTGGTGCGGATCGTGCGGAGTGGTGCGCGCGGCCGCGGTCATCGTGCGCCTCGGCGGCGGTACGGTGGGCGGCGATGCTGCGCTGCCGGCTGCTCGGCCACCGCTTCCGCTTCAGCAGCGACGGACCGACGATGCGATGGGCGTGCGAGCGCGGCTGCGGCGCCGGGGGCGAGAAGCGCTACGCGACCGCGGACGACGCCGCGCGCTATGCGCGGGCGTTCGACCGCGAGGACCGGCAGGACCTCGGGCGCCGAGCGCCGGTCGGGCTTCTCCCGTTGCGATTGATCCGAGCGGCAGTCCACCGACGTCGGAAGTAAGTCCTCGCGAGCGCTCCTCAAGGCCACGCGACGCTCACGGCACGCGGCAGCGAGCGCGCGAGGCCGATCAGCAGCGCGCCCGAGAAGATCAGGTCGACCCCGACGACCAGCCCGATCGCCCAGGCCGCGGAGTCCGGCAGCTCCAGCGCGATCAGCAGGCCGAGTGCGAACGACAGCACGCCGCCGAGCACGAGCATCCCGGCTCCGGGCGTGCCGCGGCCGGCGATGCCGATCGCGATCCGGGCGGCGCCGATCGCGACGAACCACAACGAGAGGACCACCGTGAGCGTGAACGTGCCCTCCAGCGGCGCCACCAGGATGTAGACGCCAGCGACGAAGGACAGCACCGCCAGCAGCAGCCGCAGCGCCGTTCGCGTCCGGTCGCGCGTCGCGAACGCGTCGACCACGTCCATGGCGGCGGCGAAGACGAGCAGCCAGCCGACGAGGATGGCGGTCGCGACGGAAGCGATGTTCGGCAGCACGATGGCGACGATGCCGCCGAGCAGGGCGAGGACACCGGCGATCGTGAGCCAGCGGCGCGTGCGCCTGAGCTCCTCGGCCTGATCCGCGGTAGAGGCCGTTCCGGCGAAGGGCGTGGCTGATGAGGCGGTTCCCATGTGCCGCCCGATAGGCCTTCGCCCGACCGCGACAAGCGTAGGAGCGTCATGTCAGCGCCTCTGTGTAGGCCCGTGGCAGCTCGCTGAGCAGGTCCGACCATTCCTTGTCCGGGATCGCCTCGCGCAGCGTCGTGAACACCGCCCGCGCGTGGTCGAGCGCCTGCTCGCGCGAGACGCCCTCGCGCTCGGCGACACGGGCGACGAACTCGTCGAGCGACATGCGCTGCGCCTTGCCGCCCGTGCGGTCGCGGCCGCGCTCGAGTGAGGGCCGCAGCTCGTCCGGCAGGGCGTCCGCGAGGTCGTCGGCCTCGCCCCCGGCGATCCGCTCCGCCAGCGTCTCCAGCACCGCCTCCAGCGCCCGCCGCGCCGCGTGGCGATCGAGGCCGGCGCGGCCCTCGACGCGGTCGAGGATCGCGTCGTAGGGGAGCGGCTCGGGCGCCGTCGGATCGCGGCGGCGCCGTGCGGCTTCGCCGACGAGCGGGGCGTAATCCCTCGGCAGCTCGGCGATCAGCTCGGCGATCTCGTCGCCGCGAACCAGGCGCGCAAGCGCGACGAGCACCGCACGGGCGTGGTCCTCCGCGATCGCCGGCTCGGTTCCCTCGCGCTCGGCGACGCGCTGCAGGAACTCGACGGCGCCGAACGGCTCCGCGTCGCCGCGGGGCTCGAGCCAGCGCGCGACGTCGCCCGGCAGGTCGCGGGCGAGATCGCGCGCCGCGCCCGACGAGAGGCGCTCGGCCAGCGTCGCGAGCGTCGCCTGCGCTGCTCGCTCGGCCTTGGGCCAGGAGATGCCGGCCCGCTGCTGGATCGTCGTGATGAAGCGCTCGTAGCGCCAGGCCTCGTCGTACTCGTCGTCGAACAGGTGCGACATCTGCTCACCTCCTGCGGAGCAGCACGCGGTACTCGCCGGGCAGCTGCGCGGTCGTGTCATGGAACTCGTCTTCGCCGAGCGCTTCGCGCAGGACATCGAGCACCGCCCGCGCGTGCTCGGCGGCCTGGCCGCGGTCCACGCCCTCGCGGTCCGCGATCATCTCCAGGAACGTGTCGAGCGAGAGCGGCCTCGCCGGCCTGCGCTGGAGCTTCCCGCGCTCGAGCGCGTCTTGCAGCTCGGCCGGCAGCCGGCGCTCGAGGTCCTCGACCTGGCCGGCGGTGATCCGATAGGCGAGCACCTCGAGCACGGCCTCGGCGGCGCGCCGCGCGCGTTGGCGGTCGAGCCCTGCCCGGTCGGCGACGCGGCCGACGAACTCCTCGGCTGACATGACGGCCAGGTCGCCGGCCGGCGGCGCGACCGGCTCGCGAAGCGCATCGTCGAGCAGCGGCTCGAAGTCCCTCGGGAGCTCGGAACGCAGATCGGTGAACTCGTCCGGCCCAACCGCGCGCCGGAGCGCGACGAACGCCGCACGCGCGTCGCGCTCCGCCGTCGTGCGGTCGAGACCCGCCCGCAGGGCGACGCGGCGCACGAACTCCTCGGCGGGGAACGGCTGGTATGCGCCGGCGGCGTCGAGGCACGCGCGCAGCCCGGCCGGCAGACGCTCGGCGACGTCCTCCGCCTCACCGGCCGTCAGGCGTTCCGCGATCGTCCGCAGCGTGGCGCACGCTGCGCGCTGGGCCTCGGCGGTCGAGGCGTGCGCACGCTCGGCGACGATCGCGATGAAGTCGTCGTAGTCGAGCATGATCGGGATATAGGCCGGACCTCGGTCCGCGCACCCCACGCCGCCTTGAAAGCGCGCGCCGTCGCCCTAGAGCCACCAGCGATGGCCACCTCACTACACCCCGGCGCGGAGCTCAGCCTCCCGCTCCAATGGGTCGACTTCGAGGAGACCCCGATCCTCTTCTCGAACCACTTCCTCGCACAGCATCAACCCAACGAGTTCATCCTCACGTTCGGCCAGGTGACCGGGCCGCCCGTCGTCGGCACGCCGGAGCAGATCCGCGAGCAGGCGCGCGGCTTCAGCCACGTGCCGATCCAGACCGTCACCCGGGCCGGGCTCACGCGCGACCGGATGGTCGAGCTGATCGAGCTCCTCCAGGCGACCCTACGCGAGCACGACCGCATGGTGGGCGCATCGTCGTGAGCGACGAGCACGAACGGTTCATCGCGACGGTCCAGCTGAAGGCAGGACTCTCCCGCCCCGATGCCGAACGCGCCGCCCGCGCGACGCTCGAAACGCTCGCCGAGCGGCTGTCCGCGGGCGAGGCCCGCGACCTCGCCGAGCGGCTGCCGCCGGAGCTCGCCCCGTGGCTTGCGACCGACGGCCCGGCCGAGCCGTTCGACGTCGACGAGTTCCTCCGCCGCGTCGCGGAACGCGAAGGGGTCGACATCGCGGCCGCGGAGCGGCACGCGCGCGCCGTCTTCGATGCGCTCGGCCGGACGGTCGGCGAGGACGAGATCGACGACATGGCGGCCGAGCTGCCGAAGGACTTCGCGCCGCTGGTCGCGGAGGCCAAGCGCCGTTTCGTGCACTTGCTGCCCGCCGGAGAGTTCTACGCGCGCGTCGCCGAGCGGGCGGGTGTCGATGCCGACAGCGCACGCCGGGCGAGCGACGCCGTCCTGACGACGCTGGCCGAGCGCATCTCCCGGGGCGAGGTCGAAGACCTGATCAGCCGGCTCCCGGTGGAGCTCCACCCGCCGCTGCAGAAGGGCGACGCGCAGAGCTCAGGCGCCGCCAGGCGGATGTCGCTCGACGACTTCCTCCGGCGCATCGCAGAGCGGGAGGGCGTCACCCCCGCGGAGGCCCGCGAGCACGCGCGGGCCGTGTTCGCCACGCTCCGCGAGGCCGTCGGCGAGCACGAGTTCCTCGACGTGAGCGCGCAGCTGCCGCTCGAGTACGCCGCGGTCGAGGCGCGACCTTAGCCATGGCGCGACCGGTCCTCGTCGGCTTTGACCCGAAGACCCGCGACTACGCGCCCGTGCACTTCGGGATCGCCGTGAGCCAGTTCACGCGCGCCCCGCTGATCGTCGCGTCGGTCCAGGCCGGCACCGGGCCGATCGCGGTCTCCGCCGGTCAGACGCTGCCGTACGCGGTGGCCGGCGCCGACGAGGACCTGGTCCTCGACTGCGCGCCGGCGCTCGAGCCGCTCGAGCAGGACCTTGCCCGTGAGGGGATCGCCGCCGAGTGCCGGGCGCTGATCGGCACGAGCGTGGCCGGGGCGCTGCACGCCGCTGCCGAGGCCGAGAACGCCGCGGTGCTCGTGGTCGGCTCTACCCGGCGCGGGGCCGTCGGGCGCGTCCTGCCCGGCTCGACCGCGGAGCGACTCCTGCACGGCGCGCCCTGCCCGGTCGCGGTCGTGCCGCGGCGCTGGACGAGGGACGGCGCGCCGGAGACGATCGGCGTGGCGTTCGTGGACACGCCGGAGGGCCACGAGGCGCTCCGGAGCGCGCACGCCCTCGCGCGCCGTGCCGGAGCGAAGCTGCGCGTGCTCACCGTCGTGCGCGTGACGTTGACGATGTACGCCGAGACCGAGGCCAAGACCGCCGCTCGCCGCGCGAAGTACCTCGAGGACGTGCTCGGCGAGCACCAGCGGACGGCGGTGGAGGCGGCGCGGCGCGCGGTCGCGAGCCTCGACGGCGACGTCGACGCAGAGGTCGACGGATTCGTCGGCGACCCCGCCGAGACACTCGTCCGCGTCTCGGAGCATCTCGACCTGCTGGTGTGCGGCTCGCGCGGATACGGGCCGTTGCGCGCCGTGCTGCTCGGAGGTGTGTCACGGCGAGTCGTGGACGAGGCGCGCTGCCCCGTGATCGTGCTCCCGCGGGGGGTGAAGGCCGCGCTCGAGGCGCTGCTGACCGACGCGGCTGCGGGCATCGAGAGCGGCAAGTGACGACGGGCGCCTCGACGCGCGGGCGTCCTCCAGAGCGGCGAAACGGGAAGCGCCCCTCCCGCGTGCGAGGTACCTGCAGGAGAGGGGCGCCTACACCGCGGATGGTGGCACATCGTCGCCTCAGCTGGTCGACGCCTGGCTCCGGGAGCAGGCGTGGGCGGGCTCGGTCACCTACGTGGCGGGCGAACCGCAGGACGACTTCGCCACGCGTCTCGCCGAGGACCTGGGCGACCTCGCCGCGCCGATCCTGATCGTCGTCGACGACTTCGACCGGCTCCCTGCGCAGACGGTTTCGGACGGCATCGCCGCCCTGCTGGCGTCCGGTGCCGCGGAGCTGCGGCTGCTGCTCATCACCCGTCGCGAGCTGCGGCTCAGGCTCCAGCGGCTCCGCGTCGCCGGCGATGTCGCGGAGGTGCGGGCCGACGGGCTGGCGTTCACCGTGGGCGAAGCGCAAGAGCTGCTGACGACCGCCGGCGTCCATCTCTCGTAGGAGAGCCTCGCTCGGCTCCACCGCCGGACCGAGGGATGGCGGCGGGCCTGCGCCTCGCGGCGCTCGGACTCGCCGGCTGCTCCGACCCGGATGGCTTCGCCGACCGCTTCTCGGGCACCGAGCGAACGGTGGCCGAATACCTCACGGGCGAGGTCCTGGAGAGCCAGCGTCCAGCGGTGCGGCGCCCGTTGCGGCGCACGAGCATGCTCGAGTCCGTCAGCGGGCCGCTCGCGAACCTGCTCACGGGCAGGTCCAACGGCCAGCGGACGCTGCTCGACCTCGAGGCCGCGAACGCGTTCGTGAGCTCGGTCGACGCGGACCGCACCTGGTTCCGGTACCACCCGCTGCCGCGGACCGCGCACGACCGGCTCGGTGAGTCGGAGGCGGCGGAGTCGGCGGCGAGAACGCGCTTGCGCTCGCGGAGCCGAAGGACTCACGTGTGGATCGTGCTGACGGTGCAGGGCGTGGCGTCGCTGCTGGCTCGCCATCGGCGGCACCGAACTGCGCACGGCGCGTTCCGGACGGAGCTGCTCGACAGACGCCGGCGTCTCGTCGCCGGGGCTCGCCGAGGAAGCGAGGCGGGTGACCAGGCTGCTCGGTGCCCGCGGGCGCGATGTCCTCGGGTTCCTGCCGACGAACCAGACCGCCGCCGAGATCGCGCAAGCGCTGGTGCTCTCGCCGCAGACCGTCAAGACGCACATGCGCAGCGTCTACGCAAGGCTGGGCGCGCACCGCCGTGCCGAGGCGGTCGCTCGCGCTCGGGCGCTGGGGTTGCTCGCTTCTGAGCGACGGGCGCGCTGACCCCTGAGATTCACACGAATCGTGCGAGTTCGACTCATACCAGCGGCGGGCACCATCCTGCATCCGAGGTGCGAAATCAGCTCGCATGTGGCCGTCGCGCGAAGACGATCGGCCCGCCGGTAGGGGGCGGGATGGGCGCGCGATCGTCATGACGACCCCGGTGTCGAGGCCCGCGGACGGACAGCTCAACCAGGCGATCGCGAACGCTGTGGTACGAGGTCACAAGCGCGTGCTGGGCCGAGGTCCGATGCGCGCGCAGGCGTTCTTCCGCCACAACTACGTCGCGGTCGTGCTCGAGGACCGCCTCACGCAGTCGGAGCAGAGCCTTGTCGCCGGCGGCGGACGCGACGCGGTGCTCGCCATGCGCCTCCGGTATCAGGAGGTGCTGCGCGACGAGCTCGTGAGCGCGATCGAGGCGGTGACCGCGCGCAAGGTCGACGCGTTCCTGAGCGGGAGCCACATCGGGCCGGACCTTGTCTTCGAGCTGTTCGTGCTGGATCGCCCGCTGCCCGGCGAGCACGGGGACCCGGCCTCGGACTAGCGAACCGCGGCCGTCTCGCCTTGATCTCGCGGCGATGCGCCCTACGTCCGCGCCGTTCGACGAGTTCGAAGTCGAGGACCGCGTTCGCGAGCGCCTGTACGGCGGCCCGCGCAGCGGGAACGTCGATGCCATACGTCGCGGTTGAAGCGGCGCCTCTCGCGTCCTACCTACGCCTCCGACCGCAAACTGAAGGAGGACCGACATGACCACGCTGGTCGAGCCGTTCACGCCCTGGCTGCGCGACTCCAACCGCTTCGTCAACAGCGAGACGCAGGTGACCCGGTTCGTTCCCCCGGCCGACGTGCTCGTGACCGACGACGGCGCCACCGTGCACATGGACGTCCCGGGCATCGAACGCGACGCGCTCGAGATCGAGCTCGAGAACGACATACTCACCGTTCGCGGCGAGCGCCCGTATCCGTACGGCGATAACGCCGGTGCCGTCAGGCGCGTCGAGCGCGGGTTCGGCCGCTTCGAGCGGACCCTGCGCGTCTCGCGCGATCTCGATCCGAACGCCATCGAGGCGTCGATGAGCAACGGCGTGCTGACGCTCCGCCTGCCCAAGCCCGAGTCGCTCAAGCCGCGCAGGATCGAGATCCGCGACGATCAACAGCTCGAAGGCGCCGCCTCCGCGTGACGGCGCAGCCGGCCGGCGATGCGAGCGCTGCCAGGAGCCGTCGCCGTCTCACATGCGACGAGACGGCCCGGAGCTGACGCAGCTCTTCCATGCGCGCACGCGCTCGTGGCGCGACAGCGCCCTCGCGCGCGGCCTTACGCGGCGCGCGGTGCGGCGAGCGCGGATCCAGACGCTCGTCCTGCTCCCGCTGCTCGCGGGCGTCCTGTTCGTCTACAGCCGTCGCGAGCAGCTCGTCGGGCGCGAGTGGGACGCCGCCGTCCGGATCGCCACCGCCGTGGTACTGGTGGCGCTCGGCTGGCACTTCGCCCGCGCCGTGGGGCGCGCGCTCGGCCCGTGGCTTTTCAGGCGGCTCGAGCCCGGGACGGCGGGTACGGTCGGGTTCCTCATCAGGCTCGCGACGATGTGCCTGGTCGTCGTCGTGGCCCTGCGCGTCGCCGGCTTCAACCCGCGAACGCTCGCGCTCGGAGGCGCCGTCACGGCGGTCGTCGTCGGCCTCGCCGCCCAGCAGACGTTCGCCAACGTCATGGCCGGCACGGTGCTGCTCAGCGCGCGCCCGTTCAGGGTCGGCGAGCGTGTCCGGCTCCAGGGCGGCAGTCTCGCGGGCTCGGTCGAGGGCGTCGTGAGCGCGCTCGGACTGCTGTACACGACGTTCGCGAGCCGTGACGGGCCGATCATGGTGCCGAACGCGGTGGTCTTGAGCGTCGCCGTGGTCCCGCTCACCGAGCCGACCGACGTCGAGCTGCGGGCGCGGCTGCGGCCCAACGTCACGCCGGAGGCCGTCGAGCAGATGCTGCGAGAGACGATCACGACGCCGATGCGCGGCGGCCCTCGCGTGACGCTCGAGGAGGTCGACGGCGACTCGCTCGTCGTCCGCATCGCCGCCACGCCTGCCACGCTGGCGGACGGACCCCGCCTGGCCAGCGAGGTGCTGTCGGCCGTCACGTCGCGGATGGCCACGCGCTCCGAGGAGATGGTCGCGAATGGGAACGACGAGTCCACCGCGGACTGATCCGGGCCCGCCACTCGCCCCGGAGGCCGCCGAGAACCCGCTGACAGAGGGCCTCGAGCGCCGGCCGGTCGATCCGACGACGCTTGTCGTCTTCGGCGCGACCGGCGACCTGGCGAGGCGCAAGCTACTGCCAGCCGTCTACAACCTCGCCCACGACGGATCGCTGCCCGGGCACTTCAACCTGCTCGGGGTCGCGCGCGCGGACATGACCGACGACGGGTTCCGCGAGATGGCGGCCCGCGGCATCCGGCGCCATTCCCGGCGCGCGCCGGACGAGGCCGTGCTCCAGCGTCTCCTGGAGCGGCTCCACTACCTGCCCGGTGACTTCGACGACGACGGCGCGTACGAGCGGCTCGGAGACCGGCTCACGACGTGCGATCGCGCCGCGGGCGTGCCGCTCAACCGCTGCTTCTACCTCGCGACGGCGCCGGAGTTCTTCGCGATCATCGTCCGCCGGCTCGGCGACCACGGCCTCGACCACCACGCGAGCGCCGCCGTCCGCGTGGTCATCGAGAAGCCGTTCGGGCGCGATCTCGACGACGCACGGCGGCTCAACCGCGCCGTGCTCTCGGTGTTCGCCGAGTCGCAGGTGTTCCGCATCGACCACTACCTCGGCAAGGAGACGGTCCAGAACCTGCTCGCGCTCCGCTTCGCGAACGAGCTGTTCGAGCCGATCTGGAACCGCAACCACATCAGCCAGGTCCAGATCACCGCGGCCGAGGACATCGGGATCGAGGGTCGCGCGAGCTACTACGACGCCACCGGCGCGCTTCGCGATCTCGTGCAGAACCACCTCCTTCAGCTCCTCTGCCACGTCGCGATGGAGCCGCCGATCGAGTTCACCGCCGACGAGGTGCGCGACGAGAAGGCGAAGGTCCTGCGCGCGATCGAGCCGCCGGCGCCGGACGACGTCCCGCGCGTCGCCGTGCGCGCGCAGTACGGGCCCGGGACGGTGGGCGGCGAGCCGGTCCCGGGCTACCTCGAGGAGGAGGGCGTTCCGCCGGATTCGACGACCGAGACGTACGCCGCCCTCCGCCTGGAGGTGCGACAACTGGCGCTGGGCCGGGGTGCCGTTCTACCTGCGCACAGGCAAGCGGCTCGCCCGCAAGCTCACCGAGATCGCCGTGACGCTCAAGCCCGTGCCGCACCTGGGGTTCGCGGGCGCGGGATCGAACGGCGTACGCCCGAACCAGCTCGTGCTCGTCATCCAGCCCGACGAGGGCGTCGCGCTGTCGCTCGTCGCGAAGGTGCCCGGCACCCGCATGCGGCTCCGCGCGGTGCACATGGATTTCCTGTACGGAACCACGTTCGCTGTCGCAGTCCCCGGAGGCGTACGAGCGGCTCATCCTGGACGTCATGCGCGGCGACGCGACGCTGTTCACCCGTGGCGACGAGGTCGAGGCTCAGTGGCGCATCTGCGATCCGGTCGTGCGGCTGTGGGATCGCACACCCGGGCCGCTTCCCCGCTATCCGGCCGGGTCGCAAGGCCCCGCCGAGGCCGCCTCGATCCTGCGTCCGGGCGACGCGTGGCGCCGGATCTGAGGCCGCCGTGCCGGAGCCGTGCGACATGGTCTGGAGCTCGGACAGCACGACGCCCGCGCAGGTCGCGGCGGTGCTGCGCGCGATGCTGATCGAGCGTCACGGCGTGCACGCCGGGTGCGTCCCGGCGCGGACGCTCAACCTGGTCTGCGTCGTCGACCGCCCGTCGCGCGCGGTGCTGCTCGAGCGGCTTCGGAGCCTGGGTCCTGGCCACGCGTCGCGAACGATCGTCTGCTCGGTCGTGGCGGGGCGAGCGGACATCGGCGCCGTCGCCAGGATCGGCTCGGACATGCATCCGCGCCCGGGCGAGTTCGCCGTGCTGCGCGAGACCGTCGTCCTCGACGTCGGCGAGCGGCACCTGCCGCACCTCGAGTCGATCGTCGATCCGCTCGTCGTCGCCGACGTGCCCACCGTCGTGTGGTCGCCGCGCGAGCTCGACGAGGCCGTGCGCGCGCTGGTCGGCGCTGCCGCAGGTCGTGCTGCTGGACTCCACCGACGGCCGTCGCCGGGCGCTGGCGCATGCGCCGCGCGCGGCGGCTGGCTGGAACATGCCCGCGTCGTCGATCTGGCGTGGCTGCGCACGGCGCCGTGGCGCGAGCGGCTCGCGGCCGACCTTCGAGCCCGTCACCGGCGCGGGCGGACCTGGACGGGCATTCGCGTCGTGGCCGTCCGGCACCACGCCGGCTCGGCGGTCGCCGCACTGCTGCTCGTCGGCTGGCTCGCCGCCCAGCTGGGGTGGCGGCTGCGCCCGCTGCAGACCCGGGGTCGCCGCAGGGAAGGCGTTGCGGTCGCGCGCCCGGGGAGATGTGCGCATCGTGCTCGAGCCGGCGGCGGGCCAGCGCGTGCCGGGGCTCGCCGGGATGACGCTCGAGACGGGATCCGGCCGCGCGCTCGCGCTCGACCGCGCGCCCGGCGGCCTGCTCGCGCGCCAGCGCCTCGCAACGGGCGAGACCCGGTCGTGGACACTGATCGGCGCGTCTCGCGGCGAGGCCGGGATCCTCGGCGAAGGGCTGCGCGCGGCCCTGCTCCCCGACGGCGTCTACGGCAGGGCCTTGGCGGCCGCGAGCACGCTCCCGCGACGGAGCGGGGTTGACCCGCACTTGTCGCGGCCTACTGTGCTGGATGCACGACCCAGCACAGGCCGCCGGGGATCCCCGTCGACGATCACGCCGCACCGCCACCGGAGCCCCTGCCGGTCGCCGGCCGGTGGCACGTGGACCCCGGCGAGCCCGCCTAGGGCTCACCGCGTCTCCCCCGTCCCAGCGGTGAGCGCAGCCGGGCCGCCCGCGGGTGGGCCTCCTCCCTCGGCCCGCGGGCGGTGCGGCACCACGCCTTCCCTTGCAGCGGGTCCGGCCTATCGAACCGTCCATGACCGCCACCTTCCGCCTCGGCCGCATCGCCGGGATCGAGATCGGCGCGCACTGGAGCTGGTTGCTCGTCGTGGCGCTGGTCGTCTGGTCGCTCGCCGACGGGGTCTTCCCCGAGCACCAATCCCGGCCTCGCCGACGGCACCTACCTCGCCATGGCGATCGTCGCCACGCTGCTGTTCTTCGCCTCGATCCTGCTGCACGAGCTCGGCCACGCCGTGCAGGCGCAGCGCGAGGGCATCGCGATCGAAGGCATCACGTTGTGGGTGTTCGGCGGCGTCGCCAGCCTCAAGCAAGAGGCTCCTTCCGCCGGCGCCGAGCTTCGGGTGGCGCTCGCCGGTCCCGCCGTCTCGCTCGCCCTCGGCGTCGCCTGCCTGCTTGCCGCACTTGCAGCGCCGCTGCCGGACGCGGCCGACGGGGTGCTGTTCTGGCTGGGGCAGATCAACCTCTACCTGCTCGTCTTCAACCTGATCCCCGCACTGCCGCTCGACGGCGGCCGCGTGCTGCGCGCCATCCTCTGGGCTCGGCGACGGGATTACGCGATCGGCGACGCGCACGGCCGGCAAGCTCGGGCGCGTCATTCGGGCAGGGGATGATCGCGGGCGGGCTCCTGCTCGTGATCTTCGTCGGCGCCTTTTCCGGCGCTCTGGCTCGCGTTCCTCGGCTGGTTCGTGCTCGCCGCCGCCGAGGCCGAGATGGAGACCGCAGAGGCGCGCGTCGCGCTCGGCGGGCTGACGGCGGCCGACGCCATGGTCCGCGACCCGGTGACCGTCGACGCCGACAGCACCGTGCAGGAGTTCATGGACGAGGTCTTCCTGCCGACGCGCCACACCGCCTTCCCCGTGCTCGACGACGGCCGCGTCGCCGGGATCGTGAGCTTCCGTCAGGCGCTCGCGCTGCCGCGCTCTGACTGGTCGGCGATCCCGGTGCGCGAGATCATGCTTCCCGCAGAGGAGGCGTGCATCGACGCGGACACGCCGCTCGCCGACGCGCTCGCCAGGCTCACGACCGCGCCTCTGCAGCGCCTGCTGGTGTGCCGGCACGGCCAGCTCGCGGGCCTGCTCTCGCTCACCGACGTCGCACGCCTCATCGAGGCACGGAGCCGCTCGGCATGGCCCGCGCGCGCGGTCCGCGGCGAGCGCCGAAGGGTCATGGCCGCACGGAGCTAACGCCGGGCGATGCGAGCGCGGCGCGCAGCTTCTTGAGCGCGGCCTCCTCGATCTGGCGGACCCGCTCGGCACTCACGTGGAGCACCTCGCCGACCTCCCGCAGCGTCTTCACGGGGCGCCCGAGCCCGAACCGCGCGCAGACGATCGCGCGCTCGCGGTCCTCGAGGCTGTCGACGAGCGGTGCCAGGACCGCCAGCTCGCTGTCGTCGACCACTCGGTCGAATCCGTCCGCCGACCCGGGGTCCGCGAGCTGCTCGCCCAGCGTGGCCCCTTCGTCGCCGAGCGGGTGGTCGAGGCCGCGCGCGGCGCGCTCGACGGCGAGCAGGCCCTCGATCTCGTCGCGGGCGAATCCCGTCACCGTCATCAGGTCGTCGGTCGTAGGCTCTTGATTGCCGGCGCGGTTGAGTTGCGAGCGGGCGTCACGGATACAGGCCAGCTTGCGGATCGCCCGGTCTGAGAGGACCACCGGCCGGGCCAGCTCGGCCACGAAGCGCTGCATCGACTGGCGCACCCACCATGTCGCATACGCCCAGAACGGCGTCCCCAGCTCCACGTCGTAGCGCCGGATCGCCTCGAGCAGGCCTGCCACGCCCTCCTGCATGAGCTCGGCTCGCTCGACGCCGGGCACGCGACTGTAGCGTCGCGCCACGCTGGCGATCAGGGGCGTGAAGATCTCGACGGTCCGATCCCGAGCCGCCTGGTCGCCGCTCGCGGCGGCCGACACGAGCGCTCGCTCGCGGTCCGGCGAAAGCCTTCCATTGAGCCTGTCCTCCGCTGCAGTTGCCATGCGGGCAAGCTACGGGCGGGCGTGCGGCCGTCCCATGCCGCACACTCCCGACTTCGCGGCGGCGAACCCGAATCTCGGACTTGGGCTCTCCCCAGGACTCACCGCCGCGAGCTGAACACGTACAGCTCGGCGGCCACCTGCCGTGCGGCGTCGGCGAGCGCGCTCGGCGGATCGGCGCGCCACGCGAGCTGGGTGTCCGGCAGGTGGACGGGCGGATCCAGCAGACGACAGCTCAACATGGCCCCGAGCTCTCCCGCGTTGCGCAGGATCGAGCGCGGCCCGAGAGTGAGGCCCCGGCCCTGGGCGACGGCGAACAGCACGTCGTGCGGGTGCGAGCCGCGGGTTTCGCGCCGGCGGCTGACTCGATGGCCCGTGGCTGAGAGCGCCCTGTCGAGCACGTCGTGGAACGCGGGGTTCGCCGTGCGCGGCGGGCTCAGCAGCGTCTCGCCCGCCAGGTCGCCGGGCCGGATCGCCGGCCGAGCCGCGAGCGGATGGCCGGGCGGAAGCACGACGGCGACCCGCTCTCCCGCGTACAACGGCTGCATGCGGAGCGGCGGCGCCGGGTCCGCGTAGTCGATGACCCCGAGGTCGAGGTCACCCGCGCGCAGGCGAGCCACCTGCTCCGCCGTTTCGAGGTGGAGCACCTCCGTCTCCGCGCACGGCGCATGGACCTGAAGCGCGCCGAGGAAGGACTGCAGTCGCTGGAGCGGGACGGGACAGCATCCGATGCGGACGACCTGAGGCCAGTCGTGACGCGACGATGACTGTGGCACGATGCCCTGGCATTACCCCGAAATCCCGACTGACGATCCTTCCACTGAGCATTCATGCATCGTTGAGGTGCGACAATGCGTCGCCCGGGGCGGACTGTCCCCTTGAACGGCCGGGATCTCGTCCTATCCCAACACCGAGGTGTAGCGATCGGAGTCCTGGCACTCGTCGGCACCCGGAAGGGGCTCTTCCTGCTTCGCGGCGACGACGATCGCCGCCAGCTGGCGGGCCGAGGGCCCGCTGCTCGCCGGCTGGGGCATCTACCACGCGATCGTCGACCCGCGCGACGGGACGCGTGTACGCGGCCGCCAACCACATCGTCTACGGCCCGACCGTCCAGCGCTCGACGGACGGCGGCAGGACGTGGAGGCGGTCGCAGAAGATCCGCCTGCCCGAGGAGTCCGGGTTGACGCCTGAATGCGACGTGGCACGTCGAGCCGGGGAGGCCCGAGGAGCCCGAGACGCTCTATCTCGGCGGCGACCCCGGCGTGCTGTTCCGCTCCGACGACGGCGGCGAGACATGGCAGCCGAATCGCGGCATCCTCGAGCACCCGACGCGCGAGCACTGGTTCCCCGGCGCGGGCGGGATGACGGTGCACTCGATCCAGCTCGACCCGCGCGACCGCGGGCGCATGTACGTCGGCATCACGTCGGCCGGCGTGTTCCGGTCGGACGACGGCGGTGACACGTGGATCCCCCGCAACGTGAACGTCGCGGCGGACTACCTCGGCGATCCCTACGCGGAGGTCGGCCAGTGTCCGCACAAGCTGCTGCTGCACCCCGCGCGACCCGACCGCCTCTGGCAGCAGAACCACTGCGGCGTCTATGTCTCGGACGACCGCGGAGAGTCGTGGCGCCGCCTGGACGCGAACGGGCTGCCGAGCGGCTTCGGCTTTCCGATCATGCTCGACCCCGGCGACCCGGACACGGCGTTCGTGATCCCGGATGAGAGCTTCGAGTATCACTACAGCCCGGGCGGACGGCTCGCGGTGTACCGGACGCGGGACTGCGGTCAGACGTGGGAGGCCATGGTCGACGGCCTGCCCGAAGAGGCCTGGGCCACCGTGCTTCGCGATGCTTCGGCATACGACACAGAGTCCGTGTACTTCGGCACCCAGAGCGGCTCGTTCTTCGCACTGACCGAGGGCGATCGGTGGGTTGAGGCGGCGCGGCACCTGCCGCCGATCCTGTCCGTGGAGGTGGCGTCGTGATCCAGGTGGTGGTTCCGACCGTGCTCGCCGCGCAGGCGGAGGGGCGCAAGCGCTTCGACGTCGAGGCAGAGACGGTCGGGGACGCGCTGCGCGCGCTCCCCGTCGTCGGATCTCCTCTTCAACGAGCGAGGCGAGCTGATGCAGCATCTCAACGTGTACGTCGACGGGACGGACCATCGCGAGCGGGGCGGTCTCGAGTCTGCGGTTGCGACCGCGCGTGAGATCCGGGTCGTGGCCATGGTTTCCGGCGGCTAGATCCGGGCACCGGGTGTAGCGTGCAGGCCGTGCTACTCGGCCGCAGCGGGGAGTGCGCCAGGCTCGATCGCCTTCTCGCCGACGCGCGGGAAGGGACGAGCTCGGTCCTGGTGCTGCGGGGAGCGGCGGGGACGGGGAAGTCCGCCCTTCTCGAGTACGCAGCCGGGCGGGCCAATGGGCTACCGCGTCGTCCGCGCGATCGGCGTGGAGTCCGAGATGGAGCTTCCGTTCGCGGGTCTCCATCAGCTGTGCGCGGCACTGCTGGACGGCCTTCAACGGTTGCCGGCACCGCAGCGCGACGCGCTCGGGACCGCGTTCGGGCTGACGGCGGGCGCCCAGCCCGATCGCTTCCTGATCAGCCTGGCGACGCTCAGCCTGCTGTCGGAGGCTGCCGGGGAACAGCCGCTGCTGTGCCTCGTGGACGACGCCCAATGGCTGGATCGGTCGTCCGCGCAGGTGATCTCGTTCGTGGCCCGGCGCCTGAAGGCCGAGGCGGTCGTACTCGCGTTCGCGATCCGTGAGCCGCTCGCGCTCGACGAGCTGGTGCGGCTGCCCGACATGCGACTCGACGGACTTTCGGACGCGCATGCGCGGGAGCTGCTCGCATCGGTCGTCAGCACTCCGCTGGACGAGCGCGTGCGGGCGCGAGATCCTCGCCGAGTCCCGCGGCAACCCGCTCGCGTTGCTCGAGCTGCCCGCGCACGTTGTCGCCCGCGGAGCTGGCCGGCGGCTTCGGCCTTCCGCGTGAGCTTCCGCTGCAAGGCCGGATCGAGGCGAGCTTCCGGCGCCGCGTGCAACAGCTGCCGGCGGCGACTCAGCGGTTGTTGCTGCTGGCGGCCGCCGAGCCGACCGGCGAAGCGGCGCTCTTGTGGCGATCGGCGGCGGAGCTCGGGCTCCCGATCGAGGCCATGGATCCCGCCGTGGGTGACGGCCTGCTCGACCTCGGGTCTCGGGTCATCTTCTGCCACCCGCTGCTGCGCTCGGCGATCTACGGGTCGGCACCGGCCGAGGATCGGCGAGCCGTGCATCGGGCGCTGGCGGCGGCCACCGACGCCGCGCTCGACCCCGATCGTCACGCCTGGCACCGCGCGCAGGCCGCCGTCGGCCCCGACGAGGACGTCGCCGAGGAGCTGGAGCGCTCCGCCGGGCGGGCGCAGGCGCGCGGCGGGCTGGCGGCGGCCGCGGCGTTCCTCGAGCGCGCGGCCGCGCTCACGCGTCGAGCCCGGCGCCCGAGCGCGGCGTGCGCTCGAGGCCGCGGGAGCCAAGCAGCTGGCCGGGGCGCCCGAGGAGGCCTTGTCGCTGCTGTCGGCGGCCGCCGACGGGCCGCTCGAGGAGCTCGACGACATCATGCTCCAGCGGCTCCACGGCCAGATCGCGCTCGACCTGCAGACGCGCCGGCGATGCCGTACCCCTGCTGCTGGACGCTGCCAGGCGGCTCGAGGCGCTCGATCCCGGCCGCGCACGCGACACCTACGCCGAGGCTCTCCGCGCGGCGAGCGTCGCCGGCCGCCTCGGCGGCGGCATGCTGGCCGCCGCGACGGCCGTCCGCAACGCGCCGCCGCGACCCGGGGCGCCGCGCGCCCTCGACCTGATGGTCGACGGCATCGCCATCCGTTTCACGGAGGGCTATGCCGCCAGCGCGGGCCCGCTCGCGCAAGCGCTCGCCGCCGCTCGCGAGCAGGGTGACGGTGAGCGGCAGAACGTGCGGTGGCCGTGGCTCGCCCGCCGCCTGGCGCCCGACCTCTTCGAGGACGACACGTGGCACGCGCTCGCTGTGCGCAACGTCCAGATCGCCCGCGACGCCGGCGCGCTCGCAGTGCTTCCGCTCGCCCTCAACGTCCTCGCGCTCGTTCAGTGCTTCGAGGGCGAGCTCGCGGTCGCGGCGGCGCTCGTCGACGAGTCCGACGAGATCTCGGATGCGACGGCCGCCTCACCGCTCGGGTTCGGCAGGATCCTGCTCGCCGGCTGTCGGGGGGACGAGGCCCAGGCCATGCAGGTGTTCAAGGCCGCCGAGGCTGCGGCGATCGAAAGGAGCGAGGGAGTCGTGCTCACGTTCGGCGAGCACGCGCGCGCCCTGCTCCACAACGGCCTCGGCGAGTACGCGGCGGCGCTCGCGCCCGCCCAGAGCGCAAGTGACCGAGACGACCTGTTGCTCTCGGTCTGGTCGCTGCCCGAGCTGGCCGAGGCGGCCGCGCGCTGCGGCAGGGTCGAGCTCGCCCGGGCCACCGTGGCGCGGCTCGCCGAATGCACCCAAGCCGCCGGCACCGAACTGGCGCTCGGCATCGAGGCGCGCGTGCGCGCGCTCGTGAACGGGGCCCCGCAGGCCGAGGAGCTCTACCGTGAGGCGGTCGACCGGCTCGGTGGCTGTCGCTTCGCGCTCGACCTCGCTCGCGCACACCTCGTGTTCGGCGAATGGCTCCGTCGTGAGCACCGCCGAGTCGATGCCCGCGAGCAGCTGCGTGCGGCGCATGACATGTTCGCCACGATGGGTGCTCTGGCGTTCGCGGAGCGTGCGCGGCGCGAGCTGCTCGCCACGGGCGAGACGGTCCGCGCGCGGACGCCGGATACGCGCGACCAGCTCACCGCGCAGGAGATGCAGATCGCCCAGCTGGCCCGGGACGGGCTCTCGAACCCCGAGATCGGTGCGCGGCTGTTCATCAGTCCGCGCACGGTCCAGTACCACCTGCACAAGGTGTTCGCGAAGCTGGACATCAGCTCGCGGACCGAGCTTCGGCAGGCGCTGCCCAGCGACCCGAAGGCCGCTTAGCGCGCGGCCGGCGTGGCTGGCCGCGGGCTTGCGGCGACTGGCCACCGACTGGCCACTCGCCTGTGTAGCCGGCGGACGCGAGCGCAGCCCGCGCGATGGACACTCGCCCCATGACCGCTGCCACCGAAATCCGCCTCGCGTCCCGGCCGTGGCGTATGCAGCGTCTCCACTGCGCCGAGGCGCCGAAGTCGCTCAGCTCGCCCATCCGCGTCGTCGTCGGAGACGACGAACCGCTCTACCGGGTCGGCATCACGCAGGTGTTGCGCGAGGCGGGGGTCGACGTCGTCGCGTCGGCCCGCGACGCCGACGATCTGGCGCGCAAGAGCCGGGCGCACCACCCCGACGTCGCGGTGGTCGACATCGCCATGCCGCCCAGCCTGAGCGGCGAGGACTGCATCGAGGCCGCCTGCGGGATCCGGTCGATCGATCCTCGGATGGGAGTGCTGATCCTGTCGGAGTTCGCCGAGGAGCAGTACGCGCTCGCGGTTCTCGGCGACCGGCCGGAGGGCTTCGGCTATCTCTTGAAAGCGCGCATCTGGGACGTCGACGACTTCACCGGATCGGTGCGCCGGGTCGCCAGCGGAGGTACCGCGATCGATCCGCTCGTCGTCTCGCGGCTTGCCGGCAACGGCCGGGCGGACGACCCGGTGGACGAGCTGACCAAGCGCGAGCGCGAGGTTCTCGCCCTGATGGCCGAGGGACGATCCAACCGCCGGATCGCCGACGAGTTCGTCGTGACCGTGGCGGCCGTCGAGCACCACATCTCGAGCATCTTCGGCAAGCTCAACCTGCCCCAGAACGCCGATGACCATCGACGGGTGCTCGCGGTGTTGCGGTACCTCGGCCGTTCCTCCGACTAAAGGTGAGCGACGGGATATCCGGCTCGGAAACGACTTCGGAGGGCCTTGCCGCAACGACGCCGCTCTCGGCGCCGGAATCGCCTCAGGAGCGGGGAATACTGCTGCTTCCTGAGGCCACCGGAGTCCTCGTGAGGACTCCGGGTCCTTAGTCGGGGAGACAGGATTTGAACCTGCGACCGCCCGGCCCCCAGCCGGGTGCGCTACCAGACTGCGCCACTCCCCGATATGTCGTCCACTCTAGAGCGGGCGACGGGAATCGAACCCGCCCTAGAAGCTTGGAAGGCTTCTGTGCAACCACAACACTTCGCCCGCAGCGGACCGGTCGATCATAGCCGTGCTCCGGCCGGCTGTCAGGCGTTGGGGCGGCGCTCCTCGGTCGGGATGGCGCCGGTGTCGTCGAGGAGCGAGGTCGGTGGCCAGGAGCCGAACCAGTTGTCGCGGGCGCCGTCGATCGTGATCACGGAGCCCGAGAGCGCGCGGCCGAGCGGGGACGCGGCGAGGGCGACGAGCCAGGCGTGCTCCGGCTCCTGCCCGAGGCGCCCGAGCGGCACGGTCGCCGCGGCTCCGCGGCGGACGTTCTCCGGGTACTTGGCGAGCACGGCGGTGTCGAAGTGGCCGGGCGCGATGGCGAGCACGGCGATGCCGTCCGCCGCCCATTCGCGCGCGAGCGCACGCGTGTAGCCCTCGACCGCGGCCCGGGCCGTGCTCGAGTGCGCCATCCCCGGGAAGCCGTGGTGCGGGGAAAGCGTCACGTTGACGATCGTGCCGCCGCCGGCGGGGCGCATCGCGAGGTCGGCGGCGATCCGGCTCATGCGCTCGGTGCCGCCGAGGTTGAGCCGCGTGACCGCCCGCCAGCCCTTCGGCTCGATCGCCTCGGCCGGCGTGAAGTACTGGCCGCCGGCGTTGTTGACGACCACGTCGAGGCGACCGTGGCGGTCGAGGCACGTGCGGACGATCCGCTCGGCGTCGGCGTCCTCCCGCACGTCGCCGACGACGTAGGAGGCGCCGCTGGCGTCGGCCGCCTCGGCGAGCGGCTCCTCCCTGCGCCCGGCGATCACGACGGTCGCCCCGCAGGCGGCCAGCTCCCGCGCCGCGGCCCGCCCGAGCCCGGTGCCGCCGCCCGTCACGAGCATCACACGTCCGTCCAGAACGCCGTCTGCGAAGACTTCAGACCTCATCGGCGTCGACATCGATGCCGATGGTATGGGGGTCACCGAAAACGGGCATCAACACCGCACCATGCAGATCCCCGGCGTCCATATCGAGACCCTGCACAACCCGGTTCGCTACACCTACTCGCAGATCGAGAAGGCCTGCGCGATCGCGCAGCTGCTGAACCGGGGCAAGCTGGTGCTCGTCGAGCCTCCGCGCCGCTGACACGCACGTCCGGCGCCGCTGTTCTCGGCCGCCTTCGGCGCTAGACTCGTCCCGCCTGGGGGATTAGCTCAGCTGGCGGTAGCGCCGGTCTCCAAAACCGGAGGTCCCAGGTTCGAGTCCTGGATCCCCCGCCTTCCGCCGCACAGGTCACAATCGTCAGAGCTTCCAGCTCGTGGTCACGTGTGACGCGGCGTACCCGGACATCATCGAGGACTGCGCCGCGGCGATGATGCTTACGCTGCTGCCGCGCCGAGTGGGGCGGCACCCGCATCGAATCCATCGATGCGTGCGCGTCAGCGCCTCGAGCAAGCGCTGGCCAGAGGTCTTTCCACAGCACGGTCCGGGACGGAAGCACACCCGCAAGATCGAGCTCGCGGCGTGGCAGCGGGAGGTCGTGGATCGGTTCCCGAAGGAGTTCCTGCGCGGCCTGCTGCACTCGGACGGGTGCCGGACCGTGAACCGGTTCTCGACGCTCCTGCCGAGCGGTCGCGTCGCCGAGTACGCGTATCCGCGGTGGTTCTTCTCGAACCGGTCGGACGACATCCGGGCGCTGTTCTGCGAGTACTGCGAGCGGCTCGGGATCCGGTGGACGCAGTCGAACCCGCGCAACATCTCCGTGTCGCACCGCAACAGCGTCGCGCTGCTGGACTCCTTCGTCCCGGCGAAGTCGTGAACCGAGTGCGGGCGGAGGGACTCGAACCCCCACAGCTATAAAGCCACGAGGACCTAAACCTCGCGCGTCTACCAGTTCCGCCACGCCCGCAGGAACCGCCGCATGCGCGGCACCGAGATTGTATGGTCGCGCGCGCATGGCCGAGCCCGGGGTCACGATCGACCACCCCAACCGCCGGAAGGCGGCGTCGAAGATGACGCGGGCGATCGTGGTGGTGCTGCTGCTCGTCTCGGCCGGCGTGACCGCGATCGTGACGGTCGGCGGGTGGGACGCGCTGGAGGGCGCGAAGGCGCTCCAGGTCGCGTTCATCGTCGTCTACGTCGTGCTCGCGTTCTTCGTACTGCGCTGGAGCCGCGGCGTCCTGCCGCTCGCCGCCGCGCTCGCGATCGTGCTGCTCATCTTCGCCGCCGTCGCCACGCCGGCGTGGTTCGACCGCGACCAGCCCGGGTTCGCCGACCCGGCGCTCGACGAAGGCCTGCTCGGCCTGCTGACCGCGCTGCTCGTCCCGCTCCAGATCCTGCTCATCGCCTTCGCCATGAGCGGGTTCCGGCAGGCGTGGAACGTCGAGGTCGAGCAGGGCCCGGAGCGCGGTCCCGAGCGCGGCGCCGCACCCGCGGCCGCGTAGGCACCCGTCGTACGCTTGACCCGCCCGCCCGGGTAGCCCAATTGGCAGAGGCAGTCGACTCAAAATCGATCAAGTGCGGGTTCGAATCCCGCCCCGGGCATGGCACGACTAGGCTCCCGCGTCGTGACCCTGACGCCCTCCGAGACCGCCGCCCGCCTCGCGAACGCCGTCGACGTGCTGCGCGAGGCCGTGCACGCGACCGCCGGGCGCCTCCCGCTCGAGCCGCGCTTCGAGGTCAAGGCCCTGCTCGCCGCCCACCTGCACGACGACGCGTCCGCGGTGCCCGAGCTGCGGCGCCGTATCGAGGAGCTGGGCGGCGCGCCCGAAGGCCCCGGCGAGGAGCTGGAGCGGCTGCTCGACCGCGACGTCTACCGCGCTCTCAAGCCGGCCCTGATCGCCGCGCTCCACGCCCACCGACGGCAGCTCGACCCGCTGGCCGACGAGCCAACCCTCCACCTCCTCACGCGCCTCGTGCACCGGCAGGAGCGCCACCTCACGGAGCTCCCGAGCGAACGAGACGCCGACCTACCGGACGACCTCGGGTCGCTGCCACGAAACCCAGACCGCCGCCGGGAGCTCGAGGTCCTGCCCCCGCTGGACCGCCCGGCGCGCGACAGCTTCGTGCAGGTGGTCGACCAGCCGCAGGACCAGCACGAGGCTCACGCGCTGATGGACGCCAAGCTGTGCGCCGCCGAGCTGCTCGCGCGCACGTCGCACGAGCACCCCGGCATGCCGGACGAGTTCCACGCCGACCTGGCGCGAGCGGCGCGCGACGCCGCCCGCCACGCCGAGCTGGTCGACCGCCACATGAGCGCCGAGCTCGGCATCAACTGGGGTGCCTTCCCGGTCAGCTTCGCGAGCTTCCGCGAGGTCTACGCGCGCGACCTCGCCGGCCGCCTGCAGGCGCTCGACGGAGCCCACACCGGCTACGGCCCCGGCGCACCGGCGTTCGATCACGTGCGCGCCGACGACGCCGCCCGCACGCGCGCGACGCAGCGCTGGCAGCAGTCCTAGAGCGGCATCTTGTCGCGTCCGCGGCGCCCAGTGCTGCCGCTCTTGGACACGGCCTTCTGCGACGTCTGGAACGGCTTCTGGAGCCAGCGGCCGAGCTTGCCCGGCGCCTTGCCGGCCCCGCGGCTGCCGACCCCGAGGACCTTCTGCCCGCCGCGCTCGGGATGGCGCGACAAGCGCGGAGCGAGGAAGGCCAGGATGAGCAGGAAGACGCAGAACACAACGACGGCGGCAATGGTCATGACCGAGTCCTACCCAACGGCCGGGAATGTCAGGCCACGAACCGCTCGAGCTGGTCCGCGAGCGCCTCGGGAGCGACCAGCACGCCCGCGCCGGCCGGCGGCCGTGGAGGCAGGTCGCGCACGACGAGGCCGGCGCGCTGGCAGAGGAGCTCGCCCGCCGCGAGGTCCCAGTGGTTGAGCCCGCGCTCGTAGTACGCGTCGTAGCGCCCGGCTGCCGTCCACGCGAGGTCGAGCGCCGCCGAGCCGAGCCGGCGGATGTCGCGCACCGAGGGCAGGAGCCGGGCCACAATCTCCGCCTGCACGCGCCGCATCTCGGCGTCGTAGCCGAAACCGGTCGCGATCAGCGCGGTGGCCAGATCGCTGCGCGACGAGGCCGAGACCGGACGCCCGTCGAGCAGCGCCGGCCCGTCGCGCTCGACCGACCACAGCTCGTCCCGCATCGGGTCGTAGATGACGCCCGTCAACGTGCCGGACGCGTCCTCGCACGCGATGCTCACCGCCCATTGCGGGATGCGGAAGAGGAAGTTGATCGTGCCGTCGAGCGGGTCGACGACCCAGCGGAGCCCGGTCGTGCCCTCGTCGTCGCCGCCCTCCTCGCCGAGGAAGCCGTCCCCGGGCCGCGCGCTGGCCAGGCGCTCGCGGATCAGCCGCTCGGCGGCGTGGTCGGCCTCGGAGACGAGGTCGGTGGGGCTCGACTTCGCGGTCACGTTCACGAGCGGCCCGGCGAACGCGTCGCGCAGCTGGCGCCCCGCCTCGCGCGCGATGGCCTCGGCGACCTCGCGCAGCGCCGCCGTGCTCATCGAACCGCCTCGGGCCGGCGCTCGAGCCACCCGAGCTCGCGCTCGAGCTGGGCGGCGAGCGAGAGCAGCACCGGCTCGCCCTGCGGCGGCACCACGAGCTGGGCGCCGACCGGGAAGCCGTCGGCCGCCCACGCCGCCGGGATCGACGCCGCCGGCTGGCCGGTGTGGTTGTAGGCGCCGCAGTACGGCACGAAGCGGACCGAGCCGATGAACGCCCACAACGCGGAGCGGCCCTCGTACTCCCCGACCCGCGGCGGGCGGCGGGTGAACATCGGCGTGACCACGGCGTCCACCCCGCCCTCGAAGACGCGGTCGAGCGCCGCGCCGTCGGCAGCCGCCGCGGCCTTGGCGCGCTCGACGAACGCCTCTGGGATCGCCGAGCCCATCCGGATGTAGCCGCGTGTGCGCCGCGAGAATCGCTCCGGGTGCCCGAGGCTCCGGCCCTCCTCGGCGATCCCGCCCAGGTAGCGCGCGATCACGTTGGCGGCGATCGGCGGCGTGTAGCCGATCTCGCGCTCGATCACCTCGTGGCCGAGGTCGCGCAGGAGCTGCGTCAGCGCCTGCACGCCGGAGAGCTGCTCCTCGTCGGCCTGCACGCCGGTGAGCGGCGGGGTCTTGACCGACACCGCGATCCGCAGCCGGCCGGGCTCGCGACCGGCCGCCTCCGCGAACGACGGCCCGCCGTCCTTGATCGCGTCGTAGACGAGCGCGCTGTCGGCGACCCCGCGCGTGAGCGGGCCCCAGGTGGCCAGGCCGGCGAACGGCTCGACGGCCGGCGCCGTCGGCACGCGGCCATTCTGCGCCTTCAGGCCGAACAGCCCGCAGCAGGCCGCGGGGATGCGGATCGAGCCGGCACCGTCGGAGCCGATCGCCGCACCGGCCAGGCCGGCCGCGACGGCGACCGCCGAGCCGCCCGAGGTGCCGCCCGGCGTGCGGTCCACGTCCCACGGGTTGCGGGTGGCGCCGTACGTCGGCGACTCCGTCCACGGCGTGATGGTCAGCTCCGGCACATGCGTCTTGCCGAGGATCACAGCGCCCGCGGCGCGCAGGCGGCGCACGACCTCGGCGTCCGCCGTCGCCACGCCGTTCGGCAGGAACCCGAACGCGGTCGCCTCCCCCGCCACGTCGCAGTCGTCCTTGACCGCGAACGGGACGCCGAGCAGCGGCCGCCGGTCACCCGCGCCGGCGCGGCCGTCGGCCTGGCCGGCCTCGGCCAGCGCGCGCTCGCGGAACACGACGCGGTAGGCGTTGAGGACCGGGTCCAGGCGGTCGATGCGGTCGAGGTAGAGCTGGACCAGCTCGCGCGCCGAGACCTCGCCGCGGCGGACGAGCTCGGCCTGGCGCACGGCGCCGGCGAAGGCGAGGTCGACTGAGTCCATCGGGCGGAGGAGGCTATTGAAGCGGGAGGATGCCGAGCGCCGTCAGGTCCTCGACCGGCTCCGAGAACGAGCACGACCCGTAGGCCACGAAGAGCTCCGCGCGGGCGGCCTCGATCGCCTCGGCGTCGGCCCGCCGGCCGTGCACCTCGAGTCCGCCGGCGTCGACCGCGAACGCCGCCGGGTCTTCCTCGGCGAGCAGTGGGACGACGTCGTCCTCCCCCATGTGGGCGAAGACGGCGGCCGCCAGGAGGTTGAGGAAGCCGTGCATGTGGAAGCCCGTCGCCGCGTCGACGTGGCGGATCGGATGGTGGAGCCCGGCCGTGGCCTTGAAGCGCACGCCGGCGTCGCGGCAGGCGAGCACGAAGGCGGCGACCGCCTCGACCGGCGGGAACGCGTCCGCCGTCACGCCGCCGCAGCGGATCTTCGCGCCCGCTCCCGCCTCCCGCACGGCCGCGACCTCGCCGGTCAGCGCGCGCCCCGGCGCGAGCTCCCAGAACGCCGGCACGCCGAGCTTGGCGTCCACCAGCGCCTGCGTCTCGGGGATCCACTCGGGATCGATCCGGCCCTCGAGCAGCACGACGTCGTACCCCGCGAGCGCGTCGAGGTCGCCCTCGCCGCGGTCGAGCACCACGCTCAGCGGCGGCGTCTGGGCCGGCAGCTCGCCGAGCCGGGAGGCGGGGACGATGAAGCGGTCGAGCATCCACGCCTCGGGCGTCGCCCGCGCGCGACGGTCGGCCTCCAGCGCCTCCGGCATGTCGAGCGAGGCGGGCGGGAACAGCGCCGCGTGGTCGATCAAGCGGCCGAACAGCGCCCGGCGAGCGTCGCTCACGCCGGCGGGATCGCGTTGCGCTTGGCCGGCCACTCCCGGGCCCTGGACGCGTAGCGGGCGAAGCGCCGCACGAGCTCGTCCCGCAGGTCCTCCGGCTGCACGACCGCGTCGATCACCATCTCCGAGGCGAGCTTGAGCAGGTCGACGCCCTCGGCGTACTCCTCCATCAGCTCGGTCCGGCGCGCGGCCCGCTCGTCCTCGTCCTCGATCGCCTGGAGCTGGTTGTAGAAGACGGCGTTGACGGCCGCGCTCGGCCCCATGACCGCGATCTTGGCGGTCGGCAGCACGAGCGTCGCGTCCGGGTCGAAGGCCGGCCCCGCCATCGCGTACAGGCCGGCGCCGTACGCCTTGCGCACGATCACCGAGAGCTTCGGCACGGTCGCCTCGGAGACCGCGGAGATCATCTTCGCGCCGTGGCGGATGATGCCCTGGCGCTCCACCTGCGTGCCGATCATGAAGCCGGGGACGTCGGCCAGGAAGAGCAGCGGGATGCCGAACGCGTTGCACGTCCAGATGAACCGGGCGGCCTTGTCGGCCGAGTCCACGAACAGCACGCCGCCCTTGAACTTCGGCTGGTTGGCGACGATCCCGACCACGCGGCCGTCGAGCCGCGCGTAGCCGACGATGACCTCCTTGGCCCAGCGCTTGTGGACCTCGAGGAACGAGTCCTCGTCGACGACCGCGTCGATCAGCTCGTGCATGTTCCACGGCTTGTTCTCGTCGGCCGGGATCAGCTCGCGGATCGGCGTCGCGCCGGCCGGCGGGGGCGCGGGCGGCGCCGCCGGGGGCTCCTCCTCCCACGAGCCGGGGAAGTACGACAGGTAGCGCTTGGCGAGGTCGATCCCCTCCTCGTCGCTCTTGACCAGGAAGTGCCCGCAGCCCGAGACGCCGGTGTGCATCTTGGCCCCGCCCATCTCCTCGAGCGAGACCGACTCGCCGATCACCATCTCGGCCATGCGCGGCGAGCCGAGGTACATCGAGGCGTTGCCGTCGCGCATGATCACGACGTCGCAGAAGGCGGGGATGTACGCGCCGCCGGCCGCGCTCGGGCCGAACAGGACGCAGACCTGAGGAACGGCGCCGGAGAGGCGCACCTCGTTGAAGAAGATCCGGCCGGCGTGGCGGCGGCCCGGGAACATCTGCACCTGGTCGGTGATGCGGGCGCCCGCCGAGTCGACGAGGTAGATCATCGGCACCCGGTGCGCGAGCGCGGCCTCCTGGATGCGGAGGATCTTCTCCACCGTCTTGGGTCCCCACGACCCGGCCTTGACGGTGGGATCGTTGGCCATCAGCGCGACGGTGCGGCCGCCGATCGCGCCCAGCCCGGTGACCACGCCGTCGGCGCCGAGGCCCTCGGCCTCCCAGTTGGCGAGCAGCGCGTCCTCGGTGAACGAGCCCTCGTCGAGCAGCCGGGCGACGCGCTCGCGCACCGGCAGCTTGCCCTGCTGCGCGGACTTCTCGCGGTGGCGCTCCGGCCCGCCCGCGTAGGCGCGGTCGAAGGCGTCGGTGACGTGCTGGGCGTCGGTCATGGGCGGCTCACGCTATCGCGGCGGGGCGTCGTCGACGCGCACCTGGAGCACGACCTCCTCGTCCTCGGTCCTCGAGGCGAGCGGGGCGTCGCCGGCGCGATATGCCCTCGGCTCGGGCGGGAGCGGCTTGCGCGGGCGCAGCCCGGCGGCCATCGCCCCGGCGCCGACGAGGATGAGCAGCAGCGGCCACCAGCGCAGCGTGCTCTCGCTGTCGACGAGGCCGACGATGAGGACGAACGCGGCGAGGTTGGCGAAGCCGAGCCACGCCGGCCCGGGCGAGCGGTCGATCGCCCCGTAGGCGACGAGGCCGAAGCCGGCGCCGGCCAGCACGAGCTCCCAGAACCCGGGCAGCCCGCCGCTCCCGAAGAGTCCGAGGAACCCGATCGCGTCGAGCAGCGTCTGGATCCCGATCGCGAGGATCGCGAGCCCGGCGGCGTCCACGAGCAGCTCCGCGTGGCGCGGGCTGCGGGCACGCAGCGCGAGCGACGCGAGCACGAGGCCGGCAGCGCCGAGCCCGAGCAGCCAGCGGAACACGCCGAAGCCGTCGGGGTCGAACGCCCACTCCCAGGCCGCGAGGAGCGCGGTCATGCCGGCGACCGCGGCGATCAGCCCGCAGACCGCCGACCGGGTGCGGACGGCCACGACGGCCGCGGCGGCCGCCTCGGCGAGCGCGGTCAGCGTGATCGTGGCGACGGGCAACCCCCCGGAGCTGTCGCCGAAAGCGTCCGCGAGGCGCAGCAGGGCCAGGTAGAGCAGCGCCAGCCCGCTGACCAGCAGCACCGACTGGTACGCGGGCGGGGCGCCGTCCTCGTTCGGAGCGTGGAGACCCAGCGCGAGGACGATCGCGGCGGCGGCGGCCAGCGCGAAGAGGTGGTAGCCCGGGGTGAGCGCGTCCTCGATGCGCAGCTCGGCGAGCGCGAGCCCGGTGGTGAGGGCGACCGCTCCCGCGGCGATCAGTGGGCCGCGGTGCGGCGGCGGGCGCAGCAGCTCCAGCACCCGCCTGAGCCTACCGCCGGCGGACCTCGACGCGGTCGTCACGCACGCGGACGTCCCAGGCCGGCTGCGGGTAGGCGGCGGGGCCGTGGACAAGCGCGCCGTCGCGCAGGTCGAACACGCTGGCGTGCCACGGGCACGTGATCGTGCCGTCGCCGAGCTCGCCCTCGTGCAGCGGGCCGCCGCGGTGCGAGCAGTGGTCCGAGAGCGCATACAGCTCCCCGCCGTGCCGCGCCACCATCACGGCCGTGCCGTCGGCCATCACGCAGCGCCTGTCCCCCTCGGCGAGGTCGCCGCTGCCGAGCACCGGCGTCCAGTCCTCCGGCGCATGCTCGAACGCCGTCTGGTCCACGCCGATGCCTTCGGCGAAGGAGAGATGCCCGCCGAGGTAGCCGGCCCCCGCCATCACGCCGCTCCCGGCCAGCGCGAGCAGGCGGCCACCGCCGTTGCGGCGGCGCACCCACGAGGCGGCGAACAGCGTCGCGCCGGTCGCGTTGGCGGCGGCGTGGACGATCCCGATGCGCCGCACGGTGTCATCCCCCACCTCGCTGTCGGCCCAGTCCGAATAGCCGGTCGCCACGGTCGTTGGGGTGCTCAGGAGGCCGATCCCGATCAGCCGCCGGGCCGCAGGCCGTGCGTCGGCGCCGCCGAGCCAGTCGAGCATCACCGCGCTGGTGAAGCTCCCGATCGTCACGTCGGTGAGCATCGGATGCAGCGCATGGCCGAGCCAGCTCCCGCTCAGCGCCTCCTTCACCGGCCCGGGCTTGATGACCTTGCGGACCTGCGCCGCGATCGCCTTCGCGGGCGCGTCGAGGGCGTCGAGCGACGCGAGCTTGCGCACGAGCGCGCGGTTTCCAGGCGGTAGGAGGCGTTCAGGCATGTCCTGCTCCATACCCACGTAGGGTGCCTCGCATGACCCTTGTGCTCACCGAAGACCACGGCGCGGTGCGCCACGTCGTCCTGAACCGGCCCGAGAAGCGCAACGCGTTCGACGGCGCGCTGGTGGACGCCACGGGCGCCGCGCTGCGGGCGGCGGCCGACGATCCGGCGGTGCGCTGCGTCGTCGTTCGCGGCGCAGGGCCGATGTTCTCCTCAGGCATGGACCTCGGCTCGCTGGCCGCCCTGGCGGGCGCGCCCGAGCACCTGCGGGCGTTCCGCTCCCGCTGTCTCGAGGCGTGGAACCTCGCCGAGGAGATGACCAAGCCGACGATCTGCCAGATCCACGGCGCGTGCATCGGCGGAGCGATGGAGCTCGCGCTCGCGTGCGACCTCCGGGTCGTCGCGGCCGATGCCGTGATCGGGTTGCCGGAGACCCGGGTCGGCCTGATCCCGGACGTCGGCGGCTGCTCGCGCCTGCCCGCCGTCGTCGGCCTCGGCCGCGCCAAGGAGCTGATCATGACCGGCAAGCTGATCGGCGGCGAGGAGGCCGAGCGCATCGGCCTCGCCAACCGGATCGCGCCGGCCGACGAGCTCGACGAGGCGACGGGCGCGCTGGTCGACGAGCTGCTCGCCTGCGCGCCCGTCGCCGTAGGGCTGGCGAAGCGGGTGATGGATGCCTCGGCGCGCCCGGCGCTGTCCACCACGCTGGAGCTCGAGGTCGCGATGCAGGAGCGCTGCGCGGCGACGGCCGACTTCGCCGAGGGCGCCGCCGCGTTCCGCGAGAAACGCCAACCGGCCTTCAGCGGGCGGTAGTGTCGGTCTGTTCGCCTATTCCGAGGGGGAGCCGATGTACGAGAAGGACGGCGAGAAGTACTTCGTTCTCGACACCCACCTGCACTTCTGGGACGCGAGCCCGGGCAACTGGGTGCCGGGCGCCGAGCAGTACGCGAAGGGCTGGATCGAGTGCTTCCACGCGTACATGGGGCTCGGGCCGCCCGAGACCCACTGGTCGCTCGAGAAGTTCCAGAAGTACACGGAGGAGGACTTCGAGAAGGACGTCTTCCGCGAGGGCCACGTCGACATGGCGATCTTCCAGCCCACGTACCTCAAGGAGTGGTACACGCGGGGCTTCAACACCGCCGAGCAGGACGCTCCGCTGCTGGATCGCTTCCCGGGGAAGCTGATCCTCAACGGCCGCTGGGACCCGCGCGAGGGTGAGGCCGGGCTGCGGGCGCTCGAGGAGGACCATGCCAAGTACGGCATCCAGGGCGTCAAGCTCTACACGGCCGAGTGGTACAAGGGCTCGCGCGGCTGGAGGCTGACCGACCCGGAGGCGGTGCCGTTCCTCGAGAAGTGCCAGGCGCTGGGGATCACGAACATCCACGTCCACAAGGGTCCGACGATCTGGCCGCTGGACAAGGACGCGTTCGACGTCTCCGACGTCGACCACGTGGCGACCGACTTCCCCGAGCTGAACTTCATCGTCGAGCACGTGGGGCTGCCGCGGATCGAGGACTTCTGCTTCATGGCGACGCAGGAGCCGAACGTCTACGCGGGGCTCGCCGTCGCCGTCGGCGCGCTCATGCATGCCCGGCCGCGGTTCTTCGCCAAGGTCATGGGCGAGCTGCTGTTCTGGGTCGGCGAAGACAAGATGATGTTCGGCTCCGACTACGCGATCTGGGAGCCGAAATGGCAGGTGGAAGGCCTGGTCGACTGGGACTACCCGGACGACGACTACTCCGACTACCCGCGCTGGACGACGGCGGCCAAGAAGAAGATCCTCGGCCTCAACGCGGCCAAGCTCTACGGCGTCGAGGTGCCGGAGGAGTTCCGCCTGCCCGAGGAGGCGGGCACGCCGGGCGCCCAGGCCGACGCGCAGCTGGTCGAAGGGCCCGCGTGAGCCTGCAGGCCGACGTCCTTGCGGCGCTGGGCACGGTCTACGACCCTGAGCTCGACGAGCCGATCACCACGCTCGGCTTCGTCGGCTCCTGCGTCGTGACCCCAGGCGGCGACGTGTCGGTGCGTCTGCGGCTGCCGACGCCGCAGTGCGCACCGAACTTCGCGTTCCTGATGGCCGCCGACGCGCGCGCCGCGGTGTGCGCGCTGCCGGAGGTCCGCGAGGTGACGGTGGTGCTCGAGGACCACTACACGGGCGAGGAGATCAACGCCGCGGTCGGGCGTGACACCGGGTTCGGCGCGGCGTTCCCCGGGGAGACGACGGGGGATCTCGCAGCCCTCCGGGAGCTGTTTCGGCGCAAGGCGCTGCTCGCCCGCCAGGCGCGCCTGTGCCAAGCGCTGCTGGCCGGCGGGGCGAGCCCCGAGGCCGTCGTCGCCCTGCGGGTCGCGGACCTGCCCGACTCCCCAGAGGCGGTGCGCGGCCTGGAGCTGCGCGCTGCGCTGGGCCTCCCGCACGGCCCACAGGCGCCGGCCCTGGTCTCCGGCGACGGGGGGCCGCTCAGCGCCGACGAGCTGCCGACGTGGCTCCGGCGCGCCCGGCTCGTCAGCCTGAGCCTCGAGACGAACGGCGGCACCTGCCGCGACCTGCTGAGGACCCGCTATCGGGAGGAGGAGGTGGCTGCATGAGAGCGGCGCGCCTGCACGCCTATCACGAGGCACTGAAGCTCGACGAGGTCGACGAGCCGCGCGCCACGGGGCCGCTCGACGTCGTCGTGCGGATCGGGGCGGCCGGGCTGTGCCGCACCGACCTGCACATCCAGGAGGGGCAGTGGGCGGAGAAGTCCGGCGTCCAGCTCCCGTACACGCCCGGCCACGAGAACGCCGGTTGGGTCCACGAGGTGGGATCCGCGGTCACCAACGTCGAGGTCGGCGACACGGTCATCGTGCATCCGTTCATCTCGTGCGGGCTGTGCCCGCCGTGCCGGCGCGGCGACGACATGCACTGCCTCAGCGGGTCGTTCCCGGGAATCAACCGCGACGGTGGCTTCGCCGACTTCCTGTTCACGAGCGCGCGCTCGGTCGTCAAGCTCGACCCGTCGCTGCACCCGCGCGACATCGCCGCGCTCGCCGATGCCGGACTCACCGCCATCCACGCGGTCAAGAAGGCGATCCCCGTGCTCGGACCGGGCACGCGGGCGGTGGTGATCGGCGCGGGCGGGCTCGGGCACATCGGCATCCAGTGCCTGAAGGCGATGACCCCGGCGGAGGTGATCGTCGTCGACCCGTCCGAGAAGGCGCTTGCGCTGGCCGGCGAGGTGGGCGCCGACCGCACGATCAAGGTCGACGGCTCGAAGCACGTGGACGCCGTGAAGGAGCTGACCGACGGGCTGGGGGCCGAGGCGATCATCGACTTCGTGGGCGAGAAGGGCGCCATCGAGGACGGGATCGCGATGGTCCAGGACGGCGGCTTCTACTACGTGATCGGCTACGGCGAGAACATCGACATCCCCACGATCGACGTCATCTCGCGCGAGATCTCGTTCATCGGCAACCTGGTCGGGACCTACGTCGACCTCCAGGAGCTGATGACGCTGACCGCCCAGGGCCAGGTCACGCTCCACACGACGACCTACCCGCTCGACGCGATCAACGACGCGATGGCCGACCTCGACAACGGGCGGCTGCAAGGGCGCGGCATCCTTGTCCCCGCCGGAGCGAACTGACGCAAGCGGCCCTCGCAGATGACCGTCGGCGGCTCAAGCAACGTCAACTGCGGCTGGGTAGGGAGGCTGGGTGCCGGCCGGTCCGCGGGGACTGTCAAGGCGGGGTTACGTGTCTTTCGGCGACGGTTGGCTCGCCCAAATCCACCTTTGTGCTCCAGACGAGCATAAAAGTGGATTTCGATGAGCTCCGCCTCGCCGATTGACACGTAATCCCGCCTTGAAGGGGCGGGCGCCGCGGCTGGCTCCCTCGACCTCCCTACCCAGCGCCGTTGACGTTCGCCGGGCTCACCACGAGTGCCCGACGAGGACCGGCTCGGGGTGCAGTGACACCCCGAAGCGGTCGTCGACCGCCGCGGCGATCTCGTGGGCGAGCGCCATCAGCTCGGCCGTGGTGGCGCCGCCGCGGTTGACGAGCGCGAGCGTGTGCTTGGTCGAGATCCCGACCCGGCCGTTCCCGTGGCCGCGGTGGAAGCCGGCGTGCTCGATCAACCACGCCGCCGACGTCTTCACGCGACCGTCCGCCTCGGGCCAGGTCGGCGCCCCCTCAGGCGCGCGATCGAGGATCGGGTTGGTGAAGAACGACCCGGCGCTGACCGAGTCCGGGTCCGCGGGGTCGATCACCATGCCCTTACCGCGCCGGAGCCCGAGCACCGCCTCGCGGACGGCGGTCAGCGGTGCGGTGCCGCCGACCGGCACGCCCAGCGTGCGGGCGAGCTCGGCGTAGCGGAGCGGGCCCGAGCGGTCGTCCTGACGGAGCCGGAAGGAGACCGAGAGGACGACGTGGCGGTCGTGGTAGCGGAACACGCTCGTGCGGTACCCGAACCCGCACTCGGCGGCCGGCATGTCGACCACGTTGTCGGCCTCGCGGTCGTACACGCGCACCGACTCGATCGTCTCGGCGACCTCCTGCCCGTACGCGCCGACGTTCTGGATCGGCGTGGCCCCGACCGAGCCGGGGATGCCGGACAGGCACTCGAAGCCCTGGAGGCCCTCCGCGACCGTCAGCGCCACGAGGTCGTCCCACGACTCGCCGGCGGCGACGACGAGCCGGGTGGCGCCGCCCGCGGCAGCGGCACGCTCCACACCGCGCGTCGCGACGCGAACGACGGTCCCCGGCACGCCCTCGTCGGCCACGACCACGTTCGAGCCGCCGGCGAGGACGAGCGCGACCGGGTCGGAGCCGCGGACGGCGGCGATGACCTCGTCGTCGGTGCGCGCTTCCACGAGCCGCCCGGCGGGACCGCCGAGCCGCAGCGTGGTCAGCTCGGCGAGTTCCACACCACCGGTCCGGCCGTGAGCACGTGCGAGCCGAGCGGCCGGCCGAGCACCTCCTGCGCCGCGCGCGCGGCCTCCAGCACGGCCTCCAGCGACACGCCGGTCTCGACACCCATCTCGTGCAGCATCGACACGAGGTCCTCGGTCGCGATGTTGCCGGTCGCGCCGCGCGGCACCGGGCAGCCGCCGAGCTCGCCGAAGCTCGACTCGAAGCTGCGCACGCCCGCGTCGAGCGCGGCGAGGACGTTGGCCAGACCCTGCCCGCGCGTGTTGTGGAAGTGCGCGGTCAGCTCGACCTCGTCGCCCAGCGCCGAGCGTACGGCCGGGAAGAACTCGCGCACCTGCGCCGGGTTGGCCATCCCGGTCGTGTCTCCGAAGCCGACCTCCTGGGCGCCGGCGTCGCGCAGCGCGCGGGCGATCTCGATCACCCGCTCGACCGGCACGTGCCCCTCGTAGGGACACCCGAACGCGACCGAGATCACGCCCTCGCAGCGCAGTCCCTCCTCGCGCGCCCGGCCCAGCACGCGCTCGAGCCCGGCCAGCGACTCGGCGATCGACCGGTTCACGTTCGCGCGGTTGTGGGACTCGGTGGCGGACAGGAAGACGTTGACCTCGTGGAACCGCTCCCGCTGGCGCAGCGCGTTCTCCAGCCCGCGCTCGTTCGGGATCAGCACGGAGAGCGACACGTCGTCCGGCACGTCGATGCGCGACAGCACCTCGGCCCCGTCCGCCAGCTGCGGGATCACGTCGGGCCGCACGAAGCTCGTGACCTCGAGTCGCTTCAGCCCCGAGGCCGCCAGCAGCTCGATCAGCCGCACCTTCTCGTCGGTCGGCACCACCTCGGGCTCGTTCTGGAACCCGTCCCGGGGACCGACCTCGCGGATCGCGACACGCACGCGGAGGATCTTAGGATCAGGCCGGATCCATCGATCATCGTGGATGAATCAGCGTCGTAGGCCCGGTCAGGCGTCGATCGGCCGAGCATCGACGTGGCGGGTCACTTGGGTGCTCGGCCGATTGCCGAATGGCCGTGCATACGGCGTTGATTCGCCGCGAGAGTCGATGGATGCGGCCTCAGGCCATCGAGAGGCCGCCGGAGACGTTGAGCGTCTGGCCGGTGACATACGAGGCGTCGTCGGAGGCCAGGAAGGCGATCGCCGCCGCCACCTCCTCCGGCTGCCCGATCCGGCGCATGCTCGTGGCGGCGATCATCCCCTGCATGAGCCGCTCGCCGATCTCGCCGAGCTGCTCGGGGGCGGCGGTGAGGAGCGGCGTCTCGATCGGCCCGGGCGCGACGGCGTTGACCCGCACGCCGAGCCGCGAGGACTCGCGCGCCACCGCGCGCGTGAAACCGATCACCCCCGCCTTGGCCGCCGAGTAGACCGCCGAGCCCTGCGAGCCGACGCGGCCCGCCTCGGACGCGACGTTGACGATCGCGCCCGCGCCCCGGCGCTGCATCCCCTCCAGCGCCGCGTGGGTTACGGCGATCGTGCCCCGCAGGTTGACCCCCAAGACGTGGTCCCACAGCCCCTCGTCGGTGTGGACGAAGAACGCGAACCGGTCGGTGCCGGCGTTGTTGACGAGCACGTCGAGCGGGCCGAGCGCCTCCTCGGCCGCTGCCACCCCGGCCCGGGCGGAGGCGGCGTCGGCGACGTCCATGAGCACCGCGAGGCCGTCGATCTCGCCCGCCACGTCGCGCGCGCCGGGCTCGTCGATGTCGGCCACGACGACCCGCGCGCCCTCGGCCGCGAGCCGCCGGGCGGTCGCCGCGCCGATCCCCGAGGCGCCCCCGGTGACGAGCGCGATCCGACCCTCCAGCCGCATCGCGGCAGCGTATAGGGTGCTCCGCCGATGCCGGACGAGCAGGTCACCGTGATCGGCGGGACGGGCGCCCTGGGTTCGGGGCTCGCCCTGCGGCTGGCCGCGGCCGGCGTCACGGTCGTGATCGGATCCCGCGACGCCGAGCGGGCGCACGAGGCGGCCGCCTGGGTGCGCGAGCGCGCTCCCGAGGCGGACGTGCGGGGCCTCGCGAACGCCGAGGCCGCCGCCGCCAGCGAGGTCGTGTTCCTCTGCGTCCCGTTCCGCAACCAGTCCGAGACGCTGACGAACCTCAAGGAGCACCTGCGCGAGGGACAGCTGCTCGTCGACGCTACGGTCCCGCTCGCCGCCGCCGTCTCCGGCAAGGCGACGCGCGTGCTCGGCGTCTGGCAGGGGTCGGCGGCCCAGCAGGCGGCCGAGATGGCGCCGGACGGCGTCAACGTGGTCGCCGCGCTGCACACCGTCAACGCCCCCGGCCTGAAGGACCTCGACCACGAGCTGGGCGAGGACGTGCTCGTCTGCGGCGACCGCCGGGCCGACAAGGCGCGGGCGGCGGCGCTGATCGAGCTGATCCCCGGGCTGCGCTGCGTCGACGGCGGGCGGCTGGAGATGGCCCGCATCGCCGAGTCGCTGACCGCGCTGCTGATCGGGGTCAACGCGCGCTACAAGACCCACGCGGGCGTGCGCCTCACGGATCTCGGCAAGCGCCCGTGGTAGTCCTCCTCGCCGGCGGCACCGGCGGGGCGAAGCTGGCGCGCGGGATGCTCGACGAGGTCGGCTCCGACCTCACCGTGATCGCCAACACCGGCGACGACGTGGAGATCTACAACGCGTACGTCTCCCCCGACCCCGACCTCGTCACCTTCTGGCTGGCCGACCGCATCGACGAGCGCGGCTGGGGCCTCGAGGGCGACACGTTCAACGTCATGGCCGGTCTCAAGGAGCTGGGCGAGGACGTCTGGTTCAACCTCGGCGACCGCGACCTCGCGCTCTGCCTGCGCCGGGCCGCGCGGCTCGCCGAGGGCGCCCGGCTCACGGCGGCGATCGACGAGGCGCGCCGCGCCCTCGGGGTGGCGGCGCGCGTGCTGCCGATGTGCGACGAGCCCGTCCGCACCCACGTCGGCGCGCGCGGGCGCCGGTTCGCCTTCCAGGAGTTCATGATCCGCGAACGCGCCGCGGGGCCGGTCGAGGACGTCGAGCTGCACGGGATCGAGGCCGCGCGGCCGACGCCCGAGGTGCTCGAGGCGATCGCCGCCGCCGACGCCCTCGTCATCGGCCCGTCGAACCCGGTGATCTCGATCGGGCCGATCCTCGCCGTCCCGGGGCTCGCGACCGCGCTGGAGCACGCGGCTGCGCCGGTCGTCGCCGTCTCCCCGCTCGTGCGCGGCGCGGTCCTCAAGGGCCCGACCGACGTGTTCATGGAGTGGGCCGGCCGGCCGCTCTCGTCCGCCGGGATCGCCGCCCACTACGCGGGGCTGCTCGACGGACTGGTGGCCGACGAGCGCGCCGACGAGGTGCCGACGCTGGTCACCGACGTGGAGATGGCGGACGCCGCCGGCCGCCGGCGCGTCGCCCGCGAGGTGCTCGACTTCGCCGCCGCCCTCACTGGTTAGGCTTTGCCGGTGCGCACGGCCGCCGTCCTGCCGATCAAGTCGTTCTCGCGCGCGAAGTCGCGCCTCGGCGAGGGGCTCGACCGCGGGGAGCTGGCCGCGGCGATGACGGCCGACGTGCTGAGCGCGCTGACGGCGACCCGCGCTCTCTCCGACGTGATCGTCGTGACCGCGGAGCCGCTCGTCCCCGATGCGGGCACGATCGTCATCTCCGACCCGGACGAGGCGGGGCAGTCCGCCGCCGCCCAGCGCGGGATCGACGCAGCCGTCGAGCGCGGGGCCGAGCGCGTGCTGCTCGTGCCGGGTGACTGCCCGGCCCTCGATCCCGACGAGCTCGGCGCGCTGCTCGACGGTCGATGCGAGCCGCCGCAGGTGACGGTCGTCCCCGACCGGCACGGAAGCGGGACGAACGCGCTGCTGCTCGCGCCCCCCGGCGCCGTCGCCCCGTCGTTCGGGGCGGGCTCGATGGCCAGGCACGCCGCGCGTGCCCGTGCCGCCGGCGCGACCGTCAAGGTCCGCGCGCTGCCGTCCCTGGGACTCGACGTCGACACTCCCGGCGACCTCGCCGCGCTGCGCGCCGCGCTCGACGCCCGCCGTGAGCTCGCGCCCCGCACGCGCGCGCTGCTCGACCGGCTCGTGCCCGCCGGCGTCAGTTGAGGATCGAGGCGCTCCCCGGCCTGCCCGAGGTCCGGCCGGGCGACGACCTCGCGACGCTCCTCGCTGCGGCCGCCGCCCACCTCGAGGGTGGCCTGCGGCCGGACGACGTGCTGGCGGTCGCGCACAAGGTCGTGTCCAAGGCCGAGGGCCGGATCGTCGACCTCGCGACCGTCGAGCCGGACGAGCGCGCCCGCCGCCTCGCCGCCGAGCACGGCAAGGACCCGCGCCACATGCAGGTGGTGCTCGACGAGTCGGAGGAGATCCTGCGCGCCGACCGCGGGCGCTTCATCTGCCGCACCCGGCACGGCTTCGTGTGCGCCAACGCGGGTGTCGACGCCTCCAACGCCGGCGCGCCCGACCGGCTCGTGCTCCTCCCCGACGACCCGGACGCCTCGGCGCGCGCGCTGCGCGCCCGGCTCGGCTGCGCGGTCGTGATCACCGACTCCTTCGGGCGCGCCTGGCGCACCGGCCAGGCCGAGGTCGCGATCGGCGCCGCCGGCCTGGCGCCGCTCGACGACCGCCGCGGGCTCCCCGACGGCGCCGGCCGACCGCTGACGGCGACGGTGATCGCCGTCGCCGACCAGGCCGCGGCCGCGGCCGACCTCGTCCGCGGCAAGGCGACGCGGGAACCCGCGGTGAGGATCCGCGGGCTCGCCCGCCACGTGACGCCCGGCGACGGACCGGGCGGCGCCGCGCTCATCCGCGCGGCCGAGAACGACCTCTTCCGCTAGGGGGTGCCCAACGGGACATCGCTCCACACGGAATGATCCGTTGGGCGGGGCCCCCTCCGTTTACGCGGCGCGGCGAGCGGCCGCTCGAGCCTCGAAGCGGTCTCGCGCCTCCTCCACGCGCTTGCCGTGGGTCAGCGACCACGCACCCAGTGCCTTCAGCGGCGGGGCCATCGTCGCACCGAGCGGCGTCAGCGCATACTCCACGCGCGGCGGCACCTCGGCGTGCACGCGGCGGGCGACGAGCCCGTCGCGCTCCATGCCGCGCAGGGTCTGCGTCAGGACCTTCTCGGAGATCGGTTGCAGGTCCTCGAGCAGCTCGTGGTACCGGCGGGTGCCGTCCCCGAGCGCGAGCAGGATGTCAACCGACCACTTCGAGCTCAGCAGGCAGATCGAGTCGCGGATCAGGCGCGCCGAGCGAGTGCGCTCGGCAAGCCGGCGCTCGTGAGCGTCGGGTACGGCTACGGGATGGGCCGCCATCAGCCTCCTCTCGTGCAACGGTGCATAGGGTGCGTCGCCGCTGTCGCGGTTCGTTGACGCTCATCATGCCTCGCCCGTCCGTAAGGCGTCTTAAGGGACTGCGAAGACGCGATTAGGCGAGCGCGTGCTCATCGCTCACCTCGAGCACCGGATGCTCCGGCCCCTTGTCGGACGGAAGCGAGCGCTCGAGGCGCGCGATCGCGCGCGGGCCGTCGAGCAACAGCGTGCCGACCTGGTTGTCGAACCGCGGGTCGCCGTCCTGGAAGCGCCAGCGCACGGAGGGGCGCGGCACGCCCGCGGCGCCCGCGAGCGCCCGGCCGATCGCCGCGCCCGCGCGGGTGAACCCGAAGCGCACGCCGCGGCGCTCGTTGCGGTTGAGCGGGTTGCGGAACGGCGAGCACGTGGCCTGCCAGACCGCCGAGCGAACGTCGGTCCCGCTCGGGAACCCGACCTCGGCCAGGTAGGCGTGGTGCACGTCGCCGGAGAGGACGACGATGCTGGCCGGCGCCTCGCCGCGCGCGCCGGCGCCGACGTCGCGCAGGAGCTCGCACATGGCGTCGAACGACGCACGGAAGGCCGGCCAGTGCTCGAGGTCGGCGCCCTGCCGGATCTTCTCCCCCACCCGGGAGGCGAGACGGCCCCAGGCGCCGTCGCACACCGCCTCGTTCCACGCCTCCAGGTAGTGCAGCGCGGGGGCCATGATGAGCGGGAGCGACGTGCCGATGAGCAGGTGCTCGACGCCGCCGGTCGCGTGCTCGACGATCCATGCCCACTCATCCGCGTCGACCATGCCGCGCCGGCCCGGTTCGAGCACCCGGCCCGCGCGCGAGTCCACCATCACGATCCGCGTGCGCCCGATGTCGCGGCAGTAGCTCCAGCGCACGCCCTCGATCTCGCGATCGGACTTGAACGCGTAGTCGGCGAGGATCGCGCTCGCGTCCTCGCTCTCGCGCACCCGCGCGTAGATGTCCTCCTCCTCGAGCGCGTCCGGATGCAGGTTGCCCCAGTGCTGGTAGAGCACGTAGGCCATGAAGGCGCCGGTCACGCGCCGGTCCCACCATGACGTCGCGCGCATGGTGGCGACCCACTCGGCCGACGTGTTCCAGTCGTCGATGACGTCGTGGTCGTCGAAGATCATCGCCGAGGGGACGGTGGAGAGCAGCCAGCGGATCGGGGGGTCGCTCCACGCCTCGCGGTAGAGGTACGTGTACTCCTCGAAGTCGGCGATCGTCTCCCACGGCGGCTCGCTGGTGTCGCGGCGGGAGCGGATCAGCTCGAGCGTGTGGGGGGACACCTCGTCGGCGTAGACCTGGTCGCCGAGCAGGAGCACGGTGTGCGGCCAGCCGTCGGGGTCGGAGTCCGCCATCCGCAGGGCGACGGCGCGCAGGGCGTCGACCTCCCGGCCGCGCTCGTCCTCGTCCGGCTTGAGCGCCCACGGCGGCTCGTGCGGATACGCCGTCCGGCACGACCCGAACACCACGCGCGCCGGCCCGTCGGCGGCATGGGTGCGCAGGCGGCTGTCCGGGAACGGGCTGTCCGGCTCCGGCCACACGGGCTCGCCGTCGAGCGCGACCGCGTACGGCGTCGCCGCGTCCTCTTCGAGCCCGCGCACGCGCACGATCGCGTAGTGGTGGCCGTGGACGCAGAACGTGCGCTGGCGCACCGGGTCGATGCCCTCCGCTCGCACCTCGACCTCGCAGGCGGCGTCGGTCTCCACCCACACCGTCGCCTCCGAGGTCCCTGCCCACCGGTTCATGGGCCCGAGGACGAGGCCGGCCATCAGGCCGCGACCAGCTCGTGGCGCCGGCGGATCCCGTACAGCGTCGTCCGCTCCGCCGCCGGGCGCCCGGCGGCGTGGGCGGCGCCGACCAGGTCCTCCGGCTCGAGCCGCACGCCGTGGTACGAGCCCGCCATGCGTGAGATCGACTCCTCCATCAGCGTCCCGCCGAGGTCGTTGACGCCCCAGCGCAGCGCCTCGGTGGCGGCGTCGAGCCCCATCTTCACCCAGCTCGCCTGGAGGTTGACGATCGTGCGCCCGAGCGCGAGCCGGAACGCCGCCGTGTGCTTGAGGTTCTCCTCGCGGCTGATCTCCTCGATCCCGTGGGTGCGGCCGAGCTGGGTGTGGAACGGGATGAACGAGAGCGGCACGAACTCGGTGAAGCCGCCGGTGCGCTCCTGGAGGGCCCGCACGACGCGCATGTGCTCGGCGAGCTCCGCGGGGGTCTCGATGTGTCCGAACATCACGGTGACCGTCGAGCGCAGGCCGGTGCGGTGGGCGGCCTCGATGATCTGCACCCAGCGGGCGGCGGGCAGCTTGTTGGGGCTGATGCGGGCGCGGACGCCGTCGTCGAGCACCTCGGCGGCGGTCCCGGGCACCGAGTCGAGCCCGGCGTCGGCGAGCTGTGAGAGCACCGCCGCCGGCTCGAGGCCGGTGGTGTCGCACATGTGCGCGATCTCCATCGGGCTGTACGCGTGTAGGTGCAGCTCCGGCGCCGTCTCCTTGGCGAGGCGCAGCCACCCGAGGTAGTCCTCGAGCGTCCAGTCCGGGTGGATGCCGGACTGCATGCAGATCTCGGTCGCCCCGAAGGCCACGGCGTCGTGCACGCGGCGGACGAACTCCTCGCGGTCGTGCTCGTACGCGTCGGGCGAGCGGCGGCCGACGCCGAAGCCGCAGAACGCGCAGCCGACGATGCAGACGTTCGAGACGTTGATGTTGCGGTTGACGACGTACGTGACCGTGTCGCCGGCCAGCTCGGCGCGCAGCTCGTCGGCCGCCTGGCGCATGTCCTCGATCACCTCGGGGCGGCTCTCGGCGAACAGGGCGGAGAGCTCGTCGGGCGCGAGGGCGCGGCCGTCGCGGGCGCGCTCGAGCGTGGCGGGCGCCGTCTGCGCGGCGCCGCGGCGCGGGATGAACGCGCGGTAGCGGTCGCGGACGACCTCGAGCACGCGCGGGGCGATCCACTCCTCGTCGATGAAGCGCCCGTACACGCACAGCCGCTCGGCGAGCGCGACGCCGTCCTCCGCCAGCCGGCGGCGGACCTGGTGGGGCGACGGGAACGGGTGCTCGGGCGAGATGTGGTCGCCGTTGGCCGACAGCCCGCCGAGGTCGGTGGCCCCGGCCGCGACGAGCTCCGGCCACCAGTCGGCGAGGTTGGGCGGCACCTGGATGCCGACGCCGGGCAGGAGCCGGCGGGTCTCCGCGATCAGCCGCTTCATGTCGTCGAGCGTGACCGGCGTGGCCCATCCGGGCGCGCCGTGCTCCGGCGCGGCGTGCAGGCCGGTGCGCCAGTACGCGTCCGCCGCCTCGCTCGCGATCTCGGCGGGCTCCTCGCCGTAGTAGCGGCGGTGGGGCACGAAGTTCTGGAGGATCACCTCCTGGAGGTGGTCGAAGCCGGCGAGCGCCTCGAGCGAGGCGACCCGGTCCTCCTCGGACTCGCCGATGCCGACCAGGATCCCGCTCGTGAACGGGATCCGCAGCCCCTGCGCTGCGGCGATCGTCGCGAGCCGCTCGGCCGGGTGCTTGGTCGGCGAGCCCTGGTGGGCGACCAGGTCGGAGTTGATCGACTCCAGCATCAGGCCCTGGGAGGCGGTCACCTCGCGCAGGCGGGCGAGGTCGTCGCGGGCGAGCACGCCGAGGTTCGTATGCGGGAGCAGGCCCCGCTCGAGCGCGCGCTCGCAGGCCCACACGACGTACGCCGTGAAGTCGTCGAATCCGAGCCGCGCGAGCCGCGCGCGGACGCCGGGATGGTGGTCGGGCGCCTCGCCCGTCAGCACCAGCAGCTCCTTCACCTTGCGCCGGGCGGCGCGGTCGATCAGCCGCTCGACCTCCTCGGGCTCGTGCAGGTGCGGCTGGTGGGTGGCGAACGCGCAGTACTTGCAGTGGCACCGGCACGTGCGCGAGAGGGAGAGCGTGACGTTGCGCGAGAACGTGACCCGGCGGCGCATGCAGGCCTGACGATACCGGTGCCACCATCATTGACCGCGTGCTCCGGGCCGCCCTCCTCCTCGCCCTCCTCGCGCTCGCGGGGTGCGGCGGCACCAGCGGCGTCGACCGCCCCAACGAGGCGGCCTCGCTGCTGCTCGACTTCACGCCCAACGGCGTGCACACCGGCATCTACCTCGCACTGGCCCGCGACTTCGACGGCGCCGAGGGGGTCGAGCTCGACGTCCGCGCGCCGGGCGCGTCGACCGACGCGCTGCGCCAGCTCCAGGGCGGCCGGACGGACATGGCGATCCTCGACATCCACGACCTCGGGCTGGCGCGGCAGGAGGGAGCCGACATCGTCGGCGTCATGGCGGTCGTCCAGCGGCCGCTCGCCTCCGTGCTCGCGCTGCCGGACGTCCGCCGCCCGCGCGAGCTCGAAGGCCGGCGGGCGGGCGTGACCGGGCTGCCGTCCGACGTGGCCGTCCTGCGCTCGGTGGTCGAGGGCGACGGCGGCGACCCCGACGCCGTGCGCACGACGACGATCGGCTTCGAGGCGGTCAAGGCGCTGCTCGCCGGGCGCGTGGCGGGCGCGACCGCGTTCTGGAACGTCGAGGGCGTGGCGCTGCGCGCCCGCCGGCCGGACACGCGCGAGTTCCGCGTCGACGACTACGGCGCGCCCGCGTACCCGGAGCTCGTGCTCTGCGTGACCCGCTCGACGCTCGAGGAGCGCCGCCCGGTCGTCGCGGCCACGATCCGGGCGCTCCAGCGGGGATACGTCTCCGCCCAGACCGATCCGGAGAGCGGCGTCAGCGCCCTGGTGGAGGCCGAGCCCGGCCTCGAGCGCGAGGCCGCCCAGGCGCAGTTCGACGCCGTCGCCCCCGCCTTCACGGCCGGCGCGCGCGCCTACGGCGAGCTGCGCGAGGACGTGCTGCGGGAGTGGGCGCGGTGGGACGAGGAGTTCGGGATCCTCGACCGGGCGCCCGACGTCGGCCGCGCGTTCGACCTCACGCTCGTCGGGCCCGTGTCCAACCCCTGAGCCTCACGCGAGCGCGTCGGCCAGCAGGTCGACCTGCTCCGGCTCCGCGCTGGTCGGGAACAGCACGAACTCGTCGCACCCGGCGTCGGCGAAGCCCGCGACGTACTGCCTGACGGTCTCGGCGTCGATCGCCGCGCTGTCGGCAACCATCCGCGCGTACTTGCCGAGCCACTCGTAGTAGTGGAGGAGGTAGGCGTCGGCCGCCTCGCGGGCGCCGTCGCCGAGCCCGAAGTAGGCCAGCGCGGCGGCGCGCGGCTGGTCGGTGCGGCCCGCCGCCTCCCACGCGGCCCGCAGCTTCGCGAGGCCTTCGCCGAACTGGTCCGGCGTGCCGCCGCCCATGATCCAGCCGTCGCCGTACTTGGCCGCGCGCTCGAAGGCCACGTCGGCGGAGCCGCCGATGAGCAGCCCCGGGCGGCCCTGCGGCAGCGCCGGCCCGACGCCTCCCGCCGTCCCGAACGAGGTGTCTCCCTCCCACACCCGCTTCCAGGTCTCCAGCATCTCGTCGAAGTCGCGCCCGCGGGTGTGGAAGTCCACGTCCGAGGCCTCGTAGTCGTCCTCGCGCCCGCCGACGGCGACGCCGAGCGTCAGGCGCCCGTTCGAGAGGTGGTGGAGCGTCGCCGCCTGCTTGGCGACGAGCGCGCCGTTGGCCCGGTACGGCGCGATCATGATCGCCGTCATCAGCCCGATCCGCTCGGTCACCGCGGCTGCCGCGGCGAGGGCGATCAGCGGCTCGTAGTTCGGATAGACGATCCGGTCGAGCGTCGCGAGGCTCGAGAACCCGCGCGCGTCCGCGCGGCGCGCCCACTCGAGCAGCTGATCGCGCTCGACGCCCGGGATCGTGGCGGGCAGTCCGATGGCGACGTCCATCCGTCCTCCTCTACGCTCGCGTGATCGTCGGGCGAACGATAGATGAGCTCCCCGGCTGGGCCCGGGAGCTGCTCGCTGCCGAGCGGGTCGCGCGGCTCGCGTTCGTCGACGACCACGACCACCCGCGCGTCCTCCCCATGACGTTCGCGGTCGCCGAGGGCGCGATCTGGAGCGCGATCGACGACAAGCCCAAGCGCTCGCGCGAGCCGGCGCGTCTGCGCTACCTGCGGCGCCGGCCCGAGGCGGCGCTGTGCGTGGACCGCTACGACGACGACTGGGACCGGCTGGCGTGGGTCCAGCTCCTGGGCACCGTCAGCATCGTCGACATCGACGCGGCGCCGGCCGCCATCGCCGCGCTCAGCGCCCGCTACGCGCCCTACCGCGAGCGCCGGCCTCCGGGGCCGCTGCTGCGGCTCGAGCCGGAGCGAGCGGTGTACTGGCGCGCCTAAGCATCCCCGAGTCGCTGTAACCGATCAGCGAGCCCTTCAGGGGGTCGGAAGAGGTAGCGCCGCCCCGCACGCTGTATATCGAGGACCCCGCGCGCGGCGAGATCTCGGAGATCGGTACGTGCCGTCTCGTGCGTCACCCCGTGACTTGTCGCGTGCGAGCCGAAGGTGTAGATGCCGTCCGGGTTCCGGAGCGCGTCGCCGAGCAGCGCCAGCTGACGGTGGTTGAACCCGCGTGAGCCGCGGATCAGCCGCTCCACCGATCGCACCTCAGCAACCTTGCGGTCGAGATATCGGTGGAGCTGCTCGATCGCCTGCTCGATCACTTCGAGCTGATAGAGGATGAAGTAGGTGGCGTCGCGCTCGTCGGACTCGGTCTCAAGGAACGAGCGCTTGTACTTGCCGTGGGCTTGACGCAGGATCTTTGAGATCGACAAGTACTCGACCAGCCAGTAGCCACGGCTGCGGAGATACCACGAGAACAACACCCGCGCGGTGCGCCCGTTGCCGTCCTCGAACGGATGGTCGTACGCCAGCCAGAAGTGAAGAAGGATCCCGCGAATCACCGGGTGGATGAACTGATCGTCGTCGTCCGGCGCGTTGGCAAAGGCGCACATCGCCACGAGCCGAACAGGTAGCTGCTCGGCGGGCGGGGGACTATGCAGCAGGCTGCCGTCCTGGTCCACCACCGCGACACGATCCTCGTCGGGCCGTTGCAGCCGCCCGCTTGCACTGGGGTCGTCCAGAGTGCCCTCCGTCACGATGCGATGCAGTTCGAGGACGGCTGCGGGCGTGAGCGTGTCTCCCATTTCCTCACGCATCCACCGCAGCGCTCGATAGTTGTTGGCGATCATCCGCTCACTGCGGTCCTTCGGCTCCCGACCGGTGCGCAACAGCTCCTTGGCGACCCGACGCGTCGTGTTGGCACCCTCGAGCTGGCTTGAGCGGATCGCTTCCTCCATCAGCGAGTTGACGAGGTACTGGCGGCGAGCGTCGTCGTCGGCGGTGACGACCTCGGGCATGGCGATCGCGCCGCTGGAGCGTTGGTCGACGAAGTGCAACCGCCGCAGCACCGCGTCGGGCAGCGTGTACGTGAAGGGCGCCCCCGCGGCATCGGTCAGCGGAAGGCTGCGGTCGGCAGCCTGCCGAACGATCTTGATGCCAAGCCACCATTCCTCCTGCGTGAGGCCATCTGGCGGCGTGAGATGACGCAGCTTGTCCCAGTGGACATACTCGCGCTCCGGCTAGCGCGAATCTCAGGGCGGCCGTCTGCCGCTCAGGGAAGCTCGCCCTCAGATCCTGGGTGCGAGGTGGAGGCGCAACGACATTCGACATCCAATTCTATCCAAGGAAATACGATCCTGGAATTAGATCCAAGAGTTGGGTTTCTTGGACAGAATTGGAATAGCTACGCGACGGTCCAGGTGTCGCCGGCGTGCAGGAGGTCGGCGAGGGCGCCTGGCTCGAGTGAGCGGCGGGCCTCGGCCAGCTTGGCGCCGGCCTCGGCGATCCCGACCGGGCGCTCGACGGCGCGGAAGACGCCGATCGGCGTCGGGTCGCTGGGGCTGTCGGCGAGGCGGGCGAGGGCGAACGCCTGCGCCGGGTCGTCGCGGTGGGCGTCGTGGACCACGATCGCCGGGTCGTCGCCGGTCGCGACCACGAGCCGCCCGTCGGGCGCGCGGACGACGCCATGCTCGAAGTCCGGGCCGAAGCGGATCGGCTCGCCGTGCTCGAGCGGGATGCGGTTGAACACGGCCTGCTGCTTGTCGGTCAGCGGCGCGAACGCGCCGTCGTTGAACACCGGGCAGTTCTGGTAGATCTCGACGAAGGCCGCGCCGCGGTGCTCGGCGGCCGCGCGCAGGACGGCCGTCATGTGCACGCGGTCGCGGTCGATCGTGCGCGCGGCGAACGTCGCTCCCGCGCCGAGCGCGAGCGCGAGCGGGTTGAACGGCTCGTCGTGCGCCCCGAACGGCGTCGACTTCGTGACCTTGCCGAGCTCGGAGGTCGGCGACGCCTGGCCCTTGGTCAGCCCGTAGATCTGGTTGTTGAACATCAGGATCTTGATCGGGACGTTGCGGCGCAGGGCGTGGATCAAGTGGTTGCCGCCGATCGACAGCGCGTCGCCGTCGCCCGTGATCACCCAGATCGAGAGGTCACCGCGGACGGCGGCCAGGCCGGTCGCGAGCGCCGGCGCGCGCCCGTGGATGCCGTGCATGCCGTACGTGTCCATGTAGTAGGCGAAGCGGCCCGCGCAGCCGATGCCGGACACGAAGACGACGCGGTGGGGCGGGATCCCCAGCTCGGGCATCAGCCCCTGCACCGCGGCGAGCACCGCGTAGTCGCCGCAGCCCGGGCACCAGCGCGTCTCCTGGTCGGAGGAGAAGTCCTGCTTGGTGAGCGCGGTCACAGCCGCTCCTCCAGCTCGCGCTCGAGCTCGGCGGCGTACAGCGGCCGGCCCTCCATCGCGCCGTAGCTCTCGACGTCGACGAGGAACTTCGCCCGCAGCACGCTCGCGAGCTGGCCGCTGTTCATCTCCGGCACGAGCACGCGCTCGTAGCGGTGCAGGACCTCGCCGAGGTCGGACGGGAGCGGGTGCAGGTGGTGCAGGTGGGCGGTGGCCACTGCGTGGCCGTTGGCCCGCACGCGGCGGGCGGCGGCGCGGATCGCACCCCGACTCGAGCCCCACCCGAGCACGAGCAGCTCGGCGCCGGGGTCGGCGTCGACCTCGAGCCGCGGCAGGTCGGCCGTGATGCTCGCGACCTTGGCGGCCCGGATCTCGGTCATCCGCGCGTGGTTGGCGCCGTCGTAGGAGATGTCGCCGGTCACGTCCTCCTTCTCGAGGCCGCCGATGCGGTGGGTGAGCCCGGGCGTGCCGGGGATCGCCCACGGCCGGGCGCCCTTCTCGTCGCGCGCGTACGGGGAGAACGGCTCGCCGGGCTGCGCGAAGGCGGGGTCGATCGGCGGCAGGGCGTCGGCGTCCGGGATCAGCCAGGGCTCGCTCGAGTTGGCGAGGAAGAGGTCGGACAGCAGGATCACCGGCGTGCGGTAGGTCACCGCGACACGCGCCGCCTCGTAGGCGGCCTCGAAGCACTGGCCCGGCGTGGAGGCGGCGATCACGGGCAGCGGCGACTCGCCGTGGCGCCCGTGGAGGGCGGCCAGCAGGTCGGACTGCTCGGTCTTGGTCGGCATCCCGGTCGACGGGCCGGCGCGCTGGACGTCGATCACCACGAGCGGCAGCTCGAGCGCGACCGCCAGCCCGATCGTCTCGGTCTTGAGGTCCAGCCCCGGACCGCTCGTCGCCGTGACGGCCAGCGCCCCGCCGAACGCCGCGCCGAGCGCCATCCCGGCCGCCGCGATCTCGTCCTCCGCCTGGATCGTGCGCACGCCCATGTCCTGGTGGCGGGCCAGCACGTGCAGCAGCTCGGAGGCGGGCGTGATCGGGTAGCTGGCCAGCACGAGCGGCAGGCCCGAGCGCACGCTGGCCGCGATCAGCCCGAGCGCGGTCGCCGTCGTGCCGTTGACGTTGCGGTACGTCCCCGCGGGAACGTCCGTCGCCGGGTCGACGCGGTACTGCACGTCGACCAGCTCGGACGTCTCGCCGAAGTTCCAGCCCGCCCGGAAGGCGGCGAGGTTGGCCTCCAGCGGCCCCGGCTTGTCGGCGAACTTGGCGCGGATCCAGCGTTCGGTCGGCTCCGTCGGGCGGTCGTAGAGCCACGACACGACGCCGAGCGCGAACAGGTTCTTCGCGCGGCCGGCGTCGCGCGTCGAGACGTGCTCCATCGCCTCGGTCGCGCGCGCGGTGAGCGACGTCATCGGGATCCGGATGAGGTGGAAGCCCTCGAGCGAGCCGTCCTCGAGCGGGTTGGCGTCGTAGCCGGCCTTCTGGAGGTTGCGCTTGGTGAACGCGTCCTCGTTGGCGATCACCGTGCCGCGCCGGGCGAGCGCCCCGAGCTCGCTGCGCAGCGCCGCCGGGTTCATGGCCACCAGCACGTCCGGCTCGTCGCCGGGGGTGAGGATGTCCTGCGCCGCGAAGTGGATCTGGAACGCCGAGACGCCCGCGAGGGTGCCGGCCGGCGCGCGGATCTCGGCGGGGAAGCTCGGGAGCGTGGCGAAGTCGTTGCCGTGCTCGGCGGTGGCGTCCATGAAGCGGCTGCCCGCCAGCTGCATGCCGTCCCCGGAGTCTCCTGCGAAGCGGACGATGACTCGTCGTCGCTCCTTGACCTGCACGCTCATCCTCATTCGTAGTGTGTCAGGCGGAAAGGACGAGCCGCTCGACCAGGGCGGCACCCTCGCGCGCCATCCGCGAGCGGGGCACGATCAGGTCGAAGCCGGCGTCCTCGGCGCGCCGCCGGGTCTCGACGTCGACGTGCGAGTAGACGCCCAGCGTGCGGGTCGCGTCGAGCTCGCCGGCGCCCCGCAGGCGCTCGACGAGGGCCACGCCGTCGAAGCTCCCCGCCGCGAGGTCGACGATCAGCAGCGGCGCGCCGTCCGGATGCACGTCGTGGCCGCCGGAAAGCGTGGCCTCGTGGCCGGCGGCGCGCAGCATGCCGAGCACGTTGGAGCCGAGCAGGAGGTCGTCGAAGACGGCGACGACCCGCGCCATGTCTACTGCGAGCGGAGGCGGCGGAACTCTTGCCGGAACGATTCCGGCCGGCCCCAGTCCTGGATCGTCTCCACCCGGCCGGTGCGCACGTCGCGCAGGACCAGCTCCCCGGCGATCCCCGCCTTGTCGAGAAGGCCGAGCGTGCCGTGCACGGTCGGGGCCGCCGCGGCGTGCCCGAAGCGGTGGGCGACGAGCAGCCGCCAGTGCCAGTCGTGGCGCGAGTACGGCTGCGCGTTGCAGGTGACGAGCAGGGTCGCCGCCTCGATGTAGAGCTCCTCGTCGAGGATGCGCAGGTCGAGCTCCATGTCAGTCCAGTCGGACGGCAGCGAGTCGACGATCTCCTGGAAGGTCTCTGCGAGCGGCATGATTGGGGGTCGAAGGCTACATGGCGATGCCGCGCTTCCCCACGGACCCCGACGACCCGCTCGCCCCCGCACGCGGCCAGAGCCTCGACGGCCTGCTGCGGCTGCTCGAGCAGCTCGACGGCGCCGAGGAGGCCGCGGTCGTCCGCTCGGCCCTGTCCGCCGGTGTGTCCCGAGAGCGGGTCCTCGACGAGCTCCAGCATGAGGTCGAGCGCCGGCTCGCGCGCGTGCGCGAGGACCCCGGGTCCTATCCTCGCTAGAGATGGCCGCCGCCACCGACACCGTGCTCTCCGGGTACCGCGCCGTGAGCGAGGGCTGCGGGGTGGTGGACCGGTCCGAGCGGGGCAGGCTGGCGCTCACCGGGCCGGACGCGAAGACGTTCCTCCAGGGGCAGGTGACCAACGACATCGAGGGGCTCGAGCCCGGCCGCGGGTGCTACGCGGCGTTCCTGACCCACAAGGGCAAGATGCTCGGCGACCTGCGGGTCCTCGACCTCGGCGACGAGCTGCTGCTCGACACCGAGCGGTCGTCGCTCCAGGAGCTGTTCAACATGATCCGGCGCTTCAAGCTCGGCAGCGACGTCGAGCTGCACAAGCGGACGCTGGAGATGGGGCTGCTGTCGGTCATCGGGCCGGACGCGCGGCGTGTCGCGGGCGCCGGCGGGCTCGGGCGCCGGGAGCACGACAACGCGCGCGCCGAGATCGCCGGCCGCCCGGTGGTGCTCGTCGCGACGGACCTCGGCGTGGACGTCTTCACCGGCGCCGCCGACACCGACGCGGTCCGGGACGCGCTCGAGGCGCCGAGCGTGCCCGAGGAGGTCGCGGAGATCGTCCGCGTGGAGTCCGGGCGCCCGCGCTACGGCCTCGACCTCGACGACGGGGTGATCCCGCAGGAGGCCGGCCTCAACGAGCGGGCCGTCTCGTTCACCAAGGGCTGCTACGTCGGCCAGGAGACCGTCGCCCGGCTCTTCTACCGCGGCAAGCCCAACCGGCACCTGCGCGGGCTGCGCCTGTCCGCGGACGCCAGGCTCGGCGACGAGCTCCGGCTCGGCGAGAAGACCGTCGGCAAGCTCGGGAGCGTGGTCGTCTCCCCCATCCACGGCCGGCTCGCGCTCGCGATCGTGCGCCGCGAGGCCGAGCCGGGCGCCACCGTCGCCGTGGGCGACGACGGCGCGCCGGCTGAGGTCGTCGAGCTGCCCTTCGCCTGAGCTCCCGCTAGATAACGGGCGCCGAGAGCAGCGCGGACAACTGGGCAACGACGGCGTAGGAGTTGTCGACGATCTGGCGCCAGGTGAAGCGGACCACGCGGTAGCCGGCGGCCTGCAGCGCGGCGTCGCGGGCACGGTCGCGCTCAAACGCGTGCCGGGTGGAGTGGTAGGCGAAGCCGTCGACCTCGACGATCAGCCGCCGGGCGCGCCAGAGCAGTCGACCTCGTAGCCCTCGCACGCGCACGTTCGTTTCCGGGCGCGGCAGGCGGGCCTGGCTGATGAGGGCGAGCAGCCGGCGCTCGGCCTCTGAGCGCGTCATCCGTGGTTCGTCGTCGAGCGCGACTTCGAGGGCGCGGCGGCCGCGGCGCGGCAGATCGGCGGCGATCTCGTCTCTCGTCGCCAGCCGCAGGATTTGGGCTTGCTCGACGGCGCGGTCGAGCTCGTGCTGCGGCAGGTGGGCGGCCAGGTCGTGGAGTGTCCGTGTGGGGGTGGTGAGGGGCAGGCCTTGGTGAACGGCGGCATTGAGGGAGTGGGATCGATGGATCGCGCAGGCCCGGTCGTGGCCGTCGTACGGGGCCGGTGACGGTGACATGGATCGCGCCTTGGTGAGGGCGGATGCCCCAGAGGTCGGCGGCCGTGTGGTGGCTGAGGATGCCGCCGGTGAGCAGGACCGCCGCCATCTGCGGACCTCGCGGCGCCGCGATCGGCCCGACCTGGAAGACGCCGCGGTGCAGCCGCACGAGCCGCCCGTGCGCGACGCGATGCGCGACCGCGCGCGGCCCGAGCCCCGCCGCCGCGAGCTGCGCCGACGTCACGATCCCATGCTGGCCGCGCGCGAGCGCCGCGATCGCCTCGTCACCAGTGTGCATTTCGTCGACCTCACGCACCTGTGGCGAGTGAGGTCGACGTTGTGCTCCTCTGGCGTGCATTTCGTCGACCTCACCCGCGCGATCACCGTCACGTCGACGAAATGCACCCTCCGACACGCCTATTAGAGCCCCGGCGCGGCCGATCCCACCCCCTCAATGCCGCAGTTCTCACAAAGGCGGCACAGAACCGTCACAAAGCACAGCCCCAGCGCTGCCCCGCGCGGAGTAGCATCCGACCATGGCCGCGAACGTGCTCGTCGTCGCCAGCCTCACCGCCTCCTCCCAGCACCTGCTGGACGCGCTGACCGCGCGTGCCGAGCGGTCGCCGATCAAGGTGATGCTCGTGATGCCGGCGCAGGGTCCCGGCCTCAGCGGCCGCGAGGCGATGCGGGATGCGCTCGAAGGGGCGCTCAGCGGCATGCGCGATGCCGGTCTCGACGCCCAGGGCGTGGTGGGCGACGCCAACCCGATGGACGCCGTGGCCGAGTACTTCGAGCCCTCGCGCCACGACGAGGTGTTCGTGTGCACGCTCCCGGGGCGCTCCTCGAAGTGGCTCCAGCACGACTTCCCCCACCGCGTCGCGCGCTTCACCGGCCTCCCCGTGACCCACGTGGTGGCGGACGACCTGCGCGCCGCGCCCGCTACGAGCCCGGCACCGGTGCACGAGCGCGAGCCGCTCGGGCCGCTTTCGGTGCTGTCCTGGGGCGGGAAGCCCTCCAGCGGGCGGTGAAGGCGGCCGCGTCGGCGCGGCTGTCCGTGAGCTCCAGCACCGGCGCGTCCTCGTGGCCGGCGAGCCAGGAGCCGACGATCCGCATCTCGTCGAGCTCGGACGCCGGCAGCCAGCCGCCCAGCCCGGGGGGCGGCGCCGTGGCGAGCGCGTGGGCCGTGCGGGCCGCCACCTCGCCGGGATCCGCCGGCAGCGGGCCCCAGTCGGCGATCCTGCCGCCCACGATCCAGAACGCGTCCGCGCGCTCCGGCCTCGCCGGGTGCGGAGCGACCACGAGCCGCGCCCCGGTGTGCGTGGCCCGCAGCACCCCGCCGAGCCGCCGCAGCAGCGACTCGAGCCGGCGCGCGCGCCGCCGCAGCCACGCCGCGCGCTCGTAGCGCTGCGCGGCGGCCGCCGCCCGCATCTGCGCGTCCACGTGCGCCAGCAGCGCGGCGCCGCCGTCCTCGCTCGACACGAACAGGCCGAGCGCGGCGTCGAGCCGCTCGCGGTACAGGTTCGGGTCCAGGTCGCCGAGGCAGGGAGACAGGCAGCGGCCCATCTGGCCGTAGGCCGACGGGTGCTCGCGGCGCCGGAGCCCGCGGCCGCAGTGCCGGAGGCCGAACAGCGAGTTGAGCTGCTCGACCAGCTCGGCGGCCGCCGCCCGGCCCCGCACGGGGCCCACGCAGACCACGTTGCCGGCCGCCGGCTCGCGCGCCACCTCGAGGATCGGGAACGCGATGTCGAGCCGGCAGCGCAGGTAGACGTAGCCGTCCGCCTCCCGCTTGAGCTGCGTGTTCCCCGGCGGCTTGAGCGCCTTGATCAGGCGGTTCTCGAGCACCAGCGCGCCGAGCTCGGACTCCGTCGGCTGGTAGTCGACGTGCTCGGCCTCGCCCGTCCACGCCACCGGGGTCGTGAAGTGCGCCCGGGCGCGGGTGCGCAGGCACACCGACTTGCCGACGTACAGCGGCCGGCCGTCGGCGTCGCGGAAGATGTACACGCCGGGGTCCTTCGGCAGCCCGGAGAGGTCGGGCCGCTCGTCGCGCGAGCGCCGGGCGCCCTCCGGCCGCTGGCGCGCCGGCCGGCGAGGCCGGAGCAGCGCCAGCCCCTCCCCCACCGTCCGCGCGTTGGCGGCCAGCCGCGGCAGCAGCGCGCAGAGCACGCGCGCGCACGTCTCGGCATCGGGGAGCGCCCGGTGGGTCGCCTCGACGTCGATCCCGAGCGCGTCGGCCAGCGACGCCAGGCCGCGCCGGCGCTGCAGCGGGGCGAACCGGCGGGCGAGCGCGATCGTGCACAGCACGGGCGGCTCCGGCCACTCGAGCCCGGCCCGCTCGAACGCCTGCCGCAGCACCCCCACGTCGAACCTCGCCGAGTGGGCGACGAGGACGCGGCCCCGCAGCCGCTCCGCGACCTCGGGCAGTACCGCCTCGGGCGGGGGCGCCTCGTCGACCATCGTCTGGGTGATCCCGGTGAAGCGCTGGATGCCGCGACCGAGCGGCTCCGAGACCCCGACCAGCGAGCTCCAGCGGTCGTGCAGCTCTCCCCCACCGACCAGCACCGCGCCGACCTCGGTGAGCTCGCAGCGCTCCCGCGGCTGCCCGTTCGTCTCCGTGTCCACGGCGAGGAACTCCGCTCCCGCGAGCGGCGAGTCGAGCAGCGAGGCGTCGGGCATCGGACGAGGTGTCATACGCCCGCCTCCGGACGGCATGAACGGCGCATTGCACCCGGGCGTCGGCTAGATTCGCCGCCGTGCGAGCGACCGCGCTGATAGCCGCGCTGGCCCTGGGCATCGCGGCCTGTGGCGGCGACGACGAGCAGGAGCGCACGAACAGGCCCCGGCCGCCGTCGCCGATCAACGTGACGGCGGCGGTCGACGACACCGAGGTCCGCGTGTCACCCGCGAAGTTCGGTGCGGGCCCCGTCGTCTTCATCGTCTCCAACCAGTCGAGCCAGCCGCAGCGGCTCACGTTCGAGACGGACGAGATCGGGGGCGACACGGGCGGCATCCGCCGCGCGACGCGCGAGATCGCCGCGCGCTCCACCGGCGAGCTGAAGGTCGACCCGCCGGAGGGCACCTACCGCTTGATCGCCAGCTCGGGGGACGTGAACCCGGCCTCGATCGAGGTCTCCAGCCGGCGCAAGTCGGCCCAGGGCGAGCTTCTCTTACCCTGAGGCCATGGCATTCGAGCGCCGCGCGGATGGCTGGGACCCGGTGGGCCGGCTCAACGGCGCGGGCGCCGAGGAGGAGCGCCGGGCGGCCGACGCCGGCGTGCTGGCGGCCGGCACGCTCGCCTGCCCGGCCTGCGACGCCCCGGTCGCGCCCGGCCCCGACCCGCTCTCGCCGGCCCAGTGGGTCGGCTGCCCGTTCTGCTCCCACGCGGGAGCAGTGCGCGAGTTCCTCACGCTGGGCGAGCCGACGCGGCCCGCGCGGGTTACGGTGCGAGTAGTACCGGCTGCTCGGCGGTGACGGCGGGCGAGCCGTCGAGCCGCTCCGCGAGCACGCTCGCGTCGGCCGGCACGCCGAGCAGGTAGCCCTGCCCGAGCTGGCCGCCGAGCTCGAGCAGCCGCTCGAGCTGGGCCGGCCGCTCGATCCCCTCGGCGATGACGGGGACGCCGAGCGTCCGCGCGAGCTGGATCACGCCGCCGACCAGGCGGGCCTGCGCCGGAGTCTCGTCGATGCCGGCCAGGAACTCCCGGTCGAGCTTGAGCAGGTCCGCACGCATGCGGGCGAGGTGGCTGAGCGAGGAGTAGCCGGTCCCGAAGTCGTCGAGCGCGAGCGGGACCCCGAGCTGCCGCAACGCGTCGAGCGTGGCCCGCGTCTCGGCGTCGGAGGCCATGGCGACCGACTCCGTGACCTCGAGGATCAGGTGGTCGGCGGCGAGCCCGCGCAGCGTGAGAGCGGCCTCGACGTGGCCCGCGAAACCGGGCGACCGCAGCTGGGCGGAGGAAACATTGACGCTCACGGCGGGCGCCTGGCCGCCGGTCTGCTGCCATCCGGCCGCCACGCGACACGCCTCGTCGACCACGAAGGCGCCGAGCTCGTGGATGACGCCGGTCTGCTCGGCGAGGTCGATGAAGGCGCCCGGGGACAGCAGGCCGCGGACGGGATGCCGCCAGCGGACGAGCGCCTCGACGAGCTGCACGCGCCCGTCGCGCAGGTCGAGGATCGGCTGGAAGCGCAGCTCCAGCTCGCCGCCGCCGACCGCGCGCCGCAGGTCGGTCGCCAGCTGCGCGCGGACGTCGGAATCGACGAGCATCTCGGGCCGGAAGCCCTTCACGCGGTCGCCGCCCCCGCTCTTGGCCGCGTACATCGCGAGGTCGGCGCGGCGCAGCAGGCTCTCGTGGTCGGCGCCCGGTGCGCCCATGGCGATGCCGATGCTCGCGCGGACCATGCACTCGCGGTCGGCGATCCGGAACGGCTCGCGCAGCGACGCGCGCAGCCGCTCGGCAGTCGCCTGGGCGCCCGTCTCGCCGTCGAGCTCGTGCAGCAGGACCGCGAACTCGTCGCCTCCCAGCCGACCGGCGACGTCGCCGTGGCGCAGGCACTCGCGAATGCGGCGGGCCGCGGCGCTGAGCAGCTCGTCGCCGGCGTCGTGCCCCAGCGTGTCGTTGACGAGCTTGAAGCCGTCGAGGTCGAGGTAGACCACCGCCAGCGTGTCGAGCCGGCCGGTGCAGGCGCCGATCGCGTCGGACACGCGCTCGGCGAACAGCGAGCGGTTGACGAGGCCCGTCAGCCCGTCGTGGAACGCCTGGTGGCGCAGGCGCGCCTCGGCGTCGCGCAGCAGCTCGTGGCGGGCCACGTTGGACGCCGACACCGCCGCCTGCCCGCAGAGGTACACGAGCAGCGAGCGCTCCTCGGCGGTGAACGGCGTCGTGCGTGCGACGGAGATCACGCCGATCGGGTCGGCGGCGCTGCCGATGAGCCCGGCGATCGCGTGGTGGCCGGCAAGCTCCGCCTCGGCGATCCCGGACGCCGCTACGGCCCGCTCCTCGGCCCCCCGCAGCGCAGCTTCGGCCGGACCGTCGCACGGGGACGCGGCTTCGACCGTGCGCGCTCGGCCCGCCTCGCCGTCGAGCGCCTCGGTGGCGGCACGGCCGACGAGCTCGAGCAGGGCGTCGAGGTCGAGGTTGGACGCCAGCGCGTCGCCGACGCGCAGGACGGCCGCGTCTCGCCTGCGCCGCTCGAGGCGCAGCGCCTCCAACCGGTCGTGGGCGCTGTTGATCCGCCGCGAGCGGTCAGCGGCCATGGCGCTCAGCAGTGCCACGAGCGGGACCGCGGCGAGCGCCGCCCAGGGCGTGTGCACGGTCACCTCGCCGGCCAGCAGGCCGATCGGGGCCAGGGCCGCGTCGACGCCCCAGACCTGGAGCAGCACGCGCGCGTGAACCTCCGGGCGCGTGCCGAAGACGAGGCGGTCGTGCAGGCTCGACGACGCGAAGTCGAACGCCAGCTGGGCCGCGAAGGCGAGCAGAAGGACACCGGCGGACGCGGCCATGGCGTCGCCGCCCGCGAAGACCGTGATCACGAGGGCCGGACCGAGCGCGTGGACGGCGTCGCCTCCGCAGTACGCCAGGCGATCGAGCCGCGCACGGCCGAACGCCACTTCGCCGAACAGGCCGAGCGCAAGGCCGAGGAAGACGAGCGCCGGTACGAGGTGGGCCGGCGCGAGCGCGAACAGCGGGACGAGGAACAGCTGGGTGGGCACGACGTGCCCGGAGCCGATCGCGAAGTCGGCCCGGCTCGCGACGGCGTACGCGATGACGACGACGGCGACGACGAGGGGGTGCGCCGCCTCACCGCCGTGGCCGGCGAGGGCGAAGAGCCCCGCCAGCCCGGCGGTGAAGGCCGCGGTCATGAGCAGCTCGAGCCGGAGCTCGCGGCCGCGCACGGCGCGACCGCGATCCATCCATGAGGCCTCCAGCAGCTCGTCGCTGCCGGCCGGCCGCTCGGCGCCCCCGTCGTCCAACGCCTAGCGCCGGTAGGGGTCGAGGAAGACGTTGTCGACGCGCCACGTGCCGCTGCTGCGCATCGTGACCGTCGCCGTGCCGCTCTCTCCCGCCGGGATGGCTCCGGTCTTCAGGCTGATGTAGCCCGTCGGGGCCCACGACTCGTAGGCGTCGGTGATGGCGAGGGTGCCGGACGAGGTGTCGACGCTGCCGCCGAAGACGGTCTTCACCGTGACGTCGAGCTGCTGCCCGGAGCGCCGCTTGGCGACGAACCGCAGGTGCGGCATCGTGTGGTCGACGCAGAACGAGGCCGAGATCGACTCGCCGCTGTCCAGCTGCGCGGAGAACAGTCCTGGAGCGAGGTCGAACGGGTCGTTGTCGGAGTTGAGCGCGACGGAGCCGATCCGCTCCCAGCTGAGACTCTCGAACGCGCCACCCGGCGCGAGGTAGTAGTCGTTGGTGTCGCCGAACTCCGCGAACGCCTTGGACGTCGGCTGCACGGGGCACTCGGCCGCCATGGCCGCGCCCGGCAGGGCACCAGCGAGGCAGACCGCGCCGCCGATGGTGGCGACTAGACGCTGCGCTCGACTGAGCTTTCGAGGCAATGATCCTCCTTGATCCAGTGTCGGGCCGGCTTCCGGTGCCGGCTTCCATGACGCCCATCGACACCGCGCACAAGCGGCTGAAGGAGAAACGGACGGACGTTGGACGGCTGACCGGTCGCGCCGCGCAGATCCCTGGGTCGCGGCCGGAGCTAGAGCTCGCGCGGCGTGAGCGCGACGGTGCGGGCGCTGCCCTCGCGTACGATCTCGAGCGAGCACCGGACGCCGATGCGGTCCTCGGTCATCAGCCGCTGGAGGTCGTCGACGCCGCGCACCGGGAGACCGTCGACCCCGACGACGAGGTCCTCGGGCCGCAGCCCGGCGGCCGCGGCGGGCGACCCGTCGACAACCTCGACGACCTCGATCGCGCGGTCGCGGCCGAGCGTCGCCGCCACCCGCGGCGGGAGCGGCCGGGCGCCGCCGGCGATGCCGATCCAGGCTCTCCGCACCCGGCCGTCGCGCATCAGCGCCGCGACGATCCGGCGGGTCGTGGCATTGACGGGCACCGCCAGGCCCAGCCCCACGCCGGCCACGGCCGTGTTGATGCCGACCACACGGCCGCTCCCGTCCACCAGCGCGCCGCCCGAGTTGCCGGGGTTGAGCGCCGCGTCGGTCTGGATCACGTCGTCGATGATCCGCGTGGCGCCGCCGGCACGGGCCGGCAGCGAGCGGCCGAGCGCCGAGACGACGCCGGCCGTCACCGACCCCGCGTAGCCGTGCGGGTTGCCGATCGCGACCACGAGCTGGCCGACGCGGAGGCCGGCGGCGTCGCCGAGCTCGGCCGGCTCCAGGCGGGCCGACTCGGCGCGCAGCACCGCGAGGTCGGAGAGCGGGTCGGTGCCGACGACCGTCGCCTGGAGGTCCGAGCCGTCGACGAACGAGGCACGCACGCGGGTCCCCGTGCCGGCCACCACGTGGGCGCTGGTGAGGATGAAGCCGTCCGGCGTGATGACGACGCCGGACCCGCCGCCCGCGCTCGAGCGGCGGCGGTTGAAGACGCGCAGGTTGGCCACCGAGGGCCCGAGCTGCTCGGCCACGCGGGTTACGACGCGCGAGTAGGCGTCGAGCGCCTCGGCGTCGGCCGGGGCGGATCCGGGAGCCGAAGGACGGTCGTCGATCTGAGTCACTTGCGAAATGCTAGCGACCGCGGCCAGGCCGTTTCGAACATAAATTCGGATATCCCGGTCGGGTTTTGTATATTTACGGGCTCGGATGAGCGGGACCCTGGCCAAGACCAAGCTCCGCCCGGACCTCGAGCCGCTCGACGCCTCCGGCGTCCTCGAGTACGTCGTGGATCGTTTCCACCCACGTCTGGCGGTCGCGTGCTCGTTCCAGAAGGAGTCGGTGGTCGTGCTCGACCTCCTCCTGCGCATCGCGCCCGACGCGCGCGTCTTCACGCTCGACACGCACGTCCTGTTCCCGGAGACCTACGAGACCTGGCGGCAGCTCGAGGAGCGCTACGGGATCCAGTTCGAGGTCCACCAGGGGCCGAGCCTCGGTCGCCAGGCCGCCCTCCACGGCGACCGGCTGTGGGCCCGCAACCCCGACAAGTGCTGCGACCTGCGCAAGGTCCAGCCGCTCGTGCAGGCGCTGTCCGACGTCGACGCCTGGGTCTCCGGCGTGCGGCGCGACCAGTCGGTCGCGCGCGCGGGCACGGCCAAGCTGGCGTGGGACGGCAAGCACGAGAAGTGGAAGGCGAACCCGCTGGCGGACTGGACCGAGGCGGACGTGTGGCGCTACATCCACCGCCACGACCTCCCGTACAACCCGCTGCACGACCAGGGCTACGCGTCGATCGGCTGCACGCACTGCACCAAGCCCGGGGCCGGTCGCGACGGCCGCTGGTCCGGCAGCGAGAAGACGGAGTGCGGCATCCACGCGTAGCGCCTCCGCGCCGCGCCGAGTTCACTTCCGCGATCGAGTTGGGTATCTGATCGATGTGACGATCTCCTACCTCGTCTGCGCCACGCCCCGGAGCGGCAGCACGCTCCTGTGCGAGGCACTCAAGGCCACCGGTCGCGCCGGGCGGCCCGAGGAGTACTTCGAGGCGGTGCCCTCGACGGGGGTCCCGCGGGAGCCCCGGGACTATCTCGCCGGGCTCGCCGACGCGGACGCCCACCGGCTGATCGAGGGCGCCCGCCCGCGCGCCCCGGACTACTCGGACCTCCGCGGCGTGCGGCGCTACGAGGAGCACCTCGCCCGCGTGCGCGAGTGGGGCACCACGCCGAACGGCGTGTTCGGCGCCAAGGTCATGTGGGCGCACCTGGTGGACCTCGCGGCGCTGACCGGCTGCGCGTCGCCGGTCGAGGCCGCCGCCGAGCTGTTCGGCCAGCCGCGCTGCCTGTGGGTCCGCCGCGAGGACCGCGTGCGCCAAGCGGTCTCGCTCTGGCGGGCCATGCAGACGCAGTCGTGGCGCGCCGAGGCCGCCGAGCGCGAGCCGCGCTACTCGTTTGCCGCCCTGCGTCACCTGGCCGGCGCCCTGGCGGCCGACGACGCCGCATGGGAGCGCTTCTTCGCTACGAGCGGCCTGCCCGTGCTGGAGATCGGCTACGGCGGGCTGGTGCGCGACCTGGAGGGCACGCTCGACCGGGCGCTCGACCACGTCGGGGTGCCGCACGCGCGCGGCGACCTCGACTGCACGCCGCCCATGCGGCGCCAGTCCGACGACCTCACCGACGCCTGGGTCGCGGCCTACGAGCGGGAAGCCGTCGAGACCGCGGCGTAGCCTTCCGCCGAGTGGACATCCTGACCAGCGTCGACGCGGAGCGGATCGGCGAATACCGCCGGCGCGACGAGTTCTTCTGGCTCGACCTCGAAGCGCCCTCCGCTCAAGACCTCGACGCCCTCCGCTCCGCGCTCGACCTGCATCCGATGGCGCTCGAGGACACGCGCGAGTTCGGCCAGCGGCCGAAGGTCGACACCTACGAGAACCACGTGCTCGTCGTCTTCTACACGGTGGTGCGGGACCCCGGCGAGCCGGTCCACCAGCCCGTCGAGGTGCAGATCTACATCTCCGGCCACTGGATCATGACCGTGCACCAGGTCCCGCTCCCTCAGCTGGCCGAGCTCCACGGTCGCCTGCGGCCGGAGAAGAGCCGGGACGAGGACTACCTCGTCTACCGCATCTTCGACGGCCTGACCGACGCCTACTACCCGGCGATCGAGCGCTTCGAGGAGCTGATCGACGACCTCGAGGGCGAGGTGCTCGAGCGCACGCGGCGCGAGCACCTGCGCCGGATCTACCGGCTCAGGCAGGACATCCACGGGCAGCTGCGCCTGCTCTCGTCCCAGCGCGACGGCTTCCCGGCCACGATGACCGCGATCATGGAGCTCGCCTCGCTCAGCCGGGGGACGCGCGAGTACCTGCGCGACATCGGGGACCACCTCACGCAGATCGTCGGTGAGCTCCACCGTCAGAACGACGACCTCTTGGCCCTCACGACGACCTACTTCAACGCGAGCGCCGAGCGCCTGAACCGCACGGCGACGCGCCTCAGCGTGGTCGCCACCTTCTTCGTCGTCTGGACGCTGATCACCGGCTTCTTCGGCCAGAACTTCGGCTGGCTGGTCCGCAACGTCGAGTCCGAGCGCGACTTCCTGATCTTCGGCGTCGGCGGGTTCGTGGTGCCGACGGTGATCCTCGCCTCCGTGCTGTGGGTCAAGCGGCACGACTGGTTCTGAGCCCGAGATAGGGTCCCGCCCCATGCCAGCGAGCACCATGAACGCCTGGGTCATCCGCGAGGACCGCTTCGGCGAGCCGCGCGACGCCTTCCAGGTCGAGGAGATCGAGGTCCCGGAGCCCGGCGCCATGGAGGTCATCGTCCGCGTGATGGCCGCCGGGGTGAACTACAACAACGTCTGGGCGGCGATGGGCGAGCCGGTCTCGGTCTTCCGCTACCACACCGAGGACCATCACATCGGAGGCTCCGACGCGTCCGGGATCGTCGAGCGTATCGGGCCCGGCGTCACGCGCTGGAAGCCGGGCGACGAGGTCGTCATCCACTGCAACCAGGCCTCCTACGAGGACCCCGAGGTCCACGGGCTCGACCCGATGGCCGCCCCGTCGCAGCGCATCTGGGGCTACGAGACCACCTGGGGGTCGTTCGCCGAGTTCTGCAAGGTCCAGGCCCAGCAGCTGCTGCCCAAGCCCCCCGCGCTGACCTGGGAGGAGGCCGCGTCCTACGGGCTGACGTACTTCACCGCCTACCGCATGCTGGTCAAGCAGGTCGAGCTCCAGGCCGGCCAGCGCGTGCTCGTGTGGGGCGCCGCCGGCGGCCTCGGGGTCTTCGCGCTCCAGCTCTGCCGGCTGGCGGGCGCGGACGCCGTGGGCGTCGTCTCCTCCGACGAGAAGGCGGACCTGTGCCGGGAGCTCGGGGCCATCGACGTGATCGACCGCAACGAGTTCGCGGGCATGATGCGCCGCGGCGGCGAGACGCACGACGAGGAGCAGGCGCGCCTGAAGGAGTCGCGCCGCTTCTGCAAGCTGGTGGAGGAGAAGCTCGGCGGCCGCCCCGACATCGTCTTCGAGCACGTCGGCCGCGCGACGTTCCCGACCTCGGTCCTGGCCGTCAAGCCGTTCGGGAGCGTGGTCATCTGCGCCGGGACGACCGGCTACAACCTCGACTTCGACGTCCGCCACCTGTGGATGAAGCAGAAGAAGATCATCGGCTCGCACTTCGCCAACGCGTACGAGTGCCACAAGGCGAACGAGCTGATCGAGTCCGGGGCCGTCCGTCCCGTACTCTGGAGGACCCTCGGCTTCGACCAGGTCGCCGAGGCGCACCAGATGATGAAGGAGAACCAGCACCTCGGAAAGATCGCGATCCTCGTGGGCGCGGAGTCCGAGGGGCTCGGCAAGACCGCGGACGGGCCCGGGGCGATCCGGGCGGAGGTGGGAGCCTGATGGCCGGCGTCGTGAACATCCCCTGGTACGTGACCGTCTTCCGAGGCGACCAGTTCGAGGCGGCGATGGGCGAGATCGCGCCCCTCGCGCTCCGCTACGGCGCGACGGGCTACCAGGTCCTGCGCTCCAACGACGACCGCTACCGCTTCTGGCAGTTCGCCGACTTCGAGAGCAAGGCGGACTTCGAGGCCTACTGGTACGGCCCCGAGTTCACCGACTGGCGCGCCGAGCACACGAGCTGGTTCACGGTCCCGATCGTCTACACGTGGTTCGACCGCGTGACGGCGGGAGCGCTCGAGCCCAACGGCGTGACCTAACCCTGCTCGAGCGGGGCCATCGTGAGGCCGGCCTGCTGGAGCTGCTCCCAGTAGAGCTCCGCTGTCTCCTTCATGCCGGACCAGACGATCGCGCGGCCGGTGTTGTGGATCGCGTCCGCGAACGCGTAGCCCGCTGACACCGTGACGCCGGGGAGCACGCGGGCGAGCGTGCTGGCGACGTGGTCGAACGTGTTGTGGTCGTCGTTGAGCACGATCACGCGCCAGTGCCCGCCCAGGCCGCTGCCCGGGTCGCGGACCTTGGGCAGCTCGATCGTGGTCTCCATGTCTACCCGGCCTGCTGCTTGCTTCGCCAGCGGTCGAGGCCGAGGAACAGGTGGTCGAGCGGCGCGGCCTGCTCGGCCGCCTCCACCTCGCCGGGCGCGCGCTCGACGATCCGCTCGTGCAGCGCGGCCTTGAAGGCGTCGAGGTCGTGGTCGGCGACGAGGCCGGCCTGCCACCGCAGCGACTCGCGCACGGCAGCGAGCTGGGCCGGCGGGTCGTCCGCCGTCCCGAAGTGGGTCAGCGCGAGCGTGTCCGGCTCCCAGGCGGCGATCGTGTCGAGCGAGCGCTCCCAGGCCTCGACGTCGATGTCCGGAGGCGGCGTGGGCGCGAGCGTGAGGTCGTACGGCGGGATCCGCACGCCGGCCATGTCGCCGACGAACGCCGTGCCCGACGCCTCGTGCAGGTAGGCGACGTGGTGGGAGGCGTGGCCGGGCGTGTACTCGACCGCGAAGCCGCGGACCCGCTCCCCGCCCTCCAGCACCCGCAGCCGGTCCTCGGGGACCGGCACGACCTCCCCCCAGATCTCGCGCAGCCCCTCCTCGCCCCCGTAGAGGCGCGCCGCGCTGGCCACGAGCTTGTCGGGGTTGGCCAGATGGCGCGCCCCGCGCTCGTGGACGTAGACCTCGAGGTCCGGCCAGCGGCGCACGAGCGCCCCCGCGGCGCCCGCGTGGTCGAAGTGGATGTGGGTCAGGAGAAGGGCCTCCGGCCGCTCGTCGCCGAGCGCCTCGAGGAGCGTGTCCTCGCACGACTGGGGGCCGGGATCCACCAGCACGCCGTCGAGGGCGAAGCAGGCGATGACCTTCTCGCGGCCCCGGTGACGGAGGTCGATCTGCCGCATCGGCCGCTCAGGCTACGACAGAATTCACTTGCGATGAGCCACCGTCTCCCCGAACCCGACCCGCCGTGGATGATGCGCACGTACGCCGGGCATTCGACCGCCACGCGGTCGAACGAGCTCTACCGGCGCAACCTCGCCAAGGGCCAGACGGGACTCTCGGTCGCCTTCGACCTGCCGACCCAGACGGGCTACGACGCCGACCACGAGCTCTCCCGCGGCGAGGTCGGAAAGGTCGGCGTCCCGATCGCCCACAAGGGCGACATGCACGCGCTGATGGACGGGATCCCGCTCGACCGCATGAACACGTCGATGACGATCAACGCGACGGCGGCCTGGCTGCTGGCGCTCTACCTCGTCGTCGCCGAGGAGAACGGGATCGAGCCGTCCGCGCTCGCGGGCACGACGCAGAACGACATCATCAAGGAGTACCTCTCGCGCGGGACCTACGCGTTCCCGCCCGGGCCGTCGATGCGGCTGATCGCCGACAGCGTGGCCTACACGGTCGAGCACGTCCCGCGCTGGAACCCGGTCAACATCTGCTCGTATCACCTCCAGGAGGCGGGGGCGACCCCCGTGCAGGAGATCGCGTACGCGATGTCCACCGCGATCGCCGTGCTCGACGCCGTGCGCGAGCGGGTGCCGGAGGACCGCATGGGCGCCGTCTTCGGCCGCCTGTCGTTCTTCGTCAACGCCGGCGTGCGGTTCGTGGAGGAGCACGCGAAGCTGCGCGCGATGGCGCTGCTGTGGGACGAGCTCGGGGAGCGCTACGGCGTCGCCGACGAGCAGCACCGCCGCTTCCGCTATGGCGTGCAGGTCAACTCGCTCGGCCTCACGGAGGCGCAGCCGGAGAACAACGTGCAGCGGATCGTGCTCGAGGCGCTGGCGGTGACGCTCGGCCGCAACGCCCGTGCCCGCGCGATCCAGCTTCCCGCCTGGAACGAGGCGCTCGGCCTGCCGCGGCCGTGGGACCAGCAGTGGTCGCTGCGGATCCAGCAGGTGCTCGCCTACGAGACCGACCTGCTCGAGTATCCCGACCTGTTCGAGGGCTCGCGCGTGATGGACGGCCTGGTCGCCGAGCTGCTCGAGGGCGCCCGGGCCGAGATGGCGCGCGTGGCCGAGCAGGGCGGCGCCGTCGAGGCGGTGCCCTACATGAAGGCGGCGCTGGTCGAGTCCCATCGCGAGCGGATCGCGCGCATCGAGTCCGGCGAGCAGGTGATGGTCGGCGTCAACCGCTTCGAGGAGACCGAGCCGTCGCCGCTGACCGAGGACGGCGGCATCCTGGTCGTCGATCCGGCCGTGGAGCAGGAGGCGCGTGAGGGGTTGGAGCGCTGGAGGGCGTCGCGGGACGGCGCCGCGGTGGAGGCGGCCCTCGCCGAGCTGCGCCGCGTGGCGGCGAGCGACGAGAACGTGATGCCGGCGACGATCGCCGCCGCCCGGGCGGGCGCGACCACCGGCGAGTGGGCCGGCGCCCTCCGCGACGCGTTCGGCTCCTACCGGGCGCCCACGGGAGTCGGCGAAGCGGCAGCGCTGGTCCCCGGCGAGGAGCTGGCGGAGCTGCGCGGCGAGGTCGCGCGCCTGAGCGAGGCGCTCGGCCGCACGCTGAAGATCCTGGTCGGCAAGCCGGGCCTCGACGGGCACTCCAACGGCGCCGAGCAGATCGCCGTCCGCGCCCGCGACGCGGGCATGGACGTCGTCTACGAGGGCATCCGCCTCACCCCCGCCCAGATCGCCCGCTCGGCGATCGACGAGGGCGTCCACGTGATCGGGCTCTCGATCCTCTCCGGCTCCCACCGCGAGCTGATCCCCGACGTGATGGCCGCCCTCGGCGACGCCGACATCCCGGTCGTCGTCGGCGGGATCATCCCCGAGGCCGACGTCGCCGGCCTGAAGGCGGCCGGCGTGGCCGCGGTCTACACGCCCAAGGACTTCGAGATCACCCGCATCCTGCGCGCGGTCGTGGGGATCGTCGCCGACAGATCGCAGTCCCGCCCGCCCCGCGCCGCCGCGTGACCGGGCCAAGCAAGCATGGCGGGGAATCGGCTGGCGCCGATTCCCTTGCGAGTTCGCTTCGCGAACATCGCGAGGAGGTTGCCCTTTGAGCGGCGCGGAGCTCGGTGCGCGGCTACGGGAGCGTGACCTGGCCGCCGCGCCCGCGGCGCTCAACCTGCTGGAGAACCGCGGCGCGCGGGAGGAGGCGGCGGCGCTGCTGGCCGAGGTCTCCCCCGCTCGGCTCGGCGGCGAGGCGCCCGCGCACGTGGTGGGCGTGACCGGCCCGCCGGGGGCCGGCAAGTCGACGCTCCTGTCGGCGCTCACGTCCGCCTGGCGGGCGGCCGGCCGCACGGTTGCGGTGCTCGCCGTCGACCCGACGTCCAGGCGCTCGGGCGGCGCGCTGCTCGGCGACCGAGCGCGGATCGAGGCCGATCCGGCCGACCGGGGGCTGTTCGTGCGGTCGACGGCGGCCGGCGAGCGGCTCGGCGGGCTGGCGCCCGCGACGCGGGCCGCCGCCCAGGCGCTGGCCGCCGCGTTCGACGTGGTGGTGATCGAGACCGTCGGCGTCGGGCAGTCGGAGACGGACGTGGCGGAGGCGGCCGACACGGTCGCCGTCGCCGTGCAGCCCGGCTCGGGCGACGTGCTCCAGTTCCTCAAGGCCGGGATCATGGAGGTGCCCGACGTGCTCGTCGTCACCAAGGCGGACCTCGGGGCGGTCGCCCACCGCGCCCGCCGCGATCTCCACGCTGCGCTGCGGTCGCTCGGCGCCCGCGACGTCCCGGTCGTGGCCGTCTCCGCCATCCCCCCGACCGACGGCATCGAGGAGCTCGTCGCGGCACTCGACGCCCACCGCGAGCGGCTCGACCTCGCCGCCACCCGCACCCGCGCCCGCCGCCTCGGCGCGCTCGCCGACTTCGCGGCCGAGCACGGGGAGCGCGGCCTGCGCGCGGTCGGCGGCCGCCGCGTCGCCCAGGCCTGGCTCGCCGAGCAGGACGCGTCGCTGGGCGAGCCGGCGCTGCTGCGCGCGCTCGAGCAGCGCGCCGGTCGCTGAGTCAGCTCCCGAGGGAGGAGATCTTCCAGGTGCCGTCGATGTTGACCAGCCGCAGCGTGTCGGCGGACGGCTCCTGCCCGGCCGCCGACGTCCGCGTCTCGACGGTCGCGGCGTCTCCCTTCACGGTGACCTCGCCGATGCTCAGGCGCGGGTCCTTCACGTCGCCGAGCCCGCGGTCGAGCGCGTCCTCGCAGGACAGGCCGATCGACTCGACCTCCTCCACGAGGTCGGGGGCGAGCAGGCGGTCGCACATCGTCCGGTAGTCCTTGGCGGCCGTCGCGCGGGCGAACGATGCGACGGTGGAGCGGACGAGCTCCTCCGGGGGCGGCTCCGTCTCGCCGCATCCCACGAGCAAGAGCAGGGCCAGCGGCGCAGCCAGGTACCGCACGGGCCGCAGCATAGAATGGCCTGGATGGAGGGTTCGCCCCAGGCAACGCCGATCGGCGCGTGGCTGCGCTGCTACCGCTGCTGGTCCCAGGAGCTGGAGGTCCAGGTCCACTACGAGGGCATCCACCGCATCGACCCGGTCACGGGTGAGCGGGCGGAGGTGGTCGACGAGCTCCAGGAGGCCGTCGTCCAGTGCCTGGACTGCATGCACGACCAGCCGCACCTCGGGTTCCACAACGGCCGGATCGAGCCGATCGAGGACCGCTGGGAGCGGATGGTCGCCGGCACGCCGTGGGTCGCGTCCTGCACGGTGACGGTCGACGCCGAGTCGGTCGAGACCTGCTCCGGCCCGGAGGCCGCCGACTCGCTCGCCTATGCGGCGTTCGGCGACCTCGGCACGCGCGAGTTCTTCACGCACGTGCGCTTCCACAAGCACGACGAGGACCAGATCGTCGTGCATCTGCTCGTCGAGCTCTACGCGCGCTCGGCCGAGGAGGCGTCGGGCGTGCTCGAGGACGCCGCCCGCGGGCTGCTCACCATCACCTCGCTCGCCGAGGAGTCGCGGCCGCCGGCCGCCACCGGCGAGCACCCGCACTGAGGCCACCCGTACCCCGGGGCGGGAGATACCTCGGTTTCGCGGCGCAACCGCGCGGCGTACCTTGCTCTCATGACCAAGATCCTTCGTCGCGCCAAGCGCTATCGCCGCCCGCTGCGCGTGTCGCCCGCCTCGCTCGGCCTCACGGCCGTGCCCGCCTGAGCACCCGCTCGAGCGTGATGACGGGCGCGTGCGCCAGCGCGGAGCGCATCGCCGCCTCGTCGTCGTAACGGCCGGCGAGGCGGCGACCCTCCGCCCTCACCCTCACCTCGTCGGTTGAGAACGGCCACGGAACCAGCGTGATCCCCTCGGCGTCGCCGCTGACCGCGACGTCCACCGGCTCGCCGGCGGTCGGCACCGCCCGCAGCTCGTACGGCCACCAGTCGAGCAGCAGGCCGAGCGAGAGCGAGTCCCACGTCCAGACCAGCCTCTGGTTGCGGGCGATCTCCTCGTCCGTCGCTTTCGGCGGTCGCAGCTTCTCCTGGAGCTCGCGCTGCCCTGCGAGGAACGCGCGCACCCGCTCGGCGTCGTCCGGGTCGAGCCTCGCGAGGTCGCGCCGCTCGTACAGCGCGGTGCCGTGCCGGGAGACGAGCAGCGCGGCGTAGCGGCTCTGCGGCGCTACGCGATGGGGCGCGCGGGACCAGAGCCCGACGTGGGTGTCGAGGTCCATCTCCATGAACGAGTGCGGGAGCCCCGTCTCCAGGTTGAGCGTCGGCGCCAGCTCCCAGTCGGTCATCCCGACGTCGTGCTGCTCGGCCGCCAGGCACACCTCCTCCCACGGCTCCACCGCGCCGAACCGTGCGTTCCCCCAGGCGCGCGCGAGCTGGCCGGACACCCACGCGTGCGCGGGCTGGGTGATCGTGATCACGGCGTCGCCGTCGGGGCGCAGGAGCACGAGCGCGAGTCTCGCAGCCGCGATAAGCGCGGCCGTGCGCTCAGTTGAAGCGGTAGCTCGTCTGCCCGTGCGGTTCCTTGGCGAACGCGAGCACCTTGCTCGGCTCGACCCGGAACACGGCCGCGGCGTCCTCGCCTGACCCGAAGACGCCGTCGCCGACGTCGAAGTGCCAGACGCTGCCGTACTTGGCCTCGTAGGCATCGGCGAGGCGCTGGAGCGTGTCGCGGTCGACCACGCGCTCCGCGGTTCCCTCGACGACGACGTCGAGCCCCTGCGCCCAGGTGTTGGTGCCGGTCGTGAGCGCCACCTGGGGGCTGTGCTCGAGGTTGCGGGCCTTCTGCTCCCGCAGCCCCGTGCAGAAGTGCACGACGCCGTCGTCGGTCACGCCGATCAGCGGCGTCACGTGCGGCCGGCCGTCGGCGCGCACGGTGGTCAACCAGTACAGCTCGGCGTCCTCCAGCGCGCTCACCGCCTCGGGCCACGGCGTCGGGCCGGCCTTCGGATCGCTGAAGCGCGGGTCGAACTGGGCGGTCGGATCGGTGCTCATGTCTCAAGGACCCCGCGGGCGGCGAAGACTCATCGTGCGAGGATCGCGCGGTGAGCGAGATCGAGCTCCGCCCGGCGAGACCCGCCGACGCACCGAGGCTCACCGAGATCGTCCAGGCGGCGTACGGGCACTACGTCGAGCGCCTCGGCCGGCCCCGGCCGATGCTCGACGACTACGCCGAGGTGATCCGCCGCGACCAGGTCGTCGTCGCCGAGCGAGGAGGCCCGGTCGTCGGGCTCGTCGTGCTCAAGGTCGGCGACGAGGGCTTCGTCGTCGACAACGTGGCGGTCGACCCCGCGTACAAGGGCAGCGGGGTCGGGAGGGCGCTGCTCGAGCGCGCCGAGGCTGAGGCCCGCCGCGCCGGGTTCGACTCGGTCGCGCTCTACACCCACGAGCGGATGATCGAGAACCTGGCGCTCTACGAGCGGATCGGCTACGTCGAGTACGACCGCCGCTCGATCGGAGACGCGTTCCTCGTCTACCTGCGCAAGCCGCTCGCGCCGTAGGACCTTCGCCTCAGGCGTCGGCCGGCAGGACCGCGAACGCCTCCCCGCGCAGCGGCGCCACGGCGCGGAAGTGCCGCTCGTCGAAGGTCAGGATGCGATTGGTCCGGAAGCGATCGGCGAGGACGACGAGCGCGCAGTCGGCAAGGCCGAGGTCGAGATCGTCGTACAGGGTCTCGAGCTCGATGACCGCCGCATAGTCCTCGCGCTCGAGGCCCGCGACGGTGAAGCGACCCGCCGCGAGGTCGCGGAGGAAGGCGCGTCGGGCGGCCGGCCCGAACCGGGCGCCGAGCAGGTAGTCGACTTCAGCGGTGGCGGGTGCGGGGACGACGAGCTCTCCGGCCTCGCCGGCTAGCGCGTCGAGGATCGCCTGGCGGCGCGGCTCGTTCGGGTCGGCAAGAGCGACCAGGGGCCCAGCGTCGACCAGCAGCGTCACCCGCCGAAGCCCTCGAGCAGCTCGGCTTCGGGGATCTCGGAGATCGGGCGCGGGTCCGCGTCGATGCGCCGGAAGCCGGCGGCGAGAGCGAAGTCGCGGTCGCCGGTCGGCGCCGGCTCGTAGGCGGCGATGGCCGCGCGGAGGATGTCCGCCTGCGAGCGCCCCGCCTGCCGGGCAAGCCGCGCAAGCCGCTCCGCAAGCTCATCATCCAGGTACACGCTGGTCTTGCGCACGAGGACCAGTGTAGGGCATCAGGTAGGGCACGCCGCAACGACGACGACAGGAGACGATCACGATGGATGAGGACCAGCGGGCGCGGCTCGACCGCCTGGAGCCGTTCGTGGGCGACTGGCGGATCGAGGCTCCCGGGATGCCGCTCCCGTCCGAGCTCGCCGGGGACGCCCGTATGTCGCTCGAGTGGACCCTCGGCGGCGCCTTCCTCCTCCAGCGCTCCTCGGTCCCCGTGGCGGGGGCGCCCGACGGGTTGTCGATGATCGGCACCGACGCCGGCGAGGGCTACACCCAGCACTACTTCGACTCGCGCGGCATCGCCCGCGTCTACGCGATGACGTTCGACGGCCGTGCCTGGACGCTCGAGCGCCACGCCCCCGACTTCACGCCGCTCCCGTTCCACCAGCGCTGGCTGGGTGAGTTCAGCCCCGACGGCGACACGATCCGGGGGCGCTGGGAGCAGTCGCCGGACGGGCGCGAGTGGGCGCTGGACTTCGAGCTCGAGTACCACCGGCTGACCTGACGCGCATCGTGCGAGGATGCGCGCCGTGGTCGTCTCCCGCGAGTACGTCGACGTGCCGGTGGATGGGCGCTCGATGCGCACCTTCCTCGCCGCGCCGAGAGCGCCTGGACCCCACCCCGGCGTCGTCTTCTACTCGGACATCTTCCAGCTCACGGAGCCGACCCTGCGGTGGTGCGTGCGCCTCGCCGGTCACGGCTTCGTGGTCGCGGCGCCGGAGATCTACCACCGCCGCGAGCCGCCCGGGACGGTGCTGGAGTTCGACGACGAGGGAAAGGCGCGCGGGCAGCACGACGCCGAGGCGACGCCCGTGGCGGACTTCGACGCCGACATCCGCGCCGCCCTCGACCACCTGGGAGCCCACCCCGCGGTCGCCGGCGCGCCGCTCGCCGCCGCAGGCCACTGCACCGGCGGCCACCTCGCCTTCCGCGCGGCCATGTCCCCGGACGTCCGGGCGACCGCCTGCTGGTACGCGACCGGGCTGCACGACGGCAAGCTCGGCGCCGACCCCGACGCCGGCTCGCTCGCCCGGGCCGACGAGATCGGAGGCGAGCTGCTGATGATCTTCGGCACCCGCGACCCTCACACGCCCGAGCCCGGCCGGGACACAATCCACCGAGGCCTCGAGGAGTCAGGAGCCACCTTCACCTGGCGCCTCTTCGACGCCGAGCACGCCTTCGGCCGCGACATCGGCGACCGCTACGACCCGGAGGCGACCGACCAGGCCTTCGCCGAGACCGTCGCGTTCTTCCGCCGCACGCTCACGGCAGGAGCGTGAGCGCCGGCGTGTGGGCGGGGCGCACGACCGCGAAGTGACGATGATCGAGCGTCGCGACCTTGCTCTCGCCGAGCATCTCGGTCGCGGCGACCACGGTCGCGTCGACGAGTCCGAGCGAAAGGTCGCGGTACTGATCGACCAGCTCGCCCACCCGCAGGAGCCAGCGCACCGGGAGCTCCAAGAGGTCGAATGAACCCGCCTCGAAGTCTGTGAGCAGGGCGGCGAAGGCCTCGGGCCACGGCCGCAGGATGTACTCCACCTCGACGAGGACGCAAACCGGCACCACCCGCGGCTCGGCCGACTGCTGGAGCAGGTCCGTGCAGCGCTCGTGATCGGGATCGGTCGCGTCGAGCAGCGCGACGAGCGGCCCGGTGTCGACGATCAGCGCCACGCGTCCGGCTCGTACGTCCGCTGCCGGGCGCTGCCGCCTGTACTCACGACGCCTGCGCTCCCGAGCCGGCGCGGACTCCCGGCACGAGGCCCGAGTTCGTGCTCGAGAGCGTCGCGTACGAGCTGCGGGAACGTCACGCCTCGCTCACGCGCGGCGCGACGCGCACGTTCCAGCAACGCCTTCTCCGCCTGAATCATCACTCGTTCCATGGTGCTAGCAATGCTAGCATCGCAGCGACCTGCGGTGTGGATCTCGACCCCTTGGATGGCTGTCGCGCCGGCGCGTGCGACGGAACGATCGGTGGGCACCGTTCCCGGCCTCCAGGAGGCAGCACGATGAGCAAGGGCGAGACGACCCGACTCCAGCCGCTCAAGCGGCTGCGCGAGAAGCGCGCCGCGAAGGCGGCGCGATCTGGCGACACGCCGGAGAAGCTGACCGAGCGTAGGAAGCCGAGCGAGTACCAGAGCCCGAAGGACGTCGCCGACAAGGTGGGCCTCGGCGGCTTCCTCGGCGGCTTCTAGCCGCCTAGGTCGGGCGCTCGAACACCGCGAGGAGACCCTCGGTGCCCCCTGGATCGATCTTGTCGCCGACCAGCGACGAACGGATCGTCTCGACCTTGTACTCGTATCGCTGCGCCGTACCGGCTCCTTCGCCGTTGAGGATCTCCCGCCACAACGTAGGGGTCACGCGTCGAGGATCGTGAGGTCGAGGCGGCGGAGGCGTTCGGGGTCGGCGAGGATGTCGATGGCGACGATCCTGCGGTTCCGGACGGTGACGCCGCCGACCGAGAACGGCTCTCCGTCGCGCCAAGAGACAAGCCCGGCGGCGCCGTTGATGAGCGCGCGGTGCATGAGGAGGCCGAGTTGCGAGTAGGTCTGCGCCTGGCGGGCCACGTTGGCCGCCCCGCGGACCTCTCGTGATCCGCCGGCCAGCGGGCCGACGTCGGCGCGCAGCACCACGTCGGGGTCGAGCACGGCGAGCAGCCCCTCGAAGTCGCCGTCGCGCGCGGCGGCGAGGAAGGCGTCGACGACCTCGCGCTGCGTGTCGAGGTCGGCGTCCGGCATCGTCCTCTCCCCCTGGAGGCGGCGCCGCGCGCGGCTGGCGAGCTGGCGAGCCGCTTCCGGGGTGCGGTCGACGATCGGCGCGATCTCGTCGAATGGCACGGCGAACATGTCGTGGAGCACGAACGCGAGCCGCTCGGCGGGGGTGAGCGTGTCGAGGACCACGAGCAGCGCGAGGCCGACCGCGTCGGCGAGGAGCGCCTCGTGCTCGGGATCGGTCCCGTCGGCCCGGTCGACGATCGGGTCGGGGACGCGGACGCCGATCGGCTCCTCGCGCCGCACGTCGCGTGAGCGCAGCATGTTCAGCGAGACGCGCGCGACGACTGTCGTGAGCCATCCACCGAGGTTCTCGATCCCGTCCGCGTCCGTGCGGCTGAGCCGGAGCCAGGCCTCCTGGACCGCGTCGTCGGCCTCGCTGAGCGAACCGAGCATCCGGTAGGCCACCGCCCGCAGCCGCGTCCGGTGCTCCTCGAAGCGCTCAGCCAGCCAGTCGCGCTCATCCATCGGTCACATCGCTCCTTCGCATCGGGTCATACCGATAGACCCGCCAGCCGCGGGCGATGTGACCAGATCGAAAGGAGACCAGGATGCGAGTGTTCGTAGCAGGAGCGAGCGGCGCCATCGGCACCCGGCTCGTCGCTCAGCTCGTCGATCGCGGGCACGAGGTGGTCGGCACCTATCGGACGCACGGTGACCGGCTCCGGGCGCTGGGCGCCGAGCCGATCGCCCTCGACGTCCTCGACCCGCACGCCGTCCGCCGGGCGGTCCTCGAAGCCCAGCCGGACGCGATCGTGCACCAGGCGACCGCCCTCGCCGACCTGCGGTTCTCCAGACACTTCGACCGCGCGTTCGAGCGGACCAACCGGCTGCGCACGGAGGGCACCGAGGCGCTGCTCGCCGCCGCCCGTGAGGCGGGCGTGCCCCGCGTGCTCGCCCAGAGCTTCGCCAGCTACCGCTATGCGCGCGAGGGCGGGCCGGTCAAGACCGAGAACGACCCGCTCGACCCGAACCCCGTGCCCGCGATGCGCGAGACCGACGCCGCGATGCGCTACCTCGACCACGCCGTCACCGCCGCGGGCGGCACCGCGCTCCGCTACGGAGGCTTCTACGGCGCCGCCAACGACGGCCTGCTCGAGCCGGTCCGCAAGCGCCAGTTCCCGATCGTCGGCGCCGGCGGCGGCGTCTCCTCCTTCATCCACCTCGACGACGCCGCCACCGCGACCGTCCTCGCGCTCGAGCACGAGGCGACCGGCATCTACAACATCGTCGACGACGAGCCCGCGCCCGCGCGCGAGTGGCTCCCGGTGCTCGCGAAGACCCTCGGCGCCAAGCCTCCGCGCCACGTCCCCCGCTGGCTCGCCCGGCTGATGGCCGGCGAAGCAGCGGCGATGATGGGAACCGAGGCGCGCGGCGCGTCGAACGCCAAGGCCAAGCACGAACTCGGGTGGACTCTGCGCCACCCGACGTGGCGCGAGGGCTTCGCCGCCGCCTACGCGGCGATCCCCTCGTCCCCACTGTGCGCGACGATGTCGGGGTGACCGCCACCGACACCACGCGACTCGCCGTGCTCATCGACTCGGACAACACGACGGCGACCCTGACCACGGAGCTGCTCGAGGAGATCGCCAAGTACGGGACGCCGACGGTCAAGCGCGCGTACGGCGACTGGACGACGCAGCACCTCGTCGCCTGGAAGGAGGAGCTGCTCGAGCACGCGATCCAGCCGATACAGCAGTTCGCGTACACCCGCGGCAAGAACTCCACCGACTCCGCGCTGATCATCGACGCGATGGACCTGCTCTACGCCGGGAACCTGGAGGGCTTCGTCATCGTCTCGAGCGACAGCGACTTCACGCGGCTCGCGACACGCTTGCGCGAGTCCGGGATGACGGTGTACGGGATCGGGCGCCGCACCACACCCGGCGCGTTCGTCGCAGCGTGCGACCGCTTCATCTATCTGGACCTTCTGCGCCCGGAGCCGGAGAAGCCCGCGCAGGTCCCAGCCGATGACGCGGAGCCCAAGCCGAAGCCGCCCAAGCTGAAGCCGATGCTGTCGACGGCGATCAGCGGGACGTCCAAGGACGACGGCTGGTCGAATCTCGGCGAGGTCGGCTCCTATCTGATCAAGAGCCATGCGGCGTTCGATCCTCGGGACTACGGTCACTCGAAGCTCGGCGAGCTGGTCCGCGCGGAGCCCTACGTCGACGTGAAGGACGAGTCCGGCCCCACCGGCCAGCTGTGGGTGCGGCTGAAGCCGACGCCCGCCAAGCGGGCACGGGGTCGAAAATGAGAGCACTACCCGGACGTAGCGCAGACAGCCGCCGGACCGGCTGATAAGCCTTGTGCAGGACCGCCACGCGTGGAGAGTGAGTAAGAAGCTCCCCGTCCGAGACTGCCAACGGGTCTCGCATCCACGCGGTGGCGGTGTCTCTCAGCCGACGAGCGCGCGGAGCTGGCGGACGGCCAGCGTGAGGCCTGCCAGGTCCGGCTCTCCCTCGCGGGAGAGCGCTCGCATGAGGGTGTCGAGCCGGCGGACGGCGCCCGCGTTGCCGTGCAGGAACTGCTCGACGGCCACGACCGGCTCCGCGCCGGGTGCGTCCGTGAAGGCGCGGATGGCCAGCGAGCGGCGGGCCTCGGAGGCATCCTCTCGCAGCGCCTGGGCCGCCCAGCGCTGCATCCGCGTCGCCGACCGGGCACGGCCGAGCTCCCGCTCCATCCAGTCGAGCCGCAGCTCGGTGCCGAGCGCGAAGAAGAGCCGGGCGGCGTCCTCGATCGCGCGCTCGCTGGCGGCGGCGACCGCGATGACGTCCGGCGCGTGGGCGAGCTCGGCCCGCAGGGCGTGCGAGCGGGCGACCGCAACCGGCACGCCCTCGCCTTCGAGCCGCGCCGCCAGCTCCTCGCGGGCCTGGCGCCGCTCCTCGGTCCCGAGGTCGCCGAGCACCGCCTCGAGCCGCTGGAAGCCCTCGCGCCCCGCGGCGATCGACTGCTCCAGATCCGCGCCGGGCGCCCAGACGAGGTACCAGCGCGCCACGGCCTCGACCAGCGCGTCGGCCCCACCGAGCAGCTCGATCACCGACGCCCGATCCACTCCCTCGAGCTGCTCGATCGCCTCCCACAGCGGATTCGCGCCCGTGACCGCGACCGCCACCCGGAACGCCCTCACGACGGCGGCGACGTCGGCGTCGCGCTCCGCCACGAGCTGGGAGACGAACGTCGGCCCGAGCGCGTTGACCACGGCGTTCGCGTTGATCATGCAGATCAGCTGCGTCCGCAGCGGGTGCTCGAGCAGCAGGTGCCCGCACCGCTCGACCACGGGCCCCGGGAAGTAGGCGCGCAGGTCGCGCTCGAACCACGGGTCGTCGGCGAACCCGGCGCTCTCCAGCGAGCGCGCCACCCAGCGCTTCGAGTAGGCCAGCAGCACCGCCAGTTCGGGCCGCTCCAGGCCGTGGCCTGCGCGCCGCCGCTCGGCGAGCTCCTCGTTGCTGGGGAGCGACTCCTTCGCGCGGTGGAGCAGCCCCGTCTCCTCGAGCAGCGAGGTGAGGTCCTCGTAGGCGAACATGCGGCCGGCCGAGCGCTCGACCTCCTGGGCGATGATCTGCGCCTGCAGGAAGGAGTCGTAGAGCACGTGCTGCACGACGTCCTCGGTGACCGCTTCCAGCAGCTGATCGCGCTCCGGCCGCGTCATCTCGCCCCGCCGCTCGGCCAGGCCGAGCAGGATCTTCAGGTTCACCTCGTGGTCCGAGCAGTCGACGCCGGCCGAGTTGTCGATGAAGTCCGCGTTGATGAGGCCGCCGCCGGCGGAGTACTCGACCCGGGCACGGCGGGTCAGGCCGAGGTTGCCGCCCTCGGCCGACCACCCGTGCGCGGAGGTCGCGGGCGTCGACGCGGATCGAGTCGCTCGCCCGGTCCGCGGCGTCGGCGTCGCTCTCCGTCGACGCCTTCACCACGGTGCCGATCCCGCCGTTCCACAGCAGGTCGACCTGCGCGCGAAGGATCGCCCGGATGACGTCGGTGGGCGCGACGCGGTCCTCGTCGAGGCCGAGCAGCTCGCGGGCGCGCGGCGAGAGCTCGATCCACTTCGCGTCGCGCCGGTAGACGTCCCCGCCCTTGGAGAGCACCTTCCGGTCGTAGTCGTCCCAGGAGGAGCCCGGCATCTCGAACAGCCGCCGCCGCTCCGCGAACGACGCCGCGGGCTCCGGATCGGGGTCGATGAACAGGTGCCGGTGGTCGTACGCGGCGAGCAGCTTCATGCGGTCGGACAGGAGCATCCCGTTGCCGAACACGTCGCCGGACATGTCGCCGATCCCCACGGCGGTGAACTCGTCCACCGCCGGGTCGATCCCGAGCTCGCGGAAGTGCCGCTTGACCGACTCCCACGCACCCCGCGCCGTGATCCCCAGCTTCTTGTGGTCGTATCCCACCGACCCGCCAGAGGCGAACGCGTCGTCGAGCCAGAACCCGTACTCGGCGGCGACCGCGTTCGCGGTGTCGGAGAACGTCGCCGTCCCCTTGTCGGCCGCGACGACCAGGTACGTGTCGTCCTCGTCGCGCACGCGCACCGCCTCGGGATGCACCACCGCGCCGTCGACGAGGTTGTCGGTGACGTCGAGCAGCGAGCGGATGTACGTCTTGTAGGACTCCTCGATCACGCCCTTGTCGACGTCCGGGCGCTTGACGATGAACCCGCCCTTGGCGCCGGCAGGGACGATGATCGCGTTCTTGGTCAGCTGCGCCCGCATGAGGCCGTAGACCTCGGTGCGGTAGTCCATGCGGTCCGAGAAGCGGATGCCGCCGCGGGCGATCGGCCCGCCGCGCAGGTGGATCCCCTCCATGTCCGGCGCGTAGACGTAGATCTCGAACGCGGGGGCGGGCAGCGGGATCGCCGGCACGTCGGCGGAGCGGAGCTTGAACGACGTCGCGCCCCTCCCCTCCTTGTACGCGTTGGTGCGCAGCGTCGCATCGATCGCGCCGAGCTGGTTACGAAGGATCCGGTCGTGGTCGATCGAGCTGACGTTCTCGAGGTCGGCGAGGATCTCGTTGCGGAGCGCGCCCTCGGCCTCCTCGTCGGGCTCGATCGACGGGTCGAAGCGCAGCTCGAAGTAGCGCACGAGCTTGGCGGTGATCGGCGAGTTGGCCGCCAGAACGTCGTTCTGGTAGCCCTCGGTGAAGCGCGAGCCGAGCCGCTGGCGGTACTTGCGGTACGCGCGCAGGATCGCCACCTGGCCGCGGTCGAGCCCGGCGGTGATGACGAGCCGGTTGAGCGGATCGGACTCGTCCTCGCCCCGGTAGACGGCGGTGATCGCGTCGGCCACGCGGTCGCCGACCGCGTCGAGGTCGAGCGGGAGGTCTCCCGGCCCCCGCACCCGGAACTCCTGGACCCAGGTCTCCTCGTCGCCGAGCAGCCGGGTGGCGATCTCCTCGATCACCCGCAGCCCGAGGTCCTCGAGCATCGGCATCACGCGCGAGAGCTCGATCTTGGCGCCCTGCTTGTAGACCGCCACGCGGGTCGCCGGGCCGAGCCCGTGCAGGCCGACGACGAACGACTCGCCGTCCGAGAGCCGCGCGAGGTTGGCGACGTCGATCGCGCCCACGTCGGGCGTCGTGTAGCCCTTGTAGTGCTCCGGGAAGCGCTGCGCCCAGGGCGCCCCCGGCGTGCCGGCCGCAGCCAGCGCCGCGGTGAGGTCGTCGTCCCACGTGCGGGCGAGCGCGAGCACCTCCCGCTCGAGCTCCTCGAACGAAACCTCGGCCAGGCCCTCGGCCGACGCCATCGAGAAGTGCACGCGCACGCGCTGGCCCTCGTCGAGCACATGGTGGGCCTCGACCGACGAGGTCTCGAAGCGCGTGCGCAGCAGCGCGGTCAGCCGCGCCACGAGCGCCGGGCTGTAGCGCGAGCGCGGGAGCGCGACGATCGCCGACGCGCTGCGGCCGTCCGCCGCCCGGCGGCCGAGCACGCGAACCCGGTCGGAGCCCTCGAGCCCGGTGAGCGCGACGACCGCCTCCCGCAGGTCCTCCATCGGCTCCGCGAACAGCTCCTCCTTCGGGAAGGAGTCGAACAGCGTCACGGCGGCCTTGTAGTCGTGCGAGCCCTCGATCAGGTCCTCGGCGTCGAGGACCTGGCGCAGCTTGCGGTGCAGCATCGGCGTCTCGGACGCGCGCTCGGCGAACGCCTTGGAGGTGAAGAGGCCGAGCAGGCGCGACTCGCCGACGATCTCGCCCGACCGCGAGACGCTGCGGACGCCGACGTAGTCCATCCGCTCGTGCCGGTGCACCGGCGAGATCGCGTTCGTCTTGTCGACCAGCAGGAGGTCGCCGCTCATCGCGCGCTCCAGCACGCTCGGCGGCAGCTCGCGCAGCGGCACGGGCTTGGCGAAGGCGGACTTCTCCTCGTCGCGCAGGATGCCGAGCCCGGAACCGGGGACGACGCGGATGGCGCCGTCGGAGAAGTCGTACTCGCGCGCGCCGAGGAGCACGAAGTTGCCGTGGAGCAGCCACTCGAGGAAGTCGGCGACCTCGTGGACCTCGTCGCGCGGGTAGCGCGTGGTGCCCGCGCGCGCGACCGTGACCATGTCGTCGACGCGCTCGGTCATCGCCGGGAAGTCGGCGACCACGCCGCGCACGGCGAGCAGCGCGCTGCGCACGCAGCGCTCCACGTCGGCCAGCTCGTCGTCGCCGAGCCGCCGGCCGAGGTCGAAGTGCATGATCGACTCGCGGTGCGGCGCCTCACGGGCGCGGCCGATCGCGGCGATCCGGCCCTGCTCGTCACGCTCGACGCCGACGACCGGGTGCAGGAGCCGCGAGATCTCCAGCCCGCGGTGCTCGAGCTCCCCCTTCACCGAGTCGACGAGGAACGGCCAGTCGTCGGTGTTCGTCTCCACGACCGAGCCGCGCGACTCGTAGCCGTGCTCCTGGCGCGTGGGGTTGAACGCCCGGACCGCGACCGGCTCCTCGCCACGCGCGGATGCGAACGCGAACGCGCTGCGCACCTCGGCGAGCAGGTCCTCGGCCGAGATACCGCCGGTGGCGTCGCCCGACAGGCGCCGGAGGTACGCCTGGGCGAACGCGCGCAGGGGCTGGGCGCCGTCGCCCGGAAGCGTCTCGTCGATCAGCTCGAGCAGCCTGGCAGCCGGCGATGTGCCGGCCTCGGTCTCCTCCGCGAGGCTCATCGCCTGTTCATCATCGCGCGTCGGCCCGGTCAGGGTCTACGATCCGACCAGGGGGTCGTGAACCGAGCAGATCCGGCCGCCGGGTTCGGGTCTTGGATAGGCCCTCATGCCAGCCGGCGTTCGAGCGCCTCCAGCTGGGACCTCAGCTCGGCCGGCAGCCGGTCGCCGAAGCGCGCAAGGTGCGCGCGGATCTGGGCGAGCTCCTCGCGCACGCCGTCGTCGTCGACGCGCAGCAGCTCCTCGAGCTGCTCACGCTGGAGGTCGAGCCCGTCGGTCTCGAGGTCTTCCGGGCGCGGGACGTTGCCGACCACCGTCTCCTGGGCGCCGACCGCGCCGTCGAGGCGGCGGAAGATCCACGCCAGCACGCGCGAGTTGTCGCCGAAGCCCGGCCACAGGAACTTGCCGTCCTGGCCCTTGCGGAACCAATTGACGTAGAAGATGCCGGGCAGCTGGGCTCCCTCGCGCCGGCCGGCCTCGAGCCAGTGGGCGAAGTAGTCGGCCATGTTGTAGCCGCAGAACGGGAGCATCGCCATCGGGTCGAAGCGCAGGGCGCCGACCTCGCCGGCCGCGGCCGCCGTGGTCTCGGCGCTCATCGTCGCCCCCAGGAACACGCCGTGCTCCCAGTCGAAGGCCTCGCGCACGAGCGGCACGACGGTGGCGCGGCGGCCGCCGAACAGGAACGCGTGGATGGGGACGCCGGCGGGGTCCTCCCATTCGGGCGCGATCGACGGGCACTGCGCGGCCGGCGTGGTGAAGCGCGCGTTGGGATGGGCGGCCCGCCGGTCGGCGTCGGGCGTCCAGTCCTCGCCCTTCCAGTCGAGGACGTGGCTCGGCGGGTCGGGCGTGCCTCCTTCCCACCAGATGTCGCCGTCGTCGGTCCTCGCGCAGTTCGTGAAGATCGTGTTCTTCTTGATCGTCTTGATCGCGTTCGGGTTGGTGGCGTAGCTCGTGTTGGGCGCGACGCCGAAGAAGCCGGCCTCCGGGTTGACCGCGTACAGGCGGCCGTCCTCGCCGAACTTCATCCAGGCGATGTCGTCGCCGATCGTCTCGACCTTCCAGCCCGGCAGGCTGGGCACCATCATCGCCAGGTTGGTCTTGCCGGAGGCGCTCGGGAACGCGCCGGTCATGTACTTGACGTCGCCCTCGGGCGAGGTGACCTTGATGATCAGCATGTGCTCGGCGAGCCAGCCCTCCTCGTGCGCCATGACCGAGGCGATGCGCAGCGCGAGGCACTTCTTGCCGAGCAGGGCGTTGCCGCCGTAGCCCGAGCCGTAGGACCAGATCTCCCGCGTCTCGGGGAAGTGGACGATGTACTTGTCGCTGTTGCAGGGCCACGCCGAGGTGTCGTTGGGCGCGCCGACCGAGTGCAGGCAGGGGACGAAGTCGCCGTCGTCGCCGAGCACGTCGAGCGCGCCCTTGCCCATGCGGGTCATGATCCGCATGGAGGTGGCCACGTAGGCCGAGTCGGTGAGCTGGACGCCGATCTCGGCGATCGGGGAGCCGAGCGGGCCCATGCTGAAGGGGACGACGTACATCGTGTGACCGCGCATCGCCCCGCGGAACTTCTCCGTCAGAACCGCCCGCATCTCCTCCGGGTCGCGCCAGTGGTTCGTCGGGCCCGCGTCCTCCTCGCGCGTCGAGCAGATGAACGTGCGGTCCTCCACCCGCGCGACGTCGCTCGGGTCGGAGAGCGCGAGGTACGAGTTGGGCCGCTTGGCGTCGCTCAGACGCTCGAAGGTGCCCGCGTCGACCAGGCTCTGGGCGATCCGGTCGTACTCCTCCGCCGATCCGTCGCACCAGTGCACCGCGTCCGGCTGCGCGAGCGCCGCCACCTCCTCCACCCAGCTCAGCAGCTTCTGATTGGAGGTCAGGGCGGTGGTTTCGATCGTCACGGTGGTGCTCAACCTCGCAGGGCTCGACAGAGGGACTGTGGGACTCTGACATACGCGGCGACAGGCGACTCCGGTTGCCACGACTCCACCGTTCGTCTAGGTGGAGCGGACGGAAGCTTGGGCACCATGTAAACCTGAGGTACATGCCGGTGTTCCCGAACGCGGTCATGAGTGCGGCGTTTCTCGCCGTTGGCGGCCTCCCCCCCGCATTCGCCGAGGCGGCTCCGTCGCACTGGGAGACGCGCGTCGTCCAGGCGGCGGCGGAGGGCGGCGGCAGCGGCATCTCCACGACCCTGCTCGTTGCCGGCATCGCGGCGGCGTTCGCCGTAGGCCTCGTGGGCGGCGAGACCGCCCGGCGCCGCCGACGGCGGGTCGAGAGGGGTGCGAAGGACGAGGCCGCCACGAAGCGCGCCGCCGCGGAGAAGGCCGAGCGGCAGGCGGAGAAGGAACGCGTAGCCGCGGAGAAGGCCGAGCGCGAGAAGCAGCGAGCTGCGGCGCGGCGGGCGGAGAAGGAACGCGAAGCCGCGGAGAAGGCCGAGCGCGAGAAGCGGCGCGCTGCCGAGCGGCAGGCGGCGCAGGAACGCGAAGCCGCCGAGAAGGCCAAGCGCGATCAAGCCGCACGTGCAAGCCGCTAAGCAACGCGCCGCCAAGGAACGCGCCGAGGAGGAGCGCCGCGCCGCGGAACGGGCCGAAAAGGAACGCCTCGCGAAGGAGCGGGCCGAGAAGCGGCGCGTCGAGAGGGAAGCGGCGAGGAAACGCGCGGCAGCCGAGAGGGCTGAGAAGGCTCGCGTGGCGAAGGAACAAGCGGAACAGCGCCGCGCCGAACAGGAAGCCGCCAAGAAGCGCGCTGCGGCCGAGCGCGCCGAGAAGGCCCGAGCGGCGAAGGAGCGCGCGGCACGACGGCGCGAGGACAAGCGGCTCGCCGACGAGAAGCGCGCAGCCGACGAGCGCGCCGAGAGGGAACGGGAGGAGCAGGAGCGCCTCGTCAGGGAGCAGGCCGAGAAACTGTGGGCGGCCAAGCAGAAGGCGGCCAAGCAGCGCGCCGAGAAGCGGGCGGCCAAGCAGCGCGCCGAGAAGGAGGCGGCGAAGAAGTGGCAGCGCGCCGCCGAGGAGGCCCGCGCCGCCGAAGAAGCCCGCGCCGCCGAAGAAGCCCGCGCCGCCGAAGAAGCCCGCGCCGCCGAAGAAGCCCGCGCCGCCGAGCAAGCCCGCGCCGCCGAAGAAGCCCGCGCCGCCGAAGAAGCCCGCGCCGCCGAAGAAGCCCGCGCCGCCGAAGAAGCCCGCGCCGCCGAAGAAGCCCGCGCCGCCGAAGAAGCCCGCGCCGCCGAAGAAGCCCGCGCCGCCGAAGAAGCCCGCGCCGCCGAAGAAGCCCGCGCCGCCGAAGAAGCCCGCGCCGCGGAGCGCGCGCCGAGGAGGAGGCTGCGGAAGTCGGTGCGAGGAGGAGGAGCCGGTGGTGGCGCCGGCACCGCCGCCGCCGCCCGAACCGAAGGTTTCTGAGCCGCCGCGGCCGCTGGTCGTGGCACCGCCCCCGCCTCGACCGGCCCCGCCGCCGCCGACGCCGACGCCCGCGCCCGCCGCTCGCCCGATTCCGGAAGAGCCAGAGCCTGCGCCGCCCACTCCGCTGGCGCCGGCCGACTCGCCGCACCCGGAAAGAGCGCCCGCTGCCCACTCCGCTGTCGCCGGCCGCCGGTGCGCTCGCCGAAAGCACCCGAGGCGCCCGCACCCCCTCGCACGCCGAGGCGTCCCAGCGCGCTACGCCCCTGGCCCGAGGAGGCGAGCCGAGTGTGGTCGTGCGAGATCGAGTGGAAGCCCGGCTACCGGAGGTCGTCCTTCCGCGCCATGGCGACCCCGCCCGGCGGACGGCGTGCTCGAGCTCTCGGCGAGTCGTCCGACATGAAGTGGGGCCTGATGAACGATCCTGAGCCGCCGACCCGCGAGCTCGTCGAGGCGGTGCGCTCGCTCCTCAACGCGCTCGAAGCGGCCGGCTGGCAGCGGATCGAGCCCGCCGGGCCGTGGTACTCCCAGCGGTTCCTGTGGCGCGGCGAGGGCCAGCCCGGGCCGGTCGAGCCCGCGCGCCGCGACGACGCGGTCGGCGCCTGACAGCCGGCGCCAAGCTCCTGCCAAGGATTCGCCAACCCGCGGGCGGAAGGCTCCTCCAATGCGCTACCTCCTCGCCTTGCCGTTCACCCTCGTCTTCGCCGCCCCCGCCGCCGCGTCGACCTCGGCCGTCGCCGGTCCCAGCCCCACGCCGCTGATCCTCGAGCTCTCCCTCGCCGCCATCGTCGTCGGCGGGATGGTCCTCCGCCGCCGTCTCGGGCACCTGTTCGCCGCCGCCCGGCGCGTCAGGCTCGTCCGGCCTCGCGCTTGGGTACGAGCACGAGGCGCTTGAACTCCGCCACCAGCACGCCGTCCTGATTGAGCACCCGCGTGTGGACCTTGACGGTCCCGCGATCGGGCTTCGAGCGCGACTCGCGCACCTCCAGCACCTCGGTCTCCGCGAACAGCGTGTCCCCGTGGAAGACCGGGGCGGGATGGCTGAGCGACTCGGTGGCGAGGTTGGCGATCGCCTTGCCTGAGATGTCGGACACGCTCATCCCCAGCGCCAGGGAGTAGACGTAGGGCCCGACAACCACGTTGCGGCCCTGCTGCGAGCCGGCGGCGTAGACGTCGTTGATGTGCAGCGGGTGGTGGTTCATGGTGATCAGGCAGAACAGGTGGTCATCCGCCTCGGTCACCGTCTTGGCCGGCCAGTGCTTGTAGACGGCGCCGACCTCGAACTCCTCGAAGTAGCGCCCGTAGGGATGCGCGCCCGAGTCCTCGCGGGCGCGCTGATCGGTGTCGACTGAGGTGCTCATAGGCCCGGGGACTCTACGATCCGGCGGCCATGCGCAACCCCCGTTCCTTCCTCGAGCCGCTCGCGATCGGCGCCCCGGAGCCGCTGCGGGAGATCCCGGTCTCCCCTTCGCGGATGATCCACTTCCTCGACTTCTCGAACGAGAAGATGGTCGCCAAGGCGGCCGAAATCGCCGCGAAGACCGACATCCTGCTCGGCAACCTCGAGGACGCGATCCCGGTCGACCGCAAGGAGGCGGCGCGCGAGGGGCTGATCCGCGTCGGGCGGGAGATGGACCTCGGGCCGACCGCGCTGTGGGCGCGCGTGAACAGCCTCGAGTCGCCGTGGGTGCTCGACGACTTCACCCAGCTCGTGAGCGAGATCGGCGACCGGCTCGACGTGGTGATGGTGCCCAAGGTCGAGGGGCCGTGGGACATCCACTACGTCGACCGCCTGCTCGCCCAGCTCGAGGCGCGCGCCGGCCTCGAGCGGCCGATCCTCGTGCACGCGATCCTGGAGACCGCCCAGGGCGTCGCGAACGTGGAGGCGATCGCCACCGCGTCGCCGCGGATGCAGGGCATGAGCCTCGGGCCGGCCGACCTGGCGGCCTCCCGGCGAATGAAGACCACGCGGGTGGGCGGCGGGCATCCGGGCTACCGCGTGCTCGGCGACCCGGCGGGCGAGGGCGAGCCGCGCGAGACCGCCCAGCAGGACCTGTGGCACTACACGCTCGGCCGCATGGTGGACGCCTGCGCGGGCGTCGGGATCCTGCCGTTCTACGGGCCGTTCGGGGACATCCGCGACGTCGAGGGCTGCGAGGCGCAGTTCCGCGCCGCCTACCTGATGGGCTGCGTCGGGGCGTGGTCGCTGCACCCGGTGCAGATCGACGTCGCCCGCAAGGTCTTCTCCCCCGACCCCGACGAGGTGGCGTTCGCCCGCAAGGTGATCGAGGCGATCCCCGACGGCCGTGGCGTGCACATGATCGACGGCAAGATGCAGGACGACGCCACGTGGAAGCAGTGCCGCGTGATGGTCGACCTCGCCGAGATGCTGGCGGCGAAGGACCCCGAGCTCGCCGAGCTCTACGGGCTCAGTCGAACGTGAAGCGCCGCGGGCACGGCGCCCGCGGATCGCCCATCCCGCTGCCCGGCGAGTACGGCAAACAGCCGCCGTAGCGGAAGAGCCCCTTCCAGCGCCTGGGGATGTCGACCGTGGCGGCGGCGCGGTAGCGGCCGGGGCGCCGGCGCTCGAGCTCGGCGCGAGCGACGATGGGAGCCTTCGCAGCGTCGCGCCGCGCGACGTAGAAGAGCGTGCGCCGCGTCAGGCGAACCGAGCTCGGCACCCGGAAGCGCGCGATGAGGACGACCTCCCGCGAGCTGCGGTCGCGGTCGACGAGCGTGAACGCCGGGTTGACGTAGGCGCGCCACCGAGGCGACTGGACGTCGTCGGCACGGACGCGAACATCCGCGTTGCGGGTGAGCCGGGGCGTGAAGCGGAAGCTGCCGTCCGCAATCGTGTGGTTGACGGCGATGACGCGGTACTCGCCGTCGAAGGGATGCGGACGGACGAGCAGCTCGACGGTCCGGCTGGGCGCCGGCAGGCCGTCGACCTTCACCGTCCCCGTGACGATCGTCTGCTCGCCGAACTCGGCCGTCGGACCCAGGTCGATCTCGACGGTCGTCTGCGCCTGGGCGGCCGGCGCGCCGGCGAGGAGCACGAGGATGGCGGCGAGGAACGTGCGCATCGAGCGGTCGAGGGTAGCTAGGGTGCTCGGCTCGATGCCCCGGTCCCGCCGCTCCTGCCACGCCGTCCCGGGCTCGAGCGAGCGGTTCCTGGCCAAGGCCGCGACGCTCGACGCCGACGAGGTCTTCCTCGACCTCGAGGACGCCGTCGCGGAGAGCGAGAAGGCGCGGGCACGCGAGCTGGTGATCGCGGCGCTGCGGGAGCAGGACTTCGGCGCGAGCACCGTCGTCGTGCGGGTCAACGGGACCGACACGCCGCACTACTACCGCGACCTGATCGACGTCGTCGAGCAGGCGGGCGACCGGCTGGACGCGATCATGCTCCCCAAGGTCCGCACGCCGGGCGACGTGGAGATGACCGACAAGCTGCTCACCGGGATCGAGCGCGCGCGGGGGCTGCCGGAGCGCGCGATCGGGATCGAGGCCCAGATCGAGGACGCCACCGGGCTGCTCGCCTGCGAGGCGATCGCGGCCGCCTCGCCGCGCATGGAGACGCTGATCTTCGGGCCCGGCGACTACAGCGCGGCGGTCGGCATCCCGATCACGACGATCGGCGGCGCGCCCGACCACTACCCGGGCGACCATCTCAACTACGTCTACTCACGGCTCGTCGTCGCGGCCCGCGCGGCCGGCATCCAGGCGATCGACGGCCCGTTTGCCGCGTTCGACGACGACGACGCCCTGCGCGAGCGCGCCCGCCTCGCCCGTGCCCTCGGCATGGACGGCAAGTGGACGATCCACCCCCGCCAGATCCCCGTCGTGAACGAGGTCTTCACGCCCTCGCGCGAGGAGTGGGAGCGGGCCGAGGCGCTGCTGGCCGCGTACCGCGACGCCTCGGACACCGGACGGGGCGCGGCGATGTTCGACGGCGAGATGATCGACGAGGCCAACCGCAAGATGGCCGAGCGGCTGGCCGAGGCCGGGCGCGCCGCCGGCTACCGGTAAGCCCGGGCGAACGTCAACGGCGGCTGGGCAGGGAGGGTGGTCAAGCCGGGGTTTCGTGTACTTCGGTGCAGGCCCGGTCGCCGAAATACACCTTTGCGCGCGCACCGATCGGCTCCCCAGCCTCCCTACCCAGCGCAGTTGACGTTTGTCTCGAAGCCGGCGAGAGACGCCCGCTCGACGCTCTGCCATCCTCAATCGCAATGGCCGTTTCCACGCCCGGCAAGTCATCTCCGCCCGCAGGCATCGGCGCAGGGGCGATGCTGCGGCTCATCCGCGACGGCCGCGCGAGCACTCGCGCCGAGCTCGTCGAGCTGACCGGCCTCGCCCGCTCGACGGTCGCCCAGCGGATCGACGCGCTGCTCGCCCAGCGGCTCGTGGTCCCGGCCGGCTCGAGCGCATCGACCGGCGGCCGGCCCCCGAAGACGTTCGCGTTCAACCGCGGCGGCGGCGTGGTGCTCGCCGCCGACCTCGGCGCGACCCACTCGCGCGTGGCGGTCACCGACCTCGGAGGAGAGGTGCTCGCCGAGGGCCGCGAGGACATCCCGATCGCCGACGGGCCGGGGCCCGTGCTCGACTGGCTCGAGCGCACGTTCGACCGCCTGCTGGAGGAGTGCGGCGCGGATCGGCAGTCCGTGCGCGGCGTCGGCGTGGGCGTTCCCGGCCCGGTGGAGTTCAAGACCGGCATGCCCGTCGCCCCGCCGATCATGCCCGGCTGGGACGGCTACAGCGTGAGCGACCACCTGCGCCCGATCTACGGCGCCCCGGTGCTCGTGGACAACGACGTGAACATCATGGCCTTGGGCGAGCACTGGGCGCGCTGGCGCGACACCCAGCACCTGCTGTTCGTCAAGGTCGGCACCGGCATCGGGTGCGGGGTGATCACCGACGGGCGCATCCACCGCGGCGCCCAGGGCGCGGCGGGCGACATCGGCCACATCCACGTGCCCGACCACGACGACGTCATCTGCCGCTGCGGCAACCTCGGCTGCCTCGAGGCGGTGGCCGGCGGGGGCGCGATGGCGGCGCAGCTGGCCGCGATCGGGCTTCCGGCCGAGAACAGCCGCGACGTGGTGCGCCACGTCCGCGAGGGCCGGCCCGAGGCGATGCGCCTCGTCCGCCAGGCCGGCCGGGAGCTGGGCGGCGTACTGGCCAGCGCGGTCAACTTCTTCAACCCGAGCGTGATCGTGGTCGGCGGCGACATCGCCCACGCCGACGAGCACCTGCTGGCCGGCGTCCGCGAGGTCGTGTACCGCCGCTCCACCGCCCTCGCCACGCGCTCGATCCGGATCGCCCGCTCGACGCTCGACGACCGCGCCGGCGTGATCGGCGCGGCGGTCATGGTGATCGAGGCCGTGCTGGCGCCGGACGCCGTCGACCAGGCGATCGCGGGTGCCGGAGCTCCCTGAGGCCGAGCGCGCCCGCCAGCAGCTGGAGCTGGTCGTGGGGCGCGAGATCGTCGGGGTCGACGACCGCGACACGTACGTCTGCCGGCCGCACGCGCCCGGGGAGATCGCGGCGGCGCTCGTCGGCCACCGGCTGACCGCCACGCACCGCCGCGGCAAGTTCCTGTGGGCCGAGACCGACGGCGGGCCGGAGCTCGGCCTCCACCTCGGGATGGCGGGCCGGATCACGGTCGACGAGCCACCCGCGCCGCGAAACTGGGACCGCTTCGCGCTCGAGTTCGCCGACGGCGGGCGGCTGGCGCTGCGCGACACGCGCCGCCTGGGCCGCGCCATGCTGCAGCCCGACTTCTCGCACGTCGGACCGGACGCCGCCGACGTCGGCCGCGAGCCGTTCCGGCGCCGGTTCGCCCGCGGCACGGCGCCGGTGAAGGCCCGTCTGCTGGACCAGAGCGTGGTCTCCGGCGTCGGCAACCTGCTGGCCGACGAGATCCTGTGGCGCGCGAAGCTGAACCCGCGGAGGCCGGCCGGCGAGCTGACCACGGAGGAGACCGATCGTCTGCGGCGCGCCATCCGCGCCGCGCTCCGCGACGCGATCCGCGACGGCGGCGCCCACACGGGCCGCCTGAACCCGCACCGCGTGCGCGGCGGCGTGTGCCCGCGGTGCGGCACGCCGCTCGAGCGCGCCACCGTCGGCGGCCGGACCACCTTCTGGTGCCCGGTCTGCCAGCCCTAGACCTGCGCTTCGCGCACCGCCTCGGCCGCGCTGTCGATCTCCACCCCGCTCGCCGCCAGCAGGTCGGTGGCGGTCGAGCGGATCTGGCCGACGATCACGCTGACGGACATGTTGCCGGTGTCCTCGAGCACATGGGTGGCGATCGCCGCGGCCCGGAGCGCCGGCTCGCGCACGCGCTCGGCGTGCTCGGGGTGGTCGAGCGCGTCGGCGAAGGCGCGCACCGCCTGGGCGAGGTGGCGCAGCGCCTCGGCCACCTCGGGCGGCGTGTTCTCCGATAGCCGGACCGCCCGGATCGCCCCGCGCGCGAGCACCCGGATGTTGCGCACGGCCAGGTCGATCTGCGAGGCAGCCGCCGCGTAGCGCTCGACGTCGCGCCGGAAGCGACGGCGCGGCGGCGCATAGCGGGTCGTCTCCCGGCTCACGGCGACGACGTCGAAGAAGCTGCCGCTCAGCGCGTCGATGTCGCGGGCCCGGCGCAGCGCGCGCTCGGCCATGTCGCGGTCGCGTTCGAGGAGGGCGACGGCGATGTCGTCGAGGGTGCCGGCCAGCTCCTCGAGCAGCGGACGCGCCGCCGACCGCAGCATCGTCACCGGATTGGCCGGCAGCACGACCGCGTTGACGATCAGGGCGATGGACCCGCCGGCCAGCGCGTCGAGGAAGCGGGCGAAGGTCACGCCGTCGGTCGGCGGCTGGAGCGTCGCCACGAGCGCGGCCGACACCGCCGCCTGCGTGGCCAGCATCTGGCCGCTCCCGAGGAAGATGGCGACCGAGGTGGCGAGCATCACCACGAGCGCCAGCTGCGCGGCGCCCACCCCGATGCCGAACACGAGTAGGTCGCCGATCGCGATCCCGAGCGCCACGCCGATCGCCACCTCGACCGCGCGGCGGCCGCGCTCGGAGATGGTGAGGCCGAGCGTGATGATCGCCGACACCGGCGCGAAGAACGGCTGGTCGTGGCCGAGGACCTCGGTGGCGACGAGCCACGCCAGTCCGGCCGCCACGCCCGCCTGGAGGATCGATCGCCAGGACGCCCGCAGGCGATCGAGGCGGGTGTGCATCGACACCCGCGAGCGCTCGGCGGCGTCCTCGATCAGCGGCGCCGCCCGGTCGGCCAGCGGGCGAGGCTCGTGGTCGCGCAGGCGCGGGCTCACGGGAGGTCCCGCCGGTACTCGACGAGGTCCAGCGCCAGCATCGGCTCCCAGGTGGGCTCGCCGGCCGGCTGCCAGCCCTGGCGCTCATAGAAGGCCCGCGCGCGGGAGTGGCGCGCCGGCGTGAAGAGCCGCATCGCCGTCGACCCGCGCGCCACCGCCTCGGCGACCGCGAGCCCGTGCAGGCGGTGGGCGAGGCCGGTCCCCCACCACGGCTCGCGCACGAACAGCATCCACAGATAGGCGACACCCGGCTCGGCGTCGTCGAGCAGCGCGACGTGCCCGGCCGCGACTCCGTCCTCTTCGGCCACCAGACACCACGCGTCGGGCCGCGGGAGCCGGTCTGCGATCCGCGCACGGTCGAAGGAGGGGGGCGGCGGCGCCCACCCGCGGGGCGTAAACGTGGCGTACGTCCCGAACCCCTCGCGCATGGTGTGAGCGAGGACGTCGATGTCCGCGATCGTAGCCATCCGGGTCGCTATCTCAGTCTTCACTTGAGGGTTAGGTATCGAAGGTGGGGTCTGGAACCCAGCGTGCAAGCTCAAGAGACGGCGCTGCGCGGTCGATTCTCTGAGCGTCGAGCTTTCTCGCTCCCCTCACGTCGTGACGGCCATCTTCCTCTCCTTCCCGCGCGAGCGCGCGCACCACTCGTGACGCGGCGCGTTCTCGCCATCGCGTTCGCCGTGGCCGCGATGTACGCCGCCGTGCTCGGCTCGGCGGCGCCCGCCCAGGCGCCGGAGCCCGAGGCGACGGCCGTCGAGGCTGCGGCCACGCCGATCACGACGCCAGCGCCCACGGTGGCGGCCGCCACGCCCGCTGCCACGCCGGTCGACACCGCTACGCCGGTCCCCTCCCCGGTCGAGACCACGGTCGCCACGCCCGCGCCCACGGAGGCGGCCCCCGCCGAGACGCCCGCTGCGCCCACGCCCACGGCGACGGCGCCTGCGCCCGCCGGCGGCACGAGCTCGGAGCGCAAGCGCCGGCCGAACACGAAGTCGGCCGAGGGGAAGATCGACGAGGATGACTGTGACTCAACCTCAACTTCAGATCGAGACTGCGAGTCGCACGACCACGCTAGTGACGAATCGCACCAGCGTCGCCTGACTCCCGCGCCGGTCCTCACGAACCCGAACGGGACCCCGGCTCCCTCGAACCCGGGCTACTCGCTCGCGACCCCGGGGCCGGCTCGCATCGGCGTGCCGAACTTCTTCATCGACAAGTTCCGGATCCCGCCCTTCCTCCTCCCCCTGTACCAGGCGGCCGGCATGCAGTACGGCGTCCGCTGGGAGATCCTCGCCGCGATCAACGAGATCGAGACCGACTACGGGCGCAACCTGAACATCTCCTCGGCCGGCGCGCTCGGCTGGATGCAGTTCATGCCCGCCACGTGGGCCGCCTACGGCGTCGACGCCAACCGCGACGGCAACAAGGACCCGTTCAACCCCGTGGACGCGATCTTCGCCGCCGCCCGCTACCTCGCCGCAGCGGGCGCGCAAACCGACATCCGCCGCGCCGTGTTCGCGTACAACCACGCCAACTGGTACGTGGACTCGGTGCTGATGCGCGCCCAGATCATCGGCGGCCTGCCGGGCGATCTGATCGGCTCGCTCACCGGCCTCACCCAGGGCCGCTTCCCGATCCACGCCAAGGCGACGTACGCCGAGCAGCTCGATCAAGCGCGGCAACAAGGTCAGCCAGGGCAACGCGGCGATGGTCGTCGAGTCCGACGGCGGGCGCCGCGGCATCAAGGTCTTCTCGCGCTCGCGGGCCGCCGTGATCGCCGTCAACGACGGCCGGGTGGTCAAGATCGGCCGCAGCCGCCGCCTGGGGCGGTTCGTGAAGCTCCAGGACGTCTACGGGAACACGTACACGTACGGCCATCTCGGCGAGATCGCCCGCACCTACCCGGCGCCCAAGGACCGCTCCGTGGGCCGCCGCAAGGCGCGCAAGCCGGCGCGTGACGCCGCCCCGGCGCGCCCCGCCTCCCGCACCAAGGTCGTGGCCCGCAAGCGCGCGGCCGCGCCGTCCGCCCCGTCCGCGGCCCCGGCCACCCCGGCGCTGCCCGCCAAGGAGCGCCTGTTCGCCAACCCGACCCGGCCGGCGGCGCGCGCCGCGGGCGGCGACGTGCAGCTCGCCACCGCCAACGAAGAGGTCACGCAGGCCGCGCCGCTCGGCTTCGACCCGCGCGACTTCCGCCCCAAGGCGTTCCGCAAGGGCGCCCGCGTGATCGGCGGGACGATGCTCGGCCGGCTCGCCGAGCGCACCGAGACGGCGGCTGCCCCACCTGCTGTTCGAGATCCGCCCGGCCGGGCGCGGCGCGCCGCGGATCGACCCGAAGCCGATCCTCGACGGCTGGAAGCTGCTCGAGTCAACTGCGATCTACCGCGCCAAGGGCAAGAACCCGTTCTTCGGCGCCGCCGCCGCCAACCCGTCGATCGGGCAGCTGATGCTCCTCAGCAAGGAGCAGCTCGTCCGCCGGGTGCTCGCCGACCGCCGGATCGAGGTCTACGGCTGCGGCGAGGGCGACATCCGCTCGGGCCAGATCGACCGCCGGGTCCTGGCCACCATGGTCTACCTCGCGGCCTCCGGCCTCAAGCCGACGATCACGTCGCTCAAGTGCGGCCACAGCTACCTGACCGGGTCCGGCAACGTGTCCGAGCACTCCACCGGCACGGCGATGGACATCGGCGCCATCAACGGGGTCATCATCCGGCCCGACACCCAGGGTCCGGGCTCGATCACCGACATCACGATCCAGCGGCTGCTCAAGCTCCAGGGGACGATGAAGCCGCACCAGATCATCTCCCTGATGACGTTCTCCGGGGCCGACAACACGATCGCCATGGGCAACCACGACGACCACATCCACGTCGGCTGGCGCCCGCTGTACGGCGAGAACCGCGCCGCGGCGAAGCAGATCGACGCCGTGCTCAAGCCGGAGCAGTGGATCAAGCTGATCGACCGCCTGGGCGACATCGACAACCCCGTCGTGCGCGCCCAGCCCTCGCGGTTCTCGGTCAAGGTCCGGCGCCGCGCCTCGCGCGCCCATCACGGCGAGTAGCCCCCGCCGAGCCTCGTAGGCTTCCGCGGCGTGCGGCTCGCCGACGCGTCCCCCATCCCGTTCTGGCTCGACCGCCCGGCGCCGGCCGAGGCGCCGCCACTCGAAGGCGCGATCGAGGCCGACCTGGCGATCGTCGGCGCGGGCTTCACGGGGCTGTGGGCGGCCGTCCAGGCCAAGCTCGAGCGCCCGCAGCGCGAGGTCGTACTGCTCGAGGGCGAGACCGCGGGAGCGGGCGCCAGCGGCCGCAACGGCGGCTTCGCCGACGCCTCGCTCACCCACGGGCTGCTCAACGGCGCCGCCCGCTTCCCGGCCGAGCTCGAGGCGCTGGAGGCGCTCGGCCGTTCCAACTTGGCGGGCCTCCGCGCGGACCTCGACCGCCACGGGATCGACGCCGCCTGGCAGGAGCCCGGGATGCTGTCGGTCGCGACGCAGCCGCACGAGATCGGCGAGCTCGACGACGAGGCGGCGCTGCTGCGGCGCTACGGCTGGGACGCGGAGGTGCTCGACCGCGACGCCGTGCGCGCGCTCGTGAACTCGCCGACGTACCTCGGCGCCGTGCTCCAGCGCACGGGCGCCGCCCTCGTCGATCCGGGAGCGCTGGCGGTTGGCCTGCGGCGCACGGCGCTCGAGCTCGGCGTGCGGCTGTTCGAGCGCACGCCGGTCGTGAAGGCGGCTCGCGGGGAGCTGACCACGCCCCGCGGTCGGGTGCGCGCGCCGCGGATCCTGCTCGCCTCCGGCGCCTACCCCCCACTCGCCCGCCCGATCCGCCGGCTGGTGGCGCCGGTCTACGACTACGTGATCGTCACCGAGCCGCTCAGTGGCGCGCGGCGGCGCGAGCTGGGCTGGGAGGGCGGCCAGGGCATCTCCGACCGCGGCAACCAGTTCCACTACTACCGCCTGACGCCCGACGGACGCGTGCTGTTCGGGGGCTACGACGCCATCTACCACTTCCGGGGGCGGGTCGACGACACGCGGCTCTCCCGCCGCCCGGCGACCTTCTCGCTCCTCGCCGACCATCTGCTCGAGACGTTCCCGGCGCTCGAGGGCGTGGCCGTCACGCACGCCTGGGGCGGCCCGATCGACACCTGCAGCCGCTTCTGCGTCACGTTCGGCCGCGCGCTGGGCGGGAGCGCCGTCTACGCGGTCGGCTACACCGGCCTCGGCGTGGCCGCGAGCCGCTTCGGCGCCCGCACCGCACTCGACCTGCTCGACGGCGCCGACACCGACCGCACCCGCCTCCAGCTCGTCCGCCACCGCCCCCTCCCCTTCCCACCCGAGCCGGCGCGCTGGGCGGTCATCCAGGCCACCCGAGCCGCCCTCGCCAGCGCCGACGCCCACGGAGGCCGCCGCGGCCCCTGGCTCCGGGCGCTCGACCGCCTCGGGCTCGGCTTCGACAGCTGACCGGGGGTTCGTTCGCCGGCGGTTGCGGGGGTCGGTCCGTCGTCATGCCCTCCCGGGGCAGCGCTCGCAAGCTCGCGCTCGAGCGCCCCGGGAGGCCACGCCGCGGACCGCCCTCCCACACGCGCGGTCGCGCCGACGTGCTCTCCACGGGAGGCCGTGCGGAGGGAGGCACAGCATCGCCTGGTGCAGCGCGCAACTTGACGTCGCGATCGGAGACTGGTCCCGCCAGATCGATAAAAGTGCTCTCCGAGGAGCGTCGGTGGGGCGGGACCGATCTCAACGATCGCTGCGCCTTCGGCGCTTCGAGGGCGCGAGCCGACCGCCTCCCTCAGCCGCCCGACCGCATACTCAGGCTCGCCGCGACAGCCCGAGAGAGCTGCGGCGACGTGCAACAGGAGGCAGCGGCTGCCGCTCGCACGAGGCGTCGAGACGCGAGTCGAGATCTCGAACCGTGCGATCGAGCCGTGAGAATCTGAGGTCGAGTCGTCGGCGCCTAACACGCTCGGGTGGCGCTCACGCCCTCGTCCAACGCGGTACTCGGTTCCAAGGACTCCGGCGGTGGTGCATCTGCCTCGATGCGACAGCGCCGGGATCGTGCCTGAGCGCATGGTGTGCCCGCCGCATGGGATCAGAAGTCGATGCGCATCACGACCCGCCGCAGTGTGGGACGGCTCACCTCGGCGAAGCCGGCCCCGGCGAAGACGCCTTCGGTGCCGACGTGGAGTTCCTCCGCGATCACGTTCTTCGTCGTCATCGGATAGGCCTCGATGGCTCGGGCCCCGCGCTCGCGGGCGAAATTCACCGCGGCGCGCGCGAGCGCGCGACTGACGCCGCGCTTGCGAAAGCCCGCACGGGTGACCAGGCAGGTCACCGCCCAGATCCTGTCGTCGGTCTCGTCCTCGTCACGGCCTTCCCACGGGACGCGAGCGTTGCGGACGAGGCCTTCGTAGGCGGTACGGGGCTCGACCGCGCACCAGCCGACAGGCTCGCCGTCGAGGTACGCGACGAGGCCGCTCGTGCTGTCCGACTCCGGGTGACCGCAGTCGGTCTGCTGCCGCAGCCGGTGAGCGCGTTCCTCGACGGGAAACTTCGCGAACGCCTCCAGTGGCCGCAGCTTGTACCGCTGGCACAGGCACCAGGACGCCGCGCCACGCGTCCCGAAGACGGTTTGCAGGTCTGCCCAGCTTGCCTCGTTGGCGGGTACGACAGAGATTGCACGCCCCAGCTCCGTCATGCGCCCATTGTGCCGGTCTACCGCTCCCCGCTAGGGCATTCGCCTGCCAGGAACAGCCCCGCGCCGGCCCGGCTCATTGCTGCAATGCGCGAATGGCGCTAGCCGACACGCGATTCCGCGCGCTTTCGGACCTGCCTCGAAGCAGCAGCCAGGTCAGACGGCCCTACAAGCTCCCCAGTTCCGCCTCGAGCCAGGTAGCCCAGACGACCATGACGACGAGCAGGATCGGGTCGGCGACCTGCGTGACGCCCGCGGCAAGCTCGACCTCAGCGCTGGGGTCCTCTCCGCGCATCACCGCGACGTCGGTGCCGCCTGTCCTCAGCCGCCAGGCGCCGCTGAGCGCGCGCCGGAGCCGGTGCTCACGGCCTTCCAGCGTCAACGTCCCGCCGAGAATCCGTCCGGAGCGGTAACTCGCCAGCTGGTCGCCCGAGCCCTCGTCCTCGGCGACGCCCACCCAGCCGCCGCGCACATCGCGCACGCGAAATCGCCATCCACCGCCGGCTCGCGACGCGCGCACAGCGCCGTCGCCCGGACGAACGATCCGTGCCACGACGCGATCGTCCTGTTGGAGGTGATACACGCCACGAGCGGCGAGCGCCACGAGCCTCAGCCTGGACCCTGGGCCGAGCGGCTGAGGCGGCTCTGGCGGTGGCAGCGGCCCATGCGAGGCCTCGGTCTCGTCGGGCGCGTCGCGGGTCGGCACTCCCAGGCTCACCGCCATCGCATCCACGGCGTCGCGTCCGATCAGGTGGCGCATCGTAATCCGGATCGCGCCAGCCGCGACGGCGACGCGACGATCGCTCGCGTCGGCCTCAACCGTGGCGCCCCGCAACTCCCAGCGCGCCACCTCATCGAGGCGCGCGGGGCGGAAGGGGAATTTGCGGGCGAAGATCAACCGCCGGTCGGTGACGACCCCCAGCGCGGCCATCGAACGGTGCGCCACCGCTCCCTGCCGGACGATCTCAAAGCCGCAGACCGCCACTGCGAGCACCTGCTCCGTCGGTTCGAGCGTCCGGCTGACCGCGCGCCGCTCACCGCCCAGCCCGATGCGCCAAACACCGAACGCCGCGCGGACCACGACGGCGAGCTCCCCAGCCGCATCGGCGCTCCAGTCGCGCTCGCGCATCTCGTGGCAACCGTATCCGGCTCAGAACGCAGCGTTCGCTCTCGCGTGGTTCGACAGCGGATGAGCGCCCTTAGCGCGTTGGGCGATGCGTGCGCCCCGCGCGCTTCTCCTTTCGCCTGCAAGCGTCGGCGGGATGCTCAGTGGTTCTCGTGCCTTCGATGCGGTAGCGAGCGCCGGCCTTCGGGTCGCGTCTGAGCTGTCGTGACTTCGCCGCGGCTCGGGTTCCCGGTGGCAGCGCGCCCGTAAGGCTGGGAAGCTGACCACCGAACAGAACGACCGTGCTTTCTGCCGCGGAGAGGGGACGTGCTGATCACCACCGATTATCTGGTCGTCGGAGCGGGCGCCAGCGGCCTCGCCTTCGTCGACGCGCTGGTGGCCGAGGCCGACGTCGAGGTGACGGTGATCGACCGCCAGCGCGCCCCGGGCGGTCACTGGCTGCACGCGTACCCCTTCGTCCGTCTGCATAGCCCCTCGGCGTACTACGGGGTGAACTCGCTGCCGCTCGGTGAGGACCGCATCGACCAGGTCGGCGAGAACGCGGGCTACTACGAACGGGCGACGGGCGAGGAGGTCCGCGACTACTTCGACCTGGCGCTCTCGCGGCTCACGCGGACAGGGCAGGTTCGCATCCTCACCGAGCACGAGCACGTGGGGCAACAGGCTGACGCTGAGCAGGTGCGAGATCTGTGCACCGGCGCGCTCCACGATGTCTCCGTCCGTCGCAGGGTGGTCGATGCGCGCTACCTGGAGGCGTCGGTGCCGGCCACACACACCCCGGCGTTCGAGGTCGCGTCGGGCGCCCGCGTGGTGCCCATCAATGACCTGCCGGCCGCCGCGCGATCGGCCTCCTGCTACACCGTGCTCGGGTCAGGCAAGACGGCGGTCGATGCATGCACCTGGCTCTTGGACAACGACGTGGAGCCGGAGCGAGTCCGCTGGGTCCGGCCCCGGGACGCCTGGTTTCACCACCGTGCCGATTTCCAGCCGCTGGAACAGGTCGGTGCCATCATGGGCGGCCTCTCCCTCGATGCCGAGGCAGGCGCCCGGGCGGAGGACGTCGACGACCTGTTCGAGCGACTCGAGGCTTCGGGGCGACTGGTCCGCATCGAACCGTCGCGGCCCGCGACGATGTACCGCGGCACGATGCTCAGCGGCCGCGAGCTCGACGCCCTGCGGCAGATCGAGGACGTCGTCGGGCTCGGGCACGTCCGGCGTATCGAGAGCGACCGGATCGTCTTCGAGCAGGGAGAGGCTCGGACCGGGCCTGAGGTCCTGCACGTCGACTGCACGGCATTCGGCCTGCGCGACGCGCCTGCCACGCCGATCTTCCAGCCCGGCCGGATCGTGCTCCAGCAGGTGCGGCACAACACGCCGCCGTTCAACGCGGCGCTTCTGGGGTTCGTCGAGGCCGACCGGGACGACGACGCCGAAAAGAACAAGCTCTGCCCACCCAACCCCTACGCCAGCAGCATCCACGACTGGCCGCGGATGATGAGCCGCACGTGGAGGACGGAGCAACGGTGGTTGAGCGAGCCCGACGTCGTCGCCTGGCTGGCCGAGAGCCGGCTCAACCTGCTCCGCGCGCTGCCCGACCACCTGGCCGAGCCGCCCGTGCAGGTGGCGGTGCAACGATTTCTGACCCACGTTGGCGCTGCGATCGAGCGGCTCGAGCAGATCGGTGGTTTGGGCAGCTCCGGCGCGGCCGGGGCGATGCAGGCGTGACGGATCGACGCGATCGGGGCCAGTAGCGCACAGGCCACGCGTTCGCTGCTCAGCCTCGCAGCCGGTTGCGAGGCGTCGTGGACGTCCCGTCGATCTAAGTGCGCCCGCGGGCCTGATCTACGGTGTCAGCACCTGTCGAGCCGACGCTGTGGTTGCCATCCGCGTTGCGTGCAGCGGCCGGGGCATCGGTTTCGTTGTCCGATCGCTTCTGGCGACGCCGGTACAGCGCCACCAGCCCTGGGATGAATATGCTCGGCACCAGCCACGGCAAGTTGCCTCCGATAAAGCCGGTCACCTCCTCATGCCACACGACGGGAACGCTCTCGACCGTCAGCGTTCGTTCGAAAGTACGAACCGCGTATTCGGTCTCCTCGCCGTTGACTTCAATAAGTGCCGTCAGCGTTAGGTGGAGCCGTCGACGGCCGACCTCCGTGGGCTCGACCTCCCACTTCCACTCAGTGAAGCCTTTCCTCCCCACTGGCTGTACTTGCGGCGTGATGTCTTCAATCTTGAAGTCAACACCGGCGAGATTGGCTTCCATGACATCTGACGCCTGAACCGCGACCCCCACCTGAACACCTAACCCGGTGAGTCGACGCTGTAGCTCTGAGATCGGTTGTCGATACGACATCAGAAGATGGATCACGCTGGAGTCATCCAGGCGTAGCGTCTTCGGGGTGTTGAAGGCGACATTGGCGCGTCGCAGCTCGCGGAGAGCTTGGTCGAGCGATCGCGCGCTCTGGCGCAGCGCGACCTGCCTGTCTGAGGAGAACTCCGCGCGTGCCTCCCGTACTAGCGCGCGTACGGTCTGAAGTCGCTCAGCGATCTCCGACGGCGGCGGGCGTCCGCCTGTATCCCGTGTTTCCCCACATCCGACTGCCATAACTGCGGTCGCTAGGCAGGCGACCGCTGCTTGGATTGCGCACGCGGTTCGCGGGGCTCTTCGAGACGCCTGATCCATGGATGCCGTTGCCCGCAGTCGTGGCGCCAACATGCCGGCCCGGGTCCTCCACTCGCAGTATCGCTGGTACGAGGGACGCCGTGGGAGAATTCTCAGCCGTCGTCTTGACGGTGTCGTGGCGGTTGCCCTTGGCCGCTTGACGCGCGCGAGGCGCCCATCTGCGGCGTGTCGCATCTCTGCCCGTCACGAGGGCCTGACACGCGGTCGCCAGCCGGGCGGCGGCAAAGGCGCCAATTTCCGGCGTTGTGAGATCCGGACCGAAGAGTCTCGGGGAGCGGCTCGTCAAGTAAGGCTGTGCCATCGATGGCACAGATGGTGCGGGGCCCCAGCCAAGCGGCCGGCGGCATAACGCCGGGAACCCGAATCCCTCCGTGACGCCTGGTTGCCTGAAGGGCGCACGGGGAGGCGCGAGCCTAGCGCCATGAACCGGGCTCCCGACCGTCCAATTGTCTCCCCAACGGCACCGCTAGTCAAGGATCGCAGTCCGGAGAGCTGCCCTTCAGTAATCGCACGCGAACTTCTGACACGGCCACGGCGTCGCGTGAGAAGTAGGCACGGCGGCGTAGCGGCCTCATGATTGGGTCATGAGCGCGCTGGCCTCGCCGCGTCGCGGGCTCGGCATCACGGCCGGTCTTGACGGCGGACTCGTGCGCGAGCTGGCCGCTCGCTGCGAGCAGCTCGGGTATCACTCGCTGTGGTCGAACGACGAGCCGGCTGCTCGCGGTCTGGACACGCTTGCGCAGTTCGCTGCGGCCACCACCAGGGTGCAGCTCGGTGTGGGGGTGTTGCCGCTGCACCGGTACGCGCCGGCCCAGATCGCGGCTGAGGTCGCCCGCCTTGAGCTCGACCCCGCGCGGCTGTGGATCGGGATCGGGTCTGGCGCGCTCCCTCGCCAGATCGACGCGCTCCAGCGTGCCGTTGCCGAGCTTCGCACGCGGCTGCCCGAGGCGACCCGCCTCATGATGGCCGCGATGCGGCCTCGGCTGTGCCGCCTCGGCGGTGCGGTGGCTGATGGCGTTCTCTTGAACTGGATGCCGCCCGGCGAGGCCGCGCGAGCACGCGCCTGGGTGCATGAGGGAGCCGCCGAGCATGGGCGCTCCGCCCCCCTTGTCGCGTCCTACGTGCGGGTCGCTGTGGGCCCGGGCGCGAGCGGGCGCCTTGCGGATGAGGAGAGCTTCTATCGCACCATCAACGCCGGCCATCGAAAGCACTTCGCAGCCTTAGGCCTCCCGGTCGGGACCGTCGGGATCGCGGCCTCGCAGCGGTCCGACCTCCTGCAGGCCCTAGCCCGATACCACCGTGCACTCGACCTTCCGATCGTGCGCGTGCTCGCGGACGAGGACGCATCCCTCCTCTGCGCGGTCGCGGACGCGGCAGCGCCATGACAAGGCGGAACGGACGATGCAGGCTGACCGTGCTGACAGCATCTCCGGTGGGTAGCTGTGTGCGGTTCTGCCGGATAGATTCGCCCTCGTGGCCACGCTCTTCGGTGACCGAGAGCGCTACGCAGCAGGTTTGACGCACGTGGCGCCGGGGGTCTACGCGTGGCTGCAGCCCAACGGCGCGTGGGGCGAGTCGAACGCCGGGCTCGTCGTCGGCACGGGCGAGTCGCTCCTCGTCGACACGCTCTGGGACTTACGTCTCACGAGGCGGATGCTCGAGGGGATGGATCCGCTGGTGGAGACGGCGCCGATTCGCACGCTGGTGAACACGCACGGTGACGGCGATCACTGGTTTGGGAACGAGTTGGTCGGTGGCCAGGAGATTGTCGCGACGGACGCGGCGGTGGCGCACGAGATGCGGGCGGTGACGCCGAGCTCGATGGTCGCGCTGCGGCGGATCGGGTCTGTGCTGCATCGTGCGGGACAGAGCCCGATCCCGTACCCGGCTCGTGCTGCGGTTGGCTCGAGCGGCCGCTTCCTTCGGGGCATGGTCGCGCCGTACGAGCACCGCGGCATTTCGCTCACGCGGCCCACACGCACGTTCTCGGGTCGGCTGGAACTTGACGTCGGAGGTCGGAAGGTCGAGCTCATCGAGGTCGGACCGGCGCACACGCATGGCGACCTGATCGTCCATGTGCCCGACGCGCGCGTCGTGTTCGCCGCCGACGTCGCGTTCGTCGGCTCGACACCGGTGATGTGGGTCGGCCCGCTCGAGGGCTGGCTGAGCGCACTGGACACGATCGAGGCGCTCGAGCCGGAGGTGGTCGTGCCGGGGCACGGGCCGCTGACGGACCTGGCTGGGCTCGCCACGCTGCGCGCGTATTGGGCGTACCTCGACGCCGCCGCGCGGCCGCGCCTGGCGGATGGCCTCGCGGCCAACGCGGTCGCGCGCGAGGTCGTGACTTCAGGGGAGTACTCGGCGCAGCCGTTCGCGAACTGGGAGTGTCCGGAGCGGGCGGTGATCAATATCCACACACTCGATCGGCACCGGCGCGGGCGGGGGGAGCCTCGTGGGCCGGCCGTCGTCGGCATCCTCGGCGCTGTCGGTCGGCTCGCCGCGGAGCTTCCCGGGAGGGCGCCCGCTGCGCTTCACCCCCCGGCATGAGCGCCCGCCACGAACGCGCCGGCCGACTAGTGCCATTGGCACAGCGTGCCTCGCAGGTCATCTCGCCGCAGGTGTTTCGAATGCTTCGTAGTGACCGATCCACGTGTCCTTGAGAAGGTGCGCCTCGTCCGGGGTGATGACGGCCTCCTGCCAACGCTCGCCGGCGAACGCGCGGATCGACTCGACGTCGTCCCAGATGGTGACGTAGAGGTACTCGGACGACGACGGGTCTCGGGGCCTGCCCACATGCTGTGCAACAAGCCCCGATTGCTGTGATACGAGCGGCACGGCCGTCTCTCGGAGGAACGCCTCGAATTCAGCTTCCTTTCCAGGGTGGATGGTCGGCCTGAAGACGCGAATGATCACGGTGTCCTCCTCGCTCGTGACTTGAGCGCGAGCCTACGCCTGCGCGGGCACCGGCTCGGGTGCGCCGGCGAACCGGCGGTGCCGTCCGAGGAGCGTGCCGATGGCCACGATCGCCGGGAAGACGAGCCGTCGGTGATGCCCGTGCAGACGAGCTCCTCGTCGCCCGGCGTTCCAGAAGCGGTGCGTGTCGCCGGCGTCCTCTTCCCGTGACCCTGTGACAGCCATACTCGCGTCTGCATGGCGCGCGACTACGGTCATGAGCTCCAGTTCGGTGTCTTCATCACGCCGGACGCCGGCCAGGCGAACACCGTCGTTGAGCTCGCGCGGCTCGCCGATGCCTCCGGGCTGGAGCTCGTCACGTTCCAGGATCACCCGTACCAGCGGCGGTTCCTGGACTCGTGGACGCTGCTCTCGGTCGTCGCGGCGGAGACGACCACCGTCTCGGTGGCCCTGAACGTCGCCAACCTCCCCCTGCGCCATCCGGCGATGCTCGCGAAGAGCGTCGCGAGCCTGGACGTCCTGAGCGGTGGGAGGGTGGAGCTCGGGCTCGGTGCCGGGGCTTTCTGGGAGGGGGTCGGGGCCTTCGGTGGGCCGGTGCGCACGCCCGGCGAGTCCGTCGACGCGCTGAGCGAGGCCATCGACATCATCCGCGCGGCGTGGGCGTCCGACGGCTCCGGGGTCACGTACGAGGGCGAGCACTACACCGTCAAGGGGGCGCGGATCGGGCCGCCGCCCGCCCATCCCGTCGAGATCTGGCTCGGCGCCTACAAGCGCCGGATGCTCGCGCTCACCGGCGCGAAGGCCGACGGCTGGCTGCCGAGCATGGGCTACATCGATATCGCCGACCTGCCGCGGATGAACGACCAGATCGACGACGCGGCCGTGAAGGCCGGTCGCCGTCCGGAGGACGTCCGGCGCATGCTGAACCTCAGCGGCGACCTCCTCGACGACGCGCCGGTCGAGCGGCTGGTCGAGCTGACGTCCATCGGCACGAGCGTGTTCCTGCTGCCCGTGGCGTCGGCCGCCGACCTCCAGCGCTTCGCCCAGGAGATCGCCCCGGCGGTCCGTGAGCAGGCGCGAGCGCGGCCGGCCGGCGCGCCGGCGCCCGAGCCGTCACGACCAGAGGCCGAATCCGCCGGCCAGCACCTCGTCGACGTCCACAACCACCTGCGGGCGGAGCTGGAGCAGCTGCGGGACATCGTCGGGCAGGTCGCCGCCGGGACGGCCGACCCGGCCGCCGCGCGGTCGTTCATCACCCGCATGACGATCCGGCAGAACAACTGGACGCTGGGCACCTTCTGCGAGAGCTACTGCCGCGTCGTCGCCCAGCACCACACGCTCGAGGACCACAGCATCTTCCCGCACCTGCGAGCACGCGAGCCGCAGCTCGTGCCCGTCCTCGACCGCCTCCACGAGGAGCACGAGGCGATCGCCGACCTGCTCGAGCGCGTGGACCGCGCGCTCGTCACCCTCGTTGCCGGGGACGAGCAGGGCATGGAGGCCGTGCGCGGCGCGATCGACCTCCTCACCGACGCGCTGCTCTCCCACTTCGCCTACGAGGAGCGCGAGCTGGTCGGGCCGCTCGACCGCCACGGGTTCTACTGAGCTCACGAAAGGCTCAGAAACGGCTCATGAACGGCCGTGAGATCGACCGTAGGCTCGAGCCGACCGTTCCTCCCCACCCCTCAGGAGCATCCATGAGCATCACCCCGATGCGAGGGCGACTCGCGCTCGTCGCCACGCTGGCCGCTGCGGCGATCGGCTCGGCCTCACCAGCCCAGGCGCAGACGCCCGCCGACTGCGACGTCCGCCTCGAGCGACTCGAGGCCCAGTTCTACGACATGGAAGCCCGGCGCGGCTACGAGGCCGCGTCGGAGTGGTGGCAGGCGCGCTGGCACGCGTACTTCCAGAGCTGCGTCATTCACTGAGCGCGGAGCGCGGGCGCGGGCAGCGCGGCGGGCTGGGGCTCGGTGAGGCTGAGCTCCCAGTCCGGCGCGTCGCGCTCGACGACCGCGATCAGGGCTTCGACCACCTCGGGGGCGAACTGGGTCCCGGCGTTGGCGCGGAGCTCGCTCGATGGCGACCGAGAGCGGGAGCGCCTTGCGGTAGGAGCGGTCGGTGGTCATCGCGTTGAAGGCGTCGCAGGCGGAGACGATGCGGGCGGCGACCGGGATCCGCTCGCCGGCGAGGCCGTCCGGGTAGCCGCCGCCGTCCCAGCGCTCGTGGGAGGCGCGGACGACCAGGCCGACGCTCGACAGCAGGCCGCCGACCTGCTGGAGCATCCGCTCGCCCTCGACGGTGTGGGTCTTCATGATCGCCCACTCCTCGTCGTTCAGCGGGCCGGCCTTGTTGATGATCTCGTCGGGCACGGCGATCTTGCCGATGTCGTGCAGGAGCGCGCCCATCTCGGTCTCGCGCAGGGTGTCCTCGTCGACGCCCATGTGCTCGGCGACCCGCACCGAGAGCGCGACGACGTCCTCGGTGTGGTGGCCGGTGTACTCGTCGTCCTCCTCGAGCAGGTCGCGCAGGAGCAGGGCGGTGCCGCGGTAGGCGCGGCCCAGCTCCAGGCTGCGCTCGATCCGGCCCTCCCGCTCGCGCTCGAAGCCGACCAGGAGCGGGAACAGGGCGATGACGAGCAGCGCGCCCGCGGGCGCGTCGACGGCGGCGAGCGCCGCGAGCAGGCCGAGCGGCGTCAGCAGGAGGTCGACCCGCTCGGCGAGCCCGAGGTCGGCCGCGGCCTCGCGCGGCGGCACGCGCAGGGCGAGGCCCACGCGCGCGACGTAGATCAGGTCGTCGACCAGCAGCTGCGCCCCGAAGGCCACCGCGTAGACCGGGAAGTGCTCCCAGCCCGCGTCCTGGGCTCCGAACGCGACGACGACCACGGTGGGAGCGACGGAGAACCACGCGTCGGCGACGCCATTCAGCGCCCGGCCCGGCGCGGCGCCCTGCCGCAGCACCCCCCACGCCGAGCGGATGGCGAACGCGGCCGCCACCAGCAGCGGGACGTAGGGCGTGGGCAGGAGCAGCAGCATCGGCACGAAGACGAGCTGCGTCGGGACGGCGGTGGCGGCCCCCACGCTGAACTCGATGCCGGCGGCCAGCGCCAGCGCGGCGACGAACGCCAGCGCGAGCCCGGGTGACAGATCGCGCGTGGGCTCGGCCACGACGGCGACGGCCAGGGCAGCCAACAGGAAGGCCCCGCTGAAGGCGACCATGGCGACGCTCTCGCGGCGCCCCTGCTTGCGGCCCCGCCGCTCGCGCATCTGCTCGATGCGCCGCTCCGTGGCGGCGTCGATATCGCGAGTAGGTGAGGACATGCGGAAGAACGGGTCGAATCGACGCCTGTTGTATGTAGTCGGCGCCGCGAGCGGCCGACTTGAGAAGCAGGCAAGCCAATGGAGGGCACCTAACACATGAACGGATTCATCCGCCGCACGCTGGTTGCGGCCGCTGCCGCGGTGGTTGCCGCGATGGCGTTCGCCTCGACGGCGAGCGCCGGCATCCTGACCGCGTCCGCGGGCAACTGCGGGGACGAGACGCTGTCCAAGCCGTTCGCCCCATGGAGCGACTACGCGAACTACAAGCTCGTCGCCGGCGGCAACTTCGAGGCCGCGCACGCCGGCTGGACGCTGCGCGGCGGGGCCGCCCGCGTCAGCGGAAACGAGCCGTGGAAGGTCGGCGGCAGCGGCCATGCCACGTCGCTGCGCCTGCCCGCCGGCAGCACGGCGATCTCCCCGGTGGCCTGCGTCGGCCTCCAGGAGCCGACCCTGCGCTTCTTCGCCCGCAAGCAGCGCGGGCTGCTCTCGACGCTCGCGGTGTCGGTCTACGTCGAGACGTCGCTCGGCCTCGTCGTGCCCGTCCCGATCGGCGTGGTCCTCAATGGCGGCACGTGGAAGCCCACTGCGCGGATGCTGATCGTCGCCAACCTGCTGCCGCTGCTCCCGGGCGACCGGACGCCGGTGGCCTTCGGGTTCACGCCGCTGCTCGGCGACTGGCAGATCGACGACGTCTACGTCGATCCCAGGCGCTTCAGCTAGGAGCGCTCAGCGCGCCCGCAGCTTCCGGCTGCGGGTGCGCTCCTCCTGCTTCTCGACCACGCTGCCGATCAGGCGCAGGATCTCGGTCGGCCCGGTGGCGCGCACGGTGCCGGACTCGAACGCCTCGCGCCAGTGGCGGATCGTGCCCTCGCGCGCGAGCTCGTTGAAGTGCGAGCGGGGCACCGAGAGCCGAACCTTGGCGTCCGACGCGATGTCCTTGGTGATCCGCGGGCCCGGGACCTCGACGCGGAAGAGCTGGATATCGCCGCGTCCACGCAGCTCGAGCTCCATCACCAGCTTCAGCTTCTGAAGGGCGGGGACCTCGCGCTGGAAATTGGCGATGCACTCCTCGATGAGAGCCTTGGTCTCCGCTGTGGACATGTGACTTAATGTTACTAAGTCCATCCTGTACCGTCACGAGCGCGATGCAGGCCCCTCCCTCTCCGGCGGTGGCGGCGGTCTTCGAGCCCGTCCAGACGGCGACGACGTTCGAGGAGACCGTCGAGCGCCTCGGCACGGCGATCCGCCTCGGGCTCCTCGGGCCGGGCGCCCGGCTCCCGCCCGAGCGCGAGCTGGCCGACCAGCTCGGCATCGCGCGCTCGACGCTCCGCCAGGCGCTCACGGCCCTGACCGAGAGCGGGCACCTGATCGCCCACCGCGGCCGCGGCGGCGGGACGTTCGTGGCGGCCGCCCCGCCGCTGGCGGGCACGAGCGAGGTCGAGCTGGGCGGCGGCCACTGGCGCGAGGTGCTCGACTACCGCGTGGCCGTCGAGGTCGGCGCGGTCGTGCTCGCCGCCGAGCGCGGGGTCGGCGCCGCCGCCCTCGCGCGCCTGCGCGAGCACGTCGAGACGATGCACGAGGTCGGCGACTTCCCGATCTACCGCCGCGCCGACGTGTTCTTCCACCTCGGGCTCGCTGAGGCTGCCGGCTCGACGCGGCTGATGGCGGCGATGACCGAGGTCCAGGGCCACATGGGAGAGCTGATCGCCCACATCGCCCACCCCGCGCCCGTGCTCGAGCAGTCCAACGCCCAGCACGCCCAGCTCGTCGACCTGCTCGAGCGGCAGGAGACATGGGCAGCCGCGCAGCTCGTGCGCGAGCACCTCGAGGGCACCGAGCGCGTGCTCGCCGGCTTGTTACGGTGAACCACGTATGTCTGCTCCCGGCCGCATGCGAGCTTGGGGCGCCGGCGTCGCCGCCGGCCACATCGTCCTCGGCGTGATCGCGACGGCCGTGGTCCACGTCCCCGGCTCGTCGCTCTTCTTCGGCCTCTGCGCGCTCGTCACGCTAGTGCTCTCGCAGGTGACCGCACCGTTGCTGCGCCCGAGAGGTGATGACGACGAGGGCGGCGGGGGCGTGGTGCTGCCGGACCCGGAGCCGCCGCCGTGGTGGCCGGAGTTCGAGCGCGACTTTCAGGACTACGTGCAGCGCTTGACATCCGGCCGCTCGTAGCCCTAGCCTGCGCCCTCAAAGGCCGGTTCGTCATACCTTTGGAGAGGGGTCCGGATGGCTGAGCAGCAGCCGCATTCACATCGCGGTGGTCCCGACTATGAGCAGGTCGGCTCCGACTACATGGAGAAGCGCCAGCTGAAGCGCGGCGCCGCGGGGTGGGTCCTGCTCGCCGGCCTCGGGGTGGCGTACGTCATCTCCGGCGACTTCGCGGGCTGGAACTTCGGCCTCGCGGAGGGCGGCTGGGGCGGCCTGCTGATCGCCACCGTCCTGATGGCGACCATGTACACGTGCATGGTCTTCGCGCTGGCGGAGCTGTCGTCGACGATCTCGACGGCGGGTGGCGGGTACGGGTTCGGCCGCCGTGCGCTGGGGCCCTGGGGCGGCTTCCTGACCGGCACCGCGATCCTGATCGAGTACGCGCTCGCGCCGGCGGCGATCGTCACGTTCATCGGCGCCTACGTCGAGGCGCTCGACATCGGGATCAGCGCCGGCTGGCCGGTCTACCTCGTCTTCTACGCAGTGTTCGTCGGCATCCACCTCTACGGCGTCGGCGAGGCGCTGAAGGTGACCTTCGTCATCACCGCGATCGCCGTCGTCGCGCTGCTCGTCTTCATCGTCGCGATCATCCCCGAGTTCTCCACGTCGAACCTGACCGACATCCCGCCCGACGGCTCGTCCGGCTCGAGCGACTTCCTGCCATTCGGCTGGGACGGCATCTGGGCCGCCTTCCCGTACGCGATCTGGTTCTTCCTCGCCATCGAGGGCGTCCCGCTCGCCGCCGAGGAGACGCGGGACCCCAAGCGCGACCTCCCGCGCGGCCTGATCGCGGGCATGGCCGTGCTGCTCGTGTTCGCGGCGCTGATGCTGACCTTCGCCCCCGGCGGCAGCGGCTCGGACGCGATCCAGGCCTCGGGCAACCCGCCGGTCGACGCGCTGATCGCGGTCGACGCCGGCAGCGGGGTGACCGATTTCGTGAACTGGGTCGGCCTGTTCGGCCTGATCGCGAGCTTCTTCTCGATCATCTTCGCCTACTCGCGCCAGCTGTTCGCGCTCTCGCGCGCGGGCTACTTCCCGCGCGCGCTGTCGGTGACCAGCAGCCGTAAGGTGCCGTGGATCGCCCTGATCCTGCCGGCGCTGGTCGGCTTCTTCCTGGCTGCCTTCTGGGAGGACCAGGGCGCGCGGATCCTCAACATCGCGGTCTTCGGCGCCGCGGTCTCGTACGTGCTGATGATGCTCTCGCACATCGTCCTGCGCTCGCGCGAGCCCGAGCTCGAGCGCGGCTACGTCACTCCCGGCGGCACCAAGACCTCGGGGGTGGCGCTCGTGCTCGCGGTGCTCGCAGTGGTGGCGACCTTCCTCGTCGATACGACCGCGGCATTCATCACGCTCGGCGTCTACGCGGCCGCGGCCGCGTACTTCGGCCTCTACTCGCGCCACCACCTGGTGGGTGCCGCGCCGGAGGAGGAGTTCGCGGCGGTCGAGAGCGCCGAGGCCGAGCTCGCGGGCTCGCACTGATGGAGCTCGACGACCTCAAGAAGGGCGTGGCCAACGGCACGCTGGACACCGTGCTGCTCGCGTTCGCCGACATGCAGGGCCGCCTCCAGGGCAAGCGGCTCGTCGGCTCGCACTTCGTGCACGACGTGATCGAGCACGGCGCCGAGGCGTGCAACTACCTGCTGGCCGTGGACGTCGAGATGAACACGGTCAGCGGCTACGAGATGTCCTCGTGGGAGACCGGCTACGGCGACTTCGAGATGAAGCCCGACTTCTCGACGCTGCGGCCGGTCAGCTGGTTCCCGGGCACCGCGCTCTGCCTCGCCGACCTCCAGTGGGCGGACGGGTCGCCGGTCGTCGCGTCGCCGCGGCAGATCCTGCGCGCCCAGCTCGACCGCCTCGCCGAGCGCGGCTGGGGCGCCCTGGCAGCGACTGAGCTCGAGTTCATCGTGTTCCGCGACTCCTACGAGCAGGCGTTCCACAAGGCGTACCGCGGGCTCGAGCCCGGCAACCTCTACAACGTGGACTACTCGATGCTGGGCACGAGCCGGCTCGAGCCGCTGCTCGGGCGGATCCGGCGCGAGATGTCGGCGTCGGACCTCCCGGTGGAGAACTCCAAGGGCGAGTGCAACTTCGGCCAGCACGAGGTGAACTTCACGTACGCCGACGCGCTGACCGCCGCCGACGTCCACCTCGTCTACAAGAACGCCGCGAAAGAGATCGCCGCCCAGGAGGGCATGGCGATCTCCTTCATGGCCAAGTACGACGAGCGCGAGGGCAACTCGTGCCACATCCACCTCTCGCTCCGCGACGGGGACGACAAGCCGGTGTTCGCCGACGAGCCGAAGGTGTTCGACAGCTTCCTGGCGGGCCAGCTCGCCTGCCTCCGGGAGCTGACGCTGTTCATGGCTCCGAACGTCAACTCCTACAAGCGCTACGTCGAGGGCTCGTTCGCCCCCACCGCCGTGGCGTGGGGCCGCGACAACCGCACGTGCTCGCTGCGGGTGATCGGCCACGGCCCGTCGCTGCGGCTCGAGAACCGCGCGCCGGGCGGCGACGTCAACCCCTACCTGGCGCTCGCGTCGATGATCGCCGCCGGGCTGCACGGGGTTGACGAGGGGCTGGAGCTGGAGCCCGCGCTCGAAGGCAACGCCTACACGGCCGACAAGCCGCACGTCCCCTCCACGCTGCGCGACGCCCGTGAGCTGTTCGCGGGCTCGGACGTGGCGCGCGAGGCGTTCGGCGAGGACGTCGTCGCCCACTACCTGAACAACGCCGACGTCGAGCTGCGGGCGTACGAGGCCGCGGTCACCGACTGGGAGCGGTTCCGGGGGTTCGAGCGGTTGTGATGCCGGTGATCGGCCTGTGCGCGGCGCTCGAGCGCGCGCAGTGGAGCGTCTGGGACCAGGAGGCGGTGCTGCTCCCGCGCTCGTACGGCGACGCCGTCCAGCGGGCGGGGGGCATCGCCGTGGTCCTCCAGCCGGACCCGCGGGCCGAGGAGGACCCGTCGCCGTGGCTCGACGTCGTCGACGGCCTGCTGCTGGCGGGTGGCGTCGACGTCGACCCGAGCTTCTACGGCGCCGAGCCCCACCCCGAGGTCCACGACGCGGTCCCCGAGCGCGACGCGTTCGAGATCGCGCTCGCGCGGGGGGCGATGGAGCGCGACCTGCCGCTACTCGGGATCTGCCGCGGGATGCAGGTGATGAACGTGGCCCGCGGCGGGACGCTGATCCAGCACCTGCCCGACGACGTCGGCCACCACGACCACCGGCGCTCGCTCGGCTCCTTCGACGACGCGGACCATGATGTGCGGCTCGCCGACGGCTCGCTCGCCAAGCGGGCGGCGGGCGAGGCGGTCCACGCCACGAAGTCCCACCACCACCAGGGCGTGGCGAAGATCGGCTCGGGCTTCGAGGTCACGGGCTGGGCGACGGTCGACGACCTGCCCGAGACGATCGAGGACCCGGCGTGCCGCTTCGCGCTCGGGGTCCAGTGGCACCCCGAAGCCGACCCCGCCTCGCAGCTGATCGGCGCGCTGGTCGAGGAGGCGCGCGCGGTGAGGGCGCGGTGACGCTCACCGTCCTCGAGCCGGCCACCGAGCAGGTCCTCGCCGAGATCCCCCGCGCCGGGGTCGAGGAGGCCGACGCCGCGGTGGCGCGGGCGCGGGCAGCGTACCCGGCGTGGCGCGCGGTGGAGCCGGCCGACCGCGCCCGGATGCTGCACCGGCTGGCCGACGCGCTCGACTCGCGCCAGGAGGAGCTGGCCGTGCTCGAGGCGCGCAACGCGGGCAAGCCGATCGGCGACGCCCGTGGCGAGATGGCCATGGTGGTCGACACCTTCCGCTACTACGCGGCGGCGCCGGAGCGCAACCTCGGCGACACGATCCCGGTCGCGGGCGGGGTGGCGATGACGTTCCGCGAGCCGCTCGGCGTGGTCGCGCTGATCACTCCCTGGAACTTCCCGCTCACGATCGCGGCCTGGAAGCTGGCGCCTGCGCTGGCGGCCGGCAACACGGTGGTGCTCAAGCCCGCCGAGCTGACGCCGCTCACCGCGCTGGAGTTCGAGCGGATCGCGCTCGAGGCGGGGCTGCCCGAGGGCGTCGTCAACGTGGTCGCCGGCCCGGGCTCCACCGCGGGGGCGCGGCTCGTCGAGCACCCCGACGTGGCCAAGGTGGCGTTCACGGGCTCGACCGCGGTCGGCGCGCGGATCGCGGCATCCGCCGCGGCGACGATCAAGCGGGTCACGCTGGAGCTGGGCGGCAAGTCGGCCAACGTCGTGTTCGCCGACGCCGACCTCCAGGCCGCCGCCGCCGCGGCGCCCGCCGCCGTGTTCGGCAACGCCGGCCAGGACTGCTGCGCCCGCTCGCGGATCCTCGTCGAGCGCTCGGCGCTCGACGCGTTCATGGACGCGCTGGAGGAGGCGGTCGAGGCCGTGCGGGTGGGCGACCCGCTCGACGAGGCGACGGAGATGGGCCCGCTCATCTCCGCCGACCAGCGCGAGGCCGTGGCCGCCTACGTGCCGGCGGACGCCCCGGTGGCGATCCAGGGCACGGCTCCCGACGGGCCGGGCTTCTGGTTCCCGCCCACCGTGCTGTGTCCGGTCGATCGCGACGACCCGGCCGTGCGCGAGGAGATCTTCGGGCCGGTCGCCGTCGTCCTCCCGTTCCGCGACGAGGCGGAGGCGGTCGCGCTCGCCAACGACACGATCTACGGGCTGTCGGGCTCGATCTGGACGCGCGACGGGGCCAAGGCGCTGCGCGTGGCGCGGGGCGTCGAGACCGGCGTGCTGTCGATCAACGCCAACACCTCGGTGCGCGTGTCGACGCCGTTCGGCGGCTTCAAGCAGTCCGGCTACGGGCGCGAGCTCGGGCCGCACGCGCTCGATCACTACACGGAGGTCAAGTCGGTGTTCTACGCGACATGAGCCGGCTCGAGGGCAAGGTATGCGTGATCACCGGCGCCGCGAGCGGCATCGGAGCGGTGACCGCCGCGCGCTTCCGCGAGGAGGGCGCGACCGTCGTGGGCGTCGACCTGCAGGGCGACATCGACGGCGTCGACCTCGCGCTGGCCGCCGACGTGGCCGACGAGGAGGCGGTGCGGGCGATGTACGCGCGCGCGAGAGAGGAGTACGGGCGGCTCGACGTGCTCTTCAACAATGCGGGCATCTCCCCCAACGACGACGCGTCGGTGCTCGAGACGTCGGTCGAGGCCTGGCAGCGGGTGCAGGACGTCAACACCAAGTCGGTCTTCCTGTGCTGCAAGCACGGCATCCCGCACCTGCTCGACGGTGGCGGCGGGTCGGTGATCAACACGGCATCGTTCGTGGCCGTCATGGGCGCGGCGACGTCGCAGATCTCCTACACGGCGTCCAAGGGCGCGGTGCTCGCCATGTCGCGCGAGATGGGGGTCGAGTTCGCGCGCCAGGGAGTCCGCGTGAACGCGCTCTGCCCCGGCCCGGTGAACACGCCGCTGCTCCAGGAGCTGTTCGCGAAGGACCCCGAGAAGGCCGCGCGCCGGCTCGTGCACCTGCCGATGGGCCGCTTCGCCGAGGCGCGCGAGATCGCCGACGCGGCAGCTCTTCCTCGCCTCGGACGAGTCGAGCTACGTCAACGCCTCGACGTTCCTCGTCGACGGCGGGCTCTCAGGCGCCTACGTCACGCCGGAGTAGCGGGACGACCGGGAGGTCGAGCGGGTCGGTGGTGGCCTCGAAGTCGGCGAGCAGGCCGAGGGCGTCGAAGCCCCGCCTGACGTCTTCGAGGTATCCCGCGGACACCACGGCCGTCCCGTTCGTGCGGGCGACGGCGAGCCGCTGGCGGCCGGCGGCACTGCCGACGTAGGCCCACACGGGGCCGCCGAGCTCGGCATCGAGGAGGTCGCTGACGTCGCGGCGGTCGTAGTTGCGCTCGCGCCGGTCGAGCGCGGCGAGCTCCTCGGCGCTGACCTCGAGCGCCACGCCGCTCACGTGCGCCTGCGGGTCGGGGCGGAGGCCGAGGTAGGCGACGTGGACCGGCGGCTGCTCACCCGTCTCCAGGTCGACGTAGACCTTGTAGCCCGGAATCGTCTCCCGGTTGTCCATCGCCACGTCCCAGCAGCGGCGGTGGCCGCGGAGGCGGCACAGCGCGCCCCGCCGATCCGCGAGCAGCGACCCGTAGCCGAAGACGTGCACCCGCGTCAGATCTTGTGCCGCCGCAGCAGCGTGCGGCCGATGACCATCCGCTGGATCTCGCTCGTCCCCTCGCCGATGAGGAGCAGCGGCGCGTCGCGGTAGAGGCGCTCGATCTCGTACTCCTTCGAGTAGCCGTAGCCGCCGTGGATGCGGAAGGCGTCCTCGACGACCTCCTTGCCGGCCTCGGACGCGAACAGCTTGGCCATGCCGGCCTCGAGGTCCGAGCGCTCGCCGGCGTCCTTCATCCGCGCCGCCTTGAGGGTGAGCAGCCGGGCGGCCTCGACCTTCGTGGCCATGTCGGCGAGCTTGAACTGGATCGCCTGGTGCTGGGCGATCGGCTTTCCGAACGCTCGGCGCTCCTGCGAGTACCGCAGGGCGAGCTCGAGCGCCCGCTGGGCGATCCCGACGCCACGGGCGGCCACGTTGACGCGGCCGACCTCGAGCGCGTCCATCATCTGCGGGAACCCGCGGCCGAGCCCGGCCTCCTCGCCGCCCAGCACCATCTCGGCCGGCACCCGGCAGCCGTCGAAGACCAGCTCGGTCGACTCCACGCCCTTGTAGCCGAGCTTCTTGATCTGCGGCGGCACCGTCAGGCCGGGACTCTCCGCCGCCCCCGGCTCCTTCTCGACGATGAAGCAGGTCATCCCCTTCTGCGGGGTCTCGGACTCGCGGTCGGTGCGCACCAGCACGAACACCAGGCCAGAGCGCAGGCCGTTGGTGACCCACATCTTCTGGCCGTTGATCTCCCAGTCGCCGTCGTCGGTCCGCACGCCGGTCGTCTTGATCGCGGCGACGTCGGATCCCAGCTCGGGCTCCGAGAGCGAGAACGCGGCCCGGATCTCGCCGGTGGCCATCCGCGGCAGCAGCCGCGACCGCTGCTCGTCGCTACCGAACTTCATCAGCAGGTAGGAGCCGATGAAGTGGGTGTTGACGACGCCGGAGATCGAGATCCAGCCGCGCGAGAGCTCCTCGACGATCATCGCGTAGGTCGTCAGGTCGAGCCCCATCCCGCCGTACTCCTCCGGGATCGTGACCCCGAACAGCCCGAGCTCCTTCATCAGCTCGACGATCGCGTCCGGGAACTCGTCCTCGTGGTCGTAGTGCCCGGCCTGGGGCAGGATCTGCTCGTCGACGAACTGGCGGACCATCTCGAGGATCGCGCGCTGCTCGTCGGTCTTCTCGTAGAAGGGCGTGACGGCGGCCATCGGCGCGAGGATAGCCTTGCGCCCTGTGAATTACGCCAGTGACGTCGTCGACGCAGCGGCGCCGCGCGGGCGCGCGCTGCTGGAGCTGGCGCGCGACGGTTCGCGGCGTGAGTGGACCTTCGGCGAGGTGGCCGCGGAGGCCGGCGCGCTGGCCGCCCACCTCGACGCCCAGGGCCTGCGCCGCGGCGACGTGGTGCTCACGCTGATCGGCAACCGCCCGGAGTGGGTGCTCGCCATGGTGGCCTGCTTCCGGCTCGGCCTCGTCCCTCTCCCCTGCACCGAGCAGCTGCGCGCCGGGGACCTCGAGCTGCGCCTGCGGGTGGCCGATCCCCGCCTGGTCGTCGTCGACGAGCGCAACCTCGCAACGCTGGAGTCGGCCGGCTGGGACGGGCCAACGCTCACCGCGCCCTGGGGCCCCCTGCCGTCCGCGCCGGTCCCGCCGGCCGCCGACCTCGACGCCGACGACCCGTGCCTGATCACCTTCACGTCGGGCACCGCAGGGGAGCCGAAGGCGGTGCTGCACGGCCAGCGCTACCTCGCCGGGCAGATGCTCCAGGCCCGCCACTGGCTGGACGTCCGGGCGGGCGACCTCGTGTGGTGCACCGCGGCGTCCGGCTGGTCGAAGTCGGCCCGCAACGCGTTCGTCGCCCCCTGGCTGCGGGGGGCGGCGGCGCTCGCTGCACGACGCCCGCTTCGATCCTCACGAGCGGGTCGAGATCCTCGCCCGCGAGCGCGTGGACCTGCTGTGCATGGCGCCGACCGAGTACCGGGTGATGGCCAAGCGCGCCGACCTCTCCAGGCTGCTCGACCTGCGGGCGGCGGTCGCCGCCGGCGAGCCGCTGGACCCCGACGCGCTCGGCGCCTGGCGCGAGGCGACCAACCTGTGGATCCGCGACGGCTACGGCCAGACCGAGACCGGCCAGCTCACCGGCATGCCGCTCGGCATCCCGGCCCGCCCGGGCTCGATGGGCATCCCCCTGCCCGGCATCCGGCTCGACGTCGACGACGGCGAGCTGGTCGCCGACCCCGACGTCGGTCCCGACCTTCTTCCTCGGCTATCTCGGAGAGGAGCCGCCCCCGGCCGGCCCGAGCGCGGTCTGGAGGACCGGCGACCGGGTCGAGCGCGACGAGCAGGGCTTCCTGCACTTCGTCGGCCGCACCGACGACCTGATCGTGTCCGCCGGCTACCGGATCGGCCCGTTCGAGGTCGAGTCGGCGCTCGCCACCCACGCCGCGGTGGCCGAGGCGGCGGTGGTGGCCGCGCCCGACGACGAGCGCGGCACCGTCGTGCGCGCCGTCGTCGTGCTGCGGGACGGCTACGCGGCCTCCGGCGAGCTGGCGCGCGAGCTCCAGGACCACGTCAAGGAGCGCACGGCGCCCTACAAGTACCCGCGGATCGTCGACTTCGCGCCCGACCTCCCCCGAACTGCGAGCGGCAAGCTCGTCCGCGCCGCGCTGCGCTAGCCGGAGAACGACGAAGGGCCCGCCGGGGGAGCGGGCCCTTCATCAGGGGGTGGCGGATGGCGGTGGGTCAGGCCGCGTCCGCCGCGGCCGGGATCGCGGGGGGTATGAGGCGATCCTCGGAGGGGGGATGGTGCTTCGCAACGTCCCTGTTGCTTGATGAGGACTATGCGGCACGCCGGTTGGCGAAACCTTGGCGCGAACTTGGCGCCCACTTGGCGGGATAACCGCACGGTTGGGCCGCCCGGGGCGCTTGTACGCTGAGCGCCATGACGACCATCGAGCCTGCCGCCGCCAGCATCGATCGCGACCGCGTGGCGGCGCTCACCGAGCGCGAGCGCGCGGTCCATCGTGAGCGCACGGCGGAGTCGGGCCGGACGTACGAGCGGGCCGCGGTCGTCATGCCCGGCGGGGTGCCGTCGGCCTTCCAGGCGGGCGACCCGTGGCCGATCTACCTCGAGCGAGGCGAGGGCGCCCGGGTCTGGGACGTCGACGGCAACGAGTACGTCGACTTCCACAACGGCTTCGGCGTCATGTGCGTGGGCCACGCGAACCCGGCTATCACCGCGGCCGTGAAGGCGCGAATGGACGACGGCAGCCACTTCGCCGCGCCCACCGAGGGCTCGATCACGGTGGCCAACGAGCTGCGCCGCCGCTGGGACCTCCCCCACTGGCGCTTCACGAACTCCGGCACCGAGGCGACGCTCGACGCCATCCACCTCGCCCGGGCGGCGAGCGGGCGGGACGTGATCATCAAGATCGAGGGCACCTACCACGGCCACCACGACGCGGTGATGGTCTCCGTCAAGCCGCCGGCCGAGCTGATGGGTCCCCGCGAGCGCCCGGCTTCCGTCCCCTACGGCCTCGGCTATCCCGAGGCGCTCACCGACCTCACCCGCGTCGTGCCGTTCAACGACGCCGACGCGCTCGAGCGGCTGCTCGACGAGCTGGAGGACCAGGTCGCCGGCCTGATCATGGAGCCGGCGATGATGAACGTGAACATCGTCCCGCCGCTGCCCGGCTACCTCGACCGGGTGCGCGACCTCACCGCCGTCCGCGGGATCACGCTGATCTTCGACGAGGTGAAGACCGGCGCGGCGGTAGCCGCCGGCGGCGCGACCGAGCTCTACGGCGTCAAGCCGGACGTGGTGTGCCTGGCGAAGGCGATCTGCGGCGGCCTGCCGGGCGGCGCGATCGGGATGAGCGAGGCGCTGGCCGAGCTGGTCGCCGACGGCCGCGTGCGCCAGCAGGGGACGTTCAACGGCAACCCGCTCGTGATGGCGGCCGCCGAGGCGACGCTGATCGAGGTGCTGACCGACGACGCGTACGCGCGCCTGCACGCCGCCAACCGCACGCTGATGGAGGCCTGCGAGCGCGTGATCGGCGACTACGGCCTGCCGGCGCACACGGTCGGCATGGGCTCCAAGGGCTGCGTCGTGTTCAGCGCCGAGCCGGTGCGCGAGTACCGCGACTACCAGACCAAGGTCCACCACGACCTGTCCGACCTCGCGTGGCTCTACCACATGAACAACGGGATCTTCATGACTCCGGGCCGCGACGAGGAGTGGACGCTGTCGGTGCTCCACACCGACGAGGACCTCGCGCGCTACGTCGAGGTGTTCGAGGCCTTCGCGCGCGACGTGACGGCGTCCTCGTAGCCCTCGGCCGGCGGCACGTGGCTCATCGCGTGCTCGGCCATCGCGGTGATGGTGAGGCTGGGGTTGACGCCGACGTTGGCGGGCACCGCGGCGCCGTCGCACACCAGCAGGTTCTCGTAGCCGAACACGCGCTGCCGGGCGTCGACCACCCCTGAGTCCGGGTCGGCGCCGATCGCCGCGCCGCCGAGGATGTGGGCGGTGGAGCCGATGTTGCGCAGCGCCTCCATGAACGAGCTCTGGGCGACGCCGCCGGTGCGCCGCGCCAGCCACTGGGCGAAGTGGTTGGCGACCGGGATGTACGTAGGGATCGGCCGCGCGGCATCCTGCTCGGTCTGCAGCTTCATGCCGCCGCCGAACGTGCGCCGCGGCCGCAGCGCGATCGCGTTGTCGAGCGTCTGCATCACGAGCACGATGATCGTCCGCCGCGACCAGCCGCGAGGGTCGAACAGCCGCAGGAACGTGACCGGGTGCCGCGCCGCGGCCCGCAGCAGCTTGAGCGGACGCGTGACGCGCGTGCCGTCGCCGACCAGCAGCGTGTAGAGCGCGCTGATCGAGTCCGCGGCGTCGCCGTAGACGACGGTCTCGATGTGCGTGTCGGGGTCGGGGTAGATCGAGCCGGTGATCGCGACGCGGCGCGTGATGTCCGGCGCGCCGGGCGGGAGCGTGACGGCGACGATCGCCTCCGAGTTCGTGCGCACGAGGTCGCCGAGCCGCGGTGAGAGCCGCGGCAGCGAGGCTCCGGCCAGCAGGCGGTTGGTGCCGAGCGCCCCGGCGGCGAGAACGACCCCGCGCGCCGTGAACGTCCGCCGGCGCCTGCGCAGCCAGGCGCCCGGTCGCTCGGTCACGACCTCGTAGCCCTCGGAGCCGTCCGGCACGCCAAGCGGCCGCACGTCGACCACCATCCGCTCCGGCAGCACCTCGGCCCCGGCGCGCTCCGCCAGCCACAGGTAGTTCTTGACCAGCGTGTTCTTGGCCCCGTGCGGGCAGCCGACCATGCAGCGCCCGCAGCGCAGGCAGCCCGTCCGGTCCGGCCCGGCGCCGCCGAAGTAGGGGTCCGGCACCGTGCGGCCGGGCTCCGAGAGGAACACGCCGACGCGGGTCTTCGCGTACGTGTGCTCGACCCCGATCTCGCGCGCGTACTCGCGCAGCAGGTCGTCCGCGGGGTCGTCCTGGTCGTAGGCGACCACCCCGAGCATCCGCTCGGCGGTGTCGTAGTGCGGCGCCAGGTCGGCCTCCCAGTCGGCCAGGCCCGCCCACTGCGCGTCCTCGTAGAAGCGCCGCCGCGCGCGGTAGAGCGTGTTCGCGTAGCCGAGCGAGCCGCCGCCCACGCCCGCCCCGCTCGCGATCGTGACGTGCTTGAAGATCGTGAGCTGGAAGATGCCGCGCATGCCGAGCCGCGGCGCCCAGAAGTAACGCCGGACGTCCCAGGTCGACCGCGGCAGCTCGTCGTCGGCGAACCGCCGGCCGCTCTCGAGCACCCCGACCGAGTAGCCCTTCTCGCTCAGCCGCAGCGCCGACACGCTGCCGCCGAAGCCCGAGCCGATGACCAGCCAGTCGTAGTCGTAGGCCATCCCGCGGCAGTCTACCGGCGAAGTTGACGGGGGCGTCAGGTTTGCCCGGCTCAGGCGACGAGCGCGAGCGCGGGCGCGGGCACCGCGCCGCGGGCAGCGGTGACGAGGCTCTCGAACAGCGGGGCGTGGTCCTCCCGGTGCGTCAGCACCTCGGGATGCCACTGGACGCCGAGGCAGAACTGGGCGGCCGGGTCCCACACGGCTTCGACCGTCGCGTCGGAGGCGACGCCGCACACCGTCAGGCCGGCGCCGAGCCGGTCGATGGCCTGATGGTGGTAGGAGTTGACGCCGAGCGCGGTGGCGCCCGTGAGCCGGTCCAGCAGCGAGCCGGGTGCCACGGACACGGCGTGCGTGGGCGCGAACGGCCGCTCGCGCTGGCTGTGCTCGAGGTCGGTGAGGTCGGGCAGGTGCTGGTGCAGCGTGCCGCCGCGCGCCACGTTGAGCGTCTGCATCCCGCGGCAGATCGCGAGCACGGGCAGGTCGCGCTCCGCGGCGCCGGCGTGCATCGCGAGCTCGTACTCGTCGCCGACGCGGTCCACGTCGGGGCCGAGCTGCGGGTGGCGCTCGTGCCCGTACACGGCGGGGTCGACGTCCGGGCCGCCGCTGAACACGAGGCCGTCGAGCCGGTCCAGCAGGGCGGCGGTGTCGTCCACGAACCCGTGGGCGGGGACCACGACCGCGAGCCCGCCGGCCTCCTGGATCGCCTGGCTGTACGTCAGCCGCAGCGCGAGGCGGTGCGGGGCGAGGTCGCGCTCCCGGCGCCCGGCGGCGAGCGCCCAGGCCGGCGAGTCGTCGGCGCGCAGCTCGTGCGTGACGATGCCGATGAGGGGCGGTGCGGCGGCGATGGAGGGGCGGGAGCGGCGAATGGTCCGATGAGGATTAGGCCTGGACGGCCGCGGCGCCATCGGGGCTCCCGGCAAGTTCGCGTACGGCTCGCACCGGAGGCCTGAGGCGGCTAGCCCCCCTTTGCCGGTCCTCAGCGGCCGTACGGTACGGTCGCGCCGTGGAGTTCGGCGTGCTCGGACCGGTGCTGGTGGATGGGAAGTCGCCTCCCGGCGCGATCGAGCGGACGCTGCTGGCGCGTCTGCTCGTCGTCCCGGGGACGCCGGTGCCCGCCGAGGAGCTGATCGAGGCGGCATGGCCGCACGAGCGGCGCGCCGGCGCGGCCGGGTCGCTGCGGGTGCGGCTGGCGCGGCTGCGGGCGTTCCTGGAGCCGGAGCGCGAGCCGGGATCGCCGGCGAGGGTGCTCGTGCGCGACCCCGCCGGGTACCGGCTCGCCGTCGCGCCCGACGCCGTCGACGCGGAGCGCTTCTGCCGCCTCGCCCAGGACGGCGCGCACGACGAGGCGCTCGCGCTCTGGCGCGGCGAGCCGTTCGCCGACCTCGACGGCGTCGAGGCGCGCGCAGGCCGAGGCGCGACGGCTCCACGCCGTCCGCGACGCGCTGCGCCAGCGGCGGGCGGCCGCGCTCGCGGAAGCGGGTCGCCTCGACGAGGCGGTGGCGGCGCTCGAGGCGCTCGCGACGGAGGACCCGCTGCGCGAGGAGCCGGTGCGCGAGCTGATGCTCGCGCTCTACCGGGCCGGGCGCCATCCCGAGGCGCTCGCGGCGTACCGGCGGCTGTCGCGGTCGCTCGACGAGATCGGCCTCCAGCCCGGCCCGGCGGTGCGGGAGCTCGAGGCGCTCGTGCTCCGGCACGACCTCGCCGCCCCGACCAACGTCGGAGCCCGGCTGACGAGCGTCGTGGGCCGCGACGGCGACCTCGCGCTCGTGCACAGCACGCTCGCGGAGCACCGGATCGTCACGCTCGTCGGGCCCGGCGGCGTCGGGAAGACGACGCTCGCCGCCGAGGCCGCCCGCACCCGCCCAGGGTCAGGAGGCGCGTGGCTCGTCGAGCTGGCGCCGCTCCGAAGCCGCGACGAGGTGGTGCTCGCGGCCGCGACCGTGCTCGGCCTGCGGCGCGTCGGCGAGCACGACCGGGACGCGCTGGCCGTCGTGCGTCAGCGCCTGCGAGACGCCGACGCGCTGCTCGTGCTCGACGGCGGCGAGCACCTCGTCCCCGCCCTCGGGGCCGTCGCGCGCGACCTCGCGTCCGCGGGACCCCGCGTCACCGTGCTGGTCACGAGCCGCCGCCCCCTGGGGATTCCCGGCGAGGCCGTGGTGCCGGTGCCGCCGCTGGACGAGGCCTCCGCCCACCGGCTGTTCGAGGAGCGCGCCGGCGCGGCGCGGCCGGGCGTCCGCCTCGAGGCGGACGAGGTGGCGGCCGTCTGCCGCCGCCTCGACGGGCTGCCGCTGGCCGTCGAGCTCGCAGCCGCCCGCCTGCGCGCGCTGTCGGCCGCCGCGATCGCCGAGCGTCTCGACGAGGGCCTCGACGTCCTCGGCCGGGGCACGCTCGACGCGTCGATCGAGGCCAGCCACGCATTGCTGTCAGCGGCCGAGCAGGAGCTCTACCGGCGGCTGTCGGTGTTCGCGACGAGCTTCGAGCTCGAGGACGCCGAGCAGGTGGCGGCGGGTGACGGCCTCGGGCGGGAGGACGTGCTCGAGCGGCTCGTAGGGCTCGTCGAACACTCGATGGTCCACGTGGAGGGCGAGCCGCGGCGCTACCGCCTGCTCGAGGCGCTGCGGGTCGACGCCCGCAGCCGGCTCGACGAGGCGACCGCGGAGGCGACCGCTCGCCGGCATGCGGCCCACATGGCCCGGCTGGCGGCGGCGGCCGCCGGCCTCGTCTGGACCGAGGGCGCCGAGGCGGCCGGCGAGCCCCTGATCCCACGCCGAGCCGACTTCGAGGCGGCATTCGAGGATGCGCTCCGCCGCCGGGACGTCGACACCGCGCTGGAGTTGGCGGCCGGTCTCGAGGCGCTGCACCACCGCCTGGGAACCGTCGCGCTCGCCGTCGAGTGCGGCGAGCGGGCGCTCGCGCTCGGCGGCGGCAGCCCGGCGGCGCGGCTGGGCCTGTTGAGCTGGCACGCCGCGATGCTGCTCGGAGAGCTGCGCGTCGACGACGCCCGCGCCGCGCTCGAGCAGGCGCGCGCGGTGGTGGACGAGCGCGGCGAGCTCGGCCGTGCGCATCTTCGAGGGCCAGGTCGAGCTCTTCGACGGCAACCTCGACGCCGCGGAGGCGGCGCTCGAGGGCCTGACCGAGCTGCTGCTGGGGCGCAGGGCGTGGTTCGCCGCGGCCACCGCGGCGTACGTGCGCGGCGGCGTCGCGCTGGCGCGCGGGGACGTCGACGGCGGCGTCGAGTGGCTGCGCCGGGCGTGCGACGACTTCGTGACGTGCGGCGACGTGTGCAGCCTCGACGCGGCGACGGCGGACCTGGCCCAGGCGGAGGCGCTCGCCGGACGCGAGCGCGAGGCCGCGGCCGCCTGCGAGCGCGCCCTCGCGTGCGCGCCCGATCGGCCCTTGGGGGAGCGCAACACGCATCTCATGCACGAGTGCGCCATCGCCGCCGCGCGGGCCGGCCGCGCCGAGGACGCCGCGGAGTACGTCGCCGCCGCGGCCGTCGCCGCCCGTCGCGATCCCGTGATCATCGGGCGCTGGCACGCGCCCGCCGCGTCCGGGGACGTCACGCTGTTCGCGGGCGACCCCGACCGCGCTCGTGAGCGCTATCGCGAGGCGCTCGCTCTCGCCGCCGACATCACGGAGGAGCGAGGGCCCTCGCTGCCGGCGGCCATGTACCTCATGGCCTCCGAGCTCCGGCTCGCGCAGACGGCTGCCGACCGCCAGGCGGCCCTCGGCCACGCGCGCGCGGCGCTCGAACACGCGCAGGCGAGCGGGGCGCCCGGCGGGGTGGCCGCGGCGCGCATGACGGTCCAGCAGCTCGAAGCGGTAGCAGCCGAGTAGCGGCGCGGTAACGGCCGGCCGGGACGCTTCCGGCGTTCCGTTTCCTCCCCAAGGAGTTCCTCATGCTCATGAAGACCGTCACTCTCGACGGCCGGCTCCGGCTCGAGTACTTCGAGCAAGGCGACCCTGACGGCGTGCCGCTCGTGCTGCTGCACGGCTACAGCGACTCGTCGTACAGCTACGAGCTGCTGCTGGCGCGGCTGCCCGCGTCGGTCCACGCGTACGCGCTCACCCAGCGCGGCCACGGCGACGCCGACCGCCCGCTCACCGGCTACACGCCCCGAAGACCACGCGGACGACGTGCGCGCGTTCCTCGACGCGATGGAGGTCGACGCCGCCGTCGTGGTCGGGCACTCCGGCGGCAGCTACAGCGCCCAGCGCTTCGCGCTCGACTACCCCGAGCGCACGCTCGGCCTCGTGCTGATCGGGGCGTTCTCCTCGTTCCGCACCGACGAGATGTCGGACCTCCGGGCCGCGATCGAGGAGCTCACGGACCCCGTGGACCCCGGGTTCGTGCGCGAGTTCCAGGAGAGCACGATCGCCGAGACCGTGCCCGCGGCGTTCCTCGCGCGGATCGTCGCCGAGAGCCGCAAGCTTCCGGCGCGGGTCTGGAAGTCGTGGCTCGACGAGACGATGGCCGCCCCGGCGCCCACCGAGGCCGGCACGATCGAGGCCCCGACGCTGATCCTCTGGGGCGACCAGGACGAGTACGCCGTGCGCGCCGCGCAGGACGCGCTCCTGGCCGCGATCCCGGACTCGCGGCTCGTGATCTACGAGGGCGCCGGCCACTGCCCGCACTGGGAGCGGCCGCTCCAGGCGACGGAGGACATCCTCGCCTTCGTTCAGCAGCAGCGCGCGCGAGGGCTCGCCTCGCGCGCGTCCTGACGGCGACGTTCGTACTCGCGGCGCGCCATCACGGGCTGGCCCGGATGGTCGCGCCGCATGTGCGAGATGTAGCGGTCGTAGCCCGACTCGCCGGAGACCTCGCGCAGGTACCAGCGCACCCCGGCAACGGCTCGCCGGAGCGTCACGGCCCGCCCCCGGTCCGCGTGGTCTCGCGCTCGTCGCGCATGAAGCGCCCGTCGCCGCCGGCTAGCACCGCGCGCTCCTCGGCGGTCGCGAACAGCCCGGCGGGAGCCCGGAGCTTCGACGGGACGTACTCGGTCTCCGTCGTCGGCAGCGGCTCGCGGGCCCGGATCGCCTTGAACCAGATCCGCGCCGCGTCGAGGATCACGACGATGATCAGCGTCGCGAACAGCGCCGCCAGGATGCCGTCGACGGTGGAGTTCGTGACGACTGCCTGCATGTCGTCGAGGCTCTTGGCCGGCGGCAGCACCTCGCCCGCGTCGAGCGCCTCCTTGTAGGTGTCGCGCTGGGTGAAGAAGCCGAGCTTCGGGTTGTCCGAGAACACCTTCTGGTAGCTCGCGGTGAGGGTCACCGCGGCGTCCCACGCCAGCGGGATGCCGGTGATCCAGGCCCACTTGAGCTTGCCGGCCTTGATCAGCAGCGTCGTGCAGACGGTCAGCGCGACCGCCGCCAGCAGCTGGTTCGCGATGCCGAACAGCGGGAACAGCTGGTTGATCCCGCCGAGCGGGTTGGTCACCCCCGTGTAGAGGAAGTAGCCCCAGGCGCCGACGACGATCGCGCTCGTCAGGTACAGGCCGGGCTTCCAGCTCACCCGCCCGATCGGCTTCCAGACGTTGCCGAGCGTGTCCTGGAGCATGAAGCGCCCGACCCGCGTGCCCGCGTCCACCGTGGTGAGGATGAACAGGGCCTCGAACATGATCGCGAAGTGGTACCAGAAGGCCTTCAGCCCGGCCCCTGTCGCGCCGGAGAAGATCTCCGACATGCCGATGGCGAGCGTCGGCGCCCCGCCCGTGCGGGCCACGAGCGACTCCTCGTCGACCGCCGCGGCGGCTGACTGGAGCTCGCCGGGACTGACGGCGAAGCCGAGGTCGTTGACCGCCGCGGAGGCCGACTGCACGGAGTCGCCGACGACCGCCGCCGGCGCGTTCATCGCGTAGTAGAGACCGGGGTCGATGATCGAGGCGGCGATGATCGCCATCACGGCCACGAACGACTCCATCAGCATCGCGCCGTAGCCGATGAAGCGGACCTGCGACTCCTTCTCGATCATCTTCGGCGTCGTGCCGGAGGCGATCAGCGAGTGGAAGCCCGACAGCGCGCCGCAGGCGATCGTGATGAACACGAACGGGAACAGGGAGCCGGCGAACACCGGGCCCTCGCCGCTCGAGGCGAACGGCGTCACCGCCTCGTTCTGCATCAGCGGCAGCGTCACGACGATGCCGACCGCCAGCAGCACGATGGTGCCGATCTTCATGAACGTCGACAGGTAGTCGCGCGGGGTGAGCAGCATCCACACCGGCAGCACGGACGCGAAGAACCCGTAGCCGATCAGGCAGAAGGTCAGCGCCTCAGGCGAGAGCGTGAAGGTGTCGGCCAGCGAGGAGTCCTGCACGAAGCCGCCGGCCACGATCGCCAGCAGCAGCAGCGTGACGCCGATCGCGGTCGTCTCCATCACCCTGCCGGGCCGCAGCACGCGCAGGTAGAAGCCCATGAACAGCGCGATCGGGATCGTCATCGCGAGCGAGAACGTGCCCCACGGCGACTCGGCCAGCGCGTTGACGACGACCAGCGCGAGGACGGCGAGCAGGATGATCATGATCGAGAAGACCGCGATCAAGGCGGCGACGCCGCCGACCGGGCCGATCTCGTCGCGCGCCATCTGGCCGAGACTCTTGCCGTCGCGGCGCATGGAGAAGAACAGCGTCACCATGTCCTGCACCGCGCCGGCGAAGATGACGCCGACGATGATCCAGATCGTGCCGGGCAGGTAGCCCATCTGGGCGGCGAGCACCGGCCCGACGAGCGGCCCCGCTCCCGCGATCGCCGCGAAGTGGTGGCCGAACAGGACCCGCCGGTCCGTCGGCTGGTAGTCCATGTCGTTGTCGAGTCGCTCCGCGGGCGTGGCCCGCGTGTCGTCGACGCCCAGCACCTTGCGCGTGATGAAGCGCGCGTAGAAGCGGTAGGCGATGAAGTACGAGCCGAGCGCGGCCGCGATCAGCCATGCCGCCGAGATCTGCTCGCCGCGCACGAGGGCGATGACGCCCCATGCCACGGCACCGACGACCGCCACCAACGTCCAGATGGCGATCGTCCGCTTGCGCGACCTGGTCCCCATGAGTGTTCCCCTCCCTAGTCGGGCTCCCATGGACCGGTTCCCCCGGCTCCGCGCGTGTGAAACTAGTGCAAGACGCGGGCCTCATAGCCCGCGTCGCGCATGCCCTGGACGACCTGGTCCGCGTGCGCGTGCCCGCGCGTCTCGATCACGAGCTCGACGGCGGTCTCGCGCACGTGCAGGTCGAGGCCCTCGCGCACGTGCGCGACGTCGAGGATGTTGGCTCCCGTCGAGGCCACCTGCACGAGCAGCTCGGCGAGGTTGCCGGGGCGGTCGGCGAGCCGGGTGAGGAGCACGAGGCGGCGGCCGGACTCGGTCTCGTGGCGCCGCGCGACGGAGGCCAGCAGGCCCGGGTCGACGTTGCCGCCGGAGAGCACGGCGACCGTGGTGCCGCCGCCGCTCGCCGTCACCTGGCCGCCCAGCAGCGCGGCGACGCCGACCGCTCCCGCCCCCTCGACGACGAGCTTGCAGCGCTCCATGAGCACGACCATCGCCTCGGCGACCGCGTCCTCGTCGACCACCACGACGCCGTCGGCGTAGCGGGAGAGCAGGTCGAGGGTGAGGTCGCCGGGGCGCTTGACCGCGATCCCGTCGGCGATCGTGAGCACGGACGGCGCCGGCACCGGCTCGCCGCGGCGCAGCGACTCCGGATAGGGCGCGCAGGCCGCGACCTGGACGCCGATCACCTCCACCTCGGGACGCGCGGCCTTGACCGCGATCGCGATGCCGGAGCACAGCCCGCCGCCGCCCACCGGCACGACGACGCGCGCGAGGTCGGGGACCTCGTCGAGCAGCTCGAGCCCGAGCGACCCCTGCCCCGCGACGATGTCGGGATCGTCGAACGGGTGCACGAAGGCCAGCCCGCCGTCGCGCGCGCGCTCCTGCGCGAGCGCCAGGCAGTCGTCCACCGAGCCGCCGCCGATGTTGACGATCGCGCCCTGGCCGCGAGCGGCCTCGACCTTGGCCAGCGGCGCGTCGTCGGGCACGAAGACCTCGCACGTCACGCCGCGCGCGCGGGCGGCGGCGGCGAGGCTCTGGGCGTGGTTGCCCGCCGACGCCGCGACCACGCCGGCGGCGCAGCCGCGATCGCCCAGGGCAGCGAGCTTGGCCGCCGCGCCGCGCAGCTTGAACGAGCCCGTGCGCTGGAGGTTCTCGGCCTTGAGCGCCACGACGCCGCCGGCGCGCTCCGAGATCGTCCGCGAGGACAGGACGGGCGTGCGGCGGGCGATCGCGTCGACCGCGGGGCGCGCCGCCGCGACGTCGGCGGCGGTCACCGTGGTGCGGGCATGGGTGGCCATCCGGCCACGGATGCTACGCGGCGCCGGTTGCGGCGGTTGACGAACGTCAACTGCGCTGGGTAGGGAGGTGAGGGGGCCGGCCGGGGGTGCAGAACCGGACAACGTGGCCTCGTTCGACGGCCGGTTGTCCACTTATGAGCCGCTACGGCTCCGAACCGGCCACGAGCCGCTCGGACGACGGACCGTTGTCCCCTTATGAGCCGCTACGGCTCCTAACCGGCCACGAGCCGCTCCGGCGAGGGACCGTTGTCCCCTTTGGCGCCGCACCCTCCCCGCCCAGCCGCCGTTGACCTTGCGATGAGTTGATCCGCGCCGGCATCGCGCCGCTGGCCGGCGACGCCGTGCACGTCGAGCTGCCGCGCTGATCAGTCCGGGCAGCGCGAGCACCATGTCGATCTCGACGTCGGCGCCGAGCGGCAGCGCCGCGACGCCGATCGTGCTGCGGGCAGGCGGATCGCTCGTGAAGTAGGCGCCGTACGCCTCGTTGACGTCCTTGAACTGCGAGATGTCGGTCACGTAGATCCCCACGCGCACCGCGTCGGCGAGCTCGGCGCCGGCCGCCTTGGCGACGATCGCGAGGTTGTCGAGGCAGCGCCGCGTGCGGTCGCCGATCGAGCCCTCGATCAGCTCGCCGGTCTCCGGGTCGACCGGCGTCTGGCCGGAGAGGAACACGAGGCCGTTGGAGACGACCGCGTGCGAGTAGGGGCCGGCGGCGGGCGGCCCAGGGTCCGCCGTGACGGTTTCGCGATGATGGGTCATGGCAACGAACCTACCTGTATGAACCGCCTCGCCGACGAGACATCCCCGTACCTCCTCCAGCACAAGGACAACCCCGTGGACTGGTACCCGTGGGGCGAGGAGGCGCTCGCGCGCGCCCGTGACGAGGACCGGCCGCTGCTCGTCTCGATCGGCTACTCGGCCTGCCACTGGTGCCACGTGATGGAGCGCGAGTCGTTCGAGGACCCGGCCGTCGCCGCGCTCATGAACGAGCACTTCGTCTGCGTGAAGGTCGACCGCGAGGAGCGGCCGGACGTCGACGCGATCTACATGGACGCCGTGCAGGCGATGACCGGCCACGGCGGCTGGCCGCTCAACGCGTTCCTCACGCCGGACGGCGTGCCGTTCTACGCGGGCACCTACTACCCGCCGGCGCCGCGCCAGAACATGCCGAGCTGGCCGATGGTGCTCGAGGGCATCGCGCGCGCCTGGCGCGAGCAGCGCGAGGAGATCACCGGCTCGTCGGAGCGGATCGTCGAGCGCCTGCGCGCGTCGGCGGCGTTCCAGGCGCCGGACGCCGAGCTCGACCCCGCGTCGCTCGACGCCGCGCAGGCCGCGCTGCGCCGCACGTACGACGCCGACTGGGGTGGCTGGGGCGGCGCGCCGAAGTTCCCGGCCGCGTCGGTGATCGAGTTCCTGCTCCGCCGCGGCGAGCGCCAGATGGCGCTCCACACACTGCGCCGGATGGCGACCGGCGGCATGTACGACCAGGTCGGCGGCGGGTTCTCCCGCTACTCGGTCGACCACCGCTGGATCGTCCCGCACTTCGAGAAGATGCTCTACGACAACGCGCTGCTCGCGCGGGCGTACCTGCACGCCTTCCAGGTCTCGGGCGAGCCGTTCTTCGAGCGCGTGGCGCGCGAGACGCTGGACTGGGCGCTGCGCGAGCTGCGCCAGGAGGAGGGCGGCTTCGCGAGCGCGCTCGACGCCGACTCGGAGGGCGTCGAGGGCCGCTTCTACGTGTGGCAGGTCGACGAGGTGCGGGCCGCGCTGGCGCCCGACCTCGCGGATGCCGCGATCGAGCACTTCGGGATGACCGAGGCGGGCAACTTCGAGGGCGCGAACATCCCCGTGCGCGCCACGCCTGACCCGCTGCGGCTCGCCGACATCAAGGCCGGCCTGCTGGCGGCGCGCGAGCAGCGGGTGCGCCCCGGGCTCGACGACAAGCGGCTGACCGCCTGGAACGCGCTCATGATCTCGGCGCTGGCCGACGCCGGCGCCGTGCTCGGCGAGCCGCGCTACCTCGACGCGGCGCGCGCTGCCGCCGAGTTCGTCGGGCGCGAGCTGCGGGGGCCGGACGGGCGGCTGCTGCGCACCTACAACCGCGGCACCGCGCACCTGAACGCCTATCTCGAAGACCACGCGTTCCTGCTCGAGGCGCTGCTGACGCTGTACGAGGCCACGTTCGAGCCGCGGTGGTTCGGCGAGGCGGTGGGGGTCGCCGACGAGATCCTCGACCGCTTCGCCGACCCGGAGCGCGGCGGGTTCTTCTCCACCGCCGCCGACCACGAGCCGCTGATCGCCCGCCGCAAGGAGCTCGAGGACACGCCGATCCCCTCCGGCTCCTCGGCCGCCGCCTTCGGCCTCCTGCGGCTCGCCCGGCTTACCGGCGAGGCGCGCTACGAGGACGCGGCGGTCGGGGTGATCCGGCTCCTGCACACGCTCGCCCCCCAGCACCCAGCCGCCTTCGGCCACCTGCTCCAGGCGATCGACTTCCACCTCGCCGACGTGCGCGAGGTGGCGCTCGTGGGCCCGGACCGGGAGCCGCTCGAGCGCGTCGTGCGCGAGGCGTTCCGGCCCCACCTCGTGCTCGCGGGCGGCGAGCCGGACGGGGTGCCACTGCTCGAAGGCCGCTCTCCGGTGGATGGCCGCGCCGCCGCGTACGTGTGCGAGCGCTTCGCGTGCCTACGGCCGGTGACCGAGCCGAACGAGCTAAGGGCGCTGCTGGACTGAGGGTCAGAGGATGGACAGGTAGCGGTCGAGCTCCCACGGCGTGACCTGCACGCGGTAGTCCTCCCACTCCTGGCGCTTGATCTCGATGTAGCGGTTGAAGATGTGCTCGCCGAGCGTCCGGAGCACGAGCTCTGACTCGGCGGTGATCTCGATCGCCTCGCCGAGCGTCTCGGGGAGCTGCTCGATCCCGAGCCGGCGGCGCTCGTCGGGGCTCAGGTGGTAGAGGTTCTTCTCCATCGGCTCCGGCAGCTCGTAGCCGCGGTCGATGCCCTCCAGGCCGGCCATCAGCAGGGCGGCGAACGTCAGGTACGGGTTGCAGGCGGGGTCGGGGCAGCGCAGCTCCATCCGCGTCGCCTGCTCCTTGCCCGGGTGGTAGAGCGGCACCCGCACGAGCGCCGAGCGGTTGCGCCGGCTCCAGGCGACGTAGACCGGCGCCTCGTAGCCGGGGACGAGCCGCTTGTAGGAGTTCACCCACTGGGCGAAGATCGAGCAGATCTCGCGCGCATGGCGGAGCTGGCCGGCGATGAACGCCTTGCCGGTGTCGGACAGGAAGTACTTGTCCTCGGGGTCGTAGAACGCGTTGCGGCCGCCCTTGAACAGCGACTGGTGGGTGTGCATGCCGGAGCCGTTCTCGCCGAACAGCGGCTTGGGCATGAACGTCGCGTGCCAGCCGTACTTGAGCGCGATCTCCTTGACCGTGATGCGGTAGGTCATGCAGTCGTCGGCCATCTTCAGGGCGCCGGCGTAGCGCATGTCGATCTCGTGCTGGCTCGGCCCGACCTCGTGGTGGGAGTACTCGACGTCGATGCCGAGCTTCTCCAGCGAGAGCACCGTGTCGCGGCGCACGTCGGAGCCGGCGTCGAGCGTCGTGAGGTCGAAGTAGCCGCCCTCGTCGAGCACCTCGGTGCCGCGCGAGTCCTTGAACAGGAAGTACTCGAGCTCGGGGCCGACGAAGAAATCGTCGAACCCCATCTCGCCGGCGCGCTGGAGCGCGCGGCGCAGGACGTGGCGGGGGTCGCCCTCGTAGGGCTCGCGCTCGGGGGTGACGACGTCGGCGAACATCCGGGCGACGCCGCCGCCGTTCTCCTCCGGCCGCCACGGCAGGACGTGGAAGGTCGTCGGGTCGGGCATCGCGATCATGTCCGACTCCTCGATCGCGTTGAAGCCGGTGATCGAGGAGCCGTCGAAGCCCATGCCGCCCTCGAACGCGTCGTCGAGCTCGTCGGCGCCGATCGAGAACGACTTCAGCTGGCCCAGGATGTCGGTGAACCAGAGGCGGATGAAGCGGATGCCGCGCTCCTGGACGAGGGCCTTGACGTCCTCGGCGGTCTCCGGCTTGTCGACCTCGGTGGCCACGGCCGGGAGACTAGCCAACCCGCGGTGGACCGACGGTCCAGACTCAGTTCAACCAGCGGTCCGCCCAGCGCTTGAGCTCCCCGAGGGGGGCGCTCAGCTCACGGCCGCGCTCGGTCAGCAGGTAGTCGACGCGGACGGGGCCGGCGCCGGTCACACGCCGGTCGACGATCCCGTGCTGCTCGAGCTCCTTCATCCGCTCCGAGAGCAGGCGGTCGGAGAGGTCGGGCACCGCGTGGGCGACCTCGCTGAAGCGCAGCGGGCGGTCGGCGGTCAGGAGCACGTAGAGGATCGCTCCGGTCCAGCGCTTGCCGACCAGCTCGACGGCCATGTGGAAGTTGGGACAGCAGTGGCACTCGCCTGGGCGGTCGAGCGTCGCGACCTTGGTTCGGGTGCCGTATGGCGACATGGGGTATCAGGCGGCGCGAAGCACGCGGGTCTCCTCGACGGAACCGTCTACCGGGACCTCGCCGGCGACGTTCACCATCGCCGTGAAGCATTCCACGCCGAGCACCGCGATGGCCTCGAGGAGCTGCGCGTCGCTCCAGCCGGCCTCCCTGGCCTCCTCGTGGAGGTGCTGGGGACAGCCGCCGCGCTGCGTCACGAGCGGCTTGAGATAGCGCAGGAGCGCCGCCTCGCGATGGTCGCGCGAGTCCCAATCCTTCGCGAGCGCGACCTCGTCGAGGCCGAGCCCCGCCTGGCGCGCGGTGCGCGAATGGATGGCGAGGCCCGGCTCGCTCCTGTGGTGCTCGGCGGCCGCGAGCGCGATCCGCTCGAGCGTCGGAAGGGGGAGCGAGCCGTGCCGCAGCTCGCCGCGGAACCGCGTGTAGCCGCGCAGGGCGGCGGGTGACCCGGCCAGGACGCCGAGGAAGTTCGGCAGCTGGCCGGCGGAGGCGAGGGCGGCCTTCAGGACGGGGAGGGAGCCTTCGGGCGCGGTGAGCTCGTCGTGGATCTGGAAGCGGCTCATATGAGTCTTCTTGCTGGGCATGGCAGACCGCCGGGTTCTGGGGAGGCGGAAGGCGCCGCGGCGCTCTTCCTTACGGTATGTAAGTGTAGGCCGCTCGGAACGGCTCTACAACCGGAATACGCAGCGATAGGCCGCCCGGGCTACAGCCCGAGCGGCCACGGTTCGCCGGCGCAGCTACTGGGTGAGGATGGCGATGAGGATCAGCAGGAACCCGAGCGCGCACGCCCAGGCCGCGATCCGGTCAGGCCGCGGCCCGAGGCGCTCGTGCACGGTCCGCGGCGGCCGGCGCCGCTCGGACGGCCGGTAGTGCTCCCCGGGCCGGCCCCCGATCTTCACGGTGCGCCGCCCCTCCACGCCACCGCGGACGGCGTCGCCGGTGCGCGCCTCCTCTGCCGGGACCGGGTCGTCCTCGACGGGGGCGTCCGGGACGACCTCCGCGGCCGGGTCGGCGAACGGCTCGTCGCCGCCCCACAGGGCGTCGTGGGCGCGGCGGGCGCGCAGCGCCTCCTCGCGGGAGGCGAAGGCCTCGTCGGCCGGCTGATCGGGCTCGTCGACGACCGGAGCGGCGTCGCGGCGCTCGATCACGATCGTGCGCCGGCCGTCCTCGGCGCCGCCGCGCGGGATCTGGTGCTCTTCGCCACGGCGCGCGAAGCGGCGGCTCGGCATGTGGTCGAAGAGCTCCTCCCCCACGCCCCAATCGGCCGCCTGGCGCCGCCGCCGCGCGGGACGCGGCTCGTCCTCGTTGTGGTCGTATACGGCCCGCGGGCGGGCGTCGTGATCTGGCATCTCGGCTCGTCCTTTGCGGCTTACGGGGTTAGCTGACGGGCTCGCGCCGACGAGCGGCGCTACGCCGCCCGCACCGTGCGGACGACGACTCGCCCCACCTTCGTGGGTCCCCCGCTTCCCGTCTGGTCTCGGGAACTCAGCGGATCGGGTCGGGACTTTAACAGTCGTCCCGGCGGCAACTGCAACAGCCCGCACAGGGGTTTCCCGCAGGCTGCGGACGTTTGTCAGCCGCCGGAGGTTTCGGTCTGCCCGACGGCCTTCGCGACGAAGCTCGCGACGTTCTCGGCGTCCTCGCCGGTGTAGAGGTCAGCGGCCATCTGGCCGTTGCCTTGCGAGCGCCCGTTCTCGATCGCGTTGAGCACGAGCGCCTTGTTCGGACGCAGCTGGTCGAGGTTCGGGCCGACCGCGGCGATCGCGTTCGCGGCCTTCAGCGTGTGGCAGTTCGCGCAGCGGCGCGCGAACAGCTCGCGCCCCTCCTGCTCGGCAGGCGTGAGCTCGCTGACGTTGGCCTCCGGGATGTCGTCGCTGTTCGACACCGCGGAGACGACGGCGACCGGCACGACCACGCCGAGCAGCACGACCGACAGCGCGAAGAGGACGGTGGCGACGCGGCGGCCACGCCGGCTCGTCGACATCATGCGCCGCCCCGCGCCGCCGGGGCCGCCGCTCAGCGCGACGAGCACCAGCCCGAGGCCCAGCACCACCCACACGAGCACGAAGATGAGCGTCGTCATGCGGGGGCGGAATCTAACGGGTCACGCGGCGTGGGGCGTCATCGGTTCACGCGGCGGAGGGTCATCGGCGCCGACCGGCGGCAAAGCTCTGGACGGCGGGGGCGACGCCGCGGAAGTCGGCGCCCGCTGCGGCGGCGGCCGCACGGCGCTCGGCGAGCTCGATGACCCCGGCCGCGTCCTCCTCCGGGGCGACGAGCGGGCGCAGGGCGCGGACGTAGACGTTGATCGCCCCGCCGGCGATCGGCAGCCGCTCCAGCTTGCCTTCGGCCAGGATCAACGGCTCCGAGCGCACGGTGAGCCGGTGGCGCTCGTAGACCGGCGGCGGCACGATCAGGTTGATCGTCCCGAACTCGTCCTCGAGCAGGATGAACACGATCCCCTTCGCCGTCCCCGGCCGCTGCCGCGCCACCACGAGCCCGCCGATGCGCACCCGCGACTCGTGTGGGAGGTCCTCGAGGTCGCGGCACGTGACCGTGCCGGCGAGGGTCGGGCGCAGCAGGGCGAGCGGATGCGGGCCGAGCGTCAGGCCGGTGGTCGCGTAATCGGCCACCATCCCCTCCCACGGGTTCAGCGCCCGCAGCTCGGGGGCGGCGGGCACATCCAGCGGCAGCGCGAGCTGCGTCCCGTCGGCGACGCGCTCCCCGGGCGCGGCGACGCCGAGCTGCCAGAGAGCGGCGCGGCGAGCGCTGGAGAGGCGGGCGGGCGTCTCCGCGGAGACGGATGAGCCGGCGTGGGCGGGCGTCTCCGCGGAGACGCGGTCGGTGGACGCGATCGTCGGGACCGCGAGCGCGTCGCAGGCTCCTGCCCAGGCGAGCTTCTCGAGCGCCGGGCGGCCCGCGCCGGCGCGGGAGGCGAGGTCGGCGAGCGAGCGGAAGGGGCCGCCCTCGCGGCGGGCGGCGGCCAGGGCCTCGACCTCGTCGCGCCGCACCCCGAGCACGTAGCCGAGCCCGATCCGCACCCGCGCGGGCGGGCCGACGGTCTCCACCGTGCACTCGACCTCGCTGCCGTTGACGTCGGGCGGCGCGAGCTCGATCCCCTTGCGCTGCGCCTCGTGGGCCAGCGTGTCGGGCGCGTAGAAGCCCATCGGCTGCTCGTTGAGCAGCGCGCACAGGAACTCCGGCGCGTGGTGGACGCGCAGCCAGGTCGACTGGTAGGCGAGCAGGCCGAAGGCCGCGCCGTGGGCCTTGGGGAAGCCGAAGCCGGAGAAGCCGACGATCATCGTGTAGACGCGCTCGGCCGTCTCCTCGTCCACGCCGTGGGTGGCCATCGCGCCATCCAGGAAACGCTGGTGGTACGCCTCGATCGCCGCCGCCGAGCGCTTGCGGCTCATCGCCCGCCGCAGCCCCTCCGCCTCCCCGGGAGCGAAGCCGGCGAAGGCCATCGCCACCTCGATCACCTGGTCCTGGAAGATGATCGTGCCCAGCGTGTCGCGCAGCACGGGCTCGAGCGACGGGTGGTCGTAGGGCACCACGAAGTCCGGGTCCGCGCGCATCCGCTGGCGGCGCGCGATGTAGGGGTTGACCGCGCCGCCGAGGATCGGCCCCGGGCGGACGATCGCCACCTGGATCGTGAGGTCGTCAAGCGACTCGGGCCGCGTCCGGTACAGCGACTGCATCTGCGCACGCGACTCGATCTGGAAGACGCCCATCGTGTCGGCCTCCTGGATGGCCGCGTACGTCTCCGAGTCGTCGAACGGGATCCGCGAGAGGTCGATCCGCTCGCCGCGCTCGCGCTCGATCAGCTCCACGCAGCGCTCGACCGCCGACAGCATCCCCAGCCCCAGCAGGTCGATCTTCAGGAACCCCGCGTCGGCGCACGAGTCCTTGTCCCACTGGCAGAGCTGGCGGCCCTCCATGGCCGCGGGGAGCACCGGGCAGCAGTCGATCAGCGGGCGGGTGGAGACGATCATCCCGCCCGAGTGCTGGGAGAGGTGGCGCGGGAGCCCGTACGCCTCGTCGCACAGCCGCGCGAGCCAGCCCCAGCGACCGGGCAGCGCCGCGTAGCGCTCCTCGGAGATGCGCGAGGGCGGCTCGGCGTAAGCGACGTCGGCCGGATCGTGGCCGTTGACCATCGCCAGCCACTCTCCGGTCGACATCGCGAACGGCGCCCGGTTGTCCATGTCCACGAACGGAGGCGGCGGCCCGCCCGGCTCCATCCCCAGACCGCTCTCCACGTCCGCCGCCGCGCCGCGGACGGCGAACGGCTCGGCCCCGCGCGCGACCCGCTCGAGCTCTCCCGGCGGAAGGCCGAGCGCCTTGCCCAGCTCGCGGATCGCCCCGCGCGAGCGGAAGGTCGGGAACGCGGCAACGAGCGCCGACCGCTCGCGCCCGTAGCGCTCGTGCACGCGCGGGATCAGGACCTCGCGGATGTCACGCGGGAAGTCGAGATCGATGTCCGGCAGCGCGGTGAGGTCCTCGTTCAGGAAGCGCCCGAGGAAGAGCTCGTTGGTCACCGGGTCGATGTGCGAGAGCCCCGTGAGGTAGCAGACGATCGAGGACACGGACGAGCCCCGCCCCCGCCCCGGGGGCAGCAGCGCGCGCACCGACGACGGGCCGCGCACGTCGACCGCCACCTCCCGCGCCAGCTCGAGCAGGTCCCGGTGCAGGAGGAAGAAGCCGGCCAGGCCCAGCGAGTCGATCACCCGCAGCTCCTGCTCGAGCCGGGAGTGAGCGGCGGCCGTGTGGACGCCGCCCGCCGGGTAGCGCTCCCCCAGCTTCGACCAGCACAGCTCGGTCAGCTTCCCGAGCGCCTGCGCGTCCTCCGAGCCGGGGTAGCGGTACCCGAGGTCGGCCCGCAGGTCGAACTGCAGGCGCGCGGCCAGCCGCCCGCTCTCCGCCACCGCCTCCGGATGCTCGGGGAAGCGGGCGGCCATCGCCTCCGGCGAGGCCAGCACGTGGGAGAAGTTGCCGCGGCGCACCGGCTCCGAGGCGTCCAGCGTCGTGTGGTGGCGCAGGGCGGTGAAGGCGTCCTGGAGCGGGGCGCGCTCACGCGCGTGCGCGTGAACGTTCCCCGTGGCCACGGTCGGCAGGCCGAGGCGGCCGGCCAGCTCGGACAGCGCGCGGTTGCGCGCCCGGTCGTCCCGCTGGAAGGGACGCTGGAGCTCGACCCACAGGCGGTCGCCGCCGAAGACCGTCATCAGCCGGCGCAGCCCCGCCTCGTCGTGGACGCCGCGCCCGGCGCAGCCGCTGAGGCAGACGAGGCCGGCCGCGTGTTCCTCGAGCGTCGCCAGCGAGGTCTCCGGCGGCACGTCGACCCGGCGCATGCGCGTGCCTATGAGCGACTGGTGACGCCCGCGCCGCTCGTGGCGGGCCGCGCGATCCTCGACCGACTCGTCGACCGTCCCGCGCGTATTCGCGTGGGCGTGCGTGAGGATGTGGCAGAGGTTGCGCCACCCGCGCTCGTCCTCCACCAGGACGGTGACGTGACGACCGTCCTCGAGATCGAGCTCGGCGCCGTGGATGGCCCGCACGCCGAGCGGCGCGGCGGCCTGGGCGAACTCCATCGAGCCGGACACGCCGTTGTGGTCCGTGAGCGCCATGGCCTCGTAGCCGAGCTCCGCGGCGGTGGCGGCCAGCTCGTCGGGCAGCGAGGCCCCGTCCAGGAACGAGAAGGCGGAGTGGGCATGGAGCTCGACGTACACGAACACATGTTCGCATAGGCGGTGGACGGAAGACGTCGAATCCCCCGGGCATGAACGACGACCGGCTGATGGAGCTCCGCAACTCGGCGCGCGGCTGGCACGGCGTCCAGCTCGCCGTCCTCGGCTTCATCGGCCTCTGCGGTGTCCTCTCGGGCGCCTCGGCAGCTCCCGCGTGGTTCGAGTGGCTGTCGATGACGCTCGCCCTGGTGGCGCTCGCGTGCGCGTGCCTGGCGACCTTCCTGGTCGGCGCGGCTGCGTGGCCGCTCTACGGGGCGCGCGCTCCCGCGTCGAACCCGGCGGGCGAGCTGGAGAAGACGAGCCGGCGGGTGACCTCGGGGCTCGCGCTGACGTTCGTGGCGGTGGTCCTGCTCGCGCTGGCCACCGCGTCCTCGTGGTGGCCGGACAACAACGAAGCGGATGGATCGGTTCGCGTGCAGACGGCTTCTGGTCAGACCGCGTGCGGCACGCTCGCCGGCGGCCAAACCGGCACGCTTGCCCTCACGAGCGGGGGCCGGTCGGTGGTGGTCCCGCTCGAGCAGCTCGCTGCGCTCGAGCCGACGGACAGCTGCTGACCCACGGGCTCACCGCGTCGAGCTCCGCGGATCCGGCGACCGCGGCGGGAGGCCATGCCGCCCTCCCGCCGCGCAGGGCCGGTTCCTATGGTGGCCCGCGGGCCGTGTGAAGAGGGGGACGGCCGGCCGCGGCGACGTCTGCGGGGGGTTGCGACACCGCGAACCGGCCGTCCGGCACGGTCGCCTCACCGGGAGCGTCCAGCACGGCGAGCGGCAGGGAAGCCGCCGGCTGGACAGTGGCTGCACGCAGGATTCCGTCCGCGTGCTCGGCGACCAGCGTGGAGGGCTGAGGGGAGGCAGCCCATGGGTCGGACAGGTCGACCTGCCTGCGCTGTTGCGCTGCCGCGCCCGGCGTCACCGTCGCGAGCGCGAGCGCTGCGGCGGGAATCACCAGTGGACGCAGGCGGGTCATGCCGCGGAGTCTCCGGGGCTTCTCTGAAGAAGCCCTGTGAGCAACCCAAGAGGTTCCTAAAGGTCGGCGAGCGCCCGCAGCTCTCCCTCCGGGCCGATCTCGAACACGGCGATGCGATTCCCGCCTGGCCGCAGCGCCCGCGGTGGCACCAGCACGCCGAACCGGCCGCGCCGCCCGACGCCGGTCGTCGCCTCGACGCGGCCGTTCACCGCCACGGCCAGGTCGGCTCCGTCGGCCGGGCCGGTCACCCGGCCGGCGACGTACGGCGATTGCTCATCCACGAGCCGCACCCGCGCATCGCTCGTCCCCCGTGCCACGGCTCGCGTCCCGACCAGCTCCGGCCGCGGCCCGATCGCGTACGGGTCGTAGCCGGCCGCGCCGAGGAGCGAGCGCTCACGGCGGCGGCGCTCGGCGCGCTGGCGCAGGAGCGTGGCGAACGACTGGGTCGTGCCGCCCTCCCAGCTGTCGGGCATGTCGATCGCCGTCGCCGGATCGGAGCCGCGCTCGCCGGCCGGCACGCCGTCCACGTCCGGCAGCCGGATGCCGAGCTCGCGCGCGATCGTCGGCAGTACGTCGATCGTTCGCACCACGCCTCGCTCCACCCGCCCCACGTCTTGGCCCGGTGTCTTCATCAGGAGCGGCACGCTCGCCACGTCGTGGAGGTTGGTCGGCGTCGGCGTGCGCCGCCGGTCGCCGGCCCGGAAGCTCACACCGTGATCGGCAGTGACGATCACCAGCGCCCGCTCGTAGAGGCCGGCCGCGCGCACGCGCTCGAGCAGCCCGCCGAGCAGCCGGTCCGCGTACTGCGCCTGCAGGAGGTGGCGAGCGTAGGCCTGGTCGACCTGCCACTGGGGTCCGGTCCAGGCCCCCTCCACCAGGCCCGGGATCGAAGGATCGGGGACGGCGTACTGGCGCCCGTCGGGCAGGTACCGCCACGGCACATGCGGCAAGCTGGTGTGTAGGAACAGGAGCGGCGGTCGCGAACTGCGCCGCTCCGCTGCGCGGATGATGCGGCTAAAGCCCTCGCGCGGGTCGTCCTCCCCCAGCCGCCGGAACACCTCGTCGATGAACGCCCTGCGCTGCTCGATCGTCGCACCGGGCGCCACCGTGCCCTCGCCGGCGAAGCCCTTGTAGTCGCGGTCGATCGGCGGCAGGCCGCCACGGAGGTCCTCCGGCAGCAGCAGGTGCGACGACACCACCCGCAGGTCGGCGAACAGCGTGCGCAGCCGGCGCGCCATGCCCGGCCGCGCCTCGGTGCACAGGTCACGTGGGCAGACGTCGGTGATCGGCTCCTCCACCGCGAGCCGATGGCTGCGCGCGAACAGCGTGAAGAGGCTCGACGGGTGGTCTGTGGCGATCGGCAGGTCGCCGTCGCGCGGGCGGCGGCCGGTAAGGAGCGCGGGCACCGCCTCGGTCGTGCGCCCGGCGACGGTCGTGGCGTCGCGGTACCACGTCGCGTCGGCGGCCAGCGAGGCGAAGGCAGGGTAGCGACGGGCGTCGATCCTGTCGCGCGCGTCCAGCAGCGACGTGGTTGGCAGCTCGTCGAGCACGACCATCACCACCGGCGTGTCCGACCGCGACACGGGTGCCGCGCCGCTCGCGTCGGCTCCGGGCAGCACGAGCTCCGACGCCGGCGACACCGCGAAGAAGAGCACGAGGAACAGCAGTGGCGCGGGCGAGAGCACCGTGAGGAACGTCTGCACAGGCGCGGCCCGGGCATAGAGCAGCGCCGCCGCCGCTCCCCCAAGGACCGCGACGGCGACGCTCACCGCCGAGCCGCCGAGCAGGTCGCCGGCGGGCGGGAGCAGGATCGCCGCCACCAGCACGGCGACGAGAACGAGCTGCAGGGCGTCGCCGAGCGCCGGGCGGACCCGCCCCGCCAGCCACACCACAAGCGCCATCAGGCCAGGCGGCACGACCGTGAAGGCGAGCGCATACAGCACGATGTCGGCGGCTGTGTTCCCGCGCGCGACGAAGAACTGGGGCTCGCGGCCGAGCAGGTCGAACAGTGGCTGCGCGAACGCGAACGCCCACAGCGCCGCGAGATGGAGCGGCTTCACGCCCGCGGGCGCACCTCGTACAGCGTCCGGGTGCCCAACGCCAGGCGCTCTGAGTGCTCGACCTCGTGGTGGGCCACGTGGTTCGCGGTCAATCGGCTCTGGCGAACGGCCACGGCGGCGAGGCGCCGCAGGGATCGGTGGATTCAGGCTTAGCCGCGGCTTCGCAACCGGCCGGCAGCATCAGCCTTCGCGATCGGCCGGGGCCGGCTCGTCCTTGCGGATGCGGAGGAACCGGAGAATGCGCCGCCAGTAGAACTTGGCGGTGACGCCGATGGCCGCGACGCCGCCGACCAGCAGCTGCAGGAGCATGCTCCCGGTGCCCGGATCAAGGTAAGCGAGCAACACTCGCGCAGCATCCTAGGCGGTGAGCTCGCGGAGCGCCTCGCTGAAGGTCTCGGTGTGGCGATCGACGTCCGCATCGGTCGTCACGGGGCTCATCAGGGCCATGCTGTGGAACGGCGTGATCAGGACGCCGCGGTTGGCGAGATAGACGTGCAGATAGTCCTCCAGCTCGCCGTCGCCGGCGGCGGCCGACTCGCTGCCCGTGCGGGGCGGCGGGGAGGCGAACCGGTACTCCACGCGCGCGCCGAGCTGGACGACCGACCACGGGAGGTCGCCGATCGCCTCCCGCGCCCCGGCGGCGAAGCGGGTGGCGCGGGCGGTCATGCCCTCGAACGCGTCGTCGGTGAGCACGTGCTCGAGCGTCGCGCGGGTGGCGGCGAGCGAGAGCGCGTTGCCGGCCAGCGTGCCGCCGATGCCGCCCGTGTCGACGAGGTCGGCCTCCCCGTGGGCGGCGATCCGGTCGGCCAGCTCGGCCGAGATGCCGAAGGCGCCGGACGCCACGCCGCCCGCGATCGCCTTGCCGATGGTCACGATGTCGGGCTCGAGCCCCCACGCGCGGGTCGCTCCGCCCGGGCCGGCCGAGAACGTGTGGGTCTCGTCGTCGATCAGCAGGGTCCCGTGCTCGCGCGTGAGCCGGCGGACCGCCTCGAGGTAGCCGGGCTCGGGCAGGACGATGCCGATGTTGGTGAGCGCCGGCTCCATCAGCACGACCGCGACGTCGCCATGGGCAAGCTCGGCGGCCAGGCCGTCGACGTCGTTGAACTCCGCGACCCGGGTGGTGAGCGCGACGTCCACGGGCGCGCCGACGTTCCCCTCCCGCGCGACGACGCCATCGGGGCCGAGCACGGCGAAGGACTCGTCGACGCTCCCGTGGTAGCACCAGGCGTTGACGAGGATCTTCGGCCGCCCGGTGACGAGGCGCGCGAGGCGGATGGCCCAGCGGTTGGCGTCGGTGGCGGTGAGCGTGAACGACCACTGCGGGAGGCCGAACCGCCGCTCCAGCTCGGCTCCCACCCAGGCGGCGTCCTCGGTCGGCATCATCGCCGTGATGCCGCCCTGCTCCTGCGTGCGGCGGACGATGGCCTTGACCGTGGCGGGCGGCGAGTGGCCGGCCATGGCGCCCGTGTCGCCGAGCGCGAAGTCGACGTACTCGTGGCCGTCCAGGTCGGTCACGCGGGCGCCGCGGGCGTGGTCGAGGTAGAGCGGGAAGCCGCCGGCCGCGAGGTTCATCCAGGTCATCGGCACCCCGCCGAGCAGGTGCGGGCGGGCGGCCGCGTGGGCGGCGGCCGAGCGAGGGTTGGCGGCGGCGAAGGCGGCTCGCTCGCGGTCGAGCAGCTCGCGCAGGCGGGTTCGGTCGATCACGGGCGAGCAGCCTAGGGAACCGTCCTGTCCGTGGGCGCAGAAGGAATGCTCACCGCTGCGTGTACCACCTCCCGCGCACGAGATCCCGGAAGGCGACGAGGTTGCGGCCGTCGGCGGTGACGACCTCCCAGTAGCGGCGCCGGAGCGGCACGTCGGTCCACCAGCGGTCCTCGATCAGCCAGGACTCGCGGACGGCCTCCACGGCGCGTCCGTCGATCGTCTCGGGACGGCCGTCGGCCGCGGCCCGGACCTCGACCGGGCACGGCTCGGCGAGCCGGCGGGGGCGCGGGCTCATTCCCAGGGCGCCAGCGCGAGCCGGCGCTCGGGCACGCGGGAGTCCGGGTCGACCGGCAGGATGCGCAGCGCGGCGTCCGGCCCCGCGGCGGCGCGAGCCTGGCGGACCGCCTCGCGCAGGCGGGCGGCCCGGACGGCCGCCGCTTCGGCCAGCAGCGCTCGCTGGTCGCCGGTCGGTGGGCCGAAGCCCTCGGCGCGCAGGAGCAGGACGTCCGCGGGGGCGGGCAGCTCTCCCAGGCGAGGGGCGAGCACGAGGCGCATGCGCCGCGGGTCGGCCAGCGCCTCCCGGAAGGTCACGCGCGCGCGCCAGCTCCCGCCCCCCACGAGCCGGGCGCCGAGCACGACGGCGCGCAGCGGCCGGCCGCGGCGCTCGCGGCAGGCGAGCAGCCGGTCGATGAGGAGCCCGAGCGCGCGCTCGAGCTGCTGGCCGGACGCCGACTCGGGCAGCTCGAGCCGCTCCTCGAGCCGCTCGGCGGCGCGCCGGGGGCGCAGCGGTGTGTCTCGCCCGCGGGCGAGGTCGCGAGCGAGCGGGCCGGCGGACCCGAAGCGATCGGCGAGCGCGGCGCGCGGGAGCTTGGCCAGCTCGCCGAGGGTGCCGATGCCGAAGCGCTCGAGGGTCTCCGGGAGCGCGGCCGTCTCGGGCCGCGAGCCGAGCAGGTCGACCGACAGCGGCGCCAGGTAGGCGGCCAGCAGGGCCGGGCTCGAGGGCGCGATCTCAGCGCGGCGGACGCGGGCGTTGGATGCGGCCGCGAGGGCGGCGAAGCGCGAGGGCGCGGCGCCGATGCGGGCGGGGGCGCCGAGCGCGCGGCCGCCTCGGCTCGACGGGGCGCCGAGGGCACGCCGGGCGGCGGCGATCACTCCCTCGACGGAGCCGCCGTGCAGGTTCCGGAGCCCGTGGGAGTCGAACCAGGCGAGGCCGGGACGGCCGGGCTCGATCGCCGCGCCGATGCCCTCGAGCGCCGCCACCAGGCGATCCCACTCGTCCGCCACCCCCGCAGGGTCGGGAGCCACGAGCCGCAATGTCGGGCAGCGCGCAAGCGCCTCCCCCAGCCGCAGCCCGGCGCGCACGCCGAACGCCTCGGCGGCGGCCGACGCCTCGCCGATGAGCTGCTCGCGCCCCGCCTCGGGGGCCAGCGCCACCGGGCCCGCGGCCAGCGCCTCGCGGCTCCCGGCCGCGACGGCGAGCTCGAACCGCGGGATGAGGACGCAGACGACCATAGGCGAACGCATGTTCGCATCGATCGAGGAGCGAGACAAGTGGCATCTACGCGCCGGGTCTCGCGCGTAGATAGGAAAGACCTCCGTCGCCGGAGGCCTTTCCCGTAGCAGACCTATAAGCCGGATTCTGTCTTGAGCAGCCATCCATCTGTGCGGCCGACCTGGACCTTGGCGGGCAACCTGCAAACGGTCCTGCTTGGCCTTGCACCCGGTGGGGTTTGCCTGGCCGCCGCGTCACCGCGACGCCGGTGCGCTCTTACCGCACCATTTCAACCTTGCCGGCCCGCGGTCGATGACCACGGACGTAGGCGGTGTGATTTCTGTGGCACTTTCCCGCGGGTTTCCCCGGGTCGGCGTTACCGACCACCGTGCCCTGTGGTGTCCGGACTTTCCTCGAAGGTGATGCCACCTCCGCGAACTGCTCGGTCTGCAGGATTAAAGGTATCGCTGCTACACGTAGTTGCATGCGGTACGTCCGCCCCCACCCCCACACTGACTCCATGTACGACGTGATCTACATCGACGACCACGGCTCGGAGACGCCGGTGGCGCAGCACGTCGACGACCGGCAGGAAGCCTGCAACGTCGCTCGGCAGGAAGCCGTCGAGCGGGGGGCGGGCAGGATGCTCCTGCCGGGATCGACGAAGCCGCGCAACTGCGTCTGCGTTGTCCCCGTGCACGCCGAAGCCGCCTAGCGTCATCAGCTACCGTCCCCGCCCATGCGCGTGGGAGTCATCGGTGGCGGCCTGATGGGATCAGGGATCGCGGAGGTATGCGCCCGTTCGGGCGTCGATGTGACGGTCGTCGAGGTCGACCCCGCGCGGGCCGAGCATTCGCGGGCCGCGATCGAGAAGTCGCTCGACCGCGGGGTCCGCTCCGAGAAGGTCTCGCCGGAGGAGCGAGAGGCCGCGCTCGACCGGCTGGCCTACACGACGTCGCTCGAGGACGTCGAGGGCGCCGACGCCGCGATCGAGGCGATCATCGAGGACGAGACCGCCAAGCGCGACCTCTTCGTGCGGCTGGACCAGCTGCTCCCGGACGCCGAGTTCCTCGCCTCCAACACCTCGTCGGTGCCGATCATGAAGCTCGGGGCGGGGACGTCGCAGCCGCACAAGGTCATCGGCCTGCACTTCTTCAACCCGGTGCCGGTGCTGCCGCTGGTCGAGATCGTCCACTCGATCATGACCGCCGACGAGACGGCCGACCGGGCTCGCCGGTTCGCCGAGGAGACGCTCGGCAAGCAGTGCATCGACTCCCAGGACCGGGCGGGCTTCGTCGTCAACGCGCTGCTCGTTCCCTACCTGCTCTCGTCGGTGCGCATGTACGAGTCCGGCTTCGCGTCGCGGGAGGACATCGACCGCGGGATGGTGCTCGGCTGCGCGCACCCGATGGGGCCGCTGCGGCTCGCCGACCTGATCGGGCTCGACACGCTGCTCGCGGTGTCGGAGTCGCTGTACGAGGAGTTCCGGGATCCCAGCTCGGTGGCCCCGGCGCTGCTGAACCGGATGGTCGAGGCGGGTCTGCTCGGGCGCAAGAGCGGGCGCGGCTTCTACGAGTACTCGGGCAACTGAGCCGTACCGCTCGGCCGGCGAACGTCAACGGCGGCTGGGTAGGGAGGGTGGGGGCCGAGGCCGCGGCGAGTGTGCATTTCGTCGACCTCGCGGCGTTGAGGCTCGTGACGTCGACGTTATGCCCCTATAGCGTGCATTTCGTCGACCTCACCGGCTCGGACATCGTGAGGTCGACGTTATGCACCCTCCCGGGCTCCCCCTCAATGCCGCCGTTGACGTTCGCCGGCGCGCCGGTCAGCTGAGGATCGACGAATGGCGGGCGACGACCCGCCAGCGGCCGTCCTGCCGGTTCCACACGTCGGTGAGCCGGAACGCGTTGGAGAGGCTCGTGTAGTTCAGGCTCGCGACCTGGCTGTAGCGCGAGTGCACGACCGCCGTGTCCCCGAACACGTCGATGTCCATCGACTCGTAGGCGAAGGAGACGATCGTGTAGCCCTCGCGCGCGGCGTCCATCCACTGGTCGCGGGTCATCGGCTCGGGGTTGAGGTGGATCGCCGTGAAGCGAAAGCCGGGCGACACGATCTCCTCGAGCCGATCCATGTCGCGGTCCTCGACCGCTTGCATCCAGTCCCGCTGGAGCTGGGCGAGCTGCTCGCGGTCGGCGTCGTCGGCGGCGGTCATGTGCCGCGGGAGGCTATCTACGACAGCGTGGTGCCGCACGACGTGCAGCGCCCGCCGGCGTTGGCGGCGGTCGCGGACGGGCGCGGCGCGAGCTCCCCGCCGCAGGCGGGGCAGGTGGCGGGCAGCCCGGCCCGCAGGACCTCCCACGCCCGGGAGATCACGTCGTCGAGCGTCGGGCCGTCGGGCCGGCGGCAGTCCGCCTCGCGGATGCGCCGGGCGCCCGTCCCTCGTGTCAGCAGCGTGCTCATGCCACCTTCCTCAGTACCCCGACCACCCGCCCGAGGATCTGCACCTCGCGCGAGCGGATCGGCTCCATCGAGTCGTTCTCCGGCTGCAGGCGCACGTGGTCCGCCTCCTTGAAGTAGCGCTTGACCGTCGCGTCCTCACCCAGGAGCGCGACGATGATCTCGCCGTCCGTGGCCGTCTCCTGCGGCCGGACGACCACGAGATCGCCGGCCAGGATGCCGGCGTTGACCATCGAGTCGCCGCGCACGGTGAGGACGTACTCGCCCTCGTCCCCGCCCGCGCGCGAGTCCACCTGCACGGTGTCCTCGACGTTCTCGTCGGCGAGGATCGGCTGGCCGGCAGCGACGTTGCCGACGAGCGGCAGCCCACCGGAGCCGCCGACGACCGACTTCACCGCGCCCGCCGCCTTGTCGAGCAGCTCGATGGCGCGCGGCTTCGACGGGTCGCGCCGCAGGAGCCCGACCTTCTCCAGGTTGGCCAGGTGGGCGTGCACGGTCGACGACGAGGCGAGCCCCACCGCCTTGCCGATGTCCCGCACCGTCGGCGGGTAGCCGTGGCCGGCCGAGTACTTCTTGATGAAGTCGAAGATCTCTTGCTGACGCTTGGTCAGATCCTTCCCGATATCCATGACGGGCTCCGGCTCCTCGGTTCGTGGCTGGGAAGCGAACATCTGTTCGTGAACGGTAGCGCGGCCCCAGGACGGACGTCAAACGGGCACAAAAGCGAGGGCTATACTGCGGCCCCCGCTGCGCCGATGGCGGAATTGGTAGACGCGCCAGGTTGAGGGCCTGGTCCGGGATAACCGGGTGGAGGTTCGAGTCCTCTTCGGCGCATTGAAAGGCCCTGCGCAGCGGGGCTTTTCACGTTGTGGGCCCACTGCGTTGGACCTCGACGCAAGCCGGTAGCAACATGCAGCCGGCGCGGTCGAGATTCACACGGACGACCAGTAGAAGTGCAGTCGTCGGTAGTGCTAGCTGGCTCAAGGACGCGGCTCGACGCGCGCCTGAGTTGTGTCGGTTGGCCCCGACGAAGCGAGCGCAACTCGCCTGGTCTCCGCGACAGCAGTGAAGTTCGCGTTGCGGCACCGGTGCCAGGCTCCAACCGGCGGAGGGCACTCGGGCCCTGACCGCGGATCAAAGGGACTCGGCTGAGTCAGGCCCGGGCCACCGCACGCCCGCCGTTGTAGATCTTGCCGTGGGGGTCCTCCATGTTGGCCTCGCGTACCGACTCGACGTCCCCGTGGAAGTCCCCGCGGCCGGTCGGATCGGTGAGCGCGAGCGAGGCGAGCTCGAAGAGGCACAGGGCCACGTGCGGGATCCAGTGGCGCCGGCCCTTGAGGAACTGCCCGGTGACGAACGGCGTCGCCGCCAGCGCGACGGCTCCGACCGCATCCAGTGCCAGGTGGGCCTGGAACGGGAGCACCTTGACGACCCCGAGCGGGTAGTCGGTCAGCGTGCTGTAGCCGGCGTGGATCGCGCCGGCCCGCCGGATCTGGCTGGCCGCTCGCGTCCCCTCGATCCCGGCGACCTTCGGGAACGCGGTCATCAGGAATGCTCCGGCGGTGTAGTCGACGACGCCATGCAGCGTCGCGTCGACCGGCCGTGGTGGCGTGGGCATCTCCGGTCCTCCTTTCAGGGCTTGAGGACGACCTTCACGCAGTCGTCGAGCTTGTGCTTGAACGTCTCGTAGGCGTCCGGCGCCTTGGCGAGCTCGAGCCGGTGCGTGACGACGAAGCTCGGGTCGATGTCGCCGTTGCGGATCCGCTCGTACAGCGGCTTCAGGTAGCGCTGGACGTGGCACTGACCCGTCCTGAGCGTCAGGCCCTTGTTCATCAGGGCGCCGGTGGGGAACTTGTCCATCAGCCCGCCGTAGACGCCGATGACCGAGACGATCCCGCCCGGCCGGCACGCGAGGATGGCGTCCCGCAGCGCATGGCCGCGGTCGCTCTCGAGGCGCGTGGCCTGCTTGACGCGGTCGACCGCGTGCACGGCGCCGTGCCCGTGAGCGGCCTCCATCCCGACGGCGTCGATGACCGCGTCCGGGCCACGCCCGCCGGTCAGCACCTTGAGCTGCTCGACGACGTCCGGGTTCTCGGCGAAGTTGATGACGTCCGTGGCCCCGGCCCGGTTCGTCGCCATGGTGAGCCGGTAGTCGTACTGGTCGATCGCGATGACGCGCTCGGCGCCGAGCATCACCGCGCTGGCGATCGCGAACTGGCCGACCGGGCCGGCGCCGAACACGGCGATGACCTCCCCGCCCTTGATGTCGCAGAAGTCCGCGCCCATGAAGCCCGTCGGGAAGATGTCCGACAGGAAGAGGACCTGCTCGTCCGGAAGGTCGTCCTCGAGCTTGAGTGGCCCGACGTCGGCGAACGGCACGCGCGCGTATTCGGCCTGACCGCCCGCGTAGCCGCCGGTGATGTGCGAGTAGCCGAAGATGCCGCACGTCGGGTGTCCGAACATCTTCTCGGCGATCCCGGCGTTCGGATTCGAGTTCTCGCAGAGCGAGAAGAGCTCGTTCTGGCAGTGCCAGCAGTTGCCGCACGCGATCGGGAACGGGACGACGACCCGGTCGCCGGCCTGCAGGTTCTTCACGCCGCGGCCGGTCTCGACGACCTCGCCCATGAACTCGTGGCCGAGGATGTCGCCCTTCTTCATCGTCGGGATGTAGCCGTCGTAGAGATGCAGGTCGGACCCGCAGATCGCCGTTGAGGTGATCTTCACGATGGCGTCGCGATCGTTGAGGATCTTCGGGTCCGGGACGTTCTCGACCTGGACGGTATTGCGGCCGGACCACACGTTGGCGCGCATCACGCACCCGCCTTCGCGAGCTCGGACTCAGGCAGCGGCTGGGCGGGACGCTGCTTGAACTTGCGCTCGGCGCTCTCGCCCTCGGGCGTCGAGTCCGAGCGTGGGATCTCGCCGGTCTCCACTCGCGCCTTGAAGCGCCGCAGCTCGTCCTTCACCTTGGCCATTGTCGGCGCGCTGACCAGCTTCTGGAAGGGCGACGGGAGCTTGCTCGCGGCGTCGCCCGACCCGGAGAGCTCGACGTGGATCTCGGTTCCCCGATCACCCGGCGCGTCGACGAACGAGATCGTCGGGCCCAGGTCCATCACGTACCGCGATCGGTACTCCGGGTCGTTCCAGAGGCCCCTGACCTCGTCGTGTGGGCAATTCACGGTGACGGCTGCGTGGGTCGACATGGGGCCTCCGGTGGCTTCGGACCTTTCCCTTAGGTCTCGCCACGCCCGCGAGGGAGGAAACCTGGCTGTCAGATGTGAGTCACTCCGGAAACCCGTCCCAGACGGAGCGGGGAGGCCTGGACTCGAACGCCCCACGCCACGAGGGAGCGAACCGTGCTGCACGCGAACCTCGCCGACGGTGTCCACCGCATCGAGGACGCGTATACGAACTGGCACCTGATCGAAGCGGACGGGCAGCTGACGGTCGTGGACGCCGGCGTCGACTGAGCCCGACGATTGACGCACCGCATCCCTGGCCTACCGAGTTGATCGTGATTCGCCCCGTCCCCTGCCCGCACCTCCGCCTGGTCCGTCCGGTGGCGCCGCGAACCCCCGACGGCTGTGAGGAGTGCCTGCAGATCCGCTCCCCTGGTGCCTGGAGGCCGGGCTCCCTCGTCGACGCCGTACAGCGCATCACCGAGCCGCGCTAGACACGACGAAAGGCCCAGCGAGTTGCCGACCAGATGTGCGGTCTCGAACCCCGCCGCCGGCATGGCCGGCCATCGCCACGGCGAGGACGTCATGGCTGCGCTCGAGCGCGGGCAGCACGAGCTCCCACGTCCGCCACGTGTCGAGGAAGCCGTTGAGGAGGACGAGCGGCGGCCCGAGCCGCGGCGGCGCGATGGGGTGAAGTGGCGTTCGACGGCGGGCGGCCTATGTGGAGGAGGGTGACGCAGACTGGGGAGCATGCTCTCGCGGCCGTCGGCCTCGACGGCTCACAGGCTGCCGTCGAGGCGGTCGAGCTGACCAAGCGCTACGGCGACGTGATCGCCGTCGACCATCTGACGTTCCGCGTCCGCGAGGGTGCGGTCACCGGGTTTCTCGGCCCCAACGGGGCGGGCAAGACCACGACGCTGCGGATGGTGCTCGGCCTCGCGCGGCCGACGTCGGGCTACGCGACCGTCTACGGGCGGCCGTACCGCGAGCTCGAAGACCCGCCGCGCACGGTGGGAGCGAACCTCGAGATCTCGGGGGCGCATCCGGGCCGCTCGGGCCGCAACCACCTGCGGTCGCTGGCGGCGATGGCCGGCCTGCCGCGATCGCGAGTCGAGGAGGTCCTGCGGCTCGTCGACCTCGTGCGCGCTGCGGACCGCCCGGCCGGCAAGTACTCGCAGGGCATGCGCCAGCGCCTCGGGCTCGCGACCACCCTGCTCGGGGACCCGCGCCTGCTCGTCCTCGACGAGCCGGCCAACGGGCTCGACCCGCAGGGGATCCGCTGGCTGCGCGACTTCCTGCGCGGGATGGCGCGGGAGGGGCGCACGGTGCTCGTCTCGAGCCACGTGCTTGCCGAGGTGGCGCAGACGGTCGATGACGTGGTCGTCATCCATCGCGGGCGGCTCGTCGAGCAGGGGCCCGTCGATCGCCTCACGACCGGCGGCGGCGTGCTCGTGCGCACGCCCGAGCCCGACCTGCTGCGCGCCTCGCTCGAGCGGGAAGGCATCATGGTCACCGAGCGGTCCGACGGCGCCCTCATCGCCCACACCGACGACCCCGCGCGGGTCGGCCAGCTCGCGTACAGCGCCCGCGTCCCGGTTCACGAGCTGCAGCCGCGAGCGACATCGCTCGAGGAGGCGTTCCTGGCCTTGACGTCAGAGGCTCCAGCCGAGCCGGCGGAGGCCGCATGACCGCCGCCGGCGCGCGGCTCCAGGCGCCGCCGGAGCGGCGAGGCTCGGGCCGGCTCATCCGCCTGCTGAGCGGCGAGCTGATCAAGGTCCGCACCACGCGCACCGCCCTCGGCTTCGGCCTCGCTGCGGTGGCGATCGTGCTCGTCGGCGTGCTCGTCAGCTTCCTCGCCGGCGACCCGCGGACGGTCGTCGACAAGCGGATCGCGATCGCCTTCGGCAGCGGGGTGTCGATCGTGCTCCTGCTCTTCGGGGCCGTGGGCGCCACCGGCGAGTTCCGCCATCACACGCTCGCCCCCGCGCTGCTGATCGCCCCCGACCGCCTCGGGTTGCTGGCGGCGCGCGTCGCCGCCTACACGCTCACAGCGCTCCTTGTCGGCGTCGCGATGCTGGTCGTCGGCCTGGCGGTCGGCATCCCGCTGCTCGAGAACGAGCCCGGCCCCGACCTCGCGACCGCCGACTACGTCAAGGTCGGCGCGGGCGGCCTGATCGCGACGGCGCTCGCGGCCGCGCTCGGCGTCGGCTACGGGACCCTCGTGCGCAACCAGGTGCTCGCCGTCATCGCGGCGCTGGTCTGGTTCTTCATCCTCGAGAACCTGCTCCACGAGGTGAGCGCGGACGTCCACGACTACTCGATCGGCACCGCCCTCACGCGGCTGGCCCAAGGCGGCGACCCGAGGTTGTCGATGCTCGACGCCGGCCTCGTCTCGCTGGCCTGGACCGCGCTGTTCTGCGCCGCGGCGGCGATCGTCGACGCGCGCCGCGACATCGACTAGGGCCAGCCGGCGCGCGGCGGTGCCGTCGCTGCCGGGGCGCACGCTCGCCTGCGCCCGGCACCCGTGATTCCACCGCGAGGACTAACCGCAGCCGGTGTTGTTGCCGCAGCTCGAGCACGCGTAGCACGAGCCCTACCTCTCACCCGCGGCGCCGCCGAGCGCGACGACGTAAAGGCCCTCGTCGCCGACGTCACCGCCGCCGGGTCAGCGGCGTCAGCGCCACCACGCTGGCTCGTGGCAACAGCGGCGGCAACATCCAGATCGTCCGATGCGTCCGTATCGTCCGCATCCCGGGACGGTGCGGGCGATCTGGCGCGGAACGGACGTATATGACACCCGGGCCACCAGGTTGAGGGCCTGGTCCGGGATAACCGGGTGGAGGTTCGAGTCCTCTTCGGCGCATGAACGCGAAGGCCCCGCCTGGCGGGGCGACCTGTACCTCGGCGGCAACGCGTGCTGGGCTGTGAAGCTCGGCTGTCGAGGTCACGCAGTCGCGGCGTGCACGCGGCGCATGTCGTCAGGACTCGCCGTGCCACGGGCGCAACCGCGGCCACCATGCGCGCACGGCATGCCGGTATGCCGCGTACTCCTCGCCGTAGCGGGCGCTGAGCGTCGGCTCCTCGTAGCCGTACACGAACGCGGCCACGACCAGCCAGAACAGGGCCGCGTACACGAGCAGCACGGGGCGGCCGAGCAGCAGCGCCTGGCCGACGATCGTGGCGCCGACGGCGACGTACATCGGATTGCGCACGTGCCGGTAAAGGCCGCCGACCACAAGCCGCTCCGTCGGCGCAATCGGCGCCGGCGTGCCGCGGCCTTCGGTCACGAAGCGCGCGAACGCAATGAGCACCATGGCGACGCCGACGCCGATCAGGACGGCGCCCAGCGCGGCGACGACGGCCGGCGGGCCCGTCGAGTGCCAGCCTGTCAGCAGCCACGGCACGAGACCAGCGACCACGCCCGGCGCGGCGAAGAGGAAGACCCCGCTGCCGACCGCTGCCTCAACTCTGCGCACAGCGCGAGCGTACAACCCGCCCGCGCTCCGTCACGCCCATCAGCGACGGCCCACCGTTCGGAGCCTCTCGTCGTTCGGGGGGCGACCGGGTATGCTCGCCCGACAGCGCCCTCAGGAGTGGTCGAATGCGATTTCGGTCAGAGCGCACCGGTGGCTACCAGGTCACCGCCGTCAGCGGGACGAACACCGTGTCGTTCGCCATCGACGCCGATCCGGCGGCGACCAGTGAGCTGTTGGGGTTCGCGGTCGAGCGTCACGACCCGGCCCAGTCGGAGCGCTACTACATGTACGGCTTCAAGGTCTTCGGATCGGTGATCCCGGCCCCCACCCAGGACCTGGTGGTCAGCACGTTCGACCACCCCGTCCAGAGCTTCGTATGGGACGACTTCACGGCAAAGCCCGGCCGGGAGTACGAGTACTTCTTCCATCCGCTGAAGGGCACGCCGAAGAACCTCGACCGGAGCGCGGCGCCGGTGCGGGTGGCCGTGGAGACCGAGCCGCTGTTCACAGACGGCCGGCACGACGTCTTCTTCAACCGCGGGGTGCTCAGCAGCCAGGCATACCGACGCAGGTTCGGGAACCGGCGACCCGACTCGATCCTTCCCCTCGCCCGGCGGCAGGAGGCCTTTCACTGGCTGAGCCGCGATCTGGAGGAGGCGCTGCTGCGCTTCGTGAAGCAGACCCGTGACGGGGACGGCCTGCTGTGCTGCTTCTACGAGTTCCGCTACCGGCCGGTCGCCAACGCCCTCGTCGACGCGATCGGGCGTGGCGTCGACGTCCAGCTGATCGTCGACGCGAAGGAGAACGGCAGTCCCGCGCGCGCGCCGTTCCCCCGCGACGAGAACCTCGCGATGCTCGCCGCCGCGTCGGTCCCCATCGATCGCGTGCGCCTGCGCGAGGCGCGCCCGTCGAACATCCAGCACAACAAGTTCATGGTCTGGCTGCGCGGGGCTGAGCGGAAGCCTGCCGAGGTCTGGACTGGATCCACCAACCTCTCGCAGGGCGGCATCTTCGGCCAGGCCAATGTCGGGCACTGGGTTCGCGACCCGGTCGTGGCCGAGCACTACGAGCGGTACTGGCGCCTGCTCGCCGACGATCCCGGCGGCAGGACGGCGGACGACGCCGCCACGAAGCGCAAGAAGAACGCCGCCTTCCGCGCCGCGGTCGAGGCGATCGGCGTCGCGCCGACATCGGCCGCCGAGATCCCCGCCGGCGTGACCCCCGTCTTCAGCCCCAGATCCGGTACCGCGATGCTGGACCTCTATGCGCGCCTCGTCGACGACGCCGAAGACCTCTCATGCATCACGCTGGCCTTCGGGATCAGCCGGCAGTTCAAGGAGCTGCTCCGCGACAACACTCCAGCGAGCCATCTCGCGTTCTTCCTCCTCGAGCGTCGCGACACCCCGCAGCCCGACAGCTCACAGCCCTTCATAAAGCTCGACTGGCGCAACAACGTCTACCAAGCGTGGGGGTCCTATCTCAAAGAGCCCCTCCACCAGTGGGCGAGGGAGACCTGGACCAAGGCCGTCCGGCTGAACAAGCACGTCGCGTTCGTTCACTCGAAGTTCCTCGTGGCGGATCCGTTCGGCGACGATCCCATCGTCGTGACCGGGTCCGCGAACTTCAGCAACGCCTCGACGAACGAGAACGACGAGAACATGCTGATCATCCGCGGCGATCGCCGGGTCGCGGACATCTACTTCACGGAGTTCAACCGGCTGTTCAACCACTACTACTTCCGATCGGTCCGCGAGGCCACCAGGGACATCACTCCCGAGGAGGGACGCGAGCGCGATCTGCAGACCCTGTTTCTCGCCGAGAACGACGACTGGCTGACCAAGTACCGGCCGAACAGCCTGCGCGCGAAACGCGTTCGCATCCTCACGCAGCTCACGCTCGACGGCTGACACCGAGCGACAGGTGTCGCTGCGTCAACCTGGGGGCATGGAAACGGACTTTGAAGCGCTCGTCGTCGGCGGCGCGGCCGCCGGCCTCTCCGCCGCGCTCGTGCTCGGGCGCGCGCGCGTGAGCACGCTCGTCGTCGACGCGGGCGAGCCGAGCAACCGCAGCGCGCCCGCGATCGGCGGCCTCCTCGGCCAGGACGGCACGAGCCCGGGCGAGCTCTACGCGGCCGGCCGGGAGCAGCTGACGGAGCTGCCGACCGTCGAGCTCCGCGAGGGCGTCGTGACCGGCATCGAGCCCGCGGACGGGTTCCGCGCCACGCTCGCCGGCGGCGAGACGGTCACCGCCGGCCGCGTCTTGTTCGCCGGCGGGATGCGCTACGGCGTGCCGGACGTGCCCGGCCTGGCGGAGCTGTGGGGCGACCGCGCCTTCATGTGCCCCTACTGCCACGGCTGGGAGCACCGCGACCAGAAGATCGCGATCCTCGGCGGGACCGGCGCCGCGCACCGCGTGCCCCTGCTGCGCTCGTGGACGAGCGACCTCGTCGTGCTCGCCAACGGCGAGCCGACGGACGACCTTTCAGACATGCCGGTCGACGAGCGGCCGGTGGCATCCGTCGCGCCCGGCCTCGTCCGCTTCGACGACGGCGGCGAGCTGGAGGTCGACGCGCTGCACGTCGTGGCGCCGATGGCCCCGCGCGACGACCTCGTGGCGAACCTCGGCCTGGAGACGACCGACTCGCAGCAGGGCACCGGCGTCGCCGTCGCCGACAAGTTCGGCGCGACGTCGGTGCCCAGGGTCTTCGCCGCCGGCGACGCGGTCGGCGCCGGCAACGTCGCCGCCGCCATCGCCACCGGCAGCCTCGCGGCGACCGGCCTGCATCGCTCACTGGTCTTCCCGGAGTGACCTCGCTCGCCACCACGTCACGCGAAGGGCGATGAGCAGCGCGGGGCTGAACGCGGCGATCGTCTCTTCGACGGGGACGCCGCCGACGTGGGCCATCACTGGAAGATCTCCGTCGTGCAGTCGCCGCCTTGGAGACGCACCTCGTGGGCCCGCGCGGCGCCGCGCTCGTGGAAGTCCACGAAGAAGTCGGGGTCGATCTCCATGCCGCCTTCGGGCGCGCAGTCGACCCGCAGGAGCCAGGAGCGAAGGCCCGGGTAGAACTGGTCGTCCCAGGTCGAGTACAGCGAGTTCGTGACGTACAGCCTGCGGCCGTCCAGCGAGAGCTGGATCATCTGCGGCCCGCCGCTGAGCCCGCGATCCCCGTCGCCGAGCAGGCCACCGAGCTGGAGCTGGCCGGTAAGCCGGGGACGGGCCGGATCGGAGATGTCGTACTGGCGCAGCTCCCCGTGCAGCCAGCTCGTGAAGTAGAGGAAGCGGTCGTCCATCGAGACCACCAGGTCGGTGATCAGCGCCGGGGCGGGGAACGGGAAGCCCTCGACCTCGACCGCCTCCGTGGTGATGACCGGCTCGGCGCTGTAGCGGCCGTTGGAGCGATGGAAGCGCCAGATGACGCTCGAGAGGGTGGCGCCGACGAACCCCTCGTCCGCCTCCGGGTCGTGCAGCCAGCGCACCTCGAGCGGGACCAGGCCCTGCTCGCCGAGGTCGATCGTCTGCGTGAGCTCCCGCTCCTCCAGGTCCCAGAAGTGCAGCCGGCGGCCGTAGCGGCCGGCCTCGACGTCCGCCGGGTCGAAGCCCTTCTCGTAGGCGTTGGGCTCGCCGAACTCCGACGACGCGAGCACGTTCTTGCGGGGCTGGTACCAGAAGTCGTAGTTCAGGGGCGGCCGCTCGCCGCCGTTCTCCCAGCGGCCCTTGACCTCGAAGCTCTGGGCGTCGAGCACGGCGAAGCCGCCGGCGCCCTTGCCGTCGCGGTCGCCGAGCATGCTGATCACGATGTTGTCGCCCGGCATGCAGTGGACCGTGTGCGGGCGCGTATAGCCCGTCTTGTCGGCGACCTCCTGCGGCTCGATCACCTTCTCGATCCTGGGGCGGCGCGGATCGTCGGCGACGTTGACGATGTGGATCCGCGACGAGCGGAAGCCCGGCACGACGAGGTGGGAGCGATCCGGCCCGTGGCAGGCGGAGCTGCACCGGTTCCAGCCGAAGTGATGGAGCTCGTCACCGACGTTCGGCATCGGCGTCTCGTGGACGACCCGGCCGTCGCCGGCGTCGACCACGGCGAGGGAGTCGGGCGCGCCCTCGCGCAGGCACGAGACGTAGAGCAACTCCTCGAGCGGGGCGTTGAGCGCGTCGTTCGGCGAGGCGTAGAGCATCGAGTCCTCCTTGTGTTACGAGCGCGCGATCGTCGCAACCGGTCGTTTCCCGAACCTTTCGCCGACGTGTCTAACCTTGGCCGCGATGGGCGCCGCGAGGATCCAGCTCTGCGGCCGGCTCGTGGTGCGGCTGCGCGAGCGACGCATCGAGGACGCGCTGCCCGGTGGCAACGGGCGGCTGCTGTTCGCGTACCTGGTGCTCAACCGGCTCCGCCAGATGAGCCGCGACGAGCTCCTGACCGCCGTCTACGGCGAGGACGCGCCGCCCGACCACCATCCTCGGCTGAACGTCCTGCTCTCGAAGCTGCGGCGGGCCGTCGGCCCGGAGCTCGTGCCGGGACGATCGGAGATCGAGCTCGTGCTGCCGCGGGACGCGTTCGTCGACGTCGAGGCGGCGTTCGAGGCGCTGCACCGGGCGCAGTCCCACGTCGCCAACCGCGAGTGGGCGGAGGCCTGGGGCCCGTCCGGCGTCGCCTATCACGTGGCCAGCCGTCCCCTCCTCCAAGGCCATGACCGCCCGTGGCTGGACGAGTGGCGGCGCCGCCTCGACGACGTCCGGGTACGCGGGCTGGAGTGCTTCGCGGAGGCGCGGCTCGGCCTCGGCGGCCCGACGCTGCCGCAGGCCGAGGAGTGCGGCCGCCGGCTGATCGAGCTGGCGCCGTACCGCGAGACCGGCTACCGGATCCTGATGGAGGCGCTCGACCGGAACGGCAACCCGGCCGAGGCGCTGCTCGTCTACGACCGCCTGCGCGTCCGGCTCCGCGACGAGCTCGGGATCGCGCCCGGCCCGGCCGTGCAGAGCGTCCACGAACGGCTGCTGGCTACGACGGCCTAGGTTTCCTCGGACTGCGCGAGGATGTCCTCGCGGGAGACCTTGCCCACCAGCTCCGGGTGGTCGGCGCGGATGTGCTCCTGCGCCTTCTCCCAGAGCTCGTCGTCGTCATCGCCTCTGACGACCTGGCCGCACACGCAGTTGATGTGCTTCACGTCGCCATCGTACGCCCGAGTCGCGTCCGCCATGTCATCGTAAGCGCGTGCGCTCGAAGGTCAGGGTCGTCGGGCGGCGGACGGTCGTCGCCGCCGTGGTGGTCCTGCAACTGGGATTCGCGGCTCGGGGCTATTGGGCCGACCACAAGGAGTTCGCGTTCCAGATGTTCCCCGAGTCGAGCACCTGGCGCGCCGAGGTGGTCAGGGTCACCGCCGACGGCCGGCGCGCCCCGATCGAAGCCACGTGGCGGGGCTATCGCTGGGACGAGCTGGTTCAGAGCCGCGGCCTGAGGTACCCGTCGATCCGCCACCACGCGGACGCCGGGCTCGCCAATCAGCTGGCGTTCCTCCAGGCGGCGCTCGACTGGGTCGCCGACAACACTCCCCGCGACGACGAGACCCGGTACCTGGAGGCGACGGTCACGTCCTGGCACAACGCCGACCCGCCGCGAACCCAGGTGCTGCGGAGCCGTCTCCGCGGAGACGCCGGATGAGCGCCGCCACGATCGGCGTGCGGCCCAGGCTCCGCGGCGCACTCGCCGCCGTCGACGAGCTGCTCGGCCGTCCGGTCAGCATGCGCGCCCTCGCGCTGCTGCGGGTGCTGGCCGGCCCGGTCGTGCTCCTGCATCTGCGCCCGTTCCTCTCCGACGGCTTGGACGGGCGCATCTACCGGGACGTCTTCTACGAGCCCTACGCCGCCTGGTATCCCGAGCTGCCCCGCGAGCTCTACGTCGGGTTGCTCTGGCTGGCGGCGGTGGCCGCGGTCGCCATGTCGCTGGGCTTCCTCACCCGCGCTGGCGACGGCGACGACGTTCGTGATCGTCGCCTACAACCTGTTCCTGTCGACCACCCACTTCCACAACAACCGGGCCTATCTGCTCATCGTCCTCGGGCTGTTGGCGGTCGCGCCGTGCGGACGGGAGCTGTCGGTGGACGCGTGGCTCCGACGCCGTCGGGGGCGTCCGGCGCTCGACACGTCGGCCCCCGCCTGGCCGCTGTGGCTGCTCCGGTTCGAGTGCGCCGCGATCTACGGCGCCTCCGGGCTGAGCAAGCTGCTCGACCCCGATTGGTTCGGTGGCACGGTCACCTGGCAACGGGTCTCGCGCGCGCGAGACCAGCTCGAGTCGTGGCCGCTGCCGGACTGGGCGGTGTCTCTCCTCACGGACCGGAGCTTTCACACCGGGGCGGCCAAGTTCGTCGTGCTCACCGAGCTGTTCATCGCGGCCGGCCTCTGGCGAAGAGAGACCCGCTACGCGGCCGTGTGGGTCGCGGTCGTCTTCCATCTCTCGATCGAGTTCTCGGCAGCCGTCCAGGTCTTCTCGTTCCTCGGCATCGCCGTGCTGGTGATCTGGGCGGTGCCGTCGACCCGGGACCGGGTGCTCCGCATCGACCCCACGGATGGGCGCCAGCGGCGATGGGGCGCGCTGGTACGCAGGCTCGACTGGCTGGCCCGCTTCCGCGTCGAGCCGGCTCCGGCCGGTTCGCGGCTGGAGGTCGTGGACCGCGACGGCACCTCGATCCGCGGCGGGCCGGCCCTCGCATTGGCGCTCAGCCGCCTGCCGCTGACCGCGTGGTTCGCCCTCCCGGCGCTGCTCCTGCCCGCCGTGCGCCGGGCGCGCCGAGACGGGATTACTGGGTGATCGCGGTCGGGCCGGGATGACGGAGGGCGGGCCGCGACCTGTCACGCGCGTCTGGCGGGCCGGGCTGAGCCTGGCGCTCCTCCTCGCCCTCGCGTTCGCCGTGGTCGCGCCGCCTGAGCGCTGCCCGTCGGTCACTCCCGGCGAGCTCCGGCGCTCGGCGCAGGCCACCGTCGAGTGGTTCGTCCGCAACCAGGAACCGGACGGCACGTGGCTCTACCTCTACGACGCCCGCGAGGACTCGGTGGCGGCGGAGTACAACGAGGTCCGCCACGCCGGGGTGGCGATGGGCCTCTACCAGGCCGCCGCGATGCGACTGCCCGGAGCGCTCGCCTCCGCGGACCGGGGCACCGGATGGGCGCTCGACCGGCTCCTCCTCCGCGACGACTGGGCCGCGCTCGCCTTTCAGGGTCGGGTCGCCACCGGCTCCACCGCGCTGCTGATCGCCGGGCTGCTCGTCCGCCGGGAGGCGACCGGTGACACGCGCCACGACGACGTGCTGCGCCGGCTCGGGCGGTTCGTGCTCGCCCAGACCGAGCGGTCGGGCGCGGTGCTCGCGTCATACGACCCGGCGCGCGGGAGGCCGGTGGCCGGCGAGTACTCCAAGTACTACACCGGGGAGGCGTACTGGGCCCTGGCGCGCCTCCACCGGGCGTTCCCGGACGAGGGCTGGGGCGAGGCCGCGGACCGCGTCGGCGCGTACCTGGCGACGTCGCGGGACGAGGTCGAGGATCACTGGCCGCCGATCCCCGATCACTGGGCCGCCTACGGCATGTCCGAGACCGTCCGGTTCCCCGACCGCGGCCGCCCGCCGCTCACCGAGGACGAGGTCGACTACGCGCGCCGGCAGGCCGAGCTGTTCGGCGTCCAGGCCCGGTGGCTCAGCCAGCAGCACGGGCCGTGGGGCACTCTGGTGCGGGGCAGCTATGAGCCCCGTGGTGGCTGGTACGGCGTCATCGACGAGGCTCTCACCGGGTGGTGGCTGACCGCGAGGGAGGAACCCCGGCTCGCCGACCTGCAAGCCCCGATCGCGGATCGCGCCACCTGCGTCGCCGGGCTGGCCGTCAGCGTGCAGGCCGACGCGCAGGATGCGGCCCGGGCCGCCGACCCGGGGCGCGTCGAGGGCGCGTGGTTCGTCGACGGCGAGACGCGCATGGACGACCAGCAACACGCTCTCGCCGGGCTGCTGCGAACCATCCCGATCGTCGAGGCCGCGGAACGGGGCTCGCCCGTTCCCGGCGACGACGCGCCATCGGGCTGGTTGTGGGCCGTCGCGCTGCTGCTGGCCCTCAACCCGGCCCGCGCAGCGTTCGGGGTCCCTCGCGCCGGACGGTCGCCGCGGTCGGTCGTCGGGGTGGCCGCCGCCGGCGGCGTGATCGGCGGGCTCGCCGTGTGTGCCGCCGCGGCCGTGGGCGGCGCGCTGCTCGACGCGCTCGACGTCAGCGAGCCGTCGTTCCGGATCGCTGCCGGGGTCGTGGCCGTGCTGGCCGGCGCCGGCGACCTGATCCGGCGGCCGCCTCGGGCCGAGCCCGCGCTCCGTGGCCGGCTCGCTGCCCTCGTCCCGGTCGCGTTCCCCGTCGTGGCTCGTCCCGCCCTCCTCGTGCTGGCGCTGGGTGCCGGCGCCGACGGCGCCGTCCTCGCGACCGCCGGCGCGATGGCCCTCGCCGTCGTGCTGGTGACCGGGCTGGTCTCCCGGTGGCCCGCGGAGGGCCGAGGTCCTCCGGTGGGTCGGCCGCGCGACGGGGGCCGCGCTCGTCGCCTGCGGGGCGGTCCTCGTCCTCGCGGGCGTCCTGGACGTCTAGGGGCGATGCCGACCGGCGGTGCCATGCCTCGAACGCGAGGAGCACCGCGGCGGGTGGGACCGTCCCGGGCAGCGAGTCGACGACGAGGAAGAGCTGGTTGAAGGCCTCCGCGGCCGCGAGCGTCGCCACGGCCGCGAGCGCCTGCGGACGTCGCTCGGCGGCGAGGATGGCTCCGACGAGCCCCGCCACGAAGTAGTCGCCGTAGTCGGTGGAGACGGGCCCGACATCGGCGACCTGGAGCCGCGGCAGGCCCGCGGCCGGCGCGGCGGCGTTGAACGCGGCGTTCTGCTCTCCCCAGAGGTCGCCGAAGATGAACACGGCGTCGACCACGGCCATCGCCACCACGCCCGCCTTCGCGTAGCGGAGCGGGGCGACCCCGGCCAGCAGCCGGCCCGCGGTCACGCACGATCCGACGATCATCACGAGCCTCGCGGCGCGGCCGAGCGGGTCGTCAGGGCCCGCCAGGGCGGCCGCGAGGATCGGCACGATCGCGAGGGCCAGCCAGGGACGGGCGCCGTGCGCCGCCCAGCCGAGCGCGAGCGCGCACGCCGGCGGCACGAGCACGAGCGCGATCCAGGTCAGCACGTCTGCGCTGGCGGTCGCGGCGCCGATGGCAACGACGCTCAGCACGACGGACGCGGGCGCGACCAGCGCCCAGCCGCGGCCGCCCAGCCGCATCAGGTACGCCGGGATCCCCGCCGCGGGCAGGGCGACGCAGAGCGCCTGCGCGGCGTCGAGCACCAGCGTGTCGAGATCGAAGTACATCCGTCGGATGCACTGATCCGCGGGATCAGGGGATTCCGGGCGCCGGGTCCTCGTTGCCGACGATCCGCGGTGGCACGGGCCCGTCGCCCTCCCACTCGACGTCGGCGTCCATCGGCGCGGCGTCGGGCTCGATCATGTTCGAGGGCGTCCCGCGGGTTGTCGGACTGTGCCGCGCCGAGCGGCGACGACAGGTCCCTCGGAGGCGAGTCGGAGTCGGGCAGCGGCAGCGGCAGCGGCTCGACCTCGTCGAGGGCGTCGGCGACCCGGCGCTCTCCGTCGACGACGTTCACGACCTGGCCCGCGAGGTGCGAGCGCGCGAGCGCCTCGACGATCGCCAGGGCGGCGTCGTCGCGTCTGGTCGTCACGGGCGCGCCGGCCCGCAGGAGTGTGTCGATCCGCCCGTTCCCCGGGTCCTCGGTGAGGCGGCCGAACCGCAGGATCGTCCCCGGCACCCCGAGCCGCGCCAGCCGGCGCTCCGCGTGCTGCTTCGCCGCGAGGAACTCGCGGATGCCGCCGTCGGTGCGTTCGGGCCGGTCGGCGCCGATCACGCTGGCCAGCACGAAGCGCGTGAGCTCGTAGTGGTCAGCCGCCTCGGCGAGCTTCGCCGCGCCGCCGGCGTCGATCGCGCCGAGCTCCGGGCGGTGGCGGGCGCCGGCTGCGAAGACGGCGGCGTCGCAGCCGTCCGCGGTCCACTCGACGTCGCCGCGCAGGTCGGCGACGACGGCGTCGGCGCCCGCGTCGCGGAGCGCCGCCGCCTGCTCATCGGTGCGGACGAGGGCGCGCACGTGGTGCCCGCGACCGAGCAGGAGGGCCACGACACGGCTCCCCAACCGCCCGTGGGCACCGGCGACGAGTACGACCATGCCACATTCTTACCGGGATGGCGCACCGGACGACGAGCAACCAGACACCGGAGGCCGTGACCGCGCGGCCCGCGCGCATCGCCCTCATCGTCCATCCGACCCGCCCGATCACGGGAGCGCTCGCGACGCTCGAGCGATGGGCGGACGAGCAGGGCATCGACGTCGTGCAGATCCCCGCGCTCGGGGAACGGGAGCGCGAGGTCGCGCCGCGGGGGGAGCTCGAGCCCGGCGACCTCGTCATCGCGCTCGGCGGCGACGGCACCGTGCTCTCCGCGCTGCGCGCCGCCGCGCCCCTCGACGCGCCGGTCCTGGGAGTGGCCTGCGGAAGCCTCGGCGCGCTCACCGCCGTGGACGCCGATCGGCTCGGAGCCGCTCTGGAGCGTGTGCGCCGGGGCGATTGGACGGCGCTCCGGCTGCCGGCGCTCGCCATCCGTCACGGGCACGCGCGCGAGGAATGGGCGGTGAACGACTTCGTCGTGAGCCGTCGCGGCGCGGGGCAGGCGCTCGTCGACGTGTTCGTCGAGGAGGAGCTCTACGCCCGGCTGGCCGGGGACGGGCTGATCGTCGCGACCCCGCTCGGCTCGAGCGCGTACTCGATGGCCGCCGGCGGCCCGCTCCTCGCTCCCGGCACCCGGGCGCTCGTGTGCACGCCGCTCGCGATGCACGGCGGCAGCGCGCCGCCGCTGGTCGTCCCCGCGGCCTCCGGAGTGCGCGTCGTCGTCCACCCGAGCTTCGCCGGCTTCGAGATCGAGATCGACGGTCACGCCTATCCGATCACGGCGCTCGACTACCGCCTGTCGCTGCGCGACGACAAGGTCACACTGGTCACGTTCGGCGAGCTCGGCCTCGGCTTGACCGGGCTGCGGGCGCGGCGGCTGATCATCGACAGCCCGCGCGTCCTCGCCCGCGACGATCGCAACGCGCGCGACTAGGCGGGGGCGCCCCTCGGGGCGCCCCCGCGCTGCCGCTTACCGCGGGATCCGGATCAGCGCCAGCTGCCCGCCTTCGCGCTTGTACGTGAAGTCGGGCTGACCGTGGGCGGACGCCGTTGGCGAAGTTGTCGTCACCCGGCGCACGCTCGATCCAGAGCGTGTGGGCCTGCACGTCGAGCAGGAAGGCGCCACGGCCGAAGGCCGCGGACGCGTCCACGATGCCGCTCGACTCCCAGGCACCCCAGTTGCCAGGCGCCCGGCCATCGACATCGGTCGGGCCGCCGTCAGCGGACTGGTCGACCCTCGCCACGACCTCGGGGGTGCCGGAGAACGGCACGAACCACAGCCGCGCCGTCGTCGCGTTGGGATCCGGGGGATTCGGGACGTGCGGGGGCGTCGCGCTGAGCGGATACTGCTGGCTCGAGCCCGGATCCTCGGTGAGCAGGATGCCGCTGCGCGTCGACTCGATGTTGTCGGGCTGATGGACCTCGGTCGGCGTCTTGACCGGGGTGTCGTCGCCCTCCACGAGCACGGTCAGCGACGTCACCTTCCGTGGGTCGTTGCGGTCGAGCACCATCTTCCAGACGCGGCCGTTGGTGGACCTGAAGTTCGGCGTGTCGAGTGACTGCGCCGCGGTCCGCCCGCGGCCGGAGTCGACCACGTACACGACGTTCCCCATCCCACGCCGCTTGTCGTACGCGATGTCCTCGACACGGACGAACTGGAAGACATTGTTGATGTCGCTCCAGTACTCCAGCACCCACTGCGGGCCGTCGATGCCCACCGCCAGGGGCGAGGGCGGGGCCGGCCTGCGCAGGTCGCTCTGCCAGCTGCCGTTGTTCGGCGGCTCCGGATAGCCCTTGTCCTCCGCCCGGATCTCCGTGCCGTCGGCGTTGCGGCCCGTGGCGATGTCCTTCGGCACCTTGATGAAGTGCCCCTGGACCTCCGTCCCGGAGTTGGGCACGACGTCGTAGTAGTTCTTCACGCCAGGCGTGTCGGAGACGAAGGCCCAGAGGTCGCCCTTGTCGGCCAGCAGCTTCTTCGTGCTCCGGGCGATGTAGGAGTAGAGCTGCGACTGGGCCGGCACCGCGCCCGCCGGGAAGACCCCGGTGAGCGGACCGCTGGTGAACGTGTCGTCGCCCGAGACGACGACCGGCTTCCGGTATCCGGGGATCGCGACGGAGTTCTCGTGGTTGTGCCGCCCCATGCCGTAGATGGGCTTGTGCCTACCGCTCTTGACGTCGAGCGCCACGACGAGGCCGCCCTCCTCGGCCGCCGGATCGTCGATCGGGGGCGGCCACGACTCCTCGCGGCGGAACACGAAGTCGGGCGTCTCCTCGTTGGTGAAGAGGATCTCGCGATCGAAGCCCTCCTTCCGGGTCGCCAGGAAGTTCGAGCAGAAGCGCTGGTAGCCGAAGCTGCTCGTGATCGCGAACGAGCCGCGCAGCACGCCGGCCGAGCGGCGGTCGAGCAGCAGCCGGCTGACCTGGGCGTTGTCGAAGTCGTTCTCCCCGTTGTCGGCGGTCGGAGTGGAAGGGTTGTACGGGAACGGCACCTTGCCGGTCTCGTGGTTCACGAACAGCTCAGCGGTCTTGTGGCCCCGCTTCGTGCGCACCGAGATCCCGTCCGGGATCGACTCGAAGCGATACCCACTTCGGAGCGTGTCCCCGACGGTCAGGAGGGGCGTGACCGAGGCGCCTGGCATCACCGGCGTGAGCATCGATGGCTGGCTCGTCCTGAAGCCGTGGCGCTTATGCCCGTGGCTCTTGTGACCGGCGAGCGCGGGGCTCGCTCCCGTGGCCGTCGCCACCGCCGCGACCGTGGCACACGCAAGGATCGACCGTGTCCTCATCTCCCCCTCCGGGGTCGTGGTCTGTCAGGTCTACCAGATATGGGTGCGTGCGTCGATGCGCCCGGGTCCGAACCAACCGTCGCACACCCAGGTCACAATCAGGTAACCTGCCGCCAGGTTTACCTCGCTCAGCAAGGTAAGAAGTAAACGGGTCGAACGGTCAGGAATTGTCTAGCCAAAATGCGTCTGATCCCTATCCGCCGCAGCGGTTGCGCGATCTGCTGCACCGAAAGGCGCTCGCGACCGAGCGCCACCGGGGTGGCGTAGCCCGGCGGCTCGGGCTGAGCGAGACCGAGGCCGCGGCGCTCGCCTACCTCGCGCGCCACGGGCGCCTGACGCCTCGCGAGCTCGGCGAGCGCCTCTTTCTGACCTCGGGCGGGGTGACGGCGCTGCTGCACCGGCTCGAGCGCGCCGGACACATCCGTCGCGAGCCCCACCCGCACGACAAGCGCAGCACGATCCTCATCGCGACCCCCGAGATCGTCGAGGCGGCAAGCGAGATCTACGAGCCGCTCGTCTCCCGGATCGATGACAGCTCCGCCCAGCTGTCTGCCGACGAGCGCCTGGCGGTCGGTCGCTTCCTCGAGCGCATCGTCATGATCAGCGAGGAAGAGGCCGACGTCGTGCGCGAGCGGGACGCCGGCCAGGAAGGCGAGCACCTGCCGGGCGTGCCGGCGCCTGGTCTCTGGTCGTAGTACCGCTCGGCGTCGCGGCGTGTCGCCCAATCAGGCGATCGGAGGATGACGGGCGGTGCGGCCGGGGTCCACGGTCCGTCCATGGGGAGACTTGTGCTGAGCGCTCAAGCGATGTACCTTGCTGGCGTAGACATCTTGTGCATGGATGCCCCGCCCCCGCCCCTCTCCCCCGCCTGGCGCCAACCGCAGAGATGGCCCGATCCGCGTGGTCTCTGCGGATCCTCGCCCGCTCTTCCGCGACGCGCTCGCCCGAGCGATCCGCGAGGACCGGGAGCTCGAGCTCGTCGCCGAGGCGCACGACGTCGCCCAGCTGGCCGCAGCGATCCGGCGGCTCGCGCCGGACGTGGCGGTCGTGGAGGCGGAGATGATCGAGCCGTTGCCACCCGAGTGGGAGGCCGGGTCCACGCGGCTGCTCCTCCTTGCCGCCGAGGTCTCGCCCGTCGACGCGTACGAAGCGATCGCGCTCGGGGCGGCCGGCTACCTCTCCAAGGACGCCGAGTCGCCGGCGATCCGGCGGGCGATCGCGGCGGTGGCGCGCGGCGAGACCGTCCTCGATCGCTCTGCCCAGACCGGCATCGCCAAGGAGATCCGCCTGCGGGCGCGCGACGATCGCCCCGAGCTCAGCCCACGCGAGCAGGAGATCCTCGTGCTCATCGCCGAAGGGCAGACGGCGCCCCAGATCGCCCGGCGACTGCACCTCAGCACGGCCACCGTGAAAACTCATCTCCTTCACCTCGCAGATGGGCCACGTCGGCGCTGCGCGCCGCACGGCGTACTGCGCCACCAAGCATGCGGTCGAAGGCATGACGAAGGCCATGGCGGTGGAGCTCGCGCCCCACGGCATCCGCGTCAACGCCGTCGCGCCGACCTTCATCGAGACCCCGATGACGGAGCCGTTCTTCCGCGACCCGGGGTTCCGGGCCGAAGTGGTCCGTCAGATCCCGCTGGGGCGCGTCGGCGAGGTGGACGACGTCGTCGCCGCCGTGCTGTTCACCGTCTCCCCCGGCGCCCGGCTGATGACCGGTGCCAGCCTCGTCATCGATGGAGGCTGGACGGCACAGTAGCCGCCGCCTCGGCCCTGCCGCCGCTCTGGAAGTCCCGGAGGTATCCCTCGATCGTCTGGAGGTGGTCGCGCATCGCCGCGCGCGCCTCGTCAGGCTGCCGGCGGGTGATCGCGAGCAGGATCCGCTCGTGCTCGGGCAGTCCGCGCTCGAAGCGCTCCTCCGGGCGGGCGAGCTGCCGCACGGCCGCCGCCAGGCCGCGGTGGACCGGCTCGGTCATACGCGCCAGCGCACGGTTCCCGGTCGCGACGATCACCGCGCGGTGGAACGCGATGTCCGCCTCCTGATACAGGCCTTCCGCGGCCGAGTTCAGACGAGCGCGCTCGGCGGTGGTCGTCATCCGCGCGAAGGCCGCGCTCAGCGCGTCGATGTGGTCGGGGGTCGCCCGTTCGGCCGCGAGCCCGGCCGCTTCGATCTCGAGGATGCAGCGGCACTCGAGGTACTCCGCGAGCACGCGCGCGCTGTCACCGCGCTCGAGCAGCGCACCGAGCACCTCCGGATCGAACGTGTCCCACTCGCTCGGCGGCAGGACGGTCGCGCCGCGGCCGTGCTTGACGCTGATGAGGCCGCGCTCCTCCAGCCCGCGGAACGACTCGCGCGCAACGCCGCGGCTCACGCCGTGCTCGGCCGCCAGGTCCGCCTCGCGCGGCAACTGCTCCCCGGGCGCCAGCGCACCGCTCGTGATCTCTCGGATCAGAAAGCTCATCACGTGGCGGTGAAGCCGAGGCATTCAGTCATCCTATCTCACCGTAGGTCGTCCAAGAGATCGGCCGGGTCGACCCCGAGCCCTCGGGCGAGGCGGACGATCGTCCAGAGCTGCGGATCGCGCAGCCCGCGCTCCAGGCGCGACACCTCGGCGACGTGGAGTCCGGAGCGGTACGAGACGTCCTCCTGAGTCAGCCGCTTGGCCTTGCGACAGGCGCGAGCCGTGGCGGCGAACCGGGCGACCGCGGCCGCGCGATCGGGCAGCTCGGCACCTTGCTGTCCCTCGCCCGGCATGGCGCGGAATCGTTCCGCGCCTAAGCCAGAAGATCCAGAGCCAAAAGCTCATGGCTTGCGCTACTCTCTAAGCCAAAAGCTCAAGAAGGGAGGAGCGTTGGAGGCCCTACGAGCCGCTCAGGAAATGTCGTCGAGGAGGTCCGCCGGCCTGAGTTCGAGGGCGCGCGCGAGGCGTACGATGGTCGAGAGGCGCGGCTCGCGGACGCCGCGCTCCAGCCGTGAGATCTCCGTGAAGTGGAACCCGCTGCGGTCCGCGAGCTGCTCCTGCGAGAGGGACGCCGCGTGGCGTCGCCGGCGGAGGTTGGCCCCGAACTGCTCGTGCGGCTGCACCGGCGTGATCGTCGGTGCGCTAAGCCAGTCGGTCCAGAGCCAATGTCACAAGCTCGGCAAGGGGTCCCCGGCCCGTGGCTAGCGAGATGGATCCACGCGAGCGGGTGCGCGACCTGCTGAACCGGAGGACGGCCGCGGCCGACCGTCAGCGCATGTTGCTCGGCCGCCTGCTCGACCTCGATCCCACCGAGGCGACCGCGGTGCTCGCCATCGGGCGCAGCGGCCAGCTCAGGCCGGGCGAGCTCGGCCGCAGGCTGAGCATGACCTCGGGCGGGGTGACGGCCCTGGTGCAGCGGCTGGAGCGAGCCGGCCACATCCGGCGCCATGCGAATCCGCACGACAAGCGGAGCTCGCTGCTGAGCCTTCAACCCCAGACGCTCGAGCGGGCGTCCGCCCTGTATGCGCCGCTGGTCGCGGATCTCGACGCCACCGTCGACCGCCTGGCCGATGCCGAGCTGGCGATCGTCCTGCGCTTCCTGGAAGCCGCCGCGGAGCTGACCGAGCACCACGCCGCCGCGCTCGCCGCGCGCGTGGATGCGGAGCGCGTGCGGCCCGTCGCGCCGCCCGCGCCCGGCCTGTGGGCCTGAGCGGCCGGGCCGATCAGCCGGCGGGGTCCTTGGGTGCGCGCTCGAAGTGCTCGATCGCCACCTCGGAGCGGATCGGCTCCGCCGACTCGCCCGCCTCGGCGAGGCGCTCGAGGCTCTCGGCCTCGATCCGGGCCGCCTCTTCCAGCACCCGGACCAGCACGTCTGCCATCTCGTGCCATCCCTGCTCGTCGAGCTGCAGCGGCGTCCACGAGACGTGGGTCTCGACGCGGTCGAACCCGTTGGCCATGGCCGCGGCGGTCACGTGCTCGCCGATCTGCTCGAGCTTCTGGGCGAAGATGGTGCGGCGCGTCGCGAGCGGCAGCTGGGCCCAGTGCGTGTCGTCGAGGAACGGACGCATGGTGCCGCGATAGAAGTGCTCGATCGCGCCGCGCACGGGGCGCGTCTCCACCAGCTCGATCGCGTCGTTCTCGAGCAGGATCTTCACGTGATAGCTCACGTTCCCCAGCGGCTCCCCGAGGCGCTGGGCGATGTGGTTCGGGCTCGCGACGCCCTCACTGAGCACGTGCAGGATGCGCTGGCGCAGCGGGTGCCCGAGCGACTTGACGATCCGCTCGTCGACCGTACCCGTCCCGCTCGCTGTCATCGTTCCTCCATCGCTCTGCAAGCGCCCGGCGGGCGCGGTGGAGCCGAACCTTAACCGTTTCATCGGGCGTATCGAGCAGTTGGGCGATTTTTGGCGCTCCGCCCGAGGATCTCTTGAGCGAATGAAACCATCTAGATCGCTCGGTCGGTCTAGCGATCATGACCGAGATCCTCGAGCGACCCGCTGCGCGGGAGACCTACGACGCGATGGCGCCGTACTACGACGCGTTCACCGCGCATCACGACTACGAGCTGTGGACCGCGGTGATCCGCCGCCTGGCCGGGCAGCACGGGCTCGTCGGGACCCGCCTGCTCGACGTCGGGTGCGGGACCGGCAAGAGCTTCCTGCCGTTCGCCGCCGACGGCTGGCAGGTGACGGGCTGCGACGTGTCTGCACGCATGCTCGAGCTCGCCGCGGCGAAGGCGCCGGCGGGTGTGCGGCTCCATCGCGCCGACGCGCGCGAGCTTCCCCGCTACGGGGCCTTCGACCTCGTGCTGCTGCTCGACGACGTCGTGAACTACCTCACCGAACAGGAGGACGTGGTTCGAGCGATGACCGCGGCGGGAGCGAACCTCGCCACGGACGGAGTCATCGTCTTCGACGTCAACCTGCTGCGCACGTATCGCACGTTCTTCGCGGAGGCGGCGATCGTGGAGGACGGCGACAGGTACCTCGCCTGGCGCGGCCTCACGCCTGCGGACGCTGAGCCGGGCGTGCTGGCCGAGGCAGCACTGGACGTCTTCACGCGCAACGGGGACGGCGCCTGGCGACGGCTCGACGGCGGCGTCCACCGGCAGCGCCACCACACGGAGGAGCGGATCCGCGACGCGCTGGCGCTGGCCGGGCTCGAGTGCCTCGGCGTCTACGGCCACGGCCTCGACGGGATCCCGAGCCCTGGCGCCGACGAGCTTCGCGACACCAAGGCCTTGTTCATCGCGCGCCGCGGCGCGCCGGGAGGCGAAAGGAGGTGACCCGTGCTGCGAGTCAGCCACGAGAAGCGTCAGATCGTGCCGGTCGTGTCGGTTTCGAAGGGGCCCTGATGCCCGCTGCAGGGGCCCGTGCGGAACGTGATCCCGTACGGGCTCCCGGGCTCCGGCTGCGACCGACGCTGGAGCCGTTCGCGGCCCCCGACGGCAACGTGTACCTGGTCACCGGAGGGCCCGACGCGGCGTTCATGGTCGAGGACCCGTCGGCGCCACAGCGGGCGTTGCTCGAGCTGCTGTCCGCCGGCGTGGACGACGTTCCGGACCTCGTCCGCCGGTTGGCGGGACTCGGCTTCGGCGAGGACAGCCTGCCCGTGGCGGACGTCGTCGACCAGCTCGCAGCGCTCGGCGTGCTCGAGCCCCGCGTCACCGACGCCTGCCCCGACCCGGAGCGCTACGCCCGGCAGCTCCTGTACTTCGCCGACGTCGCCCCGCTGGCCCGGCCCGAGGAGGCGCAGGCGCGCCTGCGCGACGCCCGCGTCGTCGTCCTCGGCTGCGGCGGGCTCGGCTCGTGGACGCTGTGCGGGCTCGCGTGCGCCGGCGTCGGCACGCTCGTGCTCGTCGACGACGACCAGGTGGAGCTCAGCAACCTCAACCGGCAGCTGCTCTACTGGGCGGCGGACATCGGCCGGCACAAGGTGGAGGTCGCCGCCGAGGCGCTGGGAGCGTTCAATCCCGAGCTCGACCTGCACGCCGTCGTGCGGCGGGTGGAGAGCGCGGCGGACATCGAGGCGCTGGTCGACGGCGCCGATCTGCTGATCGAGACGGCCGACTGGCCTCCCTACGACCTGTCGCGATGGGTGAACGAGGCGTGTACGCGGGCCGGCGTGGCGCACATCTCCGCGGGTCAGGCACCGCCGCTCCTGCGACTCGGGCCGCTCTACGTGCCGGGCGTGACGGCGTGCCACGCCTGCCAGGAGGCGACGACCCGCGAGGGCTACCCCCTCTTCGACGCCCTCGAGGCGTTCCGCCGCTCGCGCCCGACACCCGCCGCCGCGACTCTCGGGCCGGCGTCGGGAATGATCGGATCCGTCCTCTCGATGGAGGCGCTGCACCACCTCACTGGCCTGGCCGAGCCCGCCACCCTCGGGACGAGCGTCGCGCTCGACCTCCGCACGCTCGAGGTCAAGCGCGAGCCGATCGCCCGGCGGCTGGACTGCTCGGTCTGTCGCGACGCCTAGCGCGCTGGGGACGCCGTGCGGCCGCTCTCCACGGCCGCCGCGTGCTCGGCAAGCCCACCGGCGAGGCGCGCGACGAAGCCGTCGAGCGCGCGGCGCAGGAGGCGACCGGTGCCCGGGATCTTCGGCTGGAAGGTCGAGACCCAGCGGATCGCGGTGCCCGCCGACGTCGGCTCGAGGTCGACCTCGCCGAGGTAGTCGCGGACCGGCAGGTTGGACGTGTGTCGGTAGGCGAAGCGCCGGTCCGGCACGAGCTCGACGATCTCGTCGTGGCCGGTGACGCGTCCGCCGCGGAGGAGGCGGACTGCGCCGATCCCCTCTCGCTCGTCGGCTCCCGGCTTCTCGAGCTCGAAGGAGTCGATCGGCGCCCAGGTCGGCCATGTGGCGCCGTTGCGCAGCAGTGCATAGACGGTGGACGGGTCGGCGGTGGTGGTGGCCCGGTGCTCGATGCGCTGTCGTGACATGTACCGCATGGTACATGTACCAGCCGGTACACACAAGCGCTACGATCCGCTCCATGAGCGCGCGTGAGCGGCTTCTCGCGGCGGCGATGGACCACGTCGCGCAGCACGGGGTGGGCGACCTGAGCCTGCGCGGCCTCGCCGCCGCCCTGGGCACCAGCCACCGGATGCTGATCTACCACTTCGGCTCGCGCGAGGGACTGCTCATCGAGGTGATCCGCGCCGTCGAGGAGCAACAGCGCGCCGCAGCCGCGGAAGCGCTGCGCGATGCCGACGCCCCGTCGGCGGACACGATGCGCCAGATGTGGCAGCGGATCGCCGATCCGGCCCTGTGGCCGAACGAGCGGCTGTTCTTCGAGGTCTACGCCCAGGCCCTGCAGGGGAGCCCCCACGCCCAGCCGCTGCTGGACGGGATCGTCGACGACTGGGTCGAGCCGCTCACCGAGATCGCCGTCGCCCAGGGCCGGCCGGAGGCCCAGGCCCGCGCCGAGGCGCGGCTCGGCGTCGCCGTCGTCCGCGGGCTGCTGCTCGACCTGCTCGCGACCGGCGACCGCGAGGCCGTCGACGCCGCGATGGAGCGCTATATCGCCGCGTTCAGCTGATCAGGCCGCGAGCTCGGGCTGCTGCAGCGCCGCGGCGATCGCGGCGTAGGCCTTGCGGTTCCAGGCCAGCCCGACGTGCGAGCCGGTGATCTCCACGTTCTCGGCGTAGGGCACGACGCAGGACGACCAGCGGACCATCCCGTCGCCCTTGGAGTAGATGCTCGTCAGGCGCACGTCGTCCGGGAACGGCGCGCGGTAGCCGGCGGTGAACGTGCAGCCGCAGTCCTCGGTCATGCAGCCGCGCCGCCCGCTCCGCGACTCGACCACGCGCGCCAGAGCGACGGCCGCCAGCGCGGGGGCGGCGGCGTCGAACTGGGCCGAGAGGCCGGCGCCCATCGCGACCACGTGGGAGACATGCTCGGGTCGGCGGGCGGCCGCGGCGCGCGCGAGGTGACCCCCGCGCGAGTGGCCGACGACCGCCACGCGGCGGCCCTCGGACTCGGCCAGCGCCGTGATCCGCTGCTCCACGCGCGCGAGCGCACGCTCGGCGCAGCCCGCGTTGAAGAGCATCGTGCAGGTCACCGGCCGGTAGCCGGTCCGGCGCAGCCAGAACGCCAGGTGCGAGAGCGTCCAGTCGCCGCCCGCGAAGCCCGGCACGAGCACGACCGGGCGCCCGTCGCCGCGCGGCGTACCGCCCCGCAGGTAGATCGGGTCGGCGAGCAGGCGCAGGAACTCGGCCTGCCAGCGCATCTCTGCCATCGGTCGACCCCACCAGACGCTCATGGGGGGATCGTATGGGGGTGGGCAGATACGCTGGCGCAGTGAGCGTGCAGGAGGCGATCGAGGCGCTGAGGGAGCTGCTCGGCGACCGGCTGTCGACCTCGGATTCCGTGCGTGATCTGCATGGGCGTGACGAGTCGTCGTTCCCGCCGGCTCCGCCCGACGCGGTGGCGTTCCCGCGCTCGACCGCGGAGGTCGCCGCGATCGTGCGCACCTGCGCCGAGCACGGCGTGCCGGTGATCGCCTTCGGCACCGGCTCCTCGCTCGAGGGTCACGTGCTCGCCGTGGAGGGCGGCGTGGCGGTCGACACGAGCCTGATGGACGCGATCCTGCGCCTGAGCATCGAGGACCTCGACGTCACGCTGCAGCCGGGCGTCACGCGCACGGCGCTCGAGAAGCGCGTCGGCGGCGAGGGGGCGTTCTTCTCGGTCGACCCCGGAGCCGACGCGTCGCTGGGCGGGATGGCGGCCACCGGCGCCTCCGGCACGAACACCGTCCGCTACGGCACCATGCGGGAGAACGTGCTCGCGCTCGAGGTGGTGCTGGCCGACGGCCGCGTCATCCGCACCGGCACGCGGGCGCGCAAGTCGAGCGCGGGCTACGACCTCACCCACCTGTTCATCGGCTCGGAGGGGACGCTCGGGATCATCACCGAGCTCACGCTGCGGCTAAGGCCGATCCCGGAGGCGATCTCGGCCGCCGTCTGCTCGTTTCCGACCACCGCGGACGCGGTCGCGACCGCGATCGGGATCGTCCAGTCGGGCGTGCCGATCGCCCGCTGCGAGCTGCTCGACGCGACGATGATGGCCGCCGTCAACGCCCACGCGGGGCTCGAGCGCGCGGAGGCGCCGACGCTGTTCCTCGAGTTCCACGGGTCGCCGACCGGCGTCGAGGAGGACGCCCGCTACGTCGAGGAGCTGGCGCGCGAGCAGGGCGGCGGCGACTTCGCGTGGGCGACCCGCAGCGAGGACCGCTCGCGGCTGTGGCGTGCCCGCCACAACGCCTACTTCGCCGGCATCGGCCTGCGGCCCGGCTGTCGCGCCGTGACGACCGACGTCTGCGTGCCGGTGTCAGAGCTCGCGGCCACGATCGACGCGACGATCGCCGATCTGGGCACGCTCCCCTTCCCCGCCCCGCTGCTCGGCCACGTCGCCGACGGGAACTTCCACGTGATGCTGCTGGTCGATCCCGACGACCCGGCCGACCGGCAGACGGCCGAGGCCGTCTACGAGCGGATGGTCGACCGGGCGATCGCGGCCGGCGGGACCTGCACCGGCGAGCACGGGGTCGGCCTCGGCAAGCGCCGCGCGCTCGGCAAGCAGAGCGGCGAGGCCGTCGAGGTCATGCGCGCGCTCAAGGCGGCGCTCGACCCCGGCGACCTGCTCAACCCCGGCAAGGTCCTCCCGTAGGGCTCGGTCCCGCTACCGGCCGAAGATCCGCATCGCCCCCCACAGGTTCACGTAGTCGTCCGTCCACGTGCGGGCCTGCGGGTCTGTGGCGCAGGCCGACCAGCGGGCGAAGGTGCCGAGCTCCTCGCGCGTGCGGGCGAGGACGACCCACTCGGAGTACGACTTGCCGCGCACCTGCCTGCCACGGCGGTCGAACGGCGAGTCGAGGATGTACGAGCACTGCAGCCCGTTTGCCCGGGCGACGTCGCCGAGCGGCTGTTCGAGGTCGACGAACCGGTTGGAGATGTGCAGCGCGAGCAGGCCGCCTGCCCGCAGGCGCGTCGCGTAGAGCGCCACCGCCTCGCGCGTCAGCAGGTGGACTGGGATCGCGTCGGAGCTGAACGCGTCGATCACGATGAGGTCGTAGGCGGCCGCGCGGGCGCGGCCGAGCACGACGCGGCCGTCGCCGATCGTGACGCGATGGCTGCCGGGGCAGTCGCGCAGGAACGTGAAGTAGCGCGGGTCGCGGGCGATGCGCTCGACGCCGGGATCGACGTCGATGAAGTCCCAGCGCTCGCCGGCACGTGCGTGGCAGGCCATGGAGCCCACCCCCAAGCCGACGACCGCCGCCGTCCGCAGCCCGCCCGCCGCGCGCACCGTGCGGGGCAGTCTCCCTGCGGGCCCGGAGGAGTGGTAGTACGTGATGGGCTCGGGCGGCTCCCGCCCAACCGCCAGCTGCGCGCCGTGCCGCGTGGTCCCGTGTCGCAGCTCGTGGCCGGAGCCATCCGGGAGCTGCCGGACCTCCAGCACGCCGAAGAAGCTGCGATGGCGCTCGAGCACATCCGGCTCGGCGCCCGCCACCCCCGTAACCACGAACACCCCCACCGCCGAGAGCGTGGCGACCGCGGCGCGCAGGCGCCGCGTACCCCACCACGGCAGGCACGCGAAGGCGAGCGCGAGCGAGAGCGGCAGCTCCGTGAGCTGGTCGAACACCAAGGGCGCGACCGCCGCGTTGAGCAGCCCCGCCGCCGCTCCCCCGCCCGCGAGCCAGATGTAGAAGGTGGTCAGGTGCTCGGGCGCGGGCCGTCCGCGGGCGAGCCGCCCATGACAGACCACACCGGCCAGCAGCAGCACGGCGAGGTGAAGCAGCACCACCTCGCGCACGGGCTCGCTGCGGTCGGTAGCGAGGACCCACGCGAGGAGTACGCCGGCGGGCGGGAAGAGCCAGGTCGCGGCCCGGTAGGCCAGCGCGCCGCCGCGACCCGGCGTGAACGCGACGATGAAGCTCACCAGATACAGCGCGAGGGGGATGACCCAGAGCAGCGGCACGGGCGCGAGGTCGGTGGTGAGCTTCGCCGTGACGGCGACGAGGAGGCTCGCCGGGACGGCCGCCAGGGCGAACCAGCCGAGGCGCGCGGACCACGCCGGGGCGGGCTGCTGCCAAGGCCCCGCGGCAACGTGGCTGGGCTCCCGCGCCCGCAGGACGGCCGTCGCGCACACGCCGATCAGCAGCACGAGGGCGCCGTAGACCGCCGACCACACCAGCGCCTGGTCGTCCAGCCCGAGCCCCGGCTCGACGAGCACGGGGTAGCTCAAGAGCCCTGCGAGGCTTCCGGCGTTACTCGCCCGATAGAGGAAGTACGGGTCGCGCGCCCGCGGATGGTCCAGACGTGCGAACCAGACCTGGAGCAGCGGCGCAGTCGCCGCCAGCAGGACGAACGGCAGGCCGACGCCGACGGCCAGCGCCGCGGCGACCCACGCGGCCGTCGAGCCGCCCGTGGGCGGCGACCAGGCCGGGACGCCGATCGGCAGGAGCACGCAGGTCGCCAACAGCAGGGCGGCGTGGACGAGCGGCTGGCGGCGCGGTCCGAGCAGCCGAAGGCTGAGATGCGCGTACCCGTAGCCGAGCAGGAGCGCGACCTGGAAGAACGCGAGCGCGACCGTCCACAGCGCCGGGGTCCCGCCCACGACCGGCAGCAGCATGCGCGCGAGCATCGGCTGCACCGCGAACACCAGCGCGGCGCCCACGAGCAGCGCCGCCGTGTAGAGCCAGGCGACGGTGCGATCCCCCACGGGCCGGCCCGCGAGCGTGGCAGTCATCTCCCGGAGCGTACGGCGCGCCGTCGAGGGCGCTCGTCAGGTCGAGACGGTCGACCCCCTTATTCGTTGACGTAGGTGCCCGGCGCCGGTGCGACGACGGCATGCCGCCGGTTGCCCAGCCGCTTCGGTGCGCGCTTGAGCTCGCCCGAGCGCTCGCCGAGCCACGCCGCCCAGTCCGTCCACCACGTGCCGGCCCGCTCGCTCGCGCCCTCCAGCCAGTCCTCCGCGGCCGGCGGGTTGACGCCGTCGTCGGCCACGCGGTAGCGCGCCTTGGGGTTGCCGGGCGGGTTGACGAGCGCGGCCACGTGGCCGCTGCGGGAGAGCACGAAGCGGGTGTCCCCGCCCAGCAGCTGCGTGGTCGCGTAGCAGTTCTCCCACGGCGTGATGTGGTCGGAGATGCCGGCGACGACGTACGCGTCGGTCTTCACCGCGCCGAGGTCGATCGGCGTGCCGAGCAGCTCGATCACGTCCTGCTCGGCGAGCCCATTGGAGACCGCAAGGTTGGCCAGATCCCGGAGCAATCCGGCGGCCATCCGCGTCGTGTGGGCGTTCCAGAACAGGATGTCGAACGCCGGCGGCGTGCGGCCGAGGAGGTAGTTGTTCTGGACGTAGTTCCAGATCAGGTCGTTCGGCCGCAGCCACGCGAAGAACGACTGCAGCGCCTCGCCGTCGAGGTAGCCGCGGCCGTCGACGGCCTTGACGGCGAGCTTGGCGACCTCGGGGCCCATGAACGCGCTCGCGGTGCCTGCGCGGTCCGAGTCGATGACGGTGACGCCGAGCATGATCGAGCCGAGCCGGTCCTGCTCGCCCAGCACGGCCATGCGCGCCGCCAGCGCGCTGACCAGCGCCCCGCCCGAGCAGTTGCCGGCCAGGTGGAAGCGCTCGGAGCCGGTGATCGCGGTGATCGCCTCGACGGCCTCGAGCACGCCGCCCGCGTAGGTATCGAGCGTCCAGTCGCTGTGCTCCTTGGTCGGGTTGCGCCAGGAGAGCGCGAACACCTGCTGGCCCGCGCGCACGAGCGACTCGACGAGGCTGCGCTCGGGCGCGAGGTCGACGAGGTAGTACTTGTTGACCATCGGCGGCACGAAGAGGACGGGCTCGGCGCGCACCATGTCGGTCTGCGGGGCGTACTGGATGAGCTCGAACAGCTCCGTCCGCAGGACGACCGAGCCGGGCGTGGCGGCCACGTCGACCCCGACCTCGAACGCGTCCGAGTCGACGCTGGCGGGGAGCCGCGGCGCCGACGTCATGTCGCTCGCGAAGTTGCGCGCGCCGCGCACGAGGTTTGCACCGCGCTCCTCCACGGTGGCGCGCAGCGCGACCGGGTTGGTGAGCAGGTAGTTGCTGGGGGCCGCGGCGTCGTGCAGGTTCTCGAGCGCGAAACGCACGCGGCGCTCGTCCTGGATGTCGAGCTTCGCGTCCTGCAGCAGGCCGTCGAGCGTGCGCCCGGCGGCCAGGTAGCCCTGGACGAGCCGGGAGAAGACCGGGTTGCCGGTCCAGGCGGGGTCGGCGAAGCGGCGGTCGCCGCGCGCGGCGCCCTCGCCGCTGCCGGCCGCGGCGCGGGCCAACCCGCCTGCGAGGCCGGCGGCCCGGCGGGCGACGCGGTCGGGCCGGCGGGCGAGGCCCGCGGCGAAGGAGACGCCGGCGCGGCCGGGGATGAAGCGGTCCATCAGGCCGTCACCGCCTCGCGCGCGCGATAAGCCGCAGCGCGGCCTCGGCGGTGAAGCACCGCAGGTCCTCGAGCGCGACGTCGGACACCCAGGCCACGTGCGGCGTGAGGATCAGGTTCGGGGCGCCGAGCAGCGGGCTGGCGAGCGGCAGCGGCTCGACCTCCGTGACGTCGAGCGCGGCGCCGGCCAGGTGGCCGGAACGCAGCGCGGCGGCCAGCGCGTCCTCGTCCACGAGCCCGCCGCGTCCGATGTTGATCAGCAGCGCGCCGTCCTTCATCCGCGAGACGTCGATCATGTGCCGCGTCTCCGGGGTGAGCGGGACGTGCAGCGAGACGCAGTCGGCGCGGCGCAGCAGAGCGTCGAGCCCGACGAGCTCCACGCCGGCGGCCGTCGCGACCTCGGCGCTCGCGTACGGGTCATGCGCCACGACCTCGAGGCCGAACGCCTGGGCCTTGCGCGCCACGTGGCGCCCGATGCGGCCGAAGCCGACGAGCCCGAGCGTCGCGTGCGAGAGCCGCGAGACCGACTCGGGGGCCGGCACACCGGCACCGCCGAGCCGCACCGCGCGGTCGAACGCGAACAGCTTGCGCGAGAGCGCGAGCAGCAGCGCGATCGCGTGGTTGGAGATCTCCTCGTGCCCGTACTCCGGCACGTTGCCGACCCCGATGCCGAGCTCCTCGGCGGCCGGGACGTCGACGTTGTCGAGCCCGACGCCGTAGCGCACGACCGCGCGGCAGCCGTTCAGGCGCTCGAGGTGGTCGCGGTCGAGCGGGATGATCGGGCCGGCGAGGATCGCGACGGCCTCGCGCTCGATCGCGAGGTCGAAGCCCTCCTCGACGGTGAGCCCGAGAGCCTGGGTGTCGATCACCTCGTAGCCGAGCGGCTCGAGGACGCGACGTTCCACCGTGCGGTCCCCGTGGACGCCGTGGTCGATGACAGCGATGGTGCTCATGGTCAGCTCTCCCTTCACGCGGCGAGGCCGGCGTGGATCGTGCGCAGCTCGCGCTTGAGGATCTTGCCGCTGGGGTTCTTGGGCAGCCCGTCGGCGACGACGACGTAGCGGGGGGTCTTGAAGCCGGCAAGGCGCTCGCGGCAGAAGCTGGTGATCGCCTCCGGCGCCACGGCCGCCCCGGCGCGCGGGACGACGACCGCGGCGACCGCCTCGATCCAGCGCGGGTGCGGGATCCCGAAGACGGCGGCCTCGGCCACGGCCGGGTGGGCGTGGATGACCTCCTCGACCTCACGCGAGGCGACGTTCTCGCCGCCCGACTTGATCATGTCCTTCATGCGGTCGACGACGTACAGGTAGCCCTCGTCGTCGAGGTAGCCGAGGTCGCCGGTGTGCAGCCAGCCGCCGCGGAACGTCTCGGCGGTCTTGGCCGCGTCGTTCCAGTAGCCGACCATCGCCTGCGGGGAACGGTGGACGATCTCCCCTACCTCGCCGGCCGCGACGGGCCGCCCGTCGAGGTCGACGATCGCCGTCTCGACGCTGAGCGCGGGTCGCCCGGCCGAGCCCGCCTTGCGGACCTGGTCCTCGGGACGCAGCACGGTCGCGACCGGGGACATCTCGGTCTGCCCGTAGAAGTTGAACAGCCGCACGCCGGGGAGTCGCTCGCCGAGCTCGGCGAGGACCTCGACGGGCATGATCGAGGCGCCGTAGTAGCCCTTGCGCAGCGACGACAGGTCCCGGCGGTCGAAGTCCGGGTGGTTCATGAGGGCGATCCACACGGTCGGCGGGCAGAAGAGCTTCGTCGCCCGCTCGGCCTCGACGGCGGCCAGCATGGCGGCCGGGTCGGCCTTCGGCAGCAGCACGTTGACCGCGCCGAGGTGGATGCTGGGCGTGAAGAAGCAGTGCAGCTGCGCGGAGTGGAAGAGCGGCAGCGCGTGCACCTCGACGTCGTCGGGCGTCATCTCGCCGTCGACGAAGCAGCTCACGTGCTGGGCGATCAGCGAGCGGCTGGTGAGCATCGTGCCCTTGGGGCGCGACTCGGTGCCGCTCGTGTAGAGCAGCTCGACCGTGTCGTCGTCGGCGAGCTCGACGGTCGGCTCGACGGCGTCGGGATGCGTCGTCCACCCCGAGACCGGCTCCCACCCGGCCCGCTCGCCGCCGATGACGCCGCGGATCGCGATCGCGGTGCCGGCGGCGTCGATGCCCGCCTCGGCGAGCTCGGTCAGCACGTCCTCGGCCACCATCGCGGTCGCGCCGGAGTGCTCGAGGATGTAGGCGACCTCGCCGGCGCTCAGCATGTAGTTGACCGGCACGCAGATCACGCCCAGACGTGCGCACGCGAAGTAGGTGACGACGAAGCCGTACGAGTTGTGGCCGAGCAGCGCGAGCCGGTCGCCCTTGGCCAGGCCGCGCTCGGCGAGCGCGTTGGCGGCGCGGTTGACGGCGTCGTCGAGCTCCCGGTACGTCCGGCGCAGGTCGCCGTCCACGATCGCGGTGCGGTCGGGATGGCGGGCGGCGGAGCGGCGCAGCAGGTCACCGAGCGTCTGGCGGCGGGCGATGTGGGTGTGCATGGGTTCTCTCTCCTCAGGCGACGGTGACGGGGGCGTCGAGCCGGCGCTCGGCGAGCGCGTGGGCGGCGGCGAGCGGCGTGATGCCGAGGCCGGCCGCCTCGGTCAGGATCCGGCGCATCAGCGCCTCGATGTCGGCGATGCGCTCGCGCGCGCCCTTGCCGTCGGCGCCCTCGAGCTCGGCGGCGACCCGCATCAGGCCCCCGGCGTTGGTCACGAAGTCGGGCGCGTAGTCGATGCCGCGGCGCGCGAGGTCCTCGGCCAGCGCGTCGTGGGCGAGCTGGTTGTTGGCGGCCCCACACACGATGCCGGCCTCGAGCTGCGGGACGGTCGTCTCGTCGAGCACGCCCCCGAGCGCGCACGGGGCGAGCACGTCGACGCGCGACCGCAGCGCCTCCTCCGGGCTCATCCAGCTCGCGCCGTCGAGCTCGTCGGCCAGCGCGCGCTTGCTCTCGTCGACGTCGGAGACGATCACGTGCGCGCCCTCCGCGGCCAGCATGCGGGCGAGCGCCTCGCCGACGTGCCCCACACCCACGACGGCGACGCGGCGGTCCGCGAGGCCCGCGGTCCCGAACCGGTGCTCGACGCAGGCGCGCATGGCGGCGAGCACGCCGAGCGCGGTGAACGGGCTGGGGTCGCCGAGGCCCCCCAGGTCCTCGGGCAGGCCCACCAGGTGCTCGGTCCGCGTGGCGATGAGGCGCATGTCGGCCGGGCTCGTCCCGACGTCCTCGGCCGTGATGTAGCGCCCGCCCAGCGACTCGACGGCGTCCCCGAAGTCCAGCAGCATCGCCTGGCGCGTCTCGGTCGTCAGCGGCGTGCCCGGCTCGACGCACACGACGCCCTTGCCGCCACCCAGGTCCACGCCGGCCACGGCGGCCTTCAGCGTCATTCCCTCGGCCAGGCGAAGCGCGTCCGCCACCGCCTCTCCGGGATGCGGGTAGGTGGTCAGCCGGCAGCCGCCGAGTGCCGGCCCCAGCGAGGTCGAGTGGACGGCGATGATCGTGTAGGCGCCGCTGCGCGCGCCACGGCGCACCAGCAGCAGCTCGTGGTCAAGGAGGTCGCTAAGCATTGATCCAGCATGGGCGCGCAGACGCTCGCGTTGCTTCCGACATCTGTCGGAAATGCGGCAGGTTCGACGCGGCACCGGCGACGTCAACGTCAACGGCGCTGGGTAGGGAGAGCGGGCAAGCCGGGGTTAGGTGTATTCCGGCGTCGCCCGGATCGCCCGAGTACACCTTTATGCTCCAGACGCGCACTTAGGTGTATCTCGATGAACGCCGCCGCACCGAGATACACCAAATCCCGCCTTCAAGCCGACCGGGCGGCCGGCCCCCTCACCTCCCTACCCAGCGCAGTTGCCGTTGACGTTGCCCGGAACTACCGCCGAAGCCGCGCGAGATAGAGCCCGAGGTGCAGGGCGAGGCGGTCCTCGCCGACCTTGAGGCGCGCGCCGGTGATCTCCTCGATCCGCTGGAGCCGGTAGTAGAGCGTCGCCCGGTGGAGGTTGAGCGCCTCGGCGGTGGCCTTGACGTCGCCGGCGCGGTCGAGGTAGGCCTCGAGCGTCTCGACGAGCTGCTCGTGGGCGCCGTCGCGCAGGAGCTCGACCACGCCCGGGTGCAGTGCCTCGTCGTCGAGATCGTCCGGGAAGCGCGCGAGGGTCCGGTAGACGCCGAGCTCGTCCCACGCCGCGACGCGCCCGAAGCTCGCAACCCGCTTCGCGACGGCGACCGCGTCGCGCGCCTGGCGGTAGGAGCGCGGCGCGGCGGCCAGCGGCTGCGCGCTGCCGATCCCCACGCGCGTGACGACCTCCGCCCCTTCCTTGCCCGCGAGCTCGAGCAGGCGCTCGGCGAGCTCGCGTGGCGACGTCGCGTCATCGAGCACGACCACGAAGGCACCGTGATCCCCGCGGCGCAGCTCGACCCCGCCGCGCGGCGGGACCTGCCGCCGCAGGCGATCGAGCGCCGCACCGACCGCGATCTCGGAGCGCGCCGGCTCCTCGTCGGCACGGATGACCAGCACCGCCACGCGTCCAGGGTCGAGGAATCCCTCGTCCGCGAGCGCCCGCGCGGCCTCGTCCGCGTCCTCGTCGCCCAGCAGGTGGGTGAGGAGCCAGCGCTCCCGCTCGCGCTCGAGCTCGCGCAGGCGCCGCTCGCGGTAGAGGACCTGCGCGGCCTCGGCGGCCGCGGCCTCGGCCTGGGCGAGCGGCCCGCCGTCGAGCGTCCCGTCCGCGTCGACGATGAACATGAAGCCGAGCAGCACCCCGCGCGTGCGCAGCGGGATGCAGACGCGCGCCTCGGCCCCGATGTCGGGGTTCGCGGGGAGCCGCACAGGCCCCTCCGCGTCCTCGATCCCGAACGAGAACGCCCACCGCAGCGCCTCCTCGGGGATGCGCCGCGTGAGGATCGAGCGCATCCGGGCCGCGTCGGGCGGCTCCTCGTGCGGGCTGTGCACGAGCCAGCGGATCTGCCGGTCGTCGACCGCGACATCACGCCCGATGTCCGCGGCCAGCGAGTCGACGATCACCTGCAGCGGCGCATGCGTGCTCACGCCCGCACATCATGCCCGACCGGCGCCGGGCTCAGATAGCGTCCGCTCGGATGCCCGACCGGACCGCGCTCGTGCGACGCCCCAGCTCACGGATGGGCGACGGCCTCGTCACCCACATCGAGCGCACGCCGGTCGACCCCCAGCGCGCCGCGGAGCAGCACGCCGGCTACGTCGCGGCGCTGGCCGGCGCCGGCTGGGCGGTCCGGGAGGTCGAGCCGGCCGACGAGCTGCCCGACTCGGCCTTCGTGGAGGACACGGTCGTCGTCCTCGACGACCTGGCGGTGCTCGCGCGGCCGGGAGCGCCGGAGCGACTCGCCGAGGTGGCGGGCACCGAGGCGGCGCTCGACGGGCTCGGGCTCGAGGTCGCCCGCATCGAGGCGCCAGGCACGCTCGACGGCGGCGACGTCCTCCAGGTGGGCCGCACCGTGTACGTCGGGCGCGGCGGCCGCACGAACGCCGAGGGGATCCGACAGCTGCGCCGCCACGCGGCCACGCGCGGGCGCACCGTGGTCGCCGTGCCGCTGTACCGGGTGCTGCACCTCAAGTCCGCGGTGACCGCGCTGCCCGACGGCACGCTGGTCGCCGCCGACCCGAACCTGTGCGACACCACGCCGCTGCCGACGCTCCGCCCGGTCCCCGAGGAGGGCGGCTCGCATGTCGTGCCGCTCGGCGGCGGCGCCGTGCTGATGGCGGCCTCCGCGCCGCGCACGGCGGAGATGCTCGAGGACCTGGGCTTCGACGTGGTCGCCGTCGACATCGGCGAGTTCGAGAAGATGGAGGGGTGCGTGACCTGCCTGTCGGTGCTCGTCCCGAATCCGGGATGATCGGCGCCGGTTTGGACATCGCACGATTGAGGCGCGGTCCCCGATCGCGGAGCATCGCGCCGTGAGCTCACACCCGCTCGACCCTCTCTCGGCCGACGAGATCCGCTCGGCTGCGGCGATCCTGCGGCGCGACAAGGGCGTGGACGAGCGCTGGCGCTTCGCGTCGATCGAGCTGCGCGAGCCGTCGAAGGCGACGGCGCGTGACCACCGGCCGGGCGAGCCGGTCGCGCGCGCGGCGGAGGTGATCTGCTGGAACCGCGAGGACGGCGCCGTCTACAAGGCGCGCGTGGATCTCGACGGCGACCGCGTGACGGCCTGGGACCACGTCCCCGACGGCCAGCCGAACATGACCGTCGACGAGTTCACCGAGTGCGACGCGACGCTGCGCAAGGACCCGCGGGTGATCGAGGCGCTGGCCGGGCGCGGCATCACCGACATGGACCGGGTGCTGATCGACACGTGGGCCTACGGCGCCCACCTGGTGCCCGAGCAGCACCGCGGCGGGCGCATCGGCTGGTCGGACGTCTGGTACCGCGCCCAGCCCGGCTCGAGCCCGTACGCGAACCCGGTGACCGGGCTGCACTTCGTCGTCGACCTCAACCGCATGGAGCTGCTGGAGATCGAGGACTCCGGCCCCATCGACGAGCCCCAGGTCATGGGCGAGTACGTCCCCCACCTCGTCCCCGGCCTGAAGCCGCGCGAGGACATCAAGCCGCTCGACATCTCTCAGCCCGACGGCGTCTCCTTCGCGCTCGACGGCAACCAGGTGGCGTGGCAGAAGTGGACGCTGCGGGTCGGCTTCAACCACCGCGAGGGCATGGTGTTGCACACGGTGGCCTACGACGGCCGGCCGGTCGCCCACCGGCTGTCGTTCGCCGAGATGGTGGTGCCGTACCGCGATCCCACCACCGACCACTACCGGCGCACCGCGTTCGACGTCGGCGAGTGGGGACTCGGCTTCATGACCGTCTCGCTGGAGCTGGGCTGCGACTGCCTCGGCGAGATCCGCTACCTCGACGCGGTCATGCACGACACGAAGGGCGAGCCGTACACGATCCGCAACGCCGTCTGCATCCACGAGGAGGACGACGCGGTGCTCTGGAAGCACGTCGACGCCCAGGTCGGCGCCGAGGTGCGACGTTCGCGGCGGCTCGTGCTGTCGTTCCACGTGACGGTCGCCAACTACGAGTACCTCGTCTACTGGCGCCTGTACCAGGACGGCAACGTCGAGTGCGAGGTCCGCGCCACCGGGATCATGGTCACCACGCACTTCGAGGAGGGCCGGCAGCCTCCGTACGGCACACTGGTCGACGAGCGCACGTACGCACCGTTCCACCAGCACTTCCTCGTCGCCCGCCTCGACCTCGATGTCGACGGGGAGTCCAACACGGTCTACGCGACCGAGTCCGAGGCGCTGCCCGTCGGGCCCGATAACCCGCACGGCCTCGCGCTCGTCCAGCGCAACACGCCGCTGCGTACCGAGGCGGAGGGCCGGCAGGACTACGAGTGGAGCACCCAGCGGGCATGGAAGGTCGTCAACGAGGGCTCGAAGAACGGCCTCGGGACCCCGGTCGGCTACAAGCTCGTACCCGGCGGCGCCTTCCCGTCGATGCTGGACGCGGGCTCGCCCGTGCTCCGTCGCGCCCAGGCGATCGCCCACACGCTGTGGGTCACGCCGTTCCACGAGGACGAGCGCTGGCCGTGCGGCGAGTTCGTCGTGCAGAGCGAACAGGACCGCGGGCTGCCCGCCTGGACCGCCGCCAACCGCTCGATCGAGGACACCGACGTCGTGCTCTGGTACGTGTTCGGTATCCACCACATCACCCGCCCCGAGGAGTGGCCCGTGATGGCGGTCGACACCGTCTCGTTCTGGCTGAAGCCCTTGGGCTTCTTCGACCGAAACCCGGCGCTCGACGTGCCGCCGTCAGCCCATCACTGTGAGGAGAACCGATGATCGAGATCACGAACTTCATCCACGGCAAGCGCGTCGCGGCGGCCGGCGGCGAGACGACCGAGCTGATCGACCCCAGCACGGGCGAGCCCTACGCCACGGCGCCGCTGTCGCGCGAGGCCGACATCGACGCGGCGTTCCAGGACTCGGCGCGCGCCTTCGAGAGCTGGCGCGACACGACGCCGTCCGAGCGCCAGCTCGCCCTCTACCGGATCGCCGACGCGATCGAGCAGCGCGCCGACGAGCTGGTCGACGTCGAGTCCCAGAACACGGGCAAGCCGAAGCAGCTGACGGCGGATGAGGAAGTGCCGCCGATGTGCGACCAGATCCGCTTCTTCGCGGGCGCGGCGCGCATGCTCGAGGGCAGGTCGGCCGGCGAGTACATGGCCGGCTACACGTCCTACGTCCGGCGCGAGCCGATCGGCGTATGCGCGGCGGTGACGCCGTGGAACTACCCGGCCATGATGGCGGTCTGGAAGTGGGCGCCCGCGCTGGCGGCCGGCAACACGATGGTGCTCAAGCCGTCCGACACGACGCCCGCGAGCACCGTCTGGATGGCCGAGGTGATGGCCGAGTTCCTGCCCGAGGGCGTGTTCAACGTCGTCTGCGGCGACCGCGAGACCGGCGCGGCGCTCGTCCGCCATCCGATCCCGCAGATGGTCTCGATCACCGGCAGCGTGAACGCGGGCATCGCCGTCGCCAAGTCCGCCGCCGACGACGTCAAGCGGGTGCACCTCGAGCTGGGCGGCAAGGCGCCGGTGGTCGTCTTCGACGACGCCGACCTCGAGCTGGCCGCCGAGAACATCGCGATCGCCGGGTACTTCAACGGCGGCCAGGACTGCACCGCCGCCACGCGCGTCCTGGCCGGCCCGCGCATCCACGACGACTTCGTCGCCGCGCTGGGCGAGCAGGCCAAGAACACCCGGACCGGCCCGCCGGACGACGGCGAGGTCCTCTACGGCCCGCTGAACAACGCCAACCAGCTCTCGCACGTCAGCGGCTTCGTCGAGCGCGCGCCGGACCACGCGAGCGTCGTCGCCGGCGGCCGGCGCCAGGGCGACCGCGGCTTCTTCTACGAGCCGACGGTCGTCGACGGCCTGCACCAGGACGACGAGATGATCCAGAAGGAGATCTTCGGCCCGATCATCACGGTTCAGCAGTTCGACGACGAGGACAAGGCGGTCGAGTGGGCCAACGGCGTCGACTTCGCGCTCGCCTCGAGCGTGTGGACCCAGGACCACGGGCGCGCGCTGCGGATGTCGAGGCGGCTCGACTTCGGCTGCGTCTGGATCAACTGCCACATCCCGCTGGTGGCCGAGATGCCGCACGGCGGCTTCAAGAAGTCCGGCTACGGGAAGGACCTGTCGCTGTATGGCTTCGACGACTACACGCGGGTCAAGCACGTGATGAGCTATCTGGGTGAGTGACCCCGACCTCGAGGACCTCCCCGACTGGGTGAAGTCGCTCGGGCTGCCGCCCGACGCCGTCGCGGCGATCGATCGCTACTGGAAGCCGGTGTGGGAGAAGCTCAGCCTTCTCCCCCGGCACCACGCGCCCGGCGAGGAGCTCGCGCTCGAGGCGGTCGCGGAGGAGCGCCCGGGGCCCGAGTGGCAGGCGCGCTACGAGACGATGTGGCCCGCCTACCGCGCCTGGTACCTGAAGGAGGGCGACGCGCAGCGTCCCGGCTACCGGGAGTGCCGGAGCGCGCTCGCGCGCCACATGCCCGAGCTGATGCCGACCTACGAGCGGCTGGTGGAGCTGGCCGGCGGCGGCGACCTCGCCGCCCGGCTGCTCTCCCTCTGGCGCCCGCCCGGCTTCATCGTCGGCTGCTCGCAGGCCGTCTGGACGCGCGACGAGCCGCTGCTCGTGCGCAACTACGACTACCCGGCGTCGCGCCTGGAGGGGATCGTCTACCTCACCCGCTGGGGCGAGCGCCGGGTGATCGGGATGAGCGACTGCCTGTGGGGCCTGCTCGACGGGGTCAACGACAGCGGGCTGGCGGTGTCGCTGACCTTCGGCGGCCGCCCCGACGTCGGCGAGGGCTTCGCGATCTCAGTCGTGGTCCGCTACCTGCTCGAGACGTGCGACACCGTCGAGCAGGCGTGCGCCGCGCTCGAGCGCGTCCCGGTCCACGCGCCCCAGAACCTCTCGCTGCTGGACCGGTCCGGGCGGCACCTGACCGCGTACGTGGGCCCCGACCGCCCGGTCCGCTTCGTCGAGACCCCGGTCACCACCAACCACCAGGGCGCCGTGGAGTGGCCGGAGTACGCGGAGGCGATCCGCACCGTGGAGCGCGAGCGGTGCCTGCTCGATCTGCTCGACGACGGCGGCATGACCCGCGAGCGGCTGGTGGAGTCCTTCCTCGAGCCTCCGCTGCACAACCGGCAGTACGCGGAGGGCTTCGGCACCATCTACACGGCCGCCTACGACCCGGCGGGCTCCGTGGAGTACCGCTGGCCCGACCACGAGCCGTGGAAGCTGTCGTTCGACGACTTCTCGCCCGGCAGCCGGACCGTGAAGCTGCTCAGCTCTTGAACGCCATCGCGTGCACGGGCTCGGCCGGCGCCGCGGCCGGCGCGCTCGCGAACTGCCCGTGGACGGCCGCGATCCACTCGCGCGCGCGGTCCGTGAGCTCGTTGTCGTCGGTCTGCATGCGCGAGCGGCCGACCAGCACACCGAGGTCCGCGCCCGGGTAGCGGTAGTCGCCGGGGCCGAGCACGCGCAGGAAGAACGCCTCCGACTCGTCCTGGAGGCTGTGCCAGTCGTGGCCCCAGCGGGTGAACGTCATCCCGCCGCCGTCGAGCCGCCAGATCCCGCTCCGGGGAGCGTCCGTGAGCTGCTCGACCTCGTCGCCGGTGTCCTTGAGGATGATCTGGCTCCAGACGTCGTCGCCGGCGGCCTCGGCCCAGCGCCGGTTGATGTCGTCGACGTCGATCTCGTAGTCGACGTCGAGGTACTCGAGCAGGTGGAAGAGGAAGAGCGGGACGTCGGCGTACGCACCGGCCGAGACGTTGGTCATCGAGGTCACGCCGCTGATGCGGGGGTTGATCTCCCCCAGGTAGAGCTCGCCGGTGTCGACGTCGGCGAGGTAGTCGATCTCGAGGAAGCCGCGGTAGCCCTCGAGAGCGAGCCGGTCGCCGAGCTTGCGGGTCAGCACGCGCGCCCGCTCGCGGTGCTCGGGCGAGAGCGCGTCGGGGAAGACGTCGTTGCCGCACCAGCCGCCCTTGTGCGGCGTGAGCTCGGGGTGCCCGGTGAGGTCGGTCATCAGCGGGCCGACGACCGTGCCGTGGCGGGTGAGCACGGCCTCGACGGCGGCGGCGCGGTTGTTGATGCGCTTCATGACCTTGAGCTCCTGGTCGGCCATGTCGTCGGCGTACTTGTCCCAGTCGCGCTCGCCGCGGATGAAGAACGTCGTCTTGCCCGAGTCGCCGTACGGCGTCTGGACCACGAGGTCGGCGCCGAGGCCGGCGGAGTCGGCCAGCGCCGTCAGCTCCTCGTAGGTCGTCGCGCGGCCGAGCGTGTTGGGGGCGCTCGGCACGCCCGCCTCGTTGCCGAGCTGCGTGGTGACGATCTTGGAGTCGAGCCGGTGGCGCAGCTCCGCCGACGGGTGGGCGATCTCGAGCCCGCACTCGGCGGCCGCCTTCTCGGTCTCGTCGTCGAACATGACGAACACGGCCTTGCCGCCGGATCCGGCGCGCTCGACGCGGTCGAGCACCTCCTTGTGGCCGAGGAGGTAGTTGCACATGTCCTCCATCGACTCGAACTCCCGGTACGGGCGCTCGGCGGGCACGAACACCCGCGGGTGGTTGCCCTCGAACGAGTCGAAGTAGTTCACGTAGAAGAAGTTCCGCAGCCACCGGTCGACCCCGAGCAGGTTGAAGGCGGTCGGAGAGACGAAGAAGACCGGGGTTCGGTTGGTGCGGAAGAACGCCCGGATCTCCGAGATCCCGTGCAGCATCGACGGCATCATCTCCGGCGGAGCGCCCGCGGGCAACCGTGTTCGCGACGAAGCGGCTCGCTGCATTTTGGAGTGCGGACGGCTGCCAGGCGTGGCGCGTTGGCGGTAGCGTCGGCACGTGGACGCTCTGCTGTCGCTGTTCCCGCCCGGGAGCGCGCCGGACGAGGACGGGATGCTGCGCGTCGGCGGCTGCCGCGCCGACGACCTCTCCGCCGAGTTCGGGACGCCCGTGCTGGTGGTCGCCGAGGACGCGCTCCGCGCCCGCGCGCGCGAGTACGCGGACGGCCTCGCCGCGCGCTGGCCGCGCTCGCGCGTCGTGTTCGCCTCCAAGGCGTTCCCGGCCACCGCCGTGCAGCGGGTGATGGTCGAGGAGGGACTCGGCCTCGACGTCGCCGGCGGCGGCGAGATCCTCACCGCGCTCAAGGCGGGCGCCGACCCGGCGACCATCGTCCTCCACGGCAACGCGAAGAGCGACGACGAGATCGCCATGGCGGCCGAGCACGGCATCGGCCTCGTCGTGGTCGACAACGACGATGACGTCGATCGCCTCGAGGCGACGGGCCGGGAGCACGACGTGCTCGTGCGTGTCATCCCGGGGGTGACGGCCGACACCCACGCCCACGTCCTCACCGGCCACGAGGGCTCGAAGTTCGGGCTCGCGCCCGCCGCGGCGGCGGCGGTGATCCGCCGCATCGAGGCGTCCCCGCGGCTGCACATGCGCGGGCTGCACGTGCACGTCGGCTCGCAGATCCTCGACGTCGAGCCGTTCGCCGCCTCGGTCGCACCGATCGCCGCGCTCGGGGAGTTCGACGTCTACGACCTCGGTGGCGGGCTCGGCGCCCGCTACACCTACGACGACCAACCGCCGACCGTCGACGCCTACCTCGACGCGCTGATCGGCGCGGCCCGCGAGCACCTGCCGGCCGGCGCCGAGCTGATCCTCGAGCCGGGGCGCAGCCTGGTCGCCTCTGCCGCCACCACGCTCTACCGCGTCGTGACCGTCAAGCGAGGGGCGGTCACGTTCGTCGCGGTCGACGGCGGCATGGGCGACAACCTCGAGGTCGCGCTCTTCGACCAGCGCTTCGAGGCGGCGATCGCCGACCGACTGGACGCGCCGGACGGCGAGCTGGTGACCGTCGTCGGCCGCCACTGCGAGAGCGGCGACGTGTTGGTCGACGGCGTGCGGCTCGCCGACCCGCGCGTCGGGGACCTGGTGGCCGTGCCGGCGACCGGCGCGTACTGCCACACGATGGCGAACAACTACAACGGCGCCCGCCGGATCCCGGTGGTCTTCGTGTCGGAGGGAGAAGCACGGCTGGTGGTGCGCCGCGAGACCTGGGCGGACCTGTTGGGCCGGGACGTCGACTGAGGAGGAGGGTTCGATGGCATCACTGGGAGAGCAGTTCCTGCGCCGCAAGCCGGTGGCGGCGATGACGGAGGAGACCGGCGCGGACTCGGAGGGCGGGGAGCTTCAGCGCACGATCACCCTGTTCCAGCTGACGCTGTTCGGCATCGGGGCGACGATCGGCACCGGCATCTTCATCGTCTTCTCGTCGGCGGTGCCGGAAGCGGGTCCAGCGGTGATCTTCGCGTTCGTGTTCGCAGGCGTCGTGGCCGGCCTTACGGCCATCTGCTACGCCGAGCTGGCGAGCGCGGTGCCGGTCTCGGGCTCCTCGTACTCGTACGCCTACGCGACGATGGGCGAGGGGATCGCGATGATCGTCGCGGCCTGCCTCCTGCTCGAGTACGGGGTCTCGGCGGCCGCCGTGGCGGTCGGCTGGTCGCAGTACCTCAACGAGCTGCTCGACAACCTGTTCGGCTTCACGATCCCCGAGAACTTCTCGAACGCCCCCGAGGCCGACGGCATCATCAACCTGCCCGCGATCCTCCTCGTCGTCCTCTGCGCACTGCTCCTGATCCGGGGCGCGAGCGAGTCGGCGAAGGTCAACGCCGCGATGGTGATCATCAAGATCGGCGTGCTCCTGCTCTTCATCGCCGTCGGCCTGACGGGCTGGGACTCGGACAATCTCTCGGACTTCGCTCCCTTCGGCGTCGGCGGCGTCACGTCCGCGGCGGGCATCATCTTCTTCTCCTATATCGGCCTCGACGCCGTCTCGACCGCCGGCGAGGAGGTGCACAACCCGCGGCGGAACCTGCCGCTGGCGATCATCAGCGCGCTGGTGGTGGTGACGACGATCTACGTGCTGGTGGCGATCGTCGCGGTGGCCGCCCAGCCTGTGGGGGACTTCGAGGGGCAGGAAGCGGGCCTGTCGGCGATCCTCGAGTCGGTCACCGGCAACCAGTGGCCGGCGACCGTGATCGCCGCGGGGGCGGTGATCTCGATCTTCAGCGTCACGCTGGTGGTCATCTACGGGCAGACGCGGATCCTGTTCGCGATGGCGCGCGACGGCATGATCCCGTCGTTCTTCCACCGGCTGAACCCGCGGACGCTGACGCCGGTGCCGACGACGATCGTCGTGGCCACGCTGATCGCGATCCTCGGTGGCCTGCTGCCGATCGAGTTCCTGGCCGAGATGACGAGCATCGGGACGCTGGTGGCGTTCCTGATCGTCTCGATCGGCGTCATGGTCCTCCGCAGGACCGCGCCCGACCTGCCGCGCGGGTTCCGCGTGCCGCTGTACCCCTTCGTGCCGCTGGCCTCGATCGCCGGCTGCATCTGGATCATCCAGGACCTCCGGGCGGTGACGATCTACGTCTTCTTCGGCTGGTCCGCGGTGGCGCTGGTCTGGTACTTCTTCTACGGGCGCCACCACGCGGTGCTGGGAAGGTCGTCGTGACGCTCGTCGTGGGCTTCGCGCCCGACGGCCGCGGGCGCGGCGTGCTCCATGCCGCGGCGATGTTCGCCCGCTCGTCGGGCGACGACATCGTGGTGTGCGCGGTCATCCCCTCCCCCTGGCCGCCGAGCCCGGCGCGCGTGGACGCCGAGTGGCGGGCGGACGTCGAGCGCATCGCCCACGAGGCGCTGGACCGCGCGCGCGAGCGGCTGCCCGACGACATCCCGGCGCGCTTCGTCGTCCATCACGCGCGCTCGGCACCGTCCGGCCTGCTCGAGGTGGCCGAGCAGCACGATGCGAGCATCATCGTCACGGGAGCGATGGGCAGCACCAACGGGCGGCTGCTGTACACGTCACCGATCCCGGTCGCTGTCACCCCGCGCGGCTTCCGGACCCGTCCCGATGCCCGCGTCGTGCGGGTGACGGCGGCGTTCTCGGGCGCCGACGACGACCTCGTGGTCGCCGCCGCGGGCGTCGCCGCCAGGGTCGGCGCGTCGCTCCGGATCGCCTCGTTCGCCGTACGCGCGCGACCGCCCTACACGAGCGGCGTCGGCCGGTCGGCCGACGATGCGATGGTGGCGGACTGGGTCCGGCACATCGAGTCGGCCGCCCGGTCGAAGCTCGACGCGGTCGGCCACCTGCGGGAGGCACCGCGGGCGCTCGAGGCCGTCGTCGGCCACGGTGAGACCTGGGAGGAGGCGCTCGAGGACATCGACTGGGAGGACGGCGACGTCCTCGTCGTCGGCTCGAGCTCGGCCGGGCCGCTCGCGCGCGTCTTCCTCGGCTCGCGGGCCACGAAGATCGTGCGCCACTCCCCCGTCCCGGCCGTCGTCGTCCCGCGCGGGGTCGCCTCCGAGCTTGCGGAGGAGGCGGAGTCAGCCTGAGCCGCCGGGAACGTCAACTGCGCTGGGTAGGGAGGCTGGGGAGCGAGCCGCTGCGCGAACTATCCCGAGTTAGCCCCGGAATCCGGGGCTAATCGGGGATAGTTCGGCGAACCGTGTCGAGTTAGCCCCGGAAACCGGGGCTAACTCGACGCAGTTGGGGCCATTGCCGACCACGCTGGCTCCCTCACCGCCCTACCCAGCCGCCGTTGACGTTCGTCTACACAGCGCGGCGGCGCATAGCGATCCCGGTCAGCGCCTCCCGGATGACGCGGTCGGCGACGAGCGCCGCGTAGTCGGCGGTGCCGATGCCGGTCGGGATCACCTCGACGACGTCGACGCCGACGAGCTCGAGCTCGGCCGCCACCGTACGCACGGCGAGCAGCAGGTCGCCCGCGGTCATGCCGCCGGGCTCGGGGGTGCCGGTGCCCGGGACGAAGGCCGGGTCGAGCACGTCGACGTCGACCGTGAGGTAGGTGGGCCCGGGCCCGACGGCCTCCACCGCCCGCCGCACGACCTCCCGGATGCCGAGGTCGCGGACGTCGTGCATGAACAGGCTCGTGATCCCCCGCTCGGCCTGCCACGCGAACTCGGCCTCGCCGGGCCAGTAGCCGCGCAGGCCGATCTGGGCGTAGCGCCGTGGATCGAGATGCCCCTGGTCGATCAGCCGGCGGATGAACGTGCCGTGCGAGAACTCGACGCCGAAGACCTCAGCGCCCGTGTCGGTGTGGGTGTCGAAGTGGACGGCCCCGACCGGGCCGTGCACGGCGGCGCAGGCACGGATCGCCGGCTCGGTGATCGAGTGGTCGCCGCCCAGCACGGCCGGGAGCACGCCGGCGGCCAGCACCTCGCCGACCGTGGCCTCGATCGCCGCATGCGACTGCTCGGGAGCGGCGGGGATGACCGGCGCGTCGCCGAAGTCGACGACCCGCAGGTCGGCCAGCGCGTCGACCTTGACCTCGAGGTGCGGGCCGGGCGGCGAGCTGGCCCCCCGGATCGCCCGCGGGGCGAGTCGCGCGCCCGGGCGGTCCGAGACGAGCTCGTCCATCGGCGCGCCGACGATCGCCACGTCGAACCCCTCGAGCTCGGCCGGGTCCTCGGTGATCGGCACGCCGGAGAAGCTGAGCACGCCCGCGTAGTCGGGCTTCTCCCCGTACTGCGCCCACCGCCGCCCGGGGTCGAGCATCAGCCGCCCTCCCTCAGCACGTTGATCGTCTGGAACGCGGGGTCGCTGGCGCCGTGCAGGCGCGCCCCGCTCGCGGCAAGCTCGCGCAGGTAGGCGACCGTCTCGGCGGAGATGCGCTCGCCCGGCAGGAGCGCGGGCACCCCGGGCGGGTAGCTGGCGATCGACTCGCACGAGATGCGGCCGACCGCGTCGTCGACCGGGACCTGCTCGGCGTCGCCGAGGAACGCCTCGCGCGGCGGGAGCGCGACCTCGTTCTCGAGCGAGGCGGCGGGCGGGACGATCGGGGCGGTCGCCCCCGGCTCGGACAGGCGCTTGACGACCTCGTCGACGTCCCCGGCCAGGCGGCGCAGCGCGGCCGCCGACTCCGCGAGGCCGACGACGAAGACGACGGTCGCCTGCATCGGCAGCTCGACGTGGACGTCGTAGGAGCGGCGCAGCTCGTCGGCGATCTCGTAGCCGGTGCGGCCCGTCCCGCGCACGTCGAGCACGATCCGGAGCGGGTCGTAGCCGGCCACGCCCATCCGCCCCACCAGCGCATCGTCGACGAGCCCGATCCCCTCGATCGTCTCGAGCTTGGCCCGGGCCACGCCGATCGCCTCCACCGTCTCGTAGAGGAGCTGCTCGCCGTGCAGGGCGAGCTGGCGCCGCGCGCCGTCGAGCGAGGCGATGAGCAGCGACGACGGGCTCGTCGAGCGCAGCAGGCGGAGCGCGCGCGCCACGGCGCCGGTGTCGACGAGGCCGGGGCCGATGTGGAGCATCGCGCTCTGCGTGAGCGAGCCGGCGATCTTGTGCGTGCTCGTCAGCATCGCGTCGGCGCCCTGGGAGAGCGCCGTCGGCGGCAGCGCATCGTGGAAGCCGAAGTGCGGGCCCCACGCCTGGTCGACGACGAGCGGAATGCCCGCCCGGTGCGCGACCTCGGCGCAGCCGGCCACGTCCGCGGCCATGCCGTAGTACGTCGGGGAGACGATGAACGCGGCCCGCGCGTCGGGAGCCGCGCGCAGCGCGCGCTCGAGCGACTCGGGGGTGACGCAGTGCGTGATGCCGAGCTCGTCGTCGTACTCGGGCGCGACGAAGCTCGGCAGCCCGCCGCTGAGCACGAGCCCGTCGACGATCGACGCGTGCGAGTTGCGCTGGGCGACGATCCGCGCGCCGAGCGGCGCGAGCGCGAGGCACAGAGCGTGGTTGCCCTGGGTGGCGCCGTTGGTGAGGAAGAACGTGCGCTCGGCACCGAACGCCTCGGCGGCGAGAAGCTCCGCGCGCTCGTACGGCGTGGGCGACGGCCCGAGGTCGATCCCGTGGATGTCCTGCGGCACGTCGGCGGCCAGGCCGTCGGCCCCGATCGCCTTGCGCACGCCCGGGTCGGCGCCCGGCCCGCCCTTGTGCCCGGGCACGTGGTAGCGGCCGGGGCCGCGGAACGCGTAGGCCACGACGGCGTCGAGGTAGGGCGCCGTGGGCTGCTCGCTGGGCTCCATGGACGCGGCGATCCTACGGCGCGCGGGCGCCCGCGGGCAACCGTGCGCCGTCCAAATCGGGGTCGGCGCTTTGGGCAGCGGCATCGGCGACGAGCGCGAGGTAGACGGTCGTGATCGTCGCCGGCTGCTTGAGCGAGCGGCCCAGCACCTGCTCGGCCCGGGCCAACCGGTAGCGCAGCGAGTTGCGGTGCATGTGCAGCGACGCGGCGGTCGCCGCGATGTCGAGGTCGTGCTCGAAGTACGCCTTCAGCGCCTCGTGCAGCGGTGGGTTGGCGCGCAGGGCGGACAGGATCGCGTCGACCTTCGGCGCCAGCCGGGCGGCGGGGATCTCGCTGAGCACGAACGTCCCGAGCTCGAAGTCGTCGAAGTGCGTCAGGCCGCGCCCGTGGCCGGCGGCCAGCTCGGCGTCACGCAGCGAGTGCCGGGCATCGGCCATCGAGGTCACCGCACGGCCGATGCCGATGACCACGTCGGGCAGGTCGATGGCCAGCGCCGAGCGCAGCTCGGCGTCGCCGGCCTGGACGAGCACGACGAGCGAGCCGTCGCGCTCGTGCGCCAGGTGCGGCAGGCGCCCGTGCTCGAGCCGCCGTGCGACCTCGCGGTGGACCTCCCCCGGCGCGCGCACGACGGCCACGCGCGCCGGCCCGGAGAAGTCGAGCCCGAAGGCCGCGGCGCGAGCGGCGACGGGCAGCGCGTCGGCCGGCTCCTCCGGCTCGAGCGCCTCCTGGAGCAGCGCGCCCTTGACCGCCTGCTCCTGGTCGCGGACCACGTCGCTGAGCCGGGCCATCGCGGCCAGGAGCGGGGCCGTGGCCTCCGCCGCTGGCTTCGCCAGCTTGTCGACGAACCCGCGCCGCGGGCTGGCCAGGACCAGCCGGCGCGCGGCGTGGTCGGCGCGGGTGGCCACCGACGTGGCGACCACGTGCCAGCCGGCGACGTCGAGCTCGACGAGGCCGGGGGGCTCGGCGCACACGGCCTGGAGGAGCTCGTCCACGGGAGGCCGCCCGGCGACGACCTCCGGCTCGCCGTCGGCGCTCAGCAGGACCACGCCGGCGTCGAGGAAGCGCGCCAGGCGATCGACCATCGCGCGCTCGGGCTGCGGCGTGCGCAGCGCGTCGACGAGGTAGCGCTGGAGCGCGGTGAGGCGGCGGAAGACCTGCTCCTCGCCGCTCGTCAGCGCGCTGTCGACGAAGTGGATGATCTCCCGGAACGGCGTCTCGTACGGGACCGCGAAGAGCGGGAAGCCGCGCTGTCGAGCGGCCGCCAGCAGCGCCGGCGGCACCCGCTTGAAGCCGAGGCCGACGCCGAAGCCGAGCGCGCTGGCACCTCCCGCCTCGAGCTGCGGGACGAGCTCCCGCTGCGCCTCGGCGTTGCCGCGCAGGCGCACGCCGGTCGTGAGCATCACCCAGTCGCGGCCCAGCCAGCGGGCCGGCGCCTCCACCTCGACGGCGTGCGCGCCGCGGACCTCGCGCGCCTCCGCCTCGCCGCCCCCGCTGAGCAGCTCGAGGCCGAACGACTCCTCGGCGAGCAGGTCGGCGAGCCGGAGCGGCGTGCCCATGGACCGCAGCCTATTGCTTGGTCGCGGGTCCAAACGATCGGCTCAGGTTTGGTCACGGCGACGGTTGTCCGCCCGGACGTTGCGACCGATGCTGATCAACCCCGCACGACCCGAGGAGAGGACGCCATGTCCACCACCACGAGCAGGTCCACGAAGGCGCGCAACGGCCGCGCACAGAACGGCGCCCGCGCCCAGAACAAGGCCGCGCTGCGCGGCGCCGTCGCGGCGCTCAACGACGGCAACGCCGAGGCGTACCTCGCGCTCTTCCGGCCCGACGCAGCGCTGCACGGCTTCCCGGCCGGCATCGAGGACGTCGACGACCTCTGCCGCTTCCACGCCGCCACCGACGACACATTCCCGCAGGCGACCGTGACGCTCGACGACGCCGTGGCGGAGGGCGACCGCGTCGCCACGCGCTTCACCTGGCGCGCGGCGCAGGGTCCCGGCTGGTCGCTCGAGGCCCAGGGAGGCGCGATCGTGCGCTTCGAGGACGGGCAGATCGCCGAGTGCTGGAACCTCCCGGCCGAGCTGCACGCCATCGCGGCGTAGCCTCCGGGCGGTGGACGACGACATCCTGGCGGCCGTGGCGGCCGAAGAGGCCGCCATGGTCGATCTCCTGACCGAGCTGGTCGAGGCGCCGACGGTGCTGGGCGCCGAGGGCGGTGGCCAGACGATCATGCGACGCGCCTTCGCCGGCCTCGGGCTTGAGCCGTTCGACGTGCCGCTCGACGCCGGCGCGCTGCGCGCCCACCCCGGCGGCGCGCCGTTCACCTGGGATGTCTCGGAGAAGGTCAACGTGCTCGCCGACTGGCTCCCGGCCGGCGACGCGGACGGGCGCTCGCTGGTCCTCAACGGGCACATCGACGTCGTGAGCCCGGAGCCGAGCGAGCTGTGGACCGGCGCGCCCTTCGCCGCCCGCCGCGACGGCGAGTGGCTGTATGGCCGCGGCGCCGGGGACATGAAGTCGGGGCTGGTGGCGATGGTCGGCGCCGTGGCCGGCCTCCAGCGCCTCGGCGTCACGCCGCGCGGGCGCGTGCAGCTCCAGTCCGTCGTCGAGGAGGAGTGCACCGGCCACGGGGCGCTCGCCTGCGTGCTGGCCGGCCACACGGCGGACGCCGCGGTGCTCACCGAACCGACGCAGGGGGCGATCTGGACCGCGCAGGTCGGCGTCCTGTGGTTCAAGGTGCGCGTGCTCGGGGCGCCCGCCCACGCCGGCGACGCCGGCGACGGAGCCAACGCGATCGAGGCCTCGTACCAGGTGATCGAGGCGCTGCGGGGCCTGGAGGCCGAGCTCAACGCGGTGCGGCCGGAGCTCTACGCGGCCTATCCGCATCCGATCAACCTCAACGTGGGGATGGTGCGCGGCGGCGACTGGCCGTCGACGGTGGCCGGCGAGTGCATCACCCACTTCCGCCTGGCGACCTACCCGGGCGAGCCCGTAGCCGAGCTCAAGGCGCGCGTCGAGGAGGTCGTCGCCGGCGTGCAGACCGGCGCGCACCGCATCGAGGTGCTCTACGAGGGCTTCCAGTGCGAGGGCTACGAGCTCGCCCACGACGCGCCGCTGGTCCAGGGCCTGGCCGCCGCCTCCGCGCGTGTCAACGGCGCCGGCCCGCCGCCCCTGTTCGCGTCCACGGCCACGACTGACGCCCGCGCCTTCGCCCTCTACGGCGACACGCCGGCGGTCTGCTTCGGGCCGCTGGCCGAGCACGAGCACGGCGTCGACGAGCGGGTGCACGTGCCGTCGATCACCCGCACCGCCCAGGCGCTCGCCCTGTTCATCTCCGATTGGAGCGGACTGTCACCATGACCAACGCGATGGATGTCACCCAGCCAGTGGACGTGCGCGACGCGCGCGCGAGGTTCGTGTCGAGCGGCGTGAGCACCCCGCCGATCGTCGTCGCCCACGCCGAGGGCGCGCGGATCGAGGACGCCGACGGGCGCTCGTACATCGACTTCGCGGGCGGCATCGCGTGCCAGAACCTCGGCCATGGGCCGTCCGACGTCGTGCGCGCGATCCACGAGCAGGTCGACCGCTACCTGCACCAGTGCTTCATGGTCGGGATGTACGAGCCGTACGTCGAGGTCTGCCGCCGGCTCTCCGAGCTCTACCCGGGCGGCGGCGGGGACTACAAGAGCGTGCTGCTCAACTCCGGCGCCGAGGGCGTCGAGAACGCCGTCAAGATCGCGCGCGCGGCGACCGGCCGACCCGCCGTGATCGCGTTCGACCGCGCCTTCCACGGGCGGACGCTGCTCACCATGACGCTCACCAGCAAGGTGACGCCCTACAAGCGCGGCTTCGGCCCCTTCGCGCCCGAGGTCTACCGCGCGCCCGCGCCCTACGAGTACCGCGGCGTCGGCACCGAGGACGCGATCATGGGCCTGCTCGCGCTCTTCAAGTCCGACGTCGACCCGGAGAGCGTCGCCTGCGTGGTGCTCGAGCCGGTCCAGGGCGAGGGCGGCTTCATCCCGATGCCGGTCGACTTCCCGGCGCGGCTCAAGGAGGTCTGCGAGGCGCACGGGATCCTCTACGTGGACGACGAGGTCCAGGCCGGCGTCGGCCGCACCGGTCCCGTGTGGGCGATCGAGCACTACGGGATCGAGCCCGACCTGATGGTCTCCGGCAAGTCGCTCGGCGGCGGGCTCCCGCTGGCCGCGGTGACCGGCCGGGCCGACGTCATGGACGCGGTCGGAGTCGGCGGCCTCGGCGGCACGTTCGGCGGCAACCCGGTGGCCTGCGCGGCGGCCGCCGTCGTGCTCGACACCGTCGCGGCGCCCGGCTTCCGCGAGCGCGCCGAGGAGCTGGGGCGCACGATCCGCGAGCGGCTCGAGGCGCTCGACATCGCGGGCGACGTGCGCGGCCTCGGGCCGATGCTCGCGCTCGAGCTGGTGACCGACGACGAGTCGCGAGCGCCGGCGCCCGAGCGGGTCGCCGCGACCGTGGCCGCGGCGCGCGAGCGCGGCCTGCTCCTGCTCTCCTGCGGGATGTACGGCAACGTGATCCGCCTGCTGCCGCCGCTCACCATCGAGGCCGCCGAGCTGAACGAGGGGCTCGACATCCTCGAGGCGTCGCTCCAGGCTGCGGCTTAGCTCGTCGGGCGGCCTGGCCCGGGCGAACGTCAACACCGGCTGGGTAGGGAGGCGAGGGGGCCGGCCGGCCGGCGACGAACCACTCGCGGATTAGCCCCGGTTTCCGACGGCTAATCCGACATAGTTCGCGAACTATCCCCGATTAGCCCCGGTTTCCGGGGCTAACTCGACATAGTTCGCGCCGCGGCTGGCTCCCTCGCCTCCCTACCCAGCCGCAGTTGACTTTGACGTTCTCCCGGTCAGGACTGGCACGCACGCGGAAGCTCGGCGACCCGGCGCGGGTCGGGCACGATCTGCTCCCCGGGGGGCGGGCTCGTCTTGCACCACGCGACGCGGTAGGTCGTGAAGTCGATCACGGCGCGGAACGGGTACGTCAGCGAGCCGGCCTGGTTGCTGTCCGTCGCCACGATGGCGCGGACCGTGGTGTCGCACTCGAACACTCCTCTGCGAACCGTGAGGTCGGTGACGGCCTCCGCGGTGCCGGGCGCGCGCTCGCACGTGGTCGGGCCCGTGGGGCGGCGGAACTCGCCCTCGGCGGCCCGGGCCTGGGCGGAGGCGGTGATGCGCTCCTCGACCTCGGCGACGACCGCGCCGCGGGCGGCGCGGCGCTCGGCGGCGCTGCTGCCGGCCGGCGGGCGCAGCGCGGCGAGCGACACGGTGGTTGGCCGCTGGGACTCGACCGCCCGGCGTGCGACGGCGTCAAGGCGGGCGTCGTCGGCGGCTCGGTCGCGCGCGTCCGCCCGTTGCTTGGCGTCGTCGATCGCCGGCGCGACGAGCGCGGCGACGGCGATCCCGACGACGACCACGGCGGCGGCGACGCCCAGCAGCAACCGCTTCGGGACCGGCCGTACCTCGACGTCGCGCGGTGGCGTCCAGATCCGCAGCCACGCTCCGAGTGATTCGAGCGCGGTCGCCCGCTGGCGCTCTTTCTCACCGGAGAACGGCATCTGGTGGTGAGATTAGGCGGCGGCCGAGATGCTGTCCAGTCGCCCGGTCACGAGGACGAGGTGGCAGTGGCGGTTGTTGAGCACCTCGGCGGCGAACGTGCGAGCGCCGAGGGTGACCGTCGCCGCCACCGGCGAGGAGGAGCGGCGCGCGGCGTCGACGGCGCCGGCCAGCGGCGGGGCGCCGGCGGGAAGGTGCCGGATGCGGCCCGCGAGCCGCCCGAAGGCGGCGGCGAAGGCGGGCGACTCGACGCTCCTCCACACGGGCAGGCGCCCGCGCGCGTCGGGCCAGCGGCCGGCGACGATCAGCGCCAGGGGCTCGGCGTGGCGCTCGACGTAGTGGTGCGCGGCGGCGTGGCCGGACGCGCCGTAGGCCGAGGCCAGGGCGAGCGGCGTGCGCAGCGACCCCTCGTGCTCGGCTGCCTCGGCCGTGAACCGCCCGCCCTGGAAGATCAGCTCGCTCGCGGCGAGGTTGGCCTCCGCCTCGATGCCGACCGCGAGGTCGCCGAACAGCTCGCCCGCCGTATCGAGCCGCACGGCGGCCCGGTGCCACGGGCAGAGCAGGTGGCCGATCTCGTGCGCCTCGGTGAAGCGGCGGCGGGCCGGGGACTGCGTGCGGTCGACGAACAGCGCCCGCCGCTCGAACCACAGCGCGCCGAGGACGCGCGCCCGCGGCGGCAGCACGACGCGCTCGCGCACGCCGGCGGCCTCGGCGAGCGCGTCGAGCGGCGTCGGCAGCACGCCGGCCACGCCCGCATGCCGGAGCGCCTCGGCGCACAGGCGCTCGATCCGCGAGCGCGTGAAGGCGGGGATCTTCACGGCTCGCGGCGCCGCCTGAGCTCGGCCATGAACTGGAGCGCCTCCGCCTGCTCGGCCGCCGTGAGCTGGCCGAGCGCGCGCAGCGCGACCGTCATCCGGCCGCGGTCGGCCGCCGCCTCGCCGGAGGACTCATAGCCGGCGAGCGCGAGCAGCCGAGCGAAGTCCAGCCCGTAGGCGACCGACAGCTCCCACAGCAGCGCCATCTCCGGCCGGGCGATCGTGCCGGTCTCGATCTGTGACAGATGGGCGTTGCGGATGCCGGTCCGGCGCTCGACCTCGCGCAGCGAGAGCCCGAGCGCGTGGCGGGCCTCGGCCAGCACCGTGGCGAGCGACGGCGGATCGGCGGGCGCGGGCACGCGATCGATGCTGCCAGCCCGGGCGGACACCTCGTGTGCTGTCCGGCGGCGCCGCTAAGTTGCTGAGCGCGATGATCGCGGGACGGGAGAGCCTCCACCTCGACGAGCCCGGCTTCTGGGGGCGCTTCGGCCGGGTCGAGCACGAGCGGCTCGAGTTCAAGACCTCGGCCGCCAACCTGCGCGAGGTGATCCCCGCGATGGCGATGACGGCGGGCGGTCAGGTCGTCCTCGGGGTGAACGACAAGCGGCGGCTGGTCGGCTGCGCGCTCGACCAGCAGGTGCTCGACGCGGTGATGCGCCGGGCGCAGGACGCCGGCGTCGACGTCGGCATCCAGCCGCTGGTCGTCGGCGGCGTGGAGCTCACGCTCGTGACCGTCCCGCACGTGACCGATCGCATCGTCACGACGTCGGACGGCCGGGTGCTGCGGCGCGTGGGGAGCGACAACCTGCCGCTGCGCGGCGAGCAGCTCGCGCGGTTCGTGCACCGGCGCCGCCGGCCGCGAGTGCGGCTCCCCGGCCTACTGGCGGTGATCGTGCAGGCCGCCGGTCCGGCTCGCGCCCGCTAGCAGCGCGGACCCGACCTCGAAGATGAGGGCCGCGGCGGCGATGATGAACACATAGGCCAGCAGGGGCGAGACGCTGCGTGAGAGCACCAGCAGCGCGAAGGCGGCCACGATCGGCATCCAGTACCGCATCGAGCGCATCGTACGACTGTACTCCGTGTTGCACCCGGTGGACCGAACCTCGAGGGAAGGGAGCGAGATGCGAGCGAGTCGAGTGGTGCCCGCGAGTGCCGCGGCCGTCTGTGCGCTGCTCGCGCCGGGTGTGGCGGCGGCGGCCGAGAAGCCTGGCGTCACGACGGGGGGCGCGGCCAACCTCGCGCCCACCTCGGCCGTGGTGAACGGGACCGTCAACCCGCGCGGCGCGGCGACGACGTACTTCTTCCGCTACGGGACGACGCGCAGCTACGGCGCCCAGACGCCGACGCGCTCGGCCGGCGCCGGCACGGCCGGGAAGCGGATCGCCGAGGGCCTCGCCGGGCTGGCACCGGCCACGACCTACCACTACCGCCTGGTGGCCCGCAACGCGAAGGGCGTCACCCGTGGCGCCGACCGCACGTTCAAGACGCGCCGGCAGCCGCTCGGCGTGTCGCTGGCCGCCACGCCCAACCCGCTGTTCCCCGGCCGCGCCACGACGCTGGCCGGCGTGCTGAGCGGGACCGGCAACGCCAACCGCGCGGTCGTGCTCCAGAGCAATCCGTTCCCGTACACGCAGGGCTTCGCCAACGCATCCGACCCCCACGTCACCGACGCCCAGGGTGGATTCGCGTTCCCGGTCCTCTCCGTGCCCGTGAACACGCAGTTCCGCGTGCTGATGCCGGCCAACCCGAACGTCGTGAGCCCGATCGTGGTCGCCGAGGCCGCCGTGCACACGGGCGTCCACACGCGCACGTCGCGGGGCTCCCGGAGCGGGGTCATCCGCTTCGCCGGCTTCGTGAAGCCGGCCATCGACGGCAGCCCCGTCCTCGTCCAGAAGCTGCGCGGCGGCGCCTGGGACACGATCGCCAAGACGTATGCGCGCCCCGTCCGCGGCAACCGGTCGCGCTACGTCAAGCGCGTGCGCCAGCGCCGCGGCGGCCGCTACCGGGTCCTCGCCTACGTGACCGGCGCCTGGTCGCCCGGCGCGTCGGCGACGGTCCACCGCCGCGTGCGGGACTGATCAACCGACCTGGGCGGCGACGGCCTCTTCGACCGGGTCGTCGCCGCCCACGAGGTCGAACGTGAGCCCGGTCGTGCGCGGCTCGTGGAGGACGGCCGCGAGCGTGGCGGCGACGTCCTCGCGCGGGATCTCGCCGTCCCGTCCGATGCGGATGCGACCGGCGCCGGGATCGTCGGTCAGCCGACCGGGCCGCACGATCGTGTAGTCGAGCCCGCTAGCCGCGAGCGCGGCGTCGGCCTTGCCCTTGGCGCGCAGGTAGATCGCGAAGGTGTCGTCGCCCGATGCGTTCGGGTCGGCGCCGACGCTCGAGACGATCACGTAGCGGGAGATGCCGGCGCGCTTGGCAGCGTCGATGAGCTTCACGGCGCCGCCGTAGTCCACCGTCTCCTTGCGCTCGGGCCCGCTGCCGGGCCCGGCGCCGGCGGCGAAGACGACCGCGTCGGCGCCTTCGATGGCGGCCGCCACCTCGTCCTCGCCGGCGGCCTCGAGGTCGCACAGGACGGGCTCGCCGCCCGCCTCGCGCACGTCGTCGGCGTGCTCGGGCCGGCGGATCAGGGAGCGCGCCTCGTCGCCCCGCTCGCGCAGCACGCGCGCGAGGCGCAACGCCACCTTTCCGTGCCCTCCCGCGATCGCCACAAGCATGGGCGGGAGGGTACCGCCGCGGGGGCGCCGCGCCGAGCGCGGCGCCCCACAGCGTCAGTCAGGGTCTGTCCAAGAAGATCTGCCCCGGGCGTGGCGGGGTTCTTGGACTGGCCCTTAGCTCAGCCGCGGACGGCCTGGCTCACGTAGCTGCCGGCGCGGAAGCGGTAGTACGTCCCGGCCGAGATGCGACGGCTGACCTGGAAGTAGCCGCGCGAGTCCGTGCGCTTGGACGCGATCTGCCGCCACGTGCCGCCACGCTTCTGCTCCACGCGGACGGTCCAGCGCTCGCCGGGCCGCACCTGGCCCCACAGCCGGCGCCGGATGGCGTCGACCGCGAACGGGGTGTCGAAGTACGACAGGCTCTGCTTCGGGCGCCCGCGCTTGTCCCGCAGGCCGGACTGCCAGTTCACGCGGTTCGCCTCGTCGCGCCACAGGTACTGCGTGAACAGCTTGACGCGCTTCGAGCGCCACATGTGGTACGCCGCCCGCTGCAGGTAGCTGTTCTGCTCGCGCGTGGTGATGCCGGAGAACGGGTCCTGCGGCCGGGTCTGGTAGCCGTACTCGTCGACGAACACGTCGATCCTCCGGCTGCTGCGCAGCCCGCGGCCGCGCTTGAGGCGGTCCAGCGTGCGGATCAGGTTCGGGAGCTGGGCGACCGAGAGGCTGTCGGCGCCGGGGTTCGGCACCTCGGGCGCGCGGAAGTTGTACGGGTGCACGCCGAAGCCGTCGAGCGACGCCGCCTTGAAGCGCTTGCAGGACCCGGAGCGGATCCGCCGGAACGAGTCGCTGCGGCAGCCCAGCTGGCGCACGAACAGCATCGGGTGCATCGTCGACTTCCACGTCCGCGCCGTCCTGCCGCGTGGGCCGAGGGCCCCGATCACGACCTCGGACGTCGGGTCCGAGCGCTTGATCGCGCTGTAGGCCGGGCGCACGAGGTTGCGGTAGAGGTGCGGCGAGACCGGCGTGCACCGGCCGCGCTTGCAGCTCGACTGCGGGGCGAGCCACTTGTTGAGGTTCGGCTCGTTCCAGAGGATGTAGCGATCAACGGTCCCGCCGTACCGCAGCGCAGCCGCCTTGACGAACGCCGCGTACTCCGCCGGCTTCGGCTTGTACTGGGGCATCCGCTTGCTCGGGTTCGAGCTCGACCACAGCGGGCCAGGGCCGGTTAGGTTGAGCGTCACGGTCATGCCCGCTGCCCGCACGCGGTTGACCGCCTGGTCGACCACGTACCACTGGTAGCGAGGATCGTTCGGGTTGTCTGCATCGAAGCCGGAGGGCTTGCTGCGCGAGTTGCTGTTGGGCGTGATCGAGCGCCAGTACGCGAGGATGCGCACGTCGTCGATGCCGAGCTTCTTCCACTCGGCGACCGCCTGGTCGGCGAGCGCGCCGCCGCCGAGCATCACCCGATCGTCGGCGATGCCGACAGCAGGGGCTGCCGCGGCCGGAGAAGCCGGCACGAGCAACAGCAAACCGAGCACCAGGAGTCCAGGAAGGATTCGAGTCATACGTTTCCCAACGTGTTCGCAGTGGTGGAGTTGCGCTCGGCAGAGAGCAGGCAATCGACGACCCGCGACGCTGCGCGCCCGTCGTCGAGCTCGCAGAACGTCTCCCGAAACGCGGCATAGCGCGCGTCGTGCGCACTACGCACTCCATCGAGGTCGCGTAGTGCCTCAGCGACCTCGTCCGTCGTCCGCAGAAGCGGCCCCGGCACTGTAGCGACGAAGTCCAGATAGAAGCCCCGGATCTCCTCGGCGTACGCGTCGAGATCGTAGGTGTAGAACAGCATCGGCCGCCCGGTGTTGGCGTAATCGACCATCATCGAGGAGTAGTCCGTGATGAGCACGTCGGCGGCCAGCATCAGCTCCGTGCCGTCCGGGAAGCTCGAGACGTCGCGCACGAAGCCGTCGGCCGTGACCGGCACGGAGTCGACGACGTAGTGGTGCTTGCGGAAGAGGATCACGGTGTCCTCCCCCACCGCCTGGCGCAGGCGTTCCAGGTCGAGCTGGAGGTCGAGCCGGTAGCGGCCACGGCGGTCGACCACGTGGTCGCGGTAAGTTGGCGCGTAGAGCACCGTCCGCACGCCCTCGGGGATGCCCAGGCGGCGCCGGAGCTCGGCGCCGCGCGCGTCGCGATCGGCGCCGGCGAGCACGTCGACCCGCGGGTAGCCGGTCTCGAGCATCTCTCCCTCGATCGCGTACGCGCGCCGGAGGATCGGCGTCGAGAAGCGGTTCGGCGAGAGCACGTACTGCCAGTTGTCGAGCTGCCGCTCCCAGCCGCGCTCGAAGCGCCGGACCGTCTTGCGCATGTCCGACACGTCGAAGCCGAGCTTCTTGAGCGGCGTCCCGTGCCAGGTCTGGAGGCAGGTCTGCTCCGGCCGGCGCCGGAACCAGTCGGGGAAGTGGTCGTTGGCGATCACGAAGCGGGCGGTGGCCAGCGCCTCGTGGTACTCGCGACTGCCCTCGCGCAGGACGCCGGCCGTGTCCGGCACCCGGCAGCCGCCGTCGCGCACGACCCACAGGTGCTCGAGCGGCAGCTCGCGGCGCACCATCTCCTCGTGGATCGCGCGCGGGCTGTCGGAGTACTGGCGGCCGAGGAAGCTCGTATAGACGACCGCCTCGCGCACCGGCGCGGTGCGCGCCGGCTTGTACGCCGTTTCGCGCAGGCGGACCTGGTTGTAGCGGCCGCGCTCGTCCTCGTCGAGGTCGCGCTCGACCGAGAGCAGCGCATGGCCCTCGGCCGAGAGCCCGAGCGAGAACGGCTTGCGGTCGACGACCGTCGACAGCGGCAGCTGCTCGTCGAGCGCGTCGGAGATGACCATCGGCACGCCGCCGGCCCGCAGGCGCCAGCGGCCCTCGGCGAGCGGCAGCGCGCCGGCCAGCGACTCGATCGCCGCCACCGGCAGGCCCGCGGAGAACCCACCGTCCGGCGTGCGCTCGAGCGGGAACCGGTGCGCCTCGCCGCGGTCGGTGGCGATCTCGATCTCGTCCCACGCGGCGCCCGCAGGGAGCTCGCCCCCGAGCTCGAGCGTGCCGTCCGGCGCCCAGGTCGCGCGGCGCACGACGGCCGCGGCCTCCCGCTCCACCAGCGCAGCGCCGCGCCCGTGGCGCGTCACGGCGACCTGGCGGCCGTTCTCCGTCCACGTGGCCTCCGGCACGCCGTCCGGCAGCGCGACCGGCACGCGGCGCCCGTCGTCGGCCGCCCACACCTCCCACACGCTGTCGCCGTCGCCGCGCAGCTTGGCGAGGGGCGCGCGCGCCTCGCCGTCGCGCAGCGGGAGCCGCACGCGGCGCCCGTCGCTGGTCCGCCGCAGTTCGAGCACCGGCTTGGGGCCGGGAGCAGGGCTGAGCTGGGCGGGCAGCTCGACGGCTTCGCCCACAAACCGCGGCTCACCGAGCCTCGCGGCGCCCTGGCGGACCTCGACGGCCAGTTCGGCGTCCGGCGTCAGCCCCGCCGTCACGACGGCTCCGTCGACCGCGATCTCGACCGGCCGCAGCGGCCGCCCGCCGTCGAGCGTGAAGCGCGAGCGGCGCCGCTTGAGGCCGCCGGCGTGCAGCGTCACGTACAGCTCCCAGGTGCCCTCGCGCCAGCGCCGGGCGCGCCGCAGCGCGCGCGGGTCGAGCGTCGCCTCGAAGCCGGTCCACGACAGGTCGGTCAGCGCCTGGCGCGAGTTGCCGGTGAGCTCGGGGCGCCGCACGCTACGGGCGCGCAGCCGGATGCCGGACGTCAGGATCCGCACCCGGACGAGCGGCCCGCGGCGCAGAAGGGCGACCCGCACGCGCTGCGCGCCCTCCTCCCCGGCTCCGACGCCGTGGATGTAGGCGTGGCCGCTGACATGCAGTTCGTCGCCGCGGCGCTCGAGCCGCTCGATCGACGCCCGCATGTAGAACTCCGGCTCGACGCGGTAGATCGAGCTCGGGATCTTCAGCTCGGGGTCGGTACGGAACGGATAGTCGCCGTACCACTTGCCGCGCACGCGCACCGGGGGCGTCGTGTAGAGCTCCTCTTTCTGGAAGCGCAGGACCTCGAGCAGCTCGGGGACGAGGCGCCGGCGCACGAGGTGCCACTTGAGCCGCTCGATCGCCGGCAGCGGCCGGAAGATCTTCGGGCTCGCCTTGTCCAGGAACGCGTTCACGCGGTCCAGGAACAGCGCGCGGTACTCGTCGTCGGCGGCCTCGAGGCCGTTGACGTAGTAGCGCAGGTCGTCGGCGACGACGCTCTCGTCGTACCAGCGCTTGGCGCCGCGCGGCCCCTTGCGCGCGAGGTGGTCGGAGACCTCATCGATGGCCAACAGCCGGTCGGTCAGCCCGCGCGGCTCGAGCTTGCGCTGGGTGATCGACTCGGCGCCCTCGCGGATGCGCCAGTAGTAGACGGGGTCCGAGATGACGTCGACCGAGCGCGCCAGGAAGTGCGCGGGGACGGTGACCGGCGTGTCCTCGTACGTCCGCCCCTCGGGGAAGCGGAAGCCGTGCTGGTCCCAGAACGAGCGGCGCCACAGCTTGTTCCAGGCCGGACGGTCGGCGAGCAGCGGGCGGAACTTGGTGACGTGGGTCTTCAGCCGCGTCTCCGGGAACGTCTTGGCCAGGAACGGCGACTGGAAGGTCGCGAAGCGGGTGAGCCGGTGGACGTTCCCGGTCGCGAAGTCCGAGCCCGTCTTGTCGAGCGCGCCGACGAGCAGCTCGTAGGCGTTCGCCGGCAGCGCGTCGTCGCTGTCGAGGAAGACGAGGAACTCGCCCCGGGCGACGTCCGCCCCCGTGTTGCGCGCCTTGCTGAGGCCGCCGTTCTCCTGGGTGACGACGCGGAAGCGGCTGTCGCGGTCCGCGTACCGCTGGGCGATCTCACCGCTGCGATCGGTCGAGCCGTCGTCGACGAGGATCGCCTCGAAGTCCTCGAACGTCTGCGCGAGCAGCGAGTCCAGGCACGCCTCGAGGAACTCCTCGACGTTGTAGACCGGCACGACCACGCTGACCCTCGGCACGGCGAAGATCCTAGGAGCCGAGCCTGCGCACCCGGCGGGCGAGCCGGGTGCGGAGCGACGGCGGCGGGACGGGACGCTTCTTGCGCGGGCGGGCGGCCATGATCGAGCACTGCGCGATCGCCTCCGCCTCGGCGTAGAGCGCGCGGTAGGCCGCGCGGTCGGCGTCGAGCACGTCGGGAGCGGGCTCGTCGAGATGCCCCCACACGGTCTCGGCGAGGTCGCGCACGCGGTCGGGCACGTCGAGGTCGGCCCAGCTCGTGCGGCTGCGGTGTAGCCCGGGGTCCACGAACGCGTCGACCTCGGGAGGCCGGTCGATCCCGGCCAGCTCCGGCAGGTCGAGCTGCGTGCCGAGCCGCCGGATCTCGGGCGGCCAGTCGGCCAGCAGGTCCTCGTAGCGCACGAACGCCCGCGACGCCTCGCGCGTGACCTGCTCGGTCTGGAGGATCACGTTGATCCACGCCGCCGCGCGCGTCGCCTCGGTGAGGCCGGTGCCGTACGAGCGGCGCGCGCTCGTGACGATCTCGGCGGGATGGCGGAGCATCGTGACGAACGAGGTGCGGGCTCCCAGGTCGGCGGCGCAGCGCATCCACAGCGGCAGGAACCAGACCGTGCGCGGGTCCTTGACGAGCACGGCGCCCGGCTCGCGCAGCTCGCCCTCCAGCCAGCCGCGCAGCTCGTCGCGCACCGCCGGCGCGTCCCCGGCGGCGGTGGTCGCCTCCCAGGCGGCAGGGCGGGAGTCGTTGACCGTCACGCGGCGCTCGCGCAGCAGGCGCGAGTGGAAGTCGACCACCCAGCGCGGCTCCCCGAAGCCGCGCGGGTTCGTGTCGTCGGCCTGCACCTCGGGCTGCGGGATCCGGAAGCCGAGCTGGCCGAGCATGCCGGATAGCAGGCTCGTGCCGCTGCGCCCGACCCCGACGACGAGCAGGAGCTGGCGCTCGCTCATCGCGCCGTCGACGGCACGGGCGGCTGCTTGGCCTCGCGCTCCCCGAGCCACACGCGACGGACGACGCGCTCGGCAGCGCGCCCGTCGTCGAGCGAGGCGAAGCGGGTGCGGAACGCGGCCCGGGCCTCGCCGGCCGCCTCGTCGTACGCCGCGGCCGAGGCGAAGAGGTCGACCAGCTCGTCCTCGGTCCGCGCGACGACGCCGGGCGGCTCGGCGAGCAGGTCGAAGTACGTCCCGCGCAGCTCCCGGTACACGTCCCAGTCGGGGGCGTGGATGACGATCGGGCGGTCGAGGACGGCGTAGTCGAACATGATCGAGGAGTAGTCGGTGAGCAACACGTCGGAAGCGATGCACAGCTCCTCGACCGACGGATGGGAGGCCACGTCGAGCAGCCTCCCGGCGCGATGGAGGTCGCGCACGAGCGGATCGGAATCATAGAAGTAGTGCTGGCGGGCGAGGACCACGTGGTCGTCGCCCAGCGCCGCCGCGAGGCGGCCGAGGTCGAGCGTCGGCTCGTAGCCCGAGCGGTACTCGCGGTGCGTCGGCGCGTACAGCACCGCGGTCTGCCCGGGAGCGATGCCGAGCTCCGCGCGCAGCCGCTGCGCGTCCTCCTCGCTGGCGTTGGCCAGCGCGTCGTTGCGCGGGTAGCCGACCTCGAGCGTCTCGAACGGCACCGGGTAGACGCGCTCCCAGATCAGCGTCGAGTGGCGGTTGGAGGAGACGCTGAAGTCCCACCGGCGGCTGCGCTCGAGCAGCGCGGCGAAGTCCAGCTTGCGGCCGGCGTGGTGGGCGTACCGCAGGTCGAGGCCCATGCGCTTGAGCGGCGTGCCGTGGTGGGTCATCACGTGGACGCTGCCCTCGCGCTTGACCAGGTGGTTCGGGAAGTTGACGTTGTTGACCAGGTAGCCCGCGCGCGCGATCGCGTCGAAGTACTCGGGCGTGTTGGCGACGACGTGCTCGACGCCGTCCGGGACCGTCGCCCCGGGCCTCACCACCCAGACGCCGCGGACGTGCGGCACGAGCTCGGCAGCCCGCTCGTAGATCGCGCGCGGGTTGCATGAGTAGCCGCGGAACCAGTACGCGCCGTAGACGGCGAGCTCGGGGTCGAGCGGCGCGCGCAGCCGTGACCGGTAATGGCGCTCGAGGCTCGCCTTGCGCAGCCGGCTGCGCGCCTTGCGGACAGGCGCGAGCGACGGCGCGCGGCGGCGGGCCTCGACGCCCTGCTCGAGCAGCCGGTACGCCGCGTACGCGTCGCGCTCCAGCAGGGTGTGCCGCGCCGCGGCCGGCTCGTCGCCGGTGCGGTGCCGTCGGTAGACCTCCGACGCGCGCCGGAAGAACTCCCGCCGCTCGCCCTCCGGGACGCGGTCGAGGAGCGAGAGCAGGTGCCGCGCCATGGCGGGCACGACGACCCGGCGCGTGCGCTCGTCCGCCCCCTCCAGCACCGACTCGTAGGGCTCGAACGGCGAGCCCGGCACGCGCGTGGCGTTCTCCAGCTCGCGGCGTACGTAGCTCGTCCCCGGCACCGCGGCGATCCGCCGCGCCCCCAGGAGCGCCGGCCAGGTGACGGTCAGCTCCCCGTGGCGGCCGGGGGCGAAGCGGCCGAGCCCGTCGCGCCGGAAGACCTTGTCCCACGCGCGCGGGGCGGCGTCGGCGAGCCCGGGTTCCTCGTCGAGCGTGGTCGCGTGAGTCAGGCGGCGCACCAGCGCGGCATGCGGGCCCCGGCGGGAGCGGCCCACCGCGTCCTCGATACGGTCGCCGAGCAGCAGCACGTCCGGCGAGGTCTCGGCCAGCCGCGCGAGCACGCCGCCGGGCGCGGGGACGTCGCTGGCGTTGACGAACCAGACGTACTCGCCGGCCGCCAGCTCGAGCCCCAGGTTGCGGGCCTCGCCGAGGCCCACGCGCTCCGCCAGGTGATGCACGCGCACGCGCTCGTCGCGGGCGGCGAGCGCGTCGAGCAGCTCCGGCCCGTGGTCGGGCGACGCGTCGTCGACCACCACGAGCTCGAGGTCGTCGCCGCGCAGCACGGCGGAGGTCACCTCCTCGAGGTGAGCCTGCTCGCCATGGACGACGAGGACGACGCTGAGGCGCGGCATGGCTGCCAAGCTACTCGACTCTTTGAGCGTCTTCGGCGACACCCCGGTCCTCTGCGGCCACCGCGGCAGCGGCCGCGGGCACGAGGAGAACACGCTGCCGTCGTTCCGGGCGGCCGTGGCCGCCGGCCTGCGGTGGGTCGAGGTCGATGCGCGCGCCACGGCCGACGGCGTGCTCGTCGCCCGGCACGATCCCGAGCTCGAGGACGGGCGCTCGATCGCGGCCCTGACGGCTGCGGAGACCGACGACGCCGGGCTCATGCGGGTCGCCGACCTGCTCGAGGAGCTGCCCGCGGAGGTCTCGGTCGACGTCGAGGTCAAGACGGCGCTCGAGGACGCGCTGCGCCCGCGCGAGCGGACGACCGCGGCCCTGACGGCGGAGCTGCTCGCCGGGCATGACCGTCACGTGCTGGTCACGAGCTTCGACCCGGCGGCGCTCGTGATCGTCCGCGAGCGCCTCGGCACCGTCCCGCTCGGGCTGCTGACCTGGATCCGCTTCCCGCTGCGCAAGGCGATCCCGGCGGCCCGCCACCTCGGGCTCGAGGTCGTCGCGGCGAACGTCGAGTCGTTCCCGGCCGACGCCGCTGCATCCGTGCGGGTCGCGCACGAGGCGGGGCTCGAGGTGGCGGCGTGGTGCCCGGCCGCCGAGGAGCGCGAGGCGCTGCTGGAGGCGGGCGTCGACTGCCTGGTGATCGACGACGTCACAGCTGCTTCCGCGCCCGCCGCGCCACGATCCGCGTGAGGTCGCCGACCGCGGGCCAGCGCCCGGCGTCGCCCTTCCCCGCCGCGATCTCCTCGAACAGCTCCTCCCAGCGCCGCGTGATCGCCGCGATGTCGTAGCGCCGGGCGCCCTCGACGGCGGCGCGTCCGTACGCCTTGCGCCGCTCCGGGTCGCCCATCAGGCCGCCCATGGCGGCGGCCAGCGCGTCGACGTCGCCCTCGGGCACCACGTGCCCGTCGACGCCCTCCCGGATGATGTCGCGCGGCCCGGTCGGGCAGTCGAAGCTCACCACCGGCAGCCCGACCGCCATCGCCTCGAGCAGCACCATCGGGAAGCCCTCCTTGCGCGAGCTCATCACGTAGAGCGAGGCGCGCGACATCTCCTCGTGGAGGCTCGAGGTGAAGCCCATCATCTGGGCGCTGTCCTCGATCCCGAGGCGGCGGATCTGACGGCGCAGCGGCTTCATGTCGACGCCGCTGCCGAAGATCTTCAGCTGCCAGCCGGGGTGGTCGCCGACCACTCGCGCCCACGAGCGCAACAGGCGGTCGAAGCCCTTCTGCCGGCCGAGGCGGCCGGCCGCGACCACGACCTTCTCGTCGAGCGCCGCCCGGTGGCCGCCGACGTCCGGCACGCCGTTCGGCATGCACTCGACCCGCGTGCCGCCGCCGAGGTGGCGCCGGTAGTCCTCGGCGTCCCCTTCGGTGAGCGTCGACACCATGTCCAGGCGCGGGTAGATCGACGCGATCTGGTTGCGCAGCGCGTTGTTGTAGCTCGCGAGGTTCATGTGGTCCTGCCCCACGCGCACCACGGACGGCGACGCGAGCAGCGCGACCGCGAGGTTGATCGACGGGCGAGTCCCGACCAGCACGCCGTCGCGCACCGAGCGGATGTACCGCGCCAGCCGCACGTCGGTCAGCAGGTTGAAGTTGGGATACCGGAAGTCGTTCGACGACATCAGGCGCGTCGGCTGCTCGGCCAGCAGGCGCTGCTGGGGCGGCAGGTCGGGCACGACGTCCTTGCGCAGGTCGGCGAGGAACTTCAGCGTCACGCCCTCGGGGACCGGCAGCGCCGTGTCGGCCCGGCGCCGGAACACGCTCATGATCTCCACGTCGTGACCGAGCCTGGCGAGCTCGCCCGCGGTCGTGAACGTCGTCCGGATCGTGCCGCCGACGGCGAACGCGTTCATGAGGAGGAAGCGGATCTTCATTCGACGCGCGGGCACCCTAGCGAGGCTGGTTCTAGACTCGCCCGCGCTTATGGGCGGCCCCATCTTCATCGTCGGGACCATGGGGTCGGGATCGACGCTGCTGCGGTTGATGCTCGACAGCCACGAGGGCATCTCGATCCCGCAGGAGACCGGCTTCATGCGGGCCTACAACGCCCATCAGTTCGTCCCCCTCAAGTGGTCCGGGCGCAACTGGGCCCGGCGGATGGGCTGGAGCCGGGAGGAGCTCGACGCCGAGCTCGCGGCCTTCTACCGGCGGATCTTCACGCGCCACATGGAGCAGCAGGGCAAGCACCGCTGGGGCGACAAGACGCCGCTGCACACGTGGCATGTCGACGGCCTCGCACGCCTGTTCCCGGACGCCGTGTTCGTCGCCATCGCCCGCCATCCCGGCGGGGCGGTGGGCTCGAACATGGGGCGATTCGGCCACTCGTATCGCCGCGCCTCGGTCCACGTCGACCGCTACGCGCGCGAGATCGCCCGCCAGGCGGCGAACCACAAGGAGCGGTTCGTCGTCGTGCGCTACGAGGAGCTGGTGCTGAGCCCTGAGCCGGTGCTGCGCGAGCTGCTCGACTGGCTCGGTGAGCCGTGGTCGGACCGCGTGCTCGACCACCACACCGTGCAGACCGGCCGCGGCGGCCGCGTGGTCGTGGAGGGCGGCAACCGCATCGACGAGGCGATCGACGTGTCGCGCGTGGACAAGTGGCACCGGCGCATGAGTGACGACCACAAGCGCCTGCTGATCGAGCGCTTCGCACGGCTCGCCGAGTTCTACGGCTACGCGATCGACGACCCAGCGGTGCTGGCCCCGCTGGGCGCCAACGGCTCGCTGCTGGCGGCGGGCGCCGAGATCGACGCCCGGATCGAGCAGTTCCCGGGCCTCGACCTGCGGATCCAGCCGGAGATCCCGCTCGCCGAGCGCTTCTACCACCCTGGCCGCATGCAGCTCCACGAGGTCCGGCAGACGCCGCTGCCCAAGCCCCCGCCGCCGCCGGAGCCGCCGCTGCCCGTGCGCCTCTGGCACGTGGTGCCCCGGCGCGCGCGGCGACGCGTCGCGCCGCTCGTGCGCCGGCTGCGCGGCTAGATGGCCCGCGTCTCGCGCCGCCGCCGGCTGCTCGGGCCGCTCGCCGTCGCGGTCCACCGGGCGGTACTGCACGCGCTGGCCGCGCTCCCGCGCGGCAACGCGGCGCCCGCGCCCGGCCCCGTGCGCTTCGTGCTCGCCCACGCATGGGGCATGGGCGGGACGATCCGGACGACGCTGACGATGGCGGGGCATCTGGCCGCGACCCGCGAGGTCGAGGTCGTGAGCGTGATCCGGCGGCGCGACGAGCCGTTCTTCCCGTTCCCGCCCGGCGTGCGGGTGAGCGCGCTCGAGGCCCGGCACCCGGTCCTCTCCCGGCTCCCGAGCCTGTTGATCCACCCGGAGGACTACGCGTACCCGTCCTGCAGCCTCCAGACCGACCTGGCGTTCGTGCGCTGGCTGCGCTCGCTCGACGGCGGCGCGGTCGTCACCACCCGGCCGGCGTTCAACCTGCTCGCCGCGCGGCTCGCTCCGAAGAGCGTCGCCACGATCGGCCAGGAGCACCAGCACCTCGGGATCCACCGGCCGCGCCTCGCCGCGGACATCCGCCGGCACTACGGTCGCCTGGACGCGCTCACCACGCTGACGACGCAGGACGAGGACGACTACCGCCGCCTGCTCGCGGGCGCCCGCACGCACGTCGAGCACATCCCCAACCCGGTGCCGCTCGCCGACGCGCCCGCCGCCGACCCCGACGCCAAGGTCGTCGTCGCCGCCGGCCGGCTCAACCTCCAGAAGGGCTTCGACCTGCTCGTCCCCGCCTTCGCGGCCGCCTCCCGCCGCCACCCCGAGTGGCAGCTGCGCATCTACGGCAGCGGGCCGGAGCGCGACCGCCTCCAGGCGCAGATCGACGAGCTGGCGGGCGGCGACCGGATCGCGCTGCTCGGCCGCTCCGACCGCCTCGTGGACGCGATGGCGGAGGCCTCCGTCTTCGCGCTGAGCTCGCGCTGGGAGGGCTTCCCGATGGTGCTGCTGGAGGCGATCGCCATCGGCCTCCCCGTGGTGAGCTTCGATTGCCCCACCGGCCCGCGCGACATCGTCGGCAATGGCCACGGCGGAGTGCTGGTACCGCCGGAGGACGTGGGCGAGCTTGCCGCGGCGCTCGACGGGCTGATGGCCGATCCGGCCCGCCGCCACGCGCTCGCCGCGGCGTCGCGGCGCCGCGCGGCCGACTTCGAGCTGGCCGTCGTGGGCGCCCGCGTGGAGCGGCTGCTCGCGCAACTCAGCGCCCGGGAACCGGCCGGCGGCCCGCTAGGCTCCGACGGCCTTGACGAGCGGGTTGAGCGATAGAGAGGCGCCGCCGATGAGCGCGCCCACACGACCCGCAGCCAGGAGCGCGGCGCCCATGGACCTCGCCGTCGTCGTCGCCACCGCCCCGGCCGGCGCCGCGCCGGCGGCGCTCGCGCCGCTCGAGGACGGCACCGTCCTCTCGCGGCTCGTGGCGCAGCTCACCGGCCTCGGCGTCCGCCGCACGGTCGTCTTCACGCGCCCCGAGTGGGAGCGCGACGTCGAGTCCGCCATCGGCGACGCCGCCGACGTCCGCGCTCCCGGCTCGCCCGCAAGCGAGCTGCACGCGGTGGCCGAGCTCGCGCGCGCGGCGGCGGGACCCGTGCTGCTGGCCTACGGCGACGTCGTCACCCACGCGAGCGCGCTCGAGGGCCTGATCGTCGACCCGAAGGTGAGCACCGCCGTCCTCGCCGGTGGCCGCCGGCGGCAGATCGCCTTCCGCATCCAGGCCCGGCGCGGCCGCGTGATCGCTGCCGCCACGCCGTACCACACCGTCCGCCGGGCGAACGCGACGTTCCTCGGCGTGCTGCGCGTCGCCCCGGCGGACCTCGCCACGCTGGCGTCGGCGGCGGAGCGGCTCGCCTCGCTGGTCGGCGACGTCCCCGGCGCCTGGGAGGAGGAGCTGGTCCGCAAGGCGGCCCGCTGGCGCCTGCTGATGGCGCGCTCCCAGGACGTCCCCGAAGGCGACGACCGGGGCGACGACTACGCCGCGCCGGACGAGTCCGAGGAGCCGCCCGAGGCCGAAGGCGAAGGCGAAGGATCACTCGAGGCGCTCAGCGAGGAGCACGAGGAGCTGCTCGCCAATCGCATCGCCGCCGCGCCGCGGGACACCGTCTCGCTGCTGCTGCTCGGGCTCGTGCGCGGCGGGGCCCCCGTGCAGGCCGTCTACCTGCGGCTGCTCTTCTGGTCTCGCCCGCTGTCGCCGGCGGCCGCGGGCCGCACCGAGGCGCGCATCGGGGAGCTCGACGAGGACCGCCTGCTGCTCGACTCCGCGGTCAAGGGCGCCGACGGCTTCTTCACCACGTTCTTCGTCTCGCCGTACTCGCGCTTCATCGCCCGGTGGGCGGCGCGCCGCGGGCTGACGCCGAACCAGGTCACGCTCGCCTCGCTCGTCATCGGCGTGCTGGCCGCGGCCGCGTTCGCCGCGGGCGAGCGGTGGGGGCTGGTGGCCGGCGCCGTGCTCCTGCAGGCGGCGTTCACGACCGACTGCGTCGACGGGCAGCTCGCCCGCTACACGCGCCAGTTCTCCAAGTTCGGCGCCTGGCTCGACTCGATGCTCGACCGCACGAAGGAGTACCTCGTGTTCGCCGGCCTGGCGATCGGGGCGAGCCGTGTCGGCGACCCCGTCTGGCTGCTCGCCTGCAGCGCGCTGGTGCTCCAGACCGTCCGCCACACGTCGGACGCCTCGCACTCCTCCTTGCAGCGCGAGGGGACGAGCGCCGTGCGCCAGCCGCCGCTCGAGCAGCCGCTCGATCACGCGGGCGCGACCGCCGAGGCGCGCCGCGCGACGACCGCCCCGCCGCGGCGCCGCTCGTTCGCGGCCCGCGTGCTGTCGCTGTGGGCGCGGCTCGACGACGTGCGCGTGGTCCGGTGGCTCAAGCGCATGGCCGCCTTCCCGATCGGCGAGCGCTTCGCGGTCATCTCCATCACCGCCGCCCTCTTCACCCCGCGCGTGACGTTCATCGCGCTGCTGGCCTGGGGCGGCTTCGCGATCGCGTATACGCACAGCGGCCGGATCCTGCGGGCGATCCGATGAGCGTGGCCGCGGCACCCGACCTCCCGCGCGTGTTCCGCGACGACGGGCCCGCGGCGCGCGCGCTCGGCCGCGTCCTCGGCCCGCTGATCCCCGCGCCGGGGCCGGCGCTGGCACTCGCCGGCCTGGTGCCCCTGCTGGCGGTCGCCGCGATCGGTGGCGCCGACGTGCCGCTCGCGGTGGTGGCGGCCGTGCTGGCCTGGGCGGTGCTGGCCGGGAGCGCCGCGCTCGGGCGTCCGGCACGCAAGGCGGCGTGGACCGAGCCGCCGCTCGTGCGGCTGACCGAGTACGTGGCCTTCATCTGGCTGGCGGCGCACGAGGGGTCCCACGCCCTGCCCGCCGCGTTCGCGCTGATCGCGGCCCTGGCCTTCCACACCTATGACCTCCCCTACCGGCTCCGCCACCAGGGGGCACTACCGCCTGCGTGGCTCAGCCTGCCCGGCTGGGAGGGCCGCGTCGCGATCGCCTTCGCCCTCCTCGCGCTCGGGGCGCTGCCCGCCGGCTTCTACGTGGCCGCGGCCCTGCTCGGGGCCGTCTTCGTGATCGAGGCGGGCGCGAGCTGGCTCGCGGACGGGCGCGGCGGCGAGCCGGATGCCTTCGACGAGGACGGGGAGGACGAGGCGTGATCGGGATGGTGCTCGCCGCAGGCGCGGGGAAGCGGCTCGGCCACGAGACGGCGGAGCTGCCGAAGACGCTGCTGCCGGTCGACGGGGACCGGACGATCCTCGACGTGGCGCTCGGCAACTTCGCCACCGTCGGGCTGGAGCGCGCCGTGATCGTCACCGGCTACGCGCACGAGCGGCTGGCCGATCGGGCGGCCGACCTCGAGCGCCGTCACGGGCTCGCGCTCGAGCTCGTCTACAACCCGAAGGCGCTCGAGTGGAACAACGCCTACTCGCTGTGGTGCGCGCGCGACGCGTTCGCCGAGGGCGTGCTGCTCGCCAACGGCGACACGGTCCACCCCGCCTCGGTCGAGGAGGCGCTGCTCGCCGCCCGCGGTCCGGAGGTGCTGATCGCGGTCGACGACGTCAAGCAGCTCGGCGAGGAGGAGATGAAGGTCCACATCTCGCCCGAGGGCTTCCTGGACCGCATCAACAAGGCGCTGGACCCGGCGACCGCGCAGGGCGAGTACATCGGCGTCACGCTGATCGAGCCGGCCGCCGCGGCCCCCCTCGCCGACGCGCTGCAGACCACCTGGCGCCGCGATCCGCAGCTCTACTACGAGGACGGCTTCCAGGAGCTCGCCGACCGCGGCGGCCGCGTGGGGACGGCGCCGATCGGTGCCGTCGAGTGGGTCGAGGTCGACGATGCGCGCGACCTCGAGCGGGCGCGGGAGGTCGCGTGCCGCTGCTGACCCGCATGGTCGGCACGCCGCTCGAGGTCGACATCGGGGCCGGCGCGGTCAAGGACCTCGCGCCCCTGCTCGCCGACCGCCGGATCTCCAGCGGCGGCCACGTCGCCGTCGTCGTCGGCCCCGGGCTCGGCGAGGAGATCGCGGCCGTGCTGCGGCCGAGCCTGCGCAACGGCGAGATCTGGAACGTCGAGGGCGGCTCGGTGCAGGCCGGCGCCGAGCTCGCCACACGGCTGCGGCGAGGCTTCTACGACGCGGTGGTGGGGATCGGCGGCGGCCGCACTCTGGACGTCGCCAAGTACGCCGCGAGCCTCTCCGGCCTGCCGGTGGTCGCCGTCGCCACCAGCCTCGCCCACGACGGCATCGCCTCGCCGGTCGCCTCGCTCGAAGACGACGAGGCGGGCCGCAAGGCGTCCTACGGCGTGCAGATGCCGATCGCCGTCGTCGTCGACCTCGACTACGTGCGCCGCAGCGAGCCGGCCATGCGCCGCTCCGGGATCGGGGACGCGATCAGCAACCTGTCGGCGATCGCCGACTGGCGGCTCGCCGCGCGCGAGCGCGGTGAGGCGGTCGACGGCGTGGCGGTCACGTTCGCGCGGATCGCCGCGACCTCGATCATCCACCGCCAGGACGGCATCGAGGACGACGGGTTCCTGATCGCGCTCGCCGAGTCGCTCGTGCTGTCCGGGCTGGCGATGGCGACCGCGGGAAGCAGCCGGCCGTGCAGCGGCGGCGATCACGAGATCCTGCACGCGATCGACGTGCTCTATCCCGGCACCGCCCACCACGGCGAGCTGGCGGGGGCCGCCAGCCTCTTCACCTCGTTCCTGCGCGGCGACGACGGGCTCGCGGGTGGGATCGACGCCTGCCTGCGCCGGCACGGGCTGCCGCGCACGCCGGCCGACCTCGGGCTGAGCGAGGAGCAGTTCGCCGAGGCCGTCGTGCGCGCGCCCGAGACGCGACCGGATCGCTTCACCATCCTCGAGCACCTCGGGATGGACGAGGCCGGCGCCCGGCGCGCCGTCGCGGAGTTCGTCGATGCCTACGATCGCTGAGCTGCGCGCGGCCACGCAGCCGGCCTCGATCTTCGAGCGCAACAGCGGCGAGCACTGGGCGGGGCGGCTGTACGTGCGCCGGCTGTCGCCGTACCTCACGCGGCTGCTCCTGCGCACCCGGATCACCCCGAACGGCGTCACGTGGCTGATGATCGCCGCGGGCCTGGCGGCCGCCGCGGTGCTCTCCCTCCCCGGTCTCGGCGCCGCCGTGGGCGCGGCGCTACTCATCCAGCTCCAGATCCTGCTCGACTGCTCGGACGGCGAGCTGGCGCGCTGGCGCCGCGCCACCGGCTCGCCCGTCGGCGTGTACCTCGACCGGATCGGCCACTGGCTCACCGAGGCGGCGCTGCCGGTCGCGCTCGGCGTGCGCGCCGACGGCGGCTGGGACGAGCTCGGCGGCTACACCACGCTAGGCCTCGTGGTGGCGGTCCTGGTGCTGCTCGTGCAGGGCGAGTCGGCGCTCGTCACGGTCGCCCGTGCGGAGTCGGGGCGGCCGCCGGCCGAGGACACCGAGGCGGTCGCCGCGCCGCGCGCGAGCGGGCTGCGGCGGGTGCGCCGGGCCCTGCGGCGGGTGCCGTTCTACCGCGCCTTCGTCGCGGTGGAGTTCACGCTGCTGGCGCTCGTGGCCGCGATCGTCGACGCGGTGGCGGGTGACCTCGTCGGCTCGCGCACGCTGGTCATCGCCCTCGTCGTCGTGGGCGCGATCACGGCCGCCGGTCACCTCGTCGCCGTCCTCGCGTCGGACAGGCTGCGATGACGGCTGGTCGCGCCGCTAGCCTCTTCGTGCTTTGAGCAGCGCCCAAGCCAGCCACCGCACGAACGAGTTCGACGCGGTCACGCACGTCTACGAGCCTCACCGGGTCGGCCTGCCGCCGATCGGGCCGTACGTGCGCGAGCTCTGGCGCCGGCGCGAGTTCGCCTTCGAGCTCTCGCGCACGAGCCTGCGCGCGCAGCACTTCGACACCGTGGTCGGCCAGGTCTGGCTGCTGCTCAACCCGCTGCTGCTCTCGTGCGTGTACTTCGTGCTCGTCGACATCATCCGCCAGAAGACCGGCGGCATCGTGTTCTTCGCGCACCTGATGGCGGCGCTGTTCGCGTACCACTTCGTCACCGACGCGCTCCGCCAGGCCGTGAAGTCGGTGACCGGCGGTGGGCGGCTGATCCTCAACACCGCCTTCCCGCGGATCCTGCTGCCGGCGTCGTCGGTGCTCGTCGCCGTCCGCAAGTTCCTGCCGACCGTGCTCGTCTTCATCCCGGTCGCGTTCATCGCCAAGATCCCGTTCGGCGCCCACCTGCTGTGGGTGCTGCCGATCGTCCTGCTCCTGCTCGTGCTCGCGACGGGGCTGGCGATGCTGGTCGCGGCGCTCCAGGTCTACTTCCGCGACCTCAAGACGTTCCTCACCTATGGCCTGCGGGTGTGGCTGTACGCGTCGCCGATCCTGTACTACGCGTCCGAGGTGCCCGACCGGTACAGCTTCCTGCTCGTGCTCAACCCGCTCGCGCCGCTGCTGACGGCGTGGAGCGACGTGATCGACTTCGGGCGGGCGCCGGACCCCGGCGATCTCGCCTTCGGCGCTGCGTGGGCGGTCGTGCTCTTCATCTTCGGCGCCCTGTTCTTCATCTCCCGGGAGCGTGAGTTCGCTGTCCGCCTCTAGGAAGCCGCGGATCCAGGTCGAGGACGTCTCGGTGACCTACCGGACGTCGCTCGAGCGGGCGCCCACGCTCAAGACCACGCTGATGCGACTCGGCCGCCGGCAGCGGGTGATCCGGGAGATCCAGGCCTTGAAGGGCGTGTCGTTCAGCGTGCAGCACGGCAAGGTGCTCGGCGTCGTGGGGGCCAACGGCGCCGGCAAGTCGACGCTCATGCGCACGGTCGCCGGCATCCTCCCGCCCAGCTCAGGTCGCGTGGAGGTCAATGGCCGGGTCAGCACGCTGCTCTCGCTCGGCATCGGCTTCAACCGCCGGCTCACGGGTCGCGAGAACGTCGTCCTCGGCGGGCTCGCCGCCGGGCTCACGCGCGCGGAGCTGCGCGAGAAGTACGACGAGATCGTCGAGTTCGCCGAGCTCGAGGAGTTCATGGACATGCCGATGCGGACCTACTCGTCCGGCATGTACGGGCGGCTCGCGTTCGCGGTCGCCGTGACCATGCACCCGGACATCCTGATCATCGACGAGGCGCTGTCGGTCGGCGACGCCCGCTTCCGCCGAAAGTCGTTCGAGCGCATGCGCGACCTGTGCGGCGAGGACCGCACGATCCTCCTCGTGAGCCACGCGCTGGCCAGTATCGAGAAGCTCTGCGACGACGCGATCTGGCTGCACAAGGGCCGCATGAAGATGTGGGACGAGCCGGCCGCCGTGATCGAGGCGTACACCGAGTTCCTCGGCGTCGCCGACGAGGACCACGAGCCCGACCCGGTGACGATGGAGGACATCTGAGAACGCTCGCCGCCGCCGGCCCCCTCGAGGGTGCCGCGGTGCTCGCCGCGGCCCTGGCGGTGGGCTTGGCGCTCGTACTGGAGGACCGGCGCCACCGGTTGGCGGCGATGCTGGCGGCGCCCGTGCTCGCCGCGCTGGCGCTCTCGACGCTCTCGACCGAGCTGCCTGCGGCGGGGCCGCGGCTCGCCGCCGGTGCCGCGGCGGGAGTGGTGGCGGTGCTCGTCCTGGCTTGGGTGGTGCACCGGTGGCCGGCGGCGTTGGCCCTGCTGGCCGTGGGCGCCCTCCCGTTCCGGGTGCCGGTGTCGATCGGCGACTCCGCGGCGAACCTGCTGCTGCCGCTGTACGCGGTGATCGCCGCGGGGCTGATCGCGTACGCATGGCGGGCGCTGCGGCCCGGGGATGACGAGGACGACGAGCCGGAGCGCGACCGGGTGCTCACCTGGCTGCGCCGCGCGTTCGCTGTTGTGCTCGTGCTCTACGGCGTGCAGGCGCTGTACTCGACCGACGTCGAGCAGGCGGTCAAGAACCTCTGCCTCTTCTACGTGCCGTTCGCGCTGCTGTTCCTGTTGCTGCTCGAGGTGCGCTGGTCGCCGCTCCTGCTCCAGCGCTCGCTGTGGGTGACCGTCGGGCTGGCACTCGCGTTCGCGGCGATCGGCTGCGTCGAGTTCGCGACCGGCCACCTGGTGATCACCAACGAGAAGGTGGTCGAGGCCAACGACCTGCTGCCGTACTTCCGGGTCAACTCGCTGTTCTTCGACCCGAACATCTACGGGCGCTACCTGGCGCTCACGATGATCCTGCTCGCGGCCGTGCTCCTGTGGACGCGCCGGCGCAAGGAGGCGCTGCTGATCGCCGGCGCGCTCGCGGTGCTCTGGGTCGGGCTCGTGTTCTCGCTCTCGCAGTCGAGCTTCGCCGCGCTCGTGCTCGGGCTCGCCGTGCTGGCGGCGCTGCGCTGGAAGGTGTGGCCGGTGCTGGCGGGGGCAGGCGCGGCGGCGGCCGTGGCCCTCGCCGTGGTCCTGTTCGCGCCCGGCGCGGTGAACCTCGACACGAACAGCCTCGACCGGGCGACGAGCGGGCGTGCCGACCTCGTCGGCGGCGGCCTGTCGATGGTGCGCGACCGTCCCGTGTTCGGCTTCGGCTCGGGCGCGTTCGAGGAGCGCTTCCGCGAGCGCGAGGACGTCAGCTCCGAGAAGGTGGCCGCCGCTTCGCACACGATCGCGCTGACGGTGGCGGCCGAGCAGGGGATCGTCGGCTTCGCGGCCTACCTCGCGCTCGTGGGGCTCTCGCTGGCGTTGCTCTTCGGTCGCCTGCTGGCGACGCTGCGGTCAGCGCCGTGGCCGGGCGCCGCGGGGGTCGCGCGCGCCGGCCTGGCGGCGGCGTTCTGCGCGCTGCTCCTGCACACGCTCGTGTACGCCGCCTACCTCGAGGATCCCCTGTCGTGGGTCCTGCTCGCGATCGTCGCCGGGCTGCGGGCGCCGCACGCGGTGGAGCCCGCGTCGGCCGGCTCCGTGACCATCGGTGCCGGCCGGGGTGAGTCGCGAGCGCCCGCGGGCCTGTCGACCATCCGTGCCTCCGTCCCTGGGCTCCTCGACAGACCAGCGGATTAAGCGCCCTCGTACCCGGAGCACGGCGGTCGATGCGGCGCTGGACGAAATAATCGCGTGGTCCGGCGCGTCCAGTCGGAATCCGAACTCAGTCGAGGAACGCGACCGCTCGGCAGAACGCCGCTTCGCCGCCCTGGAAGCGCCACGGGAAGCAGCCGAACGTGATCCGGCGGTCGAGCACCTCGTCGATCGCGCCCCCGAGGTTCTCGATGTGGATCACGTCGTGGGGGAACAGCAGCGTGTGCATGATCTGGTAGTCGGCCTTCGGGAAGATCTCGTCGAGCGACCGGCCCAGCTTGGCCTCGGCGTCCTCGGCCTCGTCGGCCCGCATGCGCCGGATCACGGTGTTCATGGGATGGTCGGCGCTGCCGGCGTCGACGGCCAGCCAGCGGACCTTGCGCTCGAGCACCCACTCGGCGAACGCGCGCGTCGGCCCGGGGTGCCGGATGAAGTACTTCGTCTCGTCGACCGCGCTCCGGTCGGCCCAGTTCTCCGGGTAGTGGCGGTGGTAGCCGGTGTGGATGATGAGGATGTCGCCCGGCTCGATCGCGATCCCCGTCTCCTGCTCCCAGCGCTCGAAGTGCTCAGGCCCGTAGAGGTCGAAGTCCCCGACCCCCATGCGCTCGAGATCGACCACGCACGCCGGGCCGATCAGCCACTCCAGCGGCAGGTCCCCGATGAACTTGCCGCCCGAGTAGAAGTGCGCGGGCGCGTCCAGGTGCGTGCCGACATGGAGCGTCGACGTGATCTCCTGCCCACCCGCCCTGTCGAACGCGAGCCGCTTGACCCACTTCACCGACGGGCCGTCGTAGCTGGCGAAGGCGGGCGTGTGGACGGAGAAGTCCTGCGAGAGATCGAGCACGTTCATGGGCCGCGCAGCCTATTTGTTGCGGTTGTCTGCCGCCTTTGTGAGAACTGCGGCATTGAGGGGGTGGGATCGGCCGCGCCGGGGCTCTAGTAGGGGTGGCCGAGGGTGCATTTCGTCGACGTGACGGTGATCGCGCGGGTGAGGTCGACGAAATGCACGCCAGAGGAGCACAACGTCGACCTCACTCGCCACAGGTGCGTGAGGTCGACGAAATGCACACTGGTGACGAGGCGATCGCGGCGATCGCTCGCCGCCAGCACGGGATCGCGACCGGGCGGCTGGTGCGGCTGCACCGCGGCGTCTTCCAGGTCGGGCCAGTCGCGGCGGAACGCGGTCCCGAGATGGCGGCCGTGCTGGCGACCGGCGGCATCCTCAGCCACCTCACCGCCGCCGACCTCTGGGGCATCCGCCCCCACCACGGCGCGATCCACATCACCGTCACCGGCCCCGTACGACGGCCACGACCGGGCCTGCGGATCCATCGATCCCACTCCCTCAATGCCGCCGTTCACCAAGGCCTGCCCCTCACCACCCCCACACGGACACTCCACGACCTCGGCGCCTGCCTCCCGCAGCACGAGCTCGACCGCGCCGTCGAACAAGCGCAGATCCTGCACCTCGCCACCCGCGACGAGATCGAGGTCGATCTGCTGTGGCGCCGCGAGCGGTTGATCGTCGAGGTCGACGGCTTCGCCTACCACTCGACCCGCCAGGCGTTCGAGCGCGACCGCGCCCGTGACGCCGCGCTCCAGGCCGCCGGCTACCGCGTCGTCCGCCTCACCTGGCGCCAGATCGCCTACGAGCCGCTCGCGGTCGTGGTGCAGCTCGCGCGGCTGCTCGCGGCGAGCGCGAGCCCGGCGCCGATCGCGTAGGCGCGTCCGGTCGAGTGGCCGAGCCGCACCAGGCGGCGCAGCGCTCCGGGGTCGCCCGCGAGCAGTGCCTGGAGCGGCTCCGGGCCCATGCCCTGGGCGGCGAGCTCGAGCAGCGTGGCCGAGAGGGAGGTGGTGCGCGTGCGGAGGTCGGCTCCGATGAGCGCGGCGACCCAGGGTCGATCCTCCGAGAGCACCGCTGCGACGCCGGCGATGAGATCGTCGCCCTCCGGCGTCAGGCCCGGACCGCGACCGATGAGGCGACGGCCCGCGGCGGCCGCGAGCGCCGGGTCGCGGGTCTGGACGGCTCGCACGAGGTCGGCCGGCGGGTCGCCCACGACTCGCCGTACGTGCGCCCCGAGAGCCACCGGGTCGTCGGGGAGACGGAGGGTCGGATCCCACGACTCGCCGCTCGCCACCACCTCGTCGCCCACCGCCGGCAGCCGCCGCACCTGCACGCCGTTCGGCAGGAGCGGCGGCATCATCGTGAGGACCGCGACGAACCCGTCGTCCTCGGCGTAGGCCGCCTCCCGTCCGGCGCCGACGACCGCGAGGTGCCGCCCGAGGGCTGGCTGCGCCGCGATCACAGCCCGGCGAGCGCCCGAACGGCGCCGGCGAACGCTTCCATCGGCGGCTCGACGAGCCCGGCGCCGATCTGGCCGACTCCCGGCTCGCGGTGGGCGATGCCGGTGTTCACGAACGGGAGCACGCGGGTGGCGACGACCTCGCGCGCGTCGATGCCGAGCGGCGTCCCGCGGAAGCCGAGCGACGGGATCTGGTAGCTGCGGCTCTCGCTCCACGTGATGTCGTACATCAGCCGGGTGGCGTCGAGCGCGTCCTCGGCGCCGCCACCGACCACGCGCACGATCGCCGGTGCCGCGGCCATCGCGAATCCGCCGAGCCCGACGGTCTCCGTGATCGTGCTGTCGCCGATGTCTGGGTTGGCGTCCTCGGGGCCGAACCCCGGCAGGTAGAGCCCGTCGATCATCCCGCTCGGCCCGGTGAACCAGCGGTCGCCAGTGCCGCTCAGCCGCACCCCGAACTCGGTGCCGTTGCGGGCCATCGCGACCACGATCGAGGAGCGGTCGATGCCCGCCGCCGCGTCGGCGGCGGCCTTGGCGGCCGGCATCGTGAGGTTGAGGTAGAAGTGGTCGTTGCCCGCGATGAAGCGGGCCGCGGACGCCACGTCGGCGGACGGCTCGTCGAGCTCGATCAGCGCCGGGAGCAGCGTGCGCAGCAGCAGCGACGTGCCCGCGCGGTTGCGGTTGTGGCCCTCGTCGCCCATCTGGAGCGCCTGGGCGGTCATCGCCCGCAGGTCGATCGGCTCGCCGAGCCGCTCCAGCGCCGCCGCGAACACCCGCGCCAGCACGTCGCGGATCCAGGCGAGCCGCTCCAGCACCTCGTCGTCGTTGGCGCCGTAGCGCAGCACCTTGCCGAGCCCCTCGTTGAACGTGCAGCACGCCCGGTTGCCGTGGGCCGCGTTCTCGACCACCAGCATCGGCATCGAGGCGCTGACCACGCCGGCCATCGGCCCGACCGCGCCCCGCTCGTGGCAGGGGCCGAACTCGAAGTCGCCGGCGACGGCCATCCGCTCGGCCTCCTCCCGGCTGCCCGCGAGCCCCTCGTAGACGGCGGCGCCGATCACCGCGCCGCGCAACGGACCCGACATGTCCGCCCACTCGATCGGCGGGCCGGCGTGCAGGATCGTCCGCTCGCCCATCTCCGGGAGCAGGTCCCGGGCGACGCCCACCCCGGCGAGCACCGGCTGCGCCGCCTCCAGCCGCTCGACCGCCTCGTCGTTGGCGCCCGCGATCGCGGCCGCGTCCAGCGCCAGCCGCCCCAGCGCGCCCTCGGTGCCCGGCTCGGGCGGCCGCCACTCGACGCGCTCGACCGGCACGCCCTGGCGCTCGAGCTCGTCCGCGAACAGGTCGACCCCCGCGTTGGCGACCGCCAGCGGGCGCCCGAGGATGTCAGCCACCGGCGGCCTCCCGCGCGAGCCGCGCCGCGTGCGCGTTGCTGCGCGTGACCACGGCGCCCGCCGCCTCCAGCCGCTCGCGCTGGCCGTCGAGACCCTGCGGGTCGCCGGCCGCGCCGCACAGGGCGACGATCACGTGCTGGTCGAGCCCCTCGATGGCCGGCGCCAGCTCGCCCGCCGGATCGGGATGGGCGCCGTAGCCGAGCACGACGTCGAGCAGCAGCGCCGACACGTCGGGATCCCGCCCGGCTGCGACGAGGCGGTCGAGCCGCAGCGACGGATCGATCATCGGGTGCGCGCGGCCGCGGGTGAACTCGTCGGCGCCGAAGTCGGTGAACTCGCCCCCGCCGACGATCCGCTCGGCCTCGCCACACAGCGTGCCGCCGCTGTAGAGCCCGACGACGCGGCCCGGCGACGGATGCCGGCGCAACGCCTCGCCGAAGGCCGGCAGGGCGCCGCCCACCAGCTCGGCCGCACGCGCGGCCGCCTGCTCGAGCGTGAGATCGAAGCCGAGCACCACCGGCTTGCCCGCGGCCGCGGTGACCTCCTCGATGGCGGCGGCGACCGCCGGGTCGGGCGGCTTGGAGATCGCGACGATCGCGCGGGTGTCCTCGTCGGCCGCCAGCAGCTCGAGGCCGCGGCGCATCATCAGGCCGCCGACCTCGGCGCTCAGGTCGCGGCCGCCGACGCCGATCGCGTGCGAGATCCCGATCCCCGCCGCGTCGAGCAGGCAGCTGACCTCCTGGATCCCCGTCCCCGAGGCGCCCACGATGCCGACCGGCCCGCGCTCGACGGCGTTGGCGAAGCCGACCGCGACGCCGTCGAGGATCGCGGTGCCGCAGTCGGCGCCCATGAACAGCAGGTCCCGCTCGACGGCCCGCCGCTTCAGCGCTGCCTCGACCTCGATGTCGACCCCGTCGGAGAAGCAGAACACGTGCAGGCCGGCCTCCAGCGCGGCCGCGGCCTCGTGCGCCACGTGCTCCCCGGGGATCGAGAGGAACGCGAGGCTGGCCGCGCCCGCCGCCGACCGCAGCGAGCGGGCAGCCGGCCGGGCGCCCCCGGCGGACGGCGCCTCGCCCTTGGCCGCCAGCTCGCGGTCGACGGCCGCCACCGCCGCGTCGGCGGCCTCGTCGTCGCGCGCTCGGATCGCGATGACGAGGTCGTTCGGCCCTGCGCCGTCGACCGAGAACCCCTGGTCGGCGAGCAGCTCGAGGTTGAGCGGCGTCGCCATGCCCACGGCCACCGCCTCGGCGCCGTCCTCGCGCCCGGCCGTGCGCGACACGAGCATCAGCGTCACCGAGTCGTGGTACGCCCCGTGGCGCACGATCACCCGCTCGGTCAAACCGGCACGCGCGTCCCCACCGCGCCCTCGACGCCCTCGCGCAGCCGCTCGAGCGAGGTGATGACCGAGCGGCCGCCCGCATCGGCGAACGCGATCGCCGCCTCGACCTTGGGCGCCATGCTCCCGCCCGCGAACTCCCCGCGCGCGAGCAGCTCGCGCAGGCGGTCCGCCCCCACCGCGCCCAGCCACTCCTGCCGCTCGGTGCCGAAGCCGATCGCCGCCGCCTCCACGTCGGTCGCGATCACGAACGAGGAAGCGCCCACGGTGCTGGACAGCAGCGCGCCCGTGAGGTCCTTGTCGAGTACCGCCTCGACCCCGCGCAGACCCCTGTCGTCGTCGCGGACCATCGGGATCCCTCCGCCGCCGCAGGCGACGACGATCGCGCCGTCCCCGATCAGCGCCTCGATCGTGCCGCGGTCGAGGATCTCGAGCGGCCGTGGAGAGGCGACGACGCGCCGCCAGCCGCGGGAGCCGCGCTCCTGCCATGCCTCGCCGGCCGCGATCCGCTCCCGCGCCTCGGCCGCGTCGACGTACCGCCCGATCGGCTTGCTCGGCGACGCGAACGCCGGGTCGTCGGCCGCCACCAGCACGCGCGTGACCACCGTGCTCACAAGCCGCTCGAGCCCGCGCCGCCGCAGCGCCGCTTCGAGCGCGGTGACGATCAGGAAGCCGAGGGTGGCCTGCGTCTGCGCGACGCACCAGTCGAGCGGCACCGGCGGCACGACTTGACGGGCGAGGTCGTTCTTGAGCAGCAGGTTGCCGACCTGCGGGCCGTTCCCGTGCGTGATGACCACCTCATACCCGTGCTCGACGAGCTCGGCGATCTGCTCGCACGCGCCCTCGACGGCGATGCGCTGGGACTCGGGATCGGCGCCGCGCTCGCCGGCGATCGCGTTGCCGCCGAGCGCCACGACCACGCGTTGCTCGGGCACAGACGCAGGCTAATGGGTCGAGGGGCCTAGCCCGGGCGCCAGACCCTGATGAGGTCGCGCATCGAGATGATGCCGATGACGTCGCCCTCGTGGACGACGACAAGGTGGCGGAAGCCGCCGCGGTCCATGGCGTCCGCAGCCTCCTGCAGATCCCAGTCGGCGTCCGCGAACGTCGCCCGCGACGTCAGGTGGTCGCCGACGGTGGCGCTGTCCGGATCCTCGCCGCTTCCGAGCGACCGGACGATGTCACGCTCGGTGATGATCCCCGGCCCCGGCTGCTCGGGATCCATGATCACGGCGGCGCCGACGGTGTGGTCGGTCATGAAGCGCGCCGCGTCCCGGAGCGTGCGCCCCGGGGTGATCGTCAGCACGTGTTCCGTCATCGCTTCTCGGACCTTCATGGCGGCCTCCTTGTGCGGTTTGCCGCAAGATACTCACTCGCGCGGCAACTCGTCCTGCTCCTCGAGGGCGTGCAGCGCGTCGCTGTCGGCAGTGGCCTCCAGGACCTTCAGAACGCCCCAGCCCTCGGAGTGCGCCGCCGACGCCGCGAAGCGCTCCGCGAGCGGCACTCCCGCCCCGCGCAGCGCATCCGCCATCAGCCGCACGGCCTCGACGATCGCCAGCGACGGCGTCCACTCGCCGGCCTCCTCGGGCTCCTCCGCCTCCTCCTCGGCCTCGGCGTAGGCGGCGGCGAGCGCCTCGCCGGCCTCCACCACGCCCGGGTCCTCGGCCACCCGCTCGCTGCGCTCCAGCTCGTCGTCGAGGTTCGGCCACTCGAGCGGGTACCAGGCGTCGTCGGCCGGAACCTCCTGCGCCTCGTCCTCGCCCAGGGCGTGGACGGTGAAGTAGAGCGGGTCGGCGGCCTCGAACCAGCGCACGATGATCCGCACGAGCTCGCCACCCGGCGCGTGGGCGCGCACGTCCTCGGCGACCGCGCGGGCCAGCTCGGCGGCGAACCGCTCCTCCTCGTCGATCATGGCGCCCCCCAGCCGGAGAGCGTCTCGACCGCCTCGTCGAACCGCGGCCGCACGTCGCCCCCCGCGGCGAGGATGAGCATGAGCAGCAGCCGCGCCTTGGCGGCCGAGAGCGGGCCGGCGGCGAGCACGCCGAGCTCGCGCAGCGTGACCCCGCCGCCGGGGCCGCCGTAGACGGCGCCGGTGCCGCCGGTCGGCACGCGCGTGGCCGCGACGACCGGGAGGCCACGGGCGAGCGCCGCGCGGATCCCGGCCTCAGCGCTGCCCGGCACGTTCCCGAGCCCGGTGCCTTCGAGCACCAGCCCGCGAGCGTCCGTGGCGTCGAGGACCGCCTCGATCAGCCCCTCCTCCATGCCCGTGTAGGTCTGGATCAGGGCAACCGGCGGCAGCGTGTCGGGGAGCGTGAGCAGGAGCCGCTTGGGCGGCGGCATCGTGATCCGCACCGAGCCCGGCACCACGATCCCGACGGGCCCATGGCCGGGCGACGTGAACGCCGAGACCCGCGAGGAGTCCTGCTTGCGCGCCCACCGCGCGGCGTGGATCTCGTCATTGAGCACCAGCACCGTGCCGAGGCCGCGAACCGCCTCGGCGACCTGGGAGGCGCACAGCAGGTTCCGCGGGCCGTCCGCCGAGATCTCCGAGCCGTTGCGCATCGCCCCCGCGAACACCACGTCCCCCTCGACGGTGAGGTCGCAGAGGAACGCCGTCTCCTCGATCGTGTCGGTCCCATGCGTCACGACCACCCCGCCGCCCGCCGCGCGCCGCGCCACGTCGAGCATCGTCTCGGGCGTCATGTTCCAGCCGTTGACGTGCGCGACCTGCTCGACCTCCACCTCGCCCAGGCCCGGCACCGTCCGTACGAGGTCCTCGGCGCTCACCGCCGGCCGCACGGCACCGGTCTCGGGGTCGGCGAGCGAGGCGATCGTCCCGCCAGTGGCGATCAGGCGCACCGTCATCCCGGAGCGGGCCTCGAGCGGGGGTCCGGCGTGGCGGCGAGCGGCTCCACCAGGGAGTCGCCGATCGCGGTCTCGGGAGCCGGGATCTCGGGTTGGAAGAAGCGAAGCACCTGGTAGATGAGGATCGCGGCCAGCGTGCCGAGGGCGATGCCGGCGAACGAGTAGTCACCCCAGTTGAGCGTGTAGTCGGCGGTGCCGACGATCAGCGCGACCGCGGCCGTCACGAGGTTCACAGGATCGCGGAAGTTCACTCCCGCCTCGATCCAGATGCGCGCGCCGAGCACCGCGATCATCCCGAACAGCACGGTGACGGCGCCGCCCAGCACGCCGATCGGGATCGCGCTGATGATCGCCCCGAACTTCGGCAGCAGGCCGAGGCCGATCGCCACCGCGCCCGCGATCAGGTAGGCGAGCGTCGAGTACACCCGCGTGTAGCCCATCACGCCGATGTTCTCTGCGTAGGTGGTCGTGCCCGACCCGCCGAACAGGCCCGACAGGGTGGTCGCGACGCCGTCGCCCATGAACGAGCGCCCGAGCAGCGGGTCGAGGTCCTGCTCGGTCATCGTCGCCACCGCCTTCACATGGCCGGCGTTCTCGGCGAGCAGGACGAGGATCACGGCGGGCACGATCAGCACGATCGCCTTGCCGTCGAACGTCGGCGTCATGAAGTCCGGGAAGCCGACCCAGTCGGCGTCGTGCACCGCGGTCCAGTCGACCTTCCCGAGCAGCGCCGCGAACACGTAGCCGACGACCACGCCCAGGAACACCGACAGGCGCGACAGGAAGTTCTTGACCGCCACGCCGATGATGAGGATCGAGACCAGCGTGACGAGCGCGATCCCCGCCTGCTGGGTGAACTGGTCCTTCGCGACCGGCGCGAGGTTGAGCCCGATCAGGGCCACGATGGCGCCCGTCACGACCGGCGGCAGCAGCGCCTCGATCAGGCGGTAGCCGAGCCGGTCGACGAGCAGCCCGACGAGGAAGAGGGCGACGCCCGCGCACAGGATGCCGCCGAGCGCCGCCTCGATGCCGCCGTCGGCCTTGGCCGCCAGCACCGGCGCGATGAACGCGAAGCTCGAGCCGGTGTAGGACGGCACCCGGTTGCGGGTGAGGAGGTTGAAGAGGATCGTCCCGATGCCGGAGAAGAAGATCGTGGTCGTGACCGGGAAGCCGGTCAACACCGGGACAAGTGCGGTGGCCCCGAACATGGCCAGGATGTGCTGACCCCCGAGCCCGAGCATGTACGGCATGCGCAGCCGCTCGTCCGTGCGCACGACGTCCCCGGGCGCCACCGTCCGTCCGTCGCCGTGCAGCTTCCACCGCTGAGCGATCCCCATCGTTCCTCCTCTCACCTACGCGCCGACCAGCGCCCGACGGCCACGCCGAGCAGCGCCACGGCGGCGCCCGCGAGCGCGCTCACGCCGATGACCCGCGCGTCGAGCCCGGCGCGCGCCGGCGGCGCCGCCGCGCGCTCCGCCACCGCCGTCGACGGCTCCTCGCCGGGCGGCGCCGTGATCCGCTCGTCGAGCGCGCGCAGGAACTGCTCGGTCGTGCGGCGGGCGGCGGCGCCCATCAGCCGCTGCCCCACTCCCGCGAGCGGGCCGGTGACGCCGGCGTCGGCCTCGTAGGCGAGGACGGCCCCGCCGTCGCCATCGGACAGCTGCATGCGCGCCACGGTGGTGACCGTCCCGGGACGCCCGCTGGCGGTCGCCCGCACCGTGCACGCCTCGACCGGCACCTTGTCGGTGAGCGCGAACGACCCCTCGTAGGTGCCGCGCACCGAGCCCACGCCGACGTCGACGGCGATCTCGTACTCGTCGGGGCCGCACGGCTCCAGCCGGCGCGCGCCCGGCAGCGTCGCGGCCAGCATCTCGGGGTCGAGCAGCGCGTCCCATACCTGCTCACGCGTCGCCGTGAAGCGGTATTCGCCGGAGACCTTCACGAGCCCAGCCTCGCTTTCTGGACCTTGCCCATCGCGTTGCGCGGCAGCTCGTCGACGAAGCGCACGACACGCGGCCGCTTGTGGGGGGTGAGGAGCGAGGCGACGTGGGCGGCGAGGTCGTCGCCCGACGGGGCCTCGCCCTCGGCCTTCACGATCCAGGCGACGATGCGCTCGCCCAGGTCGGCGTCGGGCTCGCCGGTGACCGCCGCCTCGCTGACGCCGGGATGCTCGAGCAGGGCGCCCTCGATCTCGCCCGCCCCGATCTTGAAGCCGCCGCTCTTGATCAGGTCGGTCGCGCGGCGACCGACGATCCGCAGCGAGCCGTCCGCCGCCCGGGTGGCGAGGTCGCCGGTGCGGAACCAGCCGTCGCGCATCGCCTCGTCGGTCGCGTCCCGGCGGTTGAGGTAGCCGAGGAAGAGGTTCGGCCCGCGCACGTGGATCTCGCCGATCGTCTCGTCGTCGGCCACGTCGAGCGGGGCGCCGGCGTCGTCCACCAACCGGACCTCGACGCCGTCGAGCGGCGGCCCGACCGAGCCCGGGCGGCGCTCGCCGCCCGCCCGCACCGCGGTGTTCATCAGGGTCTCGGTCATGCCGTACCGCTCGGCGATGCGCTGGCCGGTCAGGCGCTCGATCCGCTCGTGCTCGACCGCCGGGAGCGCGGCCGAGCCGGACACGAGCAGGCGGGCGCCGCCCAGCGCCCGGGCGATCTCCGGCTGCTCGGCGGCCTCGGCGGCGAGGCGGTGGTACATCGTCGGGACCGCGAACAGCATCGTGCCCCCGGCTTCGAGCGCGGCAGCCGCCCCGGCACCGGAGAACCGGCCGAGGTGGGCGACGGTGCCGCCGCGGCGCAGCGGCCCGAGCGTGCCGAGGACGAGGCCGTGGACGTGGAAGAGCGGCAGGCCGTGCACGACGGTGTCCGCCTCCGTCCACTCCCACGCGGCGGCCAGCGCGTCGAGGTTCGAGGCCAGCGCGCGGCGCGGCAGCACCGCGCCCTTGGGCGGGCCGGTCGTGCCGGACGTGTAGACGACCAGCGCCGGGGCGTCGTCGGGCGGCTCGGGCGGGAGCGAACCGCCGTGCGCCTCGAGGTCGACGTCGATCCGCTCGCGGCCGGCCGCCTCGGCCGGCAGCTCGGCGCCGGGCGGCGCGAGCAGCAGGTCCGGATCCGAGTCGCCGAGCACGTGCGCGAGCTCGCGCGCCCCGGCCTTCGGGTTGACGAGGGCGATCGGCACGCCGGCCAGGAGCGCACCGACGACCGCCACCGCGACCTCCGGCTCGTTCACCGCCCAGACCGCGACGCGATTCGAGCCCTCCACCCGCTCGGCGACCGCCGCCGCGGCATCGCGCAGCGCGCGGTAGCTCAGTTCCCGCTCTCCGAAGCGCAGGGCGACCTGGCCGGTCGGATCCGTCAGCGGCGGGAGAAGCAGAAGTGGTTCCTCTCGTAAGTCGCCGTGCCTCTGGGCGGTCGCTGGCGCCGCCTGGCAAGGACGCAGACCCGCAGGAATCCCTCCGGGATTTCAAGGGTTGAGGACACAGCCAGGCGGTGATCAGCGGCCGATCCAGGGGCGCGGGGGCTTGCGAGAGGGAGCACTTAGCCACCCATCCTCACGCGCGCCTGCACGAGGCAGTCCAGCGTGCCGTCCTTGGCGGAGGTGGAGACCGCCTCCAGCGTGCCGGCCTGCCGATCGATCTGCGGGTAGCGGAAGCTCGTGCTCCAGCGCCGTTCGAAGGCGGTGATGCCGCGCAGCTTGTGGATCCGGCCGTCGCGGCGCCGCAGCACGACCGCGAACGAGTGCTCGAACAGGTCGCGCTCCCGTCCGGAGGCGGTCACCCGGCGGGGGGCCACCGTATGGTCGCCGAGGGTCAGGCAGCCGCCCCGGCCGCGCGTGATCTCCGCCGCCTCGCTTGGCGGCCGGGACTTGTAGAGGTCGAGCACGAGCCGCTCGGGCGCGTGCAGCGCGAAGTAGCCCACGTACTTGAACCGGCGGTCGGCTCCGGAGAGGCGGATCGTGATGCTGCCGCTGCCCTGGGCGATGCGGGCGAGGACGCCGTGCGCCGTCATCGGCGCCGCCGTCGTCTTGACGCCCGGCCGGGTGAGCGGGAGCCGGACGAATCCGTCGCGGAACGGATTCGGGTCGGTGGCGACCACCTCTCCGGCCTGCAAGCGAGCGCCGGTGAAGTCGACGACCACGCGGATCACGCCGGGGTGGTTGGCGATCCGGATCTGCGTCGCCGTCAGCGGTGCGGGGCCGGCCTGGGCGGCGGGCACGACGGCCATCGCGACGAGGATCGCCCCTGGCGCGACTCTGCGCATGCCGCGAGCATACGGATGCGTCGCTTGGGGGTATAGCGTGGTCAGGAGAAGGGCGATGCGCGCCCCACGGAGATGATGGAGGATTGGCCGGGATGGCCACGTTGCGAACCGAAAGACCGGGCGCCTCGCGGAGGTCTCACCGCCTGCCCGCGCCCACCCCTCGCGGCCGGAAGCTGAAGTACGTGCTGGACCGAGTGCTCGGGGCGATCGCGTTGCTCTTCACGGCGCCCATCCTCCTGGTGCTCGCGCTCGTCCTGCTGGCCACGCGTACGCGGCCCATGCTCGACGTCGACTACCGGCTCGGCGAGAACGGCCGCATGGTCGCGCTGCGGTCGTTCGCGATCAGCCCCGAGCGGCTGCGCAAGCGCCGTTGGCGGCTCGCGGTGGTGAGCGGTGCCGCCGCGCTCCCGCAGCTGTGGAGCGTGGTGCGCGGCGAGCTCAGCCTCGTGGGCCCGCGCCCGCGCGAGCTCGGGCTCGAGCCGCCGCCTGTCCGGCCCGGCCTCACGGGCCTGGCGCAGCTCGCTCAGCTCGACGGCTGGCTCGCGCTCGCCGACCAGCTCCAGCTCGACGACGAGTACGCGCGCACGTGGTCGCTCGGGCTTGACATCCGCATCGCCTGGCGCACGATCGTGCGCAGCCTGCGCTGACTCAGCTTCAGCAGCTGCGGTGGCCGACGACGACCGTGACCGTCACACCGGAGTCGTGGCCGGCGGGCGTCCCCGCGCGGGTGCCGACGCCGGCGTCGACGTAGCGGCTCGAGAGGATGATCTCCCGGTGACCGGGGCTCCGCAGCCACGCTCGGACGATGGCCTCGGCGGTGCTGCTGCGCGCGGTGCCCCAGGCGAGCACCTCGCCGACCGTCCACGAGCAGCCGCTGTGGATGTACTCGGTGCGGCGCGCGCGGTCCGCCGGACTGGCGCCGCTGAGGCTGTCGTGGGAGAAGTACCGGTGCTGCACCATGTCGGCCGAGTGGCGTCGGGCGGCGACCGTCAGGCGCCGGTTGTCGCGCAGCCAGCGCAGCCCCTTGCTGACGCGGACGCGGTCGATCTCGCACGCGATGGCCGCGCGCATGAGCGTGGGCGCTTGCTGGTACGGCAGGCCGCGGTTCTCGCACGTTCCCTGCCGGGCCTGCGCGTCACCGGGCAGTCCCGTCACGGTGACGGCCATGGCGGCAAGCCCCGCCGTGGCGCCGCGGCGGCCGGTTCGCGCAGCCCGACGGGCAGCTTCCTGCTGATCGGCGCGTCCAGCTGCGCGGCAGAGCCCGAGGACCGCGATCACGATCAGGACCCACAGCGCCGCGCCCGCTGTCAGCAGCATCAACATGACGCCGCGTTAGTACCCGAATGTTGACGGCATCCAACCGCTGATCCACGACTTTCCAGATTGGCGCGTTGTCACTCGATCGGGACGGCTTCGCCCGTGACGTCGATCTCCGGCCGGTCATCGTGGATGTCGACGAGCAGCCGGCCTGGGCGCCCGAGGTCCTCGCCCTGGAGGATCGTCACCGTCGCGGGCGGCTCGACCAGCCCGAGCTCCCGCAGATACGCGCCGAACGCGGCGGCTGCCGCGCCGGTGGCGGGATCCTCGACGACGCCGCCGGGCGGGAACGGGTTGCGGGAGTGGAAGCGCAGGGGCTGCTCGCGCCAGACGAGCTGCACGGTCGTCCAGTCGCGGGCCGCCATCAGCGCGCCCAGGCGGTCGAAGTCGTAGTCGAGGTCGGCGAGCCGCTCGCGCGTGGCGGCGCCGATCACGAGATGGTGGGCCCCCGCGAAGCCGACGCGCGGCGGCAACTCGGGGTCGAGCTCCTCGCGCGCCCAGCCCAGCGCGGCCAGCGCCTCGTCGAGGTCCATCTCCTCCAGCTCGTCGACGTGCGGGGCGACGCTCGTGAGCGTGGCCGTGATCCGGCCCTGGTCGTCGAGCCGGCTGCTCACGGGCACCGGCCCGCTTCGGGTCTGGAAGACCACCTCGCCCGCCCCGTCGCGCTCGGCGAGCGCCACGGCCGTGGCGACGGTCGCGTGGCCGCAGAACGGCACCTCGGCGAGCGGGCTGAAGTAGCGGATCTCGCGCTCGGCTCCCTCGCCGCCGGTCAGGAACGCGGTCTCGCTGTAGCCGAGCTCGACCGCGATCGCGAGCATCTGCTCGTCGCTCATCCCGGCGGCGTCGAGCACCACGCCGGCGGGGTTGCCGCCCGACGGGCGGTCGGTGAAGGCGGCGTAGCGCAGGACGTCGTCGGTCATGGCGCGACATCATCGCGGACCGTGACCGCATACATCTGCCTGACGTGCGCGACCCAGTACGCGCCCTCCGACGCGCCGCCCGACCGCTGCGAGATCTGCGAGGACGAGCGCCAGTACGTCCCCGAGTCCGGCCAGCGGTGGACGAGCGCCGAGGAGCTGCGGGGCACCCACCACAACGACATCCGCGACGACGCCGGGTTCGACGGCGTCGGCGTCGACCCGCACCTGGCGATCGGCCAGCGAGCGCTGCTCGTCCCGTTCGAGGGCGGGACGCTGATGTGGGACTGCGTGCCGTTCCTCGACGACCACGCGGCCGCCGAGATCGAGCACCGCGGAGGCCTGGCCGGGATCGCGATCTCCCACCCGCACTACTACTCCGGCATGGTCGAGTGGGCCGAGCGCTTCGAGTGCCCGGTGCACCTGCACGCCGACGACGCCGACTGGATCATGCGCCCGTCCCCGGCGATCTCGCTCTGGTCGGGCGAGACGCTCGTCGCTGGGAGGCGGCCTCACGCTCATCCGGTGCGGCGGCCACTTCGCGGGCGGGACCGTGCTCCACGTCGCCGACCGCCGAGCGCTGCTCTCGGGCGACATCGTGCAGGTGATCCCCGATCGCCGGTTCGTGAGCTTCATGTACAGCTATCCGAACCTCATCCCGCTCCCAGAGGCGTCTGTGCGCGCCATCGTCGACGCGCTGGAGCCGTTCGAGTTCGACACGATCCATGGGGCGTGGTGGGGGACGCTGGTGCGCTCCGACGGCTCGGGGGTGGTGAGGCGGTCGGCCGAGCGGTACCTCCGCGCGCTCCGCGGCGAGTTTCCGTGAGCGCCGGCTAGAACGCGCTGGTCAGGGCCAGCGGGAACACCGGCCCCGATCCGCGCTTGCGCAGCTGGCCGGCCACCATCGCCAGCGTCCAGCCGCTGAAGCGGATGTCGTCGACGAGCAGGCACGAGCCGTCGGGCACGCCGTCCGCGACCGCGAAGCGCCCGCGGACGTTGGCGACCTGCTGCGCGGCGTTGGCCATCTCGCGCTGCGGCGGCCCGTCCCGCGCCACCGCGATGACGTCCGCGAACCGCAGCCCGAGCGCCGCGGCGAGCCGGGCCGCGAAGTCGGGCACCAGCGAGCCCGAACGGTTCGACGGGACCGCGGCGACCCAGGAGACCGGCGCGCCCCAGGCCCGCACGACCTCGGCGGCCGCCGCCACCAGCTCGTCGTCGAACCGCCCCGCCTGCCGGCCGGCCTGCACCGCGCCATCCCAGCCGCCGTCCCCGAGCCGCGCCAGCGCGCGGCCCTCCGAAGCGCGCGCGTCCTCGGGGATCTTGCGCATCGCGCCGTCCTCCCCGGGGGCCATCTTCTTGACGTCGAGCGCGATCGGGCGGGAGCGCAGCAGCAGCGCCGCCTCCCGCACCACGTCGGGGTCGAGCGGCCCGTTCCAGCGCGGCCCCGCGCAGACGGCGCAGCGCCCGCAGTCGGCCGGCGCCGGATCGTCGAGCTCCTCCTGGAGCGCGCGCATGAGGCAGCGCCCGTCGGCGCCGAACGCCGCCATCGCCTCCTGCTCCCGGCGACGCAGCGCGGTGACGGTCGCGTAGCGCTCGGCGTCGTACTCCCAGCCGCCGTTGGGCACGAGCGCCCAGCGGCTCCCGGCGCGCCGCACCGCGCCCTCCACGTCGAGCACCTTCAGGAGCGCGTCCACGCGGGTCTTGCCGAGGTTCACGTGCGCCATCAGCTCACGCGCCGTCACGCCCTCCTCTCCCGCGGCCTCGAGCGCCTCGAGCACCCGGGTGACGAGCTCGCGCGGCGGGAACGCCTGCTGGATGAAGAAGTCCTGGATCCGCCGGTCCTCGGCGCCGCGCAGGAGCACGACCTCGGCGCGGTCGACGGCCCGCCCGGCGCGGCCGACCTGCTGGTAGTAGGAGATGACCGAGCCGGGCGCCTGGTAGTGCACGACGAACCCGAGGTCCGGCTTGTCGTAGCCCATGCCCAGCGCGCTCGTCGCCACCACGGCCTTGAGCTCGTTGCCCAGCAGCCGCTCCTCGACCTCGATCCGGCGCGCGCTGTCGACCTCGCCGCTGTAGGCCTCGGCCGGGATCCCGCGGCCCGAAAGCCAGTCGGCCACCAGCTCGGCGTCGCGCTTGGTGAGCGTGTAGACGATGCCGGAGCCCGGCAGCTGCGGGAGCCACGTCGCCAGCCAGGCGAGCCGCTCCGCCCGACCGGGCAGCTCGACGACCTCGAGCCGCAGGCTCGACCGCCCGAGCGGGCCGCGGTACGTCCGCAGGCCCGACGCGCCGGGCCGCAGCTGCTCCTCGATGTCGGCCACCACGCGATCGTTGGCGGTCGCCGTCGTGGCGAGCACGGCCACGCCCTCGGGCAGGCGGCCGAGCATCTCCTCGAGCCGCCGGTAGTCCGGCCGGAAGTCGTGCCCCCAGTCGCTGATGCAGTGCGCCTCGTCGATCACCAGCAGCCCGACGCGCTCGGCGAACAGCGGCAGCATCTGCTCGCGGAACTGCGGGTTGTCGAGCCGTTCGGGGCTGATCAGCAGGAGGTCGACGGCGTCGTCCTCCAGCAGCGCCCGCACCTCGTCCCACGCCTCGCGGTTGGTCGAGTTCACCGTGTACGCCCGGATCCCGAGCCGCTCGGCGGCCGCGATCTGGTTGCGCATGAGGGCGAGCAGCGGCGAGACGATCAGCGCCGGCCCCGCACCGTCCTCGCGCAGCAGCGCCGCCGCGAGGAAGTAGACCGCCGACTTCCCCCAGCCCGTGCGCTGCACGCACAGCACGCGCGCGCGGTCGTCCACGAGGTCGCGCACCGCCTCCAGCTGATGCTCCCGGAACGCCGCTCCGGGCCCTGCGAGGGCCCGGAGCAGCTCGTGCGCGCGTTCAGTCACCACCTCGACGGTAGGGCACGGCCCGGAGGCCTCGCCCCCCGCCGGCCTACGCGGCGGTGTTGACCGTGATCGTGGCGACGCCGATCTCGAGGCCCTCCTCGAGGGCGGTGACGCCGAACGTCTGGTTCAGCAGGTCCGCGGCCTCGGCCTTGAGCTTGACCGTCGTGCCCTCGAGCACGGCGGTGCCGTTGCTCTCGTTGACCGCGAGCGGGTTGAGCGTGCGGCCGTCGAGGAAGAACAGCGGCGCGTCCTCGGCCGCGACCTCGCCGTCGACGGACACGGTGCCGGTGAGCACGGAGGCGCCCGGGTCGATCACGAAGTCGGTGAGCTCGACCATCTTGCCGCCACCCGTCAGGCTCAGGCCCCCGGTGTGGTCGATGGAGCCCTGCACGTACGGGTTGACCGAGCCGGGCTCGTAGTAGGTCACGTTGCCGCCCGAGATCGGGAAGGAGGCGACGCCGGCCTTCGAGATCTTGGCGTCGCCGACCGGGGCGGGCGTGAGCTTCAGCGAGGTCAGCGCCTTGACGAATCCAGCGTCGAGCGCGACCGCGGTAGTACGGCCGGTGAGCTGGTCGATCTGAGCCACGGGCTCGGGCTGGCTCTTGGCCTGCGACGAGCTGTCCTCGTCGCTGCCGCAGGCGGCGGCACCGAATGCAAGCGCGAGTGCAGCGGCGATGGTCGCCGGGGTGCGAAGTCTCATAACGGTTCCCTTCGTTCGGGGTGTGCCGTCTACTGCGCGCCGGCCGCGTGGCCGGATGCCTGCGAGGCCAGTCCTGGCCTGCTGGCGCTCACCTTCCGCAGCGCGTCGAGCGCCGCCAGCGTGCCCATCGAGAGCACTTCGCGAGCGGGGCGGCCGGCGCGCAGCTCCCACTCCGTCGCGCCCACCAGCGGCCGCAGGACCAGGCCCGCCGGGAGCGCTCCCAGTGCGGGCACCAGCGCGTAGCCCTCCCCCGCGGCGGCCATGGCGAGCTGCGCCGAGCGGCTCGTCACGCGGCTCTGCGGCCCGCCGATCCGCGGCGTCGCCGCCAGCATCGCCTCGTCGAGGCAGTCGAAGCGCGCGAGCGGGTGGTCGGCCGCGATCGCCACGGCCAGCGGCTCGCGGACCAGCACGGTCTCGACGATCGCCGGATCCTCCTCCCCGCCAGCGGGAGCGGTCCAGACGCCGACGTCGACGCGGCCCTCGAGCACGGCGGAGCGCACCGAGGCGTCCTCCTCGACGACCAGCTCAGCCCCCGGGAGCCGGCGGCGCAGGATGCGCAGGGCGCGCGGCAGGATCGCGGTCGCGGCGTCCGGACAGGCGGCGAGCCGGAGGCGCTTCACCTGGTCGGCCTGCAGCGCCTCGAGGCCGGCCTTCGCGCGCGCCACCGAGGCGAGGATCCCGACCGCATGCTCGTGCAGCAGCCGCCCGGCCTCGGTCGGGCGCCGGCTGCCGTCGAGCAGCGGCACGCCGACCTCGGCCTCGAGCTTGGCCATCTGCTGTGAAACCGCGGACGGCGTGAACGAGAGCGCGTCGGCCGCGCGCGCGAACGTGCCGCAGCGGACGACCTCCACGAACGTCTCCAGACGCGTGAGGTTCACGGCCGCAACATCGGCGCCGATCGTGAGAAGCCCCTAAGAAACCGTGCGAACTGCCGATAATCACCTGGTGCACAGGTTGCTCGTCGTCGACGACGATCCCGCGCTCGCCCGCACGCTACGCCGCGCGCTCGGCATCGAGGGCTACCGCGTGGAGACCGCGCAGGACGGGCTCGAGGCACTCCAGCGCATGTCGGCGGATCCGTTCGACGCGCTCGTGCTCGACGTGAGCATGCCGCGGCTCGACGGCCTCGCCCTCTGCCGGCTCCTGCGCGAGCGGCGCGACCACATCCCGGTGCTCATGCTCACCGCGCGCGAGGCGATCGCCGACCGCGTCGCCGGCCTCGACGCCGGCGCCGACGACTACCTGGTCAAGCCGTTCGCGCTCGACGAGCTCAACGCGCGCGTCCGCGCCCTGCTGCGGCGGACCACCAGCGACGACCACGGGGAGGCGCTCTCGTACGCGGACCTGCGGCTCGACCTCGCGAGCCTGCGCGCGTACCGCGGGGAGCGCCAGCTCGAGCTCACCCGCACCGAGCAGCGGCTGGTGGAGCTGTTCCTGCGGAACCCCGACCAGGTGCTCCCGCGCGACGTGATCTACGAGCGCGTCTGGGGCCACGACATCAGCGAGACGTCGAACTCGCTCGATGTCTACGTCGGCTACCTGCGCCGCAAGACCGAGGAGGGCGGCGAGCCGCGGCTCCTCCACACCGTCCGCGGCGTCGGCTTCATGCTGGCCAGCCTGACCGTGTCGTACCGTCGCCGCCTCACGCTGCTCGCCGCCGTGGCCGTGACGCTCGCGGTGGCGGTGGCGTCCGTCGCCACCTACCTGTCCGTGCGCGCCCAGCTGCGCGACTCGGTCGACGACGACCTGCGCTCCCTCAACCGGCGGGTGGCGACCCAGCCGGCGCCCAGCGCCGGCCCCGCGCTCCGCCAGGTCGAGCGCGAGCAGGCGCGCCGCCAGTTCCTGCTCCTGCTCCCGTCGTCCCCGCTCGGCGAGCAGGGCTACGCCCAGGTGGTCACGAGCGCCGGCCGCATCACGCCGCCGCCCGGCCGCTCGGCGCTGCTGGCCGCCGGGCCGCGCGTGGTGGCCGTGGCCCAGGGCCGCGCGAAGCCGTTCTTCTACGACGCCGACCTGTCCGACACGCAGGTGCGCGTCTACGTCGGTCCGTTCGCCGACGGACAGGCGCTCCAGGCCGCGCAGTCGCTCGAGGACGTCAACGCCACCATGCGCCGGGTCACGCTCGTGCTCGTGCTCGTCAGCCTCGGCGGCGTGGTGCTCGCCGCGGTGCTCGGCGGCATCGTCGGCGGCAGCGCCATGCGGCCCGTGCGGCGCCTGATGCGCGGCACGCGCTACGTCGCCGCGACGCAGGACCTCTCGCGCCGGATCGACGCGGTCGGCGACGACGAGCTGGCCGGCCTCGCGCGCTCGTTCAACGCGATGCTCGAGGCGCTCGCCGAGTCACGCCGCGCGCAGCGCCAGCTCGTCGCCGACGCCTCGCACGAGCTGCGCACTCCGCTCACCACGGTGCAGGCCAACGTCGAGCTGCTCTCCCGCGCGCACGAGCTGACTGCGGACGAGCGCGAGCAGCTGCGCGAGGACCTCCTCTCCCAGCTGCGCGAGCTGACCCTGCTCGTCGGCGACCTCGTGGAGCTGGCGCGCGAGCAGCCGCCGGAGAGCGACCTCGAGGAGTTCGATCTCGCCGCCCTGGTGGAGAGCTGCGTGGAACGCATCCGGGGCCACGGCCCGTCGGTGCGCTTCGTGACCGAGCTCGAGCCGTGCGTCGTGCGCGGCGACCGGGTGCGGCTCGAGCGGGCGGTCACCAACCTGCTCGACAACGCGCGCAAGTGGAGCCCGGACGGCGGCACGGTCGAGGTCGAGGTCTCCGACGGCGAGCTGCTCGTGCGCGACGAGGGCCCGGGCATCGAGGCCGCGGACCGGCCGCACGTGTTCGACCGCTTCTACCGCTCGGCGGAGTCGCGCCGGCTGCCGGGCTCCGGCCTCGGGCTGGCGATCGTGCGCCAGGTGGCCGAGATGCACGGCGGCGCGGCGTGGGCGGCGCCGCCGCGCTCCGGCCGCGGCGCCGAGCTGCACCTGCGCCTGCCGGCGCTCACCGCCGCAGCGATGTCCACGCCAGATCCCACGCCGAGTTGAACTCGCTCACCGCGCCGTCGACGTCGGCCGAGCGCAGCAGCGGCGTCTTGTCCCACAGCCACGGCACCGCGGGCGCCTGCTCGGCGACCATGCGGTCGATCTTCGCCCACGCGCTCGCGCGGTCGCGCGGGTCGGTGAGGAGCGCGGCGTCCTCCATCGCGGCGTTGATCTCGGGGACGTCGAGCTCCGACCAGTTGGCGTTGTTCTGCGGCTGGATGTTGTCGCCGTTGAACAGCGGGTCGAGCACCGTCTGGGCGTCGCCGAAGTCCTTGCCCCAGTTGAGGTTCGGGCAGATCGCGACCTCGGCGTCCGGGAACGCGCAGCGCCCGAACATCGCGTCCTGGGTCACCAGCCGCAGGTTGACCTTGAAGCCGAGCCGCTCGAAGCTGGTGCGGGCCACCTCGGCCGCCTTCTGGGCGACGCCGTCGCCGGTACCGACCATCAGCAGCTCGCGGTCGCCCTCGTAGCGCCCGGACGCGTAGCCAGCCTTGCGGAAGTACTCGGCCGCGAGGTCGGCGTCGCCCTCCGGCCGCGAGAGGAAGTCGAGGCCGGGACCCTCGAGCCCGCCGGCCTCCTCGAAGCCCGGAAGACCGGGCGGCAGCATGTGGGTCGGGATGTCGCCCACCAGGGCGCCGCCGCGTGAGAGGCGCATCGCCTCGCGGTTGAACCCCGCGATGACCGCGCGGCGCACATTGAGGTCGTCGAACGGCTCGATCGAGGTGTTCATGGTGATGTAGCGGGCGCTGCCGGCGGGCACGATGGCGAGCTGGTCGCGCTGGCGCTTCACCGCCTGGGCGAGCACGTTGGGGGGCGGCGAGAAGTCGCCGGTCAGCATGCCGTTCGAGGAGAGCACGCGGCGCGACGCCAGCGTCGAGTCGTCGTTGCCCTGCGGCATGTCGATCTCGTCGACGTAGGCCGGCTTGTAGTCGGTCCCCGCGTCCCAGTTCGGGTTGCGCACGAGGTGGATGCGGCGGCCCGCCTGGTAGCCGACCGCCTTGCCCGACTTGTCGTTGGCGATCATGTACGGGCCGGTCGCCACCTGGTTCTGGCCGTACAGCGACGGGTTCTTCGCATCGAGCTTCGAGGCGTACTCCTCGGGCACGGGAGCGCTCAGCGGGAGCGCCAGCGCGCCGGCCAGCACGCCGCCCGTGCCGCGCTCGAGGCGGAAGACCAGCGTGCGGTCGTCCGGCGTCTCGATGCCCTTGATCTCGTGGCCGGGCTTGGCCCCCACCTGCGCGCCCACGAGGTCGCCGAGGTAGGAGCCGACGTAGCCGTTGTTGACGGTGTTGAAGAAGCCGCGCTCGATCGCGTACTTGACGTCCTGCGCCTTCACCTCGCGGTTCACCGGCGGGGAGAAGCGCACGCCCTCCCGGATCGTGACCGTGACCGTCTTGCCGTCCTCGGACACCTGCGGGTCGGACTCCGCGAGGTCGGGCACGGCGCGCTCGCCGTCGTCGGGCCGGTACGAGTACAGCGGCCGCTGCGTCGCGTACGAGACCATGTAGCCCATCTGGTAGTAGGTGATGCCGGGGTCGATGTTGTCGACGTCGTCCGTCCACAACATCGTCAGCGTGCCGCCACGCTTGCCTTCGACCGGCGACCCGGCCTCCGGGCTGGAGTCCTCGCCGCCACAGCCCACGAAGAGCAGTCCGGCCGCCACCACTGCCGTCAGGAGTCGATGCATACGGCCAATGTCGGTCGCGCGCGAGCTCGCGGCGACAACGGTTGCTGTCGACGCCCGACAGCGGCGCTTGCGTCAGACGACGAGCTGGAGCCGCGGGCGGCGCGACTCGTAGCGCACGGCGACGTCGCGCAGGATCTCGAGCATCGCGTGGGTGGCGGGGGCTCGGTAGCCCTCGGCGAGCGTCGCGGCGTAGATCTGGCGCACGGGGGTGTCGCGGCCGAGGTCGCGCACCACGATGTCGTCCCGCACGGTGGTGAGGCCGAGCTCGGCGATCAGGGACACGCCGACGCCGGCGGCCACGAACCCCTGCATGGCCGTGTAGTCGTCGGTCTCGAAGGCGATCCGCGGTTGGAAGCCGGCCAGCGTGCAGGCGCGCTCGATCAGGCGGTTGCACTCGCAGTCGGGCTCGCCGGCGATCCAGGCCTCTCCCGCGAGGTCGGCGAGCCGGAGGCGCCGGCGGTTCGCGAGCGGGTGGTCGCGCGGGAGCGTGAGGTACATCGGGTCCTCGAGCAGGTGCACGCGCTCGATGCCGTCGCCCGGCGCCGCGACCGCCGACTCGAAGACGATGGCGAGGTCGAGCTCGCCGCTGCGCAGCTGCGGGATGCAGTCCTCGGGCTCGGACAGGCTGAGCGAGAGCTCGACGGCCGGGTGGCGCTCCCGGAAGGCCGCGATGGCGAGCGGCATCAGCGTCGAGCCGGCGGACTCGAAGGCCGCCATCCGCAGGCGGCCGCCGCGCAGGCCGGCGATCGCCTCCAGCTCGGCCTCCGCCTCGGCCAGGCGGGCCATGATCGCGTCGGTGTGCCGCACGAGCGCCTCGCCCGCCTCGGTGAGCCGCACGCCGCGCGCGCTGCGCTGCACGAGCACGGCGCCCGCCTCGCGCTCGAGGGCCGCGATCTGCTGCGAGATGGCCGACTGCGTGAAGGAGAGCGACTCCGCGGCGGCCGAGAACGAGCCGCGCACGGCGACCTCGCGCAGAACCCGGAGACGGCGCACGTCGAGCATCAGGAGAACTTATACCACGTCACGGGAACGTTCATTTGATCTGATAGCTCGGGCCCGGGAGAATTTACCTCACACCGTATCCGTCATCCTCGTTGAAAGGACATGACCGTGACCGCCTTCTCCGCCGCTCCAAACGTCCTCATCCGGGCCGCCCGCGGGTCCGACGGCGCCGCGCTGGGCCGCCTCGCCCAACTCGACTCCGCGCGCGTCCCGGCCGGCGACCTGATCGTCGCCGAGACGGACGGCACGCTCGTCGCCGCCCACTCGCCGGAGGCTCGGGCGTCGATCGCCGACCCGTTCCGGCCGACCGCCGACGTCGTCCGGCTGCTCGAGGTGCGGGGCGCCATGATGCGCGCCGCGTGAGCGTCGCCACCACCACCACTTCCTCCCCGATGCAGGCGGGGGCGGTTTCCCCGGCCGCCCCCGCCTGGAAGGTCTGGTCGGCCCTCTGGATCGTCTATCTGATCTGGGGCTCGACCTACCTGGCCATCCGCGTGATGGTCGAGACCGTGCCGCCCCTGCTCGGGTCCGGCGTCCGCTTCTCGCTGGCCGGAGCCGTCATGCTCGGGGTCCTCTCCCTGCGCCGATCGGTGCGGCCGACGCGGGCGCAGCTCCTCAGCGCCCTGCTCGTCGGCCTGCTGCTGCCGGGCGCCAACGCGGTCGTCACCGTGGCCGAGCAGGAGGTGCCGTCCAGCGTCGCGGCGCTGCTGATCGCGTCCGTGCCCCTGTGGGTGATCCTCATGCGGCGCGGGTCCGGCGAGCGCGTCTCGCGCGCCGGGATCGGGGCGGTGCTCGTGGGCTTCGCCGGCGTCGCGCTCCTGGTACGCCCCGGCGAGCAGTCCGGCGACGCGACGGTGCTCGGACTCGCCGCCGTCGTGTTCGCGGCGGTCATGTGGGCGAGCGGCTCGTTCGCCTCGCCGCGCCTGAAGCTCCCCCGCGACCCGCTCGTCTCCACCGGCTGGCAGATGCTGCTCGGCGGCCTCGTGATCGTGGCCGTCGGCCTCGCCCTCGGCGAGGCGTCCGACGTCGATCCCCAGGCGTTCTCGACCCGGTCGGTGCTCGCGCTCGGCTACCTGATCGTGTTCGGCTCCTGGGTGGCCTTCACCGCCTATGCGTGGCTGCTCCAGAACGCCCCGATCTCGAAGGTGTCGACCTACGCGTACGTGAACCCGGTCGTCGCGATCGTGCTCGGCTTCCTGATCCTCGACGAAGTCGTCACCCCGATCACCGTGATCGGCGCCGCGATCATCATCGTCGCGGTCGCGCTCGTGGTCCGGATCGAGACCGCTCGCCGGCCGTAGGGGGTGCCCAACGGGACATCGCTCCACACGGAATGGCCCGTTGGGCGGGGCCCCCAGTTAACTCGCGTACCCTCGCGCCATGAGGATCGTGGTGCTGGGCGCGGGAAACGTGGGGGCTGCCGTCGTCGAGGCGCTGCACGAGGAGCACGACGTCACGGTCATCGATACCGACGCTCGCCGCCTGGCGCCGCTGGCCGACCGCTACGACGTCCGCACGGTGGAGGGCAACGGCGCCACCAAGGCCGTCCTGCGGCAGGCGGGCGTCGAGGACATCGATCTCCTCATCGCCTGCAGCCCGAACGAGAACGCGAACCTCGTCTCGGCGATGCTCGTCAAGAAGCTGTCGCGCGCGAAGGTGATCGTGCGCACGAGCAGCATCGAGTACCTCGACGCGTGGCGCGAGCGGGAGATCGACGTCGACTTCATGGTCTCCTCCGAGCTGGAGACGGCCAACGCGATCCTCGGGCACGTCGGCGTGCCCGCCGCGCGGCAGACCGACGTCTTCGCGGACGGCCTGGTCCAGGTCGTCGAGTTCGACGTCCCCGAGAACGCCGCCGAGAGCCCCGTGATCGGCGTTCGGCTGCGCGAGGCCGCCGCGCCGCCCGACTCGCGCGTGGTGGCCATCATCCGCGGCGAGCAGATGGTGCCGGCTCGCGGTGACGAGCGGATCGAGCCGGGCGACCGGGTGATCGTCGTCGCCTCGCCGGCGGCCGCGCAGGCGTGGGCCAAGGCCATCGCCGCTGACACCAAGGCGGTCGAGAACATCGTGATCTTCGGCTGCGGGCAGATGGGCCGCACCATCGCGCGCGTGCTGCTCGAGCGGGATATCCGCGTGCGGATGGTCGACGCCGACCAGTCGCGAGCCCAGGAGGCGGCCGAGGACTTGCACGAAGCGCGGGTCTTCCACGCCAGCGCCTTCGACCCCGATTTCCTGGTGCGCGAGCACATCGGCGAGGACACCGCCGCCGTGTTCGCGATGAACGACGACGCCAAGAACCTCTACGCCGGCGTCCTCGCCGAGCTCCAGGGCGTCCACCTGACGATCGCGCTCGCCCACGACCCGGAATCGATCGACGTGTACGAGCGCGCCGGGATCGACCTGCCGCTCAACCCGCGCCAGGTGATCGCCGAGGAGCTCGTCCGCTTCGCCCACGATCCGCGGATCCGGCAGATTGTGATGCTCGAGCACGACCGCTTCGAGATCCTCGACCTCACCGTACGCGCCGACTCCAAGCTCGCCGGGCGGCGGCTCGACGAGCTGCCGCAGACGGGCTCGGTGATCGGCGCCATCATCCGCGACGGGTCGGTCCTCTTCCCCCATGGATCCGACGAGCTGCGGCCTGGCGATCGCGTGATCATCTTCGTCGAGTCCGAGCGCGCCTCGCTGGTGGAGCGGGTCCTATAGCCGCCCGTGGGGTCGACGTCGGGAGCGCCTTCGACCTCGTCGGCGGCGTTCTCAAATGGGTCGGCGCGGCGTTCCTCGCGCCTGCGGCGGTGGCGGCCGGCTACGGCGAGGCGGCGTGGCCGTTCCTCGTCTCAGGCGTGATCACGGCCGGCTCCGGGCTGGCGCTGGACCAGATCACAGGCGAGAAGCGCGGCACGGCCGTCGGTCCGCGGGAGAGCTTCCTCGTCGTCGCCCTGATCTGGCTGCTGGTGCCGCTGTTCGGCGGGCTGCCGTTCGTGCTCGGCGACGTGCCGCAGCTCTCCCGGCTCGTGGACGCGTACTTCGAGTCGGTCTCCGGCTTCACGGCCACCGGCGCGACGGTGCTGACCGACATCGAGGCGCTGGACCACGCGATGCTCTTCTGGCGTCAGCTCAGCCACTGGCTCGGCGGGATGGGGATCATCGTGCTGGCCGTGGCGGTGCTGCCGCGGCTGCGGATCGGCGGGCGCCAGCTGCTCCAGTCGGAGCTGGCGGGGCCGACGGAGATCGAGCGTTTCTCGACGACCATCCGCGAGACCGCCCGCCGGCTGTGGTCGCTCTACGTCGGCCTCACGGCGGTGGCGACCCTCGTGCTCGCCATGGTCGGCTGGACCGGGCTCGACGACGCGATGACGCCGTTCCAAGCCGTCTCTCAAGCGTTCTCGGTGATCGCGCTGGGCGGGTTCTCGACGAAGAACGAGTCGGCGGCAGCGTTCGTGCCGCTCACCCAGTACCTGCTCCTGCTCTTCATGATCCTCGCGGGCGTCAACTTCCTGCGGCTCTACCGCCTGCTCGTGCAGCGGCAGGTCGAGGTCGTGCGCACGGACGAGGAGCTGCGGCTCTACGGCGCCTTCCTCGCGCTCGGCTCCACGCTGATCGTGATCGAGCTCGTGGCCGGCGACTTCGCCCAGGGGGAGGAGGCCGTCCGCACCGGCATGTTCCAAGCAGTGGCGATCATGTCCACGACCGGGTTCGCGACCGCCGACTACACCGAGTGGGGCGCGCTTGCGGCTATGACGCTCCTGCTGCTGATGTTCGTCGGCGCCTCCGCGGGCTCGACCGGCGGCTCGATCAAGGTGATCCGCCACCTGCTGCTCTTCAAGCTGGTCAAGCGGGAGCTCGACTCGACCATCCATCGCGAGATCGTCCGGCCGATCAGGGCGAACGGCATGGCGGTCGAGGAGCGCTCGCTGCGCTCGATGGTGGTCTTCGTGCTCCTCTACCTGCTCACGTTCGCCATCGGCTCGCTGGCGCTGCTGCTCGACGCCCGCTTCGGCGGGGCCGAGCTGACGGCCTTCGAGGCGATCGGCGCCTCGGCCGCGTGCATCGGCAACGTCGGCCCCGCGTTCGGCTTCGCGGGCCCGTTCGGGTCCTACGCCCCGATGAGCGACCTCTCGACCGGCATCCTCACGCTGCTCATGTGGCTCGGCCGCATGGAGATCATCCCCGTCGCCGTGCTGGTCAGCCGCAACTACTGGCGCGGATGAACGCCGAACTTCGGCATTGAAGGGAGGGTCCCGGGGTGGCGAGTGTCGACTTGACGTCGATATTCGACGTCAAGTGAGCACGCGGCGTTCCGTGCTCCCCTTCAATGCCGCAGTTTCGGTCCCTCAGCCCGGCGGTGGCTCCTCGAACGGGCGCTCGAACAGCGTGGTGAGGACGATCTGGGTCTGGGTGCGGGTGACGCCCGGGTGGTCGCGAAGGCGCTCGAGCGCCTCCTCGAGGTGCGACGTGTCGCGCGCGCGCAGGTGCAGGACGGCGCTCGCCTCGCCGGCCACCGTGTAGGCCGCCTCGACCTCCGGGTGGCGCTCGACCGCCTCCCGCACCTCGAGCCCCGCCATCCGGCCCTCGGTGAAGAGCGCCACGAACGCGTGCGTGCCCCAGCCGAAGCGGCCGGGATCGACCTGCGCGGTGTAGCCGCGGATGACGCCTTCGGCCTCCAGGCGGTCGACGCGGCGCTTGACGGCCGGGGCCGAGAGCGAGACGCGCATCCCGATGCTCTGGAAGGAGCGACGCGCGTTCTGCCGGAGGAGCGCAACGATCTGGCGGTCGATATCGTCCATCGGGCTAGTGATTGTCGCATGCCACGCAACGGATACCGCTTGAGCGGGGCGCTCGACAGCGCAACCATTAAGAGCACGAACTTTGACCCAGAGGGAGGCCTGTCCGTGAGCACCCAACCCGTCGCCGCGCCCGAAGCCCAGGGCCACGACGACTTCATGCCGCTGCACGGCATCGACCACGTCGAGCTGTACGTCGGCAACGCCCTCCAGTCGGCCTACTTCTACGTCCACGCACTCGGCTTCCGCGAGGTCGCCTACGCGGGCCTCGAGAGCGGCGTGCGCGACCGCACGTCGCACGTGCTCGAGCAGGGCCGCGTCCGCCTGGTGCTCACCGGCGCGCTGACGCCCGACCACGAGATCGGCCGCCATTGCGCCGCCCACGGCGACGGCGTGAAGGTCATCGCCCTGTCCGTGCCGGACGTCGCGCACGCGTACCACGAGGCGACCTCGCGCGGCGCGCGCGGCGTGCGCGAGCCATGGGAGGAGAGCGACGAGTCGGGCACGATCCGCTTCGCCACGATCGCGACCTACGGGGACACCCTGCACACGTTCGTCGACCGCTCGGCGTACCGCGGCCCGTTCGTGCCCGGCTACGTGGCCCGCGACCGGTCGGCCGGCGACGCGGGGCTGCTCGCCATCGACCACGTCGTCGGCAACGTCGAGCTCGGCGAGATGGAGACGTGGGTGAAGTACTACGAGGACGTCTTCGGGATGACGGAGATGCTCCACTTCACCGACGAGGCGATCTCCACCGAGTACTCCGCGCTCATGTCGAAGGTCGTCACCAGCGGCAACGGCCGGGTCAAGTTCCCGATCAACGAGCCGGCCGAGGGCAAGCGCAAGTCGCAGATCGACGAGTACCTCGAGTTCTACGGCGGGGCGGGCGCGCAGCACATCGCCGTCGCCACCCGTGACATCGTGCGCACCGTGACCGAGCTGCGCGAGCGCGGGATCGAGTTCCTGACCATTCCCGACACCTACTACGACGACGTGCCGGAGCGGATCGGCGAGATCAAGGAGTCGCTGGAGGACCTGCGGCGGCTCGGCATCCTCGTCGACCGCGACGACGAGGGCTACATGCTTCAGATCTTCACGAAGCCGATCGGCGACCGGCCGACGATGTTCCTCGAGGTCATCGAGCGCCACGGCGCGCGCGGCTTCGGCGAGGGCAACTTCAAGGCGCTCTTCGAGGCGATCGAGCGCGAGCAGGAGCTGAGGGGGAACCTCTGATGCGCTACCACTCGCTGGGTCAGATCCCGCAGAAGCGGCACGTCCAGTTCCGCGACCCGGATGCCTCGGGGAACGGCACCGCGCCGCTGCTCGTCGAGGAGGTGCTCGGGTTCGAGGGCTTCTCGGGCAACGAGTCGATCCTCTACCACCTGTGGTCGCCGTGCCGGATCAGCGACGTCGGGGAGTTCACCCCGATCGAGCTCGAGGAGTGGGTGCCGGACACGCACGTCCATCGCCTGACGAACACGATGGGGCTCGAGCCGATGGGCGACTCCGTGCTCGGCCGGCGAGTGCTCCAGTACAACAACGACGTCGAGATCGGGATCTGCATCCCGGAGGCCGAGGCGGACTACTTCTACCGCGACGGCGAGGGCGACGAGGTCATCTTCGTCCACGAGGGCTCGGGGGTCGTGGAGACGATCTTCGGCACCCTGGAGTACCGCCAGCACGACTACGTGGTGATCCCGCGGGGGATCACGTATCGCTTCAAGTTCGACACGCCACAGCGGTGGCTGACCTTCTACACGCCGGGCGAGATCGAGACGCCCAACCGCTACCGCAACCGCTACGGCCAGCTGCTCGAGCACGCCCCGTTCTCCCAGCGCGACTTCAGGCCGCCCGGCTCCCTGGAGACCCACCGGGACCGCGGCGAGTACATGGTCAAGGTGCGGGTGCGCGGCGGCTACCAGGACTACGTGCTCGACTACCACCCGCTCGACGTCGTCGGCTGGGACGGCTACGTCTACCCGTACACGTTCAACATCGCCGACTTCGAGCCCAAGGCGGGGCGCCTGCACCAGCCGCCGCCCGCGCACCAGAACTTCCAGGGCCCGAACTTCGTCATCTGCTCGTTCTGCCCGCGGATGCTCGACTGGGACCCGATGGCCATCCCCCTCCCCTACCACCACTCGAACGTGCAGTCGGAGGAGATGATCTATTACGTCGACGGCCAGTTCGGCTCGCGCAAGGGCGTCGACATCGGGGCGATCACGCTGCACCCCTCGGGGCTCCCGCACGGCCCGCAGCCGGGCCTCGTCGAGAAGTCATTGGGCGCGGACCGCACGGAGGAGCTGGCGGTCATGTGCGACACGTTCCGGCCTTTGAAGCTGACGACGCTGTCGCGCGACCTCGACGACCCGTCCTACGCGTTCTCGTGGTTCGAGGAGGGGGCCCAGCTCTCGACTACGGGCTGAGCTTGCGCTGTCGCAATAAGGGATGACCCTTAGGGGATGCGGGGCGGTTCGCACCCTGGGCGCCTACGGCTGCCAGGCTAGGAATCGAAGGGCCACAGAGCGATCCTGGTCGTACGAAAAAACCACCCCGGCCTCCCCGGGAGAGAAGAGACAAACGACCATGTCCGTTTCCAGCCACCAGCAGGTCAATGCCCATGACAGCTCGCTCGCCGGCGCCCGAGTCTGGTTCTCGGAGAAGGGCCTCTCGCGGCCGCGCGAGGGCCGCATCCTGGCGGGCGTCTCCGCGTCCGTCGCTCGCCGCTACGACCTCAACCCGCTCGTCGCCCGCCTGCTCAGCATCGTCACCGTCGTGGTGCTGACCCCGCTCGTGTACGTCGGCGCGTGGTTCCTGATGCCGAACGACGCCGACAGCGAGGCCGCGCCGGCCGCGGCGAGCGCTGCCTGACGCACGTCGGGACCTCGCTGGCCCGCCGCTGATCGTCCGTTGTGGGCGATCGGCGGCGGCGCCGCTACTCCGCCTCGCCGACCGGCTCGGCGGACGTGCCGATGATGCCGAAGATGCGCCCCGGCACCTGAGCCGAGTAGTCGAACCACGTGAAGTAGGCCGGCGTCTCGTTGCGCAGGAGGTCGACGATCGGCGCCAACGCGTCGTATGAGAAGCTCACCTCAGCCGCATTCAGATCGGACCTGAACCGGTTCGGCGCCATCGTGGTCCCGGCGCGATAGAACCTCACGAACGCGAGCAGCGAACGGTCCGCCCTGTAGAGCCAGATCGTGGCCGCGAACTGATTCGGCTCGCCCGGCGAGACGACATTCGCCTCGTAGCTGGCGACCTGCGTGGTGGTGATGGGCATCGCGCCTACGCTCCCAGAATCGGCGGGACCTCGCCACCCGCCCGAACCCGCTTCGCGCCGGCGGTTGCGGGGGTCGGTCCGTCGTCATGCCCTCCCGGGGCAGCGCTCGCAAGCTCGCGCTCGAGCGCCCCGGGAGGCCACGCCGCGGACCGCCCTCCCACACGCGCGGTCTCGCCGAACGTGCTCTCCATGGGAGGCCGTGCGGAGGGAGGCACAGCATCGCCGGGTGCAGCGCGCAATTTGACGTCGCGATCGGAGACTGGTCCCGCCAGATCGCCACCCCATCTCCGAGAAGCGCCGGTGGGGCGGGACCGATCTCAACGATCGCTGCGCCTCCGGCGCTTCGAGGGCGCGTACCGGCCGGCTCCTTCGGCCGCGCTAGCGTCGCGTCGCCACCGGCACGGCTACCGAGGCCCGCCCGGTGCAGGGCGCCCAACAAGGCAATTGCTTGACTTAGGACACGCGAAAGCAGCAGCGCACCGCGAGCGCCCGGCTCCTGCCGGGCCGTGGCACTCTTCCGGGCGTACTGGCGCACTGGTGCCCGCGATACGACGCGAGGTCACGAGCGGCGTTCTCGTGCGAGTGCCAAGCGGTCCGACGCCGCGCCGCTGGACCGCGGCTGCAACTCGCCGCGATAGGCGCTGTCGCCTCTGCCTCAAGGAGCGGCCACCGCCGCCCGGAACCGTGTCTGCTCCTCTTTCAGCGCGAGCGACCAGTGCCCGGGTCAGCCAGCGAGCTCGCGCACGACCGTGAGCACCCGCTCCACGTCCGCTCGCGTGGTGCGGAAGTTCGTGATGCAAGCCCGCAGAGCGAAGCGCCCATCGACCGTCGCATTCGACAGGTAGACGCGACCGTCGCGCTGCAGCACCTGCAAGATCCGCTCGTTGTGAGCGTCGAGCGCCGGCTCGTCGAGGTGCGTCGGCGCATGCCGAAAGCAGCAGATGCTCAGTCCGGGGCCGGCGAGGAGCTCGAAGTCGTCCGCGGCCGCGACGAGCTGGGCGAGGTGGGCGGTCAGGCGGATGTCCTCGCCGATCGCGGCAGCGAGCCGGCGCGCGCCGTAGAAGCGCAGCGTCGTCCACAGCTTGAGCGCCCGGAAGCGGCGGCTGAGCTCCAGCCCGTGGTCCCAGAAGGCGAAGGACTCCGCCGGTTGGGTCGCGAGGATGCGGACGTAGTCGTCGGCCTCGGCGCCGAACGCCCGCGCAGTGGCCGCCGCGTCGTGCAACAGCAGCGCGCTGCAGTCGACCGGGGCGTAGAGCCACTTATGGGCGTCGATGCACAGGGAGTCGGCGCGGTGCAGGCCGGCGAAGAGCTCGCGGCAGGCGGGGTCTGCCGCAGCGGGCGCCCCGTACGCGCCGTCGACGTGTAGCCAGACGCCCGCGTCGGCCGCGACGGTGGCCACCGCGTCGAGCGGGTCGACGGCACCGGTGGATGTGGTGCCGGCGTTGGCGACGACGCAGATCGGCAACAAGCCGGCGGCACGGTCGGAGGCAATCGCCGTCCGCAGCGCCGCCGGGTCGAGCCGGCGGTCGCGGTCGACGGCCACCGGCTCAACCCGCACGCCGAGTGCCGCCGCCGCTTTGGCAACGGAGAAGTGCGTCTCGACTGACGCGTAGACCCGCATCGCGCGGCGGTCGTCGTCCGGGCCCGTCACGGCCCGTAAAGCGACGAGAAGCGCGGTCAGATTGGCGGCGGACCCGCCGCTCACCAGGATCCCGGTCGCCGCCTCGTCGAAGCCGACGAACTCGCCCAGCCAGCGCAACGTCTGGTGCTCGACGGCCGCTGCGGCCGGACCGGACCGCCACGACGTGACGTTCTGATCGGCCGCCGACGCCAGCAGGTCCGCGGCCACCCCAACCGGCGCCGGCGGCGACTGCACGTAGCCGAAGAACGGGGCGTCGTCCGCCGCCCGGAGGCAAGGACGGCCGCGCACGCGGCGAGCAGCTCTTCCACGCTCTCGCCGTCCGCCGGCAGGGCCCGGTCGGCGCCGACCATTCGCTCGACCTCCACAGCGGACGGCGGACGCTCGAACACGGGCCCGGACCGAGCGGCAGCGACCTCCTGCTCCACCAGCGCCGTCACCCCGGTGAGCAGGGCGCGGAAGTCCTCGCCGGTCAGATCGAGCGAGGCGTCGCGCCGGTCGGGGTCCCTCATCGGCCGGATCCTGCCAGCCCACGACCAACGGGGCGAGCCGACTGCCGTTCTCGCCTGGCCGGGCAGCGCGGCGTTCGCCGGCGCGGACTGCTGCTTCCCGAGACATGCAACTAGCCCGGTCGCGGGATTTCAGGCCCTCGCCTGGCAGCGCCGTCCTCAGCGTGATGCTGTGCTGGTTCGACGATCGACGGCATCGGGCACCATCGCGTTCAGCAGAACTGATCCGCGCGAGCCGCCATCGGGGATGACAACCCGGTAGGTTCCTGGACAGGCGCGGTCGAGCGCCGACTCGACCCTGGGGAGGGCTCAATGAAGGTCAGATGGCTCATTGCCGTCGCGCTTGCGGGTTCGCTGGCCGTGCCGGTCGCGGCATCCGGACATCCGCTCGAGCGGAATCTCGGCGTCTTCTCCGGCGAGCTTCCGGAGGTCGAACTTCCTGGAAGCCGCACCCAGCCGCAGCTACTTCCGCGGCGCGCCGCCGAGCGAGTACGACACGACGGACAACATGCGGTTCGTCGGCTTCTCGCCGCGCCCGGCCGCGGGCAGCCTGTCGCTGGCGAACTCCGACGTCGCGTTCCAGGGCAAGCGCGTGTACCAGGGCACGTTCCCCGGGTTCCGGATCATCGACATCAACAACCCGTCGAAGCCGAAGGAGATCATCAACTACGAGGACTGCCGCCATCCCTCGGGGCAGGGCGACGTCGTCATCTACGGCGACATCATGACCCGCTCATGGGATTCGGCCTCGTCGAACGGCATGCCCGCCGGCGGCTGGCCGTGCGGCGACTCACGTGTCCAGGCCGGTGAAGAGGGCCTGCACGTCTTCGACGTGGGCGACCCGACGGCGCCCGACGTCGAGGCGTTCATCGATCTGCCCTGCGGCTCGCACACCGCGTCGGGCGTGCCCGATCCGGCCAATGACCGCCTGATCATCTACAGCACGCCGTCGAACGGCAATTGCGACGGCATCGACATCATCGAGATCCCGCTCGGCAACCCGACGGCGGCCTCGTACCACCACTTCGAGGCGGCCGCCGACCTGATCGCCTGCCACGACACCGGCGTCATCCTCGGCGACGTCCTGAAGGCGGCGTGCGCCGGCGGCCAGGGCTTCGCGGTGTGGAGCATGGCCTCCGCGGACGGCGGCTCGCTGATCGACCCGGCGCTGCTGTACACGAAGAACATCAAGACCACCGAGGGCAAGAACATCAACACGGGCCACTCGGCGGCGTTCTCCAACGACGGCAAGACGCTGATCTTCGGCCACGAGCCGAGCGGCGGTGTCCAGCCCCGCTGCCAGCCGACGGGGACGGTGCTCAACGACGCCACCTACCCGGTGCAGACGGACGACATGAAGTCGTTCTTCTTCTTCGACGTGGCGACAGGCGAGCTGAAGGCTCAATGGACCCTGCCGCGTGCCCAGACGTCGCTCGAGAACTGCACGCTGCACAACTACAACGTGGTGCCGAGCAAGAAGCGCGACATCCTCGTGCAGGGCAGCTACCAGTCGGGCATCGGTGTGGTCGACTTCACGGATCTCGACAACATCCGGGAGATCGCTTACGCCGATCCGAAGCCGCTGAACCCGGCGGCCTTCACGATCGGCGGCGACTGGTCGTCGCACTACTACAACGGGCTGATCTACGAGTCCGACATCACGCGCGGCCTGCTCGCGTGGGAGATCCGGGGCGACGCGCTGGGCGGCACCATGCGCCTGGACCGCCTCAACCCGCAGACCCAGGAGTTCACCACCTCCGGGTAGGCGCAGCATCGGCAGGGGCGGTCCGTCCGCGGGCCGCCCCGCTCGTCGACGCACGCTGTACCGTCGCTCCGGACATGACCGAGACGCGGTGTATCTACATCTCTTTTGCGTCTTCTCTTCGGGGCCAGCAACTACTCCGCTGGCTCAGTCCAGTGTGAGGACGATGCCGACGCCGAAGGTGTCGAGGTCGTCCGAGTGGATCGTGCGGAGCCAGATGTTCACGAACCGGCCGTTACCCCTCACGGCTCCCTCGAAGACGTTGTTGCCCGAGCCGGACGGGCCCCAGTGGTCGCCGCCGTGGACTCGCGACGCGGTCCTCACGCCGTCGATGGTGAAGATGTCGAACGCGTAGGCGTTGTCGCGGTCGAAGTCGTTCAGGGAGTCGACCATGGTCACGGATCCCCAGGCCAGGAACGGCCGGGACCGGCCGAGGTCGATCGTGGCGCTGGCGGAGCCGCCGAGGTTCTTGAGCGCGAAGAGGTCGACCTTGAAGGCCTGCATCGTCAGCCCTCCGTACGCCGCATGCGGTCCTGCTCGCGCGCGGGGATTCGCTTGGTGACGAGCCGCTGTCGCTCCGGGTCGACGCGGCGGGTGGCGGCTCGGCTGGACGTCGGCGCGACCTCGGCGTACAGGGACGCCGTGGTCTTCGGGTCGACCATGCGCTCCACGAACGCGGCCAGCTCCTGAGTCGTCGACTTTGACCGGGCCGTCCTTCTCGGCCGAGATCACCTGGTGCACGTGGCGGATCTCGCCGCTCTGCTTGTCGTAGAAGACGTACTGCTTCATCCGCTTCCTCCCGTGTCGAGCACGAGGATGTTCCCGGTGCCGAACGCCTCGAGGTCTTGCATGTGCGCCACGCTGAGCCGGAACGTGATCGTGCGCGCGCGGCCGGCCCAGGCCCCGGTGTACACGTTGCTCGGCGCGCCGTCGGAGCCCCAGTGGCGGCCTCCGAAGACGTAGGGCCCGGGGCGGTCTCCGTCGACCATGAACACCTCGACGGCCCACGCGTTGTCACGGTCGAAGTCGCTGCGGGAGTCGAGCATCGACACGTGGCCCCAGGCGAGCAGTGAGACGGTGCGGCGCAGGTCGACGGTGACGACGTCGCACCCGCCGGTGGACTCGAGCGCCCACAGCGGGATGGTCACCGCGCTGGCGCCGGTCTGGACGACGTGCGGGTACCGGCTGCGCATCCCCTTGATGTCGACCTCGTGCGCGCGCCGCCGCTCTCCTCCGTAGAACGCGTACATGACCGCGTCGGTGTTGCCGGAGTGCCGCAGGCCGAGCGCGTGTCCCATCTCGTGCAGGGCGACCGTCTCGACGTCGACGTTGCCCCCGCCGTCCGCGAGGGCCCAGCTCTCGGCGTCATCGAAGTGCACCCGCCCGTCCTGGGGATAGAACGCGTGGGCGTAGACGTCGCCCGAGCCGTCGAACGGGAAGCCATCGCCGTGGTCACCGGTCTCCCAGCTCACCGGAGCTGAGCGTCCGCCGTCGTCGCCGTGGAAGGGAACGTGCGCGGGATCAGGCTCGCCCACGTGTTCAGCGCCGTCTGGACGGCGCCCACCTCGGTCCCGATGTCGGGGGTGCCGGTGCCCATGAACCAGCGGATCTGCTGCTGGTCCCACGGGGTGCCCCCGAAGACGAACGGGTCGCTGTCCTCCACCCCGGGGCCGCCGATCTCCTCCGGCTCGAGGTCCGGCAGGCCGCAGCGCGGCCGGCTCATCAGCTTCAGCGTCTCGAGGTTGAGGACACCGGTCTCCTCGAGCCGGTAGAAGGCCTGGAAGCGCAGCAGCGCCCGTGAGAGATGGCGGCAGAGGACGCCGGGCGGGCAGTCGTGTTTCTCCACGAACCCGAAGCGGCGAGGAACTGCTCGGCCTGCGGGACGAGCGCGTCGTCCTTCTGGTTGCGGCGGACCAGCGGCTCGACGGGGTCGCGGTTCTCGCGCGCGTCGAGCAGCTCCTCCCGCCGCGGGTGATGGGGGCCGGCCGGCGCCTACAGCGCCCGGCCGCTGCCCGAAGGCTGATGCATCGAGTCCCGTCGCCCACCGAGGGTCCTCCAGACATCGCCCAAAGCTCTCATTGCGACCATACTCCACTGCGGCGCGGCCGCCAGCGCCAGGACCAACGGCCCTGGCGCTGGCAGCGCGGTCGCTATGAAGCGGCCACGACGCGGGTGAGCCGGGCCAGCTTGGCGCGCGGGAGCTTGCGCTTCTCGCCGTCGACCTCGAGCACGGTCTTGCCCTTGACCGTGCGGGCGTGGGACTTCAGCCACGCTTCCCGACGACGCGTCGCCGAGCGTCACCGTGTCGGCGCCGACGGCTGTCGATGACGACGTCGTCGCCGGGCGCGCCGTCGATCGTGTCGTTGCCCGGCCCGCCGATGAGCACGTCGTCGCCCGCGCCGCCGAGGAGCGTGTCGTCGCCGTCGCCGCCGATGAGCACGTCGTCGCCGTCGCCGCCGTCGAGGGTGAGCAGCGCCGACGTCGGCGGCCAGCCCGGAGGCGTCGACCACGTCGTCGCCGGCCAGCGCGTTGACGGTCAGCCGGTCGCTGCCGGCGATGGCGCCGGACACCGAGACCAGGGCGGCGAGACCGCTGACCTGCGCGCTCGGCCCGGCGCCGGTGACGATCACGACGTCGTCGCCGTTCGTGGCGTTGACGATGACGTTGTCGGCCGCGGCGTCGTCGCCGCCGCCGACTGGCGGCGAGGTCGGCCGCCACGTTCGTCGACGTCGGTGCCGGACAGGTCGTTGACGACGACGTTGTCGGTGCCGCCGAGCGTCCTGGCGACGATGGACTCGACGTCGTCGAGGTCCATGATGATGTTGCCGAGGTTGCGGGAGAACCGCACCCGCCCGCCGTTGGCGGAGGCGTCCATGTTCTCGTCGCCGTTGCTGCCGTTGAACAGCATCGTGTCGGTGCCGTCCTGGCCCTCGACGATGTCGCTGCCGTCGCCCGGATCCCACTGGAACGTGTCGTCGCCGGCGCCGAGGAACGCCGATGTCGTTGCCCTGCTGGCCGTCGACGAAGTCGTTGCCGTCGCCGCCGAGCAGGAGTGTCGACGCCGTTGCTGCCGAGGAGCGTGTCGTTGCCCGCGCCGCCGTCGACGGTGATGCGCGATGAGCGCGGCCAGGTTCCCGGTCGCGGAGAAGCTGTCGTCGCCGCCGTTGGCGTTGAGGACGAGCTTCTCGGAGGTGCCGATGTCGATCGCGAACGGCGCCGGGTTGAGCCGGTCGAAGCGGACGCGGGTGCCGTTGGCCGTGGTGGTGAACTGCTCGGCGCCGTTGCCGCCGTTGACCTCGACCGTGTCGACGCCGTCGCCGCCCTCGTTGAGGTCGGTGTCGTCGCCGGGGTTCCAGATCATCCGGTCGTTGCCGCTCTGCCCGAAGGCCTGGTCGTCGGCGTCGCCGCCGGTGATGCGTGTCGTTCTCGCTGCCGCCGAACAGCAGGTCGAAGCCGCCGCTTGCCGAGCAGCGTGTCGTTGCCGGCCTGGCCGAAGAGCTGGTCGCCGCCGGAGCCGCCGGTGAGCGTGTCGTTGCCGGCGCCGCCGAACAGGTTGGCCGCCGGCAGCGCGCCGTTGGCCTCGTTGAGGCGTGATCGTGTCCTGGCCGCCGAGACCGAAGACCTGGATCAGCGAGGTGTTGGCGACCGTCGGCGTGCCGCCGATGACGGCGACCGCGCCGCCGTTGACCAGGATCTTGCCGGCCGCGTCGCGGCTGATCGTGATCGTGTTGTTGGCGGCTGTCGCCGTTGACGGTCAGCACGCCGGCGCTGAACGTCGCGGTGGTCGCCGCGCTCGCCGGCACGCTCGTGGCGGCGAGCACGCCGGCGGCGAGCACGGCGCTCGGCGAGGAGGCGGCGGGCGCGCCTTGGGGCGGTGTCACGTCTTGGCTTCATCATCTCTCCTGGTTCCGGTTGGACGCGTCGGTGACAAGACGCGTCCGGCGCGGCCTTATTCCGCTCGGAACCAGCTGAGGTTGTCCTCCCCCTGGCGATACCGGGTGCCACGGTGGTCGCCGCCCCGTGGCGGATCGATCATCTCCGGTATGGACACGACCTTCTCACCTGAATCCACCTGGCGAGCCGTCCTCCGGCCGCTTGTCACCAGCCGCGGCTGGGCCGCGGTGACCCATCATCTCCTCGGCCTGCCGCTCGGCATCGCGTACTTCACGTGGCTCGTCACCGGGCTCGCGGTCGGCGCCGGGCTGGCCATCACGCTCGTCGGGATCCCGATCCTCACGCTCGTGCTCGCCAGCGTGCGCCCGCTGCTGGCGGGCGAGCGCGCGCTCACCAACGCGCTCCTCGGCACCGCGATCCCTCGCGGCGGCCTCGCACCGCGCGGCGACGGCTGGCTTGGCCAGCTGAAGGCCTATTGGACCGATTCGACGACCTGGCGGGGCGTGGCCTACCTGCTCGCACGCTTCCCGGCCGGCGCGCTGACGC
>CAVSRU010000012.1:0-933565 GCA_963730535.1 uncultured Solirubrobacteraceae bacterium
AGGCGGCTGCGGTGGCGGCGCGGTACTGCTGCGGGCTGACGCCGCGCACGCGCTTGAAGGCCGCGCTGAGCGCGAACGGGGTGCCGTAGCCGACCTGGTCGGCGACCCAGGCGATCGTGGAGCCGGGCTCGCGCAGCAGGTCCGCGGCGAGCGCGATGCGCCAGCTCGTGAGGAAGGTCATCGGCGGCTCGCCGACGAGCTCGTGGAAGCGCCGGGCCAGCGCGGCGCGCGACACGCCGGTCTCGCGGGCGAGCTCCGCGACCGTCCAGGCGCGCGCGGGGTTGTGGTGCAGCAGGCGCAGGGCGTGGCCCACCACGGCGTCGCCGGACGCCCGGTACCAGCCCGGCGCCGCAGCCTCGGGGCGGGCGAACCAGGCGCGCAGCACCGTGATCAGCAGCAGGTCGAGCAGGCGGTCGAGCACCGCCTCCTGGCCGGGCTCGTCCTTCACGATCTCGTCGGTCATCAGCGGGATGACCGGGCATTCCCACTCGTGCTCTCGCACGACGAGCGAGCCGGGCAGGGCCCGCAGCAGCCTGCCGCTGACCTCGCTGTGCAGCTCGTAGGTCCCGGTGAGCAGGACCGTCTCGCCGTCGCGGGCGTTGCCCCACGTCCGGACTCCGAGGTCGCGCATGTTCGTGAGCTCCTCGCCGGCCGGCGTCGTGCAGACCTGGCCCGGCTGGATGACGACCTGGGGCGGCGTGGCAGGGTCGTCCGCGACGGTGTAGGGATCGGGACCGCGGACGATGGCGACGTCGCCGCGCTCTAGGCGCACCGGGTCGCCGTCGTCAGGGATCAACCAGGCATGCCCGCGGACGACCGCGACCACGGTCAGCGGCGCCTCGTCCTGGATGCGCAGCGACCACGGCGGGTCCATGCTCGAGCGCAGCAGGAAGGCCTCGTGGGCCCTGGGTCCGTCGAGGAGACCGGCGAGCGCGTCCATGAACGCAGCTTAGACGATCACGTATGTATCTGCGCGTCTTGACCATGGACAGTCTCGCTGCGGCGGGTTTCACTATGTCCATGAGCACCCAGAACCAGACGATCCTCCCCGGCGAGACGCTCGAGAACCCCGTCACCGGCGAGCGCTTCACCTTCACCCACACGGCCGCGAGCACCGGCGGCGAGCTGCTCGCCTTCGACCTCGGGCTCGGCGTCGGCGGCGCGGTCCCGATCCCGCACGTGCACCCGATCCAGACCGAGCGCTTCGAGGTCGTCGAGGGCCGCGTCCGCTTCCGGATCGGCCTGCGCACCCGCGTCGCCGAGCCGGGCGACGTCGTCGAGGTGGCGCCCGGCGTCGTCCACTCGTTCGCCAACGCGGGCGACGACGACGCACTGCTGCATGTGGAGGTGCGGCCCGCCCTCGCGATGGAGGAGATGCTGGCCGAGGTCGTCGCGATGGCGGAGGCCGGCCGGATGACGCAGCGGGGCCTGCCGCGTAACCCGCTCGACCTCGCCGCCCTCGCGCGCAAGTACGACCAGGAGGCCCACGCGCCGCTGCTCAGCGTCGGCATGCAGCGCCTGCTGCTGGCGCCGCTCGTCTTCTCCGCGCGCCGCCGGCGCCGCGCGACCCCGACCGCCGCCTTCGCCTGATGCTGAAGGTCCTCCAGGCCGCCGCCCTCGTCGCGGCCACGATGAGCATGGGGCTGATGGCGGGCGTGTTCGGGCTGTACGCCCACACGATCATGCCCGGCCTCCGCAGGACCGACGAGCGCACCTTCGTCTCCGCCTTCCAGGCGATCGACAGGGCGATCATCAACCCGCTGTTCATGGTCTGGTTCTTCGGCGCCCTGGCCTTCGCCGGCGCGGCTGCGGCGCTCCTCGGCGGCGAGCGAGCGGTGCTGCCGTGGATCGCCGCCGCCTTCGTCCTCTACCTCGCCGTCGTCGTCATCACCATGGCCGTCCATCTGCCGCTCAACAACGCCATCAAGGCGGCGGGCGGCGCCGACCTCGCGCTGGTGCGCGAGCGGTTCGACGAGGCTCGCTGGGCCGCCTGGAACGTCGTCCGCGCGGTCCTCTCGACCGCCGCGCTCGGCTGTCTAGCGTGGGCCCTCGTGCAGTACGGGCGCACCGTCCTCGCCTAGCACCTCACGATCGAACCGTGACCGCGTCCCGGATCGCGGCCGCCGTGACCGTCGCGGCGACCGTGCCCAGGATGGTGAGCGACCACGAGGCGGCGGGCCCGGGCGCGTCATGCGGCGGGCCTCCGGACGCGAGGCAGAAGACGACGTCGCCGTCCAACGGGGTGAAGGCGGGGTCGACGGCCCGCGCGATGCCCGCGCTCGCGACACGGGCGACGATGCCGCAGCCGCGCTTGTCGAGCGCGGCGTCGGTGCTGACGCACACGAGCGTCGTGCTCTGATCGGGGCGCACGGACCAATCCGGCAGCTCCGGCGTGTCGGCGATCAGCTCGGCGCTCCGGAGCAGCTCGCCGCGGTCGCCGTGCGGGCCGGCCAGCACCTCGCCGGCGTCGCCGATCACGTCCCCCCACGGGTTGGCGACCGCGATCGCCGCGACGGTCTCGCCGGTGCCCAGCCGGGTCGCCGCGTAGCCGACGCCGCCCGGGGTGGCGCGCCCGCGTCCGAGCACCTTCCCGGCCGCGGCGCCGGCGCCGACGCCGACGCGCCCGCGACGCGGGAAGCCACCGGCCGCGGCCTCGCACGCCGCGTAGCCCTCCTCGCGCCCCGGTCGCCTGCCTGGATCGCCCTCGGCCAGGTCGAACACCACCGCCGCCGCCACCAGCGGGATCACGCCCACCGGAGTCGGGCGGCCGAGGCCGCGTTGCTCGAGCCAGTGCATCACGCCGTCCGCGGCCGCGAGCCCGAACGCGCTGCCGCCGGTGAGGAGCACGGCGTTTGGGCCCTCGGCGTTCGCGAGCGGTGACAGCCCCTCCAGCTCGCGCGTCCCGGTGCCCCCGCCGCGGACCTCCACCCCACCCCGGGTGCCGGCCGGAGCGATCACCACGGTGCAGCCGGTGCCCGCCTCGGCGTCGGTCCAGTGCCCGACCGTGAAGCCCTCCGGCAGCGGGACCGGGTCGTTCGCCACTTCCGGGCGGGCCATGTCCGCACTTTGACGGATGACCGTCTGACGTGCCCGAGGTGAAGTGAGAGACTCCGACTCGATGACATGGCGGCGCCGTCGCCGCGGGGTCTTCGAGGGACCGCCGCGCGTCCTCTATCGCCGCACCGGTGCGCGCTACGTCGATGGCTGCGCTGCCGCGATCGTCCTCAACGGCGTCGTCGTCGCGGGGTTCGGCGTCGCGACAGTGGCGCTCTACGTCGATCTCAGCGCTGCGGAGCTGCTCCTCTTCGCCGTCTGCTCGGCTGCCGGGTACGCCCTCGAGGGCCTCGTCGCAGGGGTCTACCTCCGCCGGGTCTGCGCGCCTGTCCGGGCGTGGCTCGCCGGTGACGGCGGCACAGAAGCTGCGCGGCGGGCGTGGTCCGCGGCGGCCGGACTCCCCGTGGCGCTCCTGCGACGTCCGAGCCTGTACGCGATCGGAGCTGTCGCGGCGCTGGCCACCGGTGTCCTGCTCGCCGTGCTGCTCGAGCTCCCAGCCCCTGAGGCGGCGCTGCTGTTCCCGACCTCCTTCCTGCTGTACCTGTCCTCGCTCGTGCTCCGCTACCTGGGCCTCGAGCTGGCGATGCGACCCGTGCTCGAGGACATCAGCGCGAGCCTGAACGGAGCACCGCCTCGCGACGCTCCGCCGGTCTCCCTACACCGGCGCCTGCTGGCGACGGTGCCGATGGTCAACTGGGGCGCGGGCATGATCGTCGCCGGGCTGGTCACCGAGAACACCCGCGACCTCGACACGATCGGGTTGGCCAGCGTCGTCGCGCTCGCCATCACCGCCGCGATCTCGATCTGGCTGAGCCTCGTGCTCGCCGATGCGGTGTCAGGCCCGATCGTCGACCTGCGCGACGCGACCCGCAGAGTGGGAGCCGGCGATCTCGGCGTGCGCGTGCCGGTCGTCTCGACCGACGAGACCGGTGAGCTCGCCGAATCGTTCAACGCGATGGTTGCCGGGCTCGGCGAGCGCGAGCAGCTGCGCGACGCGTTCGGCGCCTTCGTGGATCCAGCGTTGACCGAGCGCGTCCTCGCCGAGGGCACGGACCTGCGGGGCGAGGAGGTCGATGTCTCGATCGTGTTCATCGACGTGCGCGAGTTCACGACGTTCGCCGAGGGCGCCGCCGCGCACAAGGTCGTCGGAACCCTCAACAGGCTCTACGAGGTCGTCGTTCCGGTGATCCTCCATCACGGCGGGCATGCCAACAAGTTCATCGGCGACGGCCTGCTCGCCGTGTTCGGAGCCCCCGAGCGCCACGCCGATCACGCGGTTCGCGCAGTGGCGGCCGCACGCGAGATCGCACAGCTCGTGCACGATCGCCTGGGTGGCGAGCTGCGGATCGGGGTGGGCGTGAACTCGGGCCGCGTCGTCGTCGGCACGATCGGCGGCGGTGGCAGGCGCGACTTCACGGTCATCGGAGATCCCGTGAACACCGCAGCCCGCGTCGAGGCGGCGACGCGCCTGACCGGCGACGACATCCTCATCACCGAGAGCACGCTGCGCGCCCTTGGGCCGGATGGCGACGACTTCGAGGAGCGACCATCGGCGCCGCTCAAGGGCAAGGCTGCGGCCGTCCGTCTCTACGCCCCCCGCCCGTAGCGTCAGTCGAGGTCGCCGGCGAGCGCCCTCATGTGAGCTGCGAGGTCCGCGATGAGCTCTCGCGTGGCAGGTGACAGCCGCGCGGCTCGGCGCGTGATGATCGCGAACGTGTCGTAGAGCGCCGGGCTGAAGCCGACCGTGGTCAGCCCGGCGGGGTAGTGCGGCGCCCGTGTGTAGGCGCTGGGGACATAGGTGTCGCCGACCCCGGCCGCGACGAGCCGGAGGGCGAGGTCCATGAACTCGACCTCGACGCGCGGGCGCAGCCGCAGGCCGTCGGCCTGGGCGCGCTCGGCGAGCTGCCGGCGGATCGGGTCGGCGTCGGCCGACTCTGCGTCGTAGAAGACGAGCGGAGCCGCGGCGAGCCGTTCGATCGTGACCGGGCGGCGCGTGCGGGCCGGGTCGGCGCTGACGTAGAGCACCTCGTCGCGGATGAGCGGGCGGACGTCGAGCTTCTCGTCGTCGATCGGGAGCACAACGATCGCGGCCTCGAGGTCGCCGCTACGCACGCGCTCGGCCGTCCTGGACGAGTTGCGGCCGACGAGGCGCACCGTCATCCCCGGTCGGCGCTCCAGGAACGCGGTCACCAGCTCGTCGAGCCGCCATGCCGACGGCGCGTTGAACGTGCCGAGGGCAACGGAGCCGTCCTGCAGCGAGCTGCGCGCGGCGACGCTGCCGGCGGCATCCTCGAGGGCGCGCAGCGTGCGGTCGGCGTGCTCGGCGAAGGCGTGGCCCGCCTCGGTCGGCACGACACCGCGCCCGACGCGGGCGAAGAGGTCCACGCCGAGGATGTCCTCGAGCTTGCGGACCTGCTCGGCCACGGCGGGCTGGGACACCCGGAGCGCCTCGGCCGCCGCCGTGAAGGACCCGAGCTGGGCCGCTGCGGAGAAGCAACGGACCTGCTGAAGAGACAAAAGGTCAGCTTTGGTTTGCTCCAAGGAGCCAAGCCTACCTTGAGGCTGCCGTCCGCGGCATAGTGCGTCTCGTGGACTTCAGAGAGACCCGAGAGGTGGTCGTGGTCGGCGGGGGGATCGCTGGGCTCACAGCCGCGTGGCGGCTGCGGGCGCGCGACGTCGCCCTCCTCGAGGCGAGCGACCGGCTGGGCGGCCGCCTGCGATCCGAGCCGCGCGGGCCGTACTGGATGAACCACGGCGCCCACCTCTTCCCCGCGCCCGGATCGCTCGTGGACTCGTTGGCGGGCGAGTGCGGCCTCGAGAGCGTGCCGGTGACGGGCGGCATGATGGGCCTCGCCATCGGGTCGCGGCGCGTGGATCGCGGTCCGGTGGAGAGCTACCCGTTCCGCCTCCCGCTCTCGCTGCGCGAGCGTGTGACGTTTGCGGCGGCGGGACTGCGACTCCGGCGCTCCGTGGCCCGGCGAGCACGGCTCGCCACCGCCGCGCCCGGCGAGACGCCCGCCGACGTCCGCTCGCGCGTGCTCGCGTTCGAGGACGACCGCACGTTCGGCGAGTTCCTCGGCCCCGTCCCGCCCGCCGTCGAGTCGATCCTCTCGTGCGCCGCACACCGTGCGACCGCGGAGCTGCACGAGCTCTCGGCCGGCTGCGGGATCGGGCTCTTCGCGCTCGTGTGGAGCGGCAAGGGGTCGCTCATCGCCCGCCATCTGCTCGGCGGCCCGGGTGCGCTGCCCAACGCCCTCGCCGACCAGCTGGGCGACCGCGCCCGCACCGGCTGCCGCGTCACCGGCGTGCGACCCGAGGGCGCCGATCTGCGTCGTGGAGCACGCCGACGGGGAGATCCGGGCCCGTCACGTGATCATGGCGGCGCAGGCGCCACACGCGGCGCCGCTCGTCGCCGCGGCGGCGCCGGAGGCGTCGGCGGCGCTCGAGCGGATCACCTACGGCGCGTTCGTCACCGTGGCCGTGGAGACCGAGGAGACCGGCGCCATGCCGTACGACGGCGTCTACGCGGTGGCCACGCCCGGCCGCGCCTTCGACCTGTTCACCAACCAGGCGCAGGCGCTCCGGCGCGACGGCGAGCGCCGGCCGGGCGGCAGCCTGATGCTGTTCGCAGGAGCGCACGGGGCCGCGGCGCTCTCGCGCGAGAGCGACGACGAGATCGTGCGGCGCTTCCTGGCCGACCTGCACGACCTCTACCCGCAGACGCGCGGCGTCGTCGCCGACGCGTCCGTGCACCGGTGGGAGCTCGGCAACGCGTTCGCGCGCCCCGGCCGCCACCGCCTGCAGCCGGCGCTCGAAGGGGCTCTCGGCGCCCATCGAAACCTGCACCTGGCCGGCGACTACTTCGCCGAGCTGGGCAACATGGAGGCCGCCGCCCGCACCGGCGCGGCGGCCGCCGAGCGCGTGGACGCGCAGCTGCGCGAGCCCGCCATCCCGCTCCCCTCCCCCACGATCGAGGTGCCTCGTGCCTGACCCCTTCCACGGCGTCCTCCCGGCGCTCATCACGCCGTTCACCGAGGACGGCGCGCAAGTCGATGGCGACGCGCTGGCGGCCAACGTCGAGCGGCTGATCCGCGGCGGCGTCGGCGGGCTCGTCCCCGGCGGCAGCACCGGCGAGTTCACCACGCTGACCCACGACGAGCGACGCCGGCTCGCCGAGACTACGATCGAGGCGGCAGCCGGTCGCGTGCCCGTCGTCGTCGGCACCGGCGCGCTCTCGACCGCCGAGACCGTCGAGCTCAGCGTGTGCGCCGAGCGCAGCGGCGCCGCCGCGGTCATGATCGTCCCGCCGTTCTACGACGCGCTCGGCTGGCGTGAGCTGCTCGCCCACTACACCGCCGTGGCGGAGCGGATCGAGATCCCGATCATGTACTACAACCTCCCGAGCGCGTCCGGCGTGCGGCTCGACGCCGACCAGTTCCGCGAGCTGCGCCGGGCGGCGAACGTCACCTGCCTCAAGGACACCGGCGGCGACGCCGTCGCCGCCACCGAGCTCATCCAGACCGGGGACGGCCCGGTCCTGCTCAACGGCTGGGACACGCTCACCTTCTCCGCGCTGGCCGCCGGCGTACGCGCCGTGGTGTGGGGCGTCGCCTCGATCCTGCCCGAGCAGTGCGTGGCCCTGCACCGCCTCCTGATCGACGACATCGACCTCCCCGCGGCCCGCGACCTGTGGACTCGCCTCTGGCCCCTCTGCCAGTTCCTCGAGTCCCAGAGCTATGCCGCGGCCGTCAAGACCGCATGCGCCCTCGTCGGCGACACGACCGGGCCGGTCCGCGCGCCGCTGCTCCCGCTCGAGGACGACGCGACGGCCGAGCTCGAGCGCCTCCTCGCCCGCGCCGCCGGCGCCGTGCCCGTCGGCACCTGAACCCGCAAGCATGCGGGCATATGAGCACCGAACGAGAGGGGCCGCTGCGGGTCGGCGTCCTGGGCGCCGGCCCGATCGCCCAGTTCGCCCACTTCGACGCGCTCGCCAAGGCCCGGAACGCGGAGCTGTACGCGATCTGCGACCTCGCCGAGGACCTGCTGGCCGACATGAGCGCGATTCACCGGCCGGCGCGCACCTTCACCGACTACGCCGCGATGCTCGCGGATCCGGGGCTGGACGCCGTCGTGATCGCGACGGCTGACCAGTTCCACGTGCCCGCTGCCCGCCAGGCGATCCAGGCGGGGAAGCACGTGCTGGTGGAGAAGCCGCTGGGCGCCGTGACCTCCGAATGCCTCCCGCTCCGCGACGAGGTCCGCGCGAGCGGGCTCCTGCTCCAGGTGGGCACGATGCGGCGCTTCGACCCCGGCATCAGCTTCGCTCGTGACTTCGTGCGCGACGAGATCGGCGAGCTGATCGCGCTGAAGGCGTGGTACTGCGACTCCGCCTATCGCTACCAGATGACCGACACGCTCCAGCCTGTCCCACGGGTCAGCGCCAACGCTCGCAAGCCGCCCGGCGACCCGAAGAGCGACCGCCGCCGCTACTCCATGCTCGGGCACGGCAGCCACCTCATCGACACCGCGCGGTTCCTGGCCGGCGAGGAGATCGCGACGGTACGAGCCGACCTCGCCGAGCGCGCGGGCGCGTACTGCTGGTTCGTGAGCGTCGAGTTCGCGAGCGGCGCGCTCGGCCATCTCGACCTGACGATGTCCGTCCAGATGGACTGGCACGAGGGCTTCCACATCTACGGCGAGCGGGGCAGCGTGGTGGCGAAGGGCTTCCTCCCGTGGTACCACCGCGCCAGCGAGGTCGAGTGCTTCTCGTCCAAGGACCGCCGGTACCACCGGCCGCTCGGCGAGGACGCGCACGTCTGGCGACGTCAGGTGGAGGGATTCGCCGACAGCATCCTCACCGGAGCGCCCCAGCTCGGGGCGAACGTCGACGACGGGCTCGCGGCGATGCAGGTGATGGACGCGATCGAGCGCTCGGTCGCGACCGGGGCGACGGTGACCGTCGATCCGACCTTTGCGCCGGCCTGATGCAGCTCGGCATCTTCGCGAAGACGTTCAGCCGCCCTTCGCTGGGCGAGGCGCTCGACGCCGTCGCCGCGCATGGCATCCAGGCCATCCAGTTCAACATGGCCGTGGCCGGCGGCCCGTCGCTGCCGGTCGAGATCCCGGCGGCGGTGTGCGACGACGTGCGCGGCGCGGTCGACGCCCGCGGGCTCACCATGTCCGCGGTCTCGGGCACGTACAACATGGCCCACCCCGATCCCGACGTCCGCGCCGACGGCCAGGCGCGCCTCGCGACGCTGATCGCCGCCGCACCGCACCTCGGCACGCGGGTGGTGACGCTCTGCACCGGCACACGCGACCCCGACGACATGTGGCGCGCGCATCGCGACAACTCCAGCCCGGAGGCGTGGCGGGACAGCGTGGAGCAGATCGCCGCCGCGCTCACCGTCGCCGAGCAGCACGACGTCGTGCTCGGCTTCGAGCCCGAGCACAACAACGTCGTGGCCGACGCGGCAGCCGGCCGGCGCCTCATGGACGAGCTGCGGTCGGACCATCTGCGGGTGGTCGTCGACGCGGCCAATCTCATCCGCCCGGGCGAGCTCGACCGGCAGAGCGACACGTTGCACGAGGCGTTCGCGCTGCTCGGCGACGCGCTCGTGCTCGCGCACGCCAAGGACGTCCGCGACGACGGCACAGTCGTGGCCGCGGGGAGCGGCGGCCTCGACTACGGGCTGTACACGCGGCTGCTGCGCGACGCCGGCTTCGACGGGCCGCTCGTGCTCCACGGACTGGCCGAGGAGGAGGTACCCGCGGCTCTGGCCTTCCTGCGATCGCACGCGTGAGCCCCACCCACTCCAACCACGGCATCGACTTCGCGTACCTCGACGAGGGCTCCGGCCCCGCCTTCGTCTTCCAGCACGGGCTGGGCGGCGACTCGTCCCAGCCCCGGTCGCTGTGGGGCGGCAGCGGGCGCCTGATCTGCCTGGAGTGCCGCGGTCACGGCGGGACCACGCCGCTCGGCCCGCCGGCTGATCTGAGCTTCGCGACCTTCGCCGCAGATCTCGCCGCGCTGCTCGACGCGCTCGACCTCGACGAGGTCGTCCTCGGCGGCGTGTCGATGGGCGCGGGCGTCGCGCTGCGGCTCGCCTACGAGCAGCCGGCGCGGATCCGCGCGCTGGTGCTCGTCCGCCCCGCGTGGTTCACCGCCGCATCGCCGCCCAACCTCGCGGCGTTCCCGGCCATCGCGGAGCTACTCCGCACCGATGGCCTCGAGCGCGGGCGAGCCGGCTTCGAGGCCAGCGAGGTCTACCGCGGCATACGCGCGGAGTCGGCGGTCGGAGCCGACTCGCTGCTCGCGCAGTTCGACCGACCCCACGCGGTCGAGCGCGCCGCGGTCCTCGAGCGCCTGCCCGCCGACCGCCCGCTGCCCGATACCGGGCCATGGCCGCAGCTGGCCATGCCGACCCTCGTCATCGGCTCCGAGCAGGATCCCGTCCATCCGTTCGCGTTCGCGCAGGCGTGGGCTGACGCCCTGCCCGCCGCCACGCTCCGCAAGGTCACTCCCAAGACGGTCGACGAGGCCCGCCACGCCGAGGACGTCACCGCCGCGATCGGCGCGTTCCTGTCTAACGCCCGGGGCGGCGATCCCACAAGGTGCGCTGCTCCGCGAGCGTGAGCAGCCGCCAGCGTTCGGTCGCCGGCTCCCAGACGGAGACGATGACGTCCACGATGCTGCGGACATCGCTCAGCGCCTCCAGCGTCTCGCGCGCGCGGGCACCGTCGGCGAGCACCGCTCGCGTCGTCACGTCGACCACCTTGAACACGCGCGGCTCCCGCGGCTGCGGGGGCTTCGGCGCGCGCGGCTTGGGCTTGGGGGGAACGAAGAAGGGCTCGGAGCTGCGAGCAGGCTTCCGCTGCACCTTGTCGAGCGGCACCATCTCCGCGCCGGTGCCCTTCGTCTCCGTGTCGAGTACCCAGACCCTACCCATTTCTACTTACTGAAGGTTAGCGCCAAAGCGGTGCTCACTCGGAGATGCCAAGCGCTGCCGCGCGCGACGGATGGATCTCGAACACCCGGGTCAGGCCCGTGAGCTCGAGCACCCGCACCACGCTGCGGCCGGTCGCGACGAGCACGAGCTCGCCCGCGGTGCTCCGCGCGCGCTTGAGACCGCCGACCAGCACGCCGAGGCCCGCCGAGTCGATGAAGTCGACGCCCTCGAGGTCGACGACGACGAGCCGGCCGGGGTTCTCGTCGATCGCCTCGATCAGCGCGAGCCGGAGGCTCGGGGCGCCCTCGAAGTCGAGCTCGCCGTGCACCGCGACCACCGGCACGTCGCCGCCGTCCCGTCGTTCGACCTGCGCCTCCATGTCAGCCCGTCCTGCGGAAGACCGCGAGGCTCCGCGCGTCCACGGTCGTCGGCTCGCCGGCGTCCACGGCACCGCCCTCCTTGAAGCTGTCCGCGGTGTCGATCAGCCGCAGCCAGCCGGCGCCCCACTCCGCCGCGGGCGTCGTGAAGCTGAGCGCCTCGTAGTGCGCGTTGAAGAGCACGAGGAACGAGTCGTCCACGACGCGCTGGCCCCGCTCGTCCGGGCTCGGGATCGTCTCGCCGTTGAAGAACACGCCGATCGCCTTGCCGAAGCCGGATGACCAGTCCTCCGCCTTCATCTCCGAGCCGTCGGGGCGGAACCACGCGATGTCGGGCCCGTCCGCGCCGAGCGACTCGCCGTGGAAGAAGAGCCGGCGGCGGAAGACGGGATGCGCGCGCCGGAAGGAGATCAACCGCTGCGCGAACGCCAGCAGGGCGCCGTCCTCGTGCTCCCAGTCGAACCACGAGACCTCGTTGTCCTGGGCATAGGCGTTGTTGTTGCCGCCCTGCGTGCGGCCGATCTCGTCGCCGCCGAGCAGCATCGGGATGCCCTGCGAGACGAACAGCGTGGCGAGGAAGTTGCGCCGCTGCCGCCCGCGGATGTCGAGGACCTCCGGGTCGTCGGTCGGGCCCTCGGCGCCCGAGTTCCACGAGCGGTTGTGACTCTCCCCGTCGGCTCCGCCCTCGCCGTTGGCCTGGTTGTGCTTCTCGTTGTAGGAGACCAGGTCGTTGAGCGTGAAGCCGTCATGGGAGGTGACGAAGTTCACGCTCGCCGAAGGCCGGCGGCCGTCGTCCTCGTAGAGGTCCGAGCTGCCGGTCAGGCGCGAGGCGAACTCGCCCAGCGTCTGGGGCTCGCCGCGCCAGTAGTCGCGGAGGGTGTCGCGGTACTTGCCGTTCCACTCGGACCACAGCGGCGGGAAGTTCCCGACCTGGTAGCCGCCCTCGCCGATGTCCCAGGGCTCGGCGATCAGCTTGACCTTCGAGACGACGGGGTCCTGCTGGATGAGGTCGAAGAACGCCGACAGGCGGTCGACCTCGTGGAACTGCCGGGCCAGGGTCGACGCGAGGTCGAACCGGAACCCGTCGACGTGCATCTCGGTGACCCAGTACCGCAGCGAGTCCATGATCAGCTGGAGCACGTGCGGGTGCCGCATGTTGAGGCTGTTCCCGGTCCCCGTGGTGTCGTAGTAGTAGCGCTTGTCGCTGTCCACGAGCCGGTAGTACGCGGCGTTGTCGATGCCCTTGAACGAGAGCACCGGGCCGAGGTGGTTGCCCTCCGCGGTGTGGTTGTAGACGACGTCGAGGATCACCTCGATGCCGGCCGCGTGGAGGGCCTTCACCATCCACTTGAACTCCTGCACCTGCTGGCCGTCCTGCCCCGACGACGAGTACTCGTTGTGAGGCGCGAGGAACCCGATCGAGTTGTAGCCCCAGTAGTTGCGCAGGCCGCGGTCGACGAGGTGCGAGTCGTGGATGAACTGGTGCACGGGCTGGAGCTCGACCGCCGTCACGCCCAGCGCGAGCAGGTAGTCGATGGCGGCGGGATGGGCCAGCCCCGCGTAGGTCCCGCGCATCTCCTCGGGGATGTCGGGATGGGTCTGCGTGAAGCCCTTGACGTGGATCTCGTAGATCACGCTGTCCGCGAGCGGCACTCCCGGCGCGTGGTCGTTCGCCCAGTCGAAGTACGGGTTGACCACGACCGACTTCGGCATGAACGGCGCGCTGTCGGCGTCGTTGAACGACTTCTCGGGATCCTTGAAGCGGTAGCCGAAGACCGCCTCGTCCCATTGCACGGCTCCGTCGATGGCCTTGGCGTACGGGTCGAGCAGGAGCTTCGACGGGTTGGACCGCACGCCGCGAGCCGGATCGCGCGGGCCGTGGACGCGATAGCCGTAGCGCTGGCCCGGGCCCACGTTCGGCGCGTAGCCGTGCCACACCCACGCCGCCATCTCCGTGAGCGGCGTGCGGGTCTCGACGCCCTCGGCGTCGAACAGGCAGAGCTCGACGAGCTCGGCCGCCTCCGAGAAGATCGCGAAGTTGGTGCCGACGCCGTCGTAGGTCGCGCCCAGCGGGAAGGGGGAGCCTGGCCAGAGCTGCATGGAGGCGAGCAGTATGGCGACGGGGTACGACCGACCGGCTACGCCACGGAGGCGAGGTCGTGGGGATCCGGTGAGGCGTCCGCGGTGGGCTCTCCGCGATACGGGCCCGGCTTCGGACGCGTCTTGCCGCCCGGGAACGCGAGCCGGAGGATCGTGCGCTGCACCGTGCCGAGCTGCTTGAGCAGCGGGCCCGTGTTGTAGGGCAGCTCGTACTTCTCGCAGATCGCCTTGACGCGCGGCGCGATCTCCCCGTAGCGGGTGCTGGGCATGTCGGGGTAGAGGTGGTGCTCCACCTGGTAGCCGAGGTTGCCGCTGATGACGTGGAACAGCGCGCTTCCCTCGATGTTGGCGGCGCCGAGCAGTTGGCGGACGTAGAAGCCGCCGCGGGTCTCGTCCTCGACCTCCTCCTCGCTGAACGTGTACGTCTGGTCAGGGAAGTGGCCGCAGAAGATGATCATGTAGGCCCACACGTTGCGGATGACGTTCGCGGAGAAGTCCGCGGCCAGCGTCGCCCGGAACGCGTGCCGGCCGGCCTGGAGCGCCGCTGAGGACCTCGGCCGCGACCGGGTCGTCACGAGCGCTGCGGCGGCGGACGCCGCTGCGCTGAGCAGCGGGAACGCGACGTAGTCCTTGACGATCTGGCTGCGCGCCTTCTTCGCCATGCCCTTGAGCTCGCGCACGAGCTGCGGCTTGGGCTTCGTGCCCGTCCGCAGCGCCTCCATGTCGAGGTCGTGGAACGCCACGCCCCACTCGAAGAACGCCGCGAGCAGCAGGTTGTAGACCGGCTGGAACAGGTAGACCGGGTTCCACTTCTGGTGCGGGTCGATCCGCATGATCTCGTAGCCGAGGTCCTTGTCCTTGCCCCGGATGTTCGTGTACGTGTGGTGCACGTAGTTGTGCGAGTGCTTCCACGCCGCCGGGGTCGAGGCGGAGTCCCAGTCCCACGTCGACGAGTTGATCTGGGGGTCGTTCATCCAGTCCCACTGGCCGTGCATCACGTTGTGGCCGATCTCCATGTTCTCGAGGATCTTGGCCAGCGAGAGCGTGGCGGTTCCCGCCACCCAGGCGGGCTTCGCGCGTGAGAACAGGAGCACGACGCGGCTGAGCACGACGAGCCGCCGGTGCATCTCGATCATGCTCACGATGTACCGGCGATCACGGTCGCCGAGCTCGGAGAACACCTCGTCGTGGATGGCGGCGAACTCGGTGGCGATCGCCTCGATCTGCTCGGGCGTCATGCGGGCCAGGGGACTCTCGATCGTGCTCGTCACAGTGCGATCTCCACTGCGCCCTCGGGCGCGTTGACACAGGTACGGACCATCTCACCGTCGGAGCCGTGCACCACGCCGCTCCGCAGGTCGCGGATGCGGCCGGAGCAGAGCTGCCCGACGCAGGTGTGGCAGATGCCCATCCGGCAGCCGAACGGGAGCGACGCGCCGGCCTCCTCGCCGGCGACGAGGATGGGCGTGTCGCCGTCGGACTGGGCATTGACGCCGCTCTTCAGAAAGCGGATCGAGCCGCCGGCGCCGTGCTCGCCGTCGCCCCCGCCGATGATCGGCTGGAAGCGCTCCATGTGCAGCCGCCCGCTGTCGCCCTCCCGCTCCCAGTGCGCGGCCAGCGCGTCGAGCAGCTCGGCGGGCCCGCAGGCGAAGGTCTCGCGCTCGCGCCAGTCGGGACACAGCTCGTCCAGGTCGGAGGGCGCAAGGCGGCGGTCCTGCTCGCGGGTGAGCCGCTTCTCGAGCCGGTATCCGTGGTGGCGCTGCTCGAGGCGCCGCAGCTGGCCGCCGAAGATGATGTCCTCCTCGGTGCGGGCCGAGTGCAGGTGCACGACGTCGCGGAGGCCGCCCTCGCGGTCGAGGCTGCGCAGCATGCTCATCACGGGCGTGATCCCGCTCCCGGCGCTGACGAACAGCAGCCGGTCGGGAGGCTCCTCGGGCAGCACGAACGTCCCCTCCACGCCGCCGAGGCGCACGATCGTGCCCGGCTTGGCCTCGCGGACGACGTACGGGGTGACCGCGCCGCTCTCCAGCAGCTTCGGCGTGATGCTGATGAACCCGTCCGGCCGGCCGGGATCAGAGGTGATCGAGTACGCGCGCCAGTGGTGCTTGCCGTTGACGGCGAAGCCGACGCGGAGGTACTGCCCCGGGCGGTGGCCCTCCCACTCCCAGCCCGGCTTGATGAGCACGGTGACGGCGTCCGCCGTCTCGCGCTCGATCCGCTCGATGCGGCCGCGCAGCTCCTGCGTGGACCACAGCGGGTTGATGAGCTCGAGGTAGTCGTCGGGCATCAGCGGCGTGAAGAACGCCCGCAGCGCCCGCAGGGTCTTCAGGCGCCAGGCCGGCACCTTCGGTCTCGCGCCGCGCTCGGCCATTATTCGTGGGCCATACCCCCAGGTGCAGGCCCGCACTCGGCCGATGCGGTCAGTGGCTCCCGCCGCGCCGCACGCGCTCGATGATCTCGTCGATCCGGCGGCGGGTGTCCGCGCGATCGGTGAGCGCGTGGTCCGGCTGACCGGCGGTTGCGGCCCACGGCACGAGGACGTCGAAGTCGAGCTCGCGGATCAGCTCGAGGCTGTCGAGGTAGGCCGCGCGGTCGCTGGAGCCCAGCAGCGCTCCGACCCACTCGCCGTCGCGCAGGTAGACGCTGTCGCCGGTGAACAGCAGGCGCTGCGAGCTGTTGTCCCACAGGTACGCGGTCGCGCCCGGCGTGTGCCCAGGCGTCGGGATGACCTCGAAGTCGTCGTCGAGCGTGTGGCGGCGGGAGAACGTGCCGCGCACCCGCCGGGGTACCGCGGCCCGGTCGGCCTCGTGCACGAACAGCGGCGCGCTGACCGCGTCGGACAGGAACATGGCCTCGTGCCCGTGGTTGAGGTACTGGCGCGAGACGCCGTCGGCCTCGACGCCGCTCGTGCTGTACACGAGCACGTCGCCCTGCGGGCGCTCGAGCACGAACGCCCGGATGTGCAGCGAGCGGTCGAACGGCAGCGGCTCGGGCGCCGACGGACGGAGCCCGGCGATCGCGGTGGCGACGCTCACCGCGCGGCCACGCGGTCGTAGTTGAGCCGCATCAGCGCGATCACGTCGCGCACGTCGGCCTCGTCCTCGATCCGGCGCGCCGCCATCTTGGTCGAGTGCGGGTTGACCGGGTGCGGCCCGACGCGGCCCTGCTCACGGAGCTCGGCGCCGACGTCGCGCGGGAAGCCGAAGTGTGCGGCGTGGTCGCCGTGCAGGTGCCCGATCTCGGCGCCGCCGACCGTGAACGCGAACTCGCCGCGCCGCCCGGTCCCGGCCTCCACGCCCGGCCAGCTCGTGACCTCTGCGGTGATCTGCTCGCTTGCTGTCATGGCGACAAGCTACAAGCTCAAGTAAGCTTGAAGTCAAGTGTCGACTGAGCTGATGACGATCGGAGAGGTCGCGCGGCGCAGCGGCGTCGCGGCGTCGGCGCTGCGCTTCTACGAGGAGCGCGACCTCATCACGTCCGAGCGCGCCGGCTCCGGCCACCGGCGGTACCCGCGGGCGGTGCTGCGGCGGATCGCGTTCGTCGTGTTCGCCCAGCGCGTCGGCCTGACGCTCGAGGAGATCGGCGTCGAACTGGCCAAGCTCCCGCCCGACCGAGCGCCGACGCGCCGCGATTGGGCGCGCCTGTCGGCCGGCTGGGGCACCCGGATCGACGAGCGGATCGCCGAGCTCCAGCGCCTCAAGGCCGGGCTGACGGAGTGCATCGGCTGCGGCTGCCTGTCGCTCGACCGCTGCCAGCTCTCCAACCCCGGCGATCGCGCCGCCGGGCTCGGCGCGGGGCCTCGCTACTGGATCGGCGACCGTCCGCCCGGCTGACCCGCACAAGAGTCTCCACAGCGCACGATGCGCGCACTACAGTTGCGCTCTCGTGCGCGCCGGATGGATCCTCGTGCTTGCCCTTGCGGCGGCCCTCCTGACGGCATCGGCACCGGCGAGTGCGCGCCTCGCACCGTTCGACGGCCCGGCCACCGGCGGTGCGCATGCGCACGCGGCCTTCAAGCTCGCCGGCTGGCGCTGGGCGCGCGGGCGGATCACGTACTACAACGCCGCGCGCAAGAGCCGCTGGTCGGTCCGGGAGGCGGTGAAGGCGTGGAACGAGAGCGGCGCCCGCGTGAAGTTCGTCGCGTCCGGCCGGAGCCACGCGCGGCTCGTCATCCGCTACCACCGCGCCCGTTCCTGCCTCCCGTACGCCTACGCGCAGCCGCTGTACGACTCCTCGGGGCGGGTGGCACGCGCCGAGGTCGTCATCCCCCGCCCCCACGCCCGCAACCCGTTCTGCACCCGGTGGGGCCAGGCGCTGGTCGTCGCCCACGAGCTCGGGCACGTGCTCGGCCTCGGCCACGAGACCCGGCGGTGCGCGACGATGAACCCGCAGACGACGGGCCTGACGCCGGGACAGTGCCCGCTCCAGCCCGGATGGCGCTGGCAGTGCGGGCTGCTCGAGGCCGACGACGTCCGCGGCGCCGTGAGGATCTACGGCGGGCGCGTGAAGCCGCGGCCGCCGCGGCTGTGCGACCTGATCGGGCCGCCTGCGCCGGTGACCGACGTGACGGCCACGGCGGCCGAGGCCGGCCAGGTCGACGTCGCCTTCACGCGCCCGCCGCAGCCGGGTCTCCCGGCGCACGTGACCGGCCAGCCGGAGGCGTACGGGGTGGCGATGGCCGCCGGCACCTGCCCGCCGCCCGACCCGTGGACCCAGCGGTGGAACGTCGCCGTCGGCGGCCGGCAGACCGCGCAGCTGTACGCGGACCCGGGGTCGCAGTGCGTCTCGGTGTGGGCGTATGACCGCGCCGGGCGCCGGAGCGCGCCGGTCACGGTCACGGTCGAGGTGATGTAGCCAGCCCGCGGTCGAGGACCGCGACGAGCTCAGCGAAGCTGGCGTCGACGTCGAGCGCCAGCCCGAAGCCGTCGGCCGCCTCGAGCGCGGCGAAGCCGTGCAGGCCTGCCCGCACGACCCGGGTGGCGTGGATCGCCTCGTCGCCCTCGAGGCCGTAGCCGCGGAGGATCGCCAGGAACACGCCGACGACCCTGGCCGCGGCGGTCTCGTCGACGTCCGCCGCCCGCTGCATTGCCGCGTACGTGCCTGGGTGCTCGCGCGCGTAGGCGCGGAAGACTTCGGCGACCACCGCCAGCGCCTCCCCGCGCGCCCGGCCGGCCGCCGCCGCCTGGAGCGCGTCCGCCAGCTCGAGGGCGCCGCGGGCGGCGAGCCGGGCACGCAGGTCCCCGAGGCCGCCGACGTGTGCGTACAGGGACGGCGGCCGGACACCGAGGCCTGACGCGACCCGCGCCAGCGTGACCGCCTCGAGCCCCTCGGCGTCGGCCAGGGCCGCCGCCGCGTCCACCACGGCGCCGGCGTCGAGCCCGGCGCGCGGCATCAGCTCGCCCGAGCGATCGCCGCGTCCATCGCCGCTCCCGGCTGCCGCAGCGCCGGCCCGTGGCCGACGACCAGCACCGCCGGGTCGAGGGCCCGGAGCACGCGCGCCGAATCCAGGGTCTTCGCGCCGTCCCAGGTCGCCGTGGCGGCCAGCGGGAAGCGCAGGTTGAAGTGGCTGGTGACCTCGGGCCGCCCCACGGTCGTGAAGGTGTCGGCCGCGATCACGGTGCGGTCGCGGGTGTCGAGAAACGCGACGTGGCCGGGCGTGTGGCCCGGGTTGGCGATCACCTCGAGGCTCCCGACGCGGTCCCCGGCGGCGAGCCGCACGTCGGGCACGGTCTTCAGCTTCGGCCAGCTGCCGGGGAGCTTGCCGTCCACCACCTTCTCGCCGGCGTGGATGCGGGCGTCGAGCTCGGGCATGAGCACCTGTACCGAGTCGCCGAGCCGCTCCTTGAGCTGGTCGAGCGAGCCGACGTGGTCGCCGTGGCCGTGCGTGAGCGCGATCCGGCGGATCGCCCCGCCGGCGGCGCGCGCCGCGTCGATCAGGGCGTCCGCCTGGCCCCCGAGCGTGGTGTCGACGAGCGTGAAGCCGTCGTCCTCGCGCACGAGGTACGCGTTGACGAGACGCAGGCGGGTGAGCTGGGTGAGGTTCTCGGTGACGGGACGGGCGTTCATGACTCCTCGTTTCCTAGTGGCATTAGGTTTATACCTAATGCTCGTAGGAAGGTCAAGCAGCCATATGGACGCGCACGACGGTGCCTTCGGCACCGGAGCGCAGCTGCACCAGGTCGCAGACCTGGTGCGCCAGCCAGACGCCGCGCCCGGTCGACGCATCGAGCGCCGCGCGGCGCCGGCCGATCAGCGGGTCGGTGATCCGCCCGCGGTCGCGGACCTCGCAGACGAGCGAGCCGGCCTCGCTCCAGGCGCGCAGGACGCCGTGGCCGCCACCGTGCACGATGCTGTTGGCGGCCACCTCGTTGACGGCGAACACGAGGTCGGCGGCACGGCTGTGAGAGAGCCCCGCGCGAGCGGCCCAGGCTGCCACGGTGCGGCGGACCTCTTCGAGGCTGTCGGCGTCGAACGCGGACGACGCGGCCGGTGCGGTGGGCGTCGGCAGCGGGGTCTCGAACGGCGACAGGAGCCGCTCGGGGCCTCGGTACTGGGCGCTCTCGCGCGCGTCGACCACCGGGTGGCTGCAGCGCGCCTCGTGCAGCGCGCCGTCCGCGAGCGCCCCGGCGTCGTAGGGGCAGAGCAGCCGGAACGACGGCGTCCCGGCGAAGGCGAGGTTGAGCAGCGACTCGTGCAGCTGGCACTCGACCAGCTCGGCGGCGCCGCGGCCCGCCCACACCGGCTCGCCGATACCGCGGATCGGCTGGTGCGGGTGGGCCTCGACGAAGTCCCACCACGCCGAGATGATGCGGCCCGGATTGCGGCCGAGGACCGACATGTCGACGAACTCGACGGCGTCGGCCTGCGCGCCGAGAGCGGCACGCAGCCGGGCGATCTTCTCGGAGCTCACGGCGACCAGCATCGGCTCGCCGGCCTCGAGGCCCTCTCGCAGGAACGGCAGCGTGCCGTCGAGAAAGCCGTCGACACCCTCGTAGAAGAGAGCTTCGTGCTCGAAGGTGTCGATTGTCACGGCCATCGTCGCCCGCCCGCGTATGCGCGCTCACCCACCGTAGCGCGACCCCCGGCCGCCGGGAAAGGCGGGCTAGCCGTACAGCCTGACCTCAGTCCGGGAACAGACCGGCGTAGGCGTTGAGCGCCGGCTGGCCCCCCAGGTGCGCGTAGAGGACGGTGGCGCCGCGGTCGATCTCCCCGCTGCCGACGAGGTCGACCATGCCCGCCATCGACTTCCCCTCGTAGACCGGGTCGGTGATCATGCCCTCGAGCCGCGCGGCGAGCCGCATGGCCTCGAGCGTCCGCTCGTCGGGGATCCCGTACGTGCCGGCGTGGTAGCGCTCGTCGAGCTCGATCTCGTCGTCGCGCAGCTCCCGCTCGAGGCCGATCAGCTCGGCCGTCGCCCGGGCGATCCTGGCGACCTGCGCGCGCGTCTCGGCCGGGCGGGCCGATCCGTCGATGCCCAGCACCCGCCGCTCCCGCCCGCCCGCCGCCGCGAACCCGGCCACCATGCCGGCCTGGGTGCTGCCGGTGACCGAGCAGACCACGATCGTGTCGAAGAACACGCCGAGCTCGCGCTCCTGCGCCTCGACCTCCAGCGCCCAGCTCGCGAAGCCGAGCCCGCCGAGCCGGTGGTCCGACGCGCCGGCCGGGATCGCGTACGGCTTGCCGCCGGCGGCCTCGACGTCGGCCAGCGCCTGCTCCCAGCTCTCCTTGAAGCCGATCCCGAAGCCGGCGCGGACGAGCCGCACGTCGGCGCCCATGAGCCGGCTGAGGAGGATGTTGCCCACGCGGTCGTAGGTCACGTCCGGCCAGTCGACCCAGCTCTCCTGGACGAGCACGCATCCCATCCCGGTGCGCGCGGCGGCGGCCGCCACCTGCCGCGTGTGGTTGGACTGCACGCCGCCGATCGAGACCAGCGTGTCGCAGCCCTGGGCGAGCGCGTCGGCGACGAGGTACTCGAGCTTGCGGGTCTTGTTGCCGCCGTAGGCGAGGCCGCTGTTGCAGTCGTCGCGCTTGGCCCACAGCCGGGCGCCACCGAGGTGCGCGGTCAGCCGCTCGAGCTCGTGGACTGGAGAGGGCCCGAACAGGAGCGGGTGCCGCGGGAACGCGTCGAGGGTCATGGAGCGGAGACTATGCGGGGCCGGCCTCAGGACCGGCCCCGCGTCAGCCTCCTACGGCGCGTAGGTGAAGATCCGGAGCCCGCGATCGCGGTCGGAGCCCAGGATGTACTGCTTGTTGCCGAGCTTGTGGACCTCGACGCCCCAGTAGTTGGAGCCGCCGGCCTCCACGAAGGCGCCGACCTCCTTCAGGCCGGAGTCGTTGTAGCTCAGCACGCGCATGCCGAGCGCGTAATGCGAGACGTACACGAGCCGCTTGGCCGGATCCGTGGCGACCTCGTGGACCGTCATGTCGCCGAAGTCGTCGGCGAACGACTCGTTCTGGCCCTCCTCCGGCGCGTAGAAGTCGACCTCCTGCATCTTCGCGCCCTCGCGGAGGTCCGTGCGGTACATGTGCGTGTAGCCCCAGCCGTCGAAGACGGCCGAGACGTCGATGGGCACCGAGGGGCCCGCCGGCGTAGCCGTGCCGCCGGCGTCCGCGTCGGTCTCGCACGTGTAGTCGGCGCCCGGCTCGACGCCGAGCAGCCGGAACCCGTCCGTGCGTGACACGAAGATCGACGGCGTGGTGGCCGACGAGGCCAGCATCGAGACGAGCGTCTCGCAGCCGTCCTCCCCGGTCCGGTTGAACACGACCAGGCCCTTGTAGCCCGCGGCCTCGATGTTGTTCAGCTTGACCTGGAAGTCGCACACGCCGCGCTCGACGACCGCGATCAGGTCACCGCCCGCGGCGGCGACCGGGTCACAGCCGAGGCCGAGGAAGCGGGTGTTCCCGACCAGCGGGTGGTCCCTGTCGATGGTCTTGGTGTCCGACCCCTGGATCGCGGTGAACGTCCGCCCGGCCGCGGGGCCGCCCTTGAACGTCGCCTGGACCCGGAAGGGGCCGAAGTCCTCGTCCGTCGCGAAGAAGTACTTGTTGTCGAACGTGAACTCCGCCTCGTGGCCGTTGCCCTCGGGCGTGATCGTCTGGCCCCTCTCGAGACGGGCCGGGTCGGCCGCCGCGAAGTCGGTGTCCGACAGCGCCTTCGGGCTGGCCGGGTTGGTGACGTCGAGCGTCACGTAGCCGCCGTCCCAGTAGGACATGAGCATGATGTCGCGGCCGTTGATGTGCTTGACGACCATGTCGTGGCTGAAGACCGAGTCGCCATGCGGCCGGTTGGGGCCGGTCTGCGCGAACTGGTCGAGGTTGGTCTCGGAGACGACCGTCGGCTTGCTCGGGTTCGAGATGTCGAGGATGTCGACGTCGGGCTCCTCGAGGTCGTCGACCAGCACGACGTAGACCTTCCCGGTCTTGGCACCCGACGCGGTGCGCTGCTCCCAGGCGAAGGCCGAGTGCGTCTCGTTGGCCTTCGTCTGCGGCACGCCGTTGCTCTGAGAGCCGTCCTTCTTGGTGAAGTCGCCGGCGCCCTCGACCAGCTTCTTCGGCTGGGTGGGGTTGGTCACGTCGACGAGCGAGATGCCGCCGACGCCGTTCGTCGCCCCCGGGCACCACTCGTTCTGGTAGACGAGCAGGTCGCCCTTGAAGGCCGGCGTGTCGAGCGTGACGACCTGCGAGCCCTCACCGGAGTACGTGTCCACGTGACTCGGGATGTAGGCCCCGGCCTTCGGGCTCGCGGGGTTGCTGATGTCGACGACCTGCACGCCGCCGCGCCCGCACGCGGGCTCGTAGAACATCGTCAGATAGGCGTAGTTGCCCTTGGCCGACACGTCGGCCACGCGGCCCTCGCCCCCGAGCTTGCCGCCGAGGTCGAAGCGGCCGACGAGCTTGAGCCCCTCCTCGCGCGGCAGCACGGTCTGGCGACCGGCCTCGGCGCCCGCGGCGCCGTGCGAGTTCCAGTGGACCGTCTTGCCGGAGTTGATCCAGCTGTCGTCGGTCACGTTGTTGTCCATCGGATGCGCGCCGGCGGTCCCCACGGCGAGCACGAGAGTGCCCGCCGCGACCGTGGCCGCGCAGGCAGCGATACGTCCCTTCACCTATTCCCCCCTCATCAATTGGCCAGCTTGGGGCGGCAGCCTAGCCGTGCGAGGATGCCCTGACAAGTGGAGCACCGCAGGCTTGGAGACTCGGAACTGGAGGTCTCCGTCATCGCGCTCGGCTCGTGGCTCACCTACTCGGGCGGAGTCGGGCGCGAGCAGACGGAGGCGTGCACGCGCGCGGCCTTCGACGCCGGGATCACGTTCTTCGACACCGCGAACGTGTACGGGCGCGGCGCCGCCGAGCGCGCCTGGGGCGAGATCCTCTCCGGCTACCCGCGCGACTCGTACACGCTGGCCACGAAGGTCTACTTCCCGATGTCGGGCCGCGACCGCGGCCTCTCGCGCGCCCAGATCCTCAAGCAGGTCGACGCGTCGCTCGCGCGGCTCCAGGCCGACTACGTCGACCTCTACCAGTGCCACCGCTACGACGACAAGACGCCGCTCGAGGAGACGATGCAGGCGCTGACCGAGGTCGTGGAGGCCGGCAAGGCGCGCTACATCGGCTTCAGCGAGTGGCCGCCGGAGCGGATCCGCGAGGCGCTGGCGATGCCCGGCGTGGCGAAGTTCGTCTCCAGCCAGCCGCAGTACTCGGCGCTGTGGCGCGAGCCGGAGGCCGAGGTCATTCCGCTCTCGGCCGAGAACGGGATCTCGCAGATCGTCTGGTCGCCACTCGCCCAGGGCGTGCTGACGGGCAAGTACCGGCCGGGCGAGCCGCCGCCGGCCGGCTCGCGGGCGACCTCGAAGGAGATGAGCCGCTTCATCGGCCGCTGGCTCGACGACGCGATGCTCGAAGCCGTCCAGCGCCTGCGGCCGGTGGCCGACCAGGCGGGCCTCACGATGTCCCAGCTCGCGCTGGCGTGGGTGCTGCGGCAGGACAACGTCGCGGCCGCGATCATCGGCGCCTCGCGGCCCGAGCAGGTGCACGAGAACGCGGCCGCCGCCGGGGTGACGCTGAGCGATGACACGCTGCGGGCGGTCGACGATGCGTTGGGGTCCGTCGCGATTCGGTAGCGCCGGCGAACGTCAACGGCGGCATTGAGGGGGAGCCCGCGAGGGTGCATTTCGTCGACCTCACGGCGTTCCGGCCCGCGAGGTCGACGTTGTGCACCTATAGGGTGCATTTCGTCGACGTCACGAGCCCGGGCGGCGTGAGGTCGACGTTATGCACCCTGATCGCGGCCGATCTCCTCGCTCTCCCTACCCAGCCGCCGTTGACGTTCGCCGGCGGACGCTAGAAAAGCGGCGGCGTGATCACGAGCGGCTCGATCCGCCACCCCCCGCCCGGCGCCGCGGTCGCGTGCCAGAGCTCGTCGAAGCCCTCCTCGGGCGTGGGCCGCAGGAGGCTCCGCGCGGTCCTGACCACACCGCTGACCGGCACCCGCGCGCGGCCCGCGCGCTCGGCGTTGCGCCCCAGCGCCTCGGCGGGGTCGACCTCGACGAGGTAGCCGACCGTGCGGAACCCCGCCTCGCGCGCCGGCTCGAGGTAGCGGCGGCGGTCGGCGGGCGTCGGGTTCGTGTTGTCGACCACGAACGGCTGCCGCGTCTCGAGGCACAGGGCGACGAACGCCGCCTCGCGGTGGCGGGTGCGGAGCAGGTCCATGCTCACGCGCACGTGGGTGGCGAGGAAGCGGTCGCGGTAGAGCGTGGTCTTCCCGCTGCCCTGGACGCCGCAGAGGACGATCGCCTCCATGGAGGCGACGGTATCGCCACTGGGGGATTCCCTGATGCGGCGGTCCCGGCGCCCGGGCAAAGTGGTTGCATGTACAAGCTCCCCCTCCTCGCGGTGGTTCTCACCGCCTTCCTGGCGGTGGCCGTCTCCCCCGCGGCCGCCCACCCACGCACCACCACGGTCAAGCTGCCGGCGGAGTTCGCGCTCCCCAACGACGCGGTGCTCGGCCCCGACGGTGCCATGTGGGTCACCGACAGCAGCCTCGGCCGCATCTGGCGGATCGGCAAGCACAAGAAGGTCCGCTCCTACGAGCTCGGCGATCAGCCGACCGGCATCACGACCGGCCACGGCTCGATGTGGGTCGCCGACGCCAGCGGTGACGCGATCCATCGCGTCGAGACCGACGGCACGTCCGTCGCCTATCCGCTCGACGACGGCAGCTTCCCGACCAGCATCGTCAAGGGTCCCGACGGCGCGCTGTGGTTCACCGAGGCCCGCGGCGACGCGATCGGGCGCCTCGCCCTCGACGGCACGGTGACCGAGTACCCGCTCCCCACCGCGGACGCGTTCGCGGGCGACATCGAGGTCGGCCCCGACGGCGCGCTGTGGTTCAGCGAGGCCAGCGGCAACAACGTCGGCCGCATCACCACCAGCGGCCAGCTCACCGAGTACCCGGTCCCGGGCGCCGACCCGCTGCCCGGGCCGATCGTCGCCGGCGCCGATGGCGCGCTCTACCTGGGCGAGCGCAACGACAACGTCATCAGCCGCCTCACGACCGGCGGCGTGTTCACCGCCGAGTACGCGCTCCCGCGCGAGAACGCCGATCCCCTGGCGATGGTCGCGGGCCGCGACGGCGCGCTGCTGATCTCCGAGAGCTCGAGTGGCTTCGTCTCGCGGATGACGCTCGACGGCCGGTTCACCGACAAGTACAAGATCCGCGGCGGCTTCAACGACGGCCTCGCGCTCGGCCGCGACGACACGCTCTGGGTCCTCCAGGGCAGCCTCGGGCAGCTCACCCAGCTGTCCCTCGGCCGCTAGCCGGACTCTCGCGCGCTACACCCCGATGTCCTCGTCCCAGACATCGGGGTGGCGCGCGATGAAGCCCTGGAGCAGATCGACGCACGCCTGCGAATCGAGGTCCACGACCGTGACCCCGCTCTCGCGCAGCCAGTCGACGCCGCCCTGGAACGTGCGGGACTCGCCGACCACCACCGTGCCGATCCCGAACTGGCGGATGAGCCCGCTGCAGTACCAGCACGGGGCGAGCGTGGTCACCATCGTCGTGTCCCGGTAGGAGCGCCGGCGGCCGGCGTTGCGGAACGCCTCGGTCTCGCCGTGGGCCGACGGGTCGCCGCGCTGCACCCGCTGGTTGTGCCCGCGGCCGAGCAGCGCGCCGGAGGCGTCGAACAGCGCACCGCCGATCGGCACGCCGCCCTCCTCGAGACCCGCGCGCGCCTCCTCGAGCGCCACCTCGAGCATCGCCTGATTGTCGGCCACGCCGGTCAGCTTGCCAGCCTGAAGGTCGGTGCGGCATCACCTGGTGCTCGACGAGCCGGCCAACGGCCTCGACCCCGAGGGCATCGCCTGGATGCGCCGCCTGCTGCGCGACTTCGCCGACCGTGACGGGACCGTGCTGCTCTCCTCGCACCTGCTGCGCGAGGTGGAGGCGATCGCCGACCGGATGGTCGTCATCCGGGCCGGGCGGATCGTCGCCCAGGGCAGCAAGGCCGAGCTGCTGGGCGCGACGGGCGTCGTCGTCCGGACCCTCGACCCCGACGCGCTGCGCGAGGCGCTCACCGCGAGCCGGCATGGCCACCACGCCCGGAGGCGACGGGGCGCTGCTGGTCGAGGGCGAGGCGGTGGACGTGGGCCGTGTCGCCGCCGCCGAGAGCATCGTGCTGACCGAACTGCGGCCCGCCGACGGCGCCGGCCTCGAGGAGCTGTTCCTGTCCCTGACCGCGAGCGACGCCGAGGAGGCCCTGATCTCATGACCGCCTACGCAGACACCGCACCGGCCCTCGACGCTCCGGCGCCCCGGGATCGGCCGCCTCGCCACGCGTCGAGCTGCGCAAGATGGCCGACACGCGGGCCGGCTTCTGGCTGCTCGTCTCGATCGCCCTGATGATCGCCGGCATCACGGCGGTGGGCGTCATCTGGGGCGAAGCCTCCGACCAGGACCTCGAAGCCCTGTTCAGCGGCGCGATCCAGGTCACGTCCGTGCTCCTGCCGGTGCTCGGCATCCTGGCCGTCACCAGCGAGTGGTCGCAGCGCACCGGCCTGGCGACGTTCTCGCTCGTCCCCGAGCGCGAGCGCGTGATCGCGGCCAAGGTCGTGGCGGCGGTCGCCCTCACCGTGATCGCCGTGGCGGCCTGCCTGCTCGCCGCGGCGGCCGGGAACCTGTTCTCGGGCGAGAGCTGGAACCTCTCGCTCGGCGAGCTCGGCCGCGGGCTGATCTACGAGCTGATCGGCGTGCTCGTCGGCATCGCGCTTCGGGCTGCTGTTCCTCAGCTCCGCGCTCGCGATCGTCCTCTACTTCGTGATCCCGACCGTCTGGGCGATCCTCGGCGAGGCGATCTCGGCGCTCGACAGCGCGGCCGACTGGCTGGACCTCGGCCGCACGATGATGCCGCTCGTCGAAGGCTCGATCTCCGGCACGGAGTGGGCGCACCTCGGCGTCTCCGTGGCCTTCTGGGTCTGGGCGCTGCTGGCCGTCGGCATCGTCCGGCTCCAGCGCGCCGAGCTCAAGTGAGCGTGGCCAGTACCGCCGCCGCGATGCGGTCCTCCCCCGGGAGGGCCGCACTCTCGAGGTTCTTGGCGTAGGGGAGCGGCACCTCGGCCATCCCCACCCGCTCGACCGGCGCGTCGAGCTCGTCGAAGCAGGCCTTCTGGATCCGCGCGGCGAGCTCGGCGGTCACGCCGTAGGAGGGCCAGCCCTCCTCCACGCACACGACGCGGTTGGTCTTGGCCACCGACGCGGCGACCGTCTCGACGTCGAGCGGGCGCAGGGAGCGCAGGTCGACCACCTCGGCGTCGACGCCGTGGTCGGCGGCCAGCTTCTCGGCCACGCGCAGCGCCCGCACGGTGGCGAACGAGTGGGCGACGAGCGTGATGTCGGAGCCGGTGCGAGCCACGTTGGCGCGCCCGATCGGCGTGATGAACTCGGGGTCGAGCGGGACCTCGCCCTTCTCCTTGTAGATCGGGAGGTTCTCGACCACGAGCACCGGGTCGTCGTCGCGGATCGCGGCCTTCAGCAGGCCCTTGGCGTCGGCCGGGGTGGCGGGCGCGACGACCTTCAGCCCGGGCGTGCCGGCGAACCAGGCCTCGAGCGACTGCGAGTGCTGGGCGGTGAGCTGGTTGCCCGCGCCGTTGGGCGTGCGGATCACCATCGGGCAGCCGACCTCGCCGCCGAACATCGTGCGGATCTTCGCCGCGTGGTTGACCACCTGGTCCATGGCGACGAGCAGGAAGTTGATGGTCATGATCTCCACGATCGGGCGCTCGCCGCCCATCGCCGCGCCGACCGCGGCGCCGACGAAGCCCTCCTCGGAGATCGGCGTGTCCCGGATCCGCTCCTCGCCGAACTCGTCCATGAGGCCGGCCGTGACCTTGTAAGAGCCCTCGAAGACGCCGACCTCCTCGCCCATCACGAACACGCGCTCGTCGCGCTTGAGCTCCTCTCGCATCGCCAGGCGCAGCGCCTCGCGGTACGTCATCCGCTGCGTGCCGGTGGTCTCGGCAACCGCGGTCATGAGCCCAGGCCTCCGTTGAACACAAGCTCCTCCTCGCCGAACGGGCTGCCGGGTCGCATGCGCGAGAACTGGCCGCCGCTGCCGGGTGCGTAGACGCTGCGCGCCAGCTCCGAGACCTCGGGCTCGGGGCTGGCGTCGGCGAACGCGACCGCCTCGGCCACCCGGGCGTCGGCGTCGCGGTCGACCGCCTCGAGCTCCTCGTCGGAGACACCGTGCTTGCGCAGGATGGCCCCCACGGTGGCGATCGGGTCGCTCTCCTGCTTGGCGACGATCTCCTCCTTCGAGCGGTACGCGAGGCCGGCGTCGGCCACCGAATGGCCGCGGTAGCGGTAGGTCATGACCTCGAGCACCGCCGGCTTGCGCTCCTCGCGGGCGCGGCGCAGCAGCCGGTCGGAGGCCTCGACGACCGTCTCGAGGTCGTCGCCGTCCACCCGCTCGCCGTGCATACGGAAGGCGGAGGCTCGGCGGTAGACGCACGGCTCGGCCGAGGCGCGCTCGACGCTCGTGCCCATCCCGTAGCCGTTGTTGACGACGACGAAGACGATCGGGAGATTCCAGAGGGCGGCGAGGTTGAGCGACTCGTGCCAGGCGCCCATGTTCACGGCGCCGTCGCCGAGCTCGCAGACCACGGCCTGCTCCTTGCCGCGGCGGACCATGGCGAGCGCGAGGCCGGTGGCGATCGGCAGCTGGCCGGCCACGATGCCCCAGCCGCCGTAGAAGCCGCGGTCGACGTCGAGCAGGTGCATCGAGCCGCCGCGGCCGTGCGCGCAGCCGTCGGCGCGGCCGAACAGCTCCGCCATCACGGCCTCCGGGGATACCCCGCGTGCGAGCGCGAAGCCGTGGCAGCGATAACCGGTGACGAGCTGGTCAGCATCCTGCATCGTGTGCACGAGGCCGACGGTCGCCGCCTCCTGCCCGGACGAGAGGTGGCAGTAGCCGCCGATCTTGGCGGCCTTGTACTGGCGCTCGGACTCGGTCTCGAAGACCCGGATGAGCACCATCTGCTCATAGAGCCGGCGCAGGTCGGTCGGCGAGAGGGTCGCCGTGGGGTCCATCGTCGTCACGCGATCTCCTCCGCTTCGAAGTAGTCGGGATGCTGGGCGCGGATGGCCGGCAGCGTCGAGAGCACCATCCGCAGGTGGTGGCGCAGCGCTTCCTCGGCCGCGTCAGGGTCGTGGTCGGCGACCGCCGACACCACCGCGCGGTGCTCGGCGATCATCTCCATCAGGTACCCGGGCTCGGGCAGGCTGAGCCGCCGGATCCGGTTCAGGTGGCCCTTGGCGCGCTGGCTCAGCGACCACGCGATCTCGTGTCCGCTGAGGTCGCACAGGGCGTGGTGCAGCTCGTCGTCGAGGACGTAGAAGCGGTCGTAGTCCGCGGCCTCGCGGGCGGCGTCCTGGCGCCGGATGATCGCCTCCATGTCGGTCAGGTCCTCATCACGGGCGCGCAGGGCGGCGCCGCGGACGGCGGAGCACTCCAGCGCCTCGCGCACGAACTGCGCGTCGCTGACCGCGCTCTCGCTGATCCGGGTCACGAACGTGCCGAGCTGGGGAACGATCTCCACCAGGCGCTCGTCCCGGAGCCGCTGGAGCGCCTCGCGGATCGGCGTGCGGCTGACGCCCAGCAGCGCCGCGAGCTCGTTCTCGGAGAGCTGGCGGCCGGGTGCCAGGGCGGCGGACACGATCCCGTCGCGCAGCGCGAGGTACACCTGCGCGCGGGCGGGGCCGCGACGGGAGCGGGTGGCAGCGGGAAGCAGCGCCTCCATGCCTTGGATACTTGCATACCAGCGCTCAAGCGTCGATAAGGACCTTGCGTTGGACCAGACGGTCGGGGGGCGCCGGCGAACGTCAACGGCGGCATTAAGGGAGGGCCCGGGGCGGTGAGTGTCGACTTGACGGCGATTATCGACGTCAAGTGAGCAATCACCGCAATCGGACCCCCCTTCAATGCCGCAGTTGACGTTGCCACGGTCTGATGATTCGCTAGACTAATTAGCCGTGCGAACGACTTCTGAGATCGACCTCGCAGGCCACCTGCGCATCACCATCACGCGCACGGCGCGGCGCCTGCGCCAGGAGGCGGGGACCGAGCTGTCGCCGTCGCTGACCGCGGCGCTGGCCACCGTCGAGCGCTACGGGCCGCTCACCCCCTCCGAGCTGGCGGCGCGCGAGCGGATCCAGCGGCCGACGGCCACCCGGGTCCTGGCGCGGCTCGAGGAGGAGGGGCTGGTGGCTCGCACGCCGGACCCGCAGGACCGGCGCTCGAGCCTCGTGTCCGCCACCCCGGCGGCGCACGCGCTGCTGGCCGACCTGCGGACCCGCAAGACGCTCTTCCTCGCCCGCCGGCTCGAGCACCTCTCGCCCGACGAGCGGGCGACGCTCGACCGCGCGGCGACGATCCTGGAGAGGATGCTTGACGCGTGAGGCGCGCGTTCGCCTCGCTGCAGATCCCGAACTACCGCCGCTACTTCATCGGCCAGGTCGTCTCCCTCTCCGGCAACTGGATGCAGACGGTCGCCGAGATGTGGCTGGTGCTCCAGCTCACCGGCAGCGGCGTGTCGGTCGGCCTCACCGCTGCGCTCCAGTTCCTGCCGATCATGCTCTTCGGCGCCTGGGGCGGCCTGCTGGCCGACCGCCTCGCCAAGCGCCGGCTGCTGCTGCTCACCCAGTCGCTGATGGCGCTGCCCGCGCTCGCGCTCTGGGGCCTGACGGCCAGCGGATCGGTCGAGATCGGGATGGTCTACGCGCTGGTGTTCGTGCGCGGGGCGATCAACGCGGTCGACAACCCGGCGCGGCAGGCCTTCGCGATCGAGATGGTCGGCGCCGACCGGGTCGTCAACGCCGTGGCGCTGAACTCCGTGATCATCCACACGGCGCGCATCCTCGGCCCGGCGGCGGCCGGGGCCGTGATCGCGCTCGTCGGCGTCTCCACCTGCTTCCTGATCAACGCGGTCTCGTTCGCGGCCATGCTCGTGGCGCTGCGCGCGATGGACCCGCGCGCCCTCCACACCCCCGAGCCGGCGAAGCGGGCCGCGGGACAGGTCCGCTTGGCGCTGCGCTACGTCCGCCGCACCCCGAACCTTCTCATCCCGCTGGCGATGATGGCCGTCGTCGGCACGCTGTCGTTCAACTTCCAGGTCCTCCTCCCGCTACTCGCGAGCCTGACCTGGCACGGCGGCGCGGCGCTCTACACCGCGCTGGCGGTCGCGATGGGCGTCGGCTCGGTGGCCGGCGCGCTGGCGACGGGGGCGCGCGGGCGGGCCGGCCCGCGGCTGCTGGTCGGCGCGGCGGCCGCGTTCGGCGGCGCGGAGCTGCTCGTCGCCGTCGCCCCCACCGTCGAGCTCCAGCTCGCGGCGCTCGTGCCGCTGGGCGCGGTCAGCGTGATGTTCGCGGCGGGCGTCAACTCGGCGCTCCAGCTCGCGGTCGAGCCCGCCATGCGCGGACGCGTGATGGCGCTCTACTCCGTCGTCTTCCTCGGCTCGACGCCGATCGGCGCCCCGCTCGTGGGCTGGATCGCCGAGGTCGCGGGCCCGCGCGCCGGCCTCGTGCTCGGCGCCGCCGCCGCGCTCATGGCCGCTGCAGGCGCTCACGCGGCGTTCAAGCGGGCTACGCCCGTGACGGCGGCGAAGCGTCCGTGCGCGTCATCCTCACGGACGCGGACAGCTCGGCCCCGCCCGCGCCTCGAAACACGCCCTTGACGGGCGGCACGTCGTCGTAGCGGCGGCCGTGCCCGACCTTCACGTGGGTCTCGCCGCCGAGCGTGCGGTTCGTGGGGTCGGCGGACACCCATAGCGGCTCGCCGTCGGCCGGCACGAGCGCCTCGATCCACGCGTGCGTCTCCAGCTCCGCCGAGTCGGCGTCCTCGTCGCCGTTGGGCGGCGCCCACAGGTAGCCGGACACGTAGCGGGCGGCGATGCCGTGGCGGCGCAGCAGCAGGAGCGCGAGGTGCGCGAAGTCCTGGCACACGCCGGCGCCGGCCTCGAGCAGGTCGGCGACCGTCGAGCCGACGTACGTCACGCCCGCCCGGTACTCGAACCGGTCCGGGATCAGCTCGACGAGCCGGCGGACGGTGGCCAGCGGCGTCTCGGCGCGCGAGAGGCCGACGAGCTCGTCGAGCGACAGGGCGTCCGGGTCGCCGTTCGCGAGCGCGAACTCGCCGGCCGCGGCGCGGTACGGCGCCTCGTCGAGACCGGCCCAGGGCAGCTCGGGCGGGTCCTCGGGCGCGCTCGTCTTCACGCGCGCGCGGACGTCGATCGAGAGGTGGTCGTGCGGCCGCGAGATCCCGAACTCGATCACCGTCGTCCCGAAGTAGTCGACGTGCTGGTGCAGCCTCGTCTCGGGGTCCACCCGGACTCCGAAGTCGTCCACTCGCTGCGTCGGCGTGGTCGCCGGCGTCACCCGCAGGGAGTTCAGGTTGTCGGTGACCGGAGCGTCGTAGCGGTACTCGGTCAGGAAGCGGATGGCGAAGTTCATCGGTGCGTCGCGACGCGGGAGACCGGCGTGGCGGGGCCCCCAAAGTAGCGTTGGGCGATGTCGGCATCGACCTGCGCCAGCTCCCGCTGGACGGCCTCGAGCGTGCCGGCGATCGCCGCGTCGCTGTCGGCGGTCCGGGCCCGGAAGTCGAGGTCGGCGGTCAGCCGCCCGACGCGCAGGACGGCGGGCGAGCCGCGGTAGCTCGGGTCGGCAGCGGTCAGCGCGGTGTGCAGCGCCTCGACCGAGAAGGCGACCGAGTCGGGGTAGTCGCGCTCGTAGAGCAGGAAGCGCGCCACCGGCCCGGCGTTGGGCGGCGCCGGCACCGCGCGCCGGTAGGCCTGGAACCCGCCGACCGCCTGGAGGAGCGCGAGCGCCTGGCCGTCACGCAGGTGCTCCTCCGCCCCCTCGCCGCCCGGCGGGAGCGCCACCCGCAGCATGCGCAGCACCATGTCGCCGGCCTCGATCGCCGCGCCGGCCTGGAGGAAGGCGTGCGCCTCGTCGCGCAGCATCGTCCGGCTCGTGACGCCCCAGAACATGCCGCAGCGCTCGCGGATGTAGGCGTAGACCGAGTACGGACCCGTCTGGAGCGCGGCCGACATGTCGCGCCGGGCGAGCCCGAGGTGGAACGTGTTGATGGCCTCCCACATCTCGGCCGAGAAGACGTCGCGCACCGTGCGGGCTCCCTCGCGCGCGCGCGTGACGCAGTTGAGCACCGACGTCGGATGCTCGGGGTCGAGCGTGAGCATGCCGAGCACCTCGTCGCGCGAGGCGGGGCTCTCCGGCGGCTCGCCGGAGACGATCGTCACCAGGTGGCCCCACGAGAGCAGGACGCCGGCCGGCTGGTCGGGGCGCGCCTGCACGTCCGCGTGGAAGATGCCGTCCAGCATGCGCGCGGTGTGCTCGGCGCGGGCCAGCTGGCGGCCGATCCAGTACAGCTCGTGGGCGATCCGGGCGAGCACGCCTACTGCTGTTGCTGTTGCTGCTGCTGGGCGGCCCACTGGCCCTGGCTGAGCCCGGGCATCCGCGGCGGCGCCCAGCGGGGCGGCGCGGCCAGGTCGCCGCCCGTGTCGGCGCCGTCCTCGAGCACCCAGGTGTCCTTCGACCCGCCGCCCTGCGAGGAGTTGACGATCATCGACCCTTCGCGCAGCGCGACGCGCGTGAGCCCGCCGGGCACGATCCGGATGTCGTCGCCGAAGACCGCGAACGGCCGCAGGTCGACGTGGCGGGCGGCGAGCGAGCCGTCCGCGCCCGCGGTAGGGACGGTCGAGAGCCGCACCAGCTCCTGGGCGATCCAGCGCTCGGGCTCGCGCAGGACCCGCTCCGCCTGGAGCTCGAGCTCCTGCTCGGTCGCCGACGGCCCGATGAACACGCCCTTGCCGCCGGACTCGCTGGTGGGCTTGACGACCATCTCCCCCAGCCGCTCGAGCACCCAGGCGCGCTGCTCGGCGTCGGCCATCAGGTAGGTCGGCACGTTGTCGAGGATCGGCTCCTCGCCGAGGTAGTAGCGGACCATCTCGGGCACGTAGTGGTAGATCGCCTTGTCGTCGGCGACGCCGGTGCCGACCGCGTTGACGATCGCCACGCTCCCGGCCCGGTAGGCGCGCATGAGACCGGGGACGCCGAGCATCGAGTCGGGCCGGAACTCGAGCGGGTCCATGAAGTCGTCGTCGATCCGGCGGTAGATCGCGTGCACCCGCTGGAGGCCGCGCGTGGTGCGCATGTGGCAGACCGCGTCGCGGACCACGAGGTCGGACGCCTCGACCAGCTCGACGCCCATCTGCCGCGCCAGGAACGCGTGCTCGAAGTAGGCCGAGTTGAACGGGCCCGGCGTCCACACGACGACGGTCGCCTCCTCCTCCCCGCCCGTCGGCGCGACCTCCTCGAGCGCCGTGCGCAGGAGCGCCGGGTAGTGGTCGACCGGCCGCACCCGGTACGAGGAGAAGAGACCGGGCAGCAGCCGTGTCATCGCCACCCGGTTCTCGAGCACGTACGAGATGCCGCTCGGCGTGCGCACGTTGTCCTCGAGCACCTTCCAGGAGCCGTCGCCGTCGCGCACCAGGTCGCAGCCGGACACGTGGCAGTACACGCCCCCGGGCGGCCGGATGCCGTGGGCGGCGCGCGCGAACCCGGAGCGGGAGACGATCAGCTCCCACGGCACGAGCCCGTCGTGGACGATCTCGCGCCCGTGGTAGACGTCGTCGATGAAGTGGTTGAGCGCCCGGATGCGCTGCGCGAGGCCGCGCTTGATCGAGCGCCACTCGCTCGCGGGGATGATGCGCGGCACGAGGTCGAGCGGGAACGGGCGGTCGCGCGTCGGGCCGTCGTGGTCGGGTCCCGCGGCGTCGAACGTGATCCCCTGCTGCATGAAGATCGCGTCGCGCCGGCGGCCCGCCGCCGCGAGCTCCTCGGGCCCCAGCGCGGCGAGCGCGTCGACCAGCGTGCGGGCGTACTCCCGCGGCGCGCCGAAGGCATCGACCATCTCGTCGTAGAACCCCTCGCGCACCTCGACCACGGCCGGAATCCTCACACGACGATCCCCGCCCCGCAACGCCGGACGGTCGAGCCTTCTGCGCCTCCTCTTCGCCCCACTGTCGACCGACGAACGTCATGATGTCGCGTTATGGGGCGCCTGAGCGTCTGCGTCGCCGGAGCCACGGGCTGGACGGGAAGCGCCGTGGCGGAGGCGGTGGCGGGCGCCGATGACCTCGAGCTGCGGTCGGCCGTGAGCCGGTCGGCGGCCGGCGGGGAGATCGGCGGCGCGCCGGTGTTCGCGACCGTGGACGAGGCGCTCGACGGGGTCGACGTGCTGATCGACTACACGGCGCACGACGTGGTCAAGGGCCACGTGCAGGCAGCCATCGAGCGCGGCATCTCCGTGGTGGTCGGGAGCTCCGGCCTCACAGCCGCCGACTTCGAGGAGATCGACGCGGCCGCGCGCGAGCGCGGCGTCGGGGTCGTCGCGTCAGGGAACTTCTCGGTCACCGCGGCCATGGCCCAGGCGGCGGCGCTGCTCGCCGCTCGCCATCTGGACCGCTGGGAGGTGATCGACTACGCGAGCGCGACGAAGCCGGACGCGCCGAGCGGCACCGCGCGCGAGCTGGCCGAGCGCCTCGGCGCGGTGCGCCGGCCCGCGGTCGACGTGCCCGCGACGCAGCCGGCACGCGGCGAGGAGATCGCCGGCACGCAGGTCCACTCGCTGCGCCTGCCGAGCTTCACGGTCGCCACCGAGGTGGTGTTCGCCGCGCCCGACGAGCGGCTCTCGATCCGCCACGACGCCGGCAGCTCGGCGGCGCCCTACGTGGCGGGGACGCTGCTCGCCGCCCGGGCCGCCCCGGGCCGCGTCGGCCTCACCCGCGGGCTCGACACCCTGCTGCTCGACCAGCGGTCGACCTGATCTGAGACCGGCGGTCGGTGGTCCCAGGCCCCCGCGGCGCCGATCATCCTGCATATGACGGAGATCATGCGGATCGTGGACAGCGACGAGCGGTCGCTCACGGCGCGCGTGGAGGTCGCCCTGGCGGCGCTCGGCCCCGGCCCGGTCGTGCAGCGCTTCACGCTCTGGTACACGACCCGTCCGCCGGTCCATCACGCGGTGCTGCGCGTCGAGCGTAGCGAGGATCAGCCCGCGGCGAGCGCCTCGCGGACGGCGCGGGGTCGACCCCCAGCGCGTCGAGCGTCCTGCACGCGCCGCCCGACTCGTCCTGGAGCGAGGCGAGCAGGAGGTGCTCGACGCCGATGTAGCCGTCGCCGCAGCGCACCGCCTCGCGCAGCGACTGCTCGAACACCGCGCGCGCGTACGCGGAGATGCCCTGCGGCCCCGGGGCGACCGGTGCGGGCCGCGGCGGCGGCGGCTGGCCGTCGATCAGCGTCGGCTGCGCGCAGGCGCGGGCGCGCTCGAGCGTGACCTCGGTGCGCAGGACGGCGGCCGCCCACGCCGAGTCGCAGCGGATGATGCCGAGCAGGAGGTGCTCGCTGCCGACCGTCCCGGCGCCCAGCGCGGTGGCCTCCTCGCGCGCGAGGTTGACGGCGGCGCGCGCCTCTGACGTCACGAGGATCCGCCCCCGCGGAGCGCCGCTCGCGGCCCGCGGGTCGGGCAGCTCGACCCCCACGAGGTCGCGGTAGCGCCGGTGGGCCGCCTGGCGGGAGATCCCCAGCGCCTGGCCGACCGACCCGAACGAGCCGCCCGCGTCGAGCATGCGCGCGACCTGGAGGCGCTCGAAGGCCACGAGCTCCTCCCGAAGGGCGGTCACGGCCCGCAATGCGGCGGCCGGCTCGCCGGCCCGCACGGCGTGCTCGGTCAGGTCGCGCAGGCGCTGCGGCACGCTGGTCACGCGGATCGTCCTACCCCGCGGCCGCCGAGGAGATCCGCGACGTGCTCGCCCCGGAGGACCCGGAGCCCGCGCTCACCGAAGGCCGCGCCGGCTGAGCTCGATCAGCTCGTCGGTCACGTCCTTCGCGGTGATGAACCGCGGCCCGGTGGCGATGACCTCCCCGCGGGCAGGGAAGAGGCCGTGGCGGGCGCGTTCGGCGAGCAGCATGACCGGCGTGTAGCCCTGCAGGTACGGCTGCTGGTCGACCGCGAACAGCACCCGCTTGATCCGCACCGCCTCGAGGATCTCGGGCGTGAGGTCGAACGTCGCGAGCTTCACGTCGCGGCCGAACCCGCCGGCCCGGACCGCCTTCAGCGCCGGCAGGTTGGCCGACGTGCCGAGCGACATCACGCCGTCGACGCCGAGCTGCTCGATCGCATCGGAGATCTGCCGCTGCGCACGCGCGGCATCCTGGCCGTCGACCGAGATCTGGCTCGCCCGCCCGCCGCGTCGCCGCATCCCCACCGAGAAGCCGCGGCACCGCTGGTCGACCCCCTCGTTGCCGGTCTCCTGGTTCACGCACAGGCCGTGCCGCACGCCGGCTCGCGCCATCCGACGCCCGCTCTCGAACCCCGCCCGCCACTCCGGCTGGCCGACGTGGACGGGGATGCCGAGGTCACGGAAGCGGTCGCTGCCCGAGTTGATCGAGACGACCGGGATGTCGGCCTTGATCGCGCGCCGGATCGGCGCCCGCAGGGCGCGGATGTCCGGGAGCGAGACGACGAGGCCGTCGAGCCGCGCCGAGATCGCCTCGTCGATCAGGCGGCCCATGCGCGCCACGTCGTACGTGTCCGGGGCGCGGTAGGAGACCGCGACGCCCGACTGGCGCGCCGCGTCCTCGAGCCCGCGCCGCACGATCGCCCAGAAGCCGTCTGACGCCTGGCCGTGGCTCACGAAGGCGATGCGCGTGTTGGTCACGCGCAGGCCGGAGCCGCGCCGCGGCGTCGGCTCGGCGAGGAGGCCGCCGCCGGGGTCCTCGTCGCCGCCCTGCGCATAGAGCGTCGGCTCACGCACCGTGCTCGTCTCGCCGCAGGCGGCCACGACCAGGGCGAGCCCGAGCATGGCGAGGATCGCGACGCGGCGGATCACGGTTCCTCCGGCCGGGTCGGGATGTGGGCCGACAGCCGCGTGCCCTCGCCGAGCGGGCTGTCGAGGGCGAGCCGGCCCTCGAGCGCGGAGAGGCGGTCGCTGAGGCCGCGCAGGCCGGTGCCGACGTCGAGCTGGGCGCCCCCGACGCCGTTGTCGGCGACCTCGACCTCCACCTCGCCGCGGCGGCGGCGCACGCTGACCTTCGCGGTCGTGGCGTTGGCGTACTTGATCACGTTGGTGAGGCCCTCGGCGACGACGAAGTACGCGGCGGCCTCGACCGGCGCCGGAAGCCGCTCCTCCACGTCGAGCTCGCACTCGATGGCGATCGGGACGCGCTCGACGAGCACGTGGATGGCGGGGGCCAGCCCGTGGTCGGAGAGCACGGCCGGGTGGATGCCGCGGGCCAGCTCGCGCAGCTCGGCGAGCGCCACGGCGAGCTTGTCGGCCAGCTCCTCGACGGTCGCGGCCAGCTCGGGGTCCTGCTTGAGCCGCGCGCGCAGCAGGCGCAGGTCGAGCGCCAGCGAGACGAGCTGCTGCTGGGCGCCGTCGTGCAGGTTGCGCTCGATCTCGCGGCGGGCGTCGTCAGCGGCCTCGACGATCCGGCGCCGCGAGTGGCGGAGCTCCTCGAGGCGTGCCCGCAGGTCGGCCTTCAGGCGCTCGTTGTCGATCGCCAGCGCGGCAGCCGAGGCGGCGGCGTGCACGAGCTCGGGCGTGGCGTCGAGCTCCGCGTCGTGCACGATCGCCGCCACCCGCGTCCCCTCGCGCTCGACGGCCGTCCAGGCGCGCCCCGAGCCGGCGCGCGGCAGATCCACGCGATGCCCGCGGTCGTCCACGAACACCTCCCGGTCGGGAAGCCAGTAGGCGATGTTCAGCGAGCGGTCGCCGAGCCGCTCGGCAAGCATCTCGCGCACCGGCTCCTCCCCCGTGCGCTCCGAGCGCAACAGCGCCTGTGCGAGCGTCCGCAGCAGCCAGCCGATGCCGTCCTGGGCGGCCACGGCCAGCACGGCGACGGCCGCCGCCAGCACGCACAGCCCGACCGCGAGGACCGCGCCGAGCTGCCATGGCCCGACCACGCGGTCGCCCTCTCCGCTGAAGCCCTCGGCGGCGAGGACGAGCAGCACGGCGGCCAGCACGACCGGGACCGCGCCGAGCACCAGCGCGGCGACGGAGGACGGCAGCCGGAGCATGAGCATCGCGAACGCGCGCCAGAACGCGCCGTAGCCGGTCTGCTCGAGCGTGCCGCGCCAGTCCGTGCGCGGCGGGCGCGGCACGGGCGGCAGGTGCGCCTCGAGCAGGCGGTTGGCCTGCCGCCGCTCACCCTCCGCGAGGTTCCAGGCGAGGCGCGCCACCTTGGCCATCAGCGGCAGGCCGACCCACGCCGGGCTGAGGATGGCCCCGAGGATCAGGCCGCCGCCGACCACCACGATGTAGACGAGGCCGTAGCCCACGCCGACCAGCGCGTAGGCCATCGTGCGGCCCGCCTCGCGAACGTGGCGGGGCAGCTCGAGGCCCCCGGTCGCCCGGATGGCGGTCATCGTCGCCCGTCCACCAGCACGTCGCCGCTGCCGCTGATCGCCTGCACCGCGTACGGCGCGTCGTCGGCGACGACGAGATTGCGCACGCGGGCGCTGCCGAGGTCGCTGTTCGCGTCCACCCGGTAGCGCCCGGTGGGGACGATCGCGTGCACGTCGCCGCTGTTGGACCGCAGCTGCACGCGGTCGGGTGAGCAGCCGGCCGCGCCGCGCACGCTCCCGGAGGCGGAGAGCGCGGTGAGCTGGAATCCGCAGAAGCCGTCGACGGCGATGTCGCCCGAGCCCGTGGTGATGCGTGCCGAGGCGGTGAGGCCGATGACCCTGACCTGGCCGCTGGTCGTCTGCACGTTCAGCTGCACGTTGTCGCGCACGGAGATCCGGTAGCGCGCGCGGCACATGCCCAGCACGGTGTCGGGGCAGCGGGAGGCGATGCGCAGCACGCCGACCTGCACGGACACGCTCTCGCGCGGCGGGCGCCCGAACGCGAACTCGTCCGTGCGCTGCACCTCCACCGGGCCGGAGGCACCGCCGGTGATCTCGACCGACGCCTCGCCGAGGTCGAGGTCGATCGCGTTGAGCGTCCCGACCACCGGGTAGCTGGCGATCCGCGTCTCGCGCGACGCGCCCCACCAGACGGCGAGCGCGGCGGCCGTCCCGGCCACGAGCACGAGCGACGCGCCGACGAGCAAAGACCATGGGGAGCCCATCCGGGCAGCGCCCAGCCGAACTGAGCGGCGCGCCCCGGCGTCCACGGTCGGGGCATCCTCCGTGATGCTCATCGAGTTAACGCTATCCGCCGCGCCGGAGGCCGGCGCGGCGGAATGTCATGAATGCGGCTACGCGATCGCGGCGCGGCGGAAACCCGCGGCGCGGCGCCAGAGCAGGCGGCGCGGGCGGTTACCGGTCGCGGCGGTGCGGAGGAGCTGCACGAGCTCGGCGCTCGGGTAGAACGGGTCGGCCACGGCGCGACCCGAGTCGACGGCGACGGCGGCGCGGATGTCCCCGGCCGCGTATGCGACCACGACGTCTCCCGCCAGCGGCTCCGCGCTGTCGAGCGCGGCCAGCCGGCGGAGGTCCTCGGCGTCGACGGGGGTGGCGGGGCGGAGCACGAAAGAGGTCATGAGAGGAGTGTGGCCGGAGACCGACATAAATTCAAATGATCGTTGCTTCACGCTGTGATAACGTCTCCTTATGGACGATCTTCGCCTCCTCAAGGTCCTGCGCGAGGTGGCGCTGCGCGGCTCCTTCTCCGCCGCCGCCGACGCGCTCTCCTACTCCCAGCCCGCCGTCTCGCAGCAGATCGCCCGGCTCGAGACGCAGACGGGCGTGAAACTGATCGAGCGCCGGTCCAAGGGCGTGCGCCTGACCCCCGCCGGCGAGGCGCTGGTCCGCCACACCGAGCGCATCCTCGGCCAGCTGGCGGACGCGCAGGCAGAGCTCACTGAGATCGCGACGAGCGCCCGCGGCCGCCTGCGGGTGGCCTCGTTCGCCACCGCGGCGGGGACCATCGTCCCGCTCGCGGTCTCGGCCTTCCGCCACAAGCGGCCGGGCGTCGAAGTCGACCTCCAGCTCATGGACCCGCCGGAGTCGGTCCCCGCCCTGCGCCGCGGCGACGTCGACCTCGCGGTGATCGAGGAGGGCGGCTTCGAGGCCGACCCGACGCTCGACGGGCTCGGCGTCGAGCGGCTGATGGACGACGTGCTGTACGCCGCGCTGCCGGCCGACCACCCGCTCGCCACCCGCCGCGCGATCGCGCTCGGCGACCTCGCGGACGAGGAGTGGATGATCGTCGGCCTGCGCGGCACGTGCGCGGACACCAACATCGTCCTGCGGGCGTGCCAGCAGGCAGGCTTCGAGCCGCGGATCGCTTACACGTCCGACGACTACTTCGCGATCCAGGGGCTCGTGGCCAGCGGCATGGGCGTCGCGCTCGTCCCCGGCCTCGCGCTCGCCAGCTCGCGCGACGACGTCGCCGTCCGCCCGCTGCGCGGCCGGCCGCCGTACCGGCGCATCGGCGCGGTCGTCGCGTCCGACGCCACAGGCCCGGTCACGGTCATGCTCGACTGCCTGCGCGACGCGGTGGACGAGTACAAACGCGCCGCGCCGATCTCGGCCGTCGCTGCCTAGAGGTCAAGAGGAGAAACGCGAGGTACGCCGCCGCGGCTGGGGGACCGCGGCGACGCCCTTTGATCACGTTGCTTTCGGCTTAGCGACCGCCGGGAGAGGATGAGGGAGCAGGCCGGGGCCGAAGCGGGGAGGCGGTGGGGCCCGTCCATGGGCTTCGCCTCTATGTTGGGGGGAACGACGCGAATACTTCCAAGCGTGAGGGGGGCGCTCGATACGGTCCCCCCGTCAATGTCGGTGTGGGAAACCGAACCCCCCTACTCGGTAGGCTCGATGGCCCCGATGTCCACGCCCGTCATCGCCTGTCTGCACAACCTGGAGGACGCCTTCACCGGCCATGCCGGTGATGCCATCCGTGCGGCCGGCGTGGAGCTCGACGAGCGGCGCCTGCGCGACGGCGAGCCGCTCCCCGCGCTCGACGAGGTCGACGGGCTGCTGTCGCTCGGCGGCGAGCAGTCGGTGCTCGACATCGAGGGCGATCCCGTGCTCGCCGCCGAGGCGGCGCTGCTGCGCGAGGCGGTCGACCGCGGGATCCCCGTGCTCGGCGTCTGCCTGGGCGCCCAGCTGCTCGCCCATGCGCTCGGCGGCCACGTCAGCCGGCTGCCGCAGCGGCTGATCCGCTGGACGGCGATCGAGCCGCTCGCCGCCGCCGAGGGCGACCCGGTGGTCGGCCAGCTCCCGGCCGGCGCGGTCGCGCTGCACTGGAACGAGGACGGGTTCGAGCCGCCGGAGGGCTCCGTCGAGCTGCTGGCGCGGCCGGCGGGGACGAGCGAGGCGTTCCGCTACGGCGAGTGCGCGTGGGGCGTGCAGTTCCACCCGGAGGTCCACCCGGCCGGCCTCGAGGGTTGGTACCGGTCCGGGCTGGCGGAGCTGAGCGAGGCGGGGATCAGCGAGGCGGACGCCCGCGCCGCGGACGCCCAGAACCTTCCCGGCCAGCCGGCGCTCTCGGCAGCGCTGTTCGGCGGCTTCGCCCGCGTGGTGGCCGCCCGCTGCGTCACGGCGTGACGTACCCGCACTGGCTGTCGATCCCGACGCGCTGGCAGGACAACGACGTGTACGGGCACGTCAACAACGTCGAGTACTACGCGTTCTTCGACACCGTCATCAACGAGTACCTGATCTCCGCGGGCGGCCTCGACATCCGTGACGGGCCGGTGATCGGGGTCTGCGCGGAGTCCCACTGCGAGTTCCGGTCCTCGCTCTCGTTCCCGGAGGTCGTGCGGGCGGGCCTGCGGGTGTCGAACCTCGGGCGCTCGTCCGTGCGGTACGAGATCGGGCTGTTCGGCTCGGCCTCGGAGGAGCCCGCCGCGGTCGGCTGGTTCGTGCACGTGTTCGTGGATCGGGAGGGGCGGCGGCCGGCTGCGATCCCGGCCGGCGTGCGCGTGGCCCTGAAGCGGTTGGTGGTCTAGCGAACGTCAACGGCGGCTGGGTAGGTGACGCGCCCCGAGAGGCTGGGGAGCCAGCGGCCGCGCGGAGAAGGGGAGATGCACGAAACTCCCCGGTCAAGGCGGGGAAACGTGGATTCCGCCACGTCTCCAAACGCCGAAATCCACTTTGATGCGCGTCTGGAGCACAAAGGTGGATTCCGGCGACGAACCGCGAACCGAAAGACACGTAATCCCGGCTTGAGGACGAACCGGCCGCGTTGGCCCCCTCACCTCCCTACCCAGCAGCAGTTGACGTTCGTCCGCGCACCGCACGCCATACTGGCCACGTGCCCACTCCCGAGGACCTGCTCGCCGAGGCGCCGCTCGAAGCCGCGGTCGCCGCGCTGGCGGAGCGCAACCACCACCATCTCGCCCAGATGAGCGACGCCGAGCGCGAGGATGCGATCTCGCACTGGCGCCAGCTCGCCGTGGCCGTGCTGACGGCCGCCGGCGCCGCGCTCCACGAGGACGGCGCCAACGGCGACGCGCCGGGGCGGGCGGTGATCGTGCTCGAGGACTCGGGTCCCGAGGAGATCGCCATCCACGCGAGCTTCTTCCCGCAGCTCGAGGACCTCGGCGGCGGCGAGGTGGGCGCCACGCCCGCGCAGGCCGCCGCGCTCGAGCTGCTCGAGCAGATCGCGGACGAGGACGAGCCGCGCTAGATGGCCGAGCAGTTCTGTACCGCGTCGGGTGACATCGAGCTCTGCTACGAGACGTTCGGCGATCCCGCGCACCCCGCATTGCTGCTCACGATGGGCCTGGCGACGCAGATGATCGGCTGGCACGGGGACTTCTGCCGCGCGCTCGCCGACCGCGACTTCCACGTCATCCGGTACGACAACCGCGACGTGGGCCGCTCGAAGTCGATGGGCGGGCGCGCCCCGACGCTCCTCCAGCTCCTGCGGCGCGACAAGCGGGCCGCGGTCTACACGCTCGGGGACATGGCGGCCGACGGGATCGGCGTGCTCGACCACCTGGGGATCGAGCGCGCGCACGTGATGGGCGCCTCGATGGGCGGCATGATCGCCCAGACGATGGCCGCCCAACACCCCGACCGGGTGCTGTCGCTGGTCTCGATGATGGCCAACACCGGGGCGCGCTGGCACGGCGAGCCGTCGCCGCGGCTCTACCCCGTGCTGATCAAGCCCCCGCCGCGGGGCCGCGACGCCTACCTGGACCACGCCGTCTGGGTCTTCTCGAAGATCGGCTCGCCCGGCTTCCCGCCCGACGAGGCCGACCTGCGCGACCTGGCCGGCCAGAGCTTCGACCGCGGCCTCAACCCGGCCGGGACCGGGCGCCAGTTGGCGGCCATCATCGCCTCCGGCGACCGCACGCCTCTGCTGCGGACCATCACCGTGCCCACGCTCGTCATCCACGGCAAGCAGGACCGGCTCGTGCCGCTCTCCGGCGGCCGCGCCACCGCGCGCGCGATCCCGGACTCGAGGCTGCTGATCATCGACGGCATGGGGCACGACATCCCGCGCGGCGCGTGGCCGCGGATGCTCGACGCGATCGAGCAGAACGCCGAGCGCGCCGGGACGCCCGCCGCGGCGCGGTGACCGCCCCGCCGGGAGCGATCGCCTACCCGGCCGAGCTCCCGGTCACCGCCCACCGGGAGGAGCTCCTCGAGGCGATCGGCGGCCACCCGGTCGTCATCGTCGCCGGCGAGACCGGCTCGGGAAAGACGACGCAGCTCCCGAAGCTGTGCCTCGAGCTGGGACGCACCCGGATCGCGCACACCCAGCCCCGGCGGCTGGCCGCGCGCACCGTCGCCGCGCGGATCGCCGAGGAGCTCCAGGTGCCGCTGGGCGGCACGGTCGGCTACGCGGTGCGCTTCAAGGACCGCTCCGGGCCCGACACCCAGGTGCGGCTCATGACCGACGGGCTGCTGCTCGCCGCGCTGCGGCGCGACAAGCTGCTGCGCCGCTACGACACCCTGATCATCGACGAGGCGCACGAGCGCAGCCTCAACGTCGACTTCCTGCTCGGCTACGTGAAGTCGATCCTCCCGCGCCGGCCCGACCTCAAGGTCGTCATCACGTCGGCGACGATCGAGCCCGAGCGCTTCAGCCGCCACTTCGGCGGCGCCCCGATCGTCGAGGTGTCGGGGCGCACCTATCCCGTCGAGGTGCGCTACCGCCCGGTCGAGGACGCCGACCGCGACCAGGAGGACGCGATCGCTGACGCCGTCGAGGAGCTGCAGCGCGAAGGCCCCGGCGACGTGCTCGTGTTCCTCAGCGGCGAGCGGGAGATCCGCGACGCGGCGGACGTGCTGCGCGGCCGGCTCGGCCACGGCGTCGACGTGCTCCCGCTGTACGCGCGGCTCTCGGCAGCCGAGCAGCAGCGCGTGTTCAAGCCGCATACCAAGCGGCGGGTGGTGCTCGCCACCAACGTCGCCGAGACGTCGCTGACGGTGCCCGGCGTGCGCTACGTCGTCGACACCGGGACCGCGCGCATCAGCCGCTACAGCCCGCGCCTCAAGGTGCAGCGGCTGCCGATCGAGCCGGTCTCGCAGGCGTCGGCCGACCAGCGCAAGGGCCGCTCCGGGCGCACGTCCCCGGGCATCGCGATCCGGCTCTACGACGAGGAGGACTTCGAGGCCCGCCCCCGCTACACGGACCCCGAGATCCTGCGCACGAACCTCGCGTCGGTGATCCTGCAGATGGCGGCGGTCGGCCTCGGGCGCATGGAGGACTTCCCGTTCCTCGACCCGCCGGACCGCCGTCAAGTGCTCGACGGCGTGCGGCTGCTCGAGGAGCTCGGGGCCCTCGACGCCCGCGGCCGGCTGACCAAGCTCGGGCGCCGCCTCGCCGACCTGCCGGTCGACCCGCGGATGGGCCGGATGGTGCTGGAGGCAGACCGGCTGGGGTGCGTGAACGAGGTGATCGTGATCGCCGCCGCGCTCTCGATCCAGGACCCGCGCGAGCGGCCCGCCGACAAGACCGCGCAGGCCGACCAGCTGCACGCGCGCTTCGCCGACGAGGACTCCGACTTCCTCGCCTACCTCAACCTGTGGCGGTACCTGCGCGGCCTGCAGCGCAGCCTGTCGAGCAACCAGTTCCGCAAGCGCTGCCTGGCCGAGCACCTGCACCACCTGCGGGTGCGCGAGTGGCAGGACCTCGTCGAGCAGCTGCGGCAGGCGGCCAAGGGCGTCGGCGTGCGCTTCAACCGCGAGCCCGGGGAGCCGCGCGAGATCCACCTCGCGCTGCTCTCCGGGCTGCTCTCCCACGTGGGGCTGAAGGATCCGCGCGGACGGGAGTACGGGGGCGCACGCGGTGCGCGGTTCATGGTCTTCCCGGGGTCGGGGCTCGCCCGCCGCCCGCCGCCGTGGGTGATGGTGGCCGAGCTGGTCGAGACGTCGCGGCTGTGGGGCCGGACGGCGGCGCGGATCGAGCCCGCCGACCTCGAGCCGCTCGCGCAGCACCTGGTCAAGCGCACCTACAGCGAGCCGCGCTGGGACCCGCGGCGCGGCTCGGTGGTGGCCACCGAGCGAGTGACGCTCTACGGGCTCCCGATCGTCACCGACCGGAGCGTGGCCTACGGGCGGATCGACCCGGTGCTCTCGCGCGAGCTGTTCATCCGCCGCGCGCTGGTGGAGGGCGATTGGGACGGCCGGCACGCGTTCCTGGCCGAGAACCGCCGGCTCGTCGAGGAGGTCGAGGCGCTCGAGCACCGCGTCCGGCGGCGCGACATCCTGGCTGGGGACGAGGCGATCTTCGCGTTCTATGACGAGCGAGTCCCCTCCGACGTGGTCTCGGCGCGGCACTTCGACCGCTGGTGGCGCGACGAGCGGCGCGAGCATCCCGACGCGCTCACGCTGACGCGCGACGTGCTCGTGCGTGAGGGCGTGGCCGTCGACGCGCGGGCGTGGCCGAAGACGTGGACGCAGGGCGAGCTCACCCTGTCGCTCGCGTACCGGTTCGAGCCAGGCGCGCCCGACGACGGCATGACCGTCGAGGTGCCGCTCCAGGCGCTCGGCCAGCTCCGGGCCGACCGCTTCGAGTGGCTCGTCCCCGGTCTGCGCGAGGAGCTGGTGACGACGCTGATCCGCACGCTGCCGAAGGAGCTGCGGCGGCCGCTGGTCCCGATCCCGGAGACGGCCGCGCAGGTGCTCGGGCGGCTCGAGCCGCGCCGGCGGCCGCTGCTCGAGGACATGGAGCGGGCGATCGACGCGCTGCGCGGCGTGCAGGTCCCGCGCTCGGCCTGGGGGATCGAGCGGCTCCCGCCTCACCTCCGCCCCACGTTCCGCGTGCACGACGCGCGGCGCGGCGTGCTGGCCGAGGGCAACGACCTGGCCGAGGTCCGCGCGCGGGTGCGGCCGCAGCTGCGGGCCGAGCTGACGGCGGCCGCGGCGCGGCTCGAGCGCAGCGGACTGCGCTCGTGGGAGATCGGCTCGCTGCCGCGCGAGGTGACGCTGCGCGGCACCGGACAGGCCGTGCGGGCGTACCCGGCGCTGGTCGACGAGGGCGAGACGGCGGGCGTGGCGGTGCTGGAGACGCCGCTCGCCCAGCGGATGGCGATGCGCGCCGGCACGCGCCGGCTGCTGCGGCTCACGATCCCCTCCCCCATGCGCTCCGTCCGCGACCGGCTCGGTGGCAGCGCCGCCCTCGCGCTCTCCACGGCCCCGCACGGGAGCCTCGACGCGGTGCTCGACGACGCCCTGACCGCCGCGCTCGACGGGCTGATCGACGAGGCGGGCGGCCCGGCATGGGACGAGGCCGGCTTCGCGCGGCTACGCAGCCACGTCGCCGGCCGGCTCGCGGCGCGCGTGTCGGAGATCGTCGAGCAGATGGTGCGGGTGCTCGACGCCGCGCGCGAGGTCGAGCGGCGCCTGGAGCCGCTGACCGCCGTGCCGCTCCAGCCGGCGCGCGCCGACGTGCGCGAGCAGCTGCGCCGGCTCGTCTACCCCGGCTTCGCCGCCGCCGGGCGGCTCGAGGACGTCGAGCGCTACCTGCGCGGCGCCGCCCGGCGGCTCGAGCGGCTCCCGGACGCCGTGGCGGTCGACCGCGACCGCATGACGGCCGTCCACGAGCTCGAGCGGCTCTACCGCGAGCGCCTGCGTGAGCGGCCCGGCGCCGAGTTGCGCGAGGTGCCGTGGCTGCTCGAGGAGCTGCGCGTGAGCCAATTCGCTCAGGGCGTCGGCGTGCGCGGCAACGTCTCCAGCAAGCGCATCCGCCGGCTGCTGGATGCGTGAGCCGTCCTCGACACCGCGACCTTCGACCGCCTGACGAGTTTCGATCCGGACCGTGATTGTCAGAGCCCTCGTCTTCCTGGCCGTGCTCCTCGTAGGCGGCGGGGTCGCGCTCGCCGACGAGCCGGCCGCCCCCGCCAGCCCTGAGGCGATCGTCGCCTACCGCGACTCCGGCGAGTGGTCGGCGGACACCGCCCAGGTCGTCCGCCGTGCGCGCCGGTACGTAAGGCGGCACCTCGACGACTCCTCGCGCCGCGCCGCGATCGTGCTCGACATCGACGACACCTCGCTCTCCAACTACGCGTGCCTGAAGGCCGTGGGCTTCGACCGCTCGGCGGCCGACTGCGGCGATCAGACGCTGCCGGCGATCCCGCAGACCCGCAGCCTCTTCCAGTGGGCGCGGGAGAAGGGCGTGGCGGTGTTCTTCGTCACGGGCCGGCGCGAGGAGGCCCGGCAGCGAACGGCGGCCAACCTACGCGCGGCCGGCTACCGCGGCGGCTGGACGCTGAAGATGCGCCCGGACGGGCAGCCGAGGCGCTGGCGCGACGGCTGGAAGGCCCGCGTGCGGCGCGCGATCGTCCAGCGGCGCGACTTCCGCATCCTCGCCAACCTCGGAGACCAGTGGTCCGACCTCGACGGCGGCTGGTCGGCGCGGCGGTTCAAGCTGCCGAACCCGATGTACGTGATCCCGACCGCCTGACGCGGTCGGGTCGAGGGCTTGAACTGCGGCATTGAAGGAAGCCACGAATGCGGTGGTTGATGACTTGACGCCGAATAGCGCCGTCAAGTCATCACCCAACGATCCGCGCCACTCCTCAATGACGCAGTTGACGTTCCCCTAGCCTCCACGCTCGTGCCCCGTGCCCTCGTCTGGAGCCTCTATGCCGGCCTCGTGCTGATCTGGTCGAGCACGTGGGTGGTGATCAAGATCGGGCTCGAGGACGTGCCTCCGCTGCTCGGGGCGGGGATCCGGTTCGCGGTCGCGGGGGCTGGGCTGCTCGTCGCCGCTCAGGTGCTGGGGCGGTCGTTGCGGACCGACGTCGTGCTCGCGGCGATCCTCGGGACGCTGCCGTTCGCCGCCGCCTATGGGCTGATCTACTGGGGTGAGCAGTACGTGCCGTCGGGGCTCGCGGCCGTGCTCTTCGGGGTGATGCCGCTGTACTCGGCGACGATCGCGTCGCTGGCGCTGGCCGACGAGCCGCTGCACCCGCGGCTGCTGGCCGGGATCGCCGTGGCGATCGGCGGGCTGGCGCTCGCGTTCGGAGAGTCGCTGGCGCTCGGGGACGCTGAGTGGGCGCTGCTCGCCGCGATCGCGTGCGCGCTGGCGCCGCTGGCCAGCGCGGTCGGCAACGTGGCGATCAAGCGGCGCGGTGCGGCGCTCGACGCGGTGGTGCTCAACGGCTGGGCGATGCTCGGCGGCGGGCTGCTGCTGCTGGTCGCGTCAGCTCCCATCGAGGACTGGGCGAGCGCCACCTGGACGGGGCAGGCCCTCGGGTCGATCGCGTACCTGGCGGCGATCGGCTCGGCACTGACCTTCGTGACCCTGACGATCCTGCTGCGCGAGCTGCCCGCCGTGACGATTTCCTACATCACGCTCCTGCTGCCCTTCGGGGCGCTTGCGTTCGGCGCCGCGCTCTACGACGAGCGGGTGACCGTGGCCGCCGTGGCCGGGGCGCTGCTCGTGGCGTGCGGCCTCGCGGTCGCGCAGTGGCCGCGCCGCCGCGCGGCCGTCGTCTGACGCGCGGCGACGCTACGCGTGGCTGCTCGCGAAGCCGGCCGCCGGGCGCATCTCTTCGGGAACGTCGGAGACCTGCTCGAACTGGTCACCGACCGCGGTGATCGCAAGCAGTCGCGAGACGGCGGGGCCCCCGCGGACCAGCAGCAGCCGGCGGCGCTCCCGCTTGGCCCGCCGGCGGGCGGCGAGCAGGCGGGCGAGGCCGCAGGAGTCCAGAAAGGCGAGACCACGCAGGTCGAGCACCAGGCACGACGGCCGCGCGCTCTCCACCCGCTTGAGCTCCTCGTCGAACGTGTAGGCATGCTCGAGGTCCAGCTCACCACGGAGCGCTATGCGCACCGCGCCGCCAGCGAGTGGCTCGATGGTCAGCCCTAGGCCTCGCATCGCTTTCCCCTTGTGTTAGTGATCTGACCAACTCTACCCCTTGTCGGGGTCCGCCTACCGCTTCGCCATCATCGGCGGCCATGGGGACGGAACGAGCGCGCGTGCGCCAGCGCCGCCTGCGGGTCGCCGCGGCAGCCGTCGCGGCGTTCGCGATCGGGGCCGCGATCGGCGCGCGCGGCGGCGAGGAGCCGGCGTCAGCGCCGACGCCCCGAGCGCCTGAGCCGTCGGCCACCGCCACCCCGCCCGCCGAGGCAGTCGATCGCCTTTCGCTCCCCCAGCAGGTCGGCCGCATGGTCATCCTCCGCTTCGCCGGTACCGAGGCGCCCGGCTACGTGCGGGAGGCGCTGCGACGGCGGCGCGTGGCCGGGGTGATCCTGTTCCGCGACAACGTCGCAGACGAGGCACAGGTACAGGCGCTCACCGCCGCCCTGCGCGAGGCCTCCGGTGACCTCGAGCCGCTCGTGTGCGTGGACCAGGAGGGCGGCGAGGTCCGGATCCTGCCGTGGGCGCCGCCGGAGCGTTCAGCGCCCGAGCAGCAGGCCTCCGGCACCGTGCGCGAGGACGCCGCCGACGCCGGGCGGGCGCTCGCCGTCGCCGGCGTCAACGTCACGCTGGCGCCCGTCGCCGACCTCCCCAGCGTCGACGGCTCCGCCCTTGCCGGCCGCGCCTTCACATCAGACCCGGACGCGGCGACGGCGGCGGTCGCCGAGTCGATCGCCGGCTGGCAGGAGGCGGGCGTGGCCACCACCGTCAAGCACTTCCCCGGCCTCGGCGGCGCCACGGTCAACACCGACGACGGGCCAGCCACGATCGAGCGCACCCGCGACGAGCTCGACGACGACCTCGCCCCGTTCGTCTGGGCCGTCGAGGCCGGTACCCAGTTCGTGATGGCCTCGCACGCGACCTACCCGGCACTCGACGAGACGCACATTGCCTCGCAGTCGCCGGCCGTCATCGACGGGCTCCTGCGCGAGGAGCTCGGCTACGACGGCGTGGTGATGACCGACTCGCTCGAGGCCGCCGCCGTCCAGGCCGTCGCCGACGTCGAGGAGGCGGCGGTCGCTTCGGCCGGGGCCGGCGTGGACCTGATCCTCACGACGGGGCGCGGCTCGTACAGCCGCGTGTTCCGCGCCCTGCTCGCCCGCGCGCGCGAGGACCCGGCGTTCCGGGACCGCGTCCGCGCCTCGGCCGCCCGGGTGCTCGCCGCGCAATCATCCCTCGATGGCTGACTTCCAGATCGGGGACCCCGTCCCGGCCTTCACGCTGACCGACACCGAGGGCGCCGAGCACACCGTTCCCGCCGCCGAGGCCCCGCCCGCGACCGTGCTGCTGCAGACCTGCAACCACTGCCCGTACGTGATCGCCTGGAACCCGCGCCTGCGCGCGGTCGCCGAGGAGTACGCCCCGCGCGGGGTCCGCTTCCTCGCGATCTCCTCTAACGACGCCGACCGCTACCCGGCCGACTCGCCCGAGCGCATGGCGCAGTTCGTACGCGAGCACGACTGGCCGATCCCGTATGCGTTCGACGAGTCGCAGGACGTCGCCCGCGCATTGGGCGCCGAGCGCACGCCGCACGTGTTCGTGCTCGACGGAGAGCAGCGCCTCGTGTACCGCGGCGCACCGGATTCCGACCACCAGGATCCGGGGCAGGACGCCGCCTGGCTGCGGGGTGCGCTCGACGCCGTGCTGGAGGGGGACGAGGTCGAGCGCGCCGAGACGCCGGCGCGCGGCTGCTCGATCAAGTGGAGGGCATGAGCAGGAACTAGAATCGGCACGTGAGCCGCCGGGTGAACGAACACAGCGTCGCGCTCGCGCGCGAGTGGCGGCGGCTCGGCCGCATCGCGACGGTCGTCGCGATCGTCACCTCGCCCGCGCTCTTCGTCGCGCTCTACGACCGGGCCGAGTGGCCGCTGGCGTGGGCGCTCGTCGGTACGCTGCTCGGCGTCGCCGCCTTCCGCGGGCTGATCGACGTGCTGGCCCACAAGCTGATCCCGGCGCCCTCGCTGTACGGCGCCGAGCGGGAGCTGCGCAGCGAGGATGTGGTGTCCCGGCGGCGGCTGTGGTACTGGCGGCGCAAGTACCGCCGGCTCGTGTGGCTGCTCGCGATCGTCACGGTCGCGACGCTGATCGCGATGGCCTACAACGCGATCTCCGGGGGCGACTCGTCGTTCATGGGCGGCCTGCGCACGCTCGGCGACGTGGCGGCGTCGTTCGCGCCGATCATGCTCGCCTACCTGCCGATCATCTCGATCCTCTTCTTCGCCAACTTCCTGATCCTCTTCGGCCCGATGCTGGCGCTCGGGCTGGGCCAGATCAAGGGCTACGAGCCGGGCGACGCGGACTGGGGCGTGAAGATGGCCGACGTCCGCGGCCAGGCGGAGGCGAAGCAGGAGATCACCCGCGTGGTCTCGCTCTGGCAGTCGGGCGAGGCGTTCGAGAAGGCGGGCGGCAAGCGCGAGCGCGGCGTGCTCTTCCTCGGCGCCCCCGGCACGGGCAAGACGATGCTCTCCAAGGGCATCGCGACCTCGTTCAACTGCCCGTTCGTCACGATCCCGGGCTCGGGCTTCGCGCAGACCTTCATCGGCATGGACGCGGTGCTCGTGCGCTTCCTCGCCTTCAAGGCCAAGCGGCTCGCCGCCAAGTGGGGCGGCCAGTGCATCGTCTTCATCGACGAGATCGACGCCGTCGGGCGGCGCCGGCAGGCGCTCGGCTCGGGCTTCTCCCCCACCCCGAACGCCATCCCCAGCATCCACGACTACCTGTTCTACGGCCGCGACGGCGCGCTGACCGCCGACGGCGACCTCGTGCTGGAGACCGCGGCGTGGCGGGAGCGCATGTTCGCGATGCGGGCCGAGCCGCCCGGCCGGATCTACCCCGCCTTCTACGACCGGCTGCGGAACATGATCCCGATGATGGGCGGCGGCACGGGCGGCGGGCTCGCGCTCAACCAGCTACTCGTCGTCATGGACGGCATCGACGAGCCGCCGGCGACCAAGAAGTTCTTCACGCGCCGCTTCAACACGTTCCTCGACGCCCTGTACGTCGTGCCGCAGCGGATCGGCCGGCTCAAGCTGCGCCTGCGCCCGCCGCGGCCGCGGCAGGAGCAGATCTACTTCATCGGTGCCTGCAACGTCGCGCTCGAGCAGCTCGACCCCGCGCTCACGCGCCCGGGCCGGATGGGCCGCCACATCTACTTCCGCACGCCGATGTGGGAGGACCGGCGCGACATCTTCGACCTCTACCTGAACAAGGTCGCCCACGAGCCCGAGCTCGACGCGCCGGACAAGCGCGACGAGCTGGCGCGGATCACCAACGGCTACTCGCCGGCCATGATCGACCAGGCGTGCTCGCTCGCCCTCACCTACGCGCACGCCGAGGGCCGGGAGCGCTTCAGCCGCATCGACCTGGTGGAGGCCATGACCACCGTGGAGTCCGGCGTCGCCATCGGGCAGCCCTACCCGAAGCACGAGGAGCGCGCGACGGCGATCCACGAGGCCGGCCACGCGGTCTGCGGCCACCTGTTCATGGAGAACCGGCTCTCGACCCGGCTGTCGATCCGCAAGCGCGGCTCGTCGGGCGGCCACCACCAGGCGATGGAGATCGAGGATCGCTTCGGGCACTGGCGCTCGGAGGAGGTCGGCGACCTGATCTGGGGCCTCGGGGCGATGGCCGCCGAGCACGTCTTCTACGGGCAGAACACCACCGGGGTGACCGGCGACGTCGGCTCGGTCACCTCGCGCGCCGCGCTGATGGTCGGCTTCCGGGCCATGGGTCCGGCGCCCGTGGACCTCAGCGACCGGATCGAGGACCCCGAGGAGCGCGAGAAAGCCGAGACGAGGATCCGCGAGCGCTTCGAGCGCATCGGCTACCAGATCATGAACCGGTCTGGCGGCGGAGTGATGGACGAGAACCCGTTCGCCGCCACGCTCAACGACGCCCAGAAGCGCCCGCTGGTCGCCGCCCTGCTCGGGCAGTGCTTCGTCGTCGCCTACCAGACGGTGGTGCAGAACCGCGAGGGCACCGACTACGTCGCGAGCCACCTGATCTCCGCCAAGGAGCTCTACGGCGACGAGGTCACGCGGCTGCTCGACGACGCGCGGCTCGCCAAGCCGGAGATCGACCTCCTGGACGAGGCGGCATGGCCCGCGATCTGATCCCGCCGCCCTCCCCGGCCGGCCGCCCGCCGCCGGACCAGCCGTCCGAGCCGGTGGCCACCCAGCGCCTCGAGGACGCGACGCGGCTCACCGCGCAGGGCGACCCCGCGCTGCGTCAGCCCGCCCCCTTCCGTGGCCGCTTCGGCTTCGTGTTCGGCGCGCTGGCCGGGATCGCGGTGTGCGCCGCCGCGCTCGGCGTCGCGCTCATCGCCGCTCCGGGAGAGGACGGCCCGCTGCTGGCCGAGCACTGGTCGAGCTGGGAGCCCTCGACGACCAGCATGGTCGACGGGGCGTCCGACATCGCGGCGCACGTGGGCCTCCAGTACCGGCTCGACGGCGGCGACCAGCTCGCGCAGGTGCGCAGCTCGGCGCTCGAGCTCCAGGGCGCGCCGCTGGGCGTCGCCGTGCGGCCGAAGGGCGGGGAGCTGCGCTTCCTCGAGGGAGACGGCCTCCTCTATGTGCTCAACGGGCTGGGCCCGAACGGCGCGCTGCCGGGGAAGGCGAGCCAGGCACGCGGCCAGCTGCTCCAGCGCGAGGCGCTCGAGCTGGCGCTCTACTCGTTCCGCTACCTCGACGACGTCACGATGGTCGCGGTGCTGCTGCCCCCGACGGCGTCGACGACGTCCGAGTCGCGGTCGAGCAGCGGCGCGGCGCAGACGCGCGCGGTGTTCTACCGCCCCGGCGACCTCCTGAGCCGACTCCAGATCCCGCTCACGCGCACGCTGCCCGGCGAGCCACCGCGCCCGAAGGCCCTCACCAAGCAGGAGGGCAAGCGGATCGACGACCTGACGCTGCGCAACCTCTTCCTCGCCTCGGTGCAGCCGCTGAAGGCCGACCAGAGCTACCTCGTCCTGGTCGAGCCCGACAAGGTCTCCTGACGGGGCTCGAACCCGGGGCACGCCGTGACCGGCAGCGGCGGGTACTTGGCGTAGCGCTCGGGCTCGGTGCGGTGGCGCTCGCAGAGCGAGAACGTCGAGCCGCGCGTGGTGTGCACGAGCCGCTGGTGCCGGCAGCGATCGCAGAGGCCGGCCTGCGCCCGGCTCACCGAAGGCCGCGATGGCCCATGCGCGCCAGGTCTTCGTGGTGCCGCGTCACGCGCTGCTTGACCGGGTCGCCGTCGGCGCGGTTGTGCACGAGGCCCCACATCGCGTCGGCCACCTGCTCCGCGCTCTCGGGCGTCGCGCGCGACCGCATCTCGTCTACGAGCGCCAATTCCAGGCGCTCGATCTTCTCTTCGGCCGTGCCCTCGCCGAGCGACGGGAGCGGGACGCCGCGTAGGTGCTCGTCCCACGCGCCTTTGACCATGGCGAAGCGGTTCCGGAGGGAGATCGCGTCGTCTGTCATGCAGCGCGCGAGTGTCGCATACGTATCGTGTTCGCGGTGAACATCTTCGTCCGGCTCCTCGGCTTCCTGCGCCCGTTCCGGGCCGGTGCCGCGTGGTCGCTGGGGCTCGCCGCCGTCGCCATGGCGGCGACCGTCGCGATCCCGTGGCTGACCGGTCGAGGCGTCGACGCGATCGACCGCGGAGACCGGGGCGACCTCCGGCTGTACGCCGGGCTCGTGGTGCTCGCCGCGCTGCTGCGGCTCGTGCTGTCCGTCTCCCGCCGGCTGGTGGCGGGGCGGGTGTCGCTCGGCGTCGAGCTGAACCTCCGCAACCTGATGTACGAGCACCTGCAGGCGCTCGAGCTCGGCTTCTTCGCCCGCCAGCAGACCGGCCAGCTGATGTCGCGCGCGACCGTCGACCTCAACAGCGTGCGCTTCTTCCTCGGCTACGGGCTCGTGTTCATCCTCCAGAGCGCGCTGACGATCCTGCTGGCCTCGGCTGCGATGTTCCTTCTCCAACCGGGCCTGGCGGCGCTCGCCCTGCTCCCCGTGCCCTTCGTCGTCCTCGTGGCGGCACGCTACGGGCGGCGCTCGCGGCCGGCGCTGCAGGAGGTCCAGCAGCGGATCGCGGAGCTGACCGCCGACGTCGAGGAGAACGTCTCGGGCGTGCGCGTGGTCAAGGCCTTCGCCGCCGAGGAGCGTCAGCTCGGGCGTTTCGACACCACCGTGTCGCGCGTGTTCGACCAGTCGATGATCGCCACCCGCCTGCGCGCCTTCTACAACCCGTTCATCGGCTTCCTGCCCAACCTCGGGCTCGCCGTGATCCTGCTGGTCGGCGGGCGTCAGGTCGTGCGGGGCTCGCTTTCGCTGGGCGACTTCACGGCCTTCTACACCTACCTGCTGATGCTGATCGGGCCGATGCGCCAGCTCGGCATCGCGCTCGGGCTGGCCCAGCGCGCCACGGCGTCAGGCGCGCGCATCTTCGAGCTGCTCGACCGCGAGCCGCGGATCGTGGCGCCCGAGGACGCCCCGCCGCTGCCGGCCGGGAACGGACGGGTCGAGCTGCGTGAGGTGGCGTTCGCGTACGAAGGCGCGCCGGCGCCGGCACTGCGCGACATCGACCTCGTGATCGAGGCGGGCACGACGGTGGCGCTGGTCGGCGCCACCGGCTCCGGCAAGACGACGCTCGTGCAGCTGCTGGGCCGGCTCTACGACGTCACGGAGGGCGCCGTGCTGATCGACGGCGCCGACGTCCGCGAGGTCGACCTGCCGTCGCTGCGGCGCTCGATCGCGGTGGTCGACGACGACCCGTTCCTGTTCTCGGCGAGCGTGGCCGAGAACATCGCCTACGGGCGGCCGGACGCGTCGCGGGAGGAGATCGAGCGCGCGGCCGAGCGTGCGCAGGCGTCCGAGTTCATCGCCGAGCTGCCGAACGGCTTCGATACCCGCGTGGGCGAGCGCGGCCTGACCCTCTCCGGGGGCCAGCGCCAGCGGATCGCGATCGCCCGCGCGCTGCTCGCCGACCCGCGCATCCTCGTCCTCGACGATGCCACCAGCTCGGTCGACGCGTCGACCGAGCAGGCGATCAAGGTCGCCCTGCGCGAGGTGATGGCGGGCCGGACGACGTTCGTGATCGCCCACCGGCTGTCGACGATCGCGCTGGCCGACGACATCGTCGTGCTCGAAGGCGGCCGGATCGCCGCGCGCGGCACCCACGCGGAGCTGCTCGAGCGCAGCGAGCTATACGCGGAGATCGCCGAGAAGGGCCTGCCCGACCAGGTGTTCCTCAACCGCAGGCCGCGTGAGGCGGTGGCGGGCCTCTGAGCACGCGGCGCGCCGACATCGTGACGCGCTGGCGGGCCACCGGCGGGCGTGGACGCAAGCTGCGCGGCCTGCTCGTGCTCCTGCGCCCATACCGCGGGCGCACGGTCCTCATGCTCCTCTCGCTGCTGTTCGGCACCGCCGCGGCCCTCGCCCCGCCGCCGCTCGCCAAGCTCGCCATCGACGAGGGGATCGTGCCCGGCGACCTCGCGGTGCTGACGTGGGTCGTCGTCGCGTTCCTGGTCAGCGCGCTCGTCTACTGGGCGGCGACCTACGCGCAGACCTACCTCGTCGGCTGGGTCGGCCAGCGGGTGCTCCAGGACCTGCGGATCCAGCTCTTCGCCCACCTCCAGACACTGTCGGTCGACTTCTACTCGCGCCGCCAGGCCGGGGTCATCATCTCGCGGCTGACCAACGACGTTCAGGCGCTCGACCAGCTGGTCTCGGACGGCGTGGTGACGCTGCTGGGCTCGACGCTGACGCTGGTCGGGACCGCGATCATCCTGCTCGTCCTCGACGCCGAGCTGGCGCTGCTCACGTTCCTGGTCTTCCCGCTGCTGGCGCTCGGCTCGCTCGCCTTCCGGATCGTCTCCGCAAACGCCTACCGGGCCACGCGCGAGAAGGTGGCGGCCATTACCGCCTACCTGCAGGAGACCCTCTCCGGCGTTCGCGTGGTGCGCAGCTTTGGCCAGGAGCGCCGCCATCTCGACCGCTTCGCCGTGCTCAACGAGGACAACTACGCGGCGAACATGAAGACCGTCTACCTCAACGCCGGCTACTTCCCGGCGGTCGAGCTGCTGTCCGCCGTGGCCACCGCCGGGATCCTCCTCTACGGCGGGCTCCAGGTCGTCGAGGGGGCGGTCACGATCGGCGTGCTGGTGGCGTTCATCGCCGCGCTCAGCAACTTCTTCGACCCGATCCAGTCGCTGTCGCAGTTCTACACCACCTACCAGGCGGGGATGGCGGCGCTCGACAAGATCTTCGAGCTGCTCGACGAGGAGCCCGACCTGCGCGACCGGCCCGGCGCCGTGCAGCTCGAGCGCCTGCGCGGTGAGATCGACTTCGACGGCGTGACCTTCTCCTACGGGTCCGGCATCGCCCTCGCGGACGTCGACCTCCACGTCCCGCCCGGCCAGACCGTCGCGCTGGTCGGCGAGACCGGCGCCGGCAAGTCGACGTTCGCGAAGCTCGTTGCGCGCTTCTACGACCCGACGGAGGGGCGCGTGCTGGTCGACGGCCACGACCTGCGCGACGTCGCCGTGCACTCGCTGCGCTCCCAGATGGGGATCGTCCCCCAGGAGGCGTTCCTGTTCAGCGGGACGATCGGCGAGAACATCGCGTTCGGGCGGCCGGACGCGACGGCGGAGGAGGTCGAGGCCGCCGCCCGCGCCGTGCACGCGCACGACTTCATCGTCGCGCTGGAGTACGGCTACGACACCGAAATCGGCGAGCGCGGCATCCAGCTCTCCGCCGGCCAGCGCCAGCTCGTCGCCTTCGCCCGAGCGCTGATCGCCGACCCGCGGATCCTCGTGCTCGACGAGGCGACCGCCAACGTCGACATCCACACCGAGGGCCGCATCGAGGCCGGGCTGCGGCGCCTGCTCGCGGGCCGCACGGCAATCGTCATCGCCCACCGCCTGTCGACGATCCGCACCGCCGGCCGGATCGTGGTGCTCGACCACGGGCGCATCGTCGAGCAGGGCACGCACGACGAGCTGCTCGCGGCCGAGGGCGCGTACTGGCGCCTCTACCGCGACTGGGCCGAGCAGGCCGCGGCTTAGCCGATCTTCTCCAGGTCGACGACGAAGATCAGCGTCTCGTTGGGGCCGATGTCGGGCGGCTGGCCTTGGGGCCCGTAGCCCTTTGCGGAGGGGATCACCAGCAGGCGTCGGCCGCCCTTGCGCATTCCCACCAGACCTTCGTCCCAGCCGGGGATCACGCCGCCCGCCCCGAGCTCGAAGGTGAACGGCTCACGCCGGTCCCACGAGGCGTCGAACTGCTGGCCGGTCGACCAGGACACGCCCACGTACTGCATCGTCAGGCTGTCGCCCTTCTTGGCCTTGGCGCCCTTGCCGCGCACGATGTCGCGCTTCTCGAGCTCGGCCGGCGGGGAGCCCTCCGGGGCCGCGATCTCCGGCTTGGTCGAGGTGTCCTTGCCGAGGCCCTCCACGATGCGCTGGATGTCGGCCTCGGGGTCCTGCGGCACCGGGATCGGCGTCGCCGCCGACTCGCCCGACGCGTCGTCGTCGCCGCCGCAGGCGGCGAGCCCGCCGGACAGCGCGAGAAGCAGCAGCAGAGCGAGAACGACCCGGGGCATGGCGAAGCTGCCGGGCAGGGACTCGAACCCCAACTACCAGAGCCAGAATCTGGCGTGCTGCCAATTACACCACCCGGCAAAGGGCGGTCGCCAGTATAGGAGAGGGCCCGCGCTGCGACGCCGCTCAGCAATCGACTTCCTTTCGGAGCCGTACGGCGCTACGGTGCTTGTGGAGCGGCTAGCCCGAGGAGCCAGCCGCCGACTTACCGCATGCCAGAGGGCTTCGTACAGCTGCTCCAGGCCGATCCCGAGCTGGCCCGGGGCATTGACCCGAACCGGATGCGCGAGATCTCGTCGCGTCTCTACGCGCGCGTCGTGGAGACCAAGCGCGGGCCGTGGTGCCCGGCCGACGCGCTGACCGCGGAGGATGGCGAGCCGATCGGCCTGCTCGTCCTCGACGGGCTGCTGGTCCGCGAGGCCTCGCTCGGCGAGCACCCGACCGCCGAGCTGCTCGGCCCGGGCGACCTCCTGCGGGCATGGGACGACCGCGGCGCCGACGTCCTGCTCCCCCGTCGCGTGCGCTGGGACGCGCTCACCGACGCGCGCTTCGCCGTCATCGACCACCCGCTGGCCGTGCGCGCCGCCCAGTGGCCGGAGATCTTCGCCCTGCTGGTCGAGCGGGCCGCGCGCCGCGCCGAGCGGCTCGTGGTCATGCAGGCCATCGGCCACCTCCACCGCGTCGAGGACCGGCTGCTGGCGCTGCTCTGGTGCCTCGCCGAGCGCTGGGGCCGGGTGGTCCCCGACGGCGTGCTCGTGACCCTCCGGCTCCCGCACCGCACGCTGGCCGGCATGATCGGCGCCCGCCGCCCGACCGTCACCACCGCGCTCGGCCAGCTCATCGCCCGCGGCGACATCGCCCGCCGTCGGGACGGCAGCTGGCTGCTGATCCGGCGGCCGGCCGAGGCGGGCGAGCCCGTCGCGGAGCGGGCGAGGGTCTAGCGAACGTCAAAGGGCGGCTGGTATCGCTACAGGTCGCCAGCGACGACCGACTCGCCCGAGCGCATCAGCTCGCGCGCGCGATCGAGGTCGTCCGAGCGGCCGACGGTGAGCGCGCCGCCGACGCGCCCGCCGGCGAGGTAGTAGATCGTGAACTCGCCGTCCTCGGGCGAGCCGCGCACGACCTCCTCGTCCCACTCCGCGGCAGGGCCGACGTACTCCAGCGTGCACCAATCGACGAGGTCGGACCAGAAGTACGGGACCTCGTCGTACGGCTCGCGCTTGCCCTGGAGGTAGCCGGCGACCGCGGCGCCCTGGGCGCGGGCGACCTCCCAGTGCTCGATCCGCACGCGCCGGCGGTGGACGACGGAGTCGTACTCGCACGCGTCGCCCGCCGCCCAGATCCCGTCGGCCGACGTCTCGAGCGTCGCCGAGCAGGCGACGCCGCCGGTCTCCCCCAGTTCGAGGCCTGCCGAGCGGGCGAGCATGACGTCGGGCACCACACCCGTGCCCATGACCACCATGTCGGCCTCCAGCACGCGGCCGGACTCGGTGACGACCCGGGACACGCGGCCGCCGTCGCCCTCGAAACGCCCGAGGCTCTCGCCCGCGACCCACTCGACGCCGTGGTCGCGCAGCACGCCGGCGAAGAAGGCTCCCGCGGTGGGGCCGAACCCGAGCGAGAGCGGGCCGGCCTCCGGCATCAGCAGCGTGCACCGCCTGCCCTGCACGGTGAGCGAGGCGGCCACCTCGCACGCGATGTAGGAGCCGCCCACCAGCACGACGTGGTCGGCGTCCTGCGCGTCGGCCCGGATGGCGTCGGCGTTGCTGAGCACCCGCAGGTAGTGGATGCCGTCGAGGTCGGCGCCGTCGACCCGCAGCCGGTGCACATTGGCGCCGGTGGCGAGCACGGCACGCTCGAAGCTCAGCTCGCCGCCGGCCGACAGCTTCGCCGTGCGCGCCGCCGGGTCGAGCTTCATCACGCTCGTGCGGATACGCAGGTCCAAGTCGCCCGGCACGTCGAGGTAGGTCTCCTCGCGCGAGACCTCGCCGCGCAGGTAGTCCTTCGAGCACATCGGGCGGTCGTACGGCGGGTCGACGTCGCGGCCGACGATCACCACCGAGCCGTCGAAGCCGCCCTCCGCGAGCGCCTCGGCGCACGCCGAGCCGGCCGCACCCGCCCCGACGATCAGTACGTCGGCGTCAGCCACTGCCGTTCTCGCCCACGAACTCGCGCGTGATGTCGTCCTCGAGCCCGGGATCGAGGACGACGAGCACCTCGTCGCCGGCCTCCACCACCGTGTCTGCCTTGGGGACGAAGCCGCTCCCGTCGCGCAGCACGGAGATGACCAGCGCTCCGTCGGGCAGCGACAGCTCGGCCACGCGGTTGCCGGCCGCGGGAGAGCGTTCGGAGACCACCAGCTCGATGATCTCCAGCCGCTCCTCCGGGAGGTCGAGCAGGTGCACTAGCCCGTAGCGGGGCACCTCGTGCTCGATCAGCCGCAGGATCAGGTCGGTGGCCGACACCGCCGGCTGGATCCCCATCAGCTTGAAGTGCTCGAGGTTCCGCGGGTTGTTGACGCGGGCGATGATCCGCTCGCAGAGGTACTTCTCCTTCGCCACCTGGCAGATCAGCAGGTTGTCCTCGTCGTCGCCGGTCACCGCCACGACGAGGTCGGCGCGCTGGATGCCGGCCCGCTCGAGCACCCACAGCTCGGTGGCGTCGCCGTACTGGACGGCGTGCTCGAGCTCCTGCTCGACGGTCAGGTAGCGCCGGCGATCCTGCTCGAGCACGGTCACCTCGTGACCCTTCTCGATCAGCTCGCGCGCGAGGTTCCAGCCGACCTTGCCGGCACCGGCGATGATCACATACAGCCCGGCCATTAGATGGTCGGCTCTGTGGCCCGCGCGGTCACGTGGCCGCGGATCGTGGATGCCGGGCGGTGCACGGCGGAGGGGAACAGTGGCAGAGCCACGGGCCCCTCCGGCGGGTGCCGATCCGGCGCCGCGAGACGCCGCCAGGTGGTCGCGGGGGTCGCGGAGCCGGCCATCAAGCCTCTGCGAAGGCTGCCTGCTCGAGTTGCTCGATCGCGATCTGCGTCGGGCAGATCGTCTGGAGGCCCTGCTCGGCGTACCAGGCGGCGCGGCGCGGGTCGAGCACGCGGGCGATCACCCGCGGCACCTCGAACCGCTTGTGCGCGATCTGCGAGACAACGAGGTTCGTGTTGTCGCCGTTGGTGGAGGCGATGAAGACCTCGGCCTGGTCGATGCCCGCCTCGACCAGCGCGTCCATCTCCAGCGCGGTCCCGATCGTGAACCGCCCGCCGGCCTCCTCCCACGACTGCCCGAGCTCGACGTCGAGCCGTTCGTGCGAGAGCGGATCCTCGTCGAGCACGGAGACCGTGTGCCCGTTTTGCAGGGCTTTGGTGGCGACCGAGGAACCCACCCGGCCCGCTCCGACCACGAGGACGAACATCGCGGCTGACTCTAGCGGTCGGGCACCGGCAGATGACCGCCCGGGACCTCGACGTCGGTATCGGCCACGCGCGTCGGGTCGGGACCCTCGGCGGGCGGCGCGGTGAGCACGACGCGGCACGGCGCCTTGGTGACCACGTAGCGCGTCGTCTCCCCGACGTAGGTGTCGCGCAGGCCCTCCTTGCCGCCGTAGAGCACGCCGCCGCGCGTGCGCACCGGCTCCTCGGCGGCGAGCACGATCGCCTCCACGCCGCGGCGCTTCGCCTCGTGGACGATCGCCTCGCCGGCCCGCCGCGCGCGCACGACCGCCGTGGCCACCTCGACGCCCTCGTACTCCTCCCCCACGGCCTTGGCGCGCGCCAGCGCGGCGCGGGCGCGCTTGAGCTCCGAGTCGGGCACCGGCGTGTCGAGCGGGAGCGCCATCGGCACCTCGAACACCCACAGCGCCTCGATCACCGCCCCACCCTCGGCGAACTCGGGGTCCTCCTCAGCCGCGAGCCGGCCGGCCGTCTGCACGATGTCGTCGTCGAGCGGCGTGCCGAAGACCGGCACGAGGATCGAGCCGTACTCGGCCTCGGTCCGCCGCCGCGTGAGCACCCGCTCGGGCACGGTGATGCGCTTGAGCAGCGGCTTGTCCTCGCTCAGCCGGTAGTAGGCGTAGACGAACACCCCGAACGCCATCCACCCGAGGCCGACCCAGCGAGCGCCGCCGTGGAACGCGAGCACGCTGACGAAGGCCGCGCCGGAGATCGCGGTGCCCAGCGCGGCGGGCACCGGCAGCGAGCCGCCGCGCAGCTGCACGTTGAGCGGCATCCGGTACGGCCGGTCGCGCTCCGGCTCGCGCCAGCGCAGCCGGCAGACCGACAAGCAGACGAGCGTGAACGCGGCCGTCGCGCCGAATGCGGAGATGCCGAGCAGGAACTCGAGGTCGGCGGTCAGCAGGAGCAGCACGGCCAGCGCGGCGCCGATGCCGATGATGACGACGGGCGTGGCGCGCTGAGGGTGCAGGTAGCCGATGCGCGAGGGGATCTGGCGGTTGAGCGCCAGCGAGTAGCCCAGCCGCGAGACGCCGAGCATCGCCGCGCTGCAGCCGCCGGCGAGGATCGCGATCGCCGAGACGGCGACCACGTAGCGCAGCGGCTCGCGCAGCCAGTCCTGCGGGAAGGCCTCGACCACGCCGAGCATCGGCGCCTCGATCCATCGGCCGGCCTCCAGGGGGAGCGTCGCCGACGCGACCACGGCGATCCCCACGTAGGGCACGAGCGCGGCCAGCATGCGCACCGCGATCAGCCGCCGCAGGCCGCGCCGCCCGATCGCGACCTGCCCCGCCAGGCCCGACGAGGCGTCGAGCCCGCTGAAGGCGACCAGCACGAGCGGGAACACGAACATGAGGTCCTCGAACGACGGCGTGCCCGCGACCGACGCCGGGTCGGTCAGGAGCTCGGGCTCGACCAGGTACGCCAGGCCGAAGCCGACGATCAGCAGCTGCAGCGCGAGGTCGCCGAGCACGACGAGCACGCCGCGCGCGTAGGTCGGGGCGGCCGAGCCGCGCGCGTTCCACCAGGCGACGAACACGACGAGCGCTGCTGCCATCGCGAACTCCGGCGCGCCCGCGTCCAGCTCCTCCCAGAACACGGCCGCGTAGTCCGTCGTCGCGAACGCGCAGATCGCGATCAGGATCACGTACTCGAGGCAGATCGCCCAGCCCGCCACGAAGCTGACCAGCTCGTTGAACGCGAAGCGCGCGATCACCGTCGCGCCGCCGCGCTCCTGGTGCAGCGACGCGCCCTCGACGTAGGACAGGACCACGCAGGCGAACACCAGCCCGCCGGTCAGGAACACGAGCCACGTGAACCCGAGCGCGCGCTGCGCGACGAGCCCGACGGCGAAGTACACAGACGCCGCCACGAACCCCTGGACGATCCCGAACAGGGCCGGCGCCCCGAGCGTCTTCCCGAGCGGCTTCATCGCCGCTCCGCCCACAGGCGGCCGGCGCCGGCCGCCACGAAGAGCACGCCGAGTAGGAGCCCGAGCGCGACCGCCCCGCCACCACCCGCGAGCGTGCGGACGATCATGGCCAGGCCGATGAGGACCATCAGCGCCGACAGCACCTGCGTCGCGCCGCTCATCGCACCAGCGCCCGCTCGAGCCTGCTGCGGCGCTGCTCGCGCGCGCCGTCCGGCATCGACTGGATGATCACGCGGCAGGGGCGCTCGGCCAGCACGGTCTCGAGCGTCTTCCCGAACAGCGACGCGCCGTCCACGCGCCGGGGCAGCGGCATGACGATCGCCGTCGCCCGCATGTCGCCCGCCTCCTCGATGATGCGGCGTCCGGCCTGGCCGGCGCGGATCTTCTCCTGGTGGCCCGACACGCGCCGCCCGCCCTCGATCTTGGCCTGCTCGATGACCGAGTCGGCCAGCGCCTCCTCGGCGGGCATCGAGGCGTCGATCGGCTGCGAGTTGGGGACCGTCACCAGCGCCAGTACGTGGATCCCGCGGCGCCTGCCGGCCGCCAGCTTGATCGCCGTGGCCATGATCTGCTCGTCGTAGTGGCCGTCGGCGAGCGGCACCAGCACCGAGTCGTACTCCGCCTCGTGGTCGACGACCGGTTGCGGGATCGCGACCTTGACCGTGGTCGTGAGGTCGAGCGCGTGGCGGCGCCGGAAGGCGACGTAGATGAGCACGCCGAGCACCAGCCATCCGAGGCCGGCAGCCGCCACGCCGAGGTTCAGGGCGACGATGACGACGAAGGCGATCGCCGTGAAGCTGCCGCCGACGATCGCGAACAGCGGCAGGTCGTAGCCGCGCCAGCGCACGTTGCCGGGGCCGCGGTAGACGCGCGGGTAGTCCGGCAGCTTGATCCGCAGGCGCACGACCGCCGCGTGGGCCATCGTGAACGACAGCAGCGCGCCGAACGAGTAGATCGCGCCGAGGAACTCCTCCTCGCCCGGCAGGATCACGAGGATCGCGAACGTCGAGAAGACGATGATGCCGATCCACGGCGTCCGGAACTGCGGGTGCAGCCGGCGCAGCGCGTCCGGCATCTGCCGATGGATGCCCATCGAGTAGACGAGTCGCGACACGCCGATGATGCCCGCGTTCGTGGCGAGGAAGAGGATCGTGGCGGCCAGCAGGCCGACGTAGATCTCGCCCGGCGACTGGAGCGGCCCGAGGTCCATGGTCTTGACGACCCCGAGGATCGGATCGCCGGCGAAGCCGCCCTCCTCCTCGGTGAGACCGAGCAGCGTGAAGTACTCGCCGGTCCGAGGGTCATGCTGGACGGGCAGCGCGGACAGCGCGACGGCGGGCAGCGTGAAGTAGATCGCGAACACCGCGATGCGCACGCGGTTGATCGCCTTCGGGATCGTCTTCGTCTCGTCGCGCGCCTCCTCGGACATGTTCGAGATCGTCTCGATGCCCGTATAGGCGAGCATGCCGATCGGGATGGCGAGAACGAAGTCGCGCCAGGTGGGCGCCACGCCGAGCTCGACGTTGTCGACCAGCGTCTCGGGCGAGAACACCAGGAAGACGCCGACGACGACGAGCAGCAGCTGCGTGGCGAAGTCGATGACCGCGAGCAGGATGTTCACGCCGGTCGACTCCTTGGCGCCGAACACGTTGATCGCGGCGAGCGTGGCGATCACGATGCAGCCGGCCACGATGTCGCCCGGCGAGGACCGCAGCGGCTCCCAGAACAGCCCGCCGATGTAGTGCGGGACGAAGAACGCCGAGATGGCGATCGTCGCGATGTACGTGAGCATCTGCGCCCACGCGGCGACGAACGACCAGAACTCGTTGAACGCGCGCCGCGCGAAGCTCGACGACCCGCCGGCCTCCGGGTACATCGTCGTCGCCTCCGCGTAGGTGGCGGCGGTGCAGAAGAAGAAGAACCCCGTGATGATGAAGACGAGCGGGGTGAGGCCGAGCGCGAACGAGGCGACGAGGCCGAGCGCGTAGTAGATCGACGAGCCGACGTTGCCGTACGCCGTCGAGAACAGCGCGTTGGCCCCGAGTACGCGCTCGAGGCCCTCCAGTCGGCGTCGTGCCATGCCTTCGCGATTCTAGGTAGCGGGCACGCGCAGCACGAGGACCGCCACGTCGTCGAGCGCCGCGTCCCCCTTGTAGCCCTGGACGGCCCGCACGATCCGGTCGGCGAGCGCGCCCGCGTCGTCGTCGCGACCCTTGGCGAGGACGGCGGCCAGCCGCTCGTCGCCGAACATCCCGCCGGCGCCCCGCGCCTCGGTGACGCCGTCGGTGAACGCGACGAGGGCGTCACCCGGGCCGAGCTCCACGGGCATGTCGAGCGGGGCCACCTCGTCCAGGACGCCGAGCAGGCTGCCCGTCGCCGGCACGGCCTCCACGGTCCCGTCGGCGCGCCGCACGAGCGGCGGCGGATGGCCGGCGCCGGCCACCACGAGCCGCGCCCCGCTGGAGGTCACGCGCACGCGGCCGTGCAGGACCGTGCAGAACCGGCCGCCGACGTCGCTGCGCAGGATCGCGTGGTTGAGGAGCCGCAGCACCTCGCCGGGGCTCGCGTTGTGGACCGCCTCGGCGCGGACGGTGTACCGGACGAGCGCGGTCAGCGCCGCGGCCTCGGCGCCCTTGCCGCAGACGTCGCCGACCACGAACGCCCAGTCCTCGTCGACCGCGAACAGGTCGTAGAGATCGCCGCCGACGAGCGTGCCCTCGCCTCCGGGCAGGTAGCGCGCCTCCGCCTCGAGCCCGGGGATCGCCGGCAGCGCGCGCGGCAGCAGGCTCTCCTGCAGGGTGCGCGAGAGCGCCCCGAGCTGCTCGGCCCGGGTCTGTGCCTCCTCGTACAGCCGCGCGTTGTCGACCGCCAGGCCGGCACGCAGCCCGAGGTCGCGGGCGAGGTCGAGGTCCGCCTCCGAGTAGCGGCGGCCGGACTCGGCCATCGTCAGCGACAGCGCGCCGAGCACGCGGCCGCGGGCCCGCAGCGGGACCACGATCTGCGAGCGCGGGCCGATCGCGCGCATCAGCTCGGCGCCCTCGTCGCCGGTGTGCTCGCGGGCCGAGCGCACCAGCTCGTCCTCGGCGATCTCGGTCGTGAGCTTGGCCTCGCCGCTCGCGATCGTCGTCGCCATGCCGACCTTGTCGCCCTCGCCCAGCGTGCCGCGCTCCCGCCAGGCGATCATCAGCGCCTCCCGCTCCGGGTCCTTGTGGGCGATCGCCACCGGCCGGCGACCGCCGGCGCCCTCCAGCAGCTCGATCTTCACGAAGTCGGCGAGCTCGGGCACCAGCACGCGCGCCAGCCGGTCGAGCCGCTCGTCGACGCCGGGCGCCGAGTCGAGCACCTCGCCAGCGCGCAGGAGCATCGCCTGGCGCAGCTCGGCCGACTTGCGGGCGGTGATGTCGACCACGACGACGCCGACGCCACGCGACTCGTCGACCTGCACGGGGAACCAGCTGGCCAGCACGTGGCGGAGCTCGCCCCTGGCCGTCATCTCGCCGGTCACCTCGCGCTCGAGCACCGGCTCGCCGGTCTCGAGCACGCGGCGGTAGATCGGCACCACCTCGGCGGCGATCTCGGGCAGCACGTCCTCCAGCTGGCGCCCGAGGTGCTCGGACACGGGCCGGCCGTTGATCGCCGCCAGCGCGGCGTTGATGCGCACGAAACGCAGGTCGGCGTCGAGGAACGCGAGGCCCACCGGCGCCCCCTCGCCGACCACGTCGAACAGCGCACTGGCCTCGTTCGGCGCCACGAAGCGAAACCGTAGCGCCGAACGCGGCTGACTAAGCGATCAAGGGAATAATCAAGAGCGCAACGATGTTTGCGACCTTGATCATCGGGTTGATGGCGGGGCCCGCGGTGTCCTTGAACGGGTCGCCCACGGTGTCGCCGGTGACGGACGCGGCGTGGGCCTCCGAGCCCTTGCCGCCATGCGCGCCGTCCTCGATCAGCTTCTTCGCGTTGTCCCACGCGCCGCCGCCGGCGGTCATGAAGATGGCCATGAAGAGGCCCACGACGATGATGCCGATCAGCAGCCCGCCGAGCGCCTGGCTGGAGAGCAGCCCGACGACGACGGTCACGACGATCGGGATCAGCGACGGGATGATCATCTCGCGCTGGGCGGCGCGCGTGACGATGTCGACGCAGGTGCCGTACTCCGGCTTCTCGGTGCCCTCCATGATCCCGGGGTGCTCGCGGAACTGGCGGCGCACCTCCTCGACGACCGCCTGGCCGGCGCGGCCGACGGCCTCCATCGAGAGCGCGGCGAACAGGTAGACCATCGCGCCGCCGAGGATCAGGCCGATCAGCACGTCCGGGTTGTCGATGCCGAACGTGACGACCGAGCCGACCTCCTCCTCGAGCTCGATCTTGAAGGCGGCGAACAGCACGAGCGCGGCGAGCGCGGCCGAGCCGATCGCGTATCCCTTGGTGACGGCCTTCGTGGTGTTGCCGACCGCGTCGAGCGGGTCGGTGACGTTGCGGACGTCCTCGGGCATCTCCGCCATCTCGGCGATGCCGCCGGCGTTGTCGGTGATCGGCCCGAACGCGTCGAGCGCGACGATCAGGCCGGTCAGGGACAGCTGGGCCATGACGGCCACGCCGATGCCGTAGACCCCGGCCAGCTCGTAGGAGCCGAGGATGCCGAACACGATCACGAGCGCGGGCAGCGCGGTGGCCTGCAGGCCCTTGGCGAGGCCCTGGATGATGTTCGTCGCGTGGCCGGTGACCGACGCCTGGGCCGTGCTCTTGACGGGGCCGAAGCGCGTCGACGTGTAGTAGTCGGTGAGCACGAACAGGGCGGCGGTGACGCCGAGGCCGATCAGCGCGCAGAGGTAGATGTCCCACACGCCCGGCGGCGTGCCCTCGGCGCTGATGAACGTGAGGTCGTCCATCATCCACATCGTCACGGGGATGAAGAGCAGCGCCGCGAGCACACCGGCGACGATCATGCCCTGGTAGAGCGCGCGCTCGACGTTGCCCGAGCGCGAGCGGACCGCGAAGGTCCCGATGATGGAGGCGACGATCGAGACGCCGCCGAGGACGAGCGGGTAGAGCGCGACCTCGTCGACCTGCTCGAAGGTGAGGACGCCGAGCAGCATGACCGCCACCGCGGTCACCGCGTAGGTCTCGAAGAGGTCGGCCGCCATGCCGGCGCAGTCGCCCACGTTGTCACCGACGTTGTCGGCGATCACCGCCGGGTTGCGCGGATCGTCCTCGGGGATGCCGGCCTCGATCTTGCCGACGATGTCCGCGCCGACGTCGGCGCCCTTGGTGAAGATGCCGCCGCCCAGACGGGCGAAGACCGAGATCAGCGAGCCGCCGAAGCCGAGCCCGATGAGCGCGTCCACGGCCTCCTTCTCGGTCTCGTCGGCGATCCCGACGAGGATCCCGTAGTAGCCGGCCACGCCGATCAGCGCCAGCCCGACGACGAGCATGCCGGTCACGGCGCCGCCGCGGAAGGCGACGTCCAGCGCCTTGCCGATGCCGCCGCGCGCCGCCTCGGCGACGCGGGCGTTGGCGCGTACGGACACGTTCATGCCGATGAACCCGGCGGACGCGGAGGCGACGCCGCCGATCGCGAAGCCGATCGCGACGGTCGCGTCCTGGACGAAGAGGAGCACGACGAAGAGGACGACGCCGACGATCGCGATCGTCGTGTACTGGCGGCGGAGGTACGCGGACGCGCCCTCCTGGATGGCCGCCGACAGGGACTGCATGGTGGCGTTGCCGGGCGACAGCGCGAGCAGCGACCGGGTCGTCAGCAGCCCGTACGCGATCGCGAATGACGCGCACACCAGCGCGACGACGACCCCGTAGTCGGACAGGAAATCGGTCAAGGAAACCTCTCTGGAATCAAGGAAAAGCGAAGCGGCAGCCCGGGCGGGCCGCCGCTGACGGGGCGCAGTCTATCTAAGGCGCTCGCACGAGCTTGCGAGTGCGAGTAAGCCGCATCACCGGTTTCCCGGCACCCAGAGCCGGCTGGAGCCCTGACCGGGCTTCTCCTCCGGCTCCTCGACCGGCTGGCCGCTCATCTGCACGTAGGCCATCTGGAGCCGCGACAGCGCGTCCTTGACCGGCGCCAGCGCCTCGCCGTGGCGGGGCTCGACGATCGGCAGCAGGGCGCGGGCACTGTCGATCGCGTCCTTGACCTGCTGCCAGTCGGGCTCGGAGTCGTCGGCCAGCCCGGCCTTGCGGGCGCCGAGGTTGAGCAGCGTGACGATCGTCTGGAGCAGCACGTCGTCGACGGTCAGCTTCGCCATCTCGGCCTCGAGGGCCCGGATCTCCTCTTCAGACGGCTGTCTCATAGGTCGCTCTCGCTTCCTCGACGCACTTGGCATACACCTCGTAGGGGCTGGCGCCCGCGTCGATCATGCGCCGCTGCCGCTGCGCCCCGTTGAGTTCAGGTAGGACGACATCGTTCCCGGTCCAGGCTCTCAGGCGGTCGAGCGCCTCGGCGGCCGGGTACTCCTCGATCCGCTCCGCCTCGAGGTCGAGCAGCCGGCCGTCCTGTCCGAAACGGATCGCGCGCCACATGTTCTCCTCGATCAGCCTCCCCGGAATATCGCGTGGCTCATCCCCCGCGTCGATCTCCCGCAGCGCCTGGGCGACGCAGCCGACGATCAGCTCCTGCAGCGCGTCGGCCTCGGGAGCGGTGGTCTGGGCGTCACAGACGCGCACCTCGACGGTGCCGAAGGCGTGGTGCGGGCGGACCGACCACCAGAGCTGGGTGAACTCGACGATCGAGCCCGTGCGGACGAGCAGCTCGACGTAGTCGGACCACGCCTTCCAGCCGCCGAAGGCGTCCGGGACCCCGCAGCGGGGGAACGACTTGGTGAAGATCTGCGTGCGGGCGGAGTGCAGGCCGGAGTCGATCCGGTCGACGTACGGCGAGTTGGCGGAGATGGCCAGGAGCGTGGGCAGCACGGGCCGCAGGCGGTCGCAGACCTTGACCGCGCGGTCGGCGCCCTGGACGCCGACGTGGACCTGGTGGGCGAACGTGTTGTTCCGCCAGGCGACGTACTTGAGGCCATCCTCGACGCGGTGGTAGTGCGGCGTGTCGATGATGTGCTGCTCGCGGTAGTCCGACAGCGGATGGGTGCCGGTGGAGCCGAGCCTGATGCCGTGCGCGTCCGCCAGGCGGAACAGACGCCGGCGGGCGTCCTGCTGCTTGGCGCGTGCGTCCGTGATGTCCTCGCCCCGGCCGGAGCGGATCTCGATCTCCGAGGAGATCAGCTCGCCCGCGATCGAGTCGGCGAGCACCGGGTCGTTCGCGCCGGCGTCGCGCAGCTCGTCGAAGCGCGGTACCAGCTCGAGGGTCTCCGGATGGACGAGCGCGTATTCCTCCTCGATCCCGACCGTGAGGTCTTGGGAGTGCTCGAAGGTCTCGCGCGCAGCGGCGAGGTCGATCAAGTCGTTCTAAGTGAGGTAGAAGTAGAGCGCGTAGAGGAGGTCGACCGCGGGACTGGACGTGTGCACGGTCACCTCGGGTGGTACCTGCAGGAGCGCCTCAGAGTAGTTGAAGATGATCTTCACGCCCGCCTCGACGAGGCGATCGGCCAGCTCCTGGGCCGCCGCCGTGGGCACGGCGAGCACGCCGACGACGATGTCCTCCTCCTCCACGACGGCCTGCACGTCGTCCGTGTGGCGGACCTTGACGCCGTTGATCTCCTCCCCCACCTTGCTGCGGTCGGTGTCGAACATGGCCACGACGCGGAAGCCGTGGTCGGCGAAGATGTCCGAGGAGGCGATGGCGCGGCCGAGGTGGCCGGCGCCGAAGAGCGCGATGTTGTGCTGGCCGCTGGTGCGCAGGATCTTGCGGATCTGCGAGACCAGCGAGTCGACGTTGTAGCCGACGCCGCGCTTGCCGAACTTGCCGAAGCCGGAGAGGTCGCGGCGGATCTGCGTCGAGTTGACGTGCGTGTACTCGCTCAGCTCCTGCGACGAGATCGTCTCCTTGCCCATCTTGCGCGCCTGCGTGAGGACTTGGAGGTACCGGGAGAGGCGCGCGGCGACGCCAAGCGAAAGCCGGTCGGACAGCGGTCCGTGGGTTCCGTCTCCGTGCGCTGCGCCTTCACCGCGGGTCGCGATGTCGCCGAAGCTCATCTCCGGCAACGATAGAGCTTGGCTTCCAGCGCCGCTTCGTCGACGAAGAAGTCGAACAGCTCCTCGTTTTCGAGTGCCACGACGGGGATCCGCTCGAGGTAGCGGCGATGCAGCTCGTCGTCCTGCGTGATGTCGACCTCGTCGAGCGAGAACGGCGCGCGGGCGCGCACGCGGTGCAGGGCGGCCCGGGCCTCGTCGCACAGGTGGCACCCCGGGCGGCTATAGAGCGTGATGGTGGGCGGTGGCGTAGGCGTCGAGGTCGAGGTAGGCCGGGAACGGCACCGGGTCGCCGAAGCGGGCGGCCGAGCCGATCATCGCCGCGTTGTCCGTGCACAGCTCGGTGGGAGGGATGTGGACGGGGACCTGCAGCGCGGCCGCCCGCTCGCGCAGGCGGCGGTTGGCGGCGACGCCCCCGCCGATGGCCAGGCGGGGGTCTGGCTGCGCGTCGAGGGCGCGCTCGACGCGGTTCATCAGGCTGGTGACGATCGCGTGCTCGTAGCTGGCCGCGAGGTCGGCGGCCCGGGCCCGGGTCTCGCTCTCGCCCAGGTCGCGGACCTTGTACAGAAGGGCGGTCTTGAGGCCGGCGAACGAGAAGTCGAGGTTCGCGACCCTGGCCGCGGTGGGGAACGCGAAGGCGGCCGGATCGCCCTGGGCGGCGAGCTTCGACAGGGCGGGACCGCCGGGATAGCCGAGGCCGAGCAGGCGGGCGCCCTTGTCGAACGCCTCACCGGCCGCGTCGTCGAGCGTCTGGCCCAGCAGCGTGTAGCCGCGGTGGTCGTCGACCTGCGTCAGCAGGGTGTGGCCGCCGGACGCGATCAGGCAGACGAACGGCGGCGCGATCGGGTCGGGCTCCAGGAAGTTGGCGGCCACGTGACCCTGGAGGTGGTCGACCGGGATCAGCGGCAGCCCGCGGGCCGCGGCCAGCGCCTTGGCGGTGGCGACGCCGACGAGCAGCGCGCCCACGAGGCCGGGGCCCTGGGTGACCGCGACGCGGTCGATGCCGTCGAGGGTCGTCTCCGCCTGCGACAGCGCGTCGTCGACGACGGCGTTGACGAGCTCGAGGTGATGGCGCGAGGCGATCTCCGGCACCACGCCGCCGAAGCGGTCGTGGACGCCCTGGGAGGAGACGACGTTGGAGAGGATCTCGCCGCGGTCGCTGACGACGGCTGCGCAGGTGTCGTCGCAGGAGGTCTCGAGCGCGAGGATCACGCGGGCGGCGCCGTCCGCCACATGATCACGGCGTCTTCGCCGTTGTCGGCGTAGTAGCGGGGCCGGACGCCCGCGGAGCGGAAGCCGAAGCGCTCGTAGAGGCGCTGCGCGCCGCCGTTCGAGCGTCGCACCTCCAGCGTGACCTGCGCGTCCGGGCCGACCTGCTCGAGCAGCGCGGCGATCAGCGCGGTGCCGATGCCGCGCCGGCCCAGGTCCGGATCGACGGCGATGTTCATGACGTGCCAGACGGTGTCGTAGCGGGAGCACACCAGGTAGCCGACGAGCTCCTCCTCACTGGTCGCGGCCAGGCAGACGCCCGACGGCTTGGAGAGCTCGAGCACGAACATCGCGAGCGACCACGGGCTCGTGAAGGCGCGCCGCTCGATGGCGACCACCTGCGGGAGATCGGCGTAGGTCAGGCGCCGGATCTGCGAAAAGCTTTCCGTGTAGGGATCAGCCGAAGGGAAGATCACGAGGGGAAAGCTTTCCGTTGGGGCTTGGCGTCCGGCTCGCGGCGGTAGTCGGGAAGCAGAGCGTCGCGGTCGGTGGGGTCCTGCGCTGCTCCGAGGCGGCACACCTGCAGCGCGCTCACCCGGTGCAGCTCCGACCCCTCCACCGGGACCCTCGCCCCGGCCCGCTCGAGCTCCTCCCGAAAGCGTACCGCCCCGTCGCCCACGGCCAGCGATCCCGGCTCGATCCGCGCGGCGAGCGCCGCTGGGTCCAGGGCCACCGGCCCGAACGAGCCCGGCGAAGCGGCGAACACCTCTCCCCGGCGAGCGTCGATCACGGCCACGACGGCACCGGAGGCCTCGTCGGCGGCGCCCGCCGCGAGCGCTTCGAGGCTGGACACCCCGACCAGAGGGAGATTGCGGGCCTGGGCGAGCGCGCGCGCGGTGGCGATGCCGAGCCGCAGGCCGGTGAAGCCTCCCGGCCCGACGCCGACGGCGATCCGCTCGACCTGGTCCCACCCGGCCCCCGCAGCCGCAAGGGCCTCCTCGACCAGCACCAGCAGGCGGCCGGCGTGGTTGGGCCGCTCGCCCGCCGGCGGGTCGTCGCGGCGCTCGACCGCCGGCCCGCCGGGCGCCCAGACGGCCACCGCGGTCGCCGCCGTCGCCGTGTCGAAGCCGAGGATCACGCGACCTCGACCGTCCGCGTGTCGCCGCCCGCATGCGCCAGCCGGACCCGCGCCGCCACCCGCTCGTCTGGCCACGCCCCGTCGGCCTGCTCCGGCCACTCCACGAACACGATCGCGTCGGGGACGAAGAACGGCTCCAGCAACCCGGGATCCTCGTCGCCCATGCCGGCGAGCCGGTACAGGTCGAGGTGCGAGACCGGCCCGGACGCGCCATCGAACGCATGGCCGACGACGAACGTGGGGCTCGTCACCGGCCCGTCCACGCCGAGCGCCCGCAGCGCACCGCGCACGAACGTCGTCTTCCCCGCCCCCAGCTCACCGGAGACGAGCACGACGTCGCCAGGTTGCAGCCGCGCCGCAAGCTCGGCGCCGGCGTGTTCGGTCTCGTCGGGGCCGGTGGTCAGCACGGCTGGTCAGGCTACGAGGCGAACGTCAACGGCGGCTGGGTAGGGAGGTGGAGGGGCCCGGCGTCGGCGGCGATGGCCCGAACTGCGTCGAGTTAGCCCCGGTTTCCGGGGCTAACTCGACACGGTTCGCCGAACTATCCCCGATTAGCCCCGGTTTCCGGGGCTAATCCGCGATAGTTCGCGCGCAGCGGTCGGCTCCCCAGCTTCCCTACCCAGCGCAGTTGACGTTGCCCGGCTCAGACGTCACGAAGCCGCACCCGCAACGCAACCCCGCCGCCAAGCAGGATCGAGCCCGAGACAAGCGTGATCAGGGCGTCGGTGCCGGTCCGGGGCAGCTCCTGGGCCGCGGTCGCCTCGGGCGCCGCCTCGGCCTGCGCCGCGGGCGCTGCCGGAGCCGGCTCGGGGGCAGGAGTGGCCGTCGGCTGCGGCGCGGCTTCCTCCTCGTTGCCCGGGGCCGCGCCCTCGTCCTGCGAGCCGCCGAACGGGTCGGCGTACTGCTCGTCGCCTGGCGTCTGGGCGAGCGCCGCGCCCGGGGCGGCGAGGGCGACGAGGCAGGCGGCGAGCGACAGCGAGCGACGGGGACAGCGCACGGCTCGGGAACCCTAGAGCACCGATCCGCAGGTACCGTGCGGCGATCAGTTCGACGTCGCCCACAGACGCGCCGCCGGGCCTGCGCGCGCGCCTCGCGGCGTCGTCGACGGCCGCCGCCGCGGGCCTCGCCGCCGCGACGATGGCGGCCAACCTCGTCGCCGTCGTCTTCACCGTCACGTTCACGCGGCTGCTCGGGGCGTCCGACTACGGCTCGCTCGCCGCGCTCCTGAACCTCAGCGTGATCCTCTTCGTGCCGGGCGCCGCGCTCCAGGTGGCGGTCGCGCGGGCGGGGACGCTCGGGCGGCTGGGCGCCGCCGGCGACCTGTCCGCGACGCTGAGCCGGTGGACGCGCCACCTGCTCGCCGCGCTCGCGGTGACCGCCGTCGCCTCGGCGCTCGCTCGCGTCCCGCTGGCGGCGGCGCTCGATATCGACCAGGAATGGGCCGCCGCCGCGGTTCCCGTGACGGCGGTCCTATGGCTGCTGCTCTCGCTCCAGCGCGGGTTGCTCCAGGCGGCGCGGGAGTACCGGGCGGTCGGCCTGAGCATCGTGCTGGAGGCGCTGGGCCGGCTCGCGGCCGGGGTCGCGCTCGTCGGCATCGGGCTCGGCGTCGCCGGGGCCTACGTGGGCACGCTCGCCTCCTTCGTGGTGGTGGCGGCGGCGCTGGGCGTGCTGCTGCGGCGGCGCCTCGGCCCGCCCGCGGCCGGCGCCCGCACCCACCCTCTGAGCTCGCTGGCCCGCGACGCGGCGCTCCCGATCGCCGCCCTGGCCGTCGTCGCCGCGCTCCAGAACGTCGACGTCATCCTCGCCCGCCACGTGCTCGCGGACGACCCGGCCGGCATCTACGCGGCCGCCACCGTGGCGGCGAAGGCGCTCGTCTGGATCGCCGTCGGCATCGGGATGTGGCTGCTGCCGGAAGCGGTGCATCGCGCGGCCGCGGGGGACGACCCGCGGCCCGTCCTCGGCCGCGCCTTCGCGCTGATCGCCGTCGTCGCGCTTCCCGCGCTGGCGGCGTACGCCGTCGTTCCCCGCCTGGTGCTCGGGACGGCGTTCGGGAGCGAGTACGAGTCCGGCGACGAGATCCTGCTCGTGCTCGGCGTCGCGTACGCGCTGCTCGCCCTCACGTACCTGTCGGTGCAGTTCCTGCTCGGCATGGGCCGTCGCCGTGCCGTCTGGGCGCTCGCCGGCGTCGCCGCCGCCGAGCCGGTGATCGTGCTCGGCACCGACCGGCTGAGCACGTTCGCCCTGGCCGTCCTCGGCATCCAGGCGGCGGCCGCGGCCATCGCGGTCACAGCGGCGCTCAGGCCCGGCGGGCTCGTTCGCCGTTGACGCCCAGGATGGACGCCGCGAGCAGCAATGCGAAGAGGGACACGGACGGCATCTCCCACCCCCAGTCGAGCGACGCGTGGACGGCCCACGCGGCCAGGCCCCCGAACGCAGCGGCGCCCGCGCCGGGCGCCACGCGCTGGAGCCTCACCGCCCCGCCGATGACGCCTCCGGCGAGCAGCCCCAGCGCCAGGAGCCCGGCGAGGCCGAGCTCGGCCGCGGTCTCGAGCGGGAGCGAGTGGGCGTCGCGGGCGCCCTCGGCGATCTTCCGCTCCCGCAGCCACTCGACGCCGAACGCCCCCGACCCTGCGCCCACCAGCGGGTGGTCCGCCCAGGTGGCGACGGCCACGCGCCAGTACGCGTAGCGGTTGCTCTGCACGCTCGCGAGCCGCTCGGCGCTGGCGCCGAACTCCGGCGCCCCGCGGCTCGAGCCGGCGGCGACGAGCACTCCCGCCAGGACCACGAGCGCCGCGGCGGCCGCCAGCAGCCGGGGCCGCGGGAGCGCCACCGGCCCTGTGCCGAGCTCGCCAGCTGCCTCCCGGCGGGCGAGGGCGCGCTGAGCCGCGGCGGCGCCGAGGCCGGACGCGACGATCAGGAACGCGAGCGCCGTCCCCTGGGCGGTGCGAGCCCCCTCGAGATCCTTGACGGCGGGCAGGAGCGCCGCGACCACCCCGGCAACGGCCGCGGCCGCCAGGACGACCACGAGGCCGCGGAGCTGCGCGGGCGAGGGCCGGGCGAGCAGCACCACGGCCAGCCCGGCGGCTGCCGCGAGCAGCCCGCCGCGCGAGAACGAGAGCACGAGGCCGGCGCCCAGCACCGGCGCTCCCGCGGCTGCGAGCGCCCGCACCCACACACCGCGGGCGGCGTCCCCGGCGAGGCCGGCGCACAGGACCAGCCCGATCGCCGCAACCGCCCCCATCGCGTTCCAGTAGCCCAGCGGAGCCGCCAGCCGGCCGCCGGCCGCGGCGCTGCGCTCGAGCGTCACCGCCCACGGGAGCAGCCGCTCGGCGAGCCCGGCGAGCACGATCGCGAAGGCTCCGGCCGCGAGCGCGGGGACCGCGAGGCCGGGCACCGTGCGCAGCAGGCCCACGCCGGCCACCAGCGCGCCGAGGTACAGCGCGATCCGCTGCGCGTCCGCGTACGCGACGGCATGCAGGGGCGCCCAGGCGAGCGACGCGAGCGTGAGCGCGAGCAGGAGCGCGAGGCCGGCGATGGCCAGCACGGCCGCCCGGCCGCGCGGGAGCGGCGCCACGACCGCGGCCAGCGCCGCCAGCAGCCAGGCGACGATCCCTCCGACAAGCCGGGCGTCGGCGTCGTAGCCGCCGTGGAAGAACGCGAGCGCGACCGGCAGCGCGAGCAGCGTGACTGCGGCGACGGCCGGCGGCGATGCGCGCATCGCTCCGGCAGGCTACGCAGTCACCCGGCCATTCTCGCCGCCTGACCTGCCGGCCATGCCCGCCGCGGGCTGTAGCCTGCGGCGGCCGATGCCCCGTGTGCCCGGTCTGCCCCGCGGAGCCCGGCGCGACGCGATCGTCCTCGCCGCCCTCGCCGTCGCCGCGGCGCTCGCCCAGCGGCCCGGAGTTGCGTCGTCGGACACGAAGATCGACCTCCACGTCGATCCCGTCGGGTTCCTGGCCGACGTCGCCTCGGTGTGGTCCCCGACCGGGGACCTCGGGCACGTGCACGCCGGGCAGTACGCGGGCTACCTGTTCCCGATGGGGCCGTTCTTCGCGCTCGGGGACCTCGCCGGCCTCGCGCCGTGGCTGACGCACCGGCTGTGGCTCGGGGCCGTGCTCGCGATCGCCGTCGTCGGCGCCGTCCGGCTCGCCGACGCGCTCGTGCCGCGCGGCGGGAGCCCGGCCCGGCTCGCCGCCGGCGCGGTCTTCCTGCTCAACCCGTACGTCGTCGTCTTCCTCAACCGCACGTCGATCACGCTGCTCGCCTACGCGCTGCTGCCGTGGATGCTCCTCGCCGTGCACCGCGGGCTCCGGCACCCGCGCAGCTGGTGGTGGCCGGCGGCCGGTGCGCTCGTCGTGGCGGCGTCGGGCGGCGGCGTGAACGTCGCCGTGCTCGGCTGGCTGCTGCTCGCCCCGCTCGCCCTGTTGGTGTACGAGCCGGCCATCGGCGCCGTGCGCTGGAGCGACGCCCGCGCCTTCGCGCTGCGGGCCGCCGCCTGCCTGGCCGTCGCGTCGCTGTGGTGGGTCGCCCCGGTGGTCGCCCATGTGCTGTACGGCCGGGACTTCCTGCCCTTCACGGAGCCGCCGGGGGTGATCTGGAGCACCACCAGCGCGTCCGAGGTCCTGCGCCTCATGGGGTACTGGACGTCGTACGTGGGCGTCGGCTACACCGGCGCCCTGCAGCCGTTCACGTCCGATGCCGGAGTGATGCTCTTCCACCCGGCCGTGCTCGTGGCCTCGCTGCTCGTGCCGGCCCTCGTCGCGCTCGCGCTGGCCGGCGCCCGCTCGTGGCCGTACGCGCCGTTCTTCCTCCTGCTGCTGCTCGCCGGCGCGCTGATCGCGGGAGCCGGGTTCCCCGACGGCACGCCGCTGCGGCGAGCGGCGCTGGCGATCTACTTCAGGGTCGACGCCGTCCAGTTCCTGCGCACCACCTACAAGGCGGCGCCGCTGATCGTGGTCGCGTTCGCGCTGCTCGCCGCGGCCGCGGCACCGCTCGTGTGGGCGCGCGCCCGGTGGGCGGCGGTCCCGCTCGTCGCCGTCCTCGCGCTGTCGGCCTGGCCGCTGGTCCGCGGCGAGGCGGTCGACTCGCAGCTGGCGTGGGAGGAGATCCCGCCGGCCTGGACGGAGGCCGCGCGCGACCTCGACGCCGACCTGCCCGCCAACACGCGCGCGGTCGTGCTGCCCGCCCAGCTCTTCGCGACCTACGACTGGGCGTCGACCGTCGACCCGATCCTGCCCGCCCTCAGCGACCGGCCGGTGGCGGCGCGGTCCGTGCTCGCCTACGCCGACCGCCGCTCGACCGACCTGCTGTGGACGGCGGACGACCTGATCCAGCAGGAGCGGGTGGTCGACGGCCAGCTCCCGCCGCTGCTCCGACTGCTCGGCGCCGGGGCCGTGATCGCCGGGGCCGACGACGACCGCGCGCGCAGCGGGGCCATCGCGCCCTCCGGGGCCGCGCGCGAGCTCGCCCGCGGCGGGCTCGGCGCCCCGAGCCGGAGCTACGGCGCGGAGCGCCTGGTCGCTGCGGAGGGCGGGACGCTGGCGCCGCCGGCCCGCCTGCCGCAGGTCTCCCGCTACGACCTGCCCCGGGGGCCGGGGATCGTGCGCGTCGCCCCCGCCGGCCCGCAGACGCTCGTGGACGGCTCGGCGGAGACGCTCGCCGGGCTCGCGGCGCTCGGCTCGCTCGACGCCGACCGCCCGCTCGCGTACGCCGCCGACCGGACCCGCGCCGAGCTCCGGGCCGCCGCCCGGAGCGGGGCCGACCTCGTGATCGGCGACAGCAACCGCCGGCGCGCGATCGTCTCCTCACGGACCCGGCAGGAGGTCGGCCCGACGCTCACGGCCGACGCCGACGTGCCGCCCGACGCGGCGATCCTCGACCCGTTCCAGACCGGCCCGGCCGCCCAGACGGTCGCCGAGTACGACGACATCCGAGACGTCCGCGAGGACGCGCTCCCGGGCGCCACCCAGTTCCCCGAGTCGCGCCCGTTTGCCGCGCTCGACGGCGCGCCCGACACCGCCTGGGTGGCACCCCCGCACGGCGAGCGGGCGCGCTCCTGGATCGAGGTCGAGCTCGCCGCGCCGCGCGACGTGGCGTTCGTCGAGCTGCTCCCGCTCGTCGACGCGCGCGCCCGCACGACCGAGGTCGAGATCTCGGGCCGGCGCTTCGCGGTGCGCCCCGGCTGGAACCGGATCCGGCTCGACCTGCGCGACGTGCGGGTGCTGCGAGTGCGCGTGTCGGACCTCGAGCGGGCGCCGGGGGTCGCGCGCGCGAGCGGCGGGCTCGCCGAGCTGCGCATCCCCGGCGTCACGGCGCGCGAGTGGCTGCGCCCTCCGCGCGTGATCGAGGACGCCTTGCGGGGGGCCGACCTGTCCCGCTCGTCGCTCACGTACGTCCTCGAGCGCACGACGGGCGCGACCCCGTTCCGCCGCGAAGCGCTGCCCGGCCCGCGCGAGTCGCGCTTCGTGCGCGATCGCGGCGACGCCGAGACGCAGCTCGCCCGGCGCATCGCCCCGCCGGCCGCGCGCACCTTCCGCGCCGACGGCTGGGTGACCGTCTCCCCGCAGGCGCCGGATCCGGCGCTCGACGCGCTGGCGGGCAGCGGCGCGGGCCGGTTCGCGTCCTCGGGGCGGTTCGAGAGCGCCCCCGGCCGACGGGCGTCGCGGGCGTTCGACGGCGATCCCGGCACGGCGTGGATCGGGCCGTGGCTGCGCGACCGCCGTGCCTGGGTGAGCTGGACGACGCCGCGGGCCACGACGGTTCGCACGCTGGAGCTGCGCCCCGTCGCGGGTGTCCGCCGCGCCCGGCGGGTCGCGGTCAGCGCCGAGGGCCGCCGCGTGGACGCCGCCGTCGACCCGAGCGGGCACGTCGAGCTCTCGCGACCGCTGCGCGGGCGAGCGTTCAGGCTGGAGATCGTCGACGCGGCGTTCGCGCCCGGAACGCCGGCCGCCGTCCGCCGGCGCCGCGCGGTCGGGATCGCCGAGGTCGTCGGGGCCGGCGCGCGGGTCGCGGACGCGCGCAGCCGGATCGCCGCTACCTGCGGCGCGCTGCGGGTCGTCGCCGGCGGCCGGATCCTCCGCGTCCGCCCGGCCGCCACGGTCGCCGCGTTCGACGCCGGCCGGCCGCTGCGCGCGCGGCCGTGCGGCGAGCCCGCCGCACTCCCGGCCGGCCCGGTCGACCTGACGACGTCGTCCACGCTCTTCCACCCGTACTGGCTGCGCCTGCGCTCGCCGGCCCCGCGCGGGCTGCCGGCGGCCACCGGTGGCGGTCGCGTGACCGACCCCGGGGACCTCGGGCGTTCGAGCGTCGACGGCGTGAGGCTCGCGCTCGACGGGCCGAGCCGGCTCGTGCTCGCCCAGAGCTACGACCGCGGCTGGCGTGCATGGTGCGACGGGCGCCAGCTCGGCGCCCCGCGCCCGGACGCGGCGTACGGAAACGGCTGGGCGGTCGACGGCTCGTGCACCGAGGCGCGCTTCGCGTTCGCGCCCGACCGGCCCGTCAAGCTCGCGATGGTCGCCTCCGGCGCCGCCTGCCTGCTGATGCTGGTGGCGCTCCTGCTGCGCGGCCCGCCGGCCCGCCGGGGCGAGCCAACCGTGCCCGGATTCGCTGCCGCGGACCGGCCCGCGCGCGCGACCTGGGGCCGAGCCATCGCCATCGGCCTCGCCGCGGGCGTGGCCGGAGCCGCGCTGATCGCTCTGCGCGCCGGGCCGCCGGTCGCGGTCGCCGCCGCGCTGGTGGCCCGCTACGGGATCGGCGCACGCGCTCTCGTGCTCGCCGCCGCCGCCCTGCTGGGCGTCGCAGTCCCGGCCGCGTACCTGCTCTTCCTCCCCGCCGACCGCGGCGGCTTCGCGCCGCGCTACGCGAGCGACCTGGTCGGCGCGCACTGGCTGGCGATCGCGGCGCTCGTCCTCCTCGCCTTCGCGCTCGCCCGCATGCTCAGCGGGCGACGGGAACGAGCCGCTTGAGCCGGAGCAGGGGGCGCTCGAGAAGCCGCCACGACAGCGTGGCGATCACCAGCGCGGCGAGCGCGCCGGCCCCGAGGTAGAGCAGGAAGTCGGCCCACGACCCGTCGCGCCCGATGCGGCCTACGAGCTTCTCCATCGCGGCGTTGTGCCACAGGTAGACGCCGTACGAGATGACCCCGACGTACAGCAGCACCGGATGGCCCAGGAGCCGGCGGACGGCGCCGCGGCCAGGACCGGCGAACACCGCCGGGAGCACGACGCCGACCGCGACGACCGCGTAGAGCCAGTGGCGCGCGATGGTCTGGGCGGCGTCCATCGGCGCGTCGATCCGGTTCTCCGGCGACAAGCCGATGCCCACCGCCACGGCGGCGAAGGCGGCCGCCGCCCCGAGCCAGCAGACCCACGGCCTCCGCCCCACCCAGCCCAGCCGCGCCCTGCCGTCGCGCTCCCCGGCCACGCTGACCACCGCGAGCGCCATCCCGATCGCGAAGTGGTCGAAGTAGGCGGGCAGCCACAGCAGCATCCGGCCGGTGTTGGCGTGGTCGGGATCGGGGGCCGTGGCCACCGCGACGACGATCCATGCCGTCCCGGCCAGCGCCAGTCCCCCCAGCGCGAGGAGCTCGCTGCGTACCGACGCGGGGAGCCGCCGCAGGGCGAGCGCCCACAGCGGCAGCATCGCGTAGAACGTCACCTCCACACACAGCGTCCAGGCCTGCGTGATGCCGCCGAGCGCGAGGTCGCCGTAGATCTGGAGGAAGCCGTAGTAGACGACCGCGTGGCCGGGCTCGAACGTGTCCGGCTTGGGGATCACGAGGGAGATCACCGTGAGCGCCAGCCAGTAGGCGGGCACGATCCGCAGCACCCGTCGCCAGCCGTACGCGATCGCGCGCGGCGCCGGCGTCCCCAGCAGCCGCGCGTGCACGAACGGCCGGTAGAGCAGGAAGCCCGAGAGGACGAAGAAGACCGTGACGCCGGCGTCGAGTCGGCTCAGGAACGGCGCGAGGTCACTGCCGGTGAGCGTGATCTGCGACCAGAACGAGGCATGGAAGACGAGCACGCTGAGGGCGGCGATCGCCCGCACCGAGTCGAGCAGCGGGAAGCGCTGCGGCATCAGTACGGCCACGGCCCGGACCGGTGCCCGAGCGCGCGCGCGAGCCAGGGCATCCGGGCCACGATCGCGGCCTTGACCGCGAGGTTGCGCGCGAACCAGGGCAGCGGCGCGAGCTGCCGCGCCGCACCGGCGACGCGGGCCCGCGGCCCGAGGTCCTCGCGCCGGTACTCGACGAGCGACCCGCTGCGCCCGGCGTAGCGGAACCGGCGGCCGGCGAGCAGGTGGCGAGCGATCGCGAGCGTGACCCCGACCGACGAGTAGGCGTCGTGGATCATCAGCGTGCCGCCGGGAGCCACGCGCCCGCCCCACTCCCGGATGTCGGCCGCCGCCGGCGCGAACCGGTGCGCGCCGTCGACGTACACGAGGTCGACGTCGCCCTCGACGGCGTCCAGGGCGGCCTGTGAGGGGAGCCGCACATGGCGCACGCGCTCGGCCACACCGGCGCGCGCGAGGTTCGCGCGGAACGCCTCGTGGTCCGCCTCCCCCTCCCCGGCCGTTCCCCGCCACTGGCGCGGCCCGCGGTCGTTGCCCGCATGGGGATCGATGGCCACGACCTCGGCCCCGGGCGGCGCGGCGCCGGCGAGCACGATCGTCGAGCGGCCGCGGTAGGAGCCGATCTCGACGATCCGCCGCCCGCGGGCTGCGGCCTCCCGCAGCCGCGCGGCCTGGTCGTCGGTCAGCCACCCCTCCACCCCGTCGAGCCGCGCGGATCGCCGCTCGACGTGGATCACCGCGTTCCAGCACGCGACCTCGCGCACGCCGGGGATTCGCATCAACAGCCGCAGGCGCGGCCAGTAGCGCGGCTCGGCCGCGGTGACCCGCAGCCCCGCGCGCCCTTCGACGTAGCGCAGCGTCGGGCCGATGTGGACCGGGAAGAGCCCCTCCCCGTAGCGGTTCTTGCGCGGGGGCCCGTGCAGGCGCTCGTAGAGCCTCGGGCCGAGGCGCGGGCCGAGCAGGTGGTAGGGGCTCATCTCGTGGCCGCCGTGCGGGGAGTACCAGTTCGTCCACGACAGATAGGCCCAGCCGCCCGGCCGCAGCACGCGCTCGATCTCGCGGATCACCGCCTCCGGGTCGCGCGTGTGCTCGAGCAGGTTCGAGCAGACGACGGCGTCGGCCCCGCCGTCGGGCACCGGGAGCGCCTCCGCGTCGGCCAGCAGCGCACCTTCGGGCAGCTCGCCCGCGTCGTTGTCGATCGCGACCACCGTCGCGCCGCGCGCCCGCAGAGCGGCCGTGTAGTAGCCCGGCCCGCACCCGAGGTCGATCACCGTCCGCCCCGCGAGCGGCCCGTGCCGGCGCTCGAGCGACGTCGCGAGCTCGTCCGCGAGCCAGCTGTAGAACGGCTCCGGATCGTCGCGCTCGTTGCGGAACAGGCGCCACAGCTCGCGCACGCGAGCGAGCCCCGACGGACGCCGGCTCACGCCCGCTCGGCCTCGAGGCGCGGCGCCGCCCGGGCCGCGAGCAGCACGGCGACGAGCGCGAGGCCGAACTGCACGACCACGAGCGCGGCCGCGAGGTCGCCGGCCGCGCGGCCGGTCGAGAGCAGCAGCAGGGGCTCCGCGATCGCGACGGCGGCGACGATCGGCAGCAGCGTCCGATGGCCGAGCGCCAGCGAATGCTGGACCGCCACGGAGGCGCAGGCGAACAGCGTCATCGCCGCCGCCAGCCACGGCAGCGCGTCGGCCGCGCCGTCGAGCTCGGGGCCGAAGACGAGCCGCAGCAGCGGCTCGCCGGCCACCGCGCAGAGCAGCGTGAACGGCACGCCGACGGCGGCGACGAGGGCCAGCGTGCGGGCCAGCCGGCGCGCGTCCTCCGGCCCGCGCCGCGCGTGGCGCGACAGCTCCGGGAGCAGTGCGAGGGCGAGGCCGACCGCGGCCCAGGCCACGACCTTGGCCGCCACCGCGGCCGCGGCGTACGCGCTGGCGTCGGAGCCGCCGAGCCGGTGCTGGGCGACGATCACGTCGACGTGCTGGACGACCGCGAGCAGGGTGAGGGCGACCACCCCCGCGAGGCTCCCTCCGAGGCGGACCGGTGCCGCCCCCACCGCGCCCCGGCCGAGCGCCGCAAGCGCGAGCAGCATCGCCACGACCGTCCCCAGCAGCGCGCCGGCGACGCCGGCACCCGCAAGCACGAGCCCAGCGGCCGCGAAGAGCCGCGCCGCGCCCTCCAGCAGCAGGGAGCCGGCGACCGCGCGGTGCGCCCCCAGGCCCTGGAGGACGCCCCGGCGCAGCGACAGGGCGAGCCACAGGACGCCCGCGGGCGGCACGGCGGCGGCGGCCCACGGCTCGTCGACGCCCGCGAGCGCCGCCAGCGGCTCGCGCAGCCCCGCCGCCGCGGCGGCCGCGATCACCGCCGCCGCGAGGATGCCCCGCTCCCAGCGCGGCGGCACGCCGCGCAGCCGGCCGGCGGCCGCCTCTCGCGCGGCCGCGAGCTGCACGGCCGCGCCGGGCACCGCCAGGATCAGGAACGCCGACGTCAGCGCGGCCAGGTCGCCGTACCCGCCGGCGCCGAGCGCGCGGGCGAGCACCATCGTGAGGACGAGCGAGAGCGCGTTGGCGGTCAGCGTCGCGGCGGCGACCCCGGCCGGGCGCCGGCCCAGCGACCGCAGCGCGCTGCGCAGCTTCGGCACGCGCGCCGCGTCCAGGACCTCGAGGGCCCGGGCGGCCGTGCGCTCCCACGTGAAGCCGCGCGCGCGGCGCTCGGCTGCCGCGCCCATCCGCTCGCGCTCGGCCGGCTCGTCGATCAGCCGGCGCACGCGGGCGATCAGCTCGGCGGGCTCGCTCGCGAGCAGGCCGGTCTCCCCGTCGACGATCGACTCGGCGAGGCCGCCGACCCGCAGCGCCGCGCTGGGGGTCCGGCACGCGCCCGCCTCCATCACGGTCAGGCACCAGCCCTCGGCGGAGGACGCCGTCAGCGACAGCCAGGCGGATGCCAGCAGGTCCCGCTTGGTCGCCTCGTCGACGAACCCGTGCATCGTGACCCGCTCCGCCAGGCCGCGGGCCGCGATCTCGGCCTCCAGCGCCTCCCGGTGGTCGCCCTCGCCGGCCACGTGCAGGTGGGCGGCGGGCACCCCCTCCAGCACGTCGAGGAGGATCTCGAGCCGCTTGTACCGCTTGAGCCGCCCGAGGTAGAGCAGCGTCGGCTCGGGCGACCGCCGGCCGGCGTGGAACGCGCCGGCGTCTACGCCGCTGTAGACGACAGAGATGTCCGCGGGGTCGACCCCGAGCTCGACGAGCGACGCCTCGGCGGCGTGGGAGATGGTGAGGAACGGCGTGCCCGCATACAGATGGCGCAAGGGAAGCGTCTCCAGCAGCCAGGCCGCCACGGCGCCGCGGCGGCCCAGCTCCTCGACGTACATGTCCCGGTGCACGTGGTAGACCTGCGCCACCCGCGGGATCCGCAGGCGCCAGAGCGGCGTGAAGAACGCGATCCCGTTGATCACCTCGAGGACGACGTCGACGTCCTTCACGGCGCCGCGCTTGACCAACCACGCCGCGCGCGGGAACACGGTCAGCCGGCTCCCGACATGGTGCAGCTCGAGCTTGGGCGCCGGGCGCTCGACCCGAGCCGCCCCGGGATGGTCCCCAGCGATCACCGTCACCCGGTGCCCCCAGGCGATCCAGCGGCTGACCAGGCCGTAGAGGTGGGTGCCGGTTCCGCCGCCTTGCGGGTGCGTCCAGTCGCGGTCCGTGAGGACCAGGATGTGGCGCTCCTCCATCCGCCGGACGCTATCTCACGGCTCGACGGGCGGGGCGAGCGCGCGGCGGCGCGCGTTCGCCTCTGCGGCGGCATCCGCATCGGTCTCGGCCAGCGCCAGCGCGAGCGCCGTCCACGCGGTCACGTTCTCCGGCTCGTAGCGGACCAGCGGGCGCAGCAGCGCGACCGCTCGCTCGGGGCGGCCCGCGGTCAGCTCGAGTCCCGCGAGCCGCGGCAGGATCTCGCCGTCGGGCCTCGCCCGGCGGGCTCCCTCGAGCAGGGCGATCGCCCGCTCCACCTGCGCGGGCGACGGCGTTGCGCCAGCCGACACGGCGTCACGGGCCTCCTGCTCGTCGCGGGCGCCGGGCAGCGCCGAGGCCAGCCAGCCGGCCATGGCGAGCGCCACGACGGCGACCACGACGCGGCTCATCGGGGCACCAGCACGTCGTAGTAGCCGAACCGCGCGCGAAGCCGGTACGCCGACGCGAGGTGCTCGTCGAGCGCCCGCGAGCCGCTCGGGCGCCCGCGCGCGTTCGGCTCCGGGCGGGATGAGATCGGGTCCGTCCAGCGCACCACGACGCCGGGCCTCGCTCGTCTCAGCGCGGCGACGATCCGCGCCTGCTCGGCGGGGCGGGCCTGGAGCAGGACGTCGTCGGCGAGCAGGTTCGGGCGGTCGACGAGGAAGTGCACGAGCGGTGCGGACAGCGTGACGAGGTCCGACCGCCGCGGCGCCACGTAGATCGGCTCGCCGGGCGGGACGAGCCGCTCGACGAGCGCCGCCAGCCGTGGCAGCGCGCTCGCCTCGCGCGGCGGTACGCGGATCCCCGGCGCACGGTCGACGTGCACGGGCTGCAGATCGGGCGGGAGCACGAGCGCCGAGACGCGGTTGGCCGCGCCCACCGCCAGCAGCATCGCGAAGGCGATGGCGAGCACTGCCGCGAGCGGCCAGGGCGGCCGCCGGGCGAGAGCCACGGGGACGAACGCGCAGGCCGCGATCAGCAGCGGCTGCGCATGCTGCTCGTCGGCCCGCGACATCAGGTAGACGGTCGCGCCGAGGCCGAGCACGAGCAGCCCGGCGAGCACCGGATCCGGCCGCCGTGCGCTCAGCAGCGCCGCCGCCAGGGCGACCACGCCGGCGAGCGGAAGCTGATAGCCGAGCAGGTCCTTGACGTCGGTGGCGAGGTCGCCCGGCGGCCAGGCCCGCAGCGGACCGTCGTACACGAGCGGGAACGGCAGCGACCACGCCCCTCCCTCCCGCGCGGGACCGGCCACGAACACGTCCCACAGCTCTCCCGGCCCGGCGGCGACGGCGAACGGCGCCCACAGGAGGACGGTCCCGGCGAGCGCCGAGCCCACGGCGACCAGGGGTGCCCGCCACCTGGCTCGGACAAGCAGCGCGGCGACGACCGCCGCCAGCGCGACGACCCCGAAGTCCGGGCGCCAGAACCCGGCCAGCGCGGCAAGGGCTCCCGCGATCGCCGCGCGGCGAGGACCGGCGGCCTCGCCGCCTGTCGCGACCGCCAGCGCGCCGAGCGCGAGCGCGAACGCGACGGCGACCGGGTTGGCGCTCGTCGGCTGCGCCGCGACGAGCGCCGCCGCGGCCCACGCCGCGAGCGCCCAGCGGGGGCCGGCGACGCGGCCGGTGAGCCGCCACGCGAGCAGCGCGGCGGTGGCGTCGGCGGCGACCCGCACGAGCCGCCACCAGATCACGGACGGGCCGAGCAGCTTGAACGCGAGCGCGATCAGCAGCGGATGGCCAGGCCCGTAGCTCCAGGAGAAGTCCGCGTACGGCCACTGGCCGCCGGCCACGCGGGTGGCGGCCTGCAGCAGCAGCCCCTCGTCGAACGGCTCCAGGTACCGCCGGGCCGTGAACCCGGAGACGAGCGCGGCGCCGATCCACAGGGCGACGGGAACGGCGGCGCGAGGGCGCGCCGGCGCCGCGCGCTCGAGGAGGACGGCCTGGCTCACGCCAGCGACCCCGCCTCGTCGCCCGCCGGCGCCGGACGCGCGCGCAGGTAGCCGCCCAGCTCGGCGAGCAGGCCGCGCTCGAGCCGGACCGTCGCGAACGCGAGCACCGCCAGCCACAGCGCCAGCTCGGCGATCGCCTGCTCGAGCGGCCGCTCGCCGCCCCAGAGCGCGAGGCGCGCGGCGAGCACGCAGCCCGTGGCGGCCAGCACCGGCGCCGCTCCCCGGACCGCGAGCGTGCCGAGCCGGACGGCCGGGAGCAGCCGGCGCAGGTAGACCCGCCGCACGGCGAGGGCGACCAGCGTGCACGCGAGGCGCCCGGCCACGAACCACCAGCTCCCGCCCAGCAGCGCGCCCGGCACGGCGAACGCCGCGAAGGCGCCCGCGAACGCTGCCGACTCGACCGCCTGGGGCCACGACGCTCCGCGCGCCCGGTAGAACGAGAACCAGTTGTAGCCGAGCTGGTGGAGCGCGGTGACGACCGCCAGGCCGCCGAGCAGCACCACGGCCGGCTCCCACTCGTCGCCGAGCACGAAATGCACGAGGTCCGGTCCGAACAGCGCAAGCCCGGCGCCGAAGGGGAACGCCCACATCAACGCCAGCCGGTTGGACTTCACGAACGCCTCCTCGAGCACCTCGGTCCGCTCGCGCACCCGCACGATCGCGGGGTACACGGTGGTCGCGAAGATCTGGTCGGCACGGTCGACGTAGCGGGTGAGTGTCGCCGCGAGCGTGATCCAGCCGGCCGCCGCGAGGCCTTGATCGAGCCCGAAGACCGCGATCTGGCCCTGGGCGACGAGCAGTGCGGCGGCGGCGCTGACGGCGATCGGCCACGAGAACCGCAGGTACCGGCGCGCGGCCGCGCGGTCGGGGCGCAGCGCGAGCCGGTACGGCGACGCCCGCAGCGCCGCCAGCACGGCGAGCGCGTTGCCGCAGGCGGGGCCGATGACCAGCGCCCAGACGCCGACGCCGGCGAGCAGCAGCGGCACCGTGACGGCGACGGTCCCGAGCGGCACGATCGCCTGGAGCGTCCGCAGGCGCACGTAGTCCATCCGGCGGAAGAAGATCCACTGCGGCGCCTGGAGGGCGAACGCGAGCGGCAGGTAGCAGACCGCGAGCGTGAGCGGCAGCAGGCGGTCGTCGCCGTACAGCGCCGCCAGCACGGGCGCGCAGGCGGCGATGGCCACGGCCGCCGCCACGGCGAGGGCAAGCTCGACGGTGAACGCGCGCTGGAACTCCGCCTCCTCGTCGGCCGCCGCCTCCTGCACGAACGCTTCGTCGATCCCCACCCGCCGCAGCGCGACGATCGTCATCGCGGTGGTGGTGACGATCCCGTAGAGGCCGATCGCGTCCGGGCCGAGCAGTGCCGTGGCGAGCAGGCCCTGCACCAGCACGAGCGCCTCGGCACCGGAGAGGAACGCCGCGTTGACGACACCGCCGCGCGCGGTGGCCGCTCGCAGGCCGCCGGCGCGGCTCACGCTGCTCCTCCGTGGCATGGGGCGCGATGCTACCCCTGCCATGAGCGGCGGCCCGCCACTGATCGTCTCCTACTCCGGCGTCCTCGGCGGGGCCGAGCGGGTCCTTCTGGACTGCGCGACGCGGCTCGAGCGCGGCGCGGTGGTCGCCTGCCCCGACGGCCCGCTCGCCGCCTCGCTGCGGGCGGCCGGCCTCGGCTGGGCGGGCATTCGGGAGCGGCCGCTGCGCCGGGGCGTCGCGCACGCCCGCGGGCTCGCCGCCCTCGCCCGTGAGAGCGCGGCGCTCGCCCGGCGGTACCGCGCGGGGAAGATGGTCGCCTGGGGCGCTCGCGCGGTGCTGGCGACCGCGCTGCTGCCCGTCCGCCCCCCACTGCTGGCCGTCCACCACGACCTCGTGCCGCGCGGATCGGCGACAGTGGCCGCGGCGTTGCGCCGGGCCACCGCGCGCAGCGACGGGGTCGCGGCGGCGTCGGCGGCCGTCGCGGCGGACGTCGGCGCTCCCGGAGCGGTCATCCTGCACCCCGGCGTGGACCTCGAGGCCTGGTCGGCCGAGCCCCTGCCGCCTCCGCACCCGCCCCGCGCGCTCGTGCTCGGGGCGCTCGTGCCGTGGAAGCGGCCCGACCTGGCGCTCGACGTCGCCGCGCTCGTTCCGGGGCTCCAGCTCGAGCTGGCGGGCGCCCCGTTGCCCGGCGACCGCGAGGACTTCGAACGCGCCCTGCGGGCGCGCGCAGCCGCAGACGGCCTCGACGGGCGCGTGACATTCGCGGGGCACCTGAGCGATCCGCGCCCCGCCCTCGCCCGCGCGCACTGCCTGCTGCACTGCGCCGACGCCGAGCCGTGGGGCCTGGCGCTGGTGGAGGCGCTCGCCGCGGGCCGCCCCGTCGTCGCCGCCGACGCCGGCGGACCGCGCGAGATCGTGCGCGACGGCGCCGGGCGGCTGTTCGCGCCGGGTGACGCGGGGGCGGCGGCCGTCGCGCTCGAGCAGGTGCTCGCCGACGGCCGAGCGCCCGCCGCGGCGCGAGCCCGCGCCGAGCACTTCGGCGTCGAGGCGTCGGCCGCCCGCTTCCGGGCGGCGCTGGCGGAGATCGCGTGAGCGCGAGCTTCACCGCCGTCGTCGTGCTGCACGACTCGGAGGCCGAGCTGCGGGTGCTGCTGGACTCGCTCGACTCGTACCTCGCCGCGCCACCCCAGCTCGTCGTGGTCGACAGCGGCTCGCGCGACGGCGGCGCAGCGCTGGCCCAGTCCCGCGGCGCCGAGGTCATCGTGCTGCCGAGCAACCCGGGGTTCGGGGCGGCCTGCAACGCCGGGCTCGTCCTCGCCCGACATGACGTCACCGTGCTGCTCAACCCGGATTGCGAGCTGCTGGACGACTCGCTCGCCCGGCTCGCCGGGCTGGCCGCCGCGCATCCGCGTGCGCTCCATGCGCCGCGGCTGCTGAACGCGGACGGCAGCGTGCAGCGCTCCGCGCACCCGCGGCCGGGCACCGTCGGGGCGCTGCTCCCCGCGCTCGTGCACCCGCCGCTGCTCCCGCGAGGCGTGCGGGAGCGGGTCGAGCCATACCGGGCCGAGTCCGCCCGCACGGTCGGCTGGGCGATCGCCGCCTGCCTGGCCGCCTCCACCGGCACCCTGCGCAGGCTCGGCCCGTTCGACCCCGCCGTGCACCTGTTCGCCGAGGACATGGAGCTCGGCCTGCGGGCTGCGGCGCACGGCATCCCGACCGTCCTGCACCCGAGCCTGCGGCTCAGGCACGTGGGCGGCCATGCCGTCGCGCGCGGCGCCGAGCCGTTCGACGCGCTCGCCCAGCGCCGCCGGGAGGCGATCATGACCACGCTCGGCAGGCGGGCGCTAGCGCTCGACGACCTCGCCCAGGCGCTTACGTTCGCGACCCGGATCGCGGCCCACGTGCTGCTGGGCGGCGATGCGGCACGGCCGCGGGCGCAGCTCGCGGCGCTGCGGCGGGTCCGGCGACCCAACCCGGCTCGAGCGCAAGGAACAGCGCCGTGAGGCGGGGATCGAACTGTCGGCCGCTCTGGCGCCGGATCTCCTCGAGCGCCTCGTCCACCGGCCAAGCGGCCTTGTACGGGCGGTCGGAGACGAGGGCGTCGAAGACGTCACAGATCGCGCAGATCCGTCCCGCCAGCGGGATCTCCTCGCCGGCCAGCCCCGCGGGGTAGCCGGTGCCGTCCCAGCGCTCGTGATGGGTGCGCGCGATCACCTCCGCCGCCTGGACGAGCGCAGACCGCGAGCCGGCCAGCATCTCCGCCCCGATGACGCTGTGGCGCTCGATCGTCGCGCGCTCCGCTGGATCGAGCGGGCCCGGTTTGCGCAGGATGGCGTCGGGGATGGCGATCTTGCCCACGTCGTGCATCGCGCTCGCGCGTTCGAGCAGTTCGGCCTCGTCGATGCTGAGGCCGGCAGCCAGCGCGAGCCGCCGGCAGAGCGACCCGATCCGTCCGATGTGATCGCCGGTCTCCTCGTCGCGCGACTCGACCGCCTGGCCGAGGCGCTGGATGATCTCCAGCTCCGTCTCGCGCAGGTCACGCGTGCGGGCCCGTACCTCCTCCGCGAGGACGTCGTTGACGTCGGCCATCCGCTGGCGCTCGACGGTCTCCAGAAGGTGCGACGCGGCGACGGTGGCGACGGCCGCCAACGCGAGGCCGAAGAGAGGAGCCACGACCGGGAGCACGGTGCCGGAGTCGAAGGCGACCTGGGCCAGCTGGTGGTAGCCGACGCCGAGCGCGGGGGCCGCCAGCGCCGCGATCACCGCGCGCACGCGCAACGCGACGAGCGGCACCGCCATCGAGAGCGCGAAGATGACCAGCACGCCGAGCCAGGCGGGCGCGGTCGACAGCGGCAGTCCGTGGAGCAGCGTCCAGATCGCGTTCGCCTGCACCTCGGGGCCCGCCATGAGCTTGTTGCCGGCCGCGGTCGCGTGCTGGTCGTGCACGGTGGGCGCGGACGCCCCGATCACGACGATCTTGTCGCGCAGCTCGGCGGGATCGACCTCGCCGCGTACGAGGGAGGAGAACGAGACCGTCGGGATGGTTCCCGGCGGGCCGCGGAAGTCGATGTACGAGCCCCCTGGCTCGAACGCCTCGCGCCGTACCACGCGCCCCTGCCGTTCGGCCACGACCACGGCAAGCGTGCGCAGGCCGGCGACCTCCGGCGTGAAGCGCCGGATGATGCCCCCTCGCTCCCCGTCGGGCAGGTTGCTGGCGCCCGCCGCGGCGCCGACCTCGGCGAGGTTCTCGTCTCCCCCGAGGACGTTCGTGTGCCCGTCCCCGTCGCTCTCGCTCGTCGCCAGCACCACGCCTCCCGCGCGGTCGATGCTGTCGAAGAGCGCCATGTCCTGCCGAGGCGCGGTCGGCTCGGTGAACTGCACGTCGATGACGGTCTCGCGAGCGCCGGCGTCCTTCAGCCGGTCGACCGCGCGGCCGAACAGCGACCGCGGGAACGGCCACCGGCGGCCGAGCTCTGAGAACGTGACGTCGTCGATCGCGACGACGACGAGGTCTGCGGGGGGCTGCGCGCCCCGCTCCCGGAAGCGCTGGTCGACCGAGGAGTTCTCGATCTCCTCGAGCACGCCGCCGGCCTGTGCCGCGCCCGCGACGGCGGTCGCGATGATGCCTGCGGTGAGCAGGAGCCGCAGCCGCGAGCCTCGAGCTCGTTTCATCATCATGGGCCGCTCGCCTAACGTCGCCGTGCGCGGGCGAAGTACGACTGGCCGGCCTTCACGAGCACCGTCCGGCCGCGTCCGCGGTCGCGGACGGCCACGGCACCGCCGCGGACCACCGTCAGCGTGCCGCCGCAGTGATCCTCGGTGAGCCAGCTCGTGCCGCGAGCGGTTGCCACGCTGTTGTTCCCGTGGGTGCGGAAGCGCCCGTGCCGGTCGCGTGCCCACAGCCGTCGCACGGCGCGTCGCCGGCGGCTGGCCTGGGCGATGGCGCTGGACCCGGTCGCTGCGCAGCCGGCGAAGCTCCCGCCGCGGAGGACGAGCGACGTCATCCCGTTGCCGGCTCGCCGCTGGCGGACCTTGAACCGGCTGCCCCAGAAGGTCCCGAGCTGGAGGCGCCCCTCGGCGTCGACGGCGCTGACCAGGCGCACCCGGCCGTTGCGGGTGTCGACCACCGAGCCGACGGGGATCCGAGCCGCGCCGTCGAGGCGGCGGAACCGCGTCCCGTCCGGACGCCGGACCAGCACCTTGCCGCGACCCGGGGCGACGACGACGGTGCGGCCGATCACCGGCGTGGGCACGCCGCGGATGACGTCCTCCGGGGTGACCGCGTCCTCACCGCCGGGCGGCGTCACCGGCTCGACGGTGGCGGAGGCGCAGATGGCGGAGGCGTCGGCGAACTCGTACGCCCCGATGTCCGGGGCGCCGCCGAGGCTACGCGGGCAACCGGCCGGATCGAGCCCGCCGAGCAGGGCGTCGGCTGCCCCCGCGTCGATCGTCGGCGAGCCGGCGGCGGGGCGCAGGTCGCCGGCCGCGGCGTCGCGGAAGAGCGGTGCGCTTTGCTGGTTGCCGAGACCAGGCGTCACGCCCGGCGAGAGCGCTGAGCGGAAGTTCGAGTACGAGGCGGAGCAGCCCGTGCCGTGCAAGCTCGCGTCGATGTCGCGGTACCCGCCCCGCGCCAGCGTGTTCACGAGCGTCGCCGCGCCTCCTGAGACCTCGCAGCGAATGCCGGTCGCCAGCAGGCTCGGCGCGACCGCGGTCACGTTGCGCAGCATCACGTCGCCGTCGCCGCCCGACTCGCGCAGCTTCAGGGCCGCGGTTCCCGCCCTGGTGCCGTCGGTGCGAACGACGCTGTCCCGCAGCAGCGTTCCGGCGGGCGACCCAACGATCTTTGCGCCGTCGCCACCGGCGGCGACGAGCAGCAGGTCCTCCGCGCTCCCGCCTTCCAGGGTCAGGGCGTCGTGGTCATGCGCCGTGGCCTCCAGCGCGAGACGGCGGAGGGCGCCGCCCGCCTTGAAGGTGAGCACCGATCCCTTCAGGTTGGACGCGCCGACGAGACGAGGGCGGGCAGCTCCGCTGAGACCCCGAAGCGTGATCGGCACGAGCGGCGAGAGCGGCTTGGCGACGGCGTACGTCCCGGGCGACACGATGACGTCGTCGCCGCTGGCAGCGCCCGCGATCGCGTGACCGAGCTCGCACGGATCGACCGCAGGGCAGAGGCCCGACGTGTTGGTGCTCGTCGGCGATGCCCAGCGCTCGGCGGCCGCAGCGCTCGCCGAGGGCAGCAGCAGTCCGACGCCGACGGAGGCGAGGACCAGCCGTAGCCAGGGCGGGCACATACACCATCCTTCGGCACATCGCCGCCAGGCATGAGCGATTGGACGAATGGGCCGTTAACGGGCGCGACCCGGCCGGTGGCCGGGTCGCGGGGTCCCATTACGGTTCGTGACGGTCGAGGCTAGGCGGCCTCGCGGAGCGCCAGCACGTCGGTGCGCTGGCTGAGGCGCTTGAGCGCCCGCTCCTCGATCTGCCGCGCGCGCTCGGTCGAGACGCCGAGCTTGCGGCCGGCCTGGCTGAGCGTCTGCGGCTCCTGGTCGCCTGCGCCGAAGCGCATCTCGATCACGTTGCGCTCCTGCTCGGGGAGCTCCGCGATCGCGCTCAGCAGGGTCTCGGAGCGCAGCTTCTCGCCGACCTCCTCGTCGACCGGGGCGGTCTCGATCGCCAGCAGGTCGCCGAAGGACGTGTCGCCCTCGTCGCCGACCGGCTTGTCGAGGCTGACCACGGCGCGGTCGGCCTTGCGGATCTCGATCACATCCTCGAGCGGGAGGTCCGCCGCGGAGGCGATCTCCTCGTCCGACGGCTCGTGACCGAGCCTCGTCGTCAGCTCACGCTCGATGCGCCCGACCTTGCGGGAACGCTGGGCCACGTGGACCGGGAGCCGGATGGTGCGGCTCGTGTTCTCCAGTCCGCGCTGGATCGCCTGGCGGATCCACAGCGTCGCGTAGGTCGAGAACCGGAACCCCTTGCGCCAGTCGAACTTCTCCACGGCCCGGATCAGGCCGAGCATGCCCTCCTGGATGAGGTCGCCCAGCGCGAGGCCCTGGCCCTGGTAGCGGCGAGCGTTCGCCACCACGAGGCGCAGGTTCGAGTTGATCATGCGGTCCTTGGCAGCGAGGTCGCCCTTCTCGATGCGCTGGGCCAGCTCGATCTCCTCGCTCGGCTTGAGCAGCGGGTAGCGACCCGCCTCTCGCAGCAGGAGCTGGAGGGAGTCCATCGTCGGATCGGCCTCGTGCTCGGGCTCGTTCCGCGTGCGCGGGATATCGGTGAACGTGCTCGTCTTCAGTCCCTTCGGAGTCTTGGTTACGGCCATTTCAAATACCAACTTCTACGGTAGGAATTATAGAGGGTTCCGTTGCCGATGCAATCATCTGGAGGTGCCACATCGGCGTGGTCGCCGCTTCCTGCGGCTCCCGTTAGATCGGCCCGCCCGGGGGAGGTCGGACGGCCGTTCTCAAGGCTTTCCCTGACCCGATCTACGCTGGGGACCCGTGTATCGGTTCAGGCCCTGCGGTCACGAGGACGCGCAGGCACTACAGACAACCCTCGGCACCGCCGCAGGTTACGCGGTTTCATGCCCGCTGGAGGCGGGTTTTAGGCACCGATGAGGAATTGAAGCGCAAACGCGGCGACTTTGCGCCGCGGGTGTGACGCACCGCACAGTATGGCAGCGGCTCATCCAGTGGCCACTCGGCGGGCGTCGGCGGACGGCCGGGCGGCGGCGACCGTCTCCTCGACGAGGCCGCGGAACGCGTGCTGGAAGCGGGGGATGGCGAAGCGCTGGGCGGCGGCCACGCACGCCGCCGGGTCGACGGCGAGCGGGTCGAAGCCGGCCACCGCCCTGGCGAGGGCCACCGGGTCGCCGGGCTCGTAGTAGACGCCGGTCTCCCCCACTCGCACGGTCTCGAGCACGCCGCCGGCGCCGAGGGCGATCACCGGCCGTCCCGAGGCGAGCGACTCGACGGCCGCGATCCCGAACTCCTCGGCGCCGGGGACCACGAGCGCGCGGGCGCTGCGCAGGAGGTCGGCCACCTCGGCGTCGCCGAGGCGGCCGGTGAACGTCACAGTCGAGCCGGCGAGGCGGCGCAGGCGGCGGCTCTCGGGCCCGTCGCCGACCACGACGAGCGGCGCCCGGAGTCGGTTGAACGCCTCGACCGCGACGTCGATGCGCTTGTGCGCCATCAGCTCCGCGACCACGAGGTAGTGCTCGCCGACCTGCCCCGGCCAGAAGCGATGGAGCTCCACGGGCGGGTGGAGCACGGCGGCTTCGCGGCCGAACGAGCGGCGGATCCGCGAGGCCGTGAGGTTCGAGCACGCCACGTAGCGGTCGATGCGCTGCGCCGCGCTGCGGTCCCACTCCCGCCAGCGGTCGAGGACCATCCGAAGCGGCGCGCGCAGCGGCCACGGCCGGGCGGCGACGGTGACGTCGCGCTCCTCCCAGGCGTAGCGGAACGGGTTGTAGCAGTAGCTGACGTGGACGGCTCCGGGGTCGGGGGCGACGCCGTGCGCCCACGCGCTCGAGGAGGAGATCACGAGGTCGTAGCCGCGCAGGTCGAGCGATTCGATGGCGCGGGGATAGAGCGGCAGCAACGCGCGGAAGGTGCGCGCGGTGGGCCGCAGGTGCTGGAGGAACGAGGTCCGCGGCGAGCGGTCGGCGAAGCGTCCCTCGGTGCCGCGCTCGTCGTAGACGGCGGTGAAGACGTCGGCCTCCGGCCAGGCGTCGCAGATGGCCGCGAACACGCGCTCCGCCCCGCGCAGGTCGAGCAGGAAGTCGTGCACGAGCGCCACGCGGCCAGCCATCGGACCGCAACTCTATTGACGCGCTGGCATTCTCGGAGACGTGATCGCCGTTTCGCTGCGCGGGTGCCTGGCGGCCGTGCTCTGCCTCCTCGCGTCCGCCGCCGCCCCGGCGTCGGCGGCGGTTCCGCGCGACTGGCTCGGCGTGATGGTCGACGGGCCGATGACGGCTCCCGGCGCCGACGTCGGCGACGAGTGGAGCCGGCTCGGCGATAGCGGCGCCGGCCACGTGCGCGCGGAGCTGTACTGGCCGCAGGCGCAGCCGGCCGGGCCGGAGACGCTCGACCTGAGCGCCTCCGACGCCGTCGTGCTGGCCGCTGCGCGCGAGGGCCTCGGCGTGTTGCCGGTGGTGCGCGGCACGCCCCGCTGGGCGGGCACTGGCGGGTCCGGCGACGCCTCGCCTCCGCGCCTCACGGCGCTGGCCGCCTACCTGAAGGCGCTCGTGCGCCGCTACGGCCCGGCGGGCTCCCTGTGGACCGAGCATCCGGAGGTCGCGCGCCGGCCCGTGCGCATCTGGCAGGTCTGGAACGAGCCGAACCTGCGCGCCTACTGGTCCCGGCAGCCGTTCGCGCGCTCGTACGTGCGGATGCTGCGCGCGGCGCGCGCCGCGCTGCGCGACGTCGACGGGGGTGCCCGCGTCGTTCTCGCCGGGCTGCCGAACCGCAGCTGGACCGCGCTGCGCTCGGTCTACCGGGCCGGCGGCCGCCGGGCGTTCGACGCGGTCGCCCTGCACCCCTACACCGGCAAGCCGGGCCACGTCGTCAAGCTCGTGCGCCTGGCGCGGCGCGAGATGGCCCGCTACGGCGACCGCCGCAAAGCGGTGTGGATCACGGAGCTCTCCTGGCCCGCCACGCGGGGCACGCACCGCCGGACCGGCTTCGAGACCAGCAACGCCGGCCAGGCCAAGCGGCTGCGGCGGGCGCTCCGGCTGCTGGCCGCCGAGCGCCTCCGGCTGCGGATCCGGCGCGTCTACTGGTACACGTGGCTGTCCGCCGAGCAGGGGCCGAGCGCGTTCGGCTGGTCCGGCCTGCGGCGCGTGCGCGACGGCAGGCGGGTCAGCGCGCCGGCGCTGCGGGCGTTCGTGCGGACGGGCCGCGCACTGCGCCAGGGCTGAACAGCAGCGCGTCGACGGCGCGCGCGGTGGCGTCCCAGGAGAAGCCGGCGGCGCGCTCGATGCCCGCGGCGCGCAGGCGCGCCCGCTCGCCCTCGTCGGCCACCAGCGCGGTCAGGGCGGCCGCGAACGCCTCGCCCTCGGGCTCGGCCAGCACCGCGGCGCCGCCGCAGGTCTCGGGGAGCGCGCCGGCGGCGGCCGCCACGACCGGCGTGCCGGCGGCCATCGCCTCGATCACGGGAAGGCCGAACCCCTCGTAGCGCGACGGCAGCGCGAAGGCCAGCGCCCCGGCGTAGAGGCCGGGCAGCAGGTCGTCGGCCACGGCGCCCACCACCCGCAGCGAGCCCAGGCCGTGCTCGCGCGCGAACTGGGGACGGTGGCCGCCGGCGACCACGACCTCGATCCCCTCCGCGGCGAGCGCGCCGGCCGCGGGGACGAGCGCCGTGAGGTTCTTGCGGGCCGTGTGGGAGGCGACGCAGAGCACGTACGGGCGGCGCAGCCCCAGGGCGACACGCGCCGGCTCCGGGTCGGCCCCGGGGTGGAACCGCTCGTCGACGCCGCCGGGTATCACCGCGATCCGAGCCGGGTCAGCCCCCGCGAGCGCCACCAGCTCGCGCCGCGAGAACTCGGACACGGTGATGAGCGTGCCGGCGCGGCGGACGACGGCGGGAAGCAGCCGCCGCTGCCAGGCGGCATACGCGGCCGAGTACCAGCCGCCGTCGCGCAGCGCCGCCGCGTCGTGGACCACCACCGCGGTCCGCGCGGACGCCAGCGGCGCCAGGTTCGCGGGGCACAGCAGCACACGCGCACCCAGCCGCCGCGCCCGGAGCGGCAGCACCGCCTGCTCCCACGCGTGGCCCGCGCGGTGCGAGAGCGCGGCCGGCGGGCGCAGGACCGCGTAGCCGCCCGGCCGCAGGGCCGGCAGGCGCGCGCACAGCTCACGAGCCCAGCGCTCGACGCCCCCGAGCTCGGGCCGGATCGCCGCACGTGCGTCGATGGCGACCGTCATCGACCCATCATCGCCCGTTGCACCTGTTCGCCCGGCCGTGGCGGGCTAGTTCCCCGGTGCGATTTGATTCGTCATGTGAGACGCCCCATGCTCCGTCGCCGACCGCTCGTCGGCGTGGGCGCGCGCCCGGCCGACCTCGAGCCCGATCCGCCGCCGAACGGCGCTCGCGTGTACCTGCGCGTGCTCGACCGCGCCGACCGCGACGAGTTCCTCGCCCTCGCGCGGGAGAGCCGGGAGCTGCACCGGCCGTGGACCTACCCGCCGGAGCGGGCCGACCAGTTCGACGACCTGTTCGCGCGCTCACGACGCGACGACTTCGCGTGCTTGGTCGCCTGCGCCACCGAGGACGGGGCGATCGCCGGCGTGTTCACGATCTCCCAGATCGTCCGCGGCGCGTTCCAGTCGGCGTACCTCGGCTACTACGCGAGCGCTCGCCACGCCGGCCAGGGGCTCATGCGCGAGGCGCTGGAGCAGGTGCTCGACCACGCGTTCGGGCCGCTTGCGCTGCACCGCCTGGAGGCCAACATCCAGCCGGGCAACGTCCCGTCGATCGCGCTCGCCCGGGGCGGCGGCTTCCGCATGGAGGGCTTCTCCCCGCGCTACCTGCTGATCGGCGGCCAGTGGCGAGACCACGAGCGCTACGCGATCACCGCCGACGAGTGGGCTCAAAAAAGGCCGAGCTGAGAGGGCTCGCGCTCGGGCTCGGCTTCGGCGAGCGCCGCGACCGGCTCCGGCTCGGGCGCGGGCTCGGGCTCGGGCTGCTCGGGCGGGTCGAGCGCCAGGAGCTCCGGGATGCGGTGGAAGTCCTCGCGCAGGACCTCGAGCATGCGCGGGGTGTAGAGGGCCGCTGCCGGGTGGTAGATCGGGTAGAGCCGCACCCGCCGCGGCCCGATGCGGCGGATCTCCTCGCGCCCGTGCAGGCGCGTGATCCCGGTGGTGTCGCCCCGCAGGAGCTTGGTCGCGAAGTTCCCCAGCGTGCAGACGAGCCGCGGCTCGATCAGCTCGAGCTTGCGGAAGAGGTACTCCTGGCAGTTCTCGATCTCCTGCGGCAGCGGGTCGCGGTTGCCGGGCGGGCGGCAGCACAGCGTGTTGTTGATGAAGACGTCGGCGCGCTCGAGGCCGATCTCGGCGAGCAGCGTCTCGAGCAGGCGGCCGGCCTGGCCGACGAACGGCAGGCCCTGCCGGTCCTCGTTGGCCCCCGGCGCCTCGCCGACGAACATGAGGTCGGCGTCGGCGTTCCCGGAGCCGAACACGACGGTTTGCCGGGTCGAGGCGAGCTGAGGGCACTTGGTGCACGACTGCGCGTGCCTCCAGACGGCCTTGAGCTCCTCGCGCCGCTCGTCCGCGCTGCCCATCGCCGCTGACTCTAGACGCGTACGCGGCGGACTATGCTGAGAAACGACGCAGAAGCCGGTATCTCCGTGAGGGAACTGGACTCCATCGCCATCGTCGGCGCGGGCCGCCTCGGCACCGCGCTCGCAGCCGCCCTCGGCGCGGCGGGCGTCGACGTACGCGGCCCTCTCGGCCGCGGCGCCACGGCGTCCGGAGAGCGCGTCGTTCTCCTGTGCGTGCCGGACGGCGAGATCGCGCGCGCGGCGGCGGCGGTCGAGCTCGGCCCGATCGTCGGCCACTGCTCGGGCGCGACCGGGCTGGGGCCGCTCTCCCCGCACGAGGCGTTCTCCCTGCATCCGCTCATGACGGTGCCGGCGAACGCCCGTCCCGGGATCCTCGCCGGCGCCGGCTGCGCGGTGGACGGCACGACGGCCCGCGCGCTGAAGGTCGCCGAGGACCTGGCAGCGGTGCTCGGCATGAACGCCACCAGGATCGCGGAGGAGGATCGCGTCGCCTACCACGCCGCCGCGTCGATCGCGTCCAACTTCCTCGTGACGCTCGAAGGCGCGGCGGAGCGGCTGGCCGCGACCGCCGGGGTCGACCGGGCGCTGCTGGCCCCGCTCGTCCGCGCGGCCGTCGAGGACTGGGCCGAGCGCGGAGCGGCCGACGCGCTCACCGGACCGATCGTGCGCGGCGACGAGGAGACCGTCGCGCGCCAGCGAGCCGCGGTGGCGGAACGGGCGCCCGACCTGCTCGAGCTGTTCGACGCGCTGGCCGGCGCCACGCGGTCGTTGGTGGCTGCATGAGGACGATCCGCACCAACGCCGCGATGCGGGCCGCCGTCGCCGACGCGCGCGCAGCGGGCCGCTCGGTCGGCCTCGTCCCCACCATGGGCGCCTTCCACGGCGGCCACCACGCGCTGATGCGCGCCGCCCGCGAGCGCAGCGACCTCGTCGTCGTCTCGCTGTTCGTCAACCCGGCCCAGTTCGACGAGCAGGCCGACCTGGCGGCGTACCCGCGCGACGAGGCGCGCGACGCCGCGGAAGCGGCGGAGCTGGGCGTCGACATCCTCTACGCGCCGCCGGTCGAGGAGGTCTACCCGGCGGGCTTTGCGACCACGGTCCGCGTCGACGGCCTCGGCGACGTGCTCGAGGGCGCCTCGCGCGGCGCTGGGCACTTCGCCGGCGTCTGCACGGTCGTGGCCAAGCTCCTCAACGTCGTGGCGCCGGATGTCGCGTTCTTCGGCCAGAAGGACGCCCAGCAGGTCGCGGTCCTGCGGCGCATGGTCCGCGACCTCGACGTCCCGGTCGTGCTCGAGGTGGTCCCGACGGTGCGGGAGGGCGACGGGCTCGCGATGTCGAGCCGCAACCGGCGCCTCGCCGCGGACGAGCGCGACCGCGCCCTGGCGCTCTCCAGAGCCCTCCAGGCCGCCGAACGCGCCGTCGACGCCGGCGAGCGCGACGCGGCCGCGGTCGAGCGCGCCGCCCGCGCCGCGATGGGAGGCCTCGAGCCCGAGTACCTCGCGCTCGTGGATCCGGACAGCTTCTCCCCGGTGCAACAGGTCAACGGCCGGGTACTGGTGGCCGTGGCCGCCCGCGTCGGCGGCACCCGACTCATCGACAACACCATCATCCACACGGCGGCGACCCCGGGAGGGGCGCCGACCGCCTAGGAGGACCCTGATGTCGTCAGCCCCGCCACAGAACCGCAAGCCCGTGACGCTCACCAAGCTGCACGAGATGCGCGCGCTCGGCGAGCCGATCGTGATGATCACGGCCTACGACCACCCCAGCGCGGTCGTCGTCGAGGAGGCGGGCGTCGACATCGTGCTCGTCGGCGACTCGGCCGCCAACACGGTGCTCGGCTACGAGAGCACGATCCCGGTCACGGTCGACGAGCTGCTGGTGCTCGCCGGCGCGGTCCGGCGCGGGCTCCACACACCACTGCTGGTCGGCGACCTGCCGTTCGGCTCGTACGAGGCCTCGGACGAGCAGGCGATCGCGACCGCGCACCGCTTCGTCAAGGAGGCGGGCTGCGACGCCGTCAAGCTCGAGGGAGGCGGCGCGATGGCCGACCGCGCCCGCGCGATCGTCCGCGCCGGCGTGCCGGTCATGGGCCATGTCGGCCTCACGCCCCAGACGGCGACCGCGCTCGGCGGCTACCGCGCCCAGGGCCGCACGGCGGAGCGCGCCCGCCAGGTGCTCGACGACGCGCTCGCCCTCCAGGCCGCCGGCTGCTTCGCGATCGTGTTCGAGGCGATCCCGGCGGGCGTCACCGACGCGATCATGGAGCACATGGAGATCCCGGTGATCGGGATCGGCGCCGGGCCGAGCACGGACGGCCAGGTGCTCGTGCTGCACGACCTGCTCGGCATCCACGACGGCTTCCAGCCCAAGTTCGTCAAGCGCTACGCCGACGTGAAGGCGACCATGAAGAGCGGCGTGACGGCCTATGTGGACGAGGTGCGCCGGCGGGCGTTCCCGCTCGCCGAGCACACGTACGGCATCGCGCCGGAAGAGCTGGACCGCCTCAAGGAGCAGCTCCCGCCGCACCGCACGATGGCCTAAATAACCGCTTCACATACACTGCCCCGCCGATGGCCCGGCTCTCCCAGCTGTTCGCTCCCAAGGAGCGCGAGTTCTTCGACTTGTTCGAGGAGGCGGCGGGGAACATCGTCCTCGCGACTGAGCTGCTCCACCGCATGCTCGAGCAGTGGCCGGACCACGACGGCCTCGGTCGCGAGATCCTCGACTGCGAGCACGAGGGCGACCGCATCACGCACGACATCATCCAGCGGCTGAACTCGACGTTCGTGACGCCGATCGACCGCGAGGACATCTACGCGCTCGCCTCGGCGCTCGACGACATCGTCGACTTCGTCGAGGAGGTCGCGGACTTCCTCGTCCTCTACCGGATCGAGGCGCCGATGGACCAGGCGCTCGAGCTGGCGCGGATCCTGCACCAGTCCGCCCGCGCGCTGGCCGGCGCGATGCCGCGCCTGCGAACATTCGACGAGATCAATCACTTCACGATCGAGGTCAACCGGCTCGAGAACGACGGCGACCAGGTCGTGCGCCAAGCGCTCGCCTCGCTGTTCGAGCGGGGGATCGACCCGATGCTCGTGATCCGCTGGAAGGACATCTTCGAGCGCCTCGAGGACGCCATCGACTCCACCGAGACGACGGCGAACATCCTCGAGGGAATCGTCATCAAGAACCGGTAGCCGGGTAGTCCGCACGGGATGGAGAACGACCTCGTCCTCTGGATCGTCGTCGCGACGGCGCTCGCGTTCGACTTCACGAACGGCTTCCACGACACCGCGAACGCGGTCGCGACGTCGATCTCCACGCGCGCCATGGCCCCGCGGGTCGCGGTGACGATGGCGGCGGGACTGAACTTCGTCGGCGCCTTCCTCTCCGTCGCCGTGGCGGCCACGATCGCCTCGGGGATCGTCGACCCCGACCTCATCACGCTGCCGATCGTGTTCGCCGGCCTGATCGGGGCGATCGCCTGGAACCTCCTCACCTGGTACTTCGGACTGCCGTCCTCGAGCTCGCACGCCCTGATCGGCGGCGTGGTGGGCGCGGCGTTCGCGGCCGAGGGCCCGGAGGCGGTCTTCGGGGACGGCCTGATCGAGAAGGTCATGATCCCGGCGCTCGTGGCTCCCGTGCTGGCCATGGTCACGGCCGGCATCGCGATCCTCGTCGCCTACCGGATCGTGGGACGCCAGCACCCCGGCGTCGTCTCGCGCGGGTTCCGGCTCGGCCAGATCGTGTCGGGCAGCATGTTCTCGCTCGCACACGGCACGAACGACGCCCAGAAGACCATGGGCATCATCTTGCTGGCCCTGATCGCCAACGGGAACGCCTCGCCGAGCGACGACGTTCCGACCTGGGTGATCGTGTCGGCGGCGACCGCGATCGCGCTCGGCACGTACGTGGGCGGCTGGCGGATCATCCGCACGATGGGGAGCCGGATCATCAAGATGGACCCCGCGCAGGGCTTCGCGGCCCAGGGCGTGGGTTCGGCGGTGATCCTGTCGGCGTCGCACGTCGGCTTCCCGCTCTCCACCACACACGTGATCTCCGGGGCGATCATCGGTGCGGGCGCCGCCAAGCGCATCTCGGCGGTCCGCTGGGGCGTGGCCGGCAACATCGTCGTCGCGTGGGTGCTCACGCTGCCCGCCGCCGCAGTGGTCGGCGCGGTCACGTACGGCGTCACGCGCGTGTTCGGCGACGGCGCGGCGGGGCCGGTGGTGGTCTCCGTGGCGCTCGTGGGGCTGCTGGCGTGGATCTTCGGGCGCCGCGCGGCGACCGGGCGGACGCTGACGGCCGAGGGCTGAGCCGTGCCACTCGCAGTCGTCAAGGCGGGAGACATCCTCGAGGTGATCTGGGTGTCGCTCGTGGCGGGGGTCATCGTCAGCGCCGCCTTCTCGTTCGTCGTGCTCGGCTCGGCGCGCTCGGCCGAGGCGCGCCGCAGCGGCGACGCGCGAGCCGCGGTGCTCTACGGCGCGCTGGCCACCGTCGCCATGCTGGGCTTCCTCGCGCTCGTGGCGTTCGGGCTCCAGGTCATGCTCTCGAAGGACTGACCGTCCCGATCGCGCGGGCGGGCGCGCCCGCGGCGATCGACCGCGGCTCCAAGTCGGCGGTGACGACCGAGTTCGCCCCGACCACACAGCGCTCGCCGATCGTCACGCCGCTGGTGACCACGACGTTGGCGCCCAGCCAGACGTTGTCGCCGAGCCGCGTGGGGCCCTTCGAGGTGAAGCCCTGCCAGGGCACGGGCCTGTCGGGGTCGTCGAAGCGGTGGTTGGCGTCCGTCACGAAGCAGCCGTTGGCGAGCATGCAGTGCTCGCCGATCTCCACCAGGTCCATGGCCGCGACCTGCACGCCGAGGTTGAGGAACGTGCCGCCGCCGATGCGGATCCGCCCCGGCGCCTGCGCCGTCAGCCACACGCCCGGCTCGAACAGCACGTGCTCGCCGACCTCGAGCCGCCCCTCGCGCAGCATCTCGAGGACGTTGCCGTGCAGCGGCCAGCGCGCGAACGCGCGCCGCCGCGCGAGCTCGTAGTGGATCCGCGCCCGGTTCCAGGGCAGCGAGTTGCGCTCGTACCAGCGCCATTTCTGGGCCCACAGCTTGAGATCGGCCGGCTGCAAGGCCGCTGAGGATCGCATGAAGGGCGCGTTGCAGGGTGTCGTAACACCGCGCGCACCGGTTCCCGGAGCGATGCAACGGGGTGAGGATGGGACATGGACATCCCGAGCCACGGAGGACACCGGACGTGCGCCCGAGTCGACTGCTGATCTTCTGCTTCGCCCTCTTGATCCCTGCCGCGCCCGCGTCGGCCGCCGTGCCGCACACCGTGCAGCCCGGCGAGACGCTGTGGTCGATCGCTGCCGCGAACAACCTGACGACGAGGACGGTCGCCGCCTTCAACGGCCTCTCGGAGGACGCGCAGGTGGTCCTCGGCTCGACGATCAACGTCCCGACCACGGTCGAGGGCTACGCCGCGCTCCAGCAGGCCGGGCTCGCGCCGGCCGCCCCGGCGGCCGCCACCGGCCCGACCACCGCTCCCGCCCCCGCCGCGCAGGCACCCGCGCCGCTCGGCGGGTACACGGTGCGGCCCGGCGACACGCTGTCGGCCCTGGCCGCACAGACCGGCGTGTCGATCGACGCGATGTCCGCGATGAACGGCCTCGACCCCGCCGGGCTGCTGCTGGCCGGCACCGTGATCAAGCTGCCGGGCGGCGCTCCCGCGCCGGCGCAGGCCGCCACCCCGGCCCCCGCGGAGATCGTCGTCCCCGAGGCGGCGCCGGCGCCGACGGCGCAGATGCTCTCCGCCGGCGACGTGCAGAGCGTCGCCTCGGCGCACGGCATCTCTCCCTCGCTGGCCGCCGCGATCGCGTACCAGGAGAGCGGCTTCAACAACGGGATGGTCTCGTCCGCGAACGCCCGCGGGGTGATGCAGGTCATGCCCGGCACCTGGGACTACGTGCAGCAGAACCTCGCCGGGCGGCCGCTCGACCCGAGCTCGGCGACCGACAACGTGCACGCCGGCGTGATGTACCTCAAGCGGCTGCTGACCGACGCGGGCGGTGACGAGAACGCGGCCATCGCCGGCTACTACCAGGGGCTCGCCTCCGTGCGGGAGCGCGGCATGTACGAGGACACGCAGCGCTACGTGGCCAATGTGCAGGCATTGAGGTCCCGCTTCGGTGGCTGACGAGGCGGTCGGGCGGCTCAGCGCCGAGCTCGACGCGCGCAGGCGCGGCGAGCTCAGCCGCTCGTCCGCGCAGCCGCTGCCGGCGGCGCTCGAGCCGCTCGCCCGGCCTGCGGAGGGCCGCTACGGGATCTGCTGCTCCGGCGGCGGGATCCGCTCGGCGGCCTTCAACCTCGGCGCCCTCCAGGTGCTCCAGGCGCGGGAGAACCGGATCCTCCAGCGCGCGAAGTACCTCGCGGCGGTGTCCGGCGGCTCGTACATGGCGGCGGGCTTCGCGATGGTCGCCAAGTTCGACGACCCCGAGGTCGACTCCGACCCGGACCTGGTCACCGACGACGCCCCGCCGTTCCATCCCGGCTCGCCCGAGGAGCAGTACCTGCGCAACCGCAGCTCGTACATGGCGCCCGGCTTCGGCGGCAAGCTGCGGCTCGTCGCGCGGGTGCTCCTCGGCGTGCTCGTCAACCTCCTGTACCTCGGCTCGATCCTGTTCGTGGTCGGCTGGGTGGTCGGCTGGCTGCTGTACGGCGAGATCCTGTTCCCCGGGCTGCGGGAGCCGGGAGGCAGCGCGCCCACGACGCCCTGGGGGTGGCTGGCCATCGCGCTTGCCGTCGCCTCGGCCGCACTCGGGGTCGCCTCCGTCCTCTGGCGGGCGGACGACCACGAGACGACGCGGCGCCTCGTGGGCGCGGCGACGCTGTGCGCCTTCGGCGCCATGGCGGTCGGCGTCCTGCTGGTCGGCGTGCCGTCGCTGCTCGAGTGGCTGCGGGACGTGCCAGAGACCGGCACGGCAGAGACGACGGCCCAGGACCTGGGCGGCAAGAGCACCGCAGCCGCGGTGGGCGGCACGAGCGCGGGCGCGCTGGTGCTCAGCATCCTCCTCCAGCTGCGGGCGCGGCTGAACGACAGCCGCCTGCTGGCCCGCGCCGTCAAGTCCGGCCGGGAGGGCGTGGGTGGCTACGTCACCGACAAGCTGCTCCCCCGGCTGCGGGGCACGCTGGCGGTCGCCGCGGCGACCGTGGCGGGCCCCTTGCTGCTCGGCGGCATCGTGTTCTTCTCGGCCCTCCTCGGCATCGTCGACCACAACCCGTTCCCCTGGGTCGCGCTGGCGCTGCTCACCGCTGCCGGGTTCTTCGTCGCCCTCTCGCGCTACGGCGAGGTCACGTCGTGGTCGCTGCACCCGTTCTACCGGCGGCGGCTGGCGACCGCCTTCGCCCTGCGCCGCGTCGCCAGGGACGGCAGGCCGGTGGCCGAGGAGCGCGACTACGGCACCTTCGTGCCGCTGTCGCAGTCGGGCGTCGAGCCGGTGGAGGGCCGGCAGAAGCGGCGCGAGTGGCCGCAGCTCGTGGTGTGCGCCGCGGCCAACGTCTCCGACCCGGGCGCGACGCCGCCCGGCCGCGCCGTCTCGAGCTTCACCTTCAGCCCGCAGCTGATCGGCGGGCCGCTGATCGGCTACGTGCCCACGGAAGAGTTCGAGCGCAAGCTGGCGGGGCGCCAGCGCGACTTCACGCTGATGGCCGCCGTCGCGATGTCGGGCGCCGCCCTCTCCCCCTCGATGGGCAAGATGACCCGCTCGCCGCTGCGCTTTCTGCTCACCCTGGGCAACGCGCGGCTCGGCGTCTGGGTGCCGAACCCGCGCTACCTCGACGCGGACGTAGCCACGTCGCCGGACTCCTGGCGTCCGCGGCCGCGCCTGCTGCTCAGGGAGCTGGTGGGGCGCAACTCGGCGAACGCCAGGTTCATCTACGTCACCGACGGCGGCCACTACGAGAACCTCGGCCTCGTCGAGCTGCTGCGGCGCGGGTGCCGTGACGTCTACTGCTTCGACGCCAGCGGCGGCCGCGACATCCAGGAGCTCGGCGACGCGATCGCGCTGGCCCGCACCGAGCTCCAGATCGAGGTCGAGCTCACGCCGGAGGCGGCCGCCAAGGTGATCCCGGACGAGAAGGGCATCGCGAAGGCCATGTGCGTCACCGGCGTCATCCACTTCCCGGACGGGCAGACCGGCACGCTCGTCTACGTGCGCACGGTCATGACGGCCGGGGCGCCGCACGACGTCCGCGCCTACCAGGAGCTCGACGCCGACTTCCCGCACAACTCCACAGGCGACCAGCTCTACACCGACCAGCGCTTCGAGGCGTACCGCGCGCTCGGCCGCGAGGCCGCCACGGAAGCGCTCGAGCTCTACCGGGCGGCTACGCCGCCGCCGGGACCTTCGCCCGCCGCCGCGAGCGCTTCGGCGCCGCGGGCTTGACCAGCGCGCGCAGGAACTCGCCGGTGTGCGAGCCGGGCGCCGCGACGACCTCCTCCGGCGTGCCGGCGACCATCAGCCGGCCGCCCTCCTCCCCACCCTCGGGCCCCATGTCGATCAGCTGGTCCGCGACCTTGATGACGTCGAGGTTGTGCTCGATCACCACCACCGAGTTGCCGGCGTCGACGAGCCGCTGAAGGACGTCGAGCAGCCGCTCGATGTCGGCGAAGTGCAGGCCGGTGGTCGGCTCGTCGAGGATGTACAGCGTCCGCCCCGTGGCGACCTTCGAGAGCTCGGCGGCGAGCTTGACGCGCTGCGCCTCGCCGCCCGAGAGCGTCGTGGCCGGCTGGCCGAGCCGCATGTAGCCGAGCCCCACGTCGTTCAGCGTCTGGAGCCGGCGCTTGATCTTCGGGATGTGGGCGAAGAACTCGAGCGCCTCCTCGATCGGCATCTCGAGCACGTCGGCGATCGTCTTGCCCTTGAAGCGGATGTCCAGCGTCTCGCGGTTGTAGCGCTTGCCGTGGCACTGCTCGCACGGCACGTAGACGTCGGGCAGGAAGTGCATCTCGATCTTGATCTGGCCGTCGCCGCGGCAGACCTCGCAGCGGCCGCCCTTGACGTTGAACGAGAAGCGACCCGGCTTGTAGCCGCGCGCCCGCGCCTCCTGGGTCTTGGAGAAGAGGTCGCGGATCTGGTCGAACAGCCCGATGTAGGTCGCCGGGTTCGAGCGCGGCGTGCGCCCGATCGGCGACTGGTCGACGCTGATCACCTTGTCGAGGTGCTCGAGCCCCCGGATGCGCTTGTGGGCGCCCGGCCGCATGCGCGCGCGGTTCAGCTTGTTCGAGAGCGCCTTGTACAGGATGTCGTTGACCAGCGTGGACTTGCCCGAGCCGGACACGCCGGTGACCGCGGTGAAGACGCCGAGCGGGACCTTGACGTCGACCGACTTGAGGTTGTGCTGCTTCGCCCCCTGGACCTCGATGTACCCGGTCGGCTTGCGGCGCTTCGCCGGCGGCTCGATCCGGCGGGCGCCGGACAGGAACTGGCCGGTGAGCGACTCGGGGACGCGCATGACCTCCTCGGCCGTGCCCGCCGCCACCACGTACCCGCCGTGCTCGCCGGCGCCCGGCCCCATGTCGACGAGGTGGTCTGCGGCGTGCATCGTCCCCTCGTCGTGCTCGACCACGAGCACGGTGTTGCCGAGGTCGCGCAGCCGCTTGAGGGTGGCGATCAACCGCTCGTTGTCGCGCTGGTGGAGGCCGATCGACGGCTCGTCGAGGATGTAGAGCACCCCGACCAGCGACGACCCGATCTGCGTCGCCAGCCGGATCCGCTGCGCCTCGCCGCCCGAGAGCGTCGCCGACGCGCGGTCCATCGACAGGTAGCCGACGCCGACGTTGTCGAGGAACGCGAGCCGCTCGTCGATCTCGCGCAGGATCAGCCTGGCGATCGCGCGGTCCTGGTCGGACAGCTCGAGCCCGTGCAGCCACTCGAGCGCCCGCCGGGCGCTCATGGCGCTGAACTCGTGGATCGCCTGGCCGCCGACCCGCACGGCCCGCGACTCCGGCCGCAGCCGCGCTCCGCCGCACTCCGGGCACGGCCGCACCGACATGTACTCCTCGATCTTCTCGCGCGACCAGTCGGAGTCGGTCTCCTTGTAGCGGCGCTCGAGGTTGGGGACGATGCCCTCGAAGGTCGTCATGTACGACCGCTTGCGGCCCATCCGGTTGCGGTAGGAGACGTACAGGCGGTCGCCGTTCGTGCCGTAGAGGAACAGGTCCTGCTGGTCCTCCGGCAGGTCCTGCCACGGAGTGTCGAGGTCGATCTCGTAGCGCTCGGCGATCGCCGCCGCCATCTGCTCGTAGTAGCTGGTGGCCCCGCTCGACCACGGCAGGATCGCCCCCTCGTTGAGGGAGAGCGACGGGTCGGGCACCACCAGCTCGGGGTCGATCTCCATCTGCGAACCCAGGCCGGTGCAGCGCGGGCACGCGCCGTGCGGGGAGTTGAACGAGAACGACCGCGGCTCGAGCTCGGGCATCGAGATGCCGCAGTGCAGGCACGCGAAGCGCTCCGAGTACGTCGTCACGACGGCGTCGCCGCCGTCCCGCGGCACCGTCTCGATCTCCACCATGCCGTCGGCCAGCGCCACCGCGGTCTCCACCGAGTCGGCCAGCCGCTTGCGCAGGTCGCGGCGCATCACCAGCCGGTCGACCACCACCGAGATGTCGTGCTTGAACTTCTTGTCGAGGACGATCTCCTCCTCCAGCAGGCGCAGCTCGCCGTCCACCTTCACGCGCGTGAAGCCCTCGCTGCGCAGCTCGGCGAGCTGCTTGCCGTACTCGCCCTTGCGGCCGCGCACGATCGGGGCGAGCACCATGAACCGCTCGCCGTCCTCCATGCTCAGGATCTGGTCGATGATCTGCTCGGCCGACTGCGCGGCGATCGGCCGCCCGCAGTTGAAGCAGTGCGGCTTGCCGATCCGCGCCCACAGGAGCCGCAGGTAGTCGTAGATCTCGGTGACCGTCCCGACCGTGGACCGCGGGTTGCGCGAGGTCGTCTTCTGGTCGATCGAGATGGCGGGCGACAGACCGTCGATCGAATCGACGTCCGGCTTGTCCATCTGCCCGAGGAACTGGCGCGCGTAGGCCGACAGCGACTCGACGTACCGGCGCTGGCCCTCGGCGTAGATCGTGTCGAACGCCAGCGACGACTTGCCGGACCCCGAGAGGCCGGTGATCACGACGAGCGAGTCCCGCGGGAGCTCGACCGTGACGTCCTTCAGATTGTGCTCCCGGGCGCCCGAGACGACGATGGCTGCGGCACGTGACATAAGACCGGACCCCATGTTAGGGGCCCGAACGGACGTTCGATCAGGCCAGGGTGCCGGCGTCCACCAGCTTTTCGCGCAGGTAGCGGAGAAACGGCTCCGCGGAGAGCTCCGAGCCGGTCACCCGGCGCAGCAGGTCGCGCGGCGGGAACTTGCGCCCGTGGCGGTGGACGTGCTCGCGCAGCCACTCGCGGATGGGCGCGAAGTCGCCGCCCGCGATCCGCTCCTCGACGTCCGGCACGTCGGCGCGCAGGCGCTCCCAGAGCTGCGCCGCCATCAGGTTGCCGATCGTGTACGTCGGGAAGTAGCCGAACAGCCCGGCCCCCCAGTGCACGTCCTGGAGCACGCCGTCGGCCGGGCCCGGCACGGTCACGCCCAGCAGCCGCTCCATCCCCTCGTTCCAGGCGTCCGGCAGCTCGTCGACGGTCAGCGACCCCTCGGTCAGCGCCGCCTCGAGCTCGAAGCGCAGGACGATGTGGAGGTTGTAGGTCGTCTCGTCGGCGTCGATCCGGATGAGCGACGGCTGGACGGTGTTGAGCGCGCGGTAGAGGCCGGCGGCGTCGACGTCCTCGAACGCTTCCGGGAACGCGGCTCGCAGCCGCGGGAGCACCCAGGAGCAGAACGGGCGCGAGCGGCCGATGACGTTCTCCCACGTGCGGCTCTGCGACTCGTGGACGCCGAGCGACACCGGGGTGTCGAGCGACGTGCGGAAGAGCGCCGGGTCGGTGGCGGACTCGTAGAGACCGTGCCCGAACTCGTGCAGCCCTGAGAAGAGCGCCACGGCGAGGTTGCTCTCGTCGTACTTCGTGGTCAGGCGGATGTCGGCGGGGGCGATCCCGGCGGCGAACGGGTGCACCGTGGGGTCGAGCCGCCAGCCGTCGGGGTCGAAGCCGACCGCCTCCAGCACGTCGAGCAGCGCGATCCGCTGGTCGGTGGCCGGGAAGGTGCCGTCGAAGACACCGCCGTTGCGCGGCGCGTCGCGACGGCCGGCGGCGGCGACGAGCGGCACCAGCGCTTCGCGCAGCTCCGCGAACAGGGGGCGCAGCTCGGCAGTCGTGAGGCCGGGCTCGAAGTCCTCGAGCAGCACGTCGTACGGGTGCTCGTAGCCCTCGAAGCACTCGACGTAGCGATGGCGGAGCTCGATGTGCCGCGCGAGCGCGTCGCGGAAGCGGCCGAAGTCGTTGGCGGCACGCGCCTCCTGCCATGCCTGCTGGCCGAGCGCCTTCGCCTTCGTGATGTCGGCGGCCAGCTCGACGGGCACGCGGATCGAGCGCTCGAAGTCGTACCGCGCCCAGCTCACCAGCCGTGCGTCGTTCGAGTCGGGGTCCTCCGACTCGGCCCACGGCGCGAGGACCTCGAGCAGCGCGCCCAGCGCCGGGTCGCTCTCCCGAGCGTGGACGACCCGCGCCACCGTCGCCGCGCGTTCGGCCCGCGCCTCCGCGCCCGCGGGCGGCATGACCGTCTGCTGGTCCCAGAACAGGAGGAGGTCGAGCGAGTGCAGGTCGCTCAGCTCGGCCATCCGCAGGTGGAGGGCGGCGAGCTCAGGGGGCGACGAGCTCACCCGCCGGCCCGGTCGTACACGTCGTCGAGGAGCGCCTCGGGGTCGGCCAGCGCGTAGTGCTCGGCCAGGTAGCGGGCGGTCTCCTCCCGCGGCGTCCCGCCGAGGGCCATGTTGAGCGCCGTCAAGCGGGCGCCCGCCTCATCGCCGTCTCCCTGCGCCTCGGGAGCCGGCTCGGCGGGGGCCTCGGGCGGCGTCTCGTGCAAGCCGGCGAGGCCCTCGGCCAGCCGCTCCGCGCTGCGCCTCAGGTCGGCGACCACCCCGCCGAGCTCGCGCTCGACGTCGCCGATCCGTGACTGGAGCTCGCGCGCGGCCTGCTCGAGCCGCGCCACGTCGCCCGCCGCCTGCTCGCGGATCTGCTCCGCGCTGGCCTCGGCTGCCTCGAGGATCCGCCGCACGTGCTCCGACGTCCGCTCGATCTCGTCTCGATCCACCCGAGCAGGATAGGGTCCGTAGAGGAGTCGAGTGGTGCGCCTGGCGCCGCGAGACGGCTCCCAGGCGCGTCAATCACTCCTGTAGGGGCCCTTAGGGCTGATCTGTAGCGTTCGGTGACGCATGAGCACGGCGGTAGGCGAACGCGAGCAGCAGCGCGCGGCGGACCGGAAGCGGCGGCCGGCGATCCTCGCCGTCGACGACGAGCCGGCCGTGCTCGCGGCGGTCGCGCGCGACCTTCGGCGGGGCTTCGGCGAGGAGTACCGCATCCTGCGCGCCCAATCGGGCCCCGAGGCGCTCGAGCTCCTGCGCGAGGTGCGCACACGCGGCGACGAGGTCGCGCTGCTGATCGCCGACCAGCGGATGCCGGGCATGTCGGGCACCGACTACCTCGTCGAGGCGCGCAAGCTCGCGCCCGAGGCCAAGCGCGTCCTCCTCACCGCCTACGCGGACACCGAGGCGGCGATCTCCGCGATCAACGACGTCGCGCTCGACTACTACCTGCTCAAGCCGTGGGACCCGCCCGAGGAGCAGCTCTACCCGGTGCTCGAGGACCTCCTCACGACCTGGGAGTCGGGCGCTGCGCTCGAGTCCGGCGGCGTGCGGGTGATCGGCCAGCGCTTCTCGCGGGAGTTCTACGACCTTCGCGACTTCCTCGCCCGCAACCGCATCCCGGCCCGCTGGCTCGACGTCGAGCGCGACGGCGAGGCCCGCGAGCTGCTCACCGTGGCCGGCGTCGACGCCAGCCGGCTCCCCGTGGCACTGCTCGAGGACGGCGCGGTGCTCGAGCGGCCCACCGTCCTCGAGCTGGCGGAGCGCCTCGGCGTCGCCGTGCAGCCGGCGTCGGACCACTACGACCTCGTGATCGTCGGCGGCGGCCCCGCCGGGCTGGCGGCCGCCGTCTACGGCGCGTCCGAGGGCCTGCGCACGGTGATGGTCGAGCGCGAGGCCCCCGGCGGCCAGGCCGGCCAGTCGAGCAAGATCGAGAACTACCTCGGCTTCCCGAGCGGCCTCAGCGGCTCGGACCTCGCGCGGCGCGCCACCGACCAGGCGCGGCGGCTGGGCGCCGAGCTGCTCACCGTGCAGGACGCGGACGCGCTCCAGGTCGAGGGCTCGGGCCGCGTGGTGCGCCTCACCGGCGGCGGCTCGCTGAGCGCCAACTGCGTGCTCATCGCCTCGGGCGTCTCCTACCGTCAGCACGGCGCGCCGGGCTTCGCCGAACTGACGGGCTCGGGCGTGTACTACGGCGCGGCGCTCACCGAGGCGCGGGCGTGCGCGGACCAGCATGTGGTGGTGATCGGCGGCGCCAACTCGGCGGGGCAGGCGGCGGTCTTCTTCAGCCACTACGCGGGGCGGGTGACCATGCTCGTGCGCGCGCCCTCGCTCGAGGCGTCGATGTCGCACTACCTGATCGAGCAGATCGCCGCGCTCGGCAACGTCGAGGTCCGGACGAGCGCGCAGGCGCTGGCCGCCGAGGGGGACGGGCGGTTGGAGCGGCTCCGGGTCCTGAACCCGGACGGCGCCGAGGCCGTAGAAGAGGTCGACGCGTGCTTCGTGTTCATCGGGGCCCTCCCGCGGACGGACTGGCTCGAGGGCGTGGTGGCGCGCGACGAGCGCGGCTTCATCCTCGCGGGGCCGGACGCGCAGGGCGCCGGCTGGCCGCTCAAGCGCGACCCCTACCTGCTCGAGACGAGCGTGCCGGGCGTGTTCGTGGCCGGCGACGTGCGGGCGCGCTCGATCAAGCGGGTGGCGAGCGCCGTGGGCGAGGGGTCGATGGCGGTCTCGCTGATCCACGAGTACCTGGCCGCGGCATGAGCGCCCCGACGGTGGACGAGCTGCGCGGCATGGACCTCTTCGAGGAGCTCTCGGACGCCGACCTCGAGCGGTGGGCGGCCGCCGCGGAGGTGCGGGAGGTGGCCGCCGGCTCCATCGTCGTCGAGCAGGGCGCGGACGCCGACGAGTTCGTGCTCCTGCTCGACGGGGTGATCCAGGCGATCTCCGTCGAGGACCGAGGCCGGCTCGAGCCGGTCGGCCGGCACGTCGCGCCTACGTGGATGGGCGCCATCCCCGTGCTCACGGAAGGGGACGTCGGCGTGCGCATGCAGGCGGAGACGGACGTCCGCGTGGCGACGATCCCGGCCAAGCCGTTCGTCGACCTCGTGCTCGAGTACCGCCCCGTCCACCGCCGGATCCTGCGGCAGGTGGTGCCGGTCATGAGTCGCGTCACGGCGCTCGCCCAGAACCGTGAGCGCCTCGCCGGGCTCGGGAAGATGGCCGCCGGGCTCGCGCACGAGCTCAACAACCCCGCCGCCGCCGCGCGCCGCGCCGCGAGCGACATGACCGAGACGCTCGACGTGCTCGCCTCCGTGATCGGCGCGTTCGTGGACGCGGGCCTCGAGCGGGCCGAGGCCGTGCAGCTCGTCGAGATGCAGCGGGAGGCGCTGGCCCGCGCGGAGGCCGCCACGCCGCTATCGAGCCTCGACGCCGCCGACGCCGAGGACGACCTGCTGGAGGCGCTCGAAGAGCTGGAGGTGCCGGAGGCGTGGCGGCTCGTCGAGCCGCTGGCCGCCGCGGGCGTGGACCGCGAGTGGCTGGCGCGCCTGCAGGGGATCGCCGGGCCGGCGACGGTGGCCGCCGTCGGCTGGATCGCCGCGTCGTTGACAGCACGCGGGCTCGCCTCGCAGCTGTGCGAGTCGACCGAGCGCATGAGCCGGCTGGTCGCGGCCGTCAAGTCGTACGCCTACATGGACCGCGGCGAGCTGGTCGAGACCGACCTCCACGATGGGCTCGAGACGACGCTGGTCGTGCTCGGCCACAAGCTCAAGAAGACGGCGATCGACGTCCGGCGCGACTACGACCGCTCACTGCCCAAGGTGACGGTGCGCGGCCCGGAGCTCAACCAGGTGTGGACCAACCTGCTCGACAACGCGATCGCGGCGCTCGGCGGCCAGGGCACGATCACGGTCAGCACGCGGCGCGACGGCGACTGCGCGGTCGTCGAGATCGCCGACGACGGCCCGGGAATCCCGGCCGAGGTGCTCGAGCGCATCTTCGATCCGTTCTTCACGACCAAGAGCGTGGGCAACGGCTCGGGGCTGGGGCTCGACACCGCGCGGCGAATCGTCGAGGAGCGCCACCGCGGGAGCCTGGTCGTGAAGTCGCAGCCGGGCGCCACCGCGTTCAGCGTGCGGCTCCCGCTCGAGGCGACGACCCGCTAGGTGGGCAGCCGCGGCTCCGGGTCGCGGACGATCAGCCCGTCGCGCTCGAGGCCGGCGAGGGCGCGCTCGCGGCGCTCGCCGTCGATCGCCGGCGGCGGCTCCTCATCCGCCAGGAGCGCGGCCAGGATCCGCCCTCGCGCCCAGCGGTCGCTGTCCTCGAACCGCTCGGCGCCGCGGCGGCGGGGCTCGGTGGTCAGGTTGCCGCCGCAGGTCCCGCGAACCGGGCACTCGGCGCAGCGCGGAGCTCGGGGCCGGCAGACCGTCGCTCCCAGCTCCATCATCGCCTGGTTGAACTCGGCCGCGCGGCCCAGCGGGAGCAGCGACGCCGCGCGATCGCCCAGGTCGCGCGCGCGGCGGGTGACGCCGTCGTGGCGCTCGAGCACCCGGCGGACGTTGGTGTCGACGGCGGCGGTCTGCCGGTCCCACGCGAACGACCCGACGGCCGCCGCGGTGTACGGGCCGACCCCCGGCAGGTCGGTGAGGTCGTCGGGCCAGCCGTGCGCCGTGATGTGGCGGGCGGCGGCGTGGAGCGCGAGGGCCCGGCGGTTGTAGCCGAGGCCGCTCCAGGACCGCAGGACGTCGCCCGGCGCCGCCACCGCGAGCGCGCGCGGGTCCGGGAAGCGCGCCAGGAAGTCGTCGTAGTACGGCACCACCCGCGCCGCCTGGGTCTGCTGGAGCATCACCTCGCTCACGAGCAGCGCGTACGGGTCGCGCGTCTCCCGCCACGGCAGCGGGCGCTTCACGCGCGCGTACCAGCGCAACAGCGCTCCGACGTCCACGCGCGTCGAGGCTACACGGCCGCCCACAGGTGGCGGACGGCGTGCGTGCGGTAGGGGCGCCAGGCGTCGGCGGCCTCGAGCGGGGCGCCGATGCGGGCGAGGCCATGGCGCACGCCGACGTCGGTCGGCAGCCACGCGTCGGGGTCGCCGAGTGCTCGCATCGCGATGTACTCCGCCGTCCACGGACCGATGCCGGGGAGCTCGAGGAGCTGCTGGCGGGCGTCGTCGGCGCCCGGTTCGAGGCGGAGGCCGGCCTGGAGCGCTCCCGCGAGGGCCGCGACCGCGCGCTGCCTGGCGCGCGGCATCGGGAGCGCGGGCGCCGCCTCCGCGATCGCCTCGGGCACCGGCCACAGGTGCGTCAGCGAGCCGGCCGGCTCGGCGAGCGGCTCGCCGGCGGCGGCCACGAGCCGGCCGGCCAGCGTCCGCGCCGCGTCGAGGGTGACCTGCTGGCCGAGCACGGCGCGGATCGCCAGCTCGCCGCCGTCCACGGTCCCGGGCATCCGCAGCCCGGGCCGGGCGGCGATCAGCGGACCGAGGTACGGGTCGCCGGCCAGGTGGGCGTCGGCCGCGGCCGGGTCGGCCCCGGCCAGCCGCTCGTCGACGCCGATGAGCGCCGGCCCGTGCGGCAGCCGGACCGTCCGCCGGTAGCGGCCGTCGACGACCTCCTCGACGCCGGGCACCGCGCGGGCGGCGAGGAACGCCTCTAGGGGCGGCAGCGGCGGCAGGCGCGATAGCCCGCGGCGCGGGCCTCGTCGGCGGTGGCGTAGAAGGTCACGTTGCGCGCCAGCGGTGTGCGGGCGGGGCAGCTCGGGCGGCAGTACACCCCGGTCGTCTTGACGGCCGTCACGAACTGGCCGTCCCGGCTGCTGTCTCGTTCCGTCACGGCACGGTAGGCGGGCTCGAAGTCGATGGTCATCGGGGTTCGAACGGCTGTGCGCCTGCGTTTGTGAGGGCGCTCCGTGAACTTCGGCATTGAAGGGAGGCCCGGTCGCGGCGGTTGCTCACTTGACGTCGATTATCGCCGTCAAGTCATCACGCGGCGGTCCAACCTGACTCCTTCAATGCCGCTGTTGCCGGTGGTGCGCCCAGCCGTCGAACTCGACGACGAGGTTGTGGGCGGGCCAGTGCAGGTCGACCTCGTAGCCGGCCACCCGGACGTTCGTGCGCGGGGCGGGGAGCCCGGCCGCCCGGATGAGCGCGAGCAGGCGGCGCTCGGCCTCGGATCGGGTCAGGTCAGGGCCGTCCGAGGTGGCCTCGCGCAGAGCCCGCGCGCCGCGGTGGCGCGGGCAGCGGTCGAGCAGCTCGGCGAGCTGCCGCGGGGTGACGAGGCGGAGAATCCGGGCTTCGTTCAGCGCCGCGTCGAGCTCACGCGGTGCGGAGGCGGCGAGGTCGAGCAGCGTCCGGGCGGGCGCCGTGAGCCTCAGGCCGTGGCGCTGACGCACGTCCGTCGTCGTCAGCTCGGCGTGGTGGACCCGGACGCCGTGCTTGTTCCGACCCCGGGCATTGAAGAGAGTGAGATCGACCGGGTCGGCGGGTCGTGCGGGCAGCAGGCGCCAGATCACGGCGGCGGTCCTGTGGCTCAGCGCGGCACCGCCTCCCGCCGCGAGCTGCGCGGCGGCCGGTCGCGTGAGGTCGCTCTCGAGCACTCCGACGGCGTAGACGCCTCGATGCAGCGGGCGCAACCAGCCCTTCGCAACCTGGCGGGCGATGGCGTTCGGTCCCAGCCCAGCCGCGTTCAGTTGCCGCGTCGAGACGACGCCGTGCTGCCGCCCGGCCAGCTCAGCAACGCTCTCGCGGGGAACTACGTGCATGTCGACGCCCGCCGGCTCGACGACTTACACGAACTTCCCCGCGCTGCATCCTCCCATCGTGCCTCCTCTCAATGCCGCCGTTGCCGTTCCCCACACAATCGGCACAGAAAAGGAGCGAAGTTGTGACGAACTACGAGGCCTCGGCGGCCGGCTCGGCCGGGGCCGTGAGGTCGAGCAGCTCGCGGCGGAGGTCGCGGATCTCGTCGCGGAGCTTGGCCGCGTACTCGAACCGCAGCTCCTCGGCGGCCGCGAGCATCTCCTCCTCGAGCTCGACGATCGTGGACTCGATCTCGTGCGGCTCCATGTCGACGCGCTTCTCGCGCCGGCGGCGGGAGGAGCGCGGGACCTTGCTCTCCCCCATCAGGAACTCCGTGATGTCGGAGATCCCCTTGACGATCGTCTCCGGCGTGATGCCGTGCTCGCGGTTGTAGGCGACCTGGATCTCGCGGCGGCGGTCGGTCTCCCCGATCGCCTTGCGCATCGCCTCGGTCTCCTTGTCCGCGTACATCAGGACCTTGCCCTCGATGTTCCGCGCGGCGCGGCCGATCGTCTGGATGAGCGACGTCTCGCCGCGGAGGAAGCCCTCCTTGTCGGCGTCGAGGATCGCGACGAGGGAGACCTCGGGCAGGTCAAGGCCCTCGCGCAGCAGGTTGACGCCGACCAGCACGTCGTACTCCCCCAGCCGCAGCTCGCGGATGATCTGGATCCGCTCCAGCGTGTCGACCTCCGAGTGCAGGTAGCGGACCTTGAAGCCCATCTCGAGCAGGTAGTCCGTCAGGTCCTCGCTCATCTTCTTGGTCAAGGTGGTGACGAGCACGCGCTCGTTGCGATCCCGCCGCTCGCGGATCTCGCGCATCAGGTCGTCGATCTGGTTGCGCGTCTCCCGCACCTCGACCGCGGGGTCGACGATCCCGGTCGGCCGCACGATCTGCTCGACGATCTCCGCGGAGTGCTCGCGCTCGTACGGGCCCGGCGTCGCCGACACGAACACGAGCTGGGGCGAGATCGAGAGGAACTCGGCGAACGTCTGCGGCCGGTTGTCGAGCGCGCTCGGGAGCCGGAACCCGTAGTCGACCAGCGTCGTCTTGCGCGAGCGGTCGCCCTCGTACATGGCGCCGAGCTGCGGCACGGTCTGGTGCGACTCGTCGATGAAGCAGACGAAGTCCTCGGGGAAGTAGTCGATCAGGCAGTACGGGCGCGCGCCCGGGGGCCGGCCGTCGAGGATCCGGGAGTAGTTCTCGATCCCGGAGCAGAACCCGACCTCGCGCAGCATCTCCATGTCGTACTGCGTGCGCTGGCGCAAGCGGTGCGACTCGAGCAGCTTGCCCTCGGCCTCCAGCTCCGCCGTGCGGTGGTTGAGCTCACGGCCGATCTCCTCGACCGCGCGCTCCATCGTGCCCTCCTTGACGTTGTAGTGCGTCGCAGGCCAGATGGCGACGTGCTCGAGGTCGTCGACGATCAGCTCGCCCGTCAGCGGGTCGAAGTGCTGCAGCCGCTCGATCTCGTCACCGAACAGGAGCGCCCGGAACGCGGTCTCGGCGTACGCGGGGAAGACCTCCAGCGTGTCCCCCCGCACGCGGAACGTCCCGCGGCCGAGCGCCGTGTCGTTCCGGTTGTACTGGAGGTAGACCAGCTTGCGCAGGAGCTCGTCCCGGTTGACCTCCCCGCCTTTGAGCAGGATCTGGCAGTTGTCGTTGTACGTGTCCGGCGAGCCGAGGCCGAAGATCGCGGACACCGAGGCGACGATCACGACGTCCCGCCGGGCGAACAGCGCCGCCGTCGCCGCGTGGCGCAGGCGGTCGATCTCCTGGTTGATCGCCGAGTCCTTCTCGATGTAGAGGTCCTTGCTCGGGACGTAGGCCTCGGGCTGGTAGTAGTCGTAGTACGACACGAAGTACTCGACCGCGTTCTGCGGGAAGTACGTGCGGAACTCGTTGCAGAGCTGCGCCGCCAGCGTCTTGTTGTGGGCGAGGACGAGCGCGGGCCGCTGGAGGCGCTCGATCGTCGCCGCCATGGTCATCGTCTTGCCGGTGCCGGTGGCGCCCAGCAGCGTGATCCCCCGGGCGCCCGATTCGACGCCGTCGACGAGGCCGTCGACGGCCTTCGGCTGGTCGGCGGTCGGCGAGTAGACGGCGTCGAGCTTGAAGGGCGGCATGGACCCATGAACGATAGAAGCCGGACCGGCGTCAAACGGGCGCGGGAGCGGTCGACGCGCGGACCACGAGCTCCGGCGGCGCCGGGACGAAGGTCGGCGGCTCCTCGCCCGAGATCGCGGCGACGAGCGTGGCGGCCGCGACCTCGCCGAAGTGCGTGTAGTCGATCCGCACGCTCGTCACCGGCGGGCCGGCGAGCGCGGCGAGCGGCGAGTCGTCGAAGCCGGTGACCGACAGGTCGCCGGGGACGTCGAGCCCGCGCTCGCGAGCCACGCCCAGCCCGGCGGCGGCGAGCACGTCGCTCGCGTACGCGATCGCCGTCGGCCGCTGCTCGAGCACGCGCGCCGTCGCGGCGGTGCCGGCGGGATCGGCGGGGTCGGCGTGCGCGACCGGCCCCGGCTCGAGGCCGGCGGCTTCCAACGTGACCCGGAAGACGTCCAGGCGCGCCTGCACGAACTCGTAGCCCTCGAAGCCGCCGACGAAGCCGACGCGCCGGTGGCCGAGCCCGATCAGGTGCTCGACCGCCGCCGCCATGCCCCGCGCGTGCTCGGTCTCCACGAACGGGAAGGGGCACGGCGAGACCGGGTGGCCGGCGACGACGACCGGGAGACCGGCGGCCGCGAGCAGGTCGAACCGCGGGTCGTCGAGCTCGACGTCGCAGAGGAGAAAGCCGTCGACCCTCCCCGACGCCGCCAGGCGGGTGTACGCGCCGAGATCGACCGGCTCGGCGGTGTCGATCACCCGCAGCAGGAGCGCGTTGTCGGTCCGGGCCAGCGCCCGCTCCACGCCCGCCAGGAACCGCAGGAAGAACGGGTCGACCTCGAGCTGGGCGACCGGCCGCGCCAGCAGCAGTCCGATCGCCCGCGCGCGCGCCTCCGTGAGGGCGCGCGCGTGAGCACTGGGCCGCCAGCCCAGCTCCTCGGCCGCCCGCAAGATCCGCGCGCGGGTCTCCTCCGCCACCCCCGGGCGGTTGTTCATGGCGAACGACACGGCGGCCGACGACACGCCGGCGCGGGCGGCGACGTCGTCGATCGTCAGCCGTCGCGGGCGCGGCCGGGACGCGTCTCGTGCGTCGGAATCGCTTGCTCCGGGCATGACTTCGTGTATGGTGCCACATGGCAGCTAAAGCGCTTTAGTAATCCGGGAGGGGAGAACCTTGCGCACACGAACACGTGCCGTTGCTTGGGGAGTGGGGCTGGCCGCCTTGTTGGCGCCGTCAGCAGCCGCCGCCGCGCCCGAGCTGTCCATCGCCGACCGGCTCCAGGACCGCCGGTACGCCGCCGCAGGCGAGCGGGCGCGGATCATCGGCTTCGAGGACGGTCGCTTCTACGCGAACGGCTGGCACATCGCCGGCGAGATGGGCGGCATCTGGAGCGAGCCGATCAAGCTCGTCGACGGCGTCTGGTTCGGCATCGACGACCAGTGGGTCGGCCAGGCCACGAACTTCACGAGCGGCTGGGGCTACGTCCGGTTCGACCTCCCGACCACCGGAGGTCTGCAGCTCGAGCGGACCGACTTCGCGCCCGACGGGCGCCGTGGCGCGCTGATCGGCCTGAAGATGACGAACCCGAGCGGCTCCGCGCGCACCGTCACGGTCAAGGTCGACGCCCACTCCGAGCTGCTCGCCGAATACCCGTGGAGCTTCGGCAACACGCCGCACGCGAGCGACCAGCTGCCCGACACGGCGACGGTGGAGGACGGGGCCCTGCGCTTCCGCGAGCAGGGCACCCTTCCGCATCCGAACGCGACGCCGCACGACTACGCCGCGTACGTGGCCTCCGACCGCCGGCCCTCCGCAGCCGAGGTCAACACCGCGGCCAACGGGCACCGCGGCCCGCAGGGCACCAACGTCTGCATCGCCGACGAGCTGCCGAGCGCCTGCGACGACGGACCCTTCGGGAAGGGTGCCGGCGGCCAGCTCCGCTACCGCGTGACCGTCGGGGTGCGCGACAGCGAGACGCTGTGGATCGCGGTGATGGGCTCCGACAAGGGCCCCGGCGACGCGCGCGCCGAGCTTCGCGCGGCGTTGAAGAAGCCTTCACGCCAGCTCGCGGCCAAGATCGACGCCCGTAAGCGCTGGGGCGCGATGACGCGACTCTCGCTGCCGGGCGACCGCCGGCTCCAGCGGGCCGTCGATTGGGGCAAGCAGAACGTGCTCGACCTCACGCGCTCCGCCGAGGACCTGCAGATCCGCTGGCTCGACCAGGGCAACGAGTACACGGCGCCGCTGGGCACCGTGGACCACGCCCGCTGGGTCGGCGCCGGCTATCCGGACTACCCGTGGATGTTCGCCACCGACGGCGAGTACACGGCGTTCGCCAGCGTCGCCATGGGCCAGTTCGAGGCGATCAAGGACCACCTGACCGGCCTGCGCGACGTGTCGGAGATCCTCAACGGCGGGTCGGGCATCGTCACGCACGAGGTGATCTCTGAGGGTTCGAACTGGTTCGGCAAGGACTCGATCAAGATCGACCCCACAACCGGCGAACGCGTTACGACTTCAACACCGACGAGACGGTCAAGTACCCGAGCGCCGTCGCCCTGATCTGGCGCTGGACCGGCGACGACCGGTTCCGCGACGAGCTGTACGACTTCACGGTCCGCGGGATGCGCGCCGTGGTCGACCGGCTCGACGAGGACGACGACGGCTGGCCCGAGGGCTCCGGCAACGTGGAGCGCACGGGCATGGGTGTCGAGAAGCTCGACAACTCCGTCTACCTGATCCGCGGGCTCTACGACCTCGCGGACCTCGCCCGGTCCAAGGGTGACGCCGCCACTCGCAGCTGGGCGGCCGGCCTCGCCCGCGGGCTGCACCAGCGGTTCGAGGACGCCTGGTGGTATCCGCTGCCGCCGCCCGACGGGCCGCAGTACGCCGACTCGATCGACGACCCGCCCCTCGGCGGCGACAACAACAAGCAGCAGGACAAGCACTGGATCGGCGTGACGCCGATGGAGGCCGAGCTCACCATCGGCGGGAAGGCGGTGCCGGGCCTGGCCACCTTCGACCACGGCAACCAGGCGCTGTCGCTGCGCGAGACCGACTGCTACAGCGGCCAGCGGCCCTACAACCTCGGCCTGTTCCACACGGGCTGCGGCGGTGGATCCGACGGCCTCGGCGAGCGGACGATCTTCGGGCTCAACACGGCGATCCAGGCGGTCGGCGAGGGCAACTACGGCCGCCTCGGGCCGGGACAGCAGCAGCGCTACACCGACGCCGAGGCCGAGCCGATGTTCGGCCAGCCCTACACGGGTGGCACGCCGGACGAGCAGCCCGGCTCGCTGCCCGAGATCCTGCCGTCGCCGGACTTCGAGAGGCCCGGCGATCGCGACGCCAACATCGAGCGCTGCTGGAGCTGCCGCGCGATGTTCGTGCAGGCCTGGGGGCACTACGGGACCGTGTGGCCCGTCGTGCACCAGCAGCTGGGCGTGCGGCCGGACATGGGGCGCGATCGGGTCGAGGTCGTGCCGCAGCTGCCGTCGTCGTCGCCGATCGCGGGCAAGAACATCAGGTTGGGCAAGGGCTCGCTCGACGTGGCCGCCGCGCGCTCCGGCGACCGCTACATCACCAAGGTCGACGGCCACAAGCTCGGGCTGCGCCGCCTTCGGATCGGTCACACGCTGCCGCGTGGGTCGCAGGTCAGCTCGGTGAAGCTCGACGGCCGTCGCGTGCACTGGCGCGAGCGGGAGACCAACCGCGGGCTCGAGGTCAGCGTGCGGGCCTCCGGCGACGACCACAGGCTGGTGGTCACGACGCGCTAGCCCACCGGGACGTAGCGTTCGGGTCGATGTCCCCCGACCCGAACGCCGTCCCGTGGTGGACGACCGCCGTCGTCTACCAGATCTATCCGCGCAGCTTCGCCGACTCCGACGGTAACGGGGTCGGCGACCTCGCGGGCATCACGAGCCGGCTCGACCACCTCGCGCGGCTCGGCGTCGACGTGGTCTGGCTCTCGCCCGTCTACCCGTCCCCGCAGGACGACGCCGGCTACGACATCAGCGACTACCAGGACATCGACCCGACGTTCGGGACGCTGGAGGACTTCGACGCGCTGCTCGACGCCGTGCACGACCGCGGCATGAAGCTCGTGATGGACCTGGTCGTCAACCACACGTCGGACGAGCATCCCTGGTTCGTCGAGTCGCGCTCGAGCCGCGACAACCCGAAGCGAGACTGGTACTGGTGGCGGCCGGCCCGCGCCGGCATGGAGCCCGGCGAGCCGGGAGCCGAGCCGACCAACTGGCACTCGTTCTTCTCCGGGCCCGCGTGGGAGCTCGACGAGGCGAGCGGCGAGTACTACCTGCACCTCTTCTCGCGCAAGCAGCCCGACCTCAACTGGGAGAAGCCCGAGGTCCGCGAAGCCATCTATTCGATGATGCGCTGGTGGCTCGACCGCGGAGTCGACGGCTTCCGCATGGACGTCATCAACATGATCTCCAAGGACACCGCGCTGCCCGACGGCCGCGTGCTCGACGGCCCGTACGGCGACGGCTCGCCGCACTTCCTCTGCGGCCCGCGGATCCACGAGTTCCTCCAGGAGATGCACCGTGAGGTCTTCGCCGGCAGGGATGACCGCCTGCTGACGGTGGGAGAGATGCCGGGCGTGACCGTCGACGAGGCGCGGCTGTTCACCGACCCCGACCGCGGCGAGGTCGACATGGTCTTCCAGTTCGAACACGTCCAGCTCGACCAGGGAGCGAGCAAGTTCGACGTCCACCCGCTGCGGCTCGTCGACCTCAAGACGTCGCTCAACCGCTGGCAGGTGGGGCTCGCGGACGGCGGCTGGAACAGCCTGTACTGGAACAACCACGACCAGCCGCGGGTGGTCTCGCGCTTCGGCGACGACGGCGAGCACCGCGTGACGGCCGCGAAGATGCTCGGCACGGTCCTGCACCTGCACCGCGGCACGCCGTACGTCTACCAGGGCGAGGAGCTGGGGATGACGAACGCCCCGCTCAAGCGGCTCGAGGACTTCCGCGACATCGAGTCGCTCAACTACTACGCGCAGGCCGTGGCCCTCGGCGACCCGCCCGACCATGTGCTGGCCGCCCTGCGCGCGATGGGCCGCGACAACGCGCGCACGCCGATGCAGTGGGACGCGTCAGAGCACGCCGGCTTCACGACCGGCACCCCGTGGCTCGCGGTCAACCCCAACCACAGCGAGATCAACGCCACGGCCGCGGCCGCGGACCCCGACTCGGTCTTCCACCACTACCGCCGCCTGATCGAGCTCCGCCACACCGAGCCGGTCGTCGCCCACGGCGACTTCCACATGCTGCTCCCGAACGACGAGCGGGTGTACGCGTTCACGCGGCGCCTGGACGACGTCGAGCTGCTCGTGCTCGGCAACTTCTCGGGCGACACGGTGACCGCGGAGGTCGACGAGTCCTGGGCGGGCGCCGAGGTGCTGATCGGCGAGGGCGCCGGCCTCACCCTCGGCCCCTGGGAGGGCCGGGTCCTCTCCCGTCCCACTCGTGCGTGAGCGCCCAGCGGGCGCCCGCCGTCCAGGCCTGCACGCGGTTGGAGAGCGCGACGGGCTCGACCTCGCCGGCGAGCGTGACCGCGTACAGCTCGGGCGCGCGGCCGAGGCGGTCGAGCGCCTCGAGCACGCCCGTGCGCACGCGCTCGGCCGCCGCGGCGCGGCCCGCGGAGCGCAGGCCGCCGTAGCCCAGCCACGAGTCGAACGGCCAGATCGACCCGCGGTGGTAGGCGTGCGGTTCGAAGACGGGCGAGTCGCTGGAAAGCGTGCGCAGCCCGAAGTCCGTGAGGATGTCCGGCGCGGCGAGCCGGTCGGCGGCGGCCTCGTGCGCGTCCGGCTCGAGCGCGTCGGCCCACAGCAGCCAGCCGAGCTGCGAGCCCGCCCCGGGCACGGGCTGGTCTCCCGCCTCCACGGCCATCACGTCGGGCACGAAATCGCGCGAGAGCCGGGCCCGGAGCGCGTCCGCCCGCTCGAGCCATCCGCCGCTGGGGTCGAGGGCCGCGAGTGCGCGCAGGGCGGCGTGCGCGACGGCCTGCGAGTCCGTGTCGGCCAGCGGCGGCTCGGGCACGGTGCCGTCGGGCCGCAGGATCCCCGAGCCGCCCTCGGCCGGGTTCGACGGATCGAACGCGTCGCGCCAGCCGTGCTGCGTGATCGCCCCCCACTCGCCGGGTGCGTGCCGCACGAGGCCGGCGCCCTCGTCCAGCGCGCCCGCCAACCACGTGCCCGCCGCCCGCCACACCGGGTCGAGCTCGGCGACGAGCGCGGCGTCACCCGTCGCGGCGAGGACGACGAGGAACCACGACGTGGCGTCGGCGGTCCCGTAGTAGGCGAAGGGCCCGTCGACCGGCCAGCCGGCGGCCACGATCGGCGGGGGAGCGGCGGCGCGGAACTCGTGGCCGATCTTGCCCGGCGCCTCGAGCGTGCCCGGGTGCTCGCGGCGCCCCTGGCGGGCGGCGAGAGCGCGCAGCGTGGCCCGCGCGACGTCCGGGCGAGCGGGCAGGACCTGGAGCGCGGTGATCAGCGAGTCGCGCCCGAACAGCGCGTGGAAGCGCCCGGGATCGCCGGGCTCCACGGGCGGAGTCGACGCGTACGGCCAGCCCTCGTCCGAGAGCAGGGGATCGAGATCGGCGACCTCACCCATCGAGCGCGATGATGGCACCCGTCCACGGCGCCAGGTCGAGCGGGCCCTCGACCCGCTCGCCGGCGCGCCCGCGCTCGGTCGCCAGCAGCAGCGTCCCGCCGACGCCCTCGACCTCCACCGGCGCGTCCGACAGGTTGAGCGCCACCGCGGTGTTCTCGCCGCGCCGCCAGGCCCACGCGCCGCCGGGCGCCGGAAGCGTCGCGTACGCCCCGTCGCGCAGGTCCGCCCGCTCGCGACGCAGCGCGATCAGGTCGCGCACGAGGTGGAGCACCGACTCCGGGTCCGCCCGCTGGGCGTCCACGTTGTGCGCGGCGGCGTCGCCGATCGGCAGCCAGCTGCTGCCGTTCGCGGTGAATCCCGCGCCGGGCCCGGCGCTCCACTGCATCGGCGTGCGGCACTCGTCGCGGTTGCGGCTCGGGTCGCCGGTGCGGTGCGGCACCGGGTCGAGCGCGAGCGCGGGGTCGAGCGGCACGTCCGGCATCCCGATCTCGTCGCCGTAGTACAGGAACGCCGTCCCGCGCAGGCCGAGGAGCATGAGCAGCGCGGCGCGCGTCTTGGCCTCGTCACCGCCCGCCCAGCGCGTCACCAGCCGCCCGGCGTCGTGGTTCGAGCCCGTCCACACCGGCCAGGCGCCCGCGGGCAGCTTGGCCTCGATCGCCTCGACGATCGAGCGCATCTGCCTCGCGTCGAGCTCTGCATGCACGAACAGGAAGTTGAAGGCCAGGTGCAGCTCGTCCTCGCCGGTCCCGTAGTAGGGGATCAGCTGGTCGACGTCGAGCACGTAGGTCTCCCCCACGAGGATGCGCCCGTCCGTGGACAGCGACCGCCAGCGCCGGAGGACGTCGTGCACCTCAGGCCGGTTCATGGAGAACACCTGCCGCGTGCCGCGCTCGCGCACCTTGGGATGGTCGTCCTCCGTGGCCGCGGGGTCGTCGCGCAGCTCGCGGTCCTTGACGATCGCGTGGCAGACGTCGATCCGGAAGCCGGCCACCCCGCGGTCGAACCAGAAGCGCAGCACGTCGTCGAACGCCTCGCGGACCTCCGGGTTCCACCAGTTGAGGTCCGGCTGCGTCGGGAGGAAGTTGTTCAGGAAGTACTGGCCCGAGGCCTCGTCGAGCGTCCACGCCGAGCCGCCGAAGTTCGAGAGCCAGTTGTTCGGCGGGCCGCCGCCGGCCGCCGGGTCGCCCCACACGTAGAAGTCGCGGTAGCGGGCGTCGGGGCCGCTGAGCGCGTCGCGGAACCACGGGTGACGGTCGCTCGTGTGGTTCGGGACGAGGTCGAGCAGGACGCGGATCCCGCGCCGCCCGGCCTCCTCGATCAGCTCGTCGAGGTCCTCCAGCGTGCCCAGCTCGGGATGGACGCTGCAGTAGTCGGAGACGTCGTAGCCCCAGTCGTCGTTGGGCGACGGCATCGTCGGGTTGAGCCAGATGCCGTCGACGCCGAGCCACTCGAGGTGGTCGAGGCGACCGGTTATGCCCCGCAGGTCGCCGATCCCGTCGCCGTCGGAATCGGCGTAGGAGCGGGGATAGATCTGGTACAGGACGCCGTCCTTCCACCACGACATGGCGTCGCAGGATACGAACTGCCATGTAGGCTGCCGTCATTGACGGACAGGGTCCGTAGTGGTTCGATGGAATCGGTTCCACGGAGGAGAGGTCGAGTCGGGCGTTGGTGACCATCGCTGAGGTCGCAAAGCAGGCCGGAGTTGGCGTCGCAACCGTCTCCCGAGTCCTGAACGGCTCCCCTGCCGTTCGCGACGAGACGCGGCGGCGCGTGCTCGACTCGATCGAGGAGCTCGGCTACGCGCCGAACGCGGCCGCCCGGGCGCTGTCGACCGGGCGCAGCCTCGCCGTCGCCGTCGTCGCGCCCTTCTTCACGCGCCCGTCGGTCATGGAGCGCCTGCGCGGCGTCTCCCATGTCCTCGCGGGCGCCGGGTACCAGCTCGTGCTGTTCGACGTGGAGCGGCCGGGCGAGGCGCCGGACTACTTCCGGCGCCTCTCGGCGGGCGGCGGGCTCGACGCCCTGCTGTCGATCTCGCTGTGCCCGGCGGACGACGACCTCGAGCGGTTCGCCGAGGAGGGCGTCCCCGTCGTCCTCGTCGACCATCCCCACAGCTCCGTCCCGTCGGTGCACACCGACGACGTCGCGGGCGGGCGGCTGGCGACGGAGCACCTGCTCGAACTCGGCCACCGGCGGATCGCGTTCCTCGGCGACTTCGAGCACAACTACGACGGGTTCGTGTCCAGCGCCAGGCGGCGCACCGGCTATGAGGAGGCGCTCGCCGCCGCCGGGGTGGAAGCCGATCCGGCCCTCCTGCTCCGCGGTCCGCACGGGCGCGAGGCAGCCGCCGCCCTGACACGCGAGGCGCTTGACCGCCCGGATCCGCCGACCGCCGTGTTCGCGGCCTCCGACACCCAGGCGGTGGGTGCGCTGGAAGCGGCCGAGGCGCTCGGCGCAAGAGTTCCCGGCGACCTGTCGGTCGTCGGTTACGACGACATCGAGCTGGCCCGCCACGCGGGTCTGACCACCGTCGCGCAACCGCTCGAGGAGAGCGGCGCGAGCGGTGCCGAGATGGTCCTCACCGCCCTCGAGGGCGGGTCCATCAGCGGCCGTGAGCTGCCGGTGACGCTGGTCGTGCGACACACGACCGCGGCATCCGGTAAGAACCGGGGTCGCGCAGCTCGACACCATCAGGCCTGGGGCACGGATGGCCCCGGGCAATCGCGCCAAGAAGGCATGAGGGTACGTTCCTGATCCAACCCACCAGGACTGAGGGGGAGCTCGTGTCCAAGAGACTTCTGTACTTGTTGTGCGCAGCGCTGGCATGCGCTGTGTTGGTCGCCGCGTGCGGCGGCGATGATGATGACGGTGGCGCCAGCGAAGGCGGCACCGCGGACAGCGGGAAGGTCATCGACCCCAAGTCCATGGATAGCGCCAAGGGCGACGTCACCCTTTGTATGGGCAAGGACACCTCGGGCGACATCACCGAGGCCGTCAAGACGTTCAACGCGCAGAGCAACGGCGTGACCGTCAACCTGCTCGAGTTCTCGACCTCGGCCGACGAGCAGCGCACGCAGTTCGTCCAGCGCCAGGAGGCCAAGCAGGGCGAGTGCGACGTCTTCTCGTCCGACGTGATCTGGACCGCGGAGTTCGCGTCCCAGGGCTGGCTGTACGACATGACGCCGTACGTCGAGAGCCGCAAGGACGAGATCATCGAGGCCACGCTCGAAACCGTGACCTTCGAGGACAAGATCTGGGGCATGCCGCAGCAGACTGACGCGGCGTTCATGTACTACCGCACGGACCAGGTCAAGGAGTTCCCCGCCACCTGGCAGGAGGTCTACAAGGTCGCCGGCGAGAACGACGGCATCGTCTACCAGGGCGCGCCGTACGAGGGCCTCACCTGCGACTTCCTCGAGCTCGCGTACGCGGCCGGCGGGCAGGTGCTCTCCGACGACGGCAAGACCGCGGTGATCAACTCCCCCGAGAACGTCAAGGCGCTCCAGCTGATGGTCGACGGTGTCAAGGACGGCGTCGCCGCCAACGGCGTCACGACCTACATGGAGGAGGAGTCCCGGCGCTACTTCGAGGCCGGCAAGGCGACGTTCATGCGCAACTGGCCGTACGCGTATGCGCTCGGCCAGAAGGCCCCGGCGGTCAAGGGCAAGTTCACCGTCGCTCCGTTCCCGCCCTTCGAGGGCGGCGGCACGGCCGGCATCCTCGGCGGCCACAACCAGGTCGTCTCCGTGTACTCGGCGAACCCGGGTGGCGCGCTGAAGTGGATCGACTACGTCACCGGCGAGGAGAACCAGAAGCGTCAGCTCCTGGAGTACTCGCAGTCGTCGACGCTGACGGCCACGTACGACGATCCGGCCATCAAGAAGAAGTACGAGTTCGCGTCGCAGCTCCGGGACGCCATCTCGCAGGCCAACTCGCGGCCGGTCTCGCCGGTCTACCCGCAGATCTCGCAGGCGATCTACAAGAACGTCAACGAGGCGCTCGCGGGCCGGGTGTCGGCGGAGGAGGCTCTCAAGACCGCCCAGACCGAGATGCAGAGCGCGCTGGAGACGTTCTGATCGATCATGGCTGACGCGGCTTCAGTACAAGCCGGCACGCAGGTGCGGCGCTCCCGGGGAGTCCCGGAGCGCCGCCTGGCGTGGCTGATGACAGCACCCTCGATGGTGCTGATCGCGCTCGTCGCGGTGTACCCGATCCTGTACGCGATCTGGCTCTCGCTGCACGAGTACAGCCTCATCGAGGAAGGGCTCTCCCGCTGGGCGTCGCCCGCGGGGCTGGGCAACTACATCGACGCGTTCAAGGAGCCGGAGTTCCGCAAGTCCATATACGTCACGCTGATCTACAGCGTCACGTCGGTGGCGCTCGAGACGGTGATCGGCCTAGTGATGGCCCTCATCATGGCCACCGCCTTCAAGGGCCAGGGCCTGCTGCGCACCGTGGTGCTGGTGCCGTGGGCCGTCCTAACCGTGGTCACGGCGATCATGTGGAAGTCGATCGTCGACCCGAACCTCGGGTTCGTCAACCAGATCCTGGGAACCAACACCGTGTGGCTGGGAGAGGAGCCGCAGGCCCTGATCGTGATGATCCTGGCCGACACGTGGAAGACGGCGCCGTTCATGGCTCTGCTCTTGCTCGCCGGCCTCCAGGTCATTCCGGGCGAGATCTACGAGGCCGCCAAGGTCGACGGTGCGACGACGTGGCAGCGATTCCGGCGGATCACGTTGCCGCTGCTGATGCCGGCCCTGCTCGTCGCGCTGATCTTCCGCACGCTCGACGCGCTACGGGCGTTCGACCTGCCGAAGGTGCTCACCAACGGCGCGAACGGCACCACGACCATGTCGCTGATCGCGCAGCGAACATTCCAAGAAAACCGCCTCTACGGTGAGGGTGCGGCGTACTCGATCATCACGTTCATCCTCGTGATGGCCGTCTCGTTCGCCTACATCCGCTTCGTGGGCGGCAACCTCCGCGGCATGACCGAGGACCGATAGCCATGGGAGCCGCAACCGCAACCGCCGGCGCGACGACCGACGTCGCCGTCAAGAAGAAGGGCCCGAAGGCGCCGGGACCGCCGTGGTGGATCTACGTCGCCGCGGCAGGCGTGGTGATCTTCTGCCTCCTCCCGTTCTACTGGCTCGTCAACATCTCGCTCAAGTCGGGTCCGGACCTCTCGTCGGCGGACATCTTCCCGCCCAACCCGACGATGGAGAACTACAAGTCGATCTTCGAGAACGACGACTTCGTGCGGTCGCTGGCCAACAGCGCCATCGTGAGCCTCACGACCACGTTCCTGGGTGTCATCGTCGGCGCGTTCGCCGCGTACGCGCTGGCCCGCCTGAAGATGAACTTCAAGTTCATCCTGCTGGGCATCGTGCTCTCGATCTCGACGTTCCCGCAGATCGCAATCGCCGCGCCGCTGTTCCGCCTGTGGACGGACATCGGCCTCTACAACACGCTGATCGGTCTGGTCATCCCGTACCTGACCTTCGCGCTTCCGCTCTCGATCTACATCCTGGTGTCGTTCTTCCGCGAGATCCCCAGGGACCTCGAGGAAGCGGCGCTGGTGGACGGGGCGACGAACTTCCAGGCCTTCCGCAAGGTGATCGTCCCACTCGCGGCCCCCGGGCTCGCGACGACGGCGATCCTCGCGTTCATCGCCGCCTGGAACGAGTTCCTGCTGGCCGTCACCCTCACCTCCTCGCGTGCAGCGAGGACGACACCGGTGGCGATCTCGCAGTTCACGGGCTCCTCGCAGTTCGAGATCCCGCTGGGCACCCAGTCGGCAGCGTCGGTCGTCATCTCGATCCCGCTGATCGTGCTGGTCCTGCTGTTCCAGAAGCGCATCGTGGCCGGCCTGACGGCGGGAGCCGTCAAGGGCTGAGCCTCCCGGACCTCACCGGGCGGCCGGCCTTCGAGCTGGCCGCCCTGGTCCGGGACCGCGAGGTCTCGGCCGTGGAGGTCGTGACGGCGCACCTGCGCCGCATCGAGGCGGTCGACGGCGCGGTCAACGCCGTCGTCCAGGTCGACGGCGAGCGGGCGCTCGCCTGCGCGGCCGAGGCGGGCGCCGCGCTCGCCCGCGGCGAGTCGGGAGGCCCGTTGCACGGCGTGCCGTTCACCGCCAAGGACAACCTGTCGGCGGCGGGGGTGGAGATGGCGATCGGCGCGCCGGAGCGGGTCGGCGTGGTGCCCGACCGCGACGCGACGGCGGTGGCGCGGCTGCGCGACGCCGGCGGGATCCTGCTCGGGAAGACCAACTGCCCGGTCTACGGCGGCGGCATCGAAACCGACAACGAGGTCTACGGGCGCACGAACAACCCGTGGGACCTCGAGCGCACGCCGGGCGGCAGCAGCGGTGGCGAGGCGGCCGCGATCGCGGCGGGCTGCTCTCCATGCGGCGTGGGAACGGACTCGGGCGCCAGCGTGCGCCTTCCCGCCCACTTCTGCGGGCTGGCGTCGATCAAGCCGACCTCGGGCCGCGTGCCGGTCACCGGCGTCCTCGACGACCTCGGGCAGATCGGCGCGCTCGGCGACCCCCGCACGCAGGTCGGGCCGCTGGCCCGCACGGTCGCCGACGTCGCGCTGCTCCTCGGCGTGCTCACCGGGCCGGACGGGCGTGACGGCGGCACGCCGCCGGTGCCGCTCGGCGACCCCGCGGCGGTCGAGCTGCGCGGCCTGCAGGTCGCCGCTTCGGCGGAGAACGGCCTCGCGTCCCCCACCGCCGAGACGGTGGAGATGGTCGCGCGCGCCGCAGACGCGCTGCGCGAGGCGGGCGCCGCGGTGTCCGACGCCCGCCACCCCGGCGGCGGCCACGAGCTGACGATCGAGGTCTGGCGCTCGTACGGCGAGGGCATGTGCGCCGAGGAGCTGTACGGGATCCTGCGCCGCTGGGACGCGTTCCGCAGCGACATGCTGGCCTGGGGCGAGCGGTTCGACGTCATCGTCTGCCCGGTGTTCGCGGGACCGGCTCCGCGCCACGGCGAGACCGCGGTGCCGGGCGAGCTCGATCCCACGAGCTACACGACGCCGTCGAGCCTCACCGGCTGGCCGTCGGCCACGGTGCGCGGCGGCACCTCACCGGAGGGCCTGCCGCTCGACGTGCAGGTGATCGCCAAGCCGTGGCGCGACGACGTCGCGCTGGCGGTCGCGCTCGAGCTCGAGCGTACGCTCGGCGGCTGGCGCCCGCCGCCGCTCTAGTAGCGGAAGTCGGAGCTCTCGCTGCTGCGACTGCGGTCGCGGTGCTCGCCCCTGCACGGCTTGCCCTTGCGCATGTGCGGCTGGCCGGCCTCCGAGTACCTCACGTCGAGGCTCTGCTTGGCGGCGGGACGCGCTGGGTCGTCGGACGACTCGCCGCCCGCGGACGCGGCGGCGGCGAACCCGCCCGCGACGATCGCGGCCGCAACGGCACCGGCCACCCAACGGCGCCGGCGACGCGGCGGCTGCTGCGGCGCGTCGGGGTCGTGGAGGAAGCGGACCTCGACGTCGTCGAAGCGGTCGGGCTCCATGCCCGCCATGTTACGCCGATCGCAACAGAGCGCACGTAAACTTGGCGCCGTGAGCGCAGGCCGCCGCAGGATCGTCGGCTGGGTCCTGGTGCTGCTCGCCGCCGCCAACGCGGCGATCGTGGTCTCGCTGTGGGGGCCCGGCGGAGTCCGCGACATCCACGACGCCGGCAGCCTGCTCACCGGACTGGGCCGGGTGACGGGGCTCCTGGGCGCCTATGTCGTGCTCCTCCAGCTGCTGCTGCTCGCCCGCCTGCCGGTGCTGGACCGCCTCGTCGGGTTCGACCGGCTCGTCGCCTGGCACCGGGTCGGCGGCTTCACGGTCGTCGGGCTGCTCGGCTCGCACGCCGTGCTGATCACCGCCGGGTACACGCTCGGCGACCGGATCTCGCTGCCGGACGAGATCGGACGGCTCGTCACCGGCTATCCCGGCGTCATCACGGCCGCCGCCGGGCTCGCGCTGCTCATCGGCGTCGCGGTCACCTCGGCGGTCGCCGCGCGGCGCCGGCTGCGGTACGAGACCTGGTACTTCATCCATCTCTACGCCTACCTCGGGGTGGCGCTGGCGTTCAGCCACCAGCTCGCCACGGGCAGCGACTTCGTGGGCGAGCCCGCCGCCCGCGCGTACTGGTACGCGCTGTACGCGCTCACCCTCGTCACGCTCGTCGTCTTCCGGCTCGGCGTCCCGCTCGCCCGCACGGCGCGCCACCGCCTGCGGGTCGCCCGGGTCGTCGAGGAGGCGCCCGGCGTGGTCTCGATCGAGATCGGCGGCGTGCGACTCGAGCGCCTGCGGGCCCGCACCGGGCAGTTCTTCACCTGGCGCTTCCTCACCCGCGACCGGTGGTGGGAGGCGCACCCGTTCTCGCTCTCGGCGGCGCCCGACGGGCGGCGGCTGCGCATCACGGTCAAGGGCGTCGGCGACTACACCGACGGCCTGCGGGCCATCCCTCCCGGCACGCCGGTGATCGCCGAGGGGCCGTTCGGCTCCTTCACCACGGCCACCCGGCGGCGCCCGCGGGTGGCGCTGATCGCCGGCGGCGTCGGCATCACGCCGATCCGCGCGCTGCTCGAGGACATGCCGGGTGGCCCGGGCGACATCGCGGTCGTCTACCGCGCGCTGCGGGAGGACGACCTGATCCTGCGCGCCGAGCTCGACGAGCTGGCGAGCCGGCGGGGCGCGGAGATCCACTACGTCGTCGGGGACCATCGCGACGGCGACTTCCTGTCCGCCGAGCACCTTCTGCGGCTGGTCCCCGACATCGCCGCGCGCGACGTGTACGTGTGCGGGCCGCCGGCCATGACCGAGGCGACGCGGGCGAGCCTCGGGCGCTCGGGCGTGCCGGGCCGGCACATCTTCACGGAGCGGTTCGCGTTCTGATGCGCCGCGCGCTCGCCGCCCTCGTCGTGACCGTCGTGGCCGTCGTGCTGCTGGCCGGGTTCGACACCGAGCCCCCGGTGACGCTCAACCCCAACTCGGCCCTGCGCCCGATCGCCACCCCGCGGGCGATCGAGCGTCCGAGCGCCACCCCGGCGCCGCCCGGCTCGAACACCGGCACCGGCCCGGTCGTGGCGACGCCGTTCTCGGTCATCCAGGTGCGCGCCACGCTCACCGACGGCCGGCTGACGGGGGTCGAGACGATCGCGCTGAGCGGCGACGGCCCGCACACCGAGGCGCTCAACGCCCGAGCGGAACCGATCCTGCGCGAGGAGGCGCTGCGGGCGGGCAGCGCAGACATCGACGTCGTGTCGGGGGCGACGTCGACGAGCGAGAGCTGGATCGAGTCGCTGCGGGCGGCGATCCGGGCGGCGCGCCGTGGCTGAGTGGCCCCCGCCACAGGTCCCGGCGCGTTTGGTCGGGCGTCTCGCCGTCCGCGGCGGCGTCCTCGGACATTCACGTGCCAGAGGCACGCATCGTGTCCTGCGTCCTTGCCACGAACGACGATCCGCACGCCAAACACACCGCGACCTATGACGGAGACCACTCGGGCGCGGATCATGGGGATGCCGGTCACGGTCTCGGGCGTGGACCCGGGCGCCGCCGCCGAGGTGTTCGCATGGCTGCGGCGCGTTGACGGGCTGTTCAGCACCTACCGGCCGGACAGCGAGGTCTGCCGGCTCGATCGGGGCGAGCTGGACGCCGGCGACGCCGACCCCCTGGTGCGCGAGGTGCTCGAGCGCTGCGAGCGGCTGCGGGTCGAGACCGGCGGCTACTTCGACGCCAGGGCGAGCGGCCGGCTCGACCCCTCCGGCCTCGTGAAGGGCTGGGCGGTCGACCGCGCGGCCGCGCTCCTCGACGCCACGGGCGCACCCCGCTTCTGCGTGAGCGCCGGCGGCGACCTGGTGGCCCGCGGCGGCCCGTGGCGGGTGGGCGTGCGCCATCCGCGCCGGCGCCGCCGCCTGGCCGCCGCCCTCACGGTGACGGACGCGGCGGTCGCCACGTCCGGTGCGTACGAGCGCGGCCCCCACGTCCTCGATCCGCACACCCGGCGCCCCGCCCGCGGCGCCCGCTCGGTGACCGTCGTCGGCCCCGACCTCGGGACCGCTGACGCGTACGCCACCGCCGCGTTCGCGATGGGCGCCGCCGGCCCCGCGTGGACCGCAGGGCTCGACGGCTACGAGGCGATGACCGTGATCGGCGCGCGGGTGCTCTCCACCCCGGGGTTCGCACGCCTGTGCGGCGGCTCCGTCAGCGCAAGCTTCCACCGGTCGCCAGCGTGGCGACCGTGACGGGCTGGCCCAGCGCCTCGAGGGTCTACCCTCGACGAGGATGTCCACGACGCTCGTCGCCGCCCTGCTCGCCGGCGTAGGCCTGGCCGCCGTGCTGGCCGTGTCGTATGCCTTCTACCTCGTCGGGCGCGCCGAGGACCGCGACCGGGAGCGCGCCGTGCCGTCCGCCGCCCCGGAGCCGGAGCGCCCGCCTCACCGGACCCCGGAGCACGAGGAGCCCGACCACCGCCTGGCACGCGACCGGCGGCGGCCGCTCCCTCCCCGCCGCCCCGAGCGGTAGGGCCCGCTAGAGCCCGAGCTCCCGCGGGTACTCGCGGCGGTAGGAGCGCCGCGCGTCGAGCACCTTGGTGACGTACTCGCGGGTCTCGGCGAACGGGATGTGGTGAGCCACGCGGAAGCTCTCCCCGCGGTCGGCCGCCTCCCGCCACCACTGGTCGACCTTGCCCTCGCCGGCGTTGTAGGCGGCGAGGGTGAGGATCACGTTGCCGTGGTACTTCTGCTGGAGGTAGCGCAGGTACCAGGCGCCGTACGAGATGTTGATCTGCGGGTTCGCCAGGTCGCCCTGCTCGAACTCGGTGCCGCCCGACTTGGAGGCGATGTAGTCCGCGGTCTCCGGCATCAGCTGCATGAGGCCCTTGGCTCCCGCGTGCGATGTCTGGTCGCGGAACCGCGACTCGACGTAGATGACGCCCGCGATCAGCGACGCGTCGAGCCGCTTGTCGGCCGCCTGCTGGCGGATCACGTCGTCGTGGCGGAGCGGGAGCGTGACCTCCTTGACCGCCTTGTCGGCCCACGGCGAGAGCACGAAGGTGGCCGCGATCGCGGACAGGACCACGGTCGCGAGCAGGATGAGCCGCCTCCGGCCCATGCCCCGGCGCGCGCGCGGGCTGCGGCGGCGGCTGGAGGTTCGGGCTTGGGCGTGGGCGCTCACGGTCTCAGCTTGCCAAGGACGGAGGACAGTTTGGCCTCCAGCTCGGCGATCGAGCCGGAGTTCTCCACGGCATACGTCGCACGTTGCGCCTTCTCCTGCTGTGAGAGCTGGCGCGCGGTGCGCTCGTCGACCGCCTCGTGCCCGCGCGCGGCAGCTCTCCCTGCCCGCACGCGGTCATCGGCGACGATCGCGATCGTCACATCGTACGAGCTCTCGCTGCCGCCTTCGAACAGGAGCGGCACCTCGACCACGAGCGCGCGGGGAGCCGGCTCGCGATCACCCTGCTCGGCGCGCCAGCGCGCGATCCGCTCGCGGACCCGCGGCCAGATCAGCTGCTCGAGCCATTCGCGCTCCCCCGGGCCGGAGAACGCGTGGCGGGCCACGGCGGCGCGGTCGACCACGCCTTCGGGCGCCACCGCTTCTCCCCAGCGGGCGACGACGGCGTCGCGCACCTCGGGGTCGGCGTAGAGCTCGTGGACGACGGCGTCGGCCGACAGCGTCGCGGCGCCTAGGCGGCCCAGTGCCGCCAGGGCCTCGGACTTGCCGGCCCCGATCCCGCCCGTCAACCCGACGAACGGTGGACCGCTCAGGTGGTCTGCTCGTCCTCGTCCGGGGTGTCCGGTGCAGGCTCGGGCTCGGGCTCGGGCTCGGGCTCGGCGACCGGCTCGGCCTCGGCGACCGGCTCGGGCTCAGCCTCGGCCTCGGCGACCCGGCTCGGGCTCGGGCTCGGCCTCGGCGACCGGCTCAGCCTCGGCCTCGGCGACCGGCTCAGCCTCGGCCGTCTCGGCCTCGGCAGCGGGCGCCTCCTCGTCGCTGGCCTGGGCCGCGAAGACGTCCTCGGACAGGCCCAGCTCGGGCATCTCGTCGAGATCGCCGGCGTCGGCACCGAGCGTGCGGCGCGGGAGCACCTGCCCCTCGACGCGCTTGATCGACAGCGACAGGCGGCGGCGCTCGGAGTCGATCTCGAGGATCTTGACCTTCACCTCGTCGCCCGGCTGCACGATCTCACGCGGGTTCTCCACGTGCTGCTGCGCGAGCTCGGAGATGTGCACGAGCCCCTCGACGCCCTCCAGGATCTCGACGAAGGCGCCGAACGCGACGACCTTGGTCACGGTCCCCTCGAGCTCGTCGCCCACGTGGTAGGTGTCGACCACGCGCTGCCACGGGTCCTCCTGGGTCTGCTTGAGACCCAGGGAGATGCGCTGGCGGTCGCGATCGATGTCGAGCACCTTGACCTGCACGGTGTCGCCGATCGAGAGGATCTCGCTCGGGTGGTTGACGTGCGACCACGAGAGCTCGGAGATGTGGATCAGGCCGTCGATCCCGTCGAGGTCCACGAACGCGCCGAAGTCGACGATGTTGGAGATCTGGCCCTCGATGATGAGGCCCGGCTGCAGCCGCTCCAGGATCGCCTGGCGCTGCTCCTTGCGCTCCTCCTCCAGCACCGCGCGGCGCGAGAGGACGACGTTGTTGCGCGACCGGTTGAGCTCGATCACCTTGCACTGGATGTTCTGGCCCAGGTACTCGTCGAGGTTCGGCACGCGCCGGATGTCGACCAGCGAGGCGGGCAGGAAGCCGCGCACCCCGAGGTCGATGATCAGGCCGCCCTTGACGACCTCGATGACGGCGCCGATGACCGGCTCGCCGGACTCGGCCGCGGCCTCGATGCGGCGCCAGGCGCGCTCGAACCGTGCGCGCTTCTTGGAAAGGATGAGGCGGCCGTCCTGGTCCTCCTTGGTGAGGACCAGCGCGTCGACCTCCTCGCCGATCTCGACCTCCTCGGAGGTGTCGACCGACTTGCGGATCGACAGCTCGCCGGAGGGGATGACGCCCTCGCTCTTGTAGCCGATGTCGACCAGGACCTCGTCCTTGTCGATCCGCACCACCTTGCCCGTGACGACGTCGCCCTCGTCAAAGGGGACGATCGTGGCGTCATAGTTCGGGACGATCTGGCCGTCGATCTCGAGGAGCATCCCGTCGGAGCCCTCGACAACCTTCGCATCGGTGTCGGTGGGAGGGGTCAGTGTGGCTTCCATTGGCGGCCAGATACTGTAGCGGCCCGACTCCATGCCCGTACGAGCAACGAAGCGCGGTGCTGAGCGGACTTCCTTCCCGTCAGGCGCCTCATCCGACGTCCTGATCTGCGGGGCTTCCTTCGCCGGTCTGGCGGTGGCGCGCGAGCTTCGGGCGACCGGCGCGCGGGTGCTCGTGGTCGACCGCTACGAGATCGGCGAGCGGCAGACCTCCGCGTGCGCTGCCCCCACCGAATGGCTGCTGCACCTCGGCCTCGGGGGCTCGATCCGCCAGACCTTCGGATCGCTGCTCGTGCACACCCCGCGCGTGACGCGCCGCTGGCCGCTCCCGTGGACGTTCTCCACCTTCGACTACCGGACGCTGTGCCGGCTGCTGTGGGAGCAGTCGGGCGACGCCGAGTTCGAGACCGCGAAGGTCGACGGGCGCACCGGGAGCGTCGTGCACACCGATCGCGGCGACGTCACCGCCGGCCTCATCGTCGACGCCCTCGGATGGCGGCGGGTGCTGGGTTCAGGCGCCAACGTGCAGCCGCCGGACGCGCCGCTCTCGCGCGGGCTGGAGGTGCACCCGGACGGCCGCGGGGCCGACCTCGAGCTGTGGCTCGACCGCCGCTATGTCGGCCCCGGCTACGGGTGGTCGTTCCCGGCCCGCGACGAGCTGCGAATCGGCGTCGGCTCCTTCGATCCGGCGATCCACGTCAAGGACCCGACCCTGGCGCTGGCCGCGGACGTGGACGCCGAGGCGGTGCGCTTCCAGGGCAACTGGATCCCTCACCGCCTGCGTCCGGCGACCGAGGACGGCGTCTTCTTCGCCGGCGACTCCGCTGGGCACTGCCTTCCGATGACGGCCGAGGGCATCCGCACCGCGCTCTACTTCGGCGTCTACCTCGGGCGCGAGCTCCGGGCGGTGCTCGACGGGCGCCAGGACGTCACGGCCGCTCTCCGCCGCTACGGCGACTTCTCCGACGGCCACAGCTTCCAGTTCGCGTGCATGTACGCCGCGCAGCAGTCGGTGCGGCGGCTCCACGGGCCGGTCATGGACGGGCTGGTGCGGGCGTTCGGACGCCGGCGGCTGTCGGAATGGGCGTTCCGGCACTACCTCGACATCGCGCCGCCCTCGGCCGCGCTGCCGGCGCCTGCCCAGGACGCAGCCGAGCTCTCCGCCGCCGCCTGAGCGGACGAGTTACCAGTCGCCGGCGCCCTCGGCGACGTCTCCGGCCCGCCGCCACGGCTCCTCCTCGCGCCGGATCAAGTCCGGGTTCACGCCGCGGGCGGCGGCGAGCGACAGCGTGAGGCGTTGGAGCGAGATCGCTCCCCACAGCAGGCGCGCCAGGGCGGCATCGAGGTCGGTCGGCGGCGGTGGGCCGATCTCGGCGACGTCGATGCCGATCTCCCTTAGTGCCGCCGTTGCCAGTCCCGCGCGACGCTCGACGCGGCCGCCGCCCGCCTCGGTGCGCACGACGACGGCGGCGGTCGACGAGTCGTCGCCGGCCAGGTGCCCGTGCAGCAGCGTCTCGAGCTGGTGCGTCGCCGTCGGGATCCGCGCCCCCTCGGCGATCTTCAGCGCGAGCTCGCGCGCGGTGATGAGGTCGAGCCCCGCTCCCGCCACGACCACGCGGGAAGCCACCGGCAGCGACACCTCGGCCGGCGCCCCCAACAGAGCCTCCGCCCCCGCTCCGGACACTCCCTCAATGCGCAGTTCCCGAGCCAACGCCGCCCCCACGAGGATCGCCGACACGTAGGCGACGGTGTGACACCACGAGTCGTCGTGCACGGGCGTCACGAGCACGTGGTCCGCCGACCCCGACCCCGACGGCACGCCCGTGACGAGCGCCGTCGCCGCGCCACCGGCAGCCGCAGCCTCCAGCGCGAGCTGCGTGGCCCGCGTGCCGCCGTCGTGCGAGATCCCGATGCAGACGCCGCCCTGCTGCGGGCGCTCCGCGGCGTCGAGCGACTGCCGCGCCACCACGCGCAGCGGCCAGCCGCCGCCCAGCGCGCGGTCGAGCTGCGCGGCGATCGCCATCGCCCCGTGCTCCGACGTCCCGCACCCGACCACGGTCACGGGGCCGGAAGCGTCCCGCACCGCGGCCGCCAGCTCGGTCACGCCTTCGGGCGGCGAGTCGAGCACCGACCGCGCGAGCGCCGGCTGCGCCGCGACCATCTCCTCCATGATCCACGGCGGCCCCTCCCGCAGTTCGGGGACGTAGCTCACGCGATCGCGTCCAGTCCGGCCCGGAACCCGTCGGCGATCTGCTCGAAGTGCTCCGGCTCGGCGACCAGCGGCGGCGACACCGCGAGCGCACCGAGCAGCGGCCTGAGGATGACGCCCGCCTCCCGCGCGCCGGCCGCGACCTTGCCGACCGCGCTCGGATCCTCGAGCTGGACGGCGGCCAGCAGTCCGAGGCCCGCGCGCACCTCGGCGACCGCCGGATGGGACGCGAGCGGGGCGAGCGCCTCGGCCAGCGGGCCCTCGAGCTCGCGCCCGCGCGGGATGATGTCCTCGCGGTCGTAGATGTCGAGCACCGCGAGGGCCGCCGCACAGCACGTCGGGTGGCCGGCGTAGGTGGCGCCGTGGCGGAGCATCGGCCCGCCCGGCTCTTCGAAGAACGGCGCCGCCACCGCGCCGGAGGCGATCACGCCGCCGAGCGGCAGGTAGCCCGAGGTCACGCCCTTGGCGAACGTGATCAGGTCCGGCCGCACGTCCTCCCAGCGCTCGATCCCGAACCAGGTGCCGAGCCGGCCGAAGCCGCAGATCACGCTGTCGACGATCAGCAGCACGCCGTGCTCGGCGCACAGGTCGGCGACGCCCTCGATGTAGCCCTCGGGCGGCAGGTGCACACCGCCGGCGCCGATCACGGGCTCGCAGAAGAACGCGGCGACGCGCTCCGGCCCGACCCGGAGGATCTGCGCCTCGAGTGCGGGGAGCGAGTCGAACTGCACGGCCGAGACCTCCGGGACCAGCGGGCCCCAGTTCGTCACGTTGGGCTCGATCCCGCCGATGCTCGTACCGAAGCCGTGCGTGCCGTGGTAGCTCTGGGTGCGCGAGATCAGGTGCGTGCGCTCGGGCTGCCCGCGCAGCACCCAGTGGCGGCGGGCGATCTTGGCCGCGGTCTCGATCGCGTCGCCACCGCCGGAGGCCAGGAACACCCGGGCGTCGTCCATCGGGGCCTCGGCGGCCAGCCGCTCGGCCAGCCGGTTGGCCGGCTCGTTCGCGAACTCGGCGAACGTGGAGTAGGCCTCGAGGGTGCGGATCTGCTCGGCGACGGCGTCCGCCACCTCGGTCCGGCCGTGGCCGATGTTGGAGTACCAGAGGCTCGCGGTGGCGTCGAGGTAGCGCTTGCCGTCGGCGTCGAAGACGTGGACGCCCTCGCCCCGGACCATGAGCAGCTCCTCGCGGCTGACCGCCCCCATGTCGGCGAACGGGTGCCAGAAACGTGTCGTTGTTGTGCGAACGGCCATGCCGGGGACGCTATCGAGCCGTCAGCGCAGCGCGCCGCTCGGCTCGCCGGCCGGCAGCTCGGCTGCCGAGCGGTCGTCCGGGTCGTTGAGCACGGCGCCGGGCGGCGCCGGAATGTCGCCGTCGAGCAGCGGGTCCTGGGTCTCCCGCATCCACGCCTCGAGGCGCTCGCTCATCGCCTGACGGACGTCCGGCTGCACCTCGGCCAGGTTGTGCGCCTCGGCCGGGTCGAAGAGCAGGTCGTACAGCGCCTCCCGCGGCAGCGGGCGATCGGCCCAGCCGTTGGCGACGTACAGGTCCTTGGTCGGCCCGTCGTCGATGTTGGCCAGCACGGGCAGCTCGCGGTCGCCGAAACGCCGGATGTACTTCCACCGGCGCGTGCGGATGCAGCGCTGCGGCTCGTACGCCGCGTGATACGTCAGCTCGGCGAAGATCGCGTCGTTGACCTCGGTCGCCTCCCGGCGCATCAGCGGGAGCAGCGAGCGGCCCTGCAGGAAGTCCGGACGATCGATGCCGACCAGCTCGCAGATGGTCGGGAACAGGTCGATCTGCGAGACCAGCGCCTCGGACACCCGGCCGCCGTGGAAGCCGCCCGGCCCGCGCATGATGAGCAGCACGCCGATCCCGCGGTCGGTGAGCGTCGCCTTCGCGCCCGGGAACGCGAGCCCATGGTCGGTGGTGAGGATGACCAGCGTGTCGTCGGCGATGTCGTGCTCGTCGAGCGCGTTCAGGACCGCCCCCACTCCCTGGTCCAGCGACCGCGCGCTCGCCTTGTAGGACGCCATGTCCTGCCGCGTCTCCGGCGTGTCCGGCAGGTTGCCCGGCGGGAGCGAGTAGCGGGCGTCGCGGATCGAGGTCGGCGCGAAGTACTCGCGGTGGGTCTCGAAGAAGCCGACCGAGAGGAAGAACGGCTCGGGCGGCCGGCCGCGCAGCAGCTCGACCGCCGCCGGGGCGACCGTCTCCACGTGCGTCGTGTCGATCTTGACCACCTGGTCGTAGCCGAGGACGCCGGGGTCGGTCGAGACGTGCTGCTCGCCGATCAGCCCCGACCAGTAGCCCGCCTCCCGCAGCGTGTGCACGAGGTGGTGGCCGTAGTCGTTGAGCGCCCAGCCGCGGTGGGCGAGCCCCGTCATGCCGTTGGTGTGCGCCCACTGCCCGGTGAGCAGGCAGGCGCGGCTGCCGGAGCAGCTCGGCGCCGCGCAGAACGCGTCGCGGAAGAGGATGCCCTGATCGGCCAGCCGCTGGATGTTCGGCGTCGGGACCTGGTGGCCGTACGGCTGGACGTAGCGGCCGGTGTCGTGCGAGTGCAGGTAGAGGATGTTGGGGCGACGCACGCCTAGCGGAGCACTAGAAGCCGCGGCGCTCGCGTGCGCGAACGATGGCGGGGTCATGCGGATCGGTGTGCCGTGCGTCCCACATCGCGTGAGCGATCCAGAGTACCGCCAGGAATGCCACCCCGATCGTGAGGCCGACGACCTCTCCGGGCGAGAACGCGCCGAGCGCCACGAAGAACGCGAACAGCACGACGATGGCGAGCACGAGGACCCAGAACGTCGCGGCGAGGGTCGCGAGCGTGTGGGACCGGCGGTGCTGCATGCCCCTAAGTATCGGCGCTCAGCGGCGCCTTCGCAACCGCCGCAGCAGGAGCAGACCGAGGCCGGCGAGGATGATCGGAGCCACGCGCTTGAGCACCGCGTCGCGGCTTGCCTCGCCGAGGTCGAGCACCTCCGCGGTGGGCCTCGGCGGCGGCGGAGGCGGCGGGGGCTCAGGCTGCGCGTCGGCGGCCGCGGCCGCCGGCTCGGCGGCCGGAGTCGCCTCGGCGGCCGGCGCCTCCCCCTCCCCCATCAGCCCCGCGAGGCAGTCGGCGAAGCGCCCCATCATCTTCGCGCTGACGTCCTGCATCACCCCGCGGCCGAACTGGGCGGCCGGGCCGGTGATCCGCATGTCGGTCTCGACCCGCACGCGGGTCCCGTCGTCCACGGCCTCCATCGTCGAGGTGATGGTGGCCGACGCGGTGCCCTGGCCGCGGGCGTCGCGGGCCTGGGCGCGCATGACCGCGCGGCGCGCCTCCTCGTCGGACTCCTCGATCCTCACGGTGCCCTTGTAGCGGGCCGTGATCGGCCCGATCTTGACCGTCATCGTGCCCGTGTGCGCGTCGCCCTCGCGACCGTCGATCATGGCGCCGGGCAGGCACGGCGCCACCCGCTCGAGGTCGAGCAGCACCTCCCACGCACGGTCGACGGGGGCGGGGACGGTGAACTCGTTCTCGAGCTTCATGACCTCGCGATCCTATTCCTACGTGCGTACTCAGGTAGGGTCGCCCGGGGTTCAGCCGGAAGGGGGAGCGAAGTGGAGAGGACCGTCCTGCTCGTCGGCACGCTCGACACCAAGGGCGCCGAGTACGCGTACCTGCGCGAGCGCCTGCGGCTGCACGGGGTGGAGTCGATCCTCGCCGACGTCGGCGTCAACGAGCCGGTGGGCGCCGAGCCCGACCTCTCGCGGGCGCAGGTCGGCGCGGAGACCGGCGCCGACCCGGCGGCCCTGGCCGCGGCCGGCGATCGCGGCGCGGCGGTGACGGCGATGGCCGGCGCGGCGGAGGCGCTCGCGCGCCGCTTGTGGGACGAGGGGCGGATCGGCGGCGTCCTGGCGGCGGGCGGCTCGGGCGGCACGGCGATCGCCACGCGGGCGATGCGCGCGCTGCCGGTCGGCGCGCCGAAGCTCATGGTCTCCACCATGGCGGCCGGCAACACGGCCGACTACGTCGGGGCCAGCGACGTGACGCTGATGGCGTCGGTGACCGACGTCGCGGGCGTCAACTCGATCTCGGGCCGCATCCTCGCCAACGCCGCGGCCGCGATGGCCGGGATGGTCCAGGCGCCGGCCGTGGAGCTGGGCGAGCAGCGCCCGCTCGTGGGGGCGTCGATGTTCGGCGTCACCACCCCGTGCGTGACCGCGGCGCGCGAGGACCTCGAGGCGCGCGGCTACGAGGTGCTCGTGTTCCACGCGACCGGCGCCGGCGGGCGCGCGATGGAGGGGCTGATGGAGTCAGGCTTCCTGCAGGGCGTGCTCGACGTGACGACGACCGAGCTGTGCGACGACCTCGTCGGCGGCGTCCTCTCCGCCGGGCCTGACCGGCTGGAGGCGGCGGGGCGGCTCGGCCTCCCCCAGGTCGTCTCCTGCGGCGCGCTCGACATGGTCAACTTCGGCGCCCGCGACACCGTGCCGCCCCAGTTCGAGGAACGGAACCTCTACGTGCACAACCCGTCGGTAACGCTGATGCGCACGACGCCCGAGGAGTCTGCCGAGCTCGGCCGCCGGATCGCCCGCAAGCTGTCCGCGGCGACCGGGCCGACGGCCCTGTTCCTCCCGCTCGGCGGGGTGTCGATGATCGACGCCGAGGGCCAGCCGTTCCACGACCCGGAGGCCGACGCCGCGCTGTTCGATGCGCTGCGGGAGGGGCTCGACGGCAGCGTCGAGCTGGTGGAGATGGACTGCAACGTCAACGATCCCGAGTTCGCCGCCGCGATGGCCGCCAAGCTCGACGAGTACATGGGCGCGCGATGACCGGCGACGAGGCGCGAGCCAAGCTGCGCCGGACGCTCGACGGCGGCGGGCTGATCATCGGCGCCGGGGCCGGCACCGGCCTGTCGGCCAAGTGCGAGGAGGCGGGTGGCGTCGACCTCATCGTGATCTACAACTCCGGCCGCTACCGGATGGCCGGGCGCGGCTCCCTGGCCGGGCTCATGCCCTACGGCGACGCCAACGCGATCGTCATGGAGATGGCCGGCGAGGTGCTGCCCGTGGTGCGCGACACGCCGGTCGTCGCCGGCGTGTGCGGGACCGACCCGTTCCGGCTCATGGACGTCTTTCTGCGGCAGGTCGCCGACGCCGGGTTCGCGGGCGTGCAGAACTTCCCCACCGTGGGGCTGATCGACGGCACCTTCCGCGCGAACCTCGAGGAGACGGGCATGGGTTACGGACTCGAGGTCGACATGATCCGCGGCGCCGCCGAGATGGGCCTGCTCACCACGCCCTACGTGTTCGACCCCGACCAGGCCGTGGCGATGACCGAGGCGGGCGCCGACGTCCTCGTCCCCCACATGGGACTGACGACGAAGGGCTCGATCGGCGCCCAGACCGCGAAGACGCTCGACGAGTGCGTGGTCGAGATCCAGGCCATGCGCGACGCGGCGGTCGCGGTCCGCCCCGACGTGATCGTGCTCTGCCACGGCGGCCCCCTGGCCGAGCCCGAGGACGCCCAGTACGTGCTCGACCGCACCGACGGCATCGCCGGCTTCTACGGGGCGTCGAGCATGGAGCGGCTGCCCACCGAGGTGGCGATGACCGAGAACATGAAGCGATTCAAGGAGCTGAGCCGTGGCATCGAAGCTGGTTGACCCTTCCGCCCTGCCGACCATGACGTTCGACTGGGGCGTGATCAAGCCGCTCGTGGCCAGCGACAACACCGAGGACCCGGCCGTGAGCCTGATGCACGTGATCCTCCTCCCCGGGAAGGGCCACGATCGCCACAACCATCCCGACGCCGACGAGATCCTCTACATCCTCGCCGGCGAGGGCGACCAGATGGTCGACGACGGCGAGCCGTTCCCGGTGCGCCCCGGCCAAACGGTCTTCATCCCGACGGGCGCGTTCCACTCGACGCTCAACACCGGCTACGAGCCGATGGTGATCCTCGCCATCTATGCGCCGGCCGGCGCCGAGCAGGTGCTCAAGGAGCTGCCCGACTACCGCGAGGTGCCAGCGGGCGAGGCGCCCGCTCTCACACGCGGCTGAGTTACTTCGCCGCCAACCAGTTGGGCCCGCTGCCGACGTCGACCTCGAGCGGCGGGTCGAGGTCGGCGGCGGCGATCATCTCGCGCGCGATGATCGCGGCCGCCCGCTCGCCCTCCCCCTCGGGGCCCTCGGCGAGCAGCTCGTCGTGGATCTGGAGGATCAGCCGCGTCTCCAGACCCTCGGCCGCCAGCGCCTCGTGAGCGCGGACCATCGCGACCTTGATGATGTCGGCCGCCGTCCCCTGGATCACGCTGTTGACGGCGAGGCGCTCGCCGAGCTTGCGCGTCTGCCAGTTGCGCGCCCGGATCTCGGGGATCTGGCGGCGGCGCCCGAAGAGCGTCGACACGTAGCCGTGCTGCTCGGCCTGCTCGACCGCGTCCTTCATGAACTGCGCCACGGCCGGGAAGCGCTCCAGGTAGCGATCGATGAACTCCTGCGCCTCCTCCTGCGGGATCTGGAGGCGGTCGGCGAGCCCGTACGCGCTGAGGCCGTAGACGATCCCGTAGTTGACCATCTTGGCCTTCGAGCGCATCCCGTGGTCGAGCTGCTCGGGCGGGACCTCGAACACCTTCGACGCGGTCTCGGTGTGCACGTCCTCGCCGCGCAGGAAGATGTCGCGCAGCACCTGCTCGTCGGCGATGTGGGCGAGCACGCGCAGCTCGACCTGCTCGTAGTCGACCGACGTCAGCACGTTCCCCGGCTCGGCCACGAAGCACTCGCGGATCACGCGCCCGGTCTCGGTGCGGATCGGGATGTTCTGGAGGTTCGGGTTGATCGAGGCGAGACGGCCCGTGGCGGCGTTCGTCTGCAGGAACGTGGTGTGGAGGCGGCCGTCCTCGCCGATCCAGGCCGGCAGCGCGTCGAGGTAGGTCTGGACCAGCTTGGTCAGCTCCCGCCAGCGCTCGATCTTGGGGATGATCGGGTGCTCGTCGCGGATCGCCTGGAGCACGCGGGCGTCGGTCGAGAAGCCGGTCTTGCCGCGCCGCTTGCGGGACAGGCCGAGCTTGACGAATAGGACCTCGGCGAGCTGCTGGGGCGAGCCGATCATGAACTCCTCGCCCGCCATGTCCCAGATCTCGCGCTCGAGCGCGGCGGCGTCCGCGCGGATGCGGCTCGCCGCCTCCTCCAGCCGCCGGGTGTCGAGCTTGATGCCCACCTTCTCGGTCTCGCGCAGCACGTGCACGAGCGGCAGCTCGATGTCGGTCAGCAGGTCGGTCAGCCCGCGCTCGGCGAGCTGGGTGCGCTGGAGGGCGGCGAGGTCGTGCACGAGGACCGCGCGGGCGGCGTTCTCGTCGTCGACGGTCACGGCCAGGCCGCGCTCCTCGGCCAGCTCGTCGAGCGGGAACCCGCGGCGCGCCGGGTCGAGCAGGTAGGCGCCGATCTGGGTGTCGAACACGAGGTTGGCGGGCACGTCGCCGAGCGCCTTGGCGTCGTGGGCGACGACCGGGCGGTCGCCGGCCGCGCGCACCAGCTCGGCGGGGTCGTCGATCTCGCCGGCCAGCGCCACCGAGCCGCCGGCGTAGGCGCCGAAGCGCCAGCGCGGCTCGCGCGGCAGCAGCTCCCCTTCCGGGACCTCGGGGGCGTCCGCGATCAGGATCAGCTCGTCGCCCTCGAGCGCCGCGACATCGGCCGGCGTGGCGTTCGCCCTGACCGGCACGGTCCGCGCCTCGAGCGCCTCGGGGCGCGGGATCGCCTCCATCTCGGCGACCGCGAGCGCCTCCTCCAGCCGCCGCAGCGGGTCGCGCAGCTCCCACTCGCGGAAGATCGTGCGCAGGTTCGCGCGGTCCGGCGGGCGCGTGAGCTCGGCTTCGAGGTCGAGGTCGATCGGGACGTCGCGCACCATCGTCGCGAGCTGCTTGGAGAGCCGCGCCGCGTCGGCGTGCTCGACCAGGTTCTGCTTGCGCTTGGCCCCGGAGATCTCGTCGACGCTCCCGAGCACCGTGTCGAGGTCGCCGAAGCGCTGGAGCAGCTCGGAAGCCGTCTTGTCGCCGATGCCGGGAACGCCCGGGATGTTGTCCGAGGTGTCGCCCTTGAGGCCGATGAAGTCCGGGATCAGCTCGGGCGGGATGCCGTAGCGGTCGATCACGCCCTGCCGGTCGTAGACCTTGGTGTCGGTGATCCCGCGCGAGGTGGTCATGATCCGCACGCCGTCGGTGACGAGCTGGTAGGCGTCGCGGTCGCCGGTGACCACCATCACCGGGATGCCGCGCCCGCGCGCCTGCTCGACGAGCGCGGCGATCACGTCGTCGGCCTCGAACCCCTCGACGGAGATGTTGCGGTAGCCGAACGCCTCCACCAGCGGGCGCAGGTGCGGCCACTGGAGCTTGAGCAGGTCGGGGCGGCTCGCGCGCTGCGCCTTGTAATCGGCGGAGAGCTCCTTGCGGCCCGACATCCCGGCGTCCCAGACCACGACGGTCGGCACCTCGCCGTAGTCCGTGAGGATCTTCACAAGCATCGACGCGAATCCGAAGATCGCGTTGGTCGGGCGGCCGTCGGAGGTCGCGATCGACTCCGGGAGCGCGAAGAACGCGCGGTAGGCGAGCGAGTTCCCGTCGATCAGGAACAGCTCGCGCGGCGTATCTCCGTCGGTTCTCGGCATGACGCGAAAAGGCTAGTAGCCGAGGCGTGACCCGTGGGCTCGCGGCGCGAACTGCGCCGCTATGCTGGCGAGTTCATGGCGCCCGACGAGCCCAAGGCCGCCGAAGGCAACGGCGATCCCGCCCCCGCGGTCCCGGAGGCGCCGGCCACCGAAACCCCGGAGGCCGCGGCGGAGACGCCGGCCGCCGAGACCCCGGAGGCCACGGTAGAGACGCCGGCCGCCGAGCCGTCCGAACCTCAGGCACCGCCCGCCGCAGAGGCGCCGGCCCCCGAGCCGTCCGAGCCTCAGGCACCGCCCGCCGCCGAGGCGCCGGCTGCCGAGCCGCAGCAGACCGCTTCGGAAGCGCCCGCGGCCGAGCAGCGCGGCCGGCCGGATCGTGGCGGCCAGGCGGAGCGGCCTCGTCGCCGCCGGCGGCTGACCGCGGCCGAGCGGCACCGGCGCACGTTCTTCGCGAAGCTCACCGAGCTGCGCAAGCAGGAGCAGGCGGCGGTCGAGGCAAACGAGCCGGAGCCAGAGCCGGAGCCCGAGCCCGCCGCCGCGGCAGCCGAGGAGCCCGCGGCCGAGGCGCCCGCGGAAGCGGCTCCCGCGCCCGCGCCCGCGGCTCCCCAGCCGGCCGGGCCGCCCGCGACCTCACCGAGCCGCTCGGCCCGCGCGCAGGCCCGCCTCGTGGCCGCGATCGAGCGCGTCGGCGGGGCCGAAGCCGTCCGGGAGGCGCTCCAGCCCAAGCGGCGCGACGACGGCGAGACCATGAAGTGGTCGTCCGTGTGCGCCGAGCAGGCCGCCGGACACAAGCCGGGCGATCCCGTCTTCACCGCCTGGGTCCGCCTGGCGGCCACCCCGGTGCGCGACGTCAAGGCGATCGTGAACCCCCGCGCGTCAGGCGACGACCGCCGCGGCGGTCGCGGAGGCGGCGGCCGCGGGCGTCGGTCGGACCGGCCTGGAGGAGGCGGCGGCGGCTACCGCGGCGATCGCGGCGACCGCGACCGCGGCAGGCCGGCGCGCCGCGAGGAGCTCGAGGAGCACGGCCGCGACGGCGCCTTCCGCTCCTCCGTCCGGATCGTCCACGTGGACAGCGAGGGCCAGCGCAAGGACCGCGACGACGAGCGCCGGGCCGAGCGCGAGGCCAAGCGCCAGGCCGAGGCCGAGCGCCTCGCCAAACACGGCTACTAGAGCCCGGGCTTGAACACCATGTCCCAGGTCGCGGCGACCAGCAGCAGCACGATCGCCCCGTAGCCCAGGGCCCAGCGACCGAGCTGCCGTCTCGCCTCGTCATGGTCGCCGGCCGCCGCCGCGCGGTCCGCCTTGATCGCGGCCCGGCTCTGGTACGCGGCGCCGATCAGGAACGCCGCCGCGAACAGGCCCAGGCCGAGCTGGATCCAGAGCTGGCTGAAGCTCCAGGCCGTGCTGTCCAGCACCATCCAGACCCCGAGGCCGACGACCGCCACCGTGGCGGGAGCCAGTACCCGCGGGCCGATCACCCGCAGCGTGCCGACGAATACTACTTCCCCACCAAGGAGGACCTGTTCTACAGCCGCCTCGAGGCCTTCGAGGAGGAGCTGCTGACCGCCGTCCGCGAGCGAGGGCCGGGCGTGTCCGTGCTCGCGGCCTTCCGGGACTTCCTGCTCGCCAGGCGCGGCGTGTTCGCAATGAGCGTCCCCGGCGGGGACGACGAGGCGACCGAGCAGCTGCGGACCGTGACGCGCGTCATCACCGAGAGCCCGGCACTGCTCGCGCGCGAGCGCCAGGTGTTCGCGCGTTACGCGCAGGCGCTCGCGGCCCTCATCGCCGAGGAGACCGGCTCCCGGCCCGGCGACGTCGCCCCCCGCGTCGTCGCCAACGCGCTGCTCGGCGCCCACCGGGCCCTGATCGACTTCGTCCGCGAGCGGGCGCTGGCCGGCGCCCGAGCCTCACAGATCTCCCGTGAGGTCCGCGCGCAGGCCAAGCGCGCGTTCGCGCAGCTCGAGCACGGGCTCGGCGACCTCGGCGAGTAACATCGCCGCCCCGTGCCCAGCACGTCCGCACAGTTCTCGTTCGTGATGCGCGTGAGGATCGACCACCGGCCGGGGATGCTCGGCCGCGTGGCGACGGCGATCGGCGACGCCGGCGGGACGATCGGCTCGATCGACCTGATCGGCGTCGACGACGAGCACACGCTGCGCGACATGACGATCGACGCCGCCGGCACCGACCACGTGCGCACGATCGCCGAAGCGGTCGACGGCGTGGCGGGCGCCGAGGTGGTCGACACCACCGACCGCACGTTCCTGATGCACGTCGGCGGCAAGATCGAGCTGCGCAACAAGCACCCACTGCGCACCCGCGACGACCTCTCGATGGCCTACACGCCGGGCGTGGCCCGGGTCTGCACCGCGATCGCCGAGGACCGCGACAAGGCGTTCCAGTACACGATCAAGCGCAACACCGTGGCGGTCGTCTCCGACGGCAGCGCCGTGCTCGGGCTCGGCGACATCGGCCCCGAGGCGGCGATGCCCGTCATGGAGGGCAAGGCGATGCTGTTCAAGGAGTTCGGCGGCGTCGACGCGTTCCCGCTCTGCCTGAGCACCAAGGACCCGGACGAGATCGTCGGCACCGTCACCGCCGTCGCCCCCACCTTCGGCGGCATCAACCTCGAGGACATCAGCGCGCCCCGCTGCTTCGAGATCGAGGAGCGCCTCAGGCGCGACCTCGACATCCCGGTCTTCCACGACGACCAGCACGGGACCGCGGTCGTCGTCCTCGCCGCGCTCTACAACGCGCTCAAGCTCACCGGCAAGCGGATCGAGGACCTCGACGTGCTCGTCGTCGGCCTCGGCGCGGCCGGCATCGCGGTCGCCAAGATCCTGCTGGCGGCAGGCGTGCGCCACATCATCGGCTGCGACAGCCGCGGCGCCCTGTCGACCGAGCGCGCGGACTACCAGGACGGCTCGATGCCGGCCATCAAGCGGTGGTTCGCGGAGTCGACCAACGCGGAGCGCCGCCAGGGCGGCCCGGCCGACGTGATCGACGGCGCCGACCTCTTCGTCGGCCTCTCCGGCGCGCGCGTGATGGCGCCCGAGGCGCTCGGCCGGATGGCCGACGACGCGATGGTGTTCGCGATGGCCAACCCGAACCCCGAGGTCACGCCCGAGGAGGCCGCGCCGTACGCGCGCATCATCGCCACCGGCCGCTCGGACTACCCGAACCAGATCAACAACGTGCTGTGCTTCCCCGGCATCTTCCGCGGCGCGCTCGACGTCCGCGCCCGCGACATCACGGAGGACATGAAGATGGCCGCCGCCCGCGGGATCGCCGCCGTGGTGCCGGAGAACGAGCTGCGCGAGGACCACATCATCCCGTCGCCGTTCAACCGCGACGTGCCCGCCGCCGTGGCCCAGGCGGTCGCCGAGCAGGCCACGCGCGACGGCGCCGCGGAGGCCGACCCCGGCAGCATCGGCTACGCGCGGGCGGACACCCAGGAGTTCGGGGCGATCCGAACGTAGGTCCGTCGCGTACTCAGCGCGTGAAGACGATCACCCTCACCGGCGCCACCGGCCGCATCGGCTCCCTGCTCGTCAAGCGCCTGCTCGACCGCGGCGACGAGCTGACCGTGCTCACCCGCAACCCCGCCAAGGCGCGTGGCGCGCTCGGCGCGGGCGTGAACGCGGTCGAGTGGGACCCGGGAGCCGGCCCCGCCCCCGCCGGCGCGCTCGCCGGCCGCGACGCGATCGTGCACCTCGCGGGCGAGGACATCGCCCAGCGCTGGAGCGACGAGACGCTGCGCCGCATCAAGGACTCCCGCGAGCAGGGCACGCGCAACCTGGTCGCGGGCCTGCGGGCGGCCGACCCCCGCCCGGCCGCGCTCGTCTCCTCGTCAGCGGTCGGCTACTACGGGAACCGCCCCGAGCCGGTCGACGAGGACGCCGCTCCCGGCGCCGACGTGCTGGCCGACATCTGCGTGGCGTGGGAGCGCGAGGCCGAGAAGGCGGAGGAGCTGGGACTGCGCGTCGTGCGGGTGCGCACCGGCGTCGTGCTCGACCGCCACGGCGGCGCGCTCGAGAAGATGCTGCTCCCCTTCCGCCTCGGCGTCGGCGGCCCGGTGGCGGGCGGCGACCAGCCGATGCCCTGGATCCACGTCGAGGACGTGGTGGAGATCTACGTCGCCGCGATCGACGGCGAGCACTGGACCGGCGCCGTCAACGCGACGGCCCCCAAGGCGGCCACGAACAAGGAGTTCTCGAAAGCGCTCGGCCGGGCACTACACCGCCCCGCCTTCGCCCCGGTCCCCGCCTTCGCCATCAGGGCGCTCTACGGAGGCATGGCCAAGCTCGTCGTCGAGGGCCAGAACGCCGTCCCCCGCCGCACGCTGGAACTCGGCTACCGGCACCGCCACGCGGACCTCGACGAGGCCCTGCGCTCGGCGCTGAAGGACACCTAGCTACTCGGCGTGGTGTGGTGGGTCGCCTTCTCGACGGCGGCCAGCCGCTCCTCGGTGTCCTTGCCGCGCCCGTAGGGGCCGATCCTCTTCCACTTCGACTCCTGCTTCGCCGGCCAGAAGAGCCAGATGATCGGCCCGAGGATGGACAGCAGGAGCCCGAAGGCGAGCCCGAGCTTCTCGTTGTAGCCCTTGCGCTCGGCGAGGTAGGAGGCCGCGATGGCGGAGAGCAGCCACAGGTATACGAGCCATAGCGCGGTGGCACCGATGAGAGCGATCATGTTCCTAGGTACGCCTTCTGGACTTCGGGGTTGGTGCGCAACTTCTCCGACTCGTCGCTCATGACCACCGCGCCGGTCTCGAGCACGTAGGCGCGGCGCGAGACCCCTAGCGCGAAGGTCGCGTTCTGCTCGACGAGGAGGATCGTCGTGCCCTGCTGGTTGATCTCCGCGATCGTCTCGTAGATGCGCTCGACGAGGATCGGCGCGATGCCCATCGAGGGCTCGTCGAGCAGCAGCACCTTGGGCTCGCCCATCAGCGCCCGCCCGATCGCGAGCATCTGCTGCTCGCCGCCGGACATCGTGCCGGCCTTCTGCGTCTCGCGCTCCTTGAGTCGCGGGAACAGCTCGAAGACGCGTTCGAGGTCGGTCCTGATGCCGGTGCTGTCGCGGCGCAGGAACGCCCCCAGCTCGAGGTTCTCGCGCACGGTCATGCGCTGGAAGCACTTGCGGCCCTCGGGCGACTGGCAGATGCCGAGGCGGACGATCTCCTGCGGCGGCAGCAGCGCGATCTCCTCGCCGGCGAGCCGGATCGACCCCGTGCGGGGCGGCGTGAGCCCGGAGATCGAGCGCAGCGTGGTCGACTTACCGGCCCCGTTGGAGCCGATCAGCGTCACGCACTCGCCCTCCTCGACGTGGATCGTGATGCCCTTGAGCGCCTGGATGTTGCCGTAGTAGGTGTGGATGTCCTCGACCTCGAGGAAGGCCATCAGCCGCGCTCCTTCCGCTCGGCCTCGGCGGCGACCTCCGCGGCCGCCGCCTTCCCGAGATAGGCCTCGATGACCCGCGGGTTGCTGCGGACCTCGGCGGGCGCGCCCTCGGCGATCTTCTCGCCGTGGTCGAGCACGGTGATGTGCTCCGACACGCCCATGATCACCTTCATGTCGTGCTCGATCAACACGATCGTCACGCCCCGCTCGTCCCGCAGCTTGTGCATGAACTGCGTGAGCTCGTCCGACTCCTGCGGGTTCATCCCCGCCGTCGGCTCGTCGAGCAGCAGCACCTTCGGGTCGGACGCCAGCGCGCGGGCGATCTCGACGCGCCGCTGGTCGCCGTAGGAGAGGTTGATCGCGAGCTGGTCGTGCCACGTCTTGCGCACGCCGACGTAGGACAGCTCCTCGGCGGCCTTCTCGCGGACCAGCCGCTCCTCCTTGCGGACCCGCGGCGTGCGGATGATCGAGCCGAAGAGCCCGGCCCGCATGCGCGAGTTCTGGCCGACCATCGCGTTCTCGACCGCGCTCATGGTGGCGAACAGGCGGATGTTCTGGAACGTCCGCGCCATCCCCGCCTTCATGATCACGTCGGGCCGCCCGCCGGTGACGTTGCGGCCGTCGAACTCGATCATGCCGAACGTCGGCTTGTAGAAGCCCGTGAGCATGTTGAAGAACGTCGTCTTCCCGGCGCCGTTCGGCCCGATGATCGACACGATCGAGCGCTCGGGCACGGTGAACGTGACGTCGCTGACCGCGGTCAGGCCGCCGAACTGCTTGGTGACGTTCGTGGTCTGGAGGATCGATGCGCCGTTGGTTGTCGTTTCTTCGCTCATGCTCGTGCCGTGTAGAGGGTGTCGTCCGACACGTCGGCGTCCTCCGTCAGCTCCATCTTGCGCCTTCGCTCGGGCAGCAGACCCTGCGGGCGCATGATCATCATGATCACCAGCAGGAAGCCGTAGATCCCGAAGTTGATCTCGCTGACGTCGAAGTCGAGCCCGACTTTGGACGGGACGTCGTTGAGCCGCGGGAGCAGCTCGAAGTTGATGAAGGTCAGGGCGATTCCGCCCAGCACCGTCCCCCAGATCGACCCCAGGCCGCCCAGGATCACCATGCCGAGGATCAGGATCGAGAAGAAGAACTGGAACTGGTCGGCGTTGACCGTGTTGTTGAACGAGCCCAGGAACGCGCCCGACATGCCGCCGAACGCGGCACCGGTGCCGTAGGCCAGCAGCTTGGTCTTGACAGCCGGCACGCCCATCGACACGGCGGCGACCTCGTCCTCGCGCAGGGCGACCCACGCGCGGCCGAGGCGCGAGTCGCGCAGGCGGAAGTTCACGAACAGCACGATCGCCACCATCCCCAGCCCGACCCAGTACCACGGGCGCAGGTTGAGCGACGTGAAGGCGTCGACGAACGGGAGGTCGATCTTGTCGACGGGCGTGATGCCCTGGCGGCCGGCGGTGAGCGCCTGGTCGGGGCCGAAGATGTCCTCGAGCGGGCCGCCGATGATGGGGAAGTCCGCGAGGATGATCTCGTCGCCGTTCACCGCCGAGCGGCCGATGATCTCGCCGAAGGCGAGCGTCACGATCGCGATGTAGTCGCCGCGCAGCCGCAGCGTCGGCAGGCCGATGAACATGCCCGCGATCGTCGTGAGGATGATCGCCGCAATGATCACGAGCAGGAAGTTCACGTGGATGCCGGGCAGGTTGGCGGCGAACCCGGACACCGCGATGTGTATGCCCTCTTCGTTGTTGACCTGCGAGAAGAAGCCCGAGCCAAGCCAGCCCATCGTGTACGCGCCGATCGCGAAGAACGCCACGTAGCCGAGGTCGAGCAGGCCGGCGAAGCCGACGATGATGTTCAGCCCCAGCGCCATCACCGTGTAGGCGAGCGCCAGCACGCAGGTGCCGACGAAGCTGCTGCCGCTGTCGAACCCGAACGGAAGCAGGGCCGCCACGAGCAGGAACACGACGGGGATGACGACCTTCTCCACGACCGGCGGCATCTCGCTGATCGAGAAGCCGCCGCGCTTGGGGGCGCCGGCGGGCGGGGCGGGAGTGTCCTCGGTGGTGCTCATCCCGCGTCCCTCGTCTGCTCACCCAGTAGGCCGGACGGCTTGAAGACCATGATCAGGATCAGGTAGACGAACACGATCGCGTTCGTCCACGCCGGGTCGATGCGGTTGTCCGACAGCTGCTGGATGAAGCCGATGATGAACCCCCCGAGCACCGCGCCCTTGAGGTTGCCGATGCCGCCCATGACCGCGGCCGTGAAGGCCACCAGGCCGGCGGTGAAGCCCTGGAAGTACCAGATCGTCGTCTGGTACAGCGCGTAGATGAGGCCGGCCGAACCGGCCAGGATGCCGCCGATCAGGAACGTCAGCGAGATGGTCGTGTCGACGTTGATGCCCATGAGGCGGGCAGCCTCGGGATCCTGTGCGGTGGCTCGCATCGCCTTGCCGAGGCGGCTGCGGGCGATGAACGCGGTCATCACGAGTAGCAGCGGGATCGTGACCGCGATGGCGAGCACGTCGCCGTGCGTGATGCTCACGCCCCCGATGTTGAAGAGCTCCTTCTGGGAGCGGATCAGGTCTGGGATGCCCTCCGGCGAGCCGCCGAGCCACAGCAGGCCGACGTTCTGGAGGATGAACGACATGCCGACCGCCGTGATCAGCGGCGCGAGCTTGGGCGCGTTGCGCAGCGGCCGGTACGCGACCCGCTCGATCATCACGTTGAGCACGCCCGAAGCGGCCATCGCTACGAACAGGGTCAGGAAGAGGCCGAAGAACAGCAGGACCGCGGACGTGTCCTGCGTCAGGCCGATGAACGCGAAGAAGCTCGCGGTCGTGAACGAGCCGATCATGAACACCTCGCCGTGGGCGAAGTTGATCAGCTCGACGATGCCGTAGACGAGCGTGTAGCCGATCGCCACCAGCGCCCAGATGGCGCCGTTGGAGAGGCCGTCGACGAGGTTGTTGCCGAACCGGGAGAGGTTGTCCTCTTCCGATGTGAGGTCCTTGATGATGTAGACCACGGGCAGGATCAGGAGGACGACGATCAGCCCGTATTTCGATACGGCGTCGCGCACTGCCTGACCCGGGGCGGCTGGTCGCCCTGCAGGAACGCTGGCGGCTTCCATGTCTAGGTGGGCACTCTTCCAGAAATCGACTGCCGGGGGCGGGAAGTTTGTCCCACCCCCGGCAGACGCGATGGAATGATCAGCCGGCCTCGGCCTTGATGGTCGTGTCGAACGCCAGCTCGCCGCCGTCGATCGTGTAGACGCCGTAGTCGGTCAGCGTCGTGTCTCCGTTCTCATCGATCGAGTACGTGCCGAGCACGCTCTCACGGTCCTTCGTGTCGAACAGCGCCTTGACGATGTCGGCCTTCTCACCCGTGCTCGAGCGCGCGATGGCGTCCAGCGCGAGGCGCATGGCCTCATAGCCGTAGATCGAGTACGGGTCCGGGTTGGGCTCGCCGTACTTCTCCTCGAACTGGGTGAAGAACTCCTGGCCCTCAGGCGGGTAGGACTTCGGGTCGAGCGTGGCGACGGTCACCTTGATCTTGCTCGCCACGTCGGCCGGGATGCCGCCCTCCTTCGGATCGGCGAAGCCCGACTCGGCGACGCCGTCCGGCCCGTAGAGCTTCGCGTCCGGCAGAGCCGCCGAGAAGTCCTTGTAGAGCTGGACCGCGTTGTTCGCCGTGATGCCGGAGTACACGAAGCAGTCGGCACCTTCGCCCTTGGCCTTGGAGGCCAGTGCGCGGTAGTTCGGCTGGTTCTTGTCGATCGCCTCGTTCGAGAGGATCGTGAGGCCCTGGGCCTCGGCCGAGCTCTCGATGTTCTTGGCCAGGCCCGCGCCGTAGACCTCCTTGTCGTTGGTCAGCTGGACGTTCGTGCAGCCGTCCTCCTTCATGACCGTCGCAAGGGCGGCGCCCTGGATGGTGTCCTTCGGGACGATGCGCGTATAGGTGCGCTGACCCGACGGGTAGTACTTCTCGGGCTCACCGGGGTTCGCTCCCGGCTCGTCGGAAGTCAGGCCCACCGCGGTGTTCGCGGGGCTGATCTGCGGAACGCCCGCCTCGTTGAGGATCGGGATCGAGACCGCGGACGCGCCGGAGTTGAACTCCCCGATGTAGATGGCCGCGGAGTCGTCCTGAGCGACCTTGCGGGCGTTCGCCTGCGTCGCCTCAGGAGTCCACGAGCCGGCCTGCGCGGTCGAGTCGTCGAGCGACTGGTACTTGACCGTGAAGTCGCCGGCCTTGCCGCCCGCCTGCTCGAGCGCGAGCTTGACGCCGTTCACCAGCGCCGTCGTCTGGGGGCGCGAAGCACCCTGGAGCGGGAGCGAGGAGTAGACCGTGAGGGTCTTGCCGCCGGACGCGCCCCCGCCGCCGCCGTCATCGTCATCGTCACCGCCGCACGCGCCGACCCCTAGGGCGAGCGCGCCGACGAGGCAGCCTGTCGCTGCCAACCAGCGTGAATTCAAGGAACCCCTCCTCTAAGGGATTGATTTGGGGCGGCAGTCTATGCACGCCCCTTCGACCTGCGCAACAGAATGGCAGCACGCACGGCGGATTGCGGCACCGCGGCGAACCCGGCGGTGCGCGTCAGCCGCCCCGCCGGCCCGGCAGGTACGGCGCCAGCAGGTGGCCGGCGGCCGCGAGCACGAGCATCAGCCCGGTGATCAGGAACGCGTCGAACGACTTCGTCCCGATCGCCCACAGCACGATCCAGACGACGAGCCCGGCGATGAGGGTGAGAAGCACGCCCATGGCCGCGCAGCGTATCGGACAGGGGGCCCCGCCCAACGGGCCATTCCGTGTGGAGCGATGTCCCGTTGGGCACCCCCTAGCGCAGGGCAGCGGCCAGCGGCGCGACCAGGTCGTGGACCGCGCGCGCGGGATCGGCTCCTGCGTCGACGGCCTCGGTCGCCGCGCGCACGAGCCGCGACCCGACGATGACGCCGTCGGCGCCCGCGTTGGCCGCGGCAGCGGCATGCTCGGGGGTGGAGATGCCGAAGCCGACCGCGACGGGAACGGGACTGTGGGCCTTGGCGCGGGCGAGCACGCCGGCCAGCGAGGCCTCGATGCCCGCCCGCTCGCCGGTGATGCCGGTCACGGCGACCGTGTAGAGGAAGCCGCGGGCCCGCGAGGCGATCGCCTCCAGCCGCTCGTCCGGCGTGGTGGGCGCGACCAGCGGCACGAGCGCGAGGCCGGCGGCGTCGCAGGCCTCGCGCACGCCGTCCGCCTCCTCGAGCGGCAGGTCGGGGACGATCACGCCGCTCGCGCCGGCGGCCGCCAGCTCGCCCGCGAAGCGCTCGGCCCCGCGCGCCAGCAGCGGGTTCGAGTAGCACATGAGCACGACCGGCAGGCGCTCGGCGATCCGCGCCGCGGCCTGGAGGACGCCGTGCAGCGTGGCGCCCGCCCGCAGCGCTCGCGTGCCGGCGGCGTGGATCACGGGGCCGTCGGCGAGCGGGTCGGAGAACGGCACGCCGAGCTCGACGAGATCGGCCCCGGCGTCGGCGCACGCCTCCCCGATCGCAGCCGAGCCGTCGACGTCCGGGAACCCGCCCATCAGGTACGGCATCAGCGCCGCGCGGCCGGGCGCGGCCGCGAACGCGGCCGCGATCCGCTGGACCCCCACTGCTCCGCTTGCGTCCCGCTGCGCAACCGGCTTCATCGTTCGTGGACTATCGGTCATCCAAACGCCTACTGACCGATGCCAAGCCTCGGAAGCACCTCCGCGAGGTCCTTGTCGCCGCGGCCCGACAGGCATATGAGGTCGACCGTGTCCGGCTCTGCCTGCTCCTCGAGCACCCAGGCGACGGCATGGGAGGACTCGAGCGCCGGGATGATGCCCTCGAGCTCCGCGACACGGCGCAGGGCCTGGAGCGCCTGCTCGTCGGTGATGGCGACGTAGCGCGCGCGGCCCGTGTCGCGCAGGTGAGCGTGCTCGGGACCGACGCCGGGGTAGTCGAGGCCGGCGGAGATCGAATGGGCCTCCAGGATCTGGCCGTCCTCGTCCTGCATGATCGCGGAGTAGGCGCCGTGCAGCACGCCGCCGCGCCCGCCGACGGTCAGCGGGGCGCCGTGGTGGCCGGTGTCCAGACCGTGGCCCGCCGGCTCGACGCCGATCAGCGCGACATCCGCGTCCTCGCGGAACGCCGTGAAGATCCCGATCGCGTTCGAGCCGCCGCCGACGCACGCCACGACCCGGTCGGGCAGGCGGCCGAGCCTGTCGAGCATCTGCGCGCGCGCCTCGTCCCCGATCACGCGCTGGAGGTCGCGCACCATCGCCGGATACGGGGCCGGGCCGGCGCACGTGCCGAGGACGTAGTGCGTGCCGGCCACGTTCGTCACCCAGTCCCGGATCGCCGCCGAGATCGCCTCCTTGAGCGTGCCGGTGCCGTCCTCGACGGGCGCCATCGTCGCGCCCAGCAGCTCCATGCGAAGCACGTTGGGCCGCTGGCGGCGCATGTCCTCGGTCCCCATGTAGACGATGCACTCGAGCCCGAGCAGGGCGCACGCGGTGGCCGTCGCGACGCCGTGCTGGCCCGCGCCGGTCTCGGCGATGATCCGCGTCTTGCCCATGCGCTTGGCGAGCAGCGTCTGGCCGAGCGCGTTGTTGATCTTGTGCGCGCCGGTGTGCAGCAGGTCCTCGCGCTTGAGGTAGACCGGGTGGCCCGCGAGCTCGGACAGGCGGGCGGCGTGGTAGAGCGGCGTCGGGCGGCCGGCGAAGTCGCGCAGGAGCGTCGCCAGCTCCGTCCGGAAGCCCTCGTCGGCGCGCGCGGCGACCCAGGCGGCCTCGAGCTCGGCGAGGGCCGGCATCAGGGTCTCGGGGACGTACTGGCCGCCGTAGGCGCCGAAGCGGTGCTCGACAGGAGGCGCCGTCACGACGCCACCCCGGCCTGGACGGCGGCCGCGAACGCCTCCATCTTCGCGGGATCCTTGATGCCGGGCACGGTCTCGACGCCGGACGAGACGTCGACGCCCCACGGGTCGACGGCGGCGATCCCGTCCGCGACGTTGTCCGGCGTCAGCCCGCCGGAGAGGAGGACCGGGATCGGCGAGTGGCGCTGGGCGGCGAGCCTCCAGTCCCAGGTGCGCCCGGTGCCGCCGCGAGCGGCTCCCGCCGCGGTATCGAGCAGGTGGAAGTCGGTGTGGAACCGCTCCGCGTCGCGGATGTCGGCTCCCGAGCCGACGTGCAGCGCCTTGATCACGCGGGCGCCGGTGCGCTGGGCCACCGCGGCGCAGAACGAGGGCCCCTCGTCGCCGTGCAGCTGCACGTGCGTGAGACCGATGCCCTCGACCATGTGGTCGACCTCGTCGAGCGTCGGGTTCACGAACACGCCGACGAGCTCGAGCCGGCGCCGCATGGTGCGGGCGATGCCGGCCGCGACGGCGGGATCCGCGGCCCGCTTGGACCCGGGCCAGAGGATGAACCCGATCGCCCACGCGTCCAGCGAGGCGGCCAGCTCCGCGTCTTCGTGGCGGGTGATCCCGCAGAACTTCACTCGTGCCATCGCGCCTTGCAGCGTACTCAGCGCCCGCGGGGCCGCAGGCCCTTGCGGCGGCCGACCACGCCGGTCGTCCGCGCCCACGACGCGTCGCCGCGGTGGGCGCGCAGCACCCGCATGTCCGGGTGCCGCACGTACGTGGGCGCGTAGCGGACCTTCTCGACGCGCGCCCGGCCGCCGTGGACCCGCAGGTGGAGCGTGACGACCATGCCGTCCTGGGTCGCGGCGGCGCAGCAGGCGCCGGACTGGTTGGAGAGCAGGTTGCCGCTGCCGAACACGACCCAGTTCCCGTTCAGGCGGCGGATCGGCTGCACGACGTGCGCGTGCTGGCCGACGACCGCGGTGATCGCCTTGCCGCGGGTGAGCCGGCGGGCGAGTCGCTGCTGGAACGCGTCCGGGCTGTGGCGGTACTCGGTGCCCCAGTGGAGGTTGACCACGACGGCGTCGGCGCCCTTGCGCCTCGCCCGCCGGGCGTCGGCGAGGATCCTGCCCGGGCTCGCGAGGTTCACCGACCACGGGTGCGGGACGGGCAGCCCGTTCGTGTGCTGCGTGTACGCGAGGAATGCCACCGTGACCCCGCGCCGGCGCATCAGGAGGATCCGCCGGCCCCCCCGGCGCGTGGTCGCCGAGCCGGTGTGGCGGACCGCCCGCGCGGTACAGCGCCTCGATAGTGGTGCGGACGCCCGCCGCGCCCTGGTCGACCGTGTGGTTGGACGCCGTGCTGCACGCGTCCCAGCCGGTCTCCCGGATGCCCCGCGCGAGCGCCGGGGGCGTCCGGAACCGCGGGTACCCCGCCGGCGCCCCCGGCTGCATCGGCGTCTCGACGTGGCAGAACGCGAGGTCGGCGCGGCGCACCAGCGGCCGGAGGCCGCGCAGCAGCGGCGCGAAGTCGTAGCCGTCGCCCGTCCGGGCGCGGTCGACGACCGGGAGGTGCGGCAGCAGGTCGCCGGAGACCGCGATCGTCAGCCGCTGCGGCTTCTCGGGCGTGGCGGTCGTGGTCGGTCGCGGCCGGCGGCTGCGCGCGTGGACGCTCGGTGTCGTCGTTGTCACACCCGCTCGCGGCGATCGCGGCGATGCACAGCACTGTGAGCGCCCGCATGGCTCGGCATCATCGCGCGCGTCGGTGGCGGGATGAACTTCGGCAGTTGCAGTTCTGCGCGGTCCGGAAAGTAGTGGGTCTGGAAAGTCCCGCTATGCGGGACTTAGCGCAACCACGCGAAAGTGGAGTGTCGACACCGTGACACTCCCCCGCCTCCCTACCCAGCCGCCGTTGACGTTCGCTGGCGCTTACCGCCCCATAGGCAGCGTCGCCGGCCGCTCGGTCAGCAGCACGCTGACGTCGCCCCGCGTGCCATCCCTCAGCACCCGCAGCTCCAGGGTGTCGCCGACCTCGTGCTCCTCGACCTCGACGAGCACGTCGACGGAGGCGTCGACCCGCTGCCCGTCGACCGCCTCGATCACGTCGTCGATGTGCAGCCCGGCCGCGTCGGCGGGGCTCCCGGTGTCGATCCGGTCGACCAGGACGCCGCCCGCGACGGTGCGGCCGTGGAGTCCGAGATACGGACGGATGACCTTGTGGGCCTCCTCGAGCTCGCCGAGGACGTCGCGGGCCAGGTTGGAGGGGATCGCGAACGAGGCACCGGTGCCGAGCCGGGAGACGATCCCGACGACCTGTCCGTCGGGACCGATCAGCGGGCCCCCGGAGCTGGCGGGCTCGATCACGGCGTCGGTCTGGAGCACGCCGTCGATCAGGTAGCCGCCGGGCGCCTCGACGCGGCGGCCGACGGCGGATACGCGCCCGGTGCCGGCCGTCGCCCGCAGGCCGGTCGGATTGCTGACGGCGACCACCTGGTCGCCCGGGACGACCGTCGACGAGTCGCCGAGCTCGAGCGGCCGCAGGTCGAGCCCGTCGGGCGGGACCTTCAGGACGGCGAGGTCAGAGCCCTCGTCCTTGGCGAGCACCTGCGCCGACACGGGCGCGCTGCCGTCGATCGTGACCTGCACGGCGCTGACGCCGCTGACCACGTGGGCGCTGGTGAGGACGCGCCCGTCGTCGTCGATCACGAAGCCCGACCCCGTCGAGGTCGTGAGATCGCCGCCGGTGTCGGCGGAGAAGGCGGCGGCACCGGGCTGCACGGTGCGGGCGCTGATGAACACCACGCTCCCTGCCGCCCGGTCGTAGATCTCGGTCGAGCTCATCGCCTCGCCCCGGCCGAGGTTGACCAGGTTCTGCTGGCGTCCGAGGGCGCCCGCGCCGTCGTCGGTCGCGGCGATCACGACGGCGGTCGCTGCGGCGCCCAGCAGGGCCGCAACCACGGGCACTGCGAGCTGCGCGCGCTTCATGCCGACCCCAGGGTCGTACCGCGGCGTTAGGACAGGCTAAACGTCGTAGTCGGAGCCGCCCGTGAGCCGCCGAGCCGCGTCCTCGACGTCCTCGGCTCGCATCAGCGTCTCGCCGATCAACACCGCGTCGACCCCCACCCGCTCGAGGTCGTCGAGCTGCTCGCGAGTGGAGAAGCCCGACTCCGACACGACGGTCTTGCCCGCCGGGACGTCGGACAGCAGCTCGTAGGTGCGCTCGATGTCGACCGAGAAGTCGCCGAGGTCGCGGTTGTTGATGCCGAGCACGTCGGCCTCCACGTCGAGTGCCACCTCGAGCTCGCGCTCGTCGTGCACCTCGACGAGCGCGTCGAGGTCGAGCTCGCGTGCCTCGCGCAGCAGGTCGTAGAGGTCGTCGGGGTGGAGAACGGCGACGATCAGCAGGATCGCGTCGGCTCCGGCGGCCGCCGACTCGTAGAGCTGGTACGGATCGACGATGAAGTCCTTGCGCAGCACCGGCAGGTCGGTCACCGACCGCGCTGCGACGAGATCCTCGAGCGAGCCGCCGAAGTGGAACGGCTCGGTGAGCACGGACAGCGCGGTGGCTCCGCCGCGCTGGTAGGCGGAGACGATCTCCTCGACGGTCGAGCCCTCGCGGATCGTCCCCGCCGAGGGCGAGCGCCGCTTGTGCTCGGCGATCAGCGAGATGCCGGGCCGCAGGAGCGCCTCCGAGAACGGGCGGCCCTCCGGGCGCGCCGCGATCGCCGCCTCGAGCCGGGCGAGCGGCGTGACGTCCCGGCGGCGCCCCACCTCGTCGCGCGTGTCCTCGACGATCCGCTCGAGCACACTCATGCGGGCGCCAGGTCCTGGGTCATGGCCACGAGCCGGTCGAGGCTCGCGGCTGCGCGCCCGTCGTCGACGGCCGCCTCCGCCTCGCGCACGCCGGCCTCCAGCGTGTCGACCCGGCCGGCCACGTAGATCGCCGCTCCCGCGTTGAGCACGGCGAGGTCGCGTTGCGGGCCTGGCTCGCCCGCGAAGATCCGTCGCGTCGTCTCGGCGTTGTCCGCCGGCGTACCGCCGGCGAGCTCCTCGGGGCGGGCGCGCGGCAGCCCGACGTCCTCTGGCGAGACCTCGTAGGAGTGAACCTGCAGCCCGTCGACCTCCACGACGCGCGTTGTGCCAGAGGTGCTCATCTCGTCCAGACCGTCGGCGCTGGACACTACCAGCGCCTTGCGGGCGCCCAGCTTCGCCAGCGCCCCAGCGATCGTGTCGAGGAACGCGGCGTCCGACACGCCGATCACCTGCCGCGTGGCGCCGGCGGGGTTGGTCAGGGGACCGAGGAAGTTGAAGATCGTGCGCACGGCGAGGTCCTTGCGCACGGGGACGACGAACCGCGTCGCGCCGTGATGCGCAGGGGCGAACATGAAGCCGAAGCCGACCTCGTCGATGCAGCGGGCGACGGCCTCCGGATCGAGGTCGATCCGGACGCCGAGGGCCTCGAGGAGGTCGGCCGAGCCGGACAGGCCGGTGGCCGAGCGGTTGCCGTGCTTGGCCACCGCGCACCCCGCTCCGGCGGCGATCAGCGCCGCGGTGGTCGAGACGTTGAAGGTCGGCCGGCCGCCGCCCGTGCCGGCGGTGTCGATCAGGTCGTCGCGGCCGGTGAGCACCGGCCGCGCGAGCCGTCGCATGGTCGTGGCCAGGCCGACGAGCTCGTCGACCGTCTCGCCCTTGGTGCGCAGCGCGATCAGCACCGCCGCGGTCTGCACCTCGGACGCGTTCCCCTCCATGATCTCGGCCAGGACGGCCGCGGTCTGCTCGGAGGTGAGGTCGCGCCGGGAGGCCAGCGCGTCGATCGCCTCAGTGAGGATCGGCAAGGAAGTTCTCCAGCAGGCGCTTGCCGTCGGGGGTGAGCACGGACTCGGGGTGGAACTGGACGCCGGCGGCGGGGAGCTCGCGGTGCCGGACGGCCATCACCACGCCGTCGCCGCGGGCGGTGGCCTCGAGCGCCGCCGGCAGGTCGGGGTCGGCGATCAGCGAGTGGTAGCGGCCGACGGTCAGCGGCTGCGGGAGGCCCTCGAACAGCCCGGTCCCGTCGTGCTCGATCACCGTCGCCTTGCCGTGGACCGGGACGTGCCGGACGACGCGGCCGCCGAACGCCTGCACGAGCGACTGGTGGCCGAGGCAGACGCCGAGCGCGGGCACCCCGGCCTCCGGGAAGCGGCGCATGACCTCGATCGACATGCCGGCGTCGTCCGGCGTGCACGGCCCGGGCGAGACGACGACCCGGTCGAAGCCCGCGGCGAGCAGGTCGTCGACGTCCGCCGCGTCGTTGCGCACCGGCACCGGATCCGCTCCCAGCTCCCCCAGGTACTGCACGAGGTTGTAGGTGAAGGAGTCGTAGTTGTCGACCATGAGCACTCTCACGGCCACGCCTCCTGGCGGGCGGCCAGCTCGATCGCCCGCACCACGCCGCGCGCCTTCGCGCGCGACTCCTCGTACTCGTACGCCGGCTTCGCGTCGGCGACCGTGCCGCCGCCCGCCTGCACGTGGGCGACGCCGTCCTTGACCACCACGGTCCGGATGCAGATGCAGGTGTCGAGGTCGCCGTCGTAGGACAGCCAGCCGACCGCTCCCCCGTAGGCGCCGCGCTTGACCGGCTCGAGCTCCTCGATGATCTCCATCGCCCGCACCTTCGGGGCGCCGGACAGCGTCCCGGCGGGGAGCAGCGAGCGCAGCGCGTCGACCGCGCCGACGTCCTCCCGCAGCGTTCCCGCCACCGACGACACGATGTGCATCACGTGCGAGTAGGTCTCGACGCCCATGAACGACTCGACGTGCACGGAGCCGTACTCCGACACGCGGCCGAGGTCGTTGCGCCCGAGGTCGACGAGCATCACGTGCTCGGCGCGCTCCTTCTCGTCGGCGAGCAGGGACTCGGCGATCGCGCGGTCCTCGTCGACCGTCGCGCCGCGCGGCCGTGTGCCGGCGATCGGGCGCGTGGAGACGTTGCGGCCGTCGACGGTCAACAGCGGCTCGGGGGACGCGCCGACGATCTGGAAGTCCTCGAAGTCGAGGAAGTACATGTACGGCGAGGGGTTGACCGCCCGCAGGCCGCGATAGATCGAGAACGGCTCGACGGGCGTCGGCGCCGACCAGCGCTGGGAGGGGACGACCTGGAAGGCGTCGCCCGCGTGCACGTACTCGACGATGCGGGCGACCATCGCCTCGAAGGCCTCGCGTGACATGTTGGGCTCGAATTGCGGCTCCGGGCGCGGGCCGCGGCCGGCGGGGCGCGGCAGCGGGCCGGCGAGCAGCTCGCGCACCTCGTGGATGGCCTCGCGCGCCCGCTCGTGGGCCTTCTCGTCCTCGTCGACGTAGGCGTTGGCGAGGATCGTCACCGTGTGCTTGAGGTGGTCGAAGGCGACGATCACGTCGGAGAGCATCAGCGCCATGTCCGGCAGGCCGACAGGGTCCGGGTTGGGGCCGGGCAGCCGCTCGACGGCGCGCACGCAGTCGTAGCCGAAGAAGCCGACCGCCCCGCCGGTGAACGGGATCGGCTCCTCGACCGGCGCCTGGCGGAAGCGCCCGATCTCGTCGGCGGCGAGCGCGTACGGGTCGCCGCCGTCGGCGAGCGACCAGCGCACGACCTTGCGCGGCTTGTAGCCGATGAACGACCAGCGGCCGACACGCTGGCCCTGCTCGGCCGACTCGAGCAGGAACGCCGGCCCGGCGCCGCGGAGCTTGAGAAAGGCCGACACCGGCGTCTCGGTGTCCTCGATGAACGTCTCGCAGACGGGGACGAGGTTGTGGGAGGCGGTCTCAGCGACGCCTGGCACCCAGCACCTCCGCGGCGTCGGCGAGGCTGAGCCCGCGGGAGCGGAGCAGGACCGCGAGGTGGTAGAGGACGTCGGCGGCCTCCTCGGCCACCCGCGCGTCGCTCTCCTCGCGCGCCGCGCGGGCGACCTCGTCGGCCTCCTCGCGGATCTTCTCCCCCACCCGCGGCGGGTCCGCGAGCAGCTCGGCCGTGTACGAGCCCTCGGGCCGCTCGACGGCGCGCTCGGCGATCGTGCGCTCGAGCCCGGGGAGCACCTCGTGCGGCGCGGGCGGATCCAGCTCGCCGTTGTGGAAGCACGTCCGGGCGCCGGTGTGGCACGCCGGGCCGCTGGGCTCGACGAGCGCGAGGATCGCATCGAGGTCGCAGTCGAACCGCAGCGCCTTCACGGCCTGCGTGTTGCCGGACGTCGCTCCCTTGCGCCACAGCTCGTCGCGCGAGCGGCTCCAGAGGTGAAGCTCGCCGGTCTCCCGCGTGCGGGCGAGCGCCTCGGCGTTCATGTAGGCCAGCGTCAGGACCTCGCCCGAGCGCCAGTCCTGGATGACGCAGGGAGCCAATCCGCGCTCGTCGAAGGCGATCTCCATCGGACGCGGGATTGTAGGTCGGGCGGGAAAGTCAACGGCGGCATTGAAGGAGCCCCCGGGATGCGGCGTGTGATCACTTGACGGCGATTATCGACGTCAAGTGATCACGCACCGCGTTCGGGCCTTCCCTCAATGCCGCAGTTGGTGGCGCCTGCGCCAGATACCAGTCAAACGCGCGCCGGCACAGCCGCTCGCGACCCATCACCCTCAGCGCCGCGGTCAGCACTCGCGGCGGGAGCGCCGGGACGAGCCGCTGGAGGCCGAGGGCGAGGCGGAACGCAGGTGCGTGGGCGGCCGAGAAGGCTCCGTAGTCGGCGAGGGCGCGCTCGGGCGCCTTGGCGCCGGCCAGCGCCGCCCGCAGCTCCCGCCCGCACGCGATCCCGAAGTAGAAGGCGGTGCGGATGCCCTCGCCGGACAGCGGGAAGCAGTGTCCCGCCGCGTCACCGACGAAGGCGACGCCGTCCTCGACCGCGGGGCGCAGCTGATGCGGGAACCAGTTGCCCTGGTAGCGGACGGCGTCGCTCTCGAGCCGCCGTGCCATCTCCCGCGTCGGCTCCTTGACGTGGTCGCGCGGCTCGTAGGAGCCGACGCCGATCCGCCGCTCGCCCGCCGCGGGGACCGACCAGGCGTAGCCCGAGCGGACCACCGAGCGGTCGATCCAGACGTCGAGGTCGGCGCCGCGCGCGTCGTGCGGGTGCACCTCGAGCCCGCGCGAGATGCGGGCCTCGGGCGGCTGGACGTTCGGCCCCGGCCCGAGGACGCGGCGCCAGCCGAGCGCGTCGACGATCAGCGGCGCGCCGAGGTCACCCCGGTCGGTGTGCACGACCCGCCCCGTCCGGCCCCGCACGTGGGCGATCTCGAACCTCGCGTCGGCCTGCTCCCACAACGCCTCGCAGAGCTCGCGGTAGTCGAAGCTCGACCAGCTCCACGGCAGCCGGAAGCGCGCCGACCCGTGCGGCGTGTGGAAGCCCATGCACGGGAGCTCCTGCCGGATCGCCCGCTCGGCGCCCATCGCGTGCAGCCACGGCGTCGGCGCCGCGCAGGCCGACGTCGCGCGCTCCCCGATCTCGTAGCGGTCGACGACCAGCACGTCGGCGCCGCTGCCGGCCAGCTCGCGCGCCACCGCGAGTCCGGCGAAGCTCGCGCCGCACACCAGCACGTCGGCGCTCGCCTCGAGCGGCGTGCGCTCGGTGCCCCGCAGCGTGGCGCGGCGGGTCACCGGCGCACCAGCACCGTCACCAGATCCCAGGCGCGCACGCCGACCCGGCGCGCGAGGACGTCGCCTCCCGCGGACTCGGCGCGGTCGAGCACGCGGCCGTACGCCGCGCAGGCGACGCGGATGCCCGAGCGGACCGACGCGGGCGCCGCCGCGACGGCCGGCTCGGCGGCCGCGAACAGGGCCCGCGCCCGCGCGACCTGCTGGGCCACGAGGGCGCGCAGCCCGGGGGTCGCGCGCTCCCGCGCGAAGTCGGCCTCGCCGACGCCATGCCGCTCGCGGTCCTCGGCCGGCAGGTAGATCCGGTCCAGGCGCCAGTCCTCGCGCACGTCGCGCACGAAGTTCGCGAGCTGGAACGCCTGGCCGAGGCGCCCGAAGTCGGCGTGATGGCGCTCGGGCACGCCGAGCAGCGGCGCCATGATGCGGCCGACCGATCCGGCGGAGCCGTCCATGTAGGCGAGCAGCTCCTCCCAGGTGTCGATCCGGACCCGCCCGCAGTCGACGCGCATCGAGCGCATATACGGGCCGAGCTCGTCCAGCGGCAGCCTGTGGCGCTCTCCGGCATCGACGAGCGCGACGACCGCCGGGTGGGTCGAGCGGCCGCCGCGGAGCTCGTGCTCCCAGGCGTCGAGCGCCGCCCGGCGGGCGTCCGGCGTGGCCGGCCGGTCCGGCCCGTCGACGATCTGGTCGGCCGTTCGGACGTAGCCGTAGAGCGCGTGCGTGGCGGGCCGCACGTCGGCGGGGAGGCGCCGCGTCGCCCAGTAGTAGGTCGGGTCGTGGCGCAGCTGCAGCCGCCGACAGGCGTCGTAGGCCTCGCTCAGGCTCGGATCCATGGCTTCCATTGTCATCCTCCCCATACGATGGAAGCACTCCTGAGGGACCGGCGCCTCCTCTACGTCACCGGCAAGGGCGGCGTCGGGAAGACCACGGTAGCCGCCGCGCTCGGGCTGGCGGCCGCTCGGGCGGGCCGGCGGACGATCGTCTGCGAGGTCGCCGAGCAGGACCGCGTGTCGCGCGCGTTCCGCCGCCAGGGCGTGGTCGCGGAGACCGAGGTCGAGCTGGCGGAGAACCTGTGGGCGATCACCATCGACCCCCGGCGCGCGCTCGAGGAGTGGCTCGCGCGCCAGATCGGCGGCACCGGGCTGCGGGTGCTCGCCCGCTCGTCGGCCTTCCAGTACTTCGTGGCGGCCGCGCCGGGCGCGAAGGAGCTGATCACGATCGCCAAGGTGTGGGAGCTGGCCCAGAGCGCCCGCTGGGACAAGCGCGGCCGCGCGTACGACCTCGTGGTGGTCGACGCGCCGGCCTCCGGTCATGGCCTGGCCATGCTCACCACGCCGCGCACGTTCGGCGAGATCGCCCGCGTCGGCCCGGTCCGCCGCCAGGCGTTCAGGGTCCGCGACTGGCTCTCCGATCCCGAGCGCACCGGCTACGTGGCCGTCGCCCTGCCCGAGGAGATGCCGGTCAACGAGGCGCTCGAGCTGGAGCGGCGCCTGCCGGACGCGGTCGGCGTGGGCCTCGAGGCGATCGTCGTCAACGGCATGTGGCCGGAGCGCTTCAGCGCCGCCGAGGGCGAGACGATGCGTGCCGCGATGAACGACGGCCTGCGGCCCGAGGCGGCCGAGACCCTGCGAGCCGCGCTCACCGCCCACGAGCGCGCGCGCGCCCAGCGCAGCCACCTGCGGCGCCTCCGCCGCGCGACCTCCACGCACGTCGTCACGCTCCCCTACCTGTTCGGGTCGGAGCTGGGGCTGCCGGAGTACGAGCGCCTCGCCTCGCAGCTCGCGCGGCGGCTGTAGCTCGGCGAACGTCAACTGCGCTGGGTAGGGAGGTGAGGGAGCCGGCCGCCGCGTCGGCCTCAAGGCGGGGTTTCGTGTACTTCGGTGTTTGGAGGTATCTCCAAATCCACCTTTCTGCTCTAGACGCGCACAAAGGTGGATTCGGGCGAGACAGCCTGCGCCGAAATCCACGTAATCCCGGCTTGAACGGGGCGCGACGCGGCTGGCTCCCTCACCTCCCTACCCAGCCGCCGTTGACGTTCGCCGGCACTACAGCGCGGCCAGCCCCGCCTCCCGCGAACGCCGTCCTCACGTGATGCCGAGGCGGTCCAGCAGCGTCTCGTCGCCACGCCACGACCGGCGCACGCGCACGGACAGATCGAGGTGCACGCGCTTGCCGACCTCGCGCTCGAGCTCCCGCCGCGCCGCGATGCCGATCGCCTTGATCATGCGCCCGTGGGCGCCGATGAGGATGCCCTTCTGCGACTCGGTCTCGACCCACAGGAACCCGTGGACGACCACGAGGTCGTCCTGCTCGTGGATCTCGTCGATCTGCACCTCGACGGCGTGCGGCACCTCCTGGCGCGTGCGGTGCAGCACCTGCTCCCGCACGAGCTCGGCGAGCATGACCTGCTCGGGCTGGTCGGAGATCTCCTCGGGCGGGAAGTAGAACGGGCCCTCGGGCAGCAGGCTCGCGAGGTGCTCGAGGAGCACTCCGACGCCGTGGCCGGTGCGCGCCGACACCGGGAAGACCTCGGCGTCCCCCCCGGTGAGGTCGGCGGCCGCCTGGAGCGCGGCCGCCGTGTGCGCGCGGTCGAGCCGGTCGACCTTGTTCACGGCCACGACGATCGGCACGGGCGGGCCGGCCAGCGCCTCGGCGATGAAGTGGTCGCCCGGGCCGCCCACCCCCTGCTCCCCGTTCACGACGAACAGCGCCGCGTCCGCCTCCGCGAGCTCGGACTCCACGCGCCTCTGCATGCGCTGGGTCAGCGCGTCACGCGGGCGCTGGACACCGGGCAGGTCCGTGAGCACGAGCTGGAAGCGCTCCGGGGCCGTGACGACGCCGCGGATCGCGCGGCGGGTGGTCTGCGGCTTGTCGGAGACGATCGCGACCTTGTGGCCGACCATCGAGTTCACGAGCGTCGACTTGCCGACGTTGGGCCGGCCGGCGAGCGCCACGAACCCGGACCGCGCGCTCACCGCAGCCAGCCCATGATCTCGGCCTGGACCGCGAGCATCTCGCCGTCGTCGGTCTCGTGGTCCATCCCGGTGAGGTGCAGCACGCCGTGCACGACCGCCTCGACCAGGTCCTCGGTGTGCTCCGGGCTGATCACCACGTCGCCGAGCTCCCGGGGGCCGAGTGCGACCTTCTCGTCGACCGGGAAGGAGAGCACGTCCGTCGGCCCTTCCTTGCCACGGTGGGCGAGGTTGAGCTCCGCGATCCGCTCGCCGTCGACGAACTCGACCGCCACGTGGCCGTCCTCGATGCCGGCTGACGCCGCCGCCACGGAGCAGGCCTCGAGGACCTGCGCCTCGGTCAGGGCGTCGCCGATCACGTCGACCTCGAGCAACTTACGCCGTGCGGCGGCGCTCGGCGGGCCGCAGCTCCTGGGCGGCGCGCTGGGAGTGCTCGTCGTAGGCGGCGACGATCCGCTGGACGAGCTTGTGGCGCACCACGTCCTCGCCGCCGAAGTGGACGAACTCGAGGCCGTCGACGCCTTCGAGGATGTCGTTGACCACGATCAGCCCCGACTTCTGGTCACGCGGGAGATCGACCTGCGTGATGTCGCCGGTCACCACCATCCGCGAGCCGAACCCGAGCCGCGTCAGGAACATCTTCATCTGCTCGGGCGTGGTGTTCTGGGCCTCGTCGAGGATCACGAACGAGTCGTTGAGCGTGCGGCCGCGCATGAAGGCCAGCGGGGCGACCTCGATCACGCCGCGCTCGAGGTGGGACGCGACCTTCTCCGCCTCCATCATGTCGTGCAGCGCGTCGAACAGCGGGCGCAGGTACGGGTCGACCTTCGCCATCAGGTCGCCGGGGAGGAAGCCGAGCCGCTCGCCCGCCTCGACCGCCGGGCGGGTGAGGATGATGCGGTTGACCTCGCGGCGCGCGAGCGCGGCGGTGGCCATGGCGATCGCCAGGAACGTCTTGCCTGTGCCGGCGGGGCCGACGCCGAAGGTCACTGTCGAGCGCCGGATGGCGTCCACGTAGCGCTTCTGGTTGACCGACTTGGGCGTGACGCGCAGGTTGCGGTGGCGCCACACGACGTCGTCGAGCACCTTGGCAGGCGACTCGCGCTGGTCGAGCACGCGGGCCACGGCCTCGATCGTCGCCGGCCCGATGTCGTGCCCGCGCTCGACCATCGAGGACAGCTCGCGCACGACGGTCGCGCCGATCTGCACCGCGTCGGCGTCGCCGTCGAGCGTGACCACGTTCCCGCGCAGGAAGACGTCGCACTCGAGGTGCTCCTCGAGCGTGCGCAGGATGAGGTCCTGGGAGCCGGCCAGCTCCGCCGCCACCTCGTTCGAGAGCTCCATCTGCCGTCGTGCCATTTAGCTGAGTGCTTCCTTCACCTTGGTCGAGACTCGTCGGCCGTCGGCTCGTCCGCCGGCGGCTGCCATCACATGCTTGATCGCCTTGCCCATGTCGCGCTGGGACTCCGCGCCGGTCTCGGCGACCGCGGTCCGGACGAGCGAGTCGAGCTCCGCGTCGGACAGCTCGGCGGGCAGGTACTGCTCGATCAGCTCCGCCTCGCGGTCCTCCTGGTCGGCGAGGTCCGCCCGGTCTCCGTCGCGGTACGCCTCGGCGGCCTCCCGGCGGCGCTTTCGCTCCCGCCGGAGCACCGCCAGCTCGTCACCGTCACCGTCCTTCTCCGCCTTCTGGAGCTCGGAGAGCACCAGCCGGAGCGCCGCGACGCGGTCCCTCTCCCCCGCCCGCATGGCGGAGGTGACGTCGGACCTGATGCGATCGGCGATCTGCAAGCACCTCCATTGTAGGCGGCGGAGGGGCGAGATTCTCGCCCTGCGCCCTACCCATGGGGTGGATCCGACGATCGTGGTCGCCCGTTCTCCGCTCGCCCGCTTGCGCGGGCTCATCGGCCGGTCCGGCGAGGTCGCTCTCCTGCTCCCCCGCTGCCGGTCCGTGCACACGTTCTTCATGCGGTTCGCGCTGGACCTCGTGTGGCTGGACCGCGAGGGCTCGGTGGTCCGGGTCGACCGCGGCGTGCGGCCGTGGCGGGTGCGGTGGTGCCGCACCGCGTGGTCGGTCCTCGAGTGCGCGGCGGGGTCAGCCGACGAGGTCGTCCGCGTCACCGAACGTCAACGGCTTGCTGGGTAAGGAAGCGAAGGGCCGTCGGGCATAAGGGGACAACCGCAACGAGAAACGACGAGCTTGTCCACTTATGCGCCGCTACGGCTCCCAACCGGCCAAGCGGCTGCTCCGAGGAGGCCGGTTGTCCACTTATGCGCCGCTACGGCTCCTAACCGGCCAAGCGCCGCCCGGACGAGGGACCGTTGTCCCCTTAGGCACCCCCACCCTCCCCTACCCAGCCGCAGTTGACGTTTCCCGGCTGGGGCCGCTCAGCCGAGCGCGATCGCGGCGATCCCGGCGACGACGATCGCCGCGCCCGCCACGCGCCGGGTCGGGACGTGCTCGCGCGCGACCAGCGCGGCGGCGGCCGTGGCCATCACCACGCTCGTCTCCCGCAAAGCGGCGACGGGAGCTGCTTCGGCGACCTCGAGGGCGGCGAGCGTGGCGGCGTAGGCGGCGAACATCGCGAGGCCGGCGAGCGCCGTCCGGGGCGCCACGGCGGCGCGGACGGCGGCCGGCCCGCGGGCGACGAGGACGGCGGTGGCGTAGACCGGGGCGGTGACGAGGAGGACGGCCTCGAAGTAGCTCAGCGCGGCGGCGTGGCGCACGCCCTCGTCGTCGACGAGCGTGTAGCCGGCGATGCAGGCGGCGACCGCCAGCGCGAGGCCGAGCCCCGTGCGCGCGGCCCTAGGGCCGACGCCGCGGACGAGCAGGACCCCGGCGGCCACGGCGAGCACGCCGGCGGCGGCGAGCAGCGACACCGCCGCGCCGAGCGCGACGACGGAGACCGCGAGCACGAGCACGGGCGCCGCACCGCGGGCGATCGGATACACGAAGCTCAGGTCGGCGCGCTGATAGGCGGCGGCGAGCAGCGCGAAGTACGCCAGCTCGAGTGCCGCCGAGGCGGCGACGTACGGCCACGCCGCGGCGTCGAGCTCCCAGGTGAGCACGGCGACCGGGGCGAACGCGAGCGTGGCGGTGACCAGCGCGACGGCCGTGGCGGCGTGGCTGTCCCGGGCAGCCGCGATCAGCCAGTTCCAGAGCGCGTGCAGGGCGGCCGAGCCCAGCACGAGCGCGACGGCGCCGGCGCTCAGCGGGGCCTCGTGGCGGAAGCCTCGCGCTCGGAGGCGAACCGGCGGCTCGGCGGCCTGCCGCCCGCGTCGGCGACAACCGTGACCTTGGCGGCGTGCTTCGGCAGCTCACGCTCGAGCTTCCGTGCCGCGTAGCGGCCACCGAATCCGCCGCCGAGGATGACTACGTTCCAGGCCATCGGTGGATCCTAGGCGCCGCTCATCAGGTCCGCGAACCGCGCGGCGGTCACGTTGCCGCCCGAGATCGTCACGCCGATCCGCAGGCCACTCGTGCCCGGCACCCGGCCGGCGAGCAGCGCGGCGAGCGCGCATGCCCCCGAGGGCTCGGCGACCGTCTTGAGCCGCTCGAACAGGAACCGCATGGCGGCGACGATCTCGGGGTCGGAGGCGAGGACGACGTCGTCGACGCGCTCCTGGATGACCGGGAACGTCCGCTCGCCGGGGGTCGGGAGCTGCTGGCCGTCGGCGATCGTGGGCCTGACCGGGACGCGGACGCGCTCGCCGGCCTCCAACGAGCGCTTCACGTCGTCGCCCACCTCGGGCTCGACGCCGACGACCCGGACGTCGGGGAGGAGCGCCTTGGCGGCGGTGGAGCAGCCGGCGATCAGCCCGCCGCCGCCCACGCACACGAGCAGCAGGTCGAGCGGGCCGGCGTCCTCGATCAGCTCCAGCGCCACAGTGCCCTGGCCGGCCATCACCCGCTCGTCGTCATAGGGATGGACGGGCACGAGCCCGCGCTCGGCGACCAGCGCCGCGAGCAACGCCTCGCGATCCTCCTCGTAGCGGTTGAAGCGCAGGATCTCCGCGCCGTGGCCGGCCGTGGCCGCCACCTTGCCCGCGGGCGCGTCCTCCGGCATCAGGATCGTCGCGCGGGTGTCGTGGAGGCGGGCGGCGAGGGCGAGCGCCTGCGCGTGGTTGCCCGACGACACGGTCGCGACGCCGCGGCCTCGTTCCTCCCCGCTGAGGGAAGCCACCGCGTTGCACGCGCCGCGGAACTTGAACGCGCCGACGCGCTGGAGGTTCTCGGCCTTCAGGAACACGGTCGCGCCGGTGGCGTCGTCCAGCGCGCGCGACGTGAGGACCGGCGTCCGGTGGGCGATGCCCTCGATGCGTGCCGCGGCGGCGCGGACGTCGTCGAGCGAGATCATGCGACGAGGAGGATGGCGGTCCACCCGTCGGCGTCGCGGCGGTCGGCGAGCCGCAGCCCCTGATGCCCGAAGGCAGCCGCGACCTCCTCGGCCTCACCGATCTCTAGGCCCGACGCGATCAGCCGCTCGGGCGGCCGCTCGATCAGCGCGGCGACCTCCAGCAGCAGCGGGCGAACGAGGTTCGCGGTCACGGTCGGCGCCCACGGCCCCGGCTCGCGACGAAGGTCGAGCCGCCGCGCCTCCACCGCGATCCCGTTGGCCGCGGCCGCGGCGAGGGTCGCGGCGACGGACGCGGCCTCGTTGTCGCACGCGAGGACCGGGTCGTAGCCGAGGCGAGCGGCGGCGAGCGCGAGGACGCCCGAGCCGCAGCCCCAGTCGGCGAGAGCGCCGCCGGCCGGCAGCCCCGCGAGCAGCTCGAGAGAGAGGCGCGTGGTCGGGTGCGCGCCGGTGCCGAACGCCTGCCCGGGGTCGATCACGACATCGAGCGCGCCCGGGCGGGCCGGCTCCCACGGCGGCCGCACGCGCAGCGGGCCGACGTCGAGCGGCCGGTGCCAGTCGCGCCAGCGCTCCTCCCAGCCGTCCGCCAGCTCGGACGTCGACACGTCGACCAGCGCCCCCGCTGCCGCCGCCCGGACCTCCCCGACGTCCGGCAGCTCGCCCGGGGCGCCGTACAGGGCGTACTCGACCGTGTCGTCGTCAACGTCGCGCTCCTCGAGCCCGCCCGGCGACAGCTCCAGCAGCTCGGCCAGCACCGGCTCGGCGTGCTCGCGCGCGACCCGGACCGCGAGCCGGATCATCGGGCGACGAGCTCCACCGCGGCCCACTCCCCCTCGCCGAGCCGCGCCGCCTCGCGCATCCCCCAGGCTGCCACGACCTCGTCGGCCTCCCCGGCGAGGAAGCCCGACGCGAGCAGGCGCTCGGGCGGCCGCTCGATCCGCTCGGCGGCGGCCACGAGCAGCGGCCGGGTGAGGTTGGCGACGACCGTGGGCGCCCACGGCGGCGCGCTCGCGACGTCGCCCGCCTCGACCCTCACCGCCACGCGGTTGGCGGCGACGTTGGCGGTGATCGTGTCCAGGGCCTCGCGGTCGACTTCGACGGCGGTCACCGGGCTCCAGCCGAGCCGCGCGGCGACGATCGCGAGGACGCCCGTGCCGGCGCCCCAGTCGCACAGCGCGCCACCCGGCCGAGCGTCGAGAAGCAGGCGCAGGCACAGGCGGGTCGTCGGGTGGCCTCCCGCCCCGAAGCTCACCCCGGGGTCGATGACCACGTCGGACGCGGCGCCGTCGACCCACGGCGCGCGGATGACGAGGTCGCCGACACGGACGGGCTCGAGGAACTCGTGCCAGCGCCGGTCCCAGTCGGCGGGCACCGGCTCCTGCACGACGTCGACGAACGCGTCTCCGGCCAGCTCCCGCACCCGCTCGACCGAGGGCAGCTCCGCCGCGGACCCGTACAGCGCGTACTCGACGACCTCGCCCATCCCGCGCTCCTCCGCACCGGCGCAGAGCACGGGCAGCAGCCGCGCCAATGCCTCCTCGGCCCGGTCGGCGCGGACCCGGACGCCGAGGCGCACGAGCGGCGCCGTCACCCCGCGAGGACGCGCTTGAGCTTGGCGATCATGCCCTCGTCGGCACGCGCGTTGTCCTCGGTGAGGCTGTCCGCGAAGCGCTCCAGCATGTCGCGCTGCTCGTGCGTGAGCCGGCGCGGGATCGTGACGTTGACGACGGCCCGCAGGTCGCCGGTGCGCCCGCGCCCGAGCGGCGGCATGCCGCGGCCGCCGAGCGTGATCGTCTCGCCCGGTTGGGTGCCGGCCTTGACCTCGACCGGGATCGGGCCGTCGAGCGTCGGGACGTCGACGGTGGTGCCGAGCGCGGCACGCGGCGCGGGCACGTCGATCACGGTCACGAGGTCGCTCCCGTCGCGCAGGAAACGCTCGTCCTCGGCCACCCGCACGAGCACGTAGAGGTCGCCGTTCGGCCCGCCGCGCTCGCCCGCGTGGCCGCGCCCCGAGAGGCGGATGCGCTGGCCGTCGGAGATCCCCGCCGGGATGTCGACCTTCACGCGGTGCTCGTCGATCACCATGCCCTCGCCGCCGCAGGTCTCGCACGGCTCGGTCGGCACGCGGCCGTCGCCGCCGCAGACGTCGCACACCGCGGAGCGCACCAGCTGGCCGAACGCGGTGCGCGAGACGGCCTGGAGCTGCCCCGTGCCGCCGCAGCGCGAGCACGTCTCGATCGGCGTTCCCGGCTTTGCGCCGTTGCCGTGGCAGGTGCCGCAGCGGGCGCGGACGTCGTAGGCCACCTCGACCGTACGCCCGCGCGCGGCGTCGACGAGCTCGACCGCCACCGCCACCGCCACGTCGCCGCCCTGCACCGGGCCGCCGCGCGCCGCGCCGCCGCCGAACGCGTCGAAGCCGCCGGAGCCGAAGAACGCCGAGAAGAGGTCGGAGATCGACCCGAAGTCACCGAAGTTGGGCTGGAAGCCGCCCGTCCGCAGCCCCTCGTGGCCGTACGCGTCGTACATCCGGCGGCGGTCCGCGTCGGAGAGCACCTCGTACGCCTCGGCGGCCTCCTTGAACTTCGCCTCGGCGTCCGGGTCGTGCGCGTTCACGTCGGGATGCAGCTCGCGCGCAAGCCGCCGGAACGCCTTCTTGACGGTCGCCTCGTCGGCGTCGCGGCCGACGCCCAGCACCTCGTAGTAGTCGCGCGGCATCAGGAGTCCTCGTAGATGTCCTCGACGAAGCGCGAGAGCTGGTGCGCCGCCTCGCGCACCGTGACGATCGCCTGTCCGTAGTCCATCCGCAGCGGCCCGACCACGGAGACCGTCCCGAGGTTGCGCTGGGGCAGCCCGTAGTTGCCGGCGACGAGCGACAGCGAGCGCAGCGCCGGCATCGCGTTCTCGCCGCCGATCCGCACGTAGATGTCGCGCTCGCCGAGCGCCTCGGAGAGCACCCCGAGCAGCGACACGCGCCGCTCGAGCGCGTCGAGGAGCGCGTTGAGCTGGGACACGTCCTGGAAGCGCTGCTCGGACAGCAGCCGGGCGGCGCCGTCGACGTAGAGCGTGTTCCCAGCGGTCTCGACCAGCTCGGTGAAGGCCGGCGCGAGCTGGTCGAGGAACGCGCGCTCGGTCGGGTGCAGCTCGCGGTCCTGGAGCCGCCCGGCCAGCATGCGCGAGCCGACGCTCAGCCCCACCAGCTTCTCGTTCAGATACGAGGCCGCCCAGTCGGCCAGCCCGGGGTCGACCGGCCGGTCGAACGTGAACACGCGCTTCGACACGCCGCCGGTGGAGGTGATGACCACCAGCATCAGCACCTGTGGCTGAAGCGCGAGCACCTCGATGTGGCGCACGGTCGTGGTGGCGATCGGCGGCGCAGAGACCACAGCGAGCAGGTTCGTGACCTGGGAGAGCGTCTCGGTGGTCACGCGCATCGCCTCGTCGAGCTCGCGGCGCACGAGCGACAGCTGGAGCTCGGACTTCGTCTCGCGCCGCGCGGGCAGCAGGCGATCGACGAAATAGCGGTACCCCGCGTCGGTCGGCACCCGGCCGGCCGACGTGTGCGGGTGCGCGAGCAGCCCCTGCTCCTCGAGCACGGCGAGCTCGTTGCGGATTGTCGACGAGCCGCACTGCACGTCGGGATCGGCGGCCAGCGCCTTCGAGCCGACGGGCAGGCTCGTGGCGTTGTAGCCGTCGACGACCTTGCCGAGCAGCATCTCCTGGCGGGGCGTGAGCACAGCGTCAGATTCTAAGAACCAGGCCCTCGTCGGCCCGGAGCGTGGCGCCGCCACCGGCGCCGTCGAGGTATGTGCTGAGGACGACGTCGCCGGTTACGGGCAGAGGCCGCGGCTCGCCGGTCAGGTTGAGCGCCACCGCCGTCCGCTCCCCGCGCCGGTACGCGAGCACGCCGTCGCCGGCATGGAGCGTCTCGTAGTCCTCCTCGACGAACTCCTGTCGCAGGGCGAGCAGGCGCCGGTGGAGATTGAGCATCGAGCGCGGGTCGTTCCGCTGCTCGGCGACGTTGAGCGCGAGGTCGCCGTACGGCAGCCACGGCTCGCCGTCGGTGAAGCCGCCGCTCGCCGTCCACTGCATCGGCGTGCGCACCGGGTCGCGCCCGGCCCCGGGGTCGACGACGCGCTCGGGCGGGATCGGAACGTCCGCCATCCCGATCTCGTCGCCGTAGTAGAGCGTCGGCGTCCCGCGCAGGGTGAGCAGGAGCATGGCCGCCACGCGTGCCTGGGCCCCGCCCACGCGCGACGCCACGCGCGAGCGGTCGTGGTTGCCGAGCACCCACGTCGGCCACGCGCCGTCCGGCAGCGCCGCCTCGTAGCGGTCGGTCAGCGCGCCGATGTCCTCGGCCCGCCACGGCGTCGAGATGAGGTGGAAGTTGAACGGCAGCTGCGCGCCCCGCCCGTCCTCGCCGTAGTAGCGCACGAGCCGCTCGATGGCCACGTAGACCTCGGCGATCATGACCCGCTCGTCGCCGATCACGGCCCGCATCTCGGCGACGATCTCGTGCACGTCGTCGCGGTCGGCGGTGTGCACCGGCAGCAGCGAGTCGTACTCGGGCATACCCGGGCGGTAGGCGGGATCGGGCGGGTTGTCGACCAGCTCGGGATCCTTCAGCAGCTGGCGGAGGGCGTCGACCCGGAAGCCGTCCACCCCGCGGGCGATCCAGAACTCGAGCACGGCATACATCGCGCGTCGCACCTCGGGGTTGCGCCAGTCGAGGTCGGGCTGCTCGCGCAGGTACGCGTGGTAGTAGCTGCGCTCGCCGACCTGCTCCCACGCCGAGCCGCCGAACACGCTGATCCAGTTGTTGGGGGGCGGCCCGTCGTGCCACAGGTACCAGTCCGGCCGCTCCCGGAACCACGGATGCCGGTCCGACGTGTGGTTCGGGACGTAGTCGAGGATCACCCGCAGGCCGTGACCGTGGGCGGCGGCCACCAGCGCGTCGAAGTCCTCGAGCGTCCCGAACTGCGGGTCGATCGCGGCGTGATCGGTGATGTCGTAGCCGAAGTCGCGCTGCGGCGACGGGTAGATCGGCGTCAGCCACACGGCGTCGACGCCGAGCCAGCGCAGGTACGGCAGCTGGGCCGTGACGCCGCGCAGGTCGCCGACGCCGTCGCCGTCGGTGTCGAGGAACGAGCGCGGGTAGGCCTCATAGACGACCCCGCGCCGCCACCACGTCATTCGCGGACGACGGCCTTGCCGCGCCGGACGAGCCGGTTGTCTCCCTGGGCGGCTTCGACGGTCCCGTCCGCCGTCGTCGTGACGGTGACCTCCTGCTCGGGCACGCCCATGCCCCGGAACTGGACCGACAGCGACTCGAGCTTGAGGCCGTCGCCCTGGGCGCGGGCGCACTGGGCCATCGTCCACAGCCCGTGCAGGATCCTGCCGGGCAGCCCGACCGAGCGCGCGAACTCGTCGTCGAGGTGGATCGGGTTGAAGTCGCCGCTCGCACCCGCGTACCGGTACGTCAGGTACCGGTCGGGGGTGACCTTCATCTCACGATGTTCGTCCATCGCCCCTCGCTCACCAGCTCGCCGCGCTGGTTGGTCGACGTGGTCTTGAACACGTAGAACTCGAGCCCGCCGCGCTCGTTCTTCTCCTCGAGCGACGCCTCGGTGGTGATCTCGTCCCCGGCCACCACCGGCTCGGCCCAGGTGAACTCCTGCGCGCCGTGGACCATGCGCGAGAAGTCGAGCCCGGACTCCATGATCGCGGGGAAGACGGCCGGGCCGGCGTAGACGGCGGCGAACATGGGCGGCGCCACGACGTCGGCGAAGCCGGCCGCGCGAGCCGCCTCGGGATCGAGGTAGCGCGGGTCGGTCTCCCCCACCGCGTGCGCGTACTCGCGCACCTTCTCGCGCCCGACCGCGTAGACCGCGCGCGTCATTCGTCGTCCAGCTCCAGCACCGCGAGGAACGCCTCCTGCGGCACCTCGATCCGGCCCACCTGCTTCATCCGCCGCTTGCCCTCCTTCTGCTTCTCGAGCAGCTTGCGCTTGCGCGAGATGTCGCCGCCGTAGCACTTGGCCGTGACGTCCTTGCGGAACGCCTTGACCGTCTCGCGGGCGATGATCTTCGCCCCCACCGCAGCCTGGATCGGCACGTCGTACTGCTGGCGCGGGATCTTCTTGCGCAGGCGCTCGGTCAGCACCCGGCCCTGGTCGTACGCCTTGTCGCGGTGGACGACCATGCTCAGGGCGTCGACGGCGTCGCCGCCCAGCAGCACGTCGAGCTTGACGAGGTTCGAGGGCCGCAGCCCGATCGGCTCGTAGTCGAGCGACGCGTAGCCGCGCGTGCGGGTCTTCAGCTGGTCGAAGAAGTCGAGCACGATCTCGGCGAGCGGCAGGTCGTAGGTGATCTGCACCCGCTCGGCCGACAGGTAGTGCATCCCCTGGTGGATCCCGCGGCGCTCCTGCGAGAGCTCCATGATCTGGCCGATGTACTCCTTCGGCGTGAGGATCGAGGCGCGGATGTACGGCTCCCGCACCTCGGCGATGCGCACCGGGTCCGGCATGTCGGTCGGGTTGTGGACGGGGATCACGGAGCCGTCGGTGAGCGTGATCTCGAACTCGACCGAGGGCATCGTGGCCATCAGCTCGAGGTCGTACTCGCGCTCGAGCCGCTCGCGCACGATGTCCATGTGCAGCAGCCCGAGGAAGCCGCAGCGGAAGCCGAACCCGAGGGCGTCGGACGTCTCCGGCTCCCACGACAGCGCGGCGTCGTTGAGCGTGAGCTTCTCCAGCGCGTCGCGCAGCTCCGGGTAGTCGTCGTTGTTCATCGGGAACAGACCGCAGAACACCATCGGCTTGACGTCGCGGTAGCCGGGGAGCGGCTCGTTCGCCTTGCTGCTCTTGGTGGTCAGCGTGTCGCCCACGCGCAGGCTGCTGACCTCCTTGATGCCGGTGATCAGGTAGCCGACCTCGCCGGCATGCAGCTCCTCGGCGGGCGTCTCGAGCGGCGTGAAGAAGCCGATGTCGTCGATCTCGGCCTCGGTGCCGGCCACCATCGCGCGGATGGCCTCGCCCTTCTTGAAGGTCCCGTCGACCACCCGGATGTAGGCGATGACCCCGCGGTACTGGTCGAACTCGGAGTCGAAGATCAGCGCGCGCGGCGGCGCGTCGGGATCGCCCGAGGGCGGCGGCACGCGCTTGGCGAGCTCCTCCAGCAGGTCCTCGACGCCCTCGCCCGTCTTGGCGGAGATGCGGAGCACCTCCTCGGCCGGCTCGCCGATCAGCTCGGCGATCTCCTGCGCGACCCGCTCGGGCTCGGCGCCCGGCAGGTCGACCTTGTTCATGGCCGGGATCAGCTCCAGCCCGGAGTCGATCGCCAGGTACGTGTTGGCGACGGTCTGGGCCTCGACGCCCTGCGACGCGTCGACGACCAGCAGCGCGCCCTCGCACGCGGCCAGGGAGCGCGACACCTCGTACGTGAAGTCGACGTGCCCGGGCGTGTCGATGAGGTGGAACTGGTAGGTCTCCCCGTCACGCGCGGTGTAGAAGACGCGCACGGCCTGGGCCTTGATCGTGATGCCCCGCTCCCGCTCGAGGTCCATCGAGTCGAGCAGCTGGGCACGCATCGCCCGCGGGTCGACGGTGTGGGTGAGCTCGAGGATGCGATCGGCCAGCGTCGACTTGCCGTGGTCGATGTGGGCGATGATCGAGAAGTTCCGGATGTGCGCCTGGTCGGCCATCGACCGGCAGAGCTTAGAGTGGCGCCATGCCCAGCCATGTCGCACTGCTGCGGGGGATCAACGTCGGGGGCCGCGGGCGCGTCGCGATGGCCGACCTCCGCGAGGTGGTGGCCTCCCTCGGCTACGAGGACGTGGCGACGTACGTCCAGAGCGGCAACGTCGTCTTCACGGCGGAGGCGCCCGACGCCGCCGCGCTCGAGGCCGCGATCGCGAAGCGGCTGGATGTCTCGCCGGCGGTCGTCGTCCTCTCGCGGGAGGAGCTCGAGCAGGTGGTCGCCCGCAACCCGTGGCCGGACGAGCGCGACGGCAAGCACCTGCACGTGGTGTTCACCGCCGGGGAGCCGGACGCGGACGTCGTGGCCGCCGCGCAGGAGAAGGCCGCGGGCGGCGACGAGGCGCGCATCGTCGGCGGGACCCTCTACATGCACACGCCGAACGGCCTCGGGCGCAGCAAGCTCGCCGCCGAGCTCTCCCGACGCGGCCCGAAGGACGGCACGGCCCGCAACTGGACCACCGTGACCAAGCTGCTGGCGATGCTCAGCGACGAAGGCGGCTCGTGAGCAGCGCGAGGATCTGCCGCGCCTCCGGGATGCCCATCGCCAGCACGAGCGCCGCGTAGGCGGCGCTGCCGAGGGTGAGCGCCCCGCCGACGGAGGCGATCTGCGCGGGCAGGCTGCGGCCGAGCAGCTCGTCGAGCACCCACCAGGTGGCGTACGCGACCGCGCCCAGCACCGCCGAGGCAACGACGATCTTCGCCGTGGCCGCGAGCGTCGTCCCCAGCTCCAGCCCGTGCGTGCGCCGGCGCAGGTACGCGGCCTGGCCGATCGTCATCGCCGCCGTGGCGACCACCGTGCCGAGCACGACGCCGCCGATCCCGAGCGGCTCGTAGAGGGCCGCCGAGACGACGACATTGATGACGAGCGTGACGCCGGCCAGCGCGGTCGGCGTCCAGGGCTTCTGGAGCGAGAAGAACGTGCGGGTGAGCAGGAGGTTGAAGCCGCTGAACGGCAGCGAGAAGGAGAACCAGAACAGCGCCTCGGACACCTGGCGGGTCGACTCGGCGTCGAACTCGCCGCGCTCGTAGACGAGCCGGGTGATCGGCTCGGGAAGGGCGATCGTGGCGGCCGCGGCCGGGATCAGCAGCAGCGCGATCTGGCGCGTCCCGTTGCGCCTGCGTGCGGCGCAGGCCGTCCCAGTCCTGGCGCGCGACGAAGCGGCTGAGGGCCGGGAACAGCACGGTCGCGACGGCGACGGAGAACATCCCCTGGGGCAGCATGTAGATCCGGAACGCCTTGTCGATGGCGGCCGGCGCCTCCTCGGAGATGCGGAAGCCGAAGTAGGTGTTGATCAGCAGGTTGAAGTTGATGAGGCCGAGGCCGATCGTGACCGGCAGCATCAGCAACAGGACGCGCCGGATCCGCGGGTCGCGCCAGCTGAAGCTGATCCGGATCGGGATGTTGAGCCTGTGGAGCACCGGGAACGCCATCGCGAACTGGCAGGCGGTGCCGAGCAGGACCCCGATCGCGTACGCGTAGATGCGGTCGTCGCCCTCGAACAGCGGCGTGAGCCCGATGAGCGCGGCGATGATCACGAGGTTCCAGACCAGCGGCGAGAGCGCCGGGACCGTGAAGTGGTCATACGCGTTGAGCATCCCGACGACCAGCCCGTTGAGGCCGAGCAGGATCACGATCGGGAACAGCACCCGGCTCAGCCCGACCGTCAGGTCGTCGAGGGCGGCGTTGTCGGTGAAGAGGGGCATGATGAGGTCGGCCCCGGCGATGAACAGCACCGTGATCGCGGTGAGCGAGGCGAGGATGAGCCCGAACAGCGCAGCCGCGAGCTGGAGCGCCTCCTTGCGCTTGTCGTGCTCGAGCAGCTCGGTGAAGACGGGGACGAAGGCGGCCGACAGCGCGGAGTCGGCGAACAGCGAGCGGACGAGGTTGGGGACCTGGAACGCGGCCGTGAAGGCCGACATCGGCGCGCTCGTGCCGAAGTAGCGGGCGGCCACCACCTCGCGGACGAGGCCGGCGATGCGCGACAGGCCGGTGGCGACCGAGAAGATCGCTGTGTTGACGGCCGTGCGCCGGGGTTTCCGAGAGGGCGCCGACAAACGGCGCGGTATAGTACGCCGCCGCTTCATGGCCAACATCGCGTCCCAGATCAAGCGCAACCAGCGGTCACTCCGCGAGCGCGCCGAGAACCGCCAGTACACCTCGGCGGTCAAGACCTACTTCCGCCGGCTCCAGGCCGCCGTGGAGGAGGGCGACGACGAGCGCGCCGACGCCGAGCAGCGCCGCCTCGTGCAGCTCGTCGACAAGGCCGTCAAGCGCGGCGCGCTGCACCGCAACAGCGGCGCGCGCAAGAAGTCCCGCGCGGCGCGGCTGCGCCGGTCCGCCACGAAGTCCTAGTCTCCGCCCGGTCCCCGGTCCCCGGTCGCGTTCGTCGCGCCGGCGAACGTCAACGGCGGCTGGGTAGGGAGGCTGGGAGCCAGCCGCGGCGCGCGAACTATCGCGGATTAGCCCCGGAAACCGACGGTAATCGGGGATAGTTCGGCGAACTGCGTCGAGTTAGCCCCGGAAACCGGGGCTAACTCGACGCAGTTCGGGCCATCGCCGGCCACGCCGGCCCATCCGCCTCCCTACCCAGCGCAGTTGACGTTCGCGCAGTCGCCGCGCCGGTACCCTGGCACGTGAACGCTGACGAGGAGATCATCGCCGTGGAGACGCACGACTACGCCCTGTCCCGAGGCCGCCACGCCGCGCCCGATCGAGGCCGCTGCGCGATGGAGTGGGTTGCGGAGCTCACCGGGCAGCCGCACACCGACCGGCCGCGATCCGCGAGCGAGGTGGCGGCCGAGTACGTGCGCCACTTCAACGACGTGCTCGCCGACGGGCCGCGGCAGCGGCTCCGCCCCTACCTCTCCCGCATGATCGGGACGGCGGACGACGGGCTCGACGAGCAGCGCGCGTGGTCATGCGCCCAACGACTCGCTCGCAGCAGCCTCCCTACCGCGCTCGATGCCGCGGGCCTCGAGGAGCACGCCCAGCGGCTGCGGTTCGCGCCCGCGCACGAGCTGCGCGGCGCCGTCGACGAGGCCCGGGTGGCCGCCGCGGCAGCTCGCTCGGCGGCGCGCGAGCGAGCACGGCGGGCGTGCGTGCCGATCGAGTGGTCGCTCGTGCGCGAGCGCGCCCGGGCGGCAGCTCGGATGGCCGGCCGCGCCGCGGCGCTCGATGCGGCGAGGGCCGCGCTGGCCGCCGCCGCGCCCGACGCCGAGCGGTCGACCCTGGCCGAGACGGCCTGGGCGGCGGCGTGGGACGCCCTCTGGGCGGCCGCCTGGGACGCGCGTGCGATGCCGGGCGCGGAGGCGCTGCGCGCCGGGGCGTTCGACCTCCTCGACCAGATGTTGCCCGGCGACGTGCTCGACGTGCCGCGGAGCCCCGCGCTCGTCAGCGCCCCGCTGCGCTGACCGCGGGCGGGGCGCTCACTTGGCGACCGTCGTCGTCGCGGTCGCCGTGTTGTCGGATCCGTCGGGATCCGCCACCGCGCTGCCGACGACCGCCGTGCTCGTGACCGTGCCGGCCCGCTTGGGGGTGACGACGACCGTGGCGGTCACCGACGCGCCCGGGGAGAGCGTCCCGAGCTCGCACTCGACCGTGCCGGAAGCGTGGGTGCACCCCGGTGAGGCGCTCACGAACGTGGTCGTCGGGTCGAGCGTCACGCGCACTCCGGCGGCGGGCGCCGGTGCGCCGCCGTCATTCCTGGCCGTCAGCGTGTAGGTCAGCGTGCCGCGCGGCGCCACCGGATCGGGAGCGTCGGCGGCCGTGATCGAGAGGTCGGTTCCCGGCCGCCGGTCGTTCGCGTAGACGTCGAGGTTGAGGTTGTCGTCGCCCGCGAACAGGTTGTCGGCGTTCGTGGCCATCAGGCTCACCAGCCCGTCCGCGCTGACCGGCCCGGTCCCGACGTGGGTATCGAAGGGGCCGAAGCGCGCGTCGCTGTGGTCGCTCGCCACGCTCACGAGCTCGGTCGTCCCGGCCGTCATGTCGCGGACGAAGGCGTCCTGGAGCAAGCCGTCCGGGTCCGGGGGCGCGACGAGGTCGGTGGCGAACGACGCGAAGGAGACAAAGCGGCCGTCCGGGCTCAGGTCCGGTCCCTCGCTCTGGCCGTTCGCCTCGCCACCGGCGGCGTTCGGGCTCGCGAGCGTCGTGGTGCCCGCCTGGCGGTCGCGCACGAAGACGTCCGCGAAGCGGCCCACCTGCGCCGGTGACGTGAAGTTCACGGCGTCCGAGTGGAACGCGACGAAGCGCGCGTCGCCGGTGATGGCGGGCGCACGGCTCCCGAACCCGAAGCCGCCGTCCGCGAAGGTCTGCGGCTGCTCGTCGCTCGAGACGCTGATGCGCTCTGTCGTCGGCACCGGCCCGCTGAGGTCGCGGACGAAGACGTCCTCGGCGGAGTCGCCGTCGTCCGGCACGAGGTTGTCGGCGCTCGACGAGAACGCCACCACCGGTGCGCCGCCGCGGAGCCCGACCGCCGGGCTGCCGCTGTTGTTCTGGGCAGGCCCGCCATCGAAGGCGACGCTGATCCGCACGGTCGTGCCGGCGGCGCGGTCGCGCAGGTACACGTCGTCGCTGAAGTCGGTGTCGAAGTCGCGCGTCACGAACGCGACGTAGCGTCCGTTCGGGCTGATCGCGGGCGAGTCGCCGCCCCCGGCCGCCTCGTTCCCCGAGCTGCCGACGCTGGCCCGCTCGGTGGTGCCCGTCAGCCGGTCGCGCACGAACACGTCGGTGGTCCCGTTGCGATCTCCGCGCACGAGGTTCGACGCCAGCGACTTGAACGCCACGAAGCGCCCGTCGTCGCTGATCGCGGTATTGGAGGCAATGCCGAGGATGTTGCTGTCGTCGTCGCCCTGCGCGCCCTTGAGGCCGAGGCTCACCCGCTCGGTCACGCCCGTGCGGCGGTCCCGTACGAAGACGTCGCCCACGCCGTTCGTGTCGCCGGGCACGAGGTTCGAGGCGAGGGAGGCGAACGAGACGAAGCGTCCGTCGGGCGTCATGTCGGCGTAGTTGCTCTGGTCGTTGCCGATCACGCCGGCGCTGTTGACGCTGATCGGCGCCGTGACGCCGTGGGAGGCCATGGCGGCGGCGGGTGCGACGAGTGCGAGCAGCGTGGGCGCTGCGAACAGCGCGCGGCGGGCCTGGCGGAGATCCATGCTGCGGCCTACGCAGCCGTGGCGAAACGGGTTCGACGCCCTCGGTGCGCCGGGTCAGCGGGCGGCGGCGATGACGGTGCGCACCGCCGCGGTGTCCTCGCTGAGGACTCCCCCGCCGCCGCCGCGGCTCTCGACCTCGAGGTCGGCGAGCAGCTCGAGCATCCGGCGGTACGTCTCCACGTCCCGGTCCGAGACCGCCCGGATCAGCTCGTCGGCGGCCCGTGGCGGCATCCGCAGGGTGCGCTTGATCTGCGCGGCGGGCTTGCCCGCCGCCAGCGCCTCGGCGATGGCCAGCGCGTCGCGGACGCGGCGGACCATCTGGTACTGCAGGCTCGGCAGGCGTTCGCCCTGCTGGCGGAGCTCGAGCAGCAGCCGGGTTGCGTGCTTGGCGTCGCCGGCGACCAGTGCGTCGGCGAGCGTCCACGCCTTGCGCTCGGCGGAGCTCGCGCAGGACGCCTGCACCTCCTCGACGCCGATCGTCGCTCCCGCCCCGTACTCGAGCGCGAGCTTCTCGAGCTCGCGGACCAGGCGCTGGCGGCGCTCGCCGACCTGGGCCACGAGCGCGCGGGCCGCCTGACGGTCGAGCTCCAGGCCCAGCTCGGCAGCCTGGGCGGCGAGCCACTTCGGGAGGTCCCACGCACGCAGCGCCATCTCGGCGGCGATCACGCCGCCCGCGGCCTCCACGGCCTGGTGCAGCGCGGCCGGCGCCTTCGTGCGACCCTCCTCGCGGGCGAAGAACGCGACCGTCGTCGCCTCGGGATCCATCGCCGCGACGGCCGCGGCCACCGGCGCGACGTCGGCCTCCTTCCAGCGCTGCACGCCGTCCGCGATCACGAACCGCCGTCCGACCGCGAATGTCATCGCGCTCAGCGCTCCCGCCACGGCCTCGGGCGTGCACGCCTCGGCCTCGAACACCTCGACCCCGTTCGTCCCGCTTTCCGCCTCGGCCACCGCGCGCAGGCGCGCGCGCCGCTCGGCGATGCGGCCGTGGTCGTCGCCGTGGATGAGGTAGGCGGCCTTGAAGCTCGGCACGGTGGGCGAGTCTAGAGGCCCTCACGGCGACCGCTCCACGGTGACCCGGCCGCCCTTCAAGCGCAGGTGGACGCTGCCGTCGCGATCGGTGCGGTAGACGTGGTCGACGACCTTGAGCGCCGCGAGCGTCGACGCTGTCGGGTGACCGTAGGTGTTCCCGGCGCCGACCTCGATCGCCGCGAACTCCGGGCGGGTGCGTTCCAGCAGCGCCGGCAGCCCAGGGTCGTCGCTGCCGTGGTGGGCGACCTTGAGGGCGTCGACGTCGGGCAGCGGGATCGCGGCCGTGACGTCGGACTCCGCGTCGGCGGGGAGCAGCAGGTCGAAGTCGCCGGACTCGACGAGGGCGACGAGGGCGCGGTCGTTCGGGTCGCCCTCGGGACGGAAGGAGGGCCCGGGCGGCGGTGGCCAGAGCAGCCGCATCGTCATGCCGCCGAACCTGAGCACCTGGCCGGCGTGGGCGGCGACCCGGCGGGCGGGCGTCGCCGCCGGCAGCGCGCGCTGCACGGGGGTGGTCCAGCCGGCCCCGCCGTTCACGACCATTCGCGTGGGGACGCGCCGGAGGATCGACAGCGCCGCTCCCTCGTGGTCGGACTGCGCATGGGTGAGCACCAGCGCGTCGAGGCGGCGGACGCCGGCCTCGGCGAGTCGCTCGAGGATCGGGCCGTCCGGCGGGCCGGTGTCGACGAGCACCGCGAGGCCGTCGCGCCGCAGCAGCGTGGCATCGCCCTGCCCGACGTTGAGGAAGGACACGAGCAGCTCGCCGCGGGCCGGCGGGTCGACCGAGCCGGTCTCGACGGCCGCGGCGAACAGCGCGAGCCCCGCCGGGATCGCCACGACGACCGCGACGGCGGTCCTAGGCGGGCGGATCCAGGGGTCGCCGCGTGGACGCCATCCGGACGCGCGCCGCCATGCCGCTCGCGCGGCGACGATCGTCCCGCCCAGGACCGCATACGCCAGGGCCAGGCCGATCGGGGATCCGAGCCGGACGGGGATGGTCGCGGCCGGCGCGCGCGCCATCGTGTGCGCGATCCACTCGACGAAGGCGAGCAGCGGCGCCGCGGCGACGGTGAACGGCGTGGCCAGGACGGGATCGACCTGGGCGGCGGCCGCGGCCAGCATGCCGAGCCACATGACCGGCGCGACAGCGACCGCCGCGAACAGGTTGGCCGGCAGGGCGGCGAGCGAGACCTGGCCGAAGTGCATCGCCATCAGCGGCGCGGTGCCGAGCGTCGCCGCGATGGTGATGGCGGCGACGTCGGCGACCGGGCCCGGCACGCGCCGTGCGAGGGCCTCGCGCATGGGCGGTGCGAGCGCCAGCAGCGCGACGACGGCGGCGAACGACAACTGCCAGCCGGGCTCGCCCGCCGCCAGCGGATTGACGACGAGCGTGACGGCCGCCGCGAGGCCGAGCGCGTACCAGCGGTGGGCCGGCCGCCCGGCGAGGGCCGCGACGAGCCCTGCCGCCCCCATCACGCCCGCGCGCTGGATCGACGGTCCCGCGCCGGTCAGCGGCACGTAGAGCGCGACGAGCGCGAGCGCGACGACCAGGCGCGCCCGCAGCCCGACGCCGGTCAGCGCACCGGCGGCGAGCACGAGGATCGCGAGCAGCATCACGTTCTGGCCGCTGACCGCCAGGATGTGCGCGAGGCCGGAGCGCTTGAAGTCATCCCGCACGTCCTCGCCGAGCTGCTCGTCCTGGCCGAGGACCATGCCGCGGAGCAGCGCCGCCTCGGGGGCCGCCAGGCGCCGGGTGAGGCCGGCCTCGGCGCGGCGCCGAGCACCGTCCACGACGCCGAGCGGCCCACCTCTTCGTTCGCCGGTCCGATGCAGGCTGCGGACGTCGACCGCGGCGGACGCGCCGCGGCGGCGCTGGTACTCGTCGTACCGCCCGAGGGCCGACACCGTGCCGGAGACCTCCACGATCTCCCCCACGCCGGGCCAGCCGCCCGGGTGGGCGGGCGCTCGGACGCGGAGCACCGCGACGCCGAGGCCCGGCAACCGAGCGCGCGCCACGGCAGGCCCGCGCGGCCGTTCACGGACCGGCTCGAGCAGCACGGCGCGAGCCTCGACCGGCTGCCCGTGCATGTGCGGCAGCGGCCCGCCTTCGAGCGCCTCGAGCCGGACGTCCGCGACCGCCGCCCCGGCCATGACGGCGGCCGCGACGACGACGGGGACGCTCGTCATAGCCCCGCCTCGGACGGCGCGCGCGATCGCGGCGATCAGGGCGGCGAGCGCTGCCGCCGCGAGGGTGGCGGAGGGCGAGACCGGGCCGAGCAGGAGCCCGGCGGTGAGCGCGAAGAGGACGGCGTGGCGGGGATGGCGGTCGATCGCGTCGAGCGCCGCTGCGGGGCGCACCTCACACCCGCACCTGCTCGCGCAGGGAGGCGAGGCGGACGTCGCCGATGCCGGACACCTCGCCGAGCTCCTCGACCGACCCGAAGCCGCCGTGCTCCTCGCGGTAGTCGAGGATGTGCTGGGCGGTGGTCGGCCCGATCCCGTCGAGCTCGTCGAGCTGCTCGAGCGTCGCGGTGTTGATGTTGAGCGGGACGCCGGGGGTCGCCGGCGACCCAGTCGTCGCCGTGCCGCCGCCCGGCGCGGCCGGGACCCGTTTCGGGACGAGCACCTGGCGGCCGTCCTCGACCTGGGCGGCGAGGTTGACCTGGCTCAGGTCGGCGCGCCGGGTGGCGCCGCCGGCCCGGCCGACCGCATCGTCCACCCGCGCGCTGGCGCGCATCCGGTAGACGCCCGGCCGCCGGACGGCGCCGGCCACGTGCACGACCACCGCCCGCTCCGCATCACCATCGCCCTCGACCTTGATCGCAGCCGGGGCCGCCTCGGGCGGCGGGTCGCCGCCCCGCGACAGATGCCACGCGCCAAGGAGCACCACCGCGGCCAGCGCCACGCCGTAGGCCGCCAGCTGGCGGGGTGGCATGTCGAGCATGCCGGCGAAGCTACGAGGCGCCGAGTGACGGATCTACGCGTAGGTGTGACGAAAGCGCGCCGAGAGCGCGAAGGCTCAGCGCACTACGAAGTTCACGAGCCGGCCGGGCACGACGACGACCTTGGCGACCTCGTGCCCTTCGAGGTACCGCACCACGTTGGCCTGTCCCCGCGCCGCCGCCTCGACGTCCTCGCGCGACGCCCCTGAGGCGATCTGGATCCGGTCGCGCAGCTTGCCGTTGATCTGGACGCCGATCTCGACCACGTCGCGCTCGAGCAACGCCGGGTCGGCGTCGGGCCACGGCTGCTCCCACACGCGGTCGCCGGTGAGCATCTCGTAGACCTCGGCGCCGGTGTGCGGGGCGAACGGGAAGATGAGCGAGGCGGCGGTGGCGGCGGCGAAGTGCATCGCGTCGTCGGACGCGCCCTCGCGGCGGCGGTAGGCCTCGTTGACCAGCTCCATCACGGCCGATATCGCGGTGTTGAACGCGAACCGTCCGGCGAGGTCGTTCGTGACCTTGTCGATCGCCCAGTGGGCCTTGCGCATCAGCTCGAGGTCGTCGCCGGCGCCCGTCCCGGCGTCCGCCTCAGGAGGCCGCCGTCCGGCGCGCTCGGAGACGTCCATGCCCAGCCGCCATAGCCTGGCCAGGAACCGGTACACGCCCTCGACGCCCTCGTCCGTCCAGTCGGCGTCCTGGTCCGGCGGCCCGATGAAGAGGATGTACGCGCGCGCGGTGTCGGCCCCGTAGCGCTCGACGTACGGCTGCGGGCTGATCACGTTCCCGCGCGACTTGGACATCTTCGCCCCGTCGCGGGTGATCATCCCCTGCGTGAACAGGCGCTGGAACGGCTCTTGGGCCTCGAGCATCCCCGTGTCGGCGAACGCCTTCACGAAGAAGCGCGCGTACAGCAGGTGCAGGATCGCGTGCTCGATGCCGCCGATGTACTGATCCACCGCCATCCAGTAGTTGGCGATGTCCGGATCCCACGGAGCGGTCTCGTTGTTCGGGTCCGTGTAGCGCAGGAAGTACCAGGCCGAGTCCACGAACGTGTCCATCGTGTCCGTCTCCCGGCGCGCGGGACCGCCGCACTGCGGGCACGTCGTGTTGACCCAGTCCTCGGCCGCGGCCAGCGGGGAGCGACCCCGAGGCCGGTAGTCCTCGATGTCCGGCAGCAGCACCGGGAGATCCTCCTCCGGCACGGGAACCAGGCCGTCGCGGTCGCAGTAGATCATCGGGATCGGGGCGCCCCAGTAGCGCTGGCGGGAGAGCAGCCAGTCGCGCAGCCGGTAGTTGATCGACCGGTGGCCGAGACCCTGCTGGTCGAGCCAGTCGATGATCGCGTCCTTGGCCTCGACGGCCGGCACGCCGGTGAACGGGCCCGAGTTGACGAGGACCTCACCCTCGGTGTGCGCCGCGTAGGCGCCGTCCTCGATCGCGGAGCCGTCAGCCGGAGCGACCACCTGCCGGATCGGGAGGTCGAACGCCTTCGCGAAGTCGTAGTCACGCTGGTCGTGGGCCGGGACGGCCATGATCGCTCCCGTGCCGTACTCCATCAGCACGTAGTCGGAGACGAACATCGGGATCCGCTCCCCGTTGACCGGGTTGACCACGTCGCGACCCAGCGGGACGCCGGTCTTGGGACGCTCGGTGTCGGCCCGCTCCTCGTTGCTCTCGCTGGCCACGCGGTTGATGTAGTCGCGGACCGCCTGCTCGTGCTCGGTGCCCTCGGCCAGGCGCAGGACGTCCGGGTGCTCGGGGGCCATGACGAAGAACGTCGCGCCGAACAGCGTGTCCGGGCGGGTGGTGAAGACCGGGTAGTCGATGCCCAGCTCCGGCTGCGTGAAGGTGACCTCGGCGCCCTCGGACCGCCCGATCCAGTTGCGCTGCATCGTGACGACGTGCGGCGGCCACTGGATGGTCTCGAGGTCGTCGAGCAGCCGGTCCGCGTAGTCGGTGATCCGGAAGAACCACTGCTCGAGCTGGCGGACCTCGACCAGGGTCCCGCAGCGCTCGCAGCGCCCGTCGATCACCTGCTCGTTGGCGAGCACGGTCGCGTCCTTCGGGCACCAGTTGACCGCCGCCTTCTTGCGGTACGCGAGCCCGCGCTTGTAGAGCTGCAGGAAGATCCACTGGGTCCAGCGGTAGTAGCGGGGCTCGTGGGTGCCGAACTCGCGCGACCAGTCGATCGAGATCCCCCACGAGCGCATCCCCCGCTGGAAGGCCTCGATCGACTTCTGCGTCGAGTCCCGCGGGTGCTCGCCGGTGTTGATCGCGTTGTTCTCGGCGGGCAGGCCGAACGCGTCGTAGCCCATCGGGTGCAGCACGCGCCGCCCGGTGCGGCGGTGGAAGTGCGCCACCGCGTCCCCGACCGAGTAGTTCTTCAGGTGCCCGAGGTGCGGCTCGCCCGACGGGTACGGCAGCATCTCGAGGACGTACGAGGCGGGAACGTCGCCGTCCTGGTCGTTCGAGACCTCCCACGTGCGCTCGCGATCCCAGATCTCCTGCCACTTGGGCTCGATCTTGCTCGGGTCGTAGCGCTGCTCTCTGGCCATCGGAGCGGGCAGGTTAGCGCCCGCCCGTCGCCGCGATAGACTGGGCGCCCTCGGGGCTATAGCTCAGTTGGGAGAGCGCCTGCATGGCATGCAGGAGGTCGCCGGTTCGAGCCCGGCTAGCTCCACTCACTCCCCCACGGCGCGCTTCGGGGCCTCGCCCCAGAGCTGTTCGAGCCGGTAGAACTCGCGCGCCTCCGGCGTGAAGAGGTGCACCACGACGTCCAGGTAGTCCATGAGGATCCAGCGCGCCTCGGTGAGGCCTTCGACGCGGCGCGGGAGCAGGCCGTGGTCGTTCTTGAGGCCCAGGTGGATCCGGTCGTGGATCGCCTTCGTCTGCCGGTCCGTGTTGCCGGTCACGATGACGAAGTAATCCGTGTAGCCGAGCACCTCGCGGAGGTCGAGCTCGACCGGGTCGATCGCCTTCGCGTCGCCCGCGTACTCGGCGATCAGCTCCGCCAGGCGGTCCGGCGTCAAGGTCACGCGCGCGCCTCTGCCCGGTAGAGGCCGGCGTCCGCGATGTAGCGCTCGACGGCGTCGGGGACGAGGTGGCGAATCGGGCGCCCGGCGGCGACGTAGCGGCGGACGAGCGAGGACGAGATGTCGAGTCGAGGCATGTCGAAGAAGCTGATGCGGTCGGCGGGCAGGCCGGCGAGGCGGTCCATGATGTCGATGCGGGGGATGCCCTCGCGCTCGGCCACGGCGATCTCGGCCAGCTCGAGAATGGCCTCGGGCTCCCGCCAGGTGGGGAGCGAAAGGGCCATGTCGCCTCCGACGATGAAGGTCAGGTGATCTCCCGGGGACCGCTCATGCAGCCTCCGCAGGGTATCGACCGTGAACGACCGCCCGGGAACGTCGGCGTCGGCGAGCGACACGTCGAGCCGCTCCTCTCCCGCCACCGCCAGGCGGCAGAGCTCCACGCGGTGGGCCACGCCTGGGTCGACCTCGATGCCCTTGTGCGGCGGCTCGTGCACCGGTACCAGCAGGACGCGGTCGAGGCCGAGCTGGGCCAGCGCCTGGGTGGCGCACACGAGATGCCCGACATGCGGCGGGTTGAACGTCCCGCCGAGCAGCCCCACGCGGGGCACTAGGGCCTGACCTGACCGTCGCCTTCGACGAGGTACTTGAAGGTGCACAGCTCGCGCAGCCCGATCGGCCCGCGGGCGTGCAGCTTCTGGGTCGAGTTGCCGATCTCCGCCCCCATCCCGAACTGGCCGCCGTCCGTGAACCGCGTGGACGCGTTCACGTAGACGCACGCGGCGTCGACGCCGAGCTGGAACGCGCGGGCGGCCGCCGTCGCGCCGGTGACGATCGCCTCGGAATGGCCGGAGCCATACGTGCCGATGTGCTCGATCGCCTCCTCCACGGAGTCGACGACCCGCACCGCGAGCACGAGCGCCAGGTACTCGGTCGCCCAGTCCTCCTCGGTGGCCTCGGCCACCGCGCCGTCGACCGCGCGGACCCGCTCGTCGCCGCGCAGCTCGACGCCCGCGTCGCGGAGGTCCTCGAACACGGCCGGCAGGAACGCCGCCGCCACGTCGGAGTGCACGAGCAGCGTCTCGGCGGCGTTGCAGACGCCGGGGCGCTGGACCTTCGCGTTGACCACGATCTCGCGCGCGCTGTCGAGGTCCGCGGAAGCGTCCACGTAGACGTGGCAGTTGCCGGAGGCCGCGTAGATGACCGGCACGGTGGCCACCGCGCTGAGCGCGGCCTTCAGGCCCTCGCCACCGCGCGGGATGATGAGGTCGACGAACCCCTCCTGCGTCGCGAGCTCGGCGAGCTCCTCCCGCCCGCCGCCGGCCACGAGCGAGAGCGCGCCGGCGGGCAGGCCGGCGGCCTCGACCGCCTCGACGGCGACCGACGCGAGCACGGCGTTCGAGTGCGCCGCCGACGACGAGCCCCGTAGCACGATCGCGTTGCCGGACTTGAGCGCCAGCGCAGCGGCGTCGATCGTCACGTTCGGCCGCGCCTCGTAGACCACGGCCACCACGCCGAGCGGCACGCGCACCTTGCGGACGTCGAGCCCGTTGGGAAGCCGGAAGCCGTCGAGCACCTCGCCGACGGGGTCCTGGAGCGCCACGATCTCCCGCACCCCCGCCGCCATCCCGGCCACGCGAGCCTCGTCGACGGCGAGGCGATCCATCAGCGCGCTGCTGAGGCCGGCCTCGCGACCGGCCTCGAGGTCGCGCGCGTTTGCCTCGAGGATCTCGGGCGGTGCGCGCCTCGAGCGCGTCGGCCATCGCCAGCAGCGCGGCGTTCTTCGTCGCCGTGTCGATGGTCGCCAGCTGGCGCGCTGCGCGCTTGGCGGCGCGGCAGATGTCCGTGACCGACTGGGTTGCGATGGCCATGGGGACAGTCTAAAGCGGGCTTGTGGGGCCAGCGAACGTCAACTGCGGCTGGGTAGGGAGGCTGGGGTGCGCGGGGAAGAACGTGCATCTCGACGGACGGCAAGTCGTCGACTTGCACGAACTTCCCCGTACGAGGAACAACGTGCATCTCGACGGACGGCGAACCGTCGACTTGCACGAACTTCCCCGGCTGGCCCTCGCCTCCCTACCCAGCGCAGTTGAAGCGTGCGCTCAGGCGAGCACGAAGTAGTCCCGGTGCACGGCCTCGGGGGTCGCCCGGGGGAGCACCTCGCGGACCTCGGCGGACTGCATGCCCATGACCTGGCGCAGCTCGGCGGCCGAGTAGTTGCTGATCCCCTTGCCGATCGCCGCCCGGCCGTCGTGGACCTCGACCGCGTCGCCGGCGTCGAACGCGCCGTCGACGTTCACGATGCCGACCGGGAGCAGGCTCGTCCCGCCCTCGCGCAGCGCCCGGGCGGCGCCCGCGTCGACCGTGACGGTGCCGTGGCTCGGCTTGGCGTACTTGAGCCATAGCTTGAAGCTGGACTGGCGCGTCGCCTGGGGGGCGAAGCGGGTGCCGGCCGGCTCGCCGGCCACGGCGCGGGCGAGGACGCCGGGGATCAGCCCGCTGCCGATCACGGTGGCGATCCCGGCCGCCGACGCCATCTCGGCGGCCACGACCTTGGAGCGCATCCCCCCCGACCCGAGCGGCGACGGCGCGTCGCCGATCTGGAGCCCCTCCAGCTCGGCCGGGTCGGCGACCTCCTCGACGAGCCGGGCATCGGGCGACTGCCGCGGATCGGCCGTGTAGAGCCCCTCGGTGTCGGTCAGGAGCACGAGCACGTCGGCGGCCACGAGCACCGACACCTGCGCCGCGAGGAAGTCGTTGTCCCCGAACGAGATGTCGTCGGTCGTCGTCGTGTCGTTCTCGTTGATCACCGGGACGATGTGCCACTCGAGCAGCTTGCGCAGCGTGCGGCGGGCGTTCAGGTAGTGCGTGCGCGCGCTCATGTCGATGAACGTGAGCAGCACCTGGGCGGACCGGACGCCGCGCTCGCGCAGCAGGTCGTCGTAGGTGTGGTAGAGCCGCCCCTGCCCGATGGCGCTCGCCGCCTGGAGGTCCTCGATCGCCGCCGGACGGGCGCCGAGGCCGATCAGGTGCATCCCGCGGGCGATCGCGCCGCTGGTGACGATCACCACCTCGACGCCGGACCGGTGCAGCGCCGCGACCTCCTCGCACACGCGGGCGACGACGGACAGCCGAAGCTCGCCCGACGCCTCGGCGACGATCGACGATCCCAGCTTGACCACCGCGACGGGCATGCGCGCCCGGAGCCTACGAGGGATCGAGCTCGAACACCACGCCGCCGAGCTCCACGTCGTCGCCCGCCTCGAACCCCTCGGCCTCGAGCGCCGAGATGACGCCCATGCGCCGCAGACGGTGCTCGACGTGGGCAAGCGCCTCCTCGTTCTCGAGGTCGTGGCGAGCGATCAGGCGGTCGATCGCCTCCCCCGTGACCCGGAACTCCCCGGCGCGCAGGCGCTCGACCGCGAACGCCCGGCCGGCCGCCGGCCGGAAGACCTGGAACTCGGCGACCTCGTCCTCGCCCGCCGCCGCGTCGACCGGCTCGGCGGGCGGGACGCGCTGGAGCAGGAGCCGGCCCAGCTCGTCGAGCCCCTGGCGGGTCGCCGCCGACGTGACGACCACCGGCACGTCGCCGAGCCGCGCCCTCCACGCCTTCGCGGCCGCGGCCGCGTCCTCCTCGGGCACGAGGTCGGCCTTCGACAGCGCGAGGATGCGCGGCAGCCCGGCCAGCCGGGGGTCGTGCTCGGCCAGCTCGCGCTCGATCACCTCGTGGTTCGCGACCGGGTCCGAGCCGTCCAGCGGCGCGAGGTCGAGCACGTGCACGAGCTGCCGGGTGCGCTCGACATGGGCGAGGAAGTCGTGGCCGAGGCCGGCGCCGTCGCTCGCGCCCTCGATCAGGCCCGGGATGTCCGCGACGACGAGCTGGCGGTCGTCGCCCTCGAGCGTCCCGAGGACCGGCTCGACCGTCGTGAACGGGTACGCCGCCACCTTGGGCTGCGCGCGCGTGAGCCGCGCCAGCAGCGACGACTTGCCGGCGTTGGGGAGCCCGACGAGGCCGATGTCGGCGAGCAGCTTGAGGTGCAGCTCGACGCGGCCCTCCTCGCCGGGCAGGCCCTTCTCGGCCAGCCGCGGCGTCTGCCGCACCGACGACTTGAAGCGCGTGTTGCCGCGCCCCCCGGAGCCGCCGCGGGCGACGGTGATCTCCTGGCCGGGCCGGACGAGGTCGAACCGCGTGCCGTCCCAGCGCTCGACCTGGGTGCCGGGCGGCACCGCGACGACGAGCGTCTCGCCGTCGGCGCCGTGGCGCTGGGAGCCCTGTCCGTGGCCGCCGCGCTCGGCGCGGAAGTGCACGCGGCGGCGGAAGCCCTGGAGGTCGCGCAGCGAGTCGTCGCAGCGGAGCACGACGTCGCCCCCGCGGCCGCCGTCGCCGCCGTCGGGCCCGCCCTTGGGCACGTGCGCCTCGCGGCGGAACGACAGCGCGCCATTCCCGCCCCTTCCGGCCCGTACCTCCAATGCCGCGCGATCGGTGAACATCGTCGCGGGTACGTTAGGACGCCATGGACAAGGTCTTCCTCATCACCGGCGCCTCGACCGGCATCGGCGCCGCCACCGCCCGCCACGCCGCCGAGGCCGGCTACCGCGTCGTGCTCGCCGCCCGCAGCGAGGACAAGCTCCAGCAGCTCGCGCAGGAGATCGGCGGCCTGGCCGTCCCCTGCGACGTGACCGAGTGGGAGGACCAGCAGGGCATGGTCCAGCGCGCCCTCGACGAGTACGGGCGGATCGACGTCGCGTTCGCCAACGCGGGCTTCGGCGGCCCGCGCGGGTTCGAGAAGGGCACGCCGGAGGAGTGGAAGGAGATGATCCTCACCAACGTCTACGGCGCGGCCCTGACGATCCGTGCCACCGCCGCGCCGCTGCGCGAGTCCAAGGGCCACCTGCTTATCACCAGCTCCGTGGCCGGCCGCCGGGCGCTGCCCGGCTCGCTCTACTCAGCCAGCAAGCACGCCGTGACGGCGATGGGCGAGGCCGCGCGCCTCGACTTCAACGACACCGGCGTGCGCGTGACGCTGATCGAGCCCGGCCTGGTCGACACGCCGTTCTTCGACGACCCGCCGAGGATCGAGGCGCTCCAGGCCGACGACATCGCCCGCGCGGTCATGTTCGCCGTCTCGCAGCCGCCCCACGTGGACGTCAACGAGATATTGATCAGGCCGACGGCTCAGCCGACTTACGGGTCGACCGAGATCACACGGCCGCGGCGCCCGGCGCGGAACTGCACGATGCCCGGCGCCTTCGCGTAGATCGTGTCGTCCTTGCCGATGCCGACGCCGTCGCCGGGCTTGAAACGCGTGCCGCGCTGGCGGACGATGATCTCGCCGCCGGTGACCGTCTGGCCGGCGAACACCTTCACGCCGAGGCGCTTGGCGTTCGAGTCGCGGCCGTTGCGGCTGGAGCCGAGCCCCTTCTTGTGCGCCATTACTTCGAGCTCCCGATCTTGGTGATGCGCAGGCGAGTGAGCTCCTGCCGGTGGCCGGTGCGGCGACGGTAGCCGCGCTTGGGCTTGAACTTGAACACCCGCAGCTTCTTGCCCCGCTCGTGGCCGACGATCTCGGCCTTCACGAGCGCCTTGGCCAGCTTCTTGGCGTCGAGCACCGGGTCCTTGCCGTCGCCGGCCAGCAGGAGCGGCACGAGGTCGACGGTGGCACCCGGCTCGTCGGGCAGGCGCTCGACGAGCAGGGTCTGGCCCTCCTCGACGCGGTATTGCTTGCCGCCTGTCTTGATGACTGCGTAGGACATGATGCTCACTCGGAAGCCTTGGCGCGCGAACGGCGCCGTCCGCCTCTGCGGCCGCGGCGCCGGGACGGGGAGGATAGCGCCTCGCCGTCCGAAGCATCCTCGACCGCGGCGGGCGCCGTGCTGGCCTCGGCGCCCCCAGGAGAGTCGTCGGCGAGCGTCCGCGTGGCGTCGACCTTCGCGGTCTCGCGCGCCTTGCGGGCGGCGGCTCCGCGCTTGGCGGCCGCCGACCGGCGGGCGCGCTCGTCGGACTTCTTGCGCTCCTCCGCGCGCTCGACGGCGGCCGCCTCGGCCGCCTCGGCGTCGGGGCCCGTGAGCGCGGCGACCGCGTTCGTGCGCCCCGCCTGCTCGATCCGCACGAGCTTCTTGTCGCCCACGAAGCCGATCCCGCCGGTGACCGTGATCAGGTAGCCGTCGACCTTGGCGACGCCGTCGTCCGGGTTGTACATGTGCGGCTCGACGATGTCGACGTGAACCTCCTCGCCGGCCCGGAACGGCACCGCGCGCTCCTCGATCTCGGCGCGCGTGCCCTCCATCGTGACCGCGAAGTGGTCGAGCGGCAGCCCTTCGGAGCCCTCGAAGTGGAAGTAGCGGCCGGTCTGCTCCTCGAGCGCGTGCAGCTCGCGCGCGCCGTCGGCGGTGAACCAGGCGCTCACGCGCGGGTTCATGCGCAGCAGGTAGGCCTCCGGGCCGCCCTCACCCTGCGAGGCGATCATGTGGCGCAGATGGCGGGCGATGCCGATCGCGATCGTCTCCTCGGACTTGATCACGCCCTCGCCGCGGCACACCGGGCAGGTGCGGGACATGATCTCGCGCACGCCGTCGGTCACGTTCTGGCGGGTCATCTCCACCAGCCCGAGCGGCGAGATCTCGACCACGAACGTCTTCGTGCGGTCTTCGTCGAGCGACTTGCGCAGCACCTTGAGCACGGCGTCGCGGTTACGGGCCCGCGCCATGTCGATGAAGTCGATGACGATGATGCCGCCGATGTCACGCAGCCGGAGCTGGCGCACGACCTCCTCGGCGGCCTCGAGGTTGGTCTTGGTGATCGTGTCCTCGAGCCGGGCGCTCTTGCCCTTGCCCGTGAAGGAGCCGGTGTTGACGTCGATGACGGTCAGCGCCTCGGCGTAGTCGATCATCAGGTAGCCGCCGCTCGCCAGGTCGACGCGGCGGTTGAGCATCCCCTCGATCACCGGCTCGACCCCGAACGCCTCGAACAGCGGGTCGTTCTCCTCCCACAGCTCCACGCGGTCGACCAGCTCGGGCGCCGTGCGGGTGAAGAAGGAGATCAGCCGGTGGTGCTGCTGCGGGTCGTCGACCACCGCGCGCTCGAAGTGCGCGGAGAAGATGTCGCGCACCACGCGCACGGAGAGGTCGGCCTCCTGGAAGACGAGCGCGGGAGCGTCGGACTCGCGCACGCGCTGCTCGAGCACCTCGTTGAGCTTGAACAGGTACTGGAGCTCGCGCTCGAAGTCCGCCCGGTTGGCGCCGTGGGCCGCGGTGCGGATGATGGCGCCGCCCCCGCCGAGGTCGAGCTGCTTGGCCTCCTTGCGCAGGCGGTCGCGCTCCTTGTCCTCGAGCCGGCGCGACACGCCGACGCCCTCGCCGGTCGGCGCGTAGACCATGTAGCGGCCCGCGATCGTGAGCTCCATCGAGAGCCGCGCGCCCTTGGTCTTGAGGGGGTCCTTGACGACCTGGACGACGATCTCCTGCCCCGGTGAGAGCAGGTCGGTGATTCGGGGGGCACTCCCATTACCGCGCCCCCGGCGGACCTGCTGCTGCCCGGGGATGACGATCTCGTCGACGTGCAGGAACCCGTTCTTGTCGAGCCCGATGTCGACGAACGCGGCCTCGAGCCCGGGCAGGACGTTGTCGACCTTGCCCAGGTAGATGTTGCCGACGATCGACCGGCCGCCGCGGCGCTCGAAGTAGACCTCGGCGACGCGGTAGCCGGCGGGGACGTCCGGCTTCTTCTTACGCCGGCGGCCGCCGGACTTCGACGGCGCTGCCGCAGGGTCCCCAGCGGCTTCCAGCATGGCGACGCGGGTCTCTCCCCGGTCGACCGTGACCAGCACTTGCTTTTTCACAGAAAGTCCTCATTGGAAGATGGAGGCCCTCCCCTTCTGCTCGGCCGTTTCGCGCGCCTGCGCGTGGACGGAGTGGAGCAGCCCGAGGGCCAGGAACGTTGCGAGCATCGACGAGCCGCCGAAGCTCAGGAGTGGGGCGGTGACGCCGGTGATGGGCATGATCCCCACGTTCATCCCGATGTTCACGAAGAGCTGGAAGAGCAGCATCACGGTGATGCCGCCGGCGAGCAGCGCGCCATACAGGTTCTTCGCGACGGTCAGGATGTGCAAACCTCGCCATATAAGTAGCGCGTAGAGCGAGAGGATGAGCGCGCAACCGGCGAAACCGTACGTTTCGCCGACCACGGCGAAGATGAAGTCGGTGTGGTGCTCGGGCAGGAAGTTGAGCGACGTCTGGGTCGCGTTCTCGACCCCGCGGCCGGTCTTCTCCCCGGAGCCCATGGCGATCAGCGCCTGGTGCTGCTGGTAGCCCTCGTCGCCCGGATCGGCGGACGGGTGCAGGAACGACGTCAGGCGGTCGACCTGGTAGGGCTTGAGCACCTCCACGCCGGCCATCGGCGCCGCCACCAGCACGATCGTGACGGCCAGCGCGAACAGGCCGCTGAGCGCCGCGAAATGCCGCCACGGCGCGCCGGCCACGAACAGCAGCGCCAGCGTGCCGGCCACGTAGACCATCGCGGAGCCGAGGTCCGGCTCGGCCATCACCAGCATCGTGGGGACGAGACCGAGCACCATGATGCGGGCCGTGGTGTCGCGCCCCATGCGCCGCATGCGGTCGACCAGGAAGCCGGCCAGCGCCACGATCAGCAGCACCTTGCCGACCTCGGACGGCTGGAAGTTGAAGAACGGCAGCTCGATCCACGACCGCGAGCCGCGCGTCACGCCGGCGATCGCGAGCACGATCAGGATCAGGATCACGAGCAGCCCGTAGACGGGGTACCGCATCTCCCGCAGCCGCGAGTAGTCGAGCCGCGAGGCGCCGTACATGAGCACGACGCCGACCGCCGCGTAGATGCTCTGGCGCAGCACGTAGTAGTCCGGCTCGCCGGCGATGTCGTTCTCGGTCGCGCTGTTGAGCGCGACGATCGAGCACGCGACGAGCCCGAGCGTCGCCAGCAGGAGCAGCGGGTCGAGCCGCAGCCGCCACTCGCGGGGCACGAGCGGGGGCGGCGGCTCGGAAGCGGGTTGGATCGGGTGCGTGCTCAATTCGACTGGTCCGAGCCGGCTTTGAACTCGTTGTCCTTCAGATCGAACCACTCATTGAGGATCAGGCGCGCGGCGGGTGCCGCAGTTTCCGCGCCGAAGCCGCCGCGCTCGATCGTCGTCACGACGACGATCGGCCGGGTTGGGTGGTCGACGAAGCAGGCATACCAGGACTGGTCGGGATTGGGCTGGCGCTCCGCGGTGCCGGTCTTGCCGTACAGCACGTCGCGATAGTCGAAGTCCGCGAAGACGTCGCTCGACGTGCCGTTCGCCGCCGTCGCAGCGCCGTGGAGCCCGGCCATGATGGCATCCCGGTGGGCGGGATCGAACTCGACCCGGCGGCGGATCGGCGTGCGGATCTCCTCGACGAGCCGGCCCTGGCCGTCCTCGACCTGCTGGCCGAGGTGCGGCCTGACGACGCGGCCGCCGTTGGCGATCGTCGAGTAGGCGGTGGCGAGCTGGAGCGGCGTGGCCTGGAGATCACCCTGGCCGACCCCGAGGTTCACGTTGTCGCCCGCCGTCCACGGCCGCTCGATGCCGCCGCACGCGAACAGCGCCGCGGTCGTCCCCGCCTCGACCTTGGCCTTCTTGGTGCACTTGAGGTACTTCTCGTAGCCCTCGTTGCGCCACTTCGAGTCCGGGATCAGGCCGCCGAACTCGCCCGGGATGTCGATCCCCGTGCGCCGCCCGACGCCGAGCCGGCGGGCCCAGTCCTGCAGCACTGGCCCCTGGCCGTTCAGCTGCAGGCCGAGCTCGTAGAAGAAGACGTCGGAGGACACGGTGAGGGCGCCCGGGAGCTGGAGCGCGCCGTACGAGGCGTCCTGGGCGTTCTTGAACACGCGGTCGCCCAGCTCGAACTCGCCGTCGTCGATGATCGTGCTCGTCGGCGTGACCACGCCCGACTCGAGCGCCGCCATCGCGGTGATGGGCTTGAAGGTGGAGCCGGTCGGATAGGTGGCGGCGATCGCGCGGTTGAAGAGCGGCGCGCCGAGCTCCTCGGAGGAGAGCTGGTCGTAGCGGGCCTGGGAGATCGGCTTGGCGAACTCGTTGGCGTCGAAGCTCGGGTAGGAGCCGAGGGCCAGGACCTCGCCGGTGCGCGGGTCCATGGCCACGAAGGCGCCGGCCTTGGCCCCGTTCTGCCCCGCCGCCTCGACGCCGCGCCGGATCGCGTCGTTCGCCGCGCGCTGGAGCCCAAGGTCGAGCGTGAGGCGCAGGCGCTGGCCCTGGCGCGGCTCGCGGCGCGTCATCCGGCGGCGGTCGTCGCGGCTGCCGAGCGCGTTGATGATCACCCGCGTGTAGCCGTCGGTGCCGCGCAGGTAGTCGTCGTAGCGCTCCTCGATGCCGTCGGCGCCGATCCGCGTGCCCGCCTCGACGCCGCGGTAGCGCTTCATCTCCAGCTCCTTGGGGGAGATCTCCCGCGTGGTGCCGAACAGCTGCGCGGCCAGCTCGTCGTGGGGATAGTCGCGCAGGTAGCGCTTCTCGACGTCGACCCCCGGGAACTGCTCCTTGCGCTCGCGGATGAAGTTGAACGCCTCCCGCGGCACGGCGGTGCGGATCGTGACGTTCGAGTACGGGAGCTCGGCGATCCCCTCGATCACGCGCTCGTGGATCACCCGCGGGCGGACGTCGATCACCTTGCCGAGCCGGCGATAGAGCCGCCGGCGCTCGCCCTCGGAGGCCGGCAGCGGCGGGACCGCGACCGGCTTCGCGTGGCGGGCCGCGCGAGCCAGGGTGCGGCGTTCGCGGCGCTGCTTGCGGGTGGCGCCGCGGCGGCGCTCGCGGATGTCGCGCTCCAGCGTCCGCAACTGCGCGGCCGCCTTCATGCGCTCGCGCTCGGCGTGGCTGCGCGCCTGGCGGAAGGCGTCGGCCTGCTCGAGCACGGCGTCGGAGAGCGAGCCAGGAGTGATCTGGACGACCGGCGCCACGCGGGTCTTGACGAGCACGGTCCCGTGGCGGTCGACGATGTCGCCCCGCGGGGCCTCGATCCGGACCTTGCGCACGCGGTTGTCGCGGGCCTGCGAGACGTAGTCCTCGCCCGAGAGCACCTGGAGGAACCACAGGCGGAAGAAGACGATCGCGAACGCCACGAACGCGATCCCGCCGAGCACGGCGACGCGCATCGCGAGCTGCGGCGTGATCGCCGGCCGGCGCTCCTCGACGGGGCTAGGCACGGGAGAGGGGGCTGAGCCCGCCGGTCGTGTACGCGCGGCGACGGCGGCGCCGCGGGTCGTCGGGCAGGTACGGGAGCAGCACCCGGCGGCAGACGGCGTACACGGGCAGGGCGAGCAGCGTGTTGAGGACGATCGTCATCAGAATCGCGCGCAGGAGCTCGAGCGACACCGGCGCATCGACGCCGAGCAGGAACTGGAGCAGCGAGAAGCCGACGGCGGCCAGCGCGGTCGCCGCAGCGCCGACGATCACGGGCGCGAGCGTGTGCGCCGGGTCGCGCAGCTCGCGCACCCGCCCGGCGCCGTAGCCGACGCCCGTGAGCACCAGCGAGTTCACGCCCAGCGTCTGGAGCAGCACGGTGTCCACGAACAGGCCGAGGCTGAAGCCGAAGACGGCCCCGGAGATCGAGCCGCTGAGGAAGCCGACGGACGCCACGAGCAGTGGCGATAGGTCGGCGGGGACTCCGAAGACCGCCACCTGGGAGACGGTCGTCAGCTGGAAGATGCCGCCCAGCAGGCCCAGCAGGGCGAGGCGGCCGGCGGCCCGCGGCGCGATCGTCATGGCGCCTGCGCTCGCACGTCGGCGTCGGGCTGGGTGAGGACCTCGACGAGGTCGAGCGAGCGCAGGTCGGCGACCGGCTCGACGTGGATGACGCGGTCGAGCTCCCCCTCCCCCGTCTCGATCCGGCTGACGGTCCCGATCACGATCGAGCGCGGGTAGAGCGAGGAGAGGTCGGTGACCCGCGCCGACGTGCTGGTGCCGGCGGTGACGATCTTCTCGCCGCGGCGGACCTCCTTGGCGTTGGGCACGAGCTCGAAGCGCAGGTCGCCGGCGTCGCCGACCGCGGGGCCGACGCTCCCCGGCTCCCCGCTCTCCAGCGCCAGTGCGGAGACCCCGAAGTCTGGGTCGGTGAGGAGCATGACGACGGCGTTGCCGTCGGAGACCTCCTTGACCTTCCCGACCAGCCCGGCGTCGTTGACCACCGGCTGGTCGACGCGCACGCCGTCGCTCGTGCCCTTGTTGATCTGGAAGCTTTGGAACCAGGTGCTGGGCGAGCGGGCGATCACGCGCGCCTGCACGGGCTGGTAGTCGTCGAGCCCCCGCTCGGTGTTCTGCTCCTGGAGTCCCTCGATCTGGCGGAGCTCGCGGTTCTCGATCGTGACCTCCGCGACCTGCTTGCGCAGCGCGTTGCGCTCGGCCTCGAGCCGCTCCTTGTCCTCCTTGGCGTCGAGCGTGTCGCCGAACCAGCCGAAGAGGTCGCGGAACGGCTTGAGCGCGCGGTTGGCGCCCTCCTGGATCGGGGCGAAGGTCTCCATCGCGCCGCGCTGGACCGAGTGCAGGGAGCCGCCGGAGGACTCCCCGAAGTACGCCGTGAGCAGGAACAGCGAGAACAGCACGAGCACGACCAGAACCGCGCGGCGTCGGCGTACCGCCTTGCTCATCGGCGAGCGCGGTTGCGGTTGCGGTTGTGGTTGCGGTTCGAGCGGTGGATCGCCTCGAACTCCTCCAGTGAGCGGCCGGAGCCGACCGCGACGCAGGTCAGCGGCGAGTCGGCCCTGTGAGCCGGCATCTGCGTCTCGTCCCGCAGGCGCTCGTCGAGACCCTGGAGCAGCGAGCCGCCGCCGGCGAGCATGATGCCGCGGTCCATGATGTCCGAGGCGAGCTCAGGGGGCGTGCGGTCGAGCGTCTCCTTGATCGCGTCGATGATCTGCACCAGCGGCTCCTCGAGCGCGGCGCGCACCTCCTCGGAGGTGAGGACGACGGTCTTGGGCAGGCCGGAGACGAGGTCACGGCCGCGGATCTCCGCCTGGACCTCCTCGTCGAGCGGGTAAGCGCTGCCGATCTCGAGCTTGACCTCCTCGGCCGTCTGCTGGCCGATCAGCAGCTTGTACTCGCGCTTGACGTAGTTGATGATCGCTTCGTCGAGCTCGTCGCCGCCGACGCGGACCGACTGGCTGACGACGATGCCGCCGAGCGAGATGACCGCCACCTCGGAGGTACCGCCGCCGATGTCGACGATCATGTTCCCGGTCGGCTCCCCCACGGGCAGGCCGGCGCCGATGGCGGCCGCCATCGGCTCCTCGATCAGGTACGCCTGGCGGGCGCCGGCGCTCAGGCACGCCTCCTCGACCGCGCGCTTCTCGACTCCGGTCACCCCGGAGGGAACGCAGACGACCACGCGTGGGTGCGCCCAGCGGTTCTGGTGCACCTTCTGGATGAAGTGCCGGAGCATCTCCTCGGTGACGTCGAAGTCGGCGATCACGCCGTCCTTCAGCGGCCGGATGGCGGAGATCGTGCCGGGCGTGCGGCCGAGCATGCGCTTGGCCTCGATACCCACCGCGTGGACCTCGCCGGAGCGCGAGTCGATTGCCACCACCGACGGCTCGGAGAGCACGATCCCGCGCCCGCGCACGTAGACCAGCGTGTTCGCGGTCCCGAGGTCGACGGCCATGTCGCGGCCACCGAAACCGGTGAGGTACGAGAAGAAGCCCATGAGGAGAGGCGCGCGGCGGTACGCGAGCGTGCCCGCGCCGGGGGTCGAGTGTATCGAAGGGCCCGGCGCTCCCAGGGCCGTGCACGGTGCGCGTCAGCGGGCGTCGAGGAGCGCTCGCAGCCGCTGGAGCGGCAGGCCGACGACGTTCAGATAGTCGCCGTCGACATGCTCGACGAGCACCGGCCCGCCGGTCTCCTGGATCGCGTAGCCGCCCGCCCGGCCGGTCCACTCGCCGGTGGCGACGTAGGCGTCGAGCTCCTCGTCGGCGCGGCGGTGGAACGTCACGCGCGTGATCTCGACGGCGGAGGCCACGACGGTCCCGTCCTCGGCCAGCGCGATCGCCCCCACGACCTCGTGGGTGCGCCCGTTGAGCCGTCCGAGGTAGGCGCGCGCCTGGGCTTCGTCGGCAGGCTTGCCGAGGATGTCGCCGTCGAGCGCGACCACGGTGTCGGCGCCCAGCACGAGCGGACCGGGCACCGCGGTCGCCTTGCGGCGCGCGTTGCGCGCGGCGACCGCCGCGGCCTCGCCCTCCGTCTCCTCCTCCACGTTCGCCGGCACGACCCTGAATGGGATGCCGGCGTCCTCGAGGATCGCGCGCCGCTGCGGCGACGCCGACGCCAGGATTAGAGGTCCGGGAAGAACAGCGTCGCCTCGCGCTGTCCGGACTCCGGCGCGTCGGAGCCGTGGACCATGTTCTGGCCGACCGCGATCGCGTAGTCGCCGCGGATCGAGCCGGGCGCCGCCTCGAGCGGGTTGGTCGCGCCGATTACCTGGCGGGCGGCACGGATCGCCTCCTCGCCCTCCAGCACCATCGCCACGATCGGGCCGGAGGTGATGAACTCGACCAGCTCGCCGAAGAACGGCTTGCCGTCGTGCTCGGCGTAGTGCTGCTTCGCAAGGTCCTCGGTGACGGTCATGTGCTTGAGGGCGACGATCTTCAGGCCCTTGTTCTCGAAGCGGGCGATGATCTCGCCGGTCAGGCCGCGCGCGAACGCGTCGGGCTTGACCAGGATCAGGGTCCGGTCCACTTGTGAAACCACCTTTCGTTCTCCGGTAGCTCGCAAGCTCGCACCTGCGAACGACGATAGATTTACCGCCGGGGTCGTTCTCTAGTGCGCTCAGGCTCGGGCTCGCCGTCGGCGTGGGCCACCTCGGCGGCCACCGTCGGCTGGTCGGTGGTCGACGAGCGGCGGCGGGCGCGGCGCGTCGACGGCGGCGGCGGCGTCGTCCGGACCTCGGCCTCGCAGTACGGGCATAGCTGCCACGACGGGTCGACCGGCTTGCCGCACGAGTAGCAGCTCTCCTTGAGCTTGCGCGCGCAGCTCGGGCAGCGCAGGTAGTCCGACTTGACCTCGTAGTCGCAATGCGGGCACAGCTGGTAGTCCAGGCTCGCCAGCCGGGCCTCCGCCGCGGTCATCTCCAGCTCCCGCAGCCGCACGTCGTCCACGAACTCCGGCGGGCGGACGATCACGTAGACGATCGTTCCCACGAACGGGAACAGGGACGCCGCGGTCGCGCACGCCACGAGCATCGGATCCTCGATCCGGCGCCGGGCGTCCGCGAACGTCCAGAAGATGAGCGCGAAGTAGACGACGACGAGGACGAGGAGGAGCACGTTGACGGCCGTGTTCAGGCTGTCGTTCGTGATCCCGAAGATGCCGAGGAGGATCATGGGCTCCGTAGCTTAGGGGCAGGGGTTACAGGAACGCCCGACCGAACGCGTACCCGATAGCGAAGAAGATCAAGATCACAAGTGCGACGACCACCGCCACGAGGGCGACCATGGCCAGCACGCTCGGGCCGCGCTCGTTCACAGAGCGGACGCCCTCCGGCGCCCCGGCTCGGCGACCAGGTCGGCCACGAGATAGATCGAGCCGGTGGCCACCACGGCGCCGTCCGGCCCTGCCAGCTCCTGCGCTCGCCTGACCGCCGCGCGCGGCTCGGCGGCGATCTCCGACTCCCCGCCGCCCACCTGCGCCCACAGCGACGCGAGGGTCGCCGGCGACAGCGCGCGCGGGTTGGTGGAGCTGGTGAACACGGCTCCGGACGTCTTCCCGGCCAGCGCGCGGAGCATTCCCGCCGCGTCCTTGTCATCGAGGATTGACACGACGGCGACCAGCCGCCGCCCGCCGGTCGCCTCCGGGAGCGCGGCGGCGAGCGCCTCGACGCCCGACGGGTTGTGAGCGCCGTCGTAGATCGTCAGCGGGCGGTCTGAGACGACCTGCATGCGTCCGGGAATCGTCACGCGCGCGGCGACCTCGGCGACCCGCGCCGGGTCGAGCTCGCCGAGGTGAGCGCGGGCCGCCGCGATCGCGATCGCGAAGTTCGCGCGCTGATAGCCGGTGGGCGCCACCGCCGCGCCGGCGTCGAGCCGCTCCGGCCGCACGATCCGCGCGCCGGTCTGGACCGCCAGCGCCTCGACCTCGTCTGACACCGGCCCGAGGACGAGCGTCGCGGGCGGGCGGGATCGCTTCACGACCGCGAGCTTCTCGCGCGCGATGTCGATCACGGTCGGCCCGAGCCAGCGCGTGTGCTCGAGCCCGACGTTGGTGAGCACGACGACCGGCGCGCCGAGCACGTTGGTGGCGTCATGGCGCCCGCCGAGACCGGCCTCGACGACCGCGACGTCGACCTCGCGGCGCGCCAGCTCAGCCAGGGCGGAGGCGGTCACCAGCTCGAACTGCGTGACGCGGTCCCCGGGCTCGAGCGTGCGGTCGACCTTGGCGGCCGCCGCCGCGGCGCGCTGCACGGCGGCGCCGAAGGCGTCCGGGTCGAGATCCTCGTCGCCGATCCGGATCCGCTCGGCGAAGCTCGTCAGGTGCGGCGAGAGGAAAGCGCCGGTGCGCAGCCCGTGCGCCTCGAGCAATGCGGCGGCCATGCGGACGGTCGAGGACTTGCCGTTCGTGCCCACGACGTGGATCGCCGGATAGCGCTCCTGCGGGCTTCCGAGCACGGTCAGCAGCCGCCGCATGCGGTCGAGCCCGAACCGCATGCCGAACAGCTCGAGCGAGAGCAGATGCGCCTCGGCGTCCTCGAGGCGCCACGGCGTCACAGGTCCTCCAGCTCCTTGCGCCGACGCTCGAGCTTGGCCCGCTCGGCCTCGACGACCGCGGCCGGGGCCTTGGCCACGAAGCCCTGGTTGGCGAGCTTGCCCTCCGCGCGCGCGATCTCCCGCTCGAGCTCTGCCCGGCGGGCCGCGGCGCGGCGCGCGGCCGCCTCGTGGTCGACGATCTCGGAGGCGAGGATCGCGACGCTGCCGCCGGGCACCCCGACGTTGTCCACCGGCTCGCCGCCGTTCGCCGACCATTCGATGCGGGCCAGCCGCGCGACGTGCACGGCGGTGCTGTCGTAGCCGGCGGCCTCGAGGCGGGCGGGGACGACGCGGCCGGCGGGTGCGCCGACACGGTCGCGCCAGCCCCGCAGCTCCTGGGTGGCGGCGATCGCCCGCCGCACGTCCGCCTCCGCCTCCTCGTCGCGCAGCGCGCCGTCTGCGTCGGGCCAGCGGCGGGCCATCAGCAGGCCCTCGGCGCCGGGCACGTGCGACCAGATCTCCTCGGTCACGAACGGGATGATCGGGTGGGCGAGGGTGAGCGTCTCGGCGAGCACGTGGAGCGCCACCTCCGCGACCTGGCCGTCGTCCTCGGCGTACAGCCGTGGCTTGATCAGCTCGAGGTACCAGTCGGCGAGCTCGCTGTAGACGAAGTCGTAGAGCCCGAGCGCGGCGTGGTGGAAGTCGAAGGAGTCGATCGCGCTCGCCATGTCGGCCCTGACGGCCTGGAGGCGGGAGAGGATCCAGCGGTCCTCGACCGCCTGCGGCGCGGGTGGGGACGCGGACAGCGTGACGCCCTCGGGCACCTGGAGCAGGACGAGCCGCGCCGCGTTCCAGAGCTTGTTGGCGAGCTGGCGGCCCTGCGCGATCCGCTCCTCGTTGAAGCGCACGTCCTGGGTCGAGGACATGGCGAGCAGGCCGAAGCGCACGGCGTCGGCGCCGTAGGCCGGGAACTCGCCGCCCTCCGAGAAGACCGGCGGCCGCGGGCCGCCCGCGATCAGGTCGAGCGGGTCGATCCCGGTGCCGAGCGACTTCGACATCCGCCGCTTGTCCGGCGCCTGGATGATCGAGTGCACGTATACGCGGTCGAACGGGACGTCGCCCGCGAACTCGACCCCGAACATGATCATGCGCGCGACCCAGAGGAAGAGGATGTCGCGCGCGGTCAGCAGCACGTCGGTCGGGTACCAGGCGCGCAGGTCCGGCGTGTCGTCGGGCCACCCGAGCGTGGCGAACGGCCACAGGCCGGAGGAGAACCACGTGTCCAGCACGTCGGGGTCCTGCGTCCAGCCCTCGCCCTCGGGCGGCTCGAGCCCGACGTAGGTCTCCTCTCCGCGATACCAGACGGGGATCTGGTGGCCCCACCAGAGCTGGCGCGAGATGCACCAGGGGCGGATGTTCTCCATCCACTCGAAGTACCGGTTCTGCTGGCCCTCGGGGTGGATCTGCACGCGGCCGTCGCGAACGACGTCGATGGCCGGGCGGGCCAGCTCGTCCATGGCCATGAACCACTGGAGCGAGATCAGCGGCTCGATGCGCTCCCCCGAACGCACGGAGAACGGCACGTCGTGCTCGTACTGCTCGGTGCGGAGGATGCGCCCCTCCGCTCGCAGCCGGTCGATGACCGCCGTGTGGGCCTCGGCGACCGGCATCCCGGCGAAGTCGCCCGCCGCCTCGGTCATCCGGCCGTCCTCGCCGATGACCGTGATCTCGTCGAGCCCGTGGGCGCGGCCGATCTCGAAGTCGTTCGGGTCGTGCGCCGGGGTGAGCTTCAGCGCGCCGGTGCCGAACTCGGGCTTGACGTAGGGGTCGGCGAGGATCGGCAGCCGGCGGCCGACGATCGGCAGCAGCGCGGTCTCCCCGATCAGGCGCGTGTAGCGGTCGTCGTCGGGGTGCACGGCGATCGCGGTGTCGGCGAGCATCGTCTCCGGCCGCACGGTCGCGATCGTCACCGACCCGTGGCCGCTGGCCAGCGGGTAGTCGACGTAGTAGAGGGTGTCGGTGACGCGGCGATCCTCGACCTCGAGGTCGGAGATCGCCGAGCGCGTGCCCGGGTCCCAGTTGACGAGGTAGTTGTCGCGGTAGATCAGGCCCCGCTCGTAGAGGGCGACGAAGACCTTGAGCACCGCGCGCGCGTAGCCCTCGTCGAGCGTGAAGCGCTCGTGGTCGTAGTCGGCGGAGGCCCCCAGCCGCTTGTACTGCTGGATGATCTGGCCGCCGTACTCCTCGCGGAAGCGCCACACGCGCTCGAGGAACGCCTCCCGCCCGATCTCCTCGCGGCTCGTGCCCTCGCTGCGCAGGAGCCGCTCGACCTGGGTCTGGGTGCCGATGCCCGCATGGTCGGTGCCGAGGATCCAGCGGGCCCGCTGCCCGCGCATGCGCGCCAGGCGGATCAGCGCGTCCTGGATCGAGCCGTTGAGGGCGTGGCCCATGTGCAGCGCGCCGGTGACGTTCGGCGGCGGGATCGAGATCGAGAAGTTCTCCTCGGCGGTCCCCTCCGGCTCCGGGTGGAAGAGCCCGGAAGCCTCCCAGCGCGCGAAGACCCGCGGCTCCGTCTCGGCGGGGTCGTAGCGGGTCCGGCGCTCGAGATCGTCGTCAGCCATCGGGTCGCCGCAGTTTAGATGCGCGACTTCTATCCGTTGTAACTGCTATAAGTGATGTCTTATGAGCACGGGAAGCCTGATTCGCGAAGCGCGTCTGGCGGAGGGACTGACCCAGGCGGCGCTCGCCCGGCGGCTGGGGATCACGCAGCCGGCGATCGCGCGGCTCGAGGCGGCCGGCGACGAGGTCACGGTCGCCACGCTCCAGCGCGCACTCAACGCGATGGGCCGCGCGCTCGTGCTCCAGGCGGTGCAGCGCCCGTCCAGCATCGACGAGACGCTGCTTCACAGCACGCTCGCGCTCACGCCGGATCAGCGGCTCAGGCGTTTCAAGCAGTGGTACGACAGCATGCAGGCGATACGCCATGACATCATCGAGTCACGGGCTCAACGAGCTGCCTGACTTCGATCCGGCGGCGCTGCTCGAACGACTCGTGAGGGGCGGCGTGGAGTTCGTCGTCGTGGGCGGCGTCGCCGCGACGGCGCACGGTTCCGCCGCGTTCACGCAGGATCTCGACATCACGTACGCGCCCGACGAGGAGAACCTCAATCGCCTCGGCGAGGTCCTCGTCAGCCTCGGAGCCCGGCTGCGCGGAGTGACCGACGACGTGCCGTTCATCCCGGACGGTCGCACGCTGCGGCGCACCCGCGTCCTGACGCTCGAGACCCCGCAGGGGCTGATCGACCTCCTGGCTCAACCCGACGGCGCGCCCGTCTACGACGAGCTGAGATCGCGTGCCGAGCGGGACGTGATCGCGGGCGTCGAGGTCGCGTACGCGTCGCTCGAGGACCTGATCGCGATGAAGAAGGCCGCTGGGCGGCCGAAGGACCTCGTGGCGGTCGAGGAGCTCGAGGCGATCCAGCGGATCCTGCGCGAGCGCTCCTGAGTTACACTTCGACGCTGGATGTCACAGCGTCACAGCGATGAAGCTGACGGGGTGCTCGACGCGGCGCGGGCGTGCGTCCTCGACGTCGGCTTCCGGCGGACGACGCTGACCGACGTCGCGCGCCGCGCCGGGGTGAGCCGGATGACGCTGTACCGGCGCTATCCCGACCTCGAGGCCGTGTTCGCGGCGCTGATGACGCGCGAGTTCGGGCGCGTGATCGCGCGAGCCGATGCCGTCGCCGAGGGGGCGACGGCGCGGGAGCGGACGGTGGCGATGGTGGTCCACGGTTCCCGCTCGCTGGCCGAGGACCCGCTGTTCGTGCGGCTGCTCGACGTCGATCCCGAGCTGCTCCTCCCCTACATCACGCGCCGGCTCGGCGGGATGCAGCGGATCGCGGTCGCCGCTGGCGCGACGGCGTTGGCCGGTGCCGACGGGTCGGTGCGCGACGACGCATCGCCCGAGGTCCTCTCCGCCGGGGTCGAGCTGATCGCCCGCGGGTTCGTGCTCGCCTCCCACGGCGAGCTGCACGCCGGCCTCGACCCCTGGGCCGAGCTCGCCCGGGCCATCGACGGGTACCTCCGGCCATGAGCGCGTCGCTGAACGCCGCCCGGCGAGCGGCCGACGTGGAGGCGCTGGCCGGTGGCGACATGGTCGACGTCGCCGTCGTGGGTGGCGGGATCACCGGCGTCGGCGTGGCGCTCGACGCCGCGAGCCGCGGGCTGTCGGTCGCGCTGCTCGAGCGGCGCGACCTCGCGCACGGCACGAGCCGCTGGAGCTCGAAGCTCGTGCACGGCGGGCTGCGCTACCTCGCGCACGGCGACGTCGCCCTGGCGTGGGAGTGCGCGGTCGAGCGGGCGGCGCTGATCCGGACGATCGCGCCGCACCTCGTGCGCCCGCTCGCCCACGTCATCCCGCTCGACCGCGCCGTCGGGCGCGCGACCGCGACCACCACGCTGGCCGGCCTGTGGGCGGGCGACACGCTGCGCGGCGCGGCCCGCACGAGCCCCCGTGTGCTGCCACGGGCGCGGCGGGTGAGCGCGCTGGAGGCGCGCCGCCTGGCTCCCGCGCTGCGCGAGTCGGGGCTCCGGGGAGCGCTGCTGAGCTGGGACGGGCAGCTCGAGGACGACGCCCGGCTCGTCGTCGCGGTGGCCCGCACGGCAGCCGCCCACGGAGCGCGGGTGGTGACCTACGCCGAGGTCACCGACGTGCGAGAGGACGGCGCCGACGCGGTCGACACGCTGACCGGCGACCCCTTCACGGTCCAGGCCCGCCGCGTCGTCCTCGCCGCCGGCGTGTGGACCGGCGGGCTCACCGGCGCCGTCGCCCTGCGCCCGAGCCGCGGCTCGCACGTGCTCGTCCGCGCGGACCGGTTGGGGAACCCGCGGGCCATGGTGAACGTGCGGGTCCCGGGCGAACGCGGACGCTGGGTGTTCGCGGTCCCCCGCCCCGACGGGCTGGTGGCGATCGGCCTCACCGACGTGCCGGCCGCCGGCCCGGTCGACGAGCCGCGCCCGGACCCCGCAGAGGAGGCCGACCTCCTCGCCCGCGCGTCCGCGGCGCTCGAGCTGCCGCTGACGGCAGCGGACGTGGCAGGGCGCTACGCGGGCCTGCGCCCGCTCGCGGTCGCGGACGCGGCGGAGGACGGCGGGGCGACCGGGGACCTGTCGCGGCGGCACGTGGTCGCTGCCGACCCCGACACCGGCGCACTGGTGGTCGTCGGGGGGAAGCTGACGACGTACCGACGCATGGCGCAGGACGTCGTGGACCGCCTGACCGACCGCCCGTGCCGGACGCATCGGCTGCCGCTTGTCGGCGCCGCTCCCCGAGCGGGCCTGCGTGGTGTCGCCGCTCCCGAGCGCCTCGTGCGGCGCTACGGGACCGAGGCGCCGGCCGTCGTCGCGCTCGCCGACGGCCGGCCGGAGCTGCTCGAGCCGGTGGCGGACGGCGTGCCGGCCTGCGGCGCCGAGCTGCTGTGGGGGGTGCGGCACGAGCTCGCGCTCACGCCGGAGGACCTCGTCGACCGGCGAACCCGCGCCGGCCTCGTGCCGGAGTGGCGCGAGGCGGTAGCGGCGAGTGTCGACTTGACGGCGATTATCGCCGTCAAGTGAGCACGCGCCGGTCCGGCGGCGCGGTCGGGGCCGGAAAGGTCCGCCGCCTTGGCGCCGACTTCGGCCTCGAGCGCGGTCGGCGGGGGCGCGTCGCTGCTGAGCACGTCTCCGCGGAGACGTTGGTTGCGCCGATCGGGATGGTCAACGGCGGCTGGGTAGGGAGGTGGGGAGCCGTCGGGGCGGGTGGTCCGTGGGGCGGTCAAGGCGGGATAACGTGGATTTCGATGCGCGTCCGGACGCCGAAATCCACCTTTCTGCTCTAGATGCGCACAAAGGTGGATTCCGATGATTCCGCCTTCGTCGATTGACACCTAATCCCGCCTTGACGGGGAGTTACGTGCATCTCGACGACCCGCTGGACATCGGGATGCACCTTTTTCCCTCTAGACGGGGACTTAGGTGGATCTCGGTGCGCGAGGCGACGCCGAGATGCACGAAACTCCCCTTCCTCGCGCCCCGGTCGGCTCCCCAGCCTCCCTACCCAGCCGCCGTTGACGTTTCCCGTCCGACGCGATGAACATGGGACCGATCACCGGATGGCTCCCGTCGTCGTGGACCACGAGCCCGCCCTACGGCAGCCACGCGGCCGCCCTTCGATGCCCGCCGTTCGGCGACCATGCCGGCATGACCGCCGACCTCGACGCCGCCACCGCCTTCGTCCACACCAACGCCCGCGTCCTCGAGCGCCACCGGCTCGCTCTCCTGCGGGGCGAGGCCGGCGGGGAGCCGGTGGTGCGCGCTCTGCTCGCCTATCGCAACGACGACGGAGGCTTCGGCCATGGGCTCGAGCCGGACCTCCGCGCGCCGCAGTCGCAGCCGGCCGGGGTGCAGACGGCGATGGAGCTCCTGCACGAGGCCGGCCGCGCCGGTGACGACCCGCTCGTGGCGCCGGCCGCCGACTTCCTCGCGTCCGTCACCCGCGACGACGGCGGCGTGCCGTTCGTGCTCGAGAACGCGATGCCGCACCCGCGCGGGCCGTGGTGGCGCGCGGCCGACGCCTCGTCGCTGACCCAGACCTCGGCCAACGCCGCCGCGCTGCACGCGCTCGGTGCCCGCCACGCCTGGCTGGACGGCGCCGACGCCTTCCTGTGGGAGCGGATCGGCGCGCTGGACCTCGGCCGCGCCGAGCCCACGCCCGGCCTCGGCTACGACGTCCGCTTCTCGGTCGGGTTCCTCGACGCCCACCCCGACGAGGCGCGCGCGAATGCGGCGCTCGAGGCCCTCGCCCCCGGCCTGCGCGCGTCCGGCCTCGTGGCCGAGCGCGGCGGCGACGTCCAGGCGCCGCTCGACTTCTCCCCCTGGCCGGACAGCCGCAGCCGCCGGCTGTTCACGACCGAGGAGTTGGAAACGGACCTCGACGCGCTGGCCGCCGGTCAGGACGATGACGGCGGCTGGCGCTTCCCGTGGCCCGCCTGGAGCGACGGCGCCACGCAGGAATGGCGTGGCGTGGTGACCCTCCACGCGCTGCGGGTCCTGCGCGCCAACGGGCGCCTGTAGAAACCTGGCCGTCCGGCAGTAGCAAGCCGCCTCACGCTGCGCCATGTTGGGCGCGATGAACGCCGCAATCGCCCGGCGCGCCGCGGTCGCGGTCGCCATCGCCGTCTTGAGTGCCGCCGGCGCCGCTCCCGCCACCGCCGCGACGCCGTGCACGCCTCCCTCCGGGTCGGGCTGGACCAGCTGCCTGAGTACCGCGCACGTCGGCCTCGAGGACGGTCGCGTGCGCCTCAAGCGGGCGAGGCCGCGACTCGTCGTGCGCTACGACGTCTGCCCGGCGACGCTGCGCCGCCGCAGCGTGGCGCTCCGCGCGCGGGGCGGCCGCCTGCTGGACCGCGCGTCGGTGAGCGGGAAGTGCAGCGACGGCGTGGCCCGCTGGGCGATCACGCTCCGCCCCGAAGACGCCGACCTCCAGCCAGGCGCGGTCGTGCGCTCGCTCTGGACCGGCGTGGCCGACAAGGACCGCGCCCCGCGCGTCAAGCTCGACTAGGCGGACTTGGCTTCGGGCGACTCGGCGTCGTCCGGGGCCTCGGTCACGAGCGTGGGCTTGACGCCGCGCTCCACCGTGTCCTTGGTCACGACGCACTTCTTGACGTCGCGCCGCGACGGCAGCTCGAACTGCACGTCGAGCAGGATGTCCTCGATGATCGACCGCAGGCCGCGGGCGCCGGTCTCGCGCTCCAGCGCCTTGTCGGCGACCGCCGTCTGCGCCTCGCTCGCGAACACCAGCTCGATGCCGTCGAACGCGAAGAAGCGCTGGAACTGCTTGACGATCGCGTTGCGCGGCTCGGTCAGGATCGTGATCAGGTCGTCGCGCGAGAGCTGGTGGACGGCCGAGCACACCGGCAGGCGCCCGATGAACTCGGGGATCAGCCCGTACTGCATCAGGTCCTCGGGCAGCACCTTCTCGAACAGCGCGCCCGTGTCGCGCTGGAGCCGGGACTCGATGTTGGCGCCGAAGCCGACGCCCTTGTGGCCGATCCGCCGCTCGATCACCTTGTCGAGGTTCGCGAAGGCCCCGCCGCAAACGAACAGGATGTTCGTCGTGTCGATCGTCAGGAACTCCTGGTGCGGGTGCTTGCGCCCGCCCTGGGGCGGCACGCTCGCTGTCGTCCCTTCGAGGATCTTGAGCAGCGCCTGCTGCACGCCCTCGCCCGACACGTCGCGCGTGATCGACGGGTTGTCGGCCTTGCGGGCGATCTTGTCGACCTCGTCGATGTAGATGATCCCCGTCTCGGCCTTCTTGACGTCGTAGTCCGCGGCCTGGATCAGCTTGAGCAGGATGTTCTCGACGTCCTCACCGACGTAGCCGGCCTCGGTCAGCGCTGTCGCGTCGGCGATCGCGAACGGCACGTTGAGGATCCGCGCCAGCGTCTGGGCGAGCAGCGTCTTGCCGCACCCCGTGGGACCGAGCAGCAGGATGTTCGACTTCTGGAGCTCGATCTCCGCGTCGTCGGCCTGCATCATCTGCACGCGCTTGTAGTGGTTGTAGACCGCCACCGAGAGCGTGCGCTTGGCCTGCTCCTGCCCCACGACGTACTCGTTGAGCACGCTGTAGATCTCGCGCGGCTTCGGCAGGTTGTCGATGTCGAACGACGGCGGAGCGGTCAGCTCCTCGTCGATGATCTCGTTGCAGAGATCGATGCACTCGTCGCAGATGTAGACGCCCGGCCCCGCGATGAGCTTCTTGACCTGCCGCTGGGACTTACCGCAGAAACTGCAGAGGAGCTGTTCGTTGGAGTCGGTCGGCCGGGCCATGTCTGAGCTCCTAGTGCTCTGAGATCACCCGGTCGATGATCCCGTATTCCGTCGCTTCGTCCGAGCTCATGAAGTAGTCGCGCTCGGTGTCCCCCTTGACCTTCTCGATCGACTGGCCGGTGTGGTCGGCGATGATCTCGTCGAGCCGGCGCCGGAGGTCGATGACCTCGCGCGCGTGGATCTCGATGTCGGTGGCCTGGCCCTGGAAGCCGGAGGACACCTGGTGGATGAGGATCTTCGCGTTCGGCAGCGCCATGCGCTTGCCCTTCGCACCGCCGGCCAGGAGCAGTGCGCCCATCGACATCGCGATGCCCACGCAGATCGTCTGCACGTCCGGCTTGATGAACTGCATCGTGTCGTAGATCGCCAGCCCCGCGTACACGGATCCGCCCGGCGAGTTGACGTAGAGCGAGATGTCCTTGTCAGGATCCTCGGCCTCGAGGTGCAGCAGCTGGGCGACGATCAGGTTCGCGATCTGGTCGTCGATCGGGGTGCCGAGGAACACGATCCGCTCGTTCAGCAAGCGGGAGTAGATGTCGAACGCCCGCTCCCCACGGGATGTCTGTTCGACGACCATCGGTACGAGTGGGCTCACGGTCCTCGCTTCGTTTCGCTTCGGGCGCTCGAGTCCTGCTCAAGTCTCGGCGCCAGCCTAGCAATCGCCCGGCTCGGCCCCGACCACTCGTGTGACTAGGAAGTCGGGGTCCAAAGCTGGCCGGATGAGCCCGACTTGGCGCGCTCGGAGTCACTGGGCGTCCACAGCCGGTCACGGGCCTGTGCCTGCTCGATCGAGATCGGCTTCGCCGACTCGGTGACCACGTCCAGCGCCTTGCGCTGGGCCAGGTCCTCCTTCAGCGTGTCGAGCCGGCCGCTCGACTTCAGGCGCTCCAGCAGCTTCTTCGGCGAGGTGCGGCCGGGGCCGTCGCCGGCGGCCTGGCTGACCGCCTCGAACACCTCGTCGTCGGTGGGCTCGATGCCCTCCGCTTCGATGATCGCGGCGAGCACCGCCTCCCGCCGCAGCGCCTGCTCGGCGTCGGGCTTGCTCTGCTCGACGATCTCGTCCTCGGAGCGACCGGCGATCCGCAGGTAGGTGTCGCGCGAGATGCCCTGGTGCGAGAGCGAGTGCAGCATCTGGTCCCACAGCTCATGGGCGCGCGCGTCGACGAGCGCCGCGGGCACGTCGACCGTCGCGGCCTTGACCGCGGAGTCGAGCGCCGCCTCGCGAAACTCCGACTCGATCTGCCCGCGGTCGGCCTCCGTGATGCGCGTGCGGATGTCCTCGCGCAGCTCGTCGAGCGTGTCGAAGCCGGCCTCGGCGGCGAGGTCGTCGTCGACCTCGGGCAGCTGCTTGGCCTTGACCTCCTTGACCGACACGGCGAACTCCGCGTCGCGACCGGCGAGGTCGGGGGCGGGATAGTCGTCCGGGAACGTCACCGTGACGGTGCGCTCGTCGCCGGCGGCGGCGCCCTCGAGCTGCTCCTCGAAGCCCGGCACGAGCCGGCCGGAGCCGAGCTCGACCATCTGGTCGCGCCCCTCGCCCCCGGGGAACGGCTCGCCGTCGAGCGTGCCGACGTAGTCCATCACCACGAAGTCGCCGGAGGCCGCCGAGCGCTCGACGGTGTCCAGGCGCGCCGACCGCTCGCGCAGCGCGTCGATCTCGGCGGCGATCTGCTCGTCGGAGACCTCGGGCTCGCGCCGGCCGACCTCGATCCCCTTGTACTCGCCGAGCGTGGCGGTCGGCCGCACGCCGATCTCGATCGAGAAGCGCAGCGGCTCGCCCTGGGCGGGGGGGTCGGACAGGTCGAGCTGCGGCTCGCCCACCGGGACGACGTCCGCGGCGTCGATGGCCGCCGTGTACCAGGCGCCGATCGACTCCCGGATCGCCTCGTCGAGCACGGCGTCGCGACCCATGCGCTGGAGGATCACCGGGGCGGGCGCCTTGCCGGCGCGGAAGCCCGGGACGCGGAGCCCCTGGCCCAGCCGGCGGGCGGCCTGCGCGACCCGGCGCTCGACCTCCTCCGGGGTCACCTCCGCCTCCACGCGCACGCGCGACTCGGGCAGCTCGGTGACGGTGGTCTGGACCTGGGTCGGCATGCGGCGCTCCACGATACAAACAGGCGCATGCGCGCCTGGCTCTACACCGGACCGCTCGGCCATCTGGCGGCCGGCGTCAGCGACTGGGCCGAGCTGCTCGCGCGCTACGCATGGAGCCGGATTCGCCGTCGAGCGTCGGGGTAGACGAAAAGCATGCCGACGAAGAAGGAAGACCTCCCGAGCACGATCGCGCGCTCGCCGAAGAAGGTCCAGCGGACCTACGGGGAGACGCTGGACAGCGCGCACGAGCAGTACGACAGCGAGGAGCGCGCCCACCGCACCGCGTACTCGGCCGTCAAGCACGTGGCCGAGAAGCGCGGGGACCACTGGGAGCTCAAGGACTCCAAGGGACCGTCCGACCCGCAGGCGGCCCGCAGCGGCGCCGCAGCGCGCCGCGGCGACGGCAAGACCTATGGCGGCGTGGACGCCTTCAAGCCCAAGCAGGAGCTCTACGACGACGCCAAGCAGGCGGGCATCGAGGGTCGCTCGAAGATGTCCAAGGACGAGCTCGCCGAGGCCCTGCGCAAGCACAACGACCGGGAGACCGCGCGGGCACGCCGATGACGGTCCCCTGGGACGCGCCGCAGCTCGCCGGCCTCGTCGCCACCGGCCGCGAGGAGGGGTGCGTGAGCGACGACGCGCTCTCGCTCGCCGTCGAGGAGCTCGACCTCGACCAGGACCAGGTCGAGGAGGTCGTCGAGCGGATGCACGACGAGCGGATCGACATCAACGACGACTGCGGCCACCGCGACACACCGCCGACCGCCGTCCGCAACTCGGAGATGGCCGGCTACACGACCGACGCACTCCAGCTCTTCCTCAACGAGGCCGGCCGCCATCCGCTGCTCAAGCCCGAGGAGGAGATCGAGCTCGCCAAGCGGATCGAGGCCGGCGACAAGGAGGCCAAGGACCGCATGGTCACCTCGAACCTGCGGCTCGTGGTCTCGATCGCCCGCAGGTACCAGGGCGTCAGCGAGCTCACGCTGCTCGACCTGATCCAGGAGGGCACGTTCGGCCTCATCCGCGCAGCGGAGAAGTTCGACTGGCGCCGGGGCTTCCGCTTCTCGACCTACGCGACGCTGTGGATCCGCCAGGCGATCGGCCGCGCCGCCGACGAACGCGGGCGCACCATTCGGCTCCCGATCAATGTGGCGCAGCGCGAGCGCAAGGTCGCGAACGCCGAACGCGACCTCAACACGCAGCTCGGGCGACCGCCGACGCTCGAGGAGGTCGCCGAGAAGGCCGGGCTCGACGCCGCCCAGGTCGAGGAGATCCGCGAGGTGGCGCGCAAGGTCACGAGCCTCGAGCGCCCCGTCTCAGACGACGGCGAGGGCGAGCTCGGGGACCTGCTCCCCGGCCGCGAGCCACCTCCCGAGGAGGAGGTCGAGGTGACCTTGCGCGACGAGGCCGTCCGCGAGGTGGTCGCGTCGCTCCCCGACCGCGAGCGCGAGGTCATCCAGCTGCGCTTCGGCCTCAACGGTGACCGCGAGCCGGTGTCGGCGCGCGAGGCGGCCCGCCGGCTGGAGCTGCGACCGGCGGAGGTGCAGCGGATCGAGCGCCGCGCGCTCGAGGACCTCGCGCTCCGGCGCGAGATGGTCGCCCTGAGGGACGCCGCCTAAGCGGTGGCGTTGTCGGCCTCGAGCGCGTCGGCGCGCGTGCCGAACAGCCGGAACCGCTGCGTGAGGTTCGTCATCTCGAGCAGCCGCCGTACGGGGCCCTCGGGCGCCACGACGGCGAGCGTCGTGCGGCCCTCCTCGAGCTGCGAGGCCGCCTTGAGGATCGTCCCCAGTGCCGTCGAGTCGATGAACGTCACCTCGCTGAGATCGAGCACGAGGCGGCCGCCGCGGCTGGCCGAGGCCATCGCGAGCACGGTCGACAGGCGCGGGGTCGCCGAGAGGTCGAGCTCGCCCTTCGCCACCACCAGGTGTCCGCGCTCGATCGGGTCGTGGTCGATCTGGTAGTCCACCGGCCTACCGTACCCTTTCAGCGGGTCAGGGATGCAAGGCGAGCCCGGCGTCGCGCCGCAGGCGATCCGGCGCGTCGTCGTCGAACTCCGCGAAGAAGCCGCCGACCACGTCCTCCAGCTCGCTCATGCCGTCGGCGCAGAAGAGGACCGGCTGGTACTTGGTGATGTCGTACTCGAGCGTCGCCATCTCGAGCAGGTCGAGCGGCCGCAGGTCGGCTCCCCGGAACTCCTCGATCTCGCCGTAGCTGGAGAGGATCCCGGCGCCGTAGGCGCGCACCTCGCCCTCCTCGCGCATGACGCCGAACTCGATCGTGAACCAGAACACGTCGGCGAGGAACTGAAGCGCCTCGTCGGTCTGCACGCGCTGGGCGGCGAGGCCGGCCTGGCGCTTGATCTCCGCGAACCGCGGGCTGGCGAGGAGGTTGCCGTGGCCGACGACCTCGTGGATGAGGTCGGGCTCGGGGGTGTAGAGCGGCATCGCCCCGTGCCGGATGTACTGCGTCGAGTGGAAGATGTCGTCGCCGAGCGAGCCGTAGAACTCGCGCAGCGGCACGAGGCCGGCGGCGGGGTGGTAGCGGAAGCCGGTCAGCGGCTCGAGGTTGGCGGTGACCTCGTCGAGCTGCGGGATGTGGTCGGCCGGCAGGCCGAGCGCGACGGCCGCCTCGCGGAACTCGCGGCAGGCGTACTTCTCGTGCTTCGGGGCGAGCTCGCGGCACACGATCCGCCACACCTCGTGCTCGGCCTCCGTGTAGTCGACGTGCGGGATCGGCTGGCCGGGCTCCCACGCGAGGGCCTTGGCGGCGATCACGTTGCGGCGCTCGCGGTAGACGGGGTCGCTGGCGCCCGGGTGGTCCTTGGCGAGCTGGACCTGGACCGTGCCGTCCTCGTTGGTCTTGACCGGCGAGTACAGCTGGGCTTCCTCGAACACCTGACTTCCCCCTCTTTCGTGGCTCCTGTCACGTGTAGCGCGAAAGCGCCGGGGTCGCAATCAAGACCGCATAGACTGCCCTTGTTGTGCAAGCTCGCGTGCGTCTGGACGAGCTGGATCGCAAGATCCTTGATCATCTCGAGCGCGACGGCCGCGCCACGCTCGCCGATATCGGCGACGCGGTGGGCCTCTCCGCCTCGGCCGTCAAGCGGCGGGTGGACCGGCTGCACGAGAGCGGCGTGATCGTCGGCTACGCGGCCATCGTCGACCCGCAGGCGCTGGGCGACCGGCTGGAGGCGTTCGTGGAGCTCTACTGCGCCGACAGCGTCGCGCCCGGCGACCTCCTGGCCGCCGTCGCCGGGCTGCCGGCCGTGATCGCCGCGCACACGGTGGCCGGCGACGCCGACGCCGTCGTGCGCGTGCGCGTCGAGGGCATCGAAGAGCTCGAGCGGACGATCGAGCAGCTCCGCCGTGATCCCAAGGTGATGCGGACGCGCACCATGGTCGCGCTCTCCACGCTCGTCGAGCGGCCGTAGCGCTCATCCGCAGTCCGCCAGGACGTGCAGCCGGTCGAGCGCGCGCATCGTCCGCCGGGTGAACGCGCTCTGGTCGGCGGTCACCGCGATCATCGCCTGGCGCGGCGGATGCGTGCGCGTCTCGGCGTAGCTCAGGTAGCCGAGCGTCTCGCCGCCGTGGCCCCAGAACGTCCCGCAGGGCAGCCGGGAGCGGATCAGCCCGAGGCCGTACCCCTGGCCGCCGACGGGCACCGTGGCGCGCATCTGGGCGAGCAGGTCGCGGCGCAGGAGGCGCCCGCCGAGAAGCGCGCGGTGGAAGCGTGCGAGGTCGCGCGCCCGCGACACGATCGCACCCGCGGCGCCCGCCCACGACTGGTCGACCGCGGTGATGTCGTACAGGCGGCGCGCGCCGAAGCGCGAGTAGCCGTGGCCGTGGCGCCCCACGATCCGCGGCCCGGTCGCGAAGGTCGTGCCGCGCAGGTGCAGCGGCGCGAAGATCCGCCGGCGCAGCTCGGTCGCCAGCGGGCGCCCGCTCGCCGCCTCGACGATCATCCCCAGCAGGATGTAGCCGGTGTTCGAGTACGCCCACTCAGCGCCGGGGGCGAACAGCGGCGGACGTGCCAGCGCGATGCCGACCAGCTCCTGCGGCATCCACTTCCGGCGGCGGTCGGCGAGCACCTGCCGGATGAAGCTGTCGTCGTCCTCGGGCGCGTAGTCGGGCAGGCCGCTGGTGTGGTTGAGCAGCTGGCGGACCGTGATCGCCCCGCCACCGGGCACGAGCCCGGGGAGCCAGCGCTCGACGGTGTCCTCGAGGGCCAGCCGGCCCTCGCCCGCGAGCTGGAGCAAGACGGTGGCCACGAACGTCTTCGTGTTGCTGCCGACGCGGTAGCGGTCGCCGGGCCGCAGTGGCCGCCGGGTCTCCAGGTCGGCGAAGCCGCCGGCAGCGCGCACCGTGCGGTGCCCGTCGCGCACGAGGGCGATCACGCCGGGCGCTCCGGCGGCCACCACGCGGTCGACGGCGCGCTGGAGCTGCGCGCGGTCCGGAGCCGCGGTCGCGGCCGGCGCCCCCGCGAGCAATGCGGCGCCAGCGGCGAGAACCAGGAGGAGCGGGCGCCTACTCATAGTGCAACGCCTCCAGGACGTTCAGCCGCGATGCGCGGCGGGCGGGCAGGATGGCGGCCAGGATCCCGAGGGCGACCGCGGCGATCGTGAAAGCCACGAGCGATCCGACGGGCAGGGCGAACGGGATGCCCTCCTCGGCCAGCGCGCGCGTCACGAGCGCCGCCAGGAAGAGCCCGGCTCCGATGCCGAGGGCGGTGCCCATCAGCGCGGTCACGATGCTCTCGTGGCGGACCATCCGGCGGACCTGCCGCCGGGTCATCCCCACCGCTCGCAGCATCCCGAGCTCGCGCGTGCGCTCGAACACCGTCAGCACGAGCGTGTTGACGATCCCGAAGAGGCTCACGAGGACCGAGAGCCCGAGCAGCGCGTAGAGGAGGTTGAGCACCGTCTCGAACCCGCTGAGCTGGCTGTCCTTGAACTGATCGCGGGTCTGCACCTTCGTGTCGGGATAGGGCCCGAGCGCCTGCTCGAGCCGCTTGGTGGCGGCCGGCGAGACGCCACCGTCGACGTCGATGAAGGTGAACTCGTTCCGCGGCTGGGGGAAGGACGCGTCGAACGCCGCGGTCGAGATCGCCACCTCGGCGAAGGGCGAGCCGCCGCGCGGCTCGTCGAAGACCCCGATGACGGTCAGCGCGAGGGTCTTGCCGGTCGCCGTCTCGAACCCGCAACCGCGAGCCGCGCTCGAGCCCGTGGTCGTCGGCGTAGGCGTCGGTGACGAACGCGGCGCCGGCGCCGAGGCGGGCCGGCACGCCGGCGTCGCCCTGCTTCCAGCGCATGTGGACGAGCCGGCTGAGGTCGGGCTCGACCCCGCTCACGCCGACCTGCTCGTCGAAGGCCCGGCCCGTGCCGAACCGCACCTCGGAGATCGCCCGCACGCCGGGGGCGGCCGCCGCCGCCCGGGACGACTCCAGGGACGTCGCGCCGAAGCTCTCGTTCGCGACCAGCGTGTAGTCGCTGACGAACAGCTCGTCGACGGCGTCCGTGAACGACGCGCGGACGCCCTGGCCCAGCGTGGCCACGAACGTGATCAGCGCGAGCCCGATCATCAGGGCCGCCGCCGTCGACGCGGTCCGAGCGGGGTTGCGGCGCGCGTTGTCACGCGCGAGCCGCCCGGCCGCGCCGCCGAGCCGCGTACCGGGCCAGCCGAGCACGCGCGCGAGCGGCGGGACCAGCCGCGGGGCGATCATCGCGACGCCGGCGAAGAGCAGCAGCACCCCGACGGCGAGCGCCGCCAGCCGGCGACCGGTCGGGAGGCCGCCGGCGAACAGCCCGTAGGCGAGCACGCCGACCGCGACGACGCCCACCGCGAGCGCCGGGAGCGGCCCCAGCCGAGCCAGGCGCGAGCGTGGCAGCACGGCACCCTCGCGCACTGCGGCAATCGCCGGAACGCGGGTCGCGCGCAGCGCCGGGCGCAGGCTCGCGAACAGCGTGACGAGGACGCCCACCGCGAGGCTGACGACGATCGTCCGTGCGGCGACCACGGTGCCCGCCGCCGGCAGCTCGACGCCGATCGCGTCGAGCAGCGCCTTGAGCCCCTCGGCGAGGCCCAGTCCCACGAAGATGCCTGCGATCGAGGCCACCGCCCCGACCACGACGGCCTCGAGCACGACCGACGCGAGCACCTGCCGGCGCGACGCGCCGAGCGTGCGCAGCGTCGCCAGCTCGCGCGTGCGCTGGGCGATCGTGATCGCGAGCGTGTTGGCGATCACGAAGCCGCCGACCACGAGCGCGATGCCGCCGAAGGCGAGCAGGAAGTACCCGAAGTACTTCACGACGTCCTGCACGTCGCTCGCCGCCGACTCGCGCTGCGCGGCGGCCGTCTTCACGTGGGCGATCGCGGGGAGCAGGGGCTTGATGCTCGCGATCAGCTCTCGCTCCGACACGCCCTCGCGCGCCCGTACCTGGATCTCGTCGAGCTTGCCGGCCTTGTCGAACAGCTGCTGGGCGGTCGCGAGCTCGAACGCCGCGATCTGCGCGCCGCCGGGCGATCCGACCGACCCGTACTCGACGAGGCCGGCGATGCGGAACTTCCGTACCGGGCCGAGCGAGCCGACGCCGATCGAGTCGCCTGGCTCGAGCCCCTGTGCCTCCGCGGTCTTGCGGTCGATCGCGATCTCCCCGCTGCCGCTGGGCATGTCGCCCTGCACGACGTTGAGCGGGTTGAAGCGCCTGTCGGCAGCCGGGTCGACGCTGAACACCGCGGTGCCCCAGCTGCTCTCGATCACCTTCCCGTCCGCGCCGACGAGCTGGGCGTCGTCGATGACGGCGCCCTCGGCGCCCTCCACCTCGGGCAGCCCGCGCACCTTGGCGAGCACGGAGGCCGGGTAGCTCTCGGTCGCCGCCGCGTCCTCGTCGGCGAAGCCCTCGCGGCCGACGATGACCGCGTCCGCGTGCGTGTACGTCTCGGCGAAGATCGTGTCGAAGCCCTTCGAGATCGTGTCCGTGAGGACGTAGGTGCCGCTCACCATCGCGACGCCGAGGACGATGGCCAGAGCGGTGAGGGCAGCTCGGAGCTTGCGCCCGGCCAGCCCCTTGAGCGTGACGGCGATCATCGGCCGGTCACCTCCTCCATGGCCTCCAGCACCTCGTGGGCGCTCGCGCGCCCGAGGTCCTTGACCACCTGGCCGTCGGCCAGGAACAGGACGCGGTCGGCGATCGCGGCCGCGTTCGCGTCGTGGGTGACCATCACGGTGGTCTGCCCGTAGCTCGAGACGGCGTCGCGCAGGAGCGCGAGGATCTCCCCGCTCGTCGTCGAGTCGAGGTTGCCGGTCGGCTCGTCGGCGAACACCACGGTGGGCCGGGAGACGAGCGCGCGAGCGATCGCGACGCGCTGCTGCTGGCCGCCGGAGAGCTCGGCGGGGCGATGCCGGAGGCGATCCGCGAGGCCGACGGCGGCGATCAGCTCCCGCGCCCACGCCGGGTCGGGCCGTTCGCCGGCGATCGTCAGCGGCAGGAGGATGTTCTCCTCCGCCGTGAGCATCGGGAGCAGGTTGAAGAACTGGAAGATGAAGCCGACGTGACGGCGCCGGAGCTTGGTCAGCCCGGTGTCGCCGAGCGACCCGAGGGGCGTGCCGTCGATCCACACCTCTCCGGCGGTCGGCCGGTCCAGCCCGGCGAGGAGGTGCATGAGCGTCGACTTGCCGGAGCCCGACGGCCCCATGATGGCCGTGAGCTCGCCCTCGGTCACCGACACGGAGACGCCGCGCAGGGCATCCACCGCCGTGTCGCCGTCGCCGTAGCGCCGGCTGAGGTCGCGAGCGGCCACGCGGACCGGCGCCTCGCTCGCGGGATGAAGGGGTTCGGTGAGCGTCGTGTGCATGGCAGGGACGCTCCCAGCGCCCGCCGCCCACGTCATCGGGCGGCAGCGCGATCCGCGCTCGTCCGCGCGCGCGATTCGCGCTCGTCGCCGAGGACGAGGCGGCTCATCCTGAGGGTTGAGCGCGCCCCGCCCCGGGGCCGATGCGCCGCCCGTGGCAGCGCCGTACGGTTGGCTCATGGGCCCGCGCCGCTGGTTGATCCGCCATGGGTTCGAGGGGCTCGTCCTCGTGACCGCGGTCGCGTCGCAGGTCGAGATCCTCGCCGGCTCGCCCGACGGCCCGGCCGCGGGCGTCGAGGCCGCCGCGCTGCTCGCCACGGTGCCGCTGCTGTTCCGGCGTCGCTTCCCGTTCGCGGCTCCGGCGCTCGCGTTCGCGGGAGTCGCCGGCGTCTCGCTCGTCTCCCACGCCGCGGTGACGGAGGGTTCGACCTTCGCGATGCTCGGCCTGGTCCTCGCCTGCTGGGCCGCCGGCGGGCAGCGCGACGGCCAGCAGGCGCTCGCATGCGCGGCGCTGGGCCTCGCGGCCTTTGCGGTCATCGTCCAGGCGCAGCCCGGGTCGGACACGGCGCTGCGCGTCGGCGACGCCGAGATCGACCTCGTCTCCTGGCTCGCGATCGGGATCGGGCTCCCGCTGGCCGCGTTCGCCCTGCGCCGGCGCGGGGACCGGGCCGCCGCGCTCGAGGCCGAAGCGGAGCGGCTGGCGCGCGAGCGCGAGGAGCAGGCCCGCGCCGCCGTCGCCGCCGAGCGCGCGCGCATCGCCCGCGACCTCCACGACGTGATCGCCCACAGCGTGAGCGTCATGACCGTCCAGGGCGGCGCGGCGCGGCTGTTGCTGGAGCAGGATGCGCGCCGCGCGCGCGAGCCGCTCGTCGCCGTCGAGGAGACCGGGCACCAGGCCATGGCCGAGATGCGCCGCCTGCTCGGCCTCGTGCACACCGAGGGGGACGCGCCCGCACTCGGGCCTCAGCCCGGCCTGGCGGATGTCGACGCGCTCGTCGACCAGATGCGGCGGGCGGGGCTGCCGGTCACGCTCGAAGTGCACGGAACCCCGCAGCCGCTGGCGCCGGGCGTCGGGCTCGCCGGCTACCGGATCGTGCAGGAGGCACTCACGAACGCGCTCAAGCACGCCGGCCCCGCGCGCGCCTGGGTGACCGTCCGTCACGAGCCCGAAGCCCTCGTGCTCGAGATCGCCGACGACGGCCGCGGCATCCACGGTGCCCGGAGCGGCGGCGGACACGGCCTCGTGGGCATGCGCGAGCGGGCGGGCCTCTACGGCGGCGAGCTCACGGCGGGCCCGCGGCCCGAGGGGGGCTTCGCCGTGCGCGCCCGGCTACCGCTCGGACAGCGAGCCGCGAGTGACTTGCAGTCCCGTCCAACGGCGCGGGATGATGGGCACCAAGGCCCTCGACCCGGATCGGGACGATGAGGTTCGCATCCTGGCTCAGTCGGCATCGGCTGGACACGCTGGTGATCGTGCTCACGGCTGCGCAGCAGCTGGAGGCCTGGTCCGGCTCCGTCCCGGGCGGAAGCGTCGCCCTCAGCGTCGCCTCGCTGCTGTGGACGCTGCCGCTCCTGCTGCGGCATCGGTTCCCGTTCGCGGCGCCGGCTTTCACGTTCGGCGTGCAGATCGTGTTCACGTTCTTCGGTCCCGAGGCCTTCGGGGGCGAGGACACCGGCTTCGCGGTCCTGCTCCTCACCTTCTGGGTGGTCGGGGCGTGCAACGAGCGCCCGCAGGCGCTGGCGCTCACGGCAATCGGCTTCGCCGCGATCGCGGTCGTCGAGCGCCGGGACGTGCGCATCGATACGGACGAGGCGATCTCGGCGATGGTGGCCTGCGGCACCGTCGCGCTCATCGCCTACGTGCTCGAGCGTCGCGGCCGGCGATCCGCCGCGCTGGAGGAACGGGCGGCCCGCCTGGCGCGTGACCGCGAGGCGCAGGCGCGGGCCGCGGTGGCCGCCGAACGCGCGCGGATCGCCCGCGAGCTGCACGACGTCGTCGCGCAGGGCGTCGCGACGATGACGGCACAGGCGCGGACGGCCCGCGAGCTGCTCGACGTGGACCCCGCGCGCGCCCGCGAGCCGATCGCCGCGCTCGAGGAGACCGGGCGCCAGGCGCTCGGGGAGCTGCGCCGCCTGCTCGGCATCCTGCATCCCTCGGCGAGCGAGCCGCTGCTCGCGCCGCAGCCGGGGATGGAGGACCTCGGCGCCCTGCTCGAGCGGGCGCGAGAGGCGGGCCTCCCCGTCGCGCTCACCGTCGAGGGACGGCCCGCGACGCTGGCGCCGGGCGTCGGCCTCGCCGCGTACCGGATCGTGCAGGACGCGTTGACCGACGCGCTGGAGCACGGCCGGCCCGCCGCCGCACGGGTCGCCGTCCGCTACGGCCGCGACGCGATCGACCTCGAGGTCGCCGACGACGGCGGCAACGGTCGCCGCGGGCTCGTCGGCCTGCGCGAGCGGGTCGCCGTCTACGGCGGCGAGGTCGAGGCGGGGCGGCAGGCGAGCGGCGACTACGTCGTGCGGGTGGCACTCCCCGTGGTGGCGAGCGGGTCATGATCCGCGTTCTGATCGCCGACGACCAGGCCCTGGTGCGCGGCGGCTTCCGCCTGATCCTCGACGCGCAGCAGGACATCGAGGTGGTGGGCGAGGCGAGCGACGGGCGCGAGGCGCTCGTGCAGGCACGCGAGCTCGCGCCCGACGTGGTGCTCATGGACATCCGCATGCCGGAGATCGACGGGCTCGAGGCGACCCGCCGGCTGCTCAGCGGCAACGGCGACTATCGCGTGCTCATCCTCACGACCTTCGACCTCGACGAGTACGTCTACGAGGCGATGAAGGCGGGGGCGAGCGGGTTCCTGATCAAGGACGTGCGCCCCGAGCAGCTCGCCGACGCCGTCCGCGTGGTGAGCTCCGGCGAGGCGCTGCTCGCACCCGTGATCACGCGCCGCCTGATCGAGCAGTTCGTGAGCCGGCCGCGGCCGAGTCCTGGAGCGCCGCACCAGCTCGAGGAGCTCTCCGAACGGGAGCTCGAGGTGCTGAAGCTGATCGCCCGCGGCTGTTCGAACGACGAGATCGCGGTCGAGCTGTTCGTGACCCGGGCGACGGTGAAGACGCACGTGACGCATATCCTCACGAAGCTGCGGCTTCGCGACCGGGTGCAGGCGGTCGTGCTCGCGTACGAGTCCGGGCTCGTCCAGCCGGGCAGCGAGTAACGGCCGCCGCTCACGGGTGATAGGTGGAGGATGGCCGACGAGATACGCGCCCTCACGCGGCTGGCCGTCGATGAGCTGCGCGAGGCGACCGGCGGGATCGGCGCCGTCCACCGGGCGATCGCCGACCGCGCGTTCGTGGGACGGGGGCTTTCGAAGGCGCTGCACCACGGGATCTCGGGCGCCGTGTACGGCGCCGTGCGCGGCGGCACGGCGCTCGCGGGCCGCGCCGCCGAGGCCGCGCTGTCCCGGCGCGAGACGCGGGCGCTCTCCGCCACGCCGCGCGGCGCCACCGTCCTCGGGGTGCTCAACGGCCTGCGTGGCGACGCGCTCGAGCGCGAGGGGAGCCCGCTGGCGGTGCCGATGACGGCGCGCGGCGGTGCCGGGTCGGCGCGGCTGGCGGTGTTCGTGCACGGGCTGTTCGAGTCCGAGCACGCATGGCACTACGGCGGCGGCCCGACGTACGGGGAGCGGCTCGCCGCCGACCACGGCCTCGCGCCCGTGTACGTCCGGTACAACAGCGGCCGTCGCGTGTCCGAGAACGGGCGCTCGCTCGCCGACCTGCTGGCCGCCTGGCCGCAGCCGCTCGAGCAGGTCGTACTCGTCGGGCACTCGATGGGCGGCCTCGTGGCACGCAGCGCCTGCCATGTCGCGAGCGAGCGCGGCGACGAGTGGGTGCGGCAGGTCACACACGTCGTCGCGCTCGGCTCCCCCCACACCGGCGCGCCGCTCGAGTCGGCCGTCCACTACGCGGCCGCGGCGCTCGGGGTGGTGCCCGAGACGCAGCCGTTCGCGCGCTTCCTGCGGCGCCGCAGCGGCGGCATCCGCGACCTGCGCAACGGCTCGCTGGTCGACGAGGACTGGCGCGACCGGGACCCGGACGCCCTGCGCGCCGCCGCGTGCCGCGAGGTCCCGCTGATCGAGGGCGCCGCCCATCACTTCGTGGCCGCCACCGTCACCCGCTCGCCGGACCACCCGGTCGGCCGGCTGGTGGGCGACTGGCTCGTGCTCCAGCCCAGCGCCTCGGGCCGCGGCCGCGTCGCGTTCGACGAGGAGCACGGCCTGCACGTCGGTGGCGTGCACCACCTCGCGCTGCTCAACCACCCGCAGGTGTACGAGCGGCTCAGGGAGTGGCTCGCGACAGCGCCTCGAGCCGCGTAGCCAGCCAGTCCGTGGTCGCGTCGTGCTCGGGCTTCATGAGCACGCTGCGCAGGACCCGCGCGCCCGGCGCGTCGGCGTCGAGGTCGGGGTGCAGCGCGGTGAGGTGGCCGGCCGTGACCTGGAGCGTGCTGAGGAACACCGGGTCGTCCGCGTCCTCCATGCCGGCGCGCAGGATCGCCGCCGACGCGGCGTCGATCTCCGAGAGGCGGCCCCGCCGCGGGAAGTAGGCGACGATGTCGAGCTCGGGCTCGAGCAGCAGCTGCAGCGCCGCCGACCCGCGCAGGCGGCCGGCGAGCGTGCGTGCGGCGCGGCGGGCGGCGGCGAGCAGGGGCGCGAGGTCGACGGCCTTCAGCGTGAGCCAGAGCGCCGCCGCGGCGGCGCCGGCGCGCGAGCACTCGAGGCTGATCTCGCCGAGGTGCAGCGCTCCCGACGTGAAGTACGTGTAGGGCGAGTCGTGCGCGTAGAAGCGCCCGACGCCCGGGTCGGCGAAGAGGACCGCCCCGCAGCCGTACGGCTGGAGACCGTGCTTGTGCGGATCGACGACGATCGAGTCGGCCGCGCCCATGGCGCGCAGGCCGGCGGGCGCGTCGTCGAGCAGCGCGAAGAAGCCGCCGTACGCGGCGTCGACGTGGATGCGGACGCCGTGCCGCTCGCGCAGGCCGACCGCCTCGTCGATCGCGTCCACCGCCCCGACGCCGGTCGTCCCGCCGGTGAGCACGACGGTGCCGACGTCGCCCTTCGCGCATTCGGCGTCGAGCGCGTCGAGGTCGATCCGGCCGTCCGGCCCGGCGGGGACCTCGCGCGCCGGCATCCGGAGCACCTGGCACATGCGCGCGTGCGTGTAGTGGGCGTTGGCGCCGTGCACGATGCCCTTGTCGGGGTGCAGCTCGCGCGCGACCCACAGCGCCTCGAGGTTGGCGATCGTCCCGCTCGCCGTCAGATGGCCCAGGGTCGGTGCTTTGAGGCCGAGGATGCGGGCGAGCTCCTCGACCGCCTCCTTCTCCATCTCGCTCGTCGCCGGCCCGCCGTCGAGCGCGTGGTTGTTCGGGTTGACGAGCATGGCGGCCACATAGCCGGCAGCCGCGGCGGCGTGCGGCGGCTTGAGCATCTGGCCGGCGAAGCGGGGGTGGAAGAACGGGAAGTTGCCGTCCATGCGGCGCGCGAACTCCTCCCACGCGGCGTCCCAGCGGGCGGGGTCGATGGCGGGCGGCGCCGGCCGCTCTCCCCAGCGCGCTTCCCACGACTCGACGAGCCCGAGCGCGGCCTCGATGCCCTCCCGGCGGTCCACGGGCCGGATCATCGCGGACGCGCCTGCGTATCGTTTGCCCGCCCATGAAGCTCTACGAGCACGCCTCCTCCGGCAACTGCCTGAAATGCCGCATCGTCCTCCGGCAGCTCGAGCTGCCGTACGACTCGGTCAGCGTCGACCTCTTCCTCGGCGAGACCCGCACGGCCGAGCACTTCGGCCGCAATCCCGACGGGCGGATCCCGGTGCTGGAGACCGACGAGGGCGACATGATCCCCGAGTCGGCGGCCATCCTCCTGCACCTCGCCGAGGGCACGCCGCTGCTGCCCGCGCCCGGCACGCTCGAGCGCGCTCGCGTGCATCAGTGGATGTTCTTCGAGCAGAACCGGATCGAGGCCGACCTCGCGGTCGCGCGCTTCATGAGGCTCGCCGGCCGCGACGCCACGCTCCCCGAGGCGTTCGCGCAGCGGCTCGAGCGCGGCCGCGACGCGCTCGCGGCGCTCGACCGCGGCCTCGCCGACGGCCGCCCGTTCGTGGCCGGCGACGACTACACGGTCGCCGACATCGCGCTCTACGGCTACGGCCACTGCGGCGCCGACGCGGGAGCCGACCCCCGCGAGCACCCGCACGTCGCCGCCTGGCTCGACCGCGTCGAGGCCACGCCGGGGTTCGTCAACGACCTCGAGCCGGTCCCGGAGCACGTGGCCCAGCGGCCGCTTTGACGCCGGCGAACGTCAACTGCGGCATTGAAGGAGGGTCCGAAGGCGGTGATTGCTCACTTGACGCCGAATATCGACGTCAAGTGAGCACGCACCGCCCCGGAGCTTCCCTCAATGCGGCAGTTGACGTTCAGAACTCGATCACGCTGCGAATCCCGTCCTGGGCGTGCATGAGCTCGAAGCCGCGGTTGACCTCATCCAAAGACAGGCGGTGCGAGAGGAACGCGTCGACGTCGATGTCGCCGTCGAGGTAGCGCTGCACGAGCTGGGGCACCTGCTCGCGGCCCTTGACGCCGCCGAACGAGGAGCCCGCGACGCGGCGGCCGGTGATCAGGAAGCGGGGCACGATGTCGAGCGTCTCGCCCTTGCCCGCCACGCCGGCGATCGTGCACAGCCCCCAGCCCATGCGAGCCGACTCGACCGCCTGGCGCATGACCTGCACGTTGCCCGTGGCCTCGAACGTGTAGTCGGCGCCGAAGCCGCCGGTCTCCTCGAGCACCCGCTCCACGATCCCGTCGTCCGCCACCCAGGCGTCGGTGGCGCCCTGGCCTCGCGCGAGCTCGAGCCGCTCCTCGGAGAGGTCGACGCAGATGATCCGCTCGGCGCCCTGGAGGCGGGCGCCCGCCACCGCGCCGAGCCCGACCATCCCGGCGCCGAAGACCACGCACGTCGAGCCGGCCTCGACGCCGGCCGTGAACATCGCCGCGCCGAGGCCGGTCGAGAGGCCGCAGGCGAACAGGCACGCGCGGTCGAGCGGCGCCTCCGGTGAGATCTTCGCGAGCGCGATCTCCGGCATCACCGTGTACTCCGCGTACGTGCTCGTGCCCATGAAGTGGCGGATCTCCTCGCCGTCGCGGGAGAGGCGCGCGGTGCCGTCGGGCAGGTAGCCGCGGTTCTGCTGCTCGCGGATCGCGAGGCAGAGGTTCGTGCGCGGGCTGCGGCAGTGGACGCACTCGCCGCACTGGGGAGAGAAGAGCGTCACCACGTGGTCGCCCTCGGCCACCGAGCTGACTCCCTCCCCCACCCGCTCGACGACGCCCGCGCCCTCGTGCCCGAGCACGGCCGGGGCGTAGCCCGACGGGTCGGCCCCGGAGGCCGTGTAGAGGTCGGTGTGGCACACGCCGCAGGCCACGAGACGGACGAGCACCTCGCCCGGCTTCGGGTCCGCCAGCTCGACCTCCTGGACGACCAACGGCTCGCCGAAGGCCTCCAGGACCGCGGCGCGCATCCTCATCGCTCTCCTCCTCGTTGCGTCATGGCAGCGGCAGGCTATGGCAGCATCGCGGCCCATGAGCGCGAACTCCCTGGGACGAATGGTGCTGGACGCGACCGAGCGGCACGGCGGCGCGGCGATCCGCTTCCCGCGTGACGGCACGTGGCACGAGTGGTCGTTCCCGGAGTTCGGGAACGCGGTCCGCGAGCTGGCGAGGGGGTTCGCGGCGCTCGGGATCGAGCCCGGCGACCGCGTCGCGCTGCTCGGCGAGACCCGCCCGGAGTGGACGCTGGCCGACGCCGCGCTGCTGGCCGCCGGCTGCGTGGTCGTCCCCGTCTACCACACGAACTCGCCGGGGGAGTGCAAGTACGTCGTCGAGCACTCGGGCGCGCGGGCGATCGTGGTCGAGGACACGGGGCAGCTCGAGAAGATCGAGGAGGTCCGCGACGAGCTGCCGGGCCTCGAGCACATCGTGAGCATGGCGGACACCGGACGCACGCTGACGGTCGCCGACCTCCGCGCGCGGGCGAGCGAGGTACCGGCCGAGCAGCTCGAGGCGCGCCTCGAGAACGTCGGGCCCGACGACGTGGCCACCATCGTCTACACGTCGGGCACGACGGGACCGCCGAAGGGCTGCATGCTCACGCACCGCAACATCCTCTTCACGATGGAGGCGTACATCGAGCGCGTCCACCTGCGGCCGCCGGCGACGCTGTTCATGTTCCTTCCGCTCGCGCACGCGCTGGCGCGCGTGGTGCAGATGGTGTCGCTCGACATGGGCGGCACGCTGGCGTTCTGGAGCGGCGACTCGCGCAAGCTGGTCGAGGACGTGGCGGCCGCCCAGCCGACCCACTTCCCATCCGTCCCGCGCGTGTTCGAGAAGATCCACGCGCGTGCGCTCGCGCGCGGCCAGGAAGGCAGCGCCGTCAAGCAGCGCCTGTTCAGCTGGGCGGTGGCGACCGGCCGCAAGGCTCGGCCCGCCGCTCGCGAGGGACGGCTCTCGCCCGCGCTCAAGGCCCAGCACGCGCTCGCCGACCGTCTGGTGCTCTCCCGCATCCGCGAGCTGTTCGGCGGCCGGCTCGAGCTGGCGCTGACCGGCGCGGCACCGATCCCGCTCGAGGTCCTCGAGTTCCTCGACGCCTGCGGGATCACCGTGCTGGAGGGCTACGGCATGACGGAGACCTGCGCGGCCGCGACCCTCAACACGCCCGAGCACCCGCGCTTCGGCACCGTCGGGCCGGCCCTGCGCGATACGGCGGTCGAGATCGCCGAGGACGGCGAGATCCTGCTCGGCGGCCCGAACGTGTTCAAGGGCTACCACCGCGACGACGAGGCGACGCGCGAGGTGTTCGAAGGCGACCTCGTGAGGACGGGCGACCTGGGTGAGCTCGACGCCGAGGGATACCTGCGCATCACCGGGCGCAAGAAGGACCTCATCATCACCTCGAGCGGCAAGAACATCACGCCGACCAACATCGAGAACGCGCTGCGGGAGTCGCGCTGGGTCTCGCAGGCGATCGTGCACGGCGACAACCGCTCGTACCTCGTGGCGCTGCTGACGCTCGACGCCGACGAGGCGCCGGCGCTGGCGGCCGAGCTGGGCGTCGGCGCCGACATCTCCGAGATGGCCGCGCATCCCAAGGTGCGCGAGGTGCTCCAGCGCGACGTCGACGCCGCCAACGCGCGCTTCGCGCGGATCGAGCAGATCAAGCGCTTCGGCGTGCTCGACCAGGACCTCACGCAGGCGGCGGGCGAGCTGACGCCGACCATGAAGGTCAAGCGCAACGTGGTCGAGAAGCGGTACGCGGACGCGTTCAGCTCGCTCTACGACGGGTAGGGACGGCTCGATGCTCGCCGCGTACGCCACCCGGCAGGACGCCGACGACCCGCTGGCCGCTCTCGAGCTCGGCGAGCGTCCCGACCCCGAGGCGCCCGACGGCTGGACCGTCGTGGAGGTCCGTGCCACCTCGCTCAACCATCACGACCTGTGGTCGCTGCGCGGCGTCGGCCTGCCGGAGGACCGCCTGCCGATGATCCTCGGGTGCGACGCGGCCGGCGTCGACGAGGACGGCAACGAGGTGATCGTGCACTCCGTCGTCGCGTCGGACGGCTGGACCGGCGACGAGACGCTCGACCCCAAGCGCACGCTGCTGTCCGAGCTGCACCAGGGCACGCTGGCCGAGCGGGTGGCGGTGCCGCGCCGCAACCTCGTGCCCAAGCCCGAGGCGCTCTCGTTCGAGGAGGCCGCGTGCCTCCCGACCGCCTGGCTGACCGCCTACCGGATGCTGTTCGTGCGCGGCGGCGTGCAGCCGGGGCAGACCGTGCTCGTGCAGGGAGCCGGCGGCGGCGTGGCCAGCGCGCTGATCGCGCTCGGCCGGCAGGCCGGCATGCGCGTGTGGGTGACGAGCCGCGACGAGGCGAAGCGCGCGAAGGCGCTCGAGCTCGGCGCGCACGAGGCGTTCGAGACCGGCGCGCGGCTGCCCGAGCGCGTCGACGCGGTGATGGAGACGGTCGGCGAGGCGACGTGGAAGCACTCGCTGCGCGCGCTCAAGCCGGGCGGCACGCTGGTCGTCTCCGGGTCCACGAGCGGCGGCTCCCCGTCCGCCGAGCTCCAGCGGGTGTTCTTCCTCCAGCTCAGCGTCATCGGCTCGACGATGGGCACGCGCGACGAGCTCGAGCGGGTCGCGCGCCTGTGCGAGGCGACCGGCGTGCGGCCCCAGGTCGACCGCGTCCTGCCCCTCAGCGAGGCGCGCGAGGGGTTCGCGGCGATGGCCGCGGGCGACGTGTTTGGCAAGATCGTCTTCCAGCCATGACCTTCGCCGAGATCGACTCCTACAGCCTCTCCGTCTTCGTCCACGTCAGCGCGGTGGTCGTCGGCTTCGGCGCGACGTTCGCCGAGGCGATCATGTTCCCGGTGGCGATGAAGGCCGGCGTCCGGCACCTGCCGTACGTGCACAAGCTCCAGCTGGCCATCAACCAGCGGCTCGCGACACCGGCGCTGGCGATCGTGATCCTCACCGGGCTGTACCAGACCTCCGAGCGCTGGGAGTGGGACGTGGCGTGGATCAACGCGACGTTCGTCATCGTGATCGTGATCGGCGGGCTGCTCGGCGGCTACTTCATCCCCGCCGATCGTCGCCTCGCGGCGCAGGCCGAGCGCGAGCTGGCCGAGACCGGCGAGGTGTCCGAGGACTACCTGCGCCAGGCGCGGCGCGAGGGCATGGTCGGCGCCCTCACCGGCCTGCTGCTGATCGCCGCCGTCTTCCTGATGGTCACGAAGCCGTAAGCGCGTACTCGGCGGGATCGAGCCGGGCGGCGCGGCGGCGGAACCGCCACGTCCAGTCGGGCCAGAGGGTCGTGTTGCGGCCGGTCCGATCGAGGTACCAGCTCGCGCAGCCGGTGTTCCAGACCGTGCGCACCAGGCGGCGCTCGAGCGCGGCGTTGAAGCGCTCCTGCGCCTCGGGGCGCACCTCGATGGTGTCGGCGCCGCGCTCGGCCATGAGGTCGAGCGCGCGCAGGACGTGGGCGATCTGCGACTCGATCATGTAGACCATCGAGCTGTGCCCCAGGCCCGTGTTGGGGCCGAGCAGGAAGAACAGGTTGGGGAAGCCGGCGATTGTCGAGCCCAGGTACGCGCGCGGGCTTCCCTGCCAGAGGTCGGCCAGCGAGCGGCCGCCGCGGCCGCGGAACTTCTCGGCGGCCGGGTGGTCGGTCACGCGGAAGCCGGTGCCGAAGACGATCGCGTCGACCTCGCGCTCGACGCCGGCCGCGTCGACGACCGAGCGTGCCCGCACCTCGACGATGCGGTCGGTGACCAGCTCCACGTTGGGCTTGGCGATCGCCGGATACCAGTCGCTGGACGGCAACATGCGCTTGCACCCGATCTCGTAGTCGGGCGTCACCCGCTCGCGCAGGGCCGGATCGGGAACCTGGCTCGCCATGTGCCGGCGCGCGCCCCGCTCGACCACCTTCATCAGCGGCGGCCACTTGACGAGGCCGAGCACGAGCGCCTCGCGGCTCGTGTAGACCGCGGCGCGGGCGATGCGCTGCAGCACCGGCAGGCGCCGGTAGAGCCGGCGCTCGAGCCGTGAGATCGGCCGCGTCGTGTGTGGCAGGACCCACGGCGGCGTGCGCTGGAAGACGTACAGGCGCTCGACCTGCGGCTGGATGGCGGGCACGTACTGGATCGCCGAGGCGCCCGTGCCGATCGAGGCGATCCGCTTGGCGTGGAGGTCGAAGTCGTGGTCCCAGTGGGACGAGTGGAAGACCGCGCCCTCGAACCGCTCCAGGCCCGGCAGGTCGGGGATCCGCGGCTCGGCGAGGAAGCCGAGGCCGGCGATCACGACCCGCGCACGCACGGTGCCCTCCGACGTCTCCAGCGCCCAGACGCGCTCGTCTTCGAGCCAGGTGGCGAGCCCCACGTCGCAGTTCAGGCGCACGCGCTCCCGGACGCCGAACGCGTCGGCGCAGCGGCGCAGGTACTCCCAGATGTCCGGCTGCGTCGAGTAGGTCTCCGGCCAGTCGGGGTTCGGCGCGAACGAGAACGAGTACAGGTGCGACGGGATGTCGCACCGGCAGCCGGGGTAGGTGTTGACCTGCCAGGTGCCGCCGACGTCGTCCGCCCGCTCGAGGATCACGAAGTCCTCGTAACCGGCCTGCTTGAGCCGGATCGCCATTCCGAGGCCGCTGAAGCCGCTCCCGATGACGGCGATATCGGTGTTCACACAATCAGATTTAGGCATGCCATAATCGTTTCCGTGGCCAGGCTGACTCGTCGTGGACTGCTCGCCGGTTCGGTGCCTGCCCTCGGCGGGGCTGCGCTCCTACACGGCGCGGTGCCCCATAGTCATCCATGGGACGCGCAGGCGTCGCAGTCGACCCCCCACGCGGGCCACCACGTACCCGGCGGACATGCCGACTTCCGCGACGGCCGCACGGTCGACCACGCCGCGAACGGCTTCGACCCGCAGACGCTCGCGCGTGACTTCGACTGGGGCACCACGACGCGGCTGGCCAGCGGTCGCGTACTGCGCGAGTGGGAGCTGTACGCGGTCGACCGGGAGATCGAGGTCGCCCCGGGCGTGCGCTTCGCGGCGTGGACGTACAACCAGCGGATCCCGGGGCCGACGCTGCGCTGCCGCGAGGGCGAGCGGCTGCGGATCTCGTTCGTCAACGGCTCCGAGCACCCGCACACGATCCACTTCCACGGCATCCACCCGGCCGAGATGGACGGCGTGCCGGGCGTCGGCGCCGGAGAGATCGCGCCGCGGGGGCGGACGGTATACGAGTTCGATGCGCTGCCCGCCGGCCTGCACCTGTACCACTGCCACGTGCGGCCTCTCGCCACGCACATCTCCAAGGGTCTGTACGGAGCGTTCATCGTCGATCCGGCCGACGGCCGCGAGGACGCCGATGAGCTCGTGATGGTCATGAACGGGTTCGATACCAACTTCGACCGCGCCAACGAGGTCTACGCGGCCAACACGATCCCGTTCGCGTACATGCACCAGCCGCTCGCCGTGCGGCGGCAAGACCTGGTGCGGATCTACCTCGTCAACGTGCTCGAGTACGACCTCATCAACTCGTTCCACCTGCACGGGAACCTGTTCGACTACTTCCCGACGGGCACGTCGAAGACTCCGTCCGAGCTGACCGACACCGTGATGCTCTGCCAGGGCCAGCGCGGGATCCTCGAGTGGCGCTTCCAGCATCCGGGCAGGTTCATGTTCCACGCGCACCAGTCCGAGTTCACCGAGCTCGGCTGGCAGGGCTTCTTCGAGGTGTCCTGATGGAGGGGCGCACGGCAGCTCTCCCCTTGTCGCGCGTACCGGTGTGGGCGCTCGGGCTGGTGCCGCTGCTGCTGATCGTGGCCGCGATCGCCGCGTTCGTGCTGCTCGACGGGCCTGGCCTGGCCGAGCGGCGCGGCCCGCCGGCCGAGGAGCTGGTCGTCGAGCGCACGGTGCTGGAGCCGGGGACGATCGAGCTGACGGTGCGCAACGACGGGCCGGACGCGGTGACGATCGCGCAGGCGACGGTCAACGACGCGTTCGCGCAGTTCTCCGGCGCCGAGGAGCCCGTGGGGCGGCTCGAGACCGCGACCGTGCGGGTCTCGCAGCCGTGGGTGGAGGGCGAGGCGTACGAGGTGGTGCTGCTGACGTCGTCCGGGGGGACGATCGCGCACGAGATCCCGGTGGCGGTCGAGACCCCTGCCGCGGACCTCTCGTTCTTCGGCCTGATGGCGCTGCTCGGCGTCTACGTCGGCGTCATCCCGGTCGCGTTGGGAATGTTGTGGCTGCCGTGGATCCGCAGCATCCCGCCGCGGTGGCTGCGGGCGGTGATGGCGCTGACGGTCGGCCTGCTCGCGTTCCTCGCCATCGACGCGACGCTCGAGGGGCTCGAGCTGGCCGGCGAGGGCTCGCAGGCCTTCGGGGGAGCGGGGCTCGTGCTGCTCGGGGGCGCTGTCGCGTTCCTGGGGCTGACCGGCGTGTCCGCGTGGCTCGCGGGGCGCCGCTCGGCGGTGTCGGGCTCGTCGCTGGCGCTGCTCGTCGCGATCGGGATCGGGCTGCACAACCTCGGCGAGGGCGTGGCGATCGGCGCGGCCTACTCGACGGGCGCGCTGGCCCTGGGCGCCTTCCTGGTCGTGGGGTTCGCGCTGCACAACACCACCGAGGGCCTCGCGATCGTGGCGCCCGTCGCCCGCATGGCCCCGTCGCTGGGGCGGCTGGCGCTGCTCGGGCTGGTGGCCGGCGCGCCCGCGGTGCTGGGAGCCTGGATCGGAGCCGCGGCCTTCAACCCGAGCGCCGCGGCGTTCCTGTTCGGCTTCGGGGCGGGCGCGATCGTCCAGGTGATCGTGCAGCTCGCGCCCACCCTGCGCGACGACGGGGGCCGCACGTTGCACCCCGTCGCCGTATCCGGTCTCCTGGCCGGCCTCGGCGTGATGTTCCTGACCGGCCTGCTGGTCAGCGTGTAGGCCCCTAGAGCGCCCGCAGCGCGTCGGCGGCGCCCTGGAGGTCATAGAGGCCGTCGACCGTGCCGACCGGCGTGCCGACCTGCTCGACGGCGGCCATCACGTCGGAGGCGCCGACCCGCCCGTCGTTGCCCATCCCGCCCGCGGCGGAGGTGAGGACCCAGCGGATCCGCCCGTCCTCGACCGCGTCGGCGAGCCACGCGATGCTGACCTGGCTCTCGCGGCCGGAGAAGCCGCCGAGGGCGGCGACGTCGGCGCCGGAGGTGATCAGCGAGCCGGCGGCGCCGGACTGGCTGGCGACGGCGATCGTCCCGCCGCCGTTGGCCTCGGCGTAGTCGACCGCCGCGGACAGCGACGACGTGTCGCCGCCGAAGGAACCCGGCCCGCCCGCCCCGGCGAAGCCGCGCTGCCCCGGAGGCGCGAAGCCGCCGCCGCCGAAGCCGGTCGTCGCCGGGCCGCCGGCCGGGAACGTGCCGCTGGCTGCATAGCCGGGCGTCTGGAGGGACCATGACGCAGGGGCGAGGAGCAGCGCGGTCACGGCGGCGGCCGCGACGATCGCGCGCCCGCGGGTGCCCAGCACGTCGGCGGCGAGCAGCACGGCGATGCCGAAGCCCGCGGCCACGAGCACGGGCGGCAGCCAGGCGAGGTCGGTGGTGCCGCGCAGGACGATCCACTCGGTGGCCACGCCCGCGAGCACGAACGCCGGGCCGAGCACGCGCGCGGTCATGCCGCCGCGCAGGATCACGCCGGCGCCGGCGCCGACCAGCGCGGCGATCATCGGCGCGAGCTGGGAGACGTAGTAGGGGTGGAAGATCCCCTCGGCGCGGCTGAAGGCGACGGCCATCGTCAGGCCGGCGCCGCCGACGGCGAGCAGCCAGCCGGTCCGCGCGTCCGCGCGCCGCAGGCGCGTGATCGCCAGCACGCCGATCCCCGCCGCGACGGCCGCGCCCAGCAGCCAGCCGGCCTGGCCCCCGAGCGCCTCGTTGAGCAGCCGCATGGCGCCCGGCTCGCCGCCGAACACGCCGCCGGCGCCGCCGGCGCCGCCGCCCGGCCCGACGCCGCCGCCCGGCCCGCCGTCCTGGCCGAAGAGCCGGCCGAGGCCGTTGTAGCCGAAGATCAGCGACCAGATGCTGTTGTCGCTCGTCCCCGACACCCACGGGCGGTCGGCGGCCGGGGTCAGCCAGATCAGCAGCGGCCACGCGAGGCCCACGGCCACCATCGCCGCCCCGCCGGCGGCCAGGCCGCGCGCCGCGGCGGCACGCCCGCGGGGCGCCACCCACAGCCAGGCGACCACGAGAGCCGGCACCACGAGCAGCGCCGCGCCCATCTTCGCCTCGAAGCCGAGGCCGACGGCGACGCCCGCGAGCACGATCCACCGCATCCGCCCGTCCTCGAGCCCGCGCACGACGAACCACAGCGCGGCGGTGCAGCAGAGCACCAGCAGCGCGTCGGGGTTGTTGTGCCGCGCGATCGCCACGGTCACCGGCGTCAGCACCAGCGCCAGGCCGGCGACGAAGCCGGCCGCGCGCCCGAACCGCCGCCGCGTCATGTCATAGGTCAGCGCGACGGTGCCGACGCCCATCAGCGCCTGCGGCACCAGCAGGCTCCACGAGCTGAAGCCGAAGACGCGCGCGGACAGCGCCTGCACCCACAGCGCGAGCGGCGGCTTGTCCACCGTCATCACGCCCGACGTGTCGAACGCGCCGTAGAGGAACGCGTGCCAGCTGGTGGTCATGGAGCGCACTGCAGCGCTGTAGTACTCGTTGGCGAAGCCGTTGCGATCGAGCGCCCACACGTAGAGCACCCCGGCCGCCACCAGCAGCACGGCGAGCTCGGGACGCGGGAAGGAGATGGCGAGCGCCCGCGTGCGGTCGCGGCCGGCAGGGAGCGAGAGAGAGGAGGTCGTCATGGCGACCACCTTCGGGCGCGCGGCCGAGAGCCGCCTGTGACGCCCCTGGGAGTTCTCTGAGCCGCCCTAAGGGACGTCAATCGTCGCGCACGGCGCGCGCCTGGGCGGCGTCCATCCACATCTCCCAGCGCCCCGACGCCGAGCTGCGCTCGTCCAGGAACCGGTACGGCCGCCGCCCGCCGAACTCGGTGTGCCGCAGGTGAGAGACGCCGCCGAGGACCGACGCGATCCGCCGCCGCGGCCACCCGATCGAGTCCTCGATCTCCGGGAAGGTACGGGGCCGGTCAGGCGCCTCGGCCAGCGCATGCAGCAGCTCGCGCATGAGGTCGCTGCAGCGGTCGTGGAACCGGGCGATCTCGCCGGGGTCGGTCATCACGTTGTCTGGCGCGTGCTCGGCGAACGTCAACGGCGGCATTGAAGGGTGCACGGGAGGGTGCACAACGTCGACCCCACGCGTAGGGGACCGGTGAGGTCGACGAAATGCACGCTATAGGGGCATAACGTCGACCTCACGCGCCCGTGAGCCGTGAGGTCGACGAAATGCACCCTCGCCGCAGCAGGCTCCCAACTCTCCCTACCCAGCCGCCGTTGACGTTGCCGGCAGCACCACGGCGAAGACAGCCCCACCGCCCTCGGCGTTCGCGGCATCCACCGACCCGCCATGAGCGTCGACGATCGCGGCGACGATGGCGAGCCCGAGCCCGGCGCCCGCCTTGCCCCGCTCGCGGCCGCCCTCGGCGCGCCAGAAGCGCTCGAACAGCGCGGCCGGGTCCTCGCTCGGGAGCCCGGGGCCGTGGTCGCGGACCGCGACCCGCACCGCGCCGTCGGAAGCCGCCACCGAGACCTCGATCGGGCTGCCTGGCGGGGTGTGGACGAGGGCGTTGCGCAGGAGGTTGCCGAGGACCTGGCGGAGCTGGTGGGCGTCGCCCATGACGACCGGCTCGCCGTCCCGGGCGAGCTCGATCTCCCGGTCGGGCGCCGTGGCCCGGGCGTCGTCGACCGCGTCGCCGGCGAGCGCGTCGACCCGCACCTCGGTGTGCGGCGCCTCGGCGATCTCGTCGAGCCGCGCCAGCGTGAGCAGGTCCTCGACGAGCACGCCCATCCGGGCCGCCTCGTCCTCCACCCGCCGCATCGACCGCTCGACGTCCTCGCCCTCGCGCGCGGCGCCCATCCGGTAGAGCTCCGCGTAGCCGCGGATCGAGGCGAGCGGGGTGCGCAGCTCGTGGGACGCGTCGGCCAGGAAGCGGCGCAGGCGGTCCTCGCTCGCCTGGCGCTCGGAGAACGCGCGCTCGAGCCGGTCGAGCATGGCGTTCAGCGCGATGCCGAGGCGGCCGACCTCCGTGCGCGGATCGGTCGACTCGACGCGGCGGGAGAGGTCGCCGGCGGCGATCGCGCCCGCGGTGTGGCCGATGCGGTCGAGCGGCAGCAGGCCGACCCGCACGACCGCCCACGCGACCCCACCGAGCACGAGCAGCACGACCGCGATCACGAGCGCCTCGAGCAGCAGCAGCCGCTGGAGCGCGTCGTCGATGTCGGTCATCGGCGCGGCCACGACCGTGACCCCCTGCGGGTCGGGCACCGCGTAGACGCGGTAACGCGTGTCGTCGCCGTTCTCCCCGGAGACGGTGAACGGGCGCTCGAGCGGGAGGTCGGCCGGCAGCGCCGGGTCGGCCGACGTCTCGTCGTTGAAGTCGAGGTCCCGGCGCCCGAGCACCTTGCCCGACGCGTCGCGCCGCTCGACGTAGGTGCCGAGCGGCAGGGCCTCGCCGGGACGCCGCCCGCCAGGGGGGCCCGGGCCTCGGCGGCCGCGGCCGGCATCCTCGACGCCCCGCTCCTCGAGCGCGCCGACCGCCGCCCCCTGCGCCCCGCGGAGGTCCTCGTCGAGGCGGTCGAGCAGGTACGAGCGCTGCCCGACGTACGTGATCCCGCCGAGCAGGAGCAGCCCCACGGCCGTCAGCGCCAGCAGCGCGGCGATCAGCCGCGAGCGCAGCGAGGCCATCAGACCCGCGGCGGGCGCAGCGCGTAGCCGACGCCGCGCACGGTCTGGATGAGCGGCGGGCCGTGGGCGTCGAGCTTCTTGCGCAGGTAGCTCACGTACGTCTCCAGCACGCGGGCGTCCCCGCCGAAGTCGTAGTCCCACACGTGCTCGAGCAGCTGCGTGCGGGTCAGCACCCGGCGCGGGTTGAGGAGCAGGTAGCGGAGCAGGCGGTACTCGGTGGCCGTGAGGTCGACGGGAGCGCCTGAGCGTGTGACCTCGCGAGCGTCCTCGTCGAGCTCGACGTCCTCGAACGTCAGCCGGCTCGACTCGGGCTCGGCCAGCCCGGCGCGCCGCAGGATGGTGCGGATGCGCGCCACCAGCTCCTCGAGGCTGAACGGCTTGGTCACGTAGTCGTCGCCGCCGAGCGTGAGCCCGCGGATCTTGTCCTCCGTGGCGTCGCGCGCGGTGAGGAAGATGATCGGGACGCGGTTGCGCTGGGCGCCGAGCCGCTGGGCGACGTCGAAGCCCTCCATGTCGGGCAGCATGACGTCGAGCACGATCAGGTCAGGACGGAAGGTGGAGACGGCCGACAAGGCCTCCGCCCCGGTCCCCGCGGACTCGACCTCGAAGCCCTGGAAGCGCAGCGCCATGGTGATGACGTCGACGATGTTCGGCTCGTCGTCGACGACGAGGACGCGGTGCGGGGCGGTGTGGTTCATGGGCGCAGTCTCGGACAGGCGGCTTGGCGGTTCCTTTGAGGTTCCTTAGAGGTTCCTGAGACTCAGGATTCTCCCAGCCGGCTCTTACCCGGCTCCGACGCGGCGGCCGTACGTTCATCGCATGACGGGAGGGCACCTGTTCTGGATCACCAGCCGCGCGTCCGGGATACTCGCGCTCCTCCTGGCCACGGCGGGCGTCAGCGTCGGGCTGCTGATGGGCGGCCGGCTGATCGGGCGCCGCGGCCCCGACCTGCGCGTGGCCCACGAGGCGCTGTCGCTGGCGACCATGGCGGCGATCGTGGTCCACGCGGGCGCGTTGCTCGGCGACGGATTCATGAGCCCGGGCGTGCTCGACATCACCGTCCCGTTCGTGAGCTCGTTCAACCGCTGGTGGACGACGCTCGGGATCTTCTGCGGGTGGGCCACCCTCATCCTCGGCCTCTCCTACTACGCGCGTGCGCGGATCGGCGTCCAGCGGTGGCGCCGCCTGCACCGGCTGATGGCGCTCGTCTGGCTCGCCTCGATCGCCCACGCGCTCGGCGAGGGCTCGGACGCCGGCGAGCCCTGGTTCCTGCTGGCGGCCGGCGCGCTGATCCTTCCCGCGCTGGCGCTGCTCGCCACGCGCATCACCACGACGACGAAGGGAGCACCCGCATGAGCCCCCATCCCAAGCTGGTCGCCATGCGGCGGCGGACCACGCGCATCCGGCGAGTCGTGGCGACGCTGACCGTCAGCGCCTTCGTCGCGCTGTTCTCAACCATCTACGTGCAGATGGCGACCGGGAACGATCCCGTGCTCGCATCGACGACGACGACCACCGCCGCCACCACCACCAGCACCACCGCGGATCCGGAGCGCGCCGCGGTCACGACGGCACAGTCGTGATCGAGACCTTCGCCTGCTTCGGCGCGACCTGCACGGTCGACGCGGACGGTCATGACACGGCCGGCGCGCGACGGGCGTTGCTGAGCTGGCACGAACGCTTCACCCGGTTCGATCCCGGCAGCGAGCTGTCGCGCTTCAACACCGACCCGCGAGCCGAGGTCCCGGTGAGCCCACTGATGGCCCGGCTGGCGGCAGCCGCCCGCTGGGCCGCGGAGGCGAGCGGCGGCCTCGTCGACGCCACGCTGATCGGCGAGCTCGAGCGAGCCGGCTACGCCGACGACCTGCCCACGTCGCTCGACCTGCGCGAGGCGCTCGCGCGCGCCCCGGCCCGAGCGCCTGCCCGTCCCGCACCGGACCGCCCCCCGCTCGCGGTGGACTTCGACCGCATGACCGTGCGCCGGCCGCCGGGTGTGCGACTCGACCCTGGCGGTCTGGCGAAGGGCGTCTTCGCCGACGTTCTCGCCGAGACGCTGGCCGGACGGCGCGCGTTCGCCATCGACTGCGCGGGCGATCTGCGGGTCGGTGGCCGCGCGCGCCTCGTGCATGTGCGCGGACCGTTCGACGGCGAAGTCCTGCACACGTTCCGCCTCGCCGAGGCTGGAGTGGCGACGAGCGGCATCGGCCGGCGCAGCTGGGTCGGTCCCGACGGCCTCCCCGCGCACCACCTGCTCGATCCCGCCACCGGGCGACCGGCCTACACCGGCGTGGTCCAGGCGACGGCGATCGCCCCGACCGCCGTCGAGGCCGAGGTCCGCGCTAAGGCGGCGGTCCTTTCCGGCCCCGACCGCGCCGCCGGGTGGCTGCCGTACGGCGGGCTCGTGGTCCACGACCACGGGACACATGCGGTCGTCGGCCCGTGTTCATCGCGTCGGACGGGCAACGTCAACGGCGGCTGGGTAGGGAAGCGGGGGAGCCGACCGGGGTGATTTGTCGATTGACACAAAACTCCCCGTCAAGGCGGGACAAGGTGGATTTCGATGTGGCCCCGATCATCGAAATCCACTTTGATGCGCGTCTAGGGCAGAAAGGTGGATTTCGGCGCGCGGGACGACACCGAAAGACACGAAACCCCGGCTTCACCGCCCTTCCTACCCAGCCGCCGTTGACGTTCCCGGTCGGCGCAACGAACGTTCGCCTCGAGCCGGCCGCTTGGCCAGCACGCGGGCGGCGATGCCGGACTGGGTGGCGCGCCCGTAGGCGTCGCCGGTGCCGCTCGTGAGCACCGCCAGCGCGATCCGGCGCCCGTCGCGCTCGAGCAGCGCCACCTGATGCGCGATCCGGGTTCGCCAGCCGCCCTTGAACATGATCGTGAAGCCGCGCTCCTCCGCGACCGGCGCGATGCCCCAGCGCTGCCCGCCGACGATCGACGCCAGCAGGCCGCGCAGATAGGAGCGGTGGCGGCGCGGGGCGAGGCGGTCGATCCGGAGGAAGAGCCGCGCCTGGTCGGCGGCGGTGAGCTGGGCGTCGGCCCAGTGGCCGACGTCGGCGAAGCGGGTCATACCCGCGACGTCGGCCAGCCGCTCGAGGCCCGACCCGCCCACACGGCGGTAGACGGTGCTGGCGGCCGCGTTGTCGGAGACGCGGATCATCGGGCCGAGCAGCGCCCGCTCGCTCGACGTCAGCTCCCGCCCGCGGGCCGAGCGCACGACCGCGAGCGCCAGCATCGCCTTCACGACGCTCGCCGACGGGTAGCGCCGGTCGACGGCCACGCCGCGGATGCGCCGGCCGTCGGCGACCGCGAACGAGACCGAGCCGCTCCGTCCCCGAGCCCACTCCTTGGCCTCCTCCACCCCGCCCCACGCGACGAGCCGCGGCTCCGGCGCCGGCGGCACGGCCGTCGCGGTCCGCGCCTGTCCGGCCGCGAGCAGCACCACGAGTGCCGTCGCCGCCAGAGCGCGGTTCACGGGACGACGACGGCCTTGATGTTCCCCGGGTCCTCGCGGCTCGAGCGCAGCGCCGCCTCGGTGTCGTCGAGGTCGTAGTGCCCCGTGACGATCGCGTCGAGGTCCACCCGGCCCTCGCTCACGAGCGCGATCGCCGTCGGATACGTGTTCGCGTACCGGAAGACGCCGGTGAGCCAGATCTCGCGGTTCTGGATCAGGCTCAGCGGCACCGTCGCCTCCTCGCTCGGGCCCATGCCGACCACGACCGCCGTACCCGCGGGCCGCAGGGCGGCGATCCCGGCCGACAGCGCGGCGGGGTGGCCCGAGCACTCGATCAGCGCGTCGACCTCCCCCACGTCGTCGCCGGGGGCCAGCGCCCGCGTGGCGCCGGTGCGCCGCGCGATCTCGAGCCGCTGCGGGCTCACGTCGGTGACCGTGACCTCGGTGGCGCCGAACGCGAGCGCCGTCTGCATGGCGAGCAGGCCGATCGGCCCCGCGCCCGTGACGAGCACGCGGTCGCCGGCGGTGACCGACGCCTTGCGGCACGCCCAGATCCCGACCGAGAGCGGCTCCATCAGCGCGCCGGCGTCGTCGGACACGCCGTCGGGCAGCGCGAAGGCGAAGTCCTCGTGGATGACGACGAAGCGAGCGAACGCCCCGTCGATCGGCGGCGTAGCGAAGAAGCGCACGTCGCGGCAGAGGTTGTACCGGCCGGCCCGACACTCGCGGCAGCCCCCGCACGGGACGCCCGGCTCGAGCGTCACCCGGTCGCCGACGGCGTGGCGCGTGGCGCCCGGGCCGAGCGCCGCGACCCGGCCGGCCGACTCGTGGCCGAGCACGAGAGGCGAGGTGACGACGTACGGGCCGATCCGGCCGTGCTCGAAGTAGTGCACGTCGGACCCGCAGACGCCGACGGCGGCGATCTCGACGAGCACCTCCCGCGGCCCGGGCTCCGGCACGGGCCGCTCCTCCAGGCGCACGTCGCCCGGAGCGTGCAGGACGGCCAGCCGGTTCATGCCGTCGGTCACCACAGACCGCATCATGACGGTTCCGTGTGAGGATGCGCTGGATGCGCACCAGCGATCTCGTCCACCGCGAGCGCCCCGCGGACGGCGATCCGGCCGGCCTGCTCGTCCTCCACCACGGCCGCGGGGCCGACGAGAACGACCTGCTCGGCCTGGCCGACGTGCTCGACCCCGAGCGGCGGGTGCACGTCGTCACGCCGCGCGCGCCCCTCCAGCTGCCTGGCTGGCCCGGCCACCACTGGTACGTGGTGCCGCGCGTCGGCTACCCGGACCCGGACACCTTCCACGCGGCCTACCGCAAGCTGTCGACCCTCCACGACTCGCTGTGGGAGCGCACCGGCCTGGCGCCGGAGGAGACCGTGTTCGGCGGCTTCTCGATGGGCTCGGTGATGAGCTACGCGCTCGGCCTCGGGCCCGACCGGCCCGCGCCCGCCGGCATCCTCGCGTTCTCCGGCTTCATCCCCACCGTCGAGGGCTGGGAGCCGGACCTCGCCCCCCGCCAGGCCACCCGCGCGTTCATCGCCCACGGCCGCAACGACCCGGTCATGCAGGTCGACTTCGCCCGCCGGGCGCGCGACCTGCTCGAGGCGGGCGGCCTGCCGGTCGAGTACCACGAGTCGGACGCCGGCCACCACATCGATCCCGACCACATCCCCCCGGCCGTCGAATGGCTGCGCGCGACGATCTGAGCGCCCGCCGGCGGGCGCGCGAGGAGCTGGCCACCGGCGCCGACCGCGTCGGCGCGCGGTCGCACTTCCGCGCCATGGGGATCGACCCCGGGCGCCTGGCGGGGCCGATCGTGGGCATCGCCTCGACCTGGACGGGCACGATGCCGTGCAACCTCAATCACCTCGAGCTCGCCGAGTCCGTCGCGCGCGGGGTGACGGCCGCGGGCGGCGTCCCGCTCCCGTTCAACACGATCGCCGTGTCCGACAACCAGACCCAGGCGACGCCCGGCATGCGCGCGTCGCTCATCTCCCGCGAGGTGATCGCCGACTCGATCGAGCTGCTCGACGTCGCCCACGACTTCGACGCGCTGGTCTGCATCGTCGGCTGCGACAAGACCGTCCCCGCGGCCCTGATGGCGCTCGCGCGCGTCGACAAGCCGGCCGTCGTGCTCTACAGCGGACCGATGCGCGCCGGCACCTGGCGCGGCAACCCGGCGACGATCCAGGACGTGTGGGAGCAGCTCGGCGCCTTCCACGCCGGCCGCCTGGGCCGCGCCGACCTCGACGAGCTGGAGCGCAGCGCGTGCCCCGGCCCGGGCACGTGCGCCGGCCAGTTCACCGCGAACACGATGGGGCTGGCGCTCGAGTTCCTCGGCATCGGGCCGCTCGGGCAGGCGATGGTCCCGGCTGACGACAGCGGTGAGCGCGCCGGCGCCGCCGAGCGTTGCGGACAGCTGGCCACGCGGCTGCCGGCCACGGCGCGCACGTTCCTCGACCGCCGCGCGCTGCGCAACGCGATGGCCGGGATCGCGGCCACCGGCGGCTCGACCAACGGCCTCCTGCACCTCCTCGCGATCGCGAGCGAGGCGGGGGTGGAGCTCGACCTCGACGAGCTCGTCGAGGTCGCTGACCGGACTCCGGTGATCGCCAGCCTCGCCCCCTCGGGGCGGTACCTGGCCACCGACCTCCACGCCGCGGGAGGGGCGCCGGTCGTGCTCGCCGAGCTGATCCGGGCCGGGCTCGTCGAGGGCGACGCGCCCGCCGTCGAGGGCGGCACGCTGGCCGAGCGGACGGCGGGCGCGCGGGCTCCCGACGGCGAAGTCGTCCATCGTGCCGACGCGCCCTACAAGCCCGCCGGCGGCCTGCTCGCGCTGCGCGGGAACCTCGCGCCCGAGGGCGCGGTGGTCAAGGTGGCGGGCACCGAGCGCCGCCGCCACAGCGGCCCGGCGCGCGTGTTCGACTCCGAGGAGGCGTGCATGGCCGCGATCAATGCCGGCGACGTGGTCCCGGGCGACGTGCTGGTGATCCGCAACGAAGGGCCGGCCGGCGGTCCGGGCATGCGGGAGATGCTCGGCGTCACCTCGGCGGTCGTCGGCGCCGGGCTCGGCGAGTCGGTCACGCTGGTCACCGACGGGCGCTTCTCGGGCGCCACCCGCGGGCTGATGGTCGGTCACGTGAGTCCCGAGGCAGTACGCGGAGGCGCGATCGCCGCCGTGCGAGAGGGCGAGCGGGTGACCGTCGACCTCGACGAGCGGATGCTCCACGTGGACGTCGACGCGACGGAGATCGCGCGCCGGCTGGCCGGCTACGCGCCGCCGCCACCCGCGTTCACCAGCGGCGTGCTCGGCCGCTACTCGCGGCTCGTCGGCTCCGCGTCGACGGGAGCGACGCTGCGATGAGCCGCTACCTCGTCACCGGCGCCTACGGCGCGATCGGCGCGTGGACGCTGCGAGCGCTGCTCGACCGCGGCCACGAGACGATCGCCTTCGACCTCGGCGAGGAGGCGCCGCGGCTCGCCATCGCGCTCGAGCCCGAGCAGGCCGCGCGCGTCGTCCGGGTGCGCGGCGACATCACCGACCTCCAGCTCGTCGAGCGGGTGCTGGACGAGCACGCCGTGACCCACGTGATCCACCTTGCCGCGCTCCAGGTGCCGTTCGTGCGCGCCAACCCGCCGCTGGGCGCGGCGGTCGACGTGCTCGGCACCGTCAACGTGTTCGAGGCGGTGCGGCGCCGCCGCGACCGGATCGCCCCCGTGGTCTACGCCTCCTCGATCGCCGCGCTCGGCGACGCGGAGCACCCGAGCACGCTCTACGGCGTCTTCAAGTGGGCGAACGAGGGCACGGCCGAGCGCTACTTCGAGGACTACCGCGTGTCGTCGATCGGCCTGCGCCCGCACACCGTCTACGGACCCGGCCGCGACCAGGGCCTCACGTCGGCGCCCACGACGGCGATGGTGGCTGCGGTGGCCGGCGTGCGCTTCCACATCCCGTTCGGGGGCAGCGTGCAGATGCAGTACACCGCCGACGTCGGCGAGGCGTTCGCGCGCGCCAGCGAGCTCGACTACCGCGGGGCGTCCGTGCACAACCTCGACGGCCCGGTGGTCTCGATGCCCGAGCTGCTCGAGCTGCTCACCGAGGCCGTCCCAGAAGCGGCCAAGCTGATCACCGCTGACCGCGAGCCGCTGCCGTTCCCGGCCGAGGTCGACCACGCGTCGTGGCTCGAGCTGGTCGGCGGGCCGGTGATGCGCCCGATCGAAGCCGGGGTGGCCGACGCGATCGAGCGCTTCCGTGCGCTGCTGGCCGACGGCCGCGTCAGCCCGCCGTCCAGGGGAGGCCGCGCCGCAGGGTGAGCACGTGCACGGGCGCATCGGTCTCCGCGGCCTCGTCGGCCGCGCGGCCGGGGTGCTCGGTGTTGCCCTCGAACAGGTCCCAGTGGATCGGGACGAGCACGGAGGCGCCGATGCGCGTGGCCAGGGCGACGGCGTCGCGCGGGTCGAGGTTGCCGGCCAGGTCGGCCTGCTCGCGGAAGTACGTGCGGCCGTTGATGGGGAGCAGCGCGACGTCGACCGTCAGCCGGTCGAGGGCCGCGACCACCGCGTCGGTGACCAGCGTGTCGCCCGCGTGGTACAGCGCCACGCCGTCGAGCTCGAGCACGTAGCCGACGAAGCGCGGGTCGTCCGTGTAGCCGTCCCGCGGGTGAAGGGCGTGGACGGCCGGCACGACGGTCGCCGACCCCGCCTCGCCGAGCGGCACGCGATCCCCGGGCGCCACGCCCACGAAGGCGACGTCCGGAACCGCCTCGCGCACCATCGTCTCCAGCGGCGCCGGGGCCACGAACGTCGGCGAGTCGCTGCGCTCGGCCACCGCCTGCAGCGACGCCGGGTCGAAGTGGTCGAGGTGCTCATGGGTGATCAGCACCCAGTCGACGTCGCCGTCCACCGGCGGCGGCGGATACCGGCGCCCCTCGTGCTCGGAGTAGAACGGGTCGACAAGGATCCGGCGGCCGGCGGCCTCGAAGCGGAACCCCGCCTGCCCGAGCCATGTCACGACCGGCGGCACGGCGCGAGGATACTGTTGCCGGGTGCAGGCGCTCATTACGGTCCCGGGGCACCCTGACTCGGCGGCGGTCGCCGACCGGCCGGCTCCCGACCCCGATCCGAGCGGCGTCGCGATCCGCGTGCTGGAGGTCGGGGTCTGCGGCACGGACCGCGAGATCGCGGCCGGGGAGTTCGGCGTCGCGCCGCCCGGCGAGGACGTGCTCGTGCTCGGCCACGAGCTGCTCGGCGAGGTCGCCGCCGACGGCCACGGCTTCACGAAGGGCGACCTCGTGAGCGCCACCGTGCGGCGCTCGTGCGGGCGCTGCACGCCGTGCCTGGCGGGCTCACCGGACGCCTGCGCGACCGGCGACTACGCCGAGCGCGGGATCACCGCACTGCACGGGTTCGCCGCCGAGCTGGTGGTCGAGCACGCCGAGCACGTCGTGGCCGTCCCGCCCGCCCTCGGCCGCCTCGGCGTGCTGGCCGAGCCGGCCTCGATCTGCGCGCGCGGGATCCGCCATGCGCTCGCGATCGGCGCGCGGGCGCCGTGGGAGCCGCAGCGGGCGCTGGTGATCGGGGCGGGCGCGATCGGGATGTTGGCCGCGTACATGCTCCGGCTCGCCGGCTTCGAGGTGTGGGTCGCGGCGCGCAGCCCGGCCGGGAGCGAGAAGGCCCAGCTGGTGGAGGCCGCGGGAGCGCACTACCTCTCGACGGCGGCGACGCCGCTCGAGGACGCGGGCCGCTTCGACATCGTGATCGAGGCGGCGGGGAGCGCCGAGCTGATGCTCGCCGGCGCCGCCGTGCTGCGGCGCAACGGCGTCGCCTGCCTGCTGGGGCTCGACGCCCACCCGCACTCGCTCTCGGTCGACGCCGCGTTGTTCGGCGTCGACTTCGTGCTCGAGAACCGGGTGCTGTTCGGCAGCGTCAACGCCCACAAGCAGGACTGGGCGGCCGGCGTCCGCGAGCTCGAGGAGATGCGGCGCCGGTGGCCTGAGGCGCTCGAGCGGCTGGTCGGCCTGCGCGTGCCGCCCGACCGCTTCCACGACGCGTTCGAGTTCCGGGGCGTCAAGGCGACGCTGCAGTTCGACTGACGGCTGGGTTACGCTGCCGCGCCGTGGCGCCTGATGTCCGCGTGGTCACCTTCAACGCCGCGGCGGGCAACCCGCGGATCACGACGCGTCAGGCCGACTTCCTCCAGCTCCCGTTCTACCGCGAGGCGCTCGAGAGCGCCGACGGCGCGCCGCTGCTGGCGCTCCAGGAGGTGGGCGACGAGCAGGCGGCGGCGCTGCGCCGCACGGCCGCCGCGCGCGCCGGGCGCGTGCTGCAGGTGCGCCGCCCGAAGCTCGGCAACGCCCTCGTCATCCCCGACCGCTATCAGGTGCTCGCCTCCAAGCGCGGCTACTACGTGGTCCCGCAGCTGCGGGGAATCCTCGACGGCCTGCGGAGCCGGCGTCCCAACTGGCGCCAGTTCGGGGAGGTGCGGATGTGGATCGAGGCCCGGCTGGGCGACCGCGCCACGGGCCGCCGCCTGACGCTGCTGACAACGCACATCTCGGCCGACGGGAGCCTCAAGGTCCCGCAGACCAAGGCGATCGTGGGCCGGGCGCTGGCCGCCGCGGCCCGGGGCCCCGTGATCCTGGCCGGCGACTTCAACGTGCCTGCGAAGAACCCACGGGGCCGCGACGTCGAGGCCGCCGCGCTGCTCGCCCGGCTGCGCGACGCCGGCACCGCCGAGCCGCCGGGCCGCGAGAACATCGACTACGTGCTGACCGCCGGCTTCGAGCCGGTCTCCTCGCGGCTGTGGACCGGGGACTCGGTCTCACTGCCCGGCAGCCCGAACGCGAAGACGGTCAGCGACCACTACGCCGAGGACGACGTCGTCCGCTACAGCTAGCCCCGGGCACGTCGATGTGAGCGGCCTCAGCGAGATGTACTCCGACGCGGTCGAGTGGGCCACCGAGACCGTGCTCCAGCTCGGCTGACCCCGGCGCACACACGCTTGACGGGAGTGAGAGACTCCCGTTTCTAGAGGCGTTGGAATCGGTTCCACCGAACCGGAGGGGGAGTCGGGACATGCTGCGATTTCTTGCCACGCTGTGCGGGCTGCTGGCCTGCTTGGCCACCGCGTCGGTCGCTGAAGCGCACCAGAAGCGCGGCCACCACCACGGCAAGGCGCAGCACAGCCTGCGCGCGCCGGTGACCGACCAGAACTTCTACTTCGTCATGGCCGACCGGTTCCAGAACGGCACCGCGGCCAACGACCATGGAGACCTTGACCCCGGCAAGGTCGAGGGGTTGTCGGGCTTCGATCCGACCGGCAAGGGTTGGTACCACGGCGGCGACCTCCAGGGACTCCGCAACAAGCTCGACTACATCCGGAGCCTCGGCACCACCGCCATCTGGCTGACACCGAGCTTCAAGAACAAGGCCGTCCAGGACAACAACGGGTTCCCGTCGGCCGGCTACCACGGCTACTGGATCACCGACTTCACCCAGATCGACCCGCATCTGGGGACCAACGACGATCTGGCCCTGCTCATCCGCGACGCTCACCGGCTCGGCATGAAGGTTTACTTCGATGTGATCACCAATCACACGGCCGACGTCATCCGCTACCAGGAGGGCGCTGCGCCGGCGTACATCTCGAAGGATCGGTCCCCGTACCGAACCGCTGCGGGCACCGTCTTCGACGACCGCGACTTCGCCGGCACGAGGACGTTCCCGGCGCTCGCGCCGAGCGGACAGCCCCCGTGCCCGACCTCCGGTCCACTTCGCAGCTTCCCGTATCGCCCATGCGTGCCGGACGGGACGGCGCCGTATCTCTTGGACGAGCAAGACGTCAAGGTCCCCGCCTGGCTCAACGATGTGAGCCTCTACCACAACCGCGGCAACACGACGTTCGTCGGCGAGAACTCGCTGTACGGCGACTTCTTCGGGCTCGACGACCTGTTCACGGAGAACCATCGCGTCGTCGACGGGATGATCGACATCTACAAGTTCTGGATCCGCGAGTTCCGCGTCGACGGCTTCCGGATGGACACGATGAAGCACGTCGATGACGCGTTCTGGCAGAGGTTCGCGCCGGCGATGGAGCGGTACGCGCGATCGCAGGGCGTCCGCGACTTCTACATGTTCGGCGAGGTCGCGGAGGACTTCAGCCACGAGATCCTGTCCCACTTCACGACGCACGACAAGGTGCAGGGCGTCCTCGACTTCCTGTTCCAGGTGTCGGCCGTCGACTTCGCCGCCAAGTCGCTCCCGACCGACAGGCTGCGCGACTTCTTCGTCAAGGACGACTGGTACACGGACAAGGACTCGAACGTCTACAACCTCCCGACCTTCCTCGGGAACCACGACCGCGGGCGGATCGGCATGTTCATCCGCAACGCCAACGCCGGCGCAAGCGAGGCCGAGCTCCTCCAGCGCGACCGCCTTGCGCACGAGCTCATGTACTTCTCGCGCGGCAACCCGGTCGTCTACTACGGCGACGAGCAGGGCTTCACCGGCGCGGGGGGTGACCAGGACGCGCGGCAGGACATGTTCCCGTCGCAGTCGCCCCAGTACAACAACCTCTCGGATCCCATCACGGGGGACGACGGCGCCGGGAACAACGACAACATCGGCTCGAACGAGACGCCGATGGACGACAACTTCGACCCGTCGCATCCGCTGTATCGCGGTCTCGCCGACCTCGCCGCCGTCACGCAACGCCACCCGACGCTGCGCGACGGCGCGCAGCAGCACCGCTTCTCCTCCAGCGGTCCCGGGGTCTACGCGTTCTCGCGGATCAGCCGCAAGCACCGGCGCGAGTACGTCGTCGCGCTCAACAACGCCGAGCAGACCGCCTCCGCGTCGATCCCGACCTACGTGAGCGACAGCAAGTGGAAGAAGGTCTATGGCAGCGGTCCCGACCGCCTGCGCACCGGCGCCAACCGGCGGTTGGACGTCACCCTCGGCCCGCTGTCGGCGGTCGTGTACCGGGCCAAGCGGCACATCCCGCGCAGCAGGTCGGCGCCGTCGATCTCCCTCGACGTGCCGGCTGAGGGGCGCGATCGCCTCGAGGTGCGCGCGAACCTCGGCGCTGAAGCCTTCGCCGAGGTGACGTTCCTGGCGAAGGTCGGGCGCGGCTCTTGGCGGAGCATCGGCACGGACGACAACGCCCCCTACCGGGTCTTCCACGACGTGGCCGACTATGACCCCGGCACCCAGATCCAGTACAAGGCCGTCGTGCTCGACAACGCCGGGCACACGCGCACGAGCGGCACGAGCACGTCGCGCGTGGCGGTTCCGTCGATCACGCTCGAGGCGCCCAACGACAACGGGCGCGTGCGCGGCGAGGTCGAGGTCCGTGCCGTGACGGTCCCCGAGCACCCGTGGTATTCGGTCCAGTTCCAGCGCTCGGTGAACGGCGGCGCCTGGACCAACATCGGCTCGCCGGACACGTCGTCACCGGTGTACACGGTGTTCGACACCACCACCGGGCTCCCCGACAACGCCGTCATCAGCTACCGGGCGGTCCTGACGTACGCCCCCGGGAGGACCGTCACCAGCGCACCCCGCAGCGTGACCCACATCCTGCCGCGGGTCGAGACGGCGATCATCCACTACAACCGCTCGCCGGTCGGCGACTGGGGCCTGCACCTGTTCGACGGCGACCCTGGGGCGCTCGAGCCGGGCGAGGCGACGGCCGACTGGAACGCGCCGACGCCATTCGAGGGGACCGACGCCTTCGGCGTCTTCCACACAATCCAGATTGCAGACGACACGAAGCGGGTCGGCTTCATCGTCCACCGGCCCAGCGGCGACACGCCGGACACCCGGGAACCTCCGGCCGGCAGAACCGCTACTTCATCCCGCTCGAGAGCCCGGAGATCTGGGTCAAGGTGGGCGATCCGGCGGTGTACACTCGCAGCCGTAAGCGGGGGTTACGCCTCGGGGCGCCGCGCGCGCCCCGAGGCGGCCTGTTCGAGCGCCTCGAGCACGCGCTCGACCGACCGCTCGACCGGCTCCTCGGCAGCGTGCAGCTGCACGTCCGGCGTGCCGGGTGACTCGTACGGCGCGTCGACGCCCGTGAAGCCCGGCAGCTCTCCCGCCCGGGCGCGCGCGTAGAGGCCGGCGGGGTCGCGGCGCTCGCACTCCTCGAGCGGGGTGTCGACCCACGCCTCGACGAAGTCGAGGTCGGCCTGCTCGTGCAGCTCGCGCGCCCACGCCCGGTCGGCCGCCATCGGCGAGACGAGCGCGACGATGGCGACGTTGCCGGTGTCGGCGAGGATGCGGGCGAGGCTCGCCACCCGCCGGGCGTGCTCGTGGCGGTCGGCGGGCGAGAAGCCGAGGTCGCCGCTCAGCCCGTGGCGCAGGTTCTCGCCGTCGAGCAGGTAGGCGGGGCGGCCGGCGGCGACCAGGCGCCGCTCCAGCTCCTCGCCGATCGTCGACTTGCCCGAGCCGGGAAGCCCGGTGAGCCAGACGGTCGCGCCGCGCACGCCGAGGATCCCCCAGCGCTCGCGGCGCGGGAGCGGCGGCTCGTGCCACACGACGTCGGGGCTGTGGGGGCCGACGGGAGCGCCGGCCTCCTCGGTCGCGCTGATGATCATGCCCGCGGCCACCGTGTCGTGCGTCGTCTCGTCGATGAGGATGAAGGCGCCGGTCGTGCGATTGCTCGAATAGGGGTCGGCGAGCACGGGGGCGCTGGTCCGCAGCCGCACGCGGCCGATGTCGTTGAGCACGAGCTCGCCGGGGCGCACGATGTCGCCGAGCGTCTCCATGTCCACGCGCGTGCGGATCTCCTCGATCGTGGCCCGCACGTGGCGCGTGGTGTGCTTGAGCTCGTAGCGCGTGCCCGCGTGCAGCGGGCGCTCGGCCATCCAGCACACCGTGGCCTCGAGGTGGCGGGCGACCGGCGGCGGCGAGGCCGCGCCGCTGAGCATGTCGCCGCGGCCGACGTCGATGTCGTCCTCGAGCAGGACGGTCACCGACATCGGCGGCCGGGTGCTCTCCACGGGCCCGTCGGGCGTGTCGATCCTCGCGATCCGCGAGTACTCGCGGCGCGGCAGCACCACGATCTCGTCACCCGGGCGCAGCACCCCGCCCGCCACGCGGCCGGCATAGCCGCGGTAGTCGGGGGCGCGCACGGTGAGCTGGACGGGGAACCGCGCGTCCCCGTCCGCGTCGGTGCTGACCTCGAGCCGCTCGAGCTGGGCGAGCAGCGGCGACTCGGTGAACCACGGCGTCTTCGGCGACGGGTCGACGACGTTGTCGCCGTTGAGCGCCGACACCGGGATGGCGCGCACGTCGGGCACCCCCAGCCGCTCGGCGAGCCGCGCGAAGCCCGCCTCGATCTCGCGGAAGCGCGCCTCGTCCCAGTCGACGAGGTCCATCTTGTTCACGCACGCCACGACGTGGCGGATGCCGAGGAGCGAGGCAAGGTAGGCGTGCCGCCGCGACTGCTCGACGATGCCGGCCCGCGCGTCGATGAGGACGAGCGCGGCGTCGGCCGTCGACGCGCCGGTGACCATGTTGCGCGTGTAGCGGACGTGGCCGGGGGTGTCGGCGATGATGAACGAGCGCGCCGGGGTGGCGAAGAAGCGGTACGCGACGTCGATCGTGATGCCCTGCTCGCGCTCGGCGCGCAGGCCGTCGATGAGGTGCGCGAGGTCGACGTCGGCCCGCGCCATCTCGTCGGCCATCAGCGCGCGAGCGTCGTACAGGAGCCGCCCGATCAGCGTGCTCTTGCCGTCATCGACGGATCCCGCCGTCGCGATACGCAGCAGCTCGGCGGAGGTGCGCTCGGTCGCCGTCACGCGCGTGCACGATACGAGGTCGCGCTGAGCGCGAGCCGCGCGGAGAAATCTAGGCCAGCGGCCAGGCGCCAAGCCCTACCGAGGACGGCCTTCGACTTGTACTGTTTGGCACGAGACTCGCTGACATGCGGTTCGCGCGCGCAACCATCTTGCAGCCTGGCCATGAGTCGCCCTGGCGGTTCCTGGTCGGCCTGTTTCGCAGCGCCAAGCGCCACCGCACGACGGGCCACGCCGCCGAGATGGCGTTCTTCGCCGTCGTCACGCTGGTGCCGTCGACCGTGGCGGTCGGCTCGGCGCTCGGGCTGTCGAAGTCGCTGATCGGCGAGCGGATCGTCTTCGAGGCCGAGAACGCGGCGATCAGCGCGATCCGCACGCTCATGGGCCCGGAGCTGGCGGACACGGTGATCACCCCGTTCGTGCACCTCCAGCTCTCCCAGCCGCGCGGCGGGGTGGCCCTCGGCAGCCTGCTGATTGCCTGGTGGTGCTCGATGCGGCTGTTCGAGGCGACCGGCACCGCGCTCGACGTCGCGTACCGCGTGCGCAGCGCGCGCCCGACGGTCACGCAGCGGCTGCTGGCCCTCGGCTTCGCGCTCGGGTCGGTGGCGCTCGTCGCGCTCACCGTGGAGATGACGGTCGCCGTCGGCTGGGCCGTGCTGCGGGTGCCGCTCCTGCTGGCGGTCGTGGTCGGCTTCCTCATCTCCCTCTACCGCTTCAGCCCCAACGTGAGCCACTGCTGGCGCGACTGCATCCCGGGCGCGCTGGTCGGCGCCGCGCTCTGGATCGTGGCCGCCATCGTGTTCCGCATCTCGGCCGAGCTGGGGATGCGCGCCGCGTCGGGCGGCGTCGCGGCCAACGATCCGTCGATGATCCTCATCGGCCAGTCGATCAACGCCGTCGTGGCGACGGTGCTGTGGGCCTACCTGGCGAGCATCGCGATCCTGATCGGCGGCGAGTTCAACGCCGCCCTGCGAAACCGGCGGCTCGAGCAGGCCGTGGTGACAGCGCCCGCGGCCGAGCGGGAGCTCGAGCCCGTCGAGACGCGGTAGACGGCAACGTCAACTGCGGCTGGGTAGGGAGACCACGAGACGGGGAACTTCGTGCAGGTCGTTCTCCCCGACGGCGTCGAGATGCACGTTCTTCCCGCATACGGGGAACTTCGTGCAGGTCGTTCTCGGCGACAGCGTCGAGATGCACGTTCTTCCCCGAAACCCGGCTCGCTCCCTCGCCTCCCTTACGAAAGGAGGTAACCCACGATGAGCCCGGCCACGGCGGCGTCGCGACGCGGCTGCTCACCTCGGCGAAACGCGTGCGGCACGATTGCGATCGAGATCACGGCGAGCACGGCGCCGGCGGCGACGGCCTGGGCCGTGCCGACGAGCTCGGCGCTCGCGTCGGCGAGGATCGGCTGCGCGGCGCCGTAGGAACACGGCAGCCAGCGCCCCCGCGACGAGGCTGGCCGCGATCAGGAGCCCCAGCCGACGGATGCGCCGAGGTTCGCCATCGTCGTCGAGTCGTCGGCCGCGGCGGCGCATTACACGATGGCGTAGCTGCGGACCGGGAACGTGCCCATGCCCTTCATCATCACCGGGACCGCGCTGAACCGGAACCCCTCGGCCGGCAGCGCGCCGAGGTTGGTCAGGTGCTCGCAGATCGGGATGCCGGCCGCGAGCAGCGTGGAGTGGACGGGCCGCTCGCGGCTCGCCGTGTCGTCGATGTTGAGCGAGTCGATGCCGGCGAGGAGCGCGCCCTGCTCGACGAGGTGGGCAGCCGCGTCCTCGGTCAGGAACGGGTTGCCCTCGAAGTAGGCGTCGGTGCGCCAGTGGCGATCCCAGCCCGTGCGGACGAGCACCGCGCGGCCGGCGACGTGGTACGGCTCGAGCGCCGCCCGGTCGACGGCCTGGCCGGGGGCGTCGACCACCACCGCGTCGAGGTCCGCCAGGCGGTCAAGCGGCAGCTCCGAGAGATCCGCCCCGTCCGCGTAGCGGTGGAAGGGGCTGTCGACATACGTCCCGGTGTTGGCGCACAGCTGCACGGTCCCGATCTGGAACTCGGTGCCGGGCGCGTAGTGCTCGCGGCTGGCCTCCCGGCTGAGGAAGTCGCACACCACGGGAGCGGGCAGCCCCTTGTACGTGATCATCCCGTCCTCGACGACGTGGCTGAGGTCGATCCGGGTCGGCCCCGCCGCCCCCGCACGCTTGTGGCGCTCGCGGATGATCCGCCGGTTGAGGATCCGGACCTCGCCGACCATCAGGAGCCGCATGTCCCGGACGATGTACGCCGCCAGATCGGCGTCCTCGATGTCGTCGCCGTCGATGTCGAGCCGGAAGCCCTGGCCCTGGATCCCGCCGCCGTTGCTGAAGTCCACCTCGAAGTCGAACTGCACCCGCCTGTCCTCGGTCCCCATGGTTCCATCATCCTCCCGCACCGTGCCCGCCCTCCTCGTCCATGCCGCCCTGTGGCCGGTGCGCCGCCTGCTCCGCGCGTACGCGCGGGCGGCCCCGCGGGCGCAGGACCGCGTGGGCGCCGAGCGGCGGGTGACGATCCTGCTCGGCAGCGCCTGGGGCATGGGCGGCACGATCCGCACCGTCCACAACCTCGCCGGCCACCTGGCGAGCCGCGGCTACGAGGTCGAGATCCTCAGCGTGTTCCGCTCCCGGGCGCGGCCGTTCTTCGCGTTCCCGCCCGGCGTGCGGGTGACGGCGCTCGACGACCGCCGCGGCGGCCGGCAGCTGCTCCGCCGGCTGCCGAGCGCGCTCGCCCATCCCGCAGGAGCGGGACCGCGCTGGAACCTGTGGGTCGACCTCCAGCTCGTGCGCCGCCTGCGCCGCCGGACCGGGTTCCTCATCACCACCCGGCCGGTGCTGAACCTGATCTCCGCCGACCTGCGGCTGCCCGGGCTCGTGCGCGTCGGGCAGGAGCACATGAGCCACGACGTCTGGGGGCCGCGCCTCCGGCGTGCGATGGCCGCCGCGTACGGGCGGCTCGACGTGCTCGTGGCGCTTACGGAGGGCGACCGTGCCCGCTACGACGAGGTCACGCGCGGGGCCGTGCGGACCGAGCGCATCGCCAACTCGGTGTCGGCGCTCGGCGGCCCGGAGCCGGACCTGGCGGCGCCCGTGATCATCGCCGCCGGGCGGCTCACCCCCCAGAAGGGCTTCGACCGGCTGATCGACGCGTTCGCCCAGATCGCGGGCGACCACCCCGCCTGGCGGGTGCGGATCTGCGGCAAGGGAGAGCTGCGCCGGCGGCTGGAGCGGCGGGTCGACCGCGCCGGGCTGACCGGCCGGGTCGAGCTCACCGGCGCAGTCAAGGACATGGGCGCGGCGATGGCGCAGGCCTCGGTGTTCGTGCTCAGCTCCCGCTCGGAGGGCTTCCCGCTGATCCTGCTCGAGGCGATGGGCAAGGGCCTCGCGCCGGTCGCGTTCGACTGCCGCACCGGCCCCGCCGACATCATCGACGACCGGCGCAACGGGCTGCTGGTGCCCGACGGCGACGTCGACGCCCTGGCGGCGGCGATGAGCGAGATGATGGCCGACGAGGGCCTGCGCCGGCGCTGCGCTGCGGCCGCGCGCGACACGGTGCGCGAGTACGACATGGCGACCGCGATCGGCCCGCGCTGGGAGGCGCTGCTGGCGGACGTCTACGCACGGGCGAACGCCGGGCGCAGGCGGTAGCGGCGCCCGGGAGGCCGGCGCGGGGCCCGGGGGTCACGGAGCGGGGTCAACTGGCGTACGGTGGGGCGATTTCGGTCGTGCATACGACGTATGACGCCGCCGCCCGCCCGCGCATTCCCGAACGTCAGCCGGGCTCGACCGGCAGCAGTGCCGCCCCCGCCGCGATCAGGGGCGCGGCCTGGGCCGGCGTGATCCCGTCGGCCAACACGCCGCTCACCTCTGCCACCGAGGCCACCACGCTGAGGCCGCGGGCGAGCAGCTTCGAGCTGTCGACCAACAGCGTCGACTCGCCGGCCTGCGCGATCATGGCGCGCTTGACCTCGGCTTCGAGCGGGTCCGCGTCGGTCAGCATCCCGGTCTCCGTCAGGCCCTTGACGCTGAGGAACAGCCGGTCGGCGAAGTGGCCCTGCACGGTGCGGACGGCGAACGGCCCGACGAACGACCGCGTGAGCCGCCGCAACGTCCCGCCGACGCCGATCAGCTCGACGTCCGGGCCGCCCTCGTCGAAGATCAGCTCCATCACGGGCAGCGAGTTCGTGAGGACCGTCGCCGAGATCCCGGCGTCGATCATCCGGCGGGCCACGAAGTAGCTCGTCGTCGACGAGTCGAGGAACACGGTCTCGCGCGCCGAGAGCATGGCCACAGCGGCCGCCGCGAGGCGCTCCTTGTCCTCGCGCGAGACGTTCATGCGCCGCGCGAACGAGTCCTCGTGGGCCGCCGTCGAGGGCAGCACGGCGCCGCCGTGGGTGCGGCGCACGAGCCCGCGGCGCTCGAGCTCGTCGAGGTCGCGGCGCGCGGTCATGGCCGACACCTCGTAGCGATCCTCGACCTCGGCGACGGTCACCGCGCCGTTGCTGCGCAGCGCCTCGACGATCTCCAGCCGCCGGGTCTCGGCCAGCACCTTCCCTGTTCGTTTTTGTGCGATCAGCCGACTCAACCACGGAGATCACCATGTGTCAAGGCACTTGACACGCCCTTGACACAAGACGAACGTTCTGTTTTGATCTCTTTTGGGTGGAACGGAGGAGAGGATGATCGAGCTGCGTGACGCAGCGAAGTCGTACGGCGCCGTACGGGCGCTGCACGACGCGAACCTGAGCCTGCGCGCCGGCGAGGTCCGGGCGCTGATGGGCGAGAACGGCGCCGGCAAGTCGACGCTCGTCAAGGTGCTGGGCGGCGTCGTCCGCCGCGACGCCGGCGAGATGCTCGTCGACGGGACCAGCGTCGACTTCCACTCGCCCCACGACGCCCGCGACGCGGGGATCGCCGTGATCTACCAGGAGCCCACGCTGTTCCCCGACCTCAGCGTCGCGGAGAACGTCGTGATGGGCTACCACCCGCTCGGGGCGATGAAGCGGATCGATCGCCGCGCGATGCATCGCCAGGTCAAGGGCCTGCTCGATCGCCTCGGCGTGCGCCTCGACCCCGAGCGGCCCGTGCGCGGCCTCTCGATCGCCGACCAGCAGATCGTGGAGATCGCCAAGGCGCTCAGCTTCGACGCTCGCGTCCTGATCATGGACGAGCCGACGGCAGCCCTCTCCGGCCCCGAGGTCGAGCGGCTGTTCGGCGTCGTGCGCACGCTGCGCGAGCAGGGGTCGGCGGTGCTCTTCATCTCGCACCGGCTCGAGGAGGTCTTCACCGTCTGCGACAGCGTGACCGTGATGCGCGACGGCGCGGTCGTGCACGACGCGGCGATCGCTGACATCACGCCCGACGAGCTGGTCCGGCGCATGGTGGGCCGCGAGCTCACGGCGCTGTTCCCGAAGCAGGACGCGCAGGTTGGCGAGCCCGTGCTCAAGGTCCACCGCCTCACGCGCGAGGGCGTGTTCTTCGACATCAGCATCGAGGTCCGGGCCGGCGAGATCGTCGCGCTGGCCGGCCTCGTCGGCGCCGGGCGCAGCGAGGTCGCGCGGGCGATCTTCGGCATCGACCGGCCTGACGCCGGGCACGCCGAGGTCGCCGGGAAGCGCCTGCCGCCCGGCCAGCCGCTGGCCGCGATGCGCGCCGGGATCGGCTTCGTGCCCGAGGACCGTCGCCAGCAGGGCCTGGTGATGGACCTCTCGATCGCCCGCAACACGTCGCTCACGCGCATGCGCGCGCTCGCCCGCGGCGGGCTGATACGCAGCAGCGCCGAGAACGCCCTGGCCCGCGAGTGGGCGGCGCGCCTCCAGCTCAAGTTCCACCGGCTCGAGGACAGCGTCGGCACGCTGTCGGGCGGTAACCAGCAGAAGGTCGTGCTCGGCAAGTGGCTGGCCACGGATCCTAAGGTGCTGATCGTCGACGAGCCGACGCGCGGCATCGACGTCGGCACCAAGGCCGAGGTCCACCGCCTGATGAGCGAGCTCGCCGGCCAGGGCGTCGCGGTCCTGATGATCTCGAGCGAGCTCCCCGAGGTGCTCGGCATGGCCGACCGCGTGCTGGTCATGCACGAGGGCCGGCTGACCGGCGAGCTGTCGCGCGCCGAGGCCGACGAGGAGAGCGTGATCCGCCTCGCGACGGGTCGACGTCGGGAGGCCGCGTGAGCGCCCCCGCCGCTGCCGCCGAGGGCGCACGCGCGCGGCGCCTGACCGAGTGGGTCATCCGCGTCCGCGAGCTCGGCATCGTCGTCGCCCTCGCCGTGCTGATCGCGGTCACGGCGGCGATCGAGCCGCGCTTCATCGAGACCGACTCGCTGCGCAACCTGGCCCTCAACGCCTCGATCTTCGCGATCCTGGCCGTCGGCCAGACGCTCGTCATCGTCACCCGCAACGTCGACCTCTCAGTCGGCTCCGTGCTCGGGCTCAGCGCCTACTTCGCGGGCGACCTGCTGTCCGGCAACCAGAGCCTCCCGCTGCCGGTCGTGTTCGCGCTCGGCATCGCGCTCGGGGCTGCTTGCGGGCTGCTGAACGGGATCCTCGTGACCTGGGGCCAGGTCCCGGCGCTCGTCGTCACGCTCGGCACGCTGTACATGTTCCGGGGGCTGGCGTTCTTGTGGACGGACGGCCGCCAGGTCAACGCCGAGACGCTGCCGGACTCGTTCCTGAACTTGGGCAGCGACTCGATCCTCGGCGTGCCGATCCTCGTGATCTTCGCGCTCGTCGTGCTCCTCGTCACGGGACAGTGGCTGCGCGACTACCGCGCCGGCCGCGAGCTCTACGCGATCGGCTCCAACCCCGAGGGCGCGCGGCTCGCGGGCGTGCGCTCCGAGCGTCGCGTGCTGACCGCCTTCGTGCTGGCCGGCGCGCTCGCCGGGCTCGGCGGGGTGCTCTTCACCGCCCGGTTCGGGACCGTCGACGCGACCGCCGGCTTCGGGTACGAGCTGACGGTGATCGCCGCCGCGGTCGTCGGCGGCGTGGCCATCTTCGGCGGCACCGGCAGCGTCTACGGCGCCGCGCTCGGCGCGCTGCTGCTGGGGACGATCACGTCGTCGCTGATCGTCCTGCGCGTCGAGGCCTTCTGGCAGCTGGCCGCGGTCGGCGCGCTGCTGCTGCTGGCCATCGCGTTCGACCGGCTGGTGGGCCTGCGCGTCGACGCGGCCCTCCGCCGGAGGAGCGCGCGCCGTGCAGGCTGAGACCGCGACCCAGGGCACGCCGCCGCCGGCGGCCGCGCCCGCCCCGCCGCGCGAGGGCGCCACGCGCCTGCGCGCCGCCCTCGGGCGCTGGGAGGCGCTGCTGATCGGGCTGATCGCGGTCACGCTCGTCGCGGGCTCGGCGCTGTCGGACGAGTTCCTCAGCGCGGACTCCTTCACGACCGGCTCGCTCGACCTCTCCGAGGTCGCGCTGATGGCGCTGGCGCTGACCCTCGTGATCGTTGCGGCGGAGATCGACCTGTCGGTGGCCTCCACGCTGGCGCTCTCGAGCGCGCTGATGGCCGACCTCTGGAACCGCGGGCTGCCGCTCGAGCTGATCATGCCGATCTGCCTCGTCGCCGGCGCGCTGTGCGGCGCCTTCAACGGCCTCCTCGTGACGCGGCTCGGCCTGCCGTCGCTGGCCGTGACCATCGGCACGTTCGCGCTGTTCCGCGGGCTGGCGTACGTCGTCATCGGCGACGAGTCGGTGACCGACTTCCCGGCCACCTGGACGGACCGGGCGTTCGGCAACTTCGCCGGCACCTTCATCCCCAACACGATGGTGCTGTTCGCCATCCTCGCCGTCGGGTTCGCCGTGCTGCTGCACGCGACGCCGTTCGGGCGCTCGATCTACGCGATCGGGGCGAACCAGGAGGCGTCGTACTTCGCGGGCCTGCGCGTGAAGCGCATCAAGCTGATCCTCTTCACGCTCTCAGGCGTCGTCGCGGCGCTCGCCGGGATCGTCATCTCGCTGCGCAACTCCACGGCCGCCGCCAACGTCGGCCAGGGGTTCGAGCTGACGGCGATCACGGCCGTGCTGCTCGGCGGCGTGTCGATCTTCGGCGGCCGCGGCACGATCGTCGGGGTCATCCTCGCGCTGTTCCTGCTGGGTGCGATCCAGAAGGCGCTCCTGCTCAGCGAGTCCATCTCGTCGTACTGGATCCAGATCGTCACCGGCGCGCTGCTCGTCGGCTCGGTGCTGGGTCCGAACCTCGCCCGTCGCGTCTCGGAGGCGCGCCGGCGGCACGCACACCAACATCCTCTCGAGGAGGGTCAGTGACCATGTCCGCACGTAGGAGCGCCTTGCGCGCTCTTCTCGCCGCGCTTGCCCTGGTGGCCGCGCTCGTGTTCGCCGCCTGCGGCGAGACGCAGGAAGACCAGGGTTCGTCCAGCTCGTCGTCGGAGTCGTCGGAATCGAGCGGTGAGGCGGATCCCAGCGCCGAGATCCCGTCCGGGCTCAAGAGCGTCTCGATCCCGAAGCAGCTCGGCAACCCGTACGAGGAGTTCGAGCACTCCGGCATCGACGAGGCGCTGGAGGAGCTCGGTGGCGCCAACCGCATCTCGGGCCCGACGGAGGCGTCCGCCTCCTCGCAGATCTCGATCATCAACGCGGCCGTCCAGCAGAAGCCGGACGCGCTCATCATCGCCGGCAACGATCCGGGCGCCGTGGCCCCGGCGCTCAAGCAGGCGGCCAAGCGCGGCGTCAAGGTCGTCGGCATGGACTCCGACGTGGCGCCGGACGCCCGCAGCGTGTTCGTCAACCAGGTCACGACCCAGCTCGTCGGCGAGAACCAGGTCGAGTCGATCGGCAAGCAGGTCGGCTACAAGGGCGAGATCGCGATCCTCTCAGCGACGGCCAACGCGACCAACCAGAACGCCTGGATCAAGGTCATGGAGGAGACGCTCAAGAAGCCCAAGTACAAGGACATGAAGCTCGTCAAGACCGCCTACGGCGACGACGACGACCAGAAGTCCTTCCAGGAGACGCAGGGCCTTCTCCAGGCCTACCCGAACCTCAAGGGCATCATCTCCCCCACCACCGTCGGCGTCGCGGCGGCGGCCCGCTACCTCTCGACGTCGCCGCAGAAGGGCAAGATCAAGCTGACGGGGCTCGGCTTCCCGAACCAGATGCGCAAGTTCGTCAAGGACGGGACGGTCGACGAGTTCCAGCTCTGGGTGCCCAAGGACGTGGGCTACCTCGCCGGGCAGGCCGCGGCGGCGCTCGTCGCGGGCCGCATCACCGGCAAGGAGGGCGAGAAGTTCACCGCCGGGCGCCTGGGCGAGTACACGATCGGCGCCAACGGTGAGATCGTGCTCGGGCCGCTGACCACGTTCAACGCAAAGAACATCGACGACTTCGACTTCTAGGAAGCCGAAGTGACCGCCACGGACACCACCACGCCGCCGACCGCCGCGCGCCGGTCCGGGCCTCGGCCCGGATCGGGGTGTTCGGCATCGGCCTCGCCGCCTACTGGCCGCAGTTCTCCGGGCTGAAGGAGCGGATCGAGGGCTACCAGCGGCGCGTCGAGGAGCGCGTCGCCGAGCTGGGCGGCGAGGTGGTGTCCGGCTGGCCTGGTCGACTCCGAGCAGGCCGCGCGCGAGGCGGGCGACCGCTTCGCGGCGGCCCAGGTCGACCTGGTGCTGTGCCATGCCGTCACCTACGCCACCTCGAGCACGGTGCTCCCGGTGGCGCAGGCAGCCAAGGCGCCCGGTGCTCCTGCTCGGGCTCCAGCCGACCCCCACGCTCGACTACGCGAACACCGACACCGGCGAGTGGCTCGCCAACTGCGCGGCGTGCTGCGTGCCGGAGATCGCGGGCGCCTTCACCCGCGCCCGCATCCCGTACGACACGGTCGCCGGCACGATCGACGGCGACGAGCGCGCGTGGGAGAAGATCGGCGCGTGGGTGCGGGCCGCCGGGGTGGCCCGCGCGCTGCGCCGCTCGCGGATCGGCTTCCTCGGCCACGTGTATCCGGGGATGCTCGACATGTACACCGACTTCACGGCCGTGCACGCCCAGCTCGGCGCGCACGTCGAGGTGCTGGAGATCGACGACGTCGGCGCGCGCGTGGCGAAGGTGACCGACGAGGAGGCGGCGGCCAAGGAGGCCGAGATCCGGGAGATGTTCGCGTTCGCCGACCCGTCGGCGGACCCGATCGCCGGCCCGATCGAGCCCGAGGCGCTCGACTGGTCCGCACGGGTGGCGGCCGGCCTCGACAAGCTCGTCGCCGACTTCGAGCTCGACGCGCTGACGTACTACTACCGCGGCGCGGACGGCAACGAGGCCGAGCGCCTCGGCGCGGGCGTGATCGTCGGCAACTCGCTGCTCACCGCGCGCGGCGTGCCGACCGCCGGCGAGGGCGACCTGAAGACCAACCTCGCCCAGCTGATCCTCGACCGCCTCGGCGCCGGCGGGTCGTACACCGAGTTCTACGCGCTCGACTTCGACGAGGACTTCGTGCTCATGGGCCACGACGGGCCCGGCCACGTCGCGATCGCGCAGGAGCAGCCGACGCTGCGCGCGCTCAAGCTCTACCACGGCAAGCGCGGAGCGGGGCTGAGCGTCGAGTTCAAGGTCCGCTACGGGCCGATCACGATCGTGGGCTGCACCCAGACGGCCGAGGGGCGGCTGAAGCTGATCGTCGGCGAGGGCGAGTCGATCCCCGGCGACACGTTCCGGATCGGCAACACCAACAGCCGCCTGCGCTTCCCGCTCGCCCCCGCCGAATTCCTCGAGCGCTGGTGCGCCGAGGGCCCGACCCATCACGTCGCCCTCGGCGTCGGCCATGTCGCGTCCGAGGTCCGCAAGGTCGCCTCGCTGCTCGATCTCGACTACGCCGAGGTTCGCTGACCGTGGAGCGGGTCTGCTTCCTCCTGCGCGTGCGGCCCGACCGCCTGGAGGAGTACCGGCATCGGCACCAGGCGGTGTGGCCGGAGATGCTCGACGCGCTGCGCAGCACCGGCTGGAGCAACTACTCGCTCTTCCTGCGGCCGGACGGCCTGCTCGTCGGCTACCTCGAGACGGAGGACTTCGCGGCGGCGCTCGCCGGCATGGAGGAGACCGACGTCAACGCCCGCTGGCAGGCCGACATGGCGCCCTTCTTCGAGCAGGGCCCGGGCGAAGGGTTCGAGCGGCTCGCCGAGGTCTTCCACCTTGCCTGACTACGCCGCGATCGACCTCGGCGCGACCAGCGGCCGCGTGTTCGCGGGCGCACTGCGCGACGGGCGCGTCGAGCTGCGGGAGCTGTGCCGGTTCGAGAACCGGCCGGTGCGGCTGCCGGACGGGCTGCACTGGAACCTCCTGCACCTGTTCACCGAGGCGCTGACCGGCCTGCGGCGCGCCGGCCCCCTGGCGGGCGTGGGCGTCGACACGTGGGGCGTCGACTACGCGCTCCTGGACGGCGCGGCCGGGTGCTCGGGCTGCCGTTCCACTACCGCGACCGGCGCACGAGCGGGATGGCCGAGCGCGCGTTCGCCCGCGTCGCCGCCGACGAGCTGTACGCCACGACCGGCATCCAGACGCTGCCGATCAACACGGTCTTCCAGCTGCTCGCCGACGAGGGGTCGGCCGCGCTCGGCGCCGCCGAGCGGATCGCGCTGGTGCCCGACCTGCTCGCGCTGTGGCTCTCGGGCGAGCTGGCGAACGAGCGCACGAACGCGTCGACCACCGGCCTGCTCGACGCCCGCAGCGGCGAGTGGGCACACGAGACGATCGACCGCCTCGGCCTGCCGGGCCGGCTGTTCGGGGCGCTCGTCGACCCGGGGACGGCGCTCGGGCCGGCGCTCGGCCACCACGAGATCGGGGAGCCGACCGTCTACGCGGTCGCCAGCCACGACACCGCTTCGGCCTTCGCCGCAGCCCCGATCGCGGACGAGCACGCGGCCGTGCTCTCGAGCGGCACCTGGTCGCTGCTCGGGCTCGAGATGCCCGAGCCGGTCCTGGCCGACCCCGGCCTGACCAACGAGCGCGGCGTGGACGGCACGACGCGGCTGCTCAGCAACGTGATGGGCATGTGGCTGCTGGAGGAGTGCCGGCGCGCATGGGGCGACGCGTCCTACGAGGAGCTGCACCGGCTCGCCGAGGCCGAGACCGGCGAGGCGGCGCTCTTCGACCCCGACGACGACGTGTTCCTCGCCCCCGGCGACATGCCGGCGCGGATCGCCGCCGCGTGCGGGATCGACCCCGCGGCCCGCGGCGCGATGGTGCGCGCGATCCTGGAGTCGCTCGCCTGCAAGTACCGCTGGGTGCTCGACCGGCTCGAGGCGGTCACCGGCCGCGACGTGCGCCGCATCCACGTGATCGGCGGCGGCGCCCGCAACTCGCTGCTGTGCCGGCTCACCGCCGACCTCACCGGGCGCGAGGTGCTCGCCGGCCCGGTCGAGGCGACGGCGCTCGGCAACGTGCTCGTGCAGGCGCGCGCCGCGGGCGAGCTCGGCTCGCTCGCCGACATGCGGGCCGTCGCCGCCGCCTCCGCCGCGCCCGACGTCTACGAGCCGGCCGGCGACGACGACGAGACCTACCGGCGCTTCCTGGGCGTCACAGGACTGCCGATCGAGGAGAAGACACCGTGAGCGACGTCGAGACGCGGCTGCGCGAGCTCGTGATCGAAACGCCCTCGTGGGGGTACGGCGACTCGGGCACCCGCTTCGGCACCTTCCCGCAGCCGGGCCGGCCGCGCGACGTGTTCGAGCGCGTCGACGACGCCGCCGAGGTGCACCGGCTGACGGGCACGGCCGGCGCCGTCGCCTTCCACTTCCCGTGGGACGCCGTCGACGACTACGCCGAGCTGCGCGCGTACGTCGAGGCCCGCGGCCTGCGGGTCGGCGCCGTCAACCCGAACCTGTTCCAGGACCCGGACTACAAGCTCGGCTCGATCACCCACCCGGACGCCTCGGTCCGCCACAAGGCGGTCGAGCACCTCGTCGAGTGCCTCGGGATCGCCGCCGAGCTGGGCTCGACGGCCCAGTCGCTGTGGTTCGCCGACGGCACCAACTACCCGGGCCAGGACGACCTGCGCGCGCGCCGCCGCCGGATGCTCGACGCGCTGCGGGCCGTGTACTCCGAGCTCCCCGACGACCAGGAGCTGCTGCTCGAGTACAAGCTGTTCGAGCCCGCGTTCTACGCGACCGACCTCGCCGACTGGGGCTCGTCGCTGCTCGCCTGCCAGAAGCTCGGCGACCGCGCGCGGGTGCTCGTCGACCTCGGGCATCACGCCCAGGGGGTCAACATCGAGCAGATCGTGGCGCTGCTCGAGGACGAGGGGCGCCTCGGCGGCTTCCACTTCAACAACCGCAAGTACGCCGACGACGACCTCATCGTCGGCTCCGTCAACCCCTTCGAGCTGTTCCTGATCTTCTTCGAGCTGGGCGACCACCTCCCGCGGCTCACCATCGACCAGTCGCACAACGTCGAGGCGAAGGTGGAGGCCATGGTCCTCAGCGTGGTCAACCTCCAGGAGGCGTACGCGAAGGCGCTGCTCGTGGACCGCGAGGCCCTGCGCGCCGCGCAGGAGGCGGGCGACGTGCTCGCCGGCCACGAGCTGCTGCTCGACGCCTACCGCACCGACGTGCGGCCCCTGTGCGCACGCGTGCGGGCGGAGCTGGGCGCCGCCGAGGACCCGATCGCCGCGCTGCGCGAGTCCGGCTATGCCGGCCGCATGGCCGCCGAGCGCCAGAACCAGGAGATCACCACATGAGCACCGTGACACCGCCCCTCATCGACGCCGCCGGAGACCTCTGGCCCGACGCGGCGCCGCCGACCGAGGCGCTCGACCAGCTCGTGCTCGCGTCCAACCTGCTGGGCGCCAACCGCGCCGTGTCGAACTTCGGGGGCGGCAACACGTCCGTCAAGGGCCGGACGGTCGACCACGCCGGCCGGGAGATCGACGTGATGTGGGTCAAGGGCTCGGGCTCCGACCTCGCGACGATGGGCCCCGAGCACTTCACCGGCCTCAAGCTCGACGAGGTGCTGCCGCTGATCGAGCGCGACGCGATGAGCGACGAGGAGATGGTCGCGTACCTCTCCCGCTGCCAGCTCGACCCCGCGATGCCCCGCTGCTCGATCGAGACCCTCCTGCACGCGTTCGTGCCGGCGCCGCACGTGCACCACACGCACCCGGATGGGATCAACGTGCTGGCCGGCACGGCGGACGGCGAGCGGCTGGTGCGGGAGTGCTTCGGCGACGCGGCGGTCTGGATCCCCTACATCCGGCCCGGGTTCACGCTCTCCAAGCAGGTCGGCGACGCGGCGCGCTCGAACCCCGACCTCAAGCTCGTCGTCCTCGCCAAGCACGGGCTGGTGGTGTGGGGCGACACGGCGGAGGAGGCGTACCGGCGAACGATCGAGGTGATCAACCAGGCGGTCGGGTTCGTCAACGAGCGGACAGGCTCGACCCCGCGCTTCGGCGGTCGCCATCCGGCCGCCGGCCGGGCTCCCGCCGAGCTCCTGCACGAGCTGCTGCCGGCGGTGCGCGGCGCGGTCTCGAGCGAGCGCCACAAGGTCCTGACCGTCGACACGTCGCCGCGCTCGGTCGAGTTCGTGTCGTCGGTGGAGGCCGAGCACCTGGTCACCGTCGGGGCGCCGTGCCCCGACCACCTGGTGCACACGAAGCGCGTCCCGCTGTGGATCCCGTTCGACCCCGAGACCGACGACGCCGACGCGCTGCGCGCCCGGATCGCCGAGCGCGCGGAACGCTTCCGGGCCGACTACCGGGCGTACGTGGAGGAGTACGGCGACGAGGCGACGGAGCCGGCGGACCCGGACCCGCGCGTGGTGCTGATCCAGCACCTGGGGCTCGTCTCCGCCGGCACGACCACGAAGGCGTCGAAGCTGTCGCGCGACCTGTATCACCGCGCGATCGAGGTGATGGCCGGTGCTCAGGCGCTCGGCGAGTTCGTCTCGCTCGACGCCGAAGAGAGCTTCGCGATCGAGTACTGGCCGCTCGAGCTCTACAAGCTGGCGCAGGCGCCGCCGCCGGGCGAGCTCCAGGGCCAAGTGGCGCTCGTGACCGGCGGCGCCGGGGGCATCGGCCGGGCGATCGGGGACGCGCTGGCGGCCGCGGGCGCGTGCGTGGTCGCGTTCGATCTCGACCAGGCGGGCGCCGAGGCGGCCGTCGCGCCGTACGGGGACCAGGGCCTGGCGGTCAGCGGCGACGTCACCAGCGAGGAGGCGGTCGCCGCCGCGTTCGCCGCGGCCGTGCAGCGGTTCGGCGGCGTCGACATCCTCGTGTCCAACGCCGGCGTGGCGTCGAGCGCCGCCCTCGAGGACACGTCGCTCGCCGAGTGGGAGCGCAACCACCGGATCCTCGTGACCGGCTACTTCCTCGTCGCCCGCGAGGCGTTCCGGCTGCTCAAGCCGCAGGGCCGCGGCGGCTCGCTCGTGTTCGTGGCCTCCAAGAACGCGCTCGTCGCCGGCAAGAACGCGGCCGCGTACTCGTCGGCCAAGGCCGCCGAGCTGCACCTCGCCCGCTGCCTGGCCGAGGAGGGCGGCGCGGACGGCATCCGCGTCAACACGGTCAACCCCGACGCGGTGCTCCAGGGCTCGCGGATCTGGGGCTCGTCGTGGCGCGAGGAGCGGGCCGCCGCGTACGGGATCGAGCCCGACGAGCTTGAGGAGCACTACCGGCAGCGGACGACGCTGGGGGTCAACATCCTGCCGGAGGACATCGCCCAGGCGGTGCTCCACTTCGCCTCGCCGGAGCGGTCCGGGAAGAGCACGGGGAACCTGCTCAACGTCGACGGGGGCGTCCCGGCGGCGTACGCTCGGTGACTTGCGGGTCGCGCTGTTCATCACGTGCGTGAACGACACGCTGTTCCCGGACACCGGCCGGGCGACCGTGCAGGTGCTCGAGCGGCTCGGGCACGAGGTCGTGTTCCCGCTCGAGCAGACGTGCTGCGGCCAGATGCACGCGAACTCCGGCTACCAGCTCGAGGCCGTGCCGCTGGTGCGCCGGTTCGTGCGCGTGTTCGGCGATCCGTCCTATGACGCGGTCGTCTGCCCCTCGGGCTCGTGCGCGGCGATGGTGCACGACCAGTACGCGCGGCTGGCCGAGCTGAGCGGGGACGAGGAGCTGGCGCGGGCGGTCGCGGCGGTGGCGCCGAAGGTGCACGAGCTGTCGCAGTTCCTGGTCGACGTGCTGGGCGTCGAGGACGTCGGCGCGTACTTCCCGCACCGGGTGACGTACCACCCGACGTGCCACTCGCTGCGGCTGCTGAAGGTCGGCGACGCGCCGCTGCGGCTGCTGCGCAACGTGCGCGGGCTGCGGCTCGTGGAGCTGCCGGAGGCGACCACCTGCTGCGGCTTCGGCGGGACGTTCGCGGTCAAGAACGCCGACACGTCGACGGCCATGCTCACCGACAAGCTGCGGTCCGTGCTCGACACCGGCGCCGAGGTGTGCGCGGCGGTCGACAACTCGTGCCTGATGCACATCGGCGGCGGGCTGTCGCGCCAGCGCACCGGCGTGCGGACCGTGCACCTCGCGGAGATCCTGGCGGGCACCGAATGAGCCGGCCGTTCCCGGAGGCCGCGCGGGAGGCGCTCGAGAACACGCAGCTGCGCCACAACCTGCGCGTGGCGACCCACACGATCCGCGCCAAGCGCGACGCGGTGGTCTCCGAGGTGCCCGACTGGGAGGCGCTGCGCGACCAGGGCGCGCGGATCAAGGAAGCGGCGATGCGCCACCTCGACGTGCACCTCGAGCAGCTGGAGCGCTCGGTGACCGCGGCGGGCGGAGCGGTGCACTGGGCGCGCGACGCGGACGAGGCGAACGCGACCGTGGCGCGGCTGGTGCGCGAGGCCGGCTCCCGCGAGGCGATCAAGGTCAAGTCGCTGGCCACCGACGAGATCGGGCTCAACGAAGCCCTCGCGCGAGAGAACATCACCGCGCACGAGACCGACCTCGCCGAGCTGATCGTGCAGCTCGGCCACGATCGCCAGTCGCACATCCTCGTGCCGGCCATCCACCGCAACCGCGCGGAGATCCGCGAGCTCTTCCGGCGCGAGCTGCCCGGCACCGAGGACCTGACCGACGAGCCCGCCGCGCTGGCCGAGGCCGCGCGCCGCCACCTGCGCGAGCGCTTCCTCTCCGTCGGGGTCGGGATCAGCGGCGCCAACTTCGCGGTCGCCGAGACCGGCACGGTCTGCGTCGTCGAGTCCGAGGGCAACGGCCGCATGTGCACGACGCTCCCGCGGGTGCTGATCACCGTGATGGGGATCGAGAAGGTCCTGCCGCGGTACGCCGACCTCGGCGTGATGCTCCAGCTCCTGCCGCGCTCCTCGACGGGGGAGCGGATGAACCCGTACACGTCCCTGTGGACGGGCGTGACGCCGGGTGACGGGCCGGAGGCCTTCCACCTCGTGCTGCTCGACGCTGGGCGCACCGACGTGCTCGCCGACCCGATCGGCCGCCAGGCGCTGCACTGCATCCGCTGCTCGGCGTGCCTGAACGTGTGCCCGGTGTACGAGCGGACCGGCGGCCACGCGTACGAGTCGACCTACCCCGGCCCGATCGGCGCGATCCTCACGCCGCAGCTGCAGGGGCTGAGCGCCGCGCCGACGCTGCCGTGGGCCTCGTCGCTGTGCGGGGCGTGCTACGAGGTCTGCCCGGTCAAGATCGACATCCCGTCGGTCCTCGTCCACCTGCGCGGGCGGGTCGTGCGCGAGGCGAAGGGCGACGGCTGGCGGGCGCGGATGGCGGGCGAGCGGTTGGCGATGGAGGCGATGGCGCGCGTGTTCGCGAGCCGCCGGCGCTACGAGGCCGCGCAGCGGGCGGCGCGGGCCGGCGCCTGGCCCCTGTCGCGCGACGGCAAGATCGAGCGCCGCCTTCCGGGTCCGCTGGCGGGCTGGACCCAGTCCCGTGACCTGCCGTTGCCCGGTGCGTCCTTCCGAGACTGGTGGCGCCGTGAGCGCGCGTGACGAGATCCTCGGGCGGATCCGCACCGCGCTCGCCGACGTGCCGGCGGACGAGCCGCCCGCCGCGGCGCTCGAGCCGGTGGTCGCCGCGTCCGGAGACGTCGACCGCTTCGCAGAGCGCGCGGCGGACTACCGGGCGACCGTCGTGCGCGTGGCCGCCGGCGAGGTCGGCTCCGCCGTCGCAGCCGCCTGCGAGCGCCACGGCGCGCGCCGGCTTGTTGCCCCCGATGGCCTGCCCGAGTGGGCGCCCGAGGGCGTCGAGCTCGTGACCGACACGGCCGCGGCGCCGCTCGACCGGGACCTCCTCGCCACCGCCGACGGCGTCCTCACGACGTGCGCGCTCGCGATCGCCGAGACCGGCACGATCATCCTCGACGCCGGCCCGGGACAGGGCCGCCGAGCGCTCACGCTCCTCCCCGACCTGCACATCTGCGTCGTCCCCGCCGACCGCATCGTCGACGGCGTCCCCGACGCCATCGCCCAGCTCGACGGCACCGCCGCCCCGGTCACGTTCATCTCAGGCCCGTCCGCCACCTCCGACATCGAGCTCAACCGCGTCGAGGGAGTCCACGGCCCGCGGCGGCTCGAGATCGTGATCGCCGGCTAGCCGAGCACCTTCGAGAGCGGGGACGGGAAGCGCGGCAGGAACCGCGTGCCGGCGAGCCACTCAGTGAGGCGGGCCGCCTCTCCCTCCAGCGCCTCAAGACCCTCGGTACCGACGTCCTCGAGCAGCTGGAGCACGACCTCGCCGCTCTCTCCCTGCCGCCAGCCCCCGACGATCCGGCCGTCCCACCAGACGGTCGGGCCGGCGTTGCCGTTGGTGTCGAAGAGCTGCGCCTTGTAGTCGCCCAGATACCACTCGCGCTCGAACCAGCCCATCGTCGTGGGGTCGAGCGGTGGGAGGAGGGCGGCCCAGGGCTCGACCGGCTCGACCGGCTCGAGGTCGTCGGGGAGCAGGTAGCCGGGCTGCCCGTCGAGGTCGACCTCGACCGCCTCCAGGTCGGACAGCGCGCGGCGGACGGCGGCGACGGTGGAGCCCAGCCACCACTTGATGTCGGCAGCCGTCCCCGGGCCGAACGCGCGCAGCCAGCGCTCGACGAGGCCCGCGACGCCCGCAGCCACAGAGGGAGCCGCGAGCTCCTCCCCCAGCCACGCCTCCATCGAGGTCCAGCGCGGCCTCGACGTCGTCCACCCGCCGTCGTTCGACGCCCGCACGATCCGCCCCGCCGCCGACAGCGTGGTCAGCACGCGAGGGCCGACCGACACCTGGCCGCCCCACGACTTCCCCTCTCCGTAGGTCATCGAGCCCTCGAGCAGCGGAATCTCGGCCCGCAGCTCGGACGAGGTCGCCTCGCGGCCCCCGGAGAGGGCGTCGAGCACCTGCGCGCCGACGTCCGACAGCCACCGCTCGCCGTCCGGATACAGGGCCGCCTTCTCGACGTCGCGGATCAGGCGGCGGCGCTCGGCGTCGGCGACCCGCTCGCTGGCGCCCGCCTGAGCCACCCGCAGCACGTCGCGCGCGAACACGAACAGCGTGCGGCGCATCGCGAGGTGCTTGACCAGCGTGCGATCGGCGTAGAGCGCCCGGTCCAGGTCGGCGACGGCGAACCCGTCGACCCGCGCCCACGCCGACAGGTAGACGGTCGCCGGGTCGGTCCCGTGCAGGCACACCACCCGCTCGGCCGCCTCCACCACGTCGACCGCCCGCAAGCCGGGCGCCAGGCCGTGCCGGCGCGCCAGCCGCGCCCGCCGCTCCGCCGCGCCGACCGCCCGCACTAGTCGACCGCGACCTCGCGCAGCGCGTGCGTGTCGACGTCGTAGACGAAGCCGCGCACCCCCGCCGTATCGACGAGGAACGGCGAGCGGCGCACACGCAGGATGGACTGGCGGACGTCGGCGTCGAGGTCGCTGAAGGACTCGATCGCAAACGCGGGAGCGAGGCCCGTCGCCTCCTGCAACTCGGCGCGGAAACCGTCGTCGGTCAGCCCCTGCACGCCGCAGTCCGTGTGGTGGATGAGCATCACCTCCCGTGTGCCGAGCCGCCGCTGCGAGATCGCGAGCGACCGGATCACGTCGTCGGTGATCACCCCGCCCGCGTTGCGCAGGACGTGCGCCTCGCCTTGCTGGAGCCCCAGCGCCGCGAAGACGTCGAGCCGCGAGTCCATGCAGGTGACGATCGCCAGCCGGCGCCGGGGCCGGACGTCGAGGTGCTGTGCGGGGAGCGAGTCCGCGAACGCTCGGTTGTTGGCCACGAGGGCGTCGATCACGTCCACGCGTGGCACCCTAGAGAGCCATGAGCGATCCCGGTGTCATGTTGGTGGCCGAGCTCCACGGCCTCGTCGGCCGGCAGAGCGAGCTGCGCGAGCTGCTCGACGCGCTCGCCACCGGCGCGCGCGAAGAGCCCGGCTGCCGCAGCTACCGAGTCCTCACCGCCGAGGAGCCCGGCGAATGGGTGCTCCTCTCCGCGTGGGTCGACGAGGCCGCGCTGCGCGCCCACTACGCCACGCCGCACTACCGCCGCTACCGCGACGCCGTCGGACCGCTGCTGGCGCGGCCGAGCGACGTGGTCGTCCACCACGTCGACCGCACGGTCCATGCGCGCGACCCGAACCCGCCCGATCCGGGGATGCTCGGCTAGCCGGCGCCGAGCTCGAACCGCAGCCACACCTCGGTGCCCTGCGGCACGCGTTCGCGGATCGCGAATGCGTCGGCGGTGCTGGCGATGATGCCGAAGCCCATGCCCGCGCCCCGATAGTCGGAGGACGACGCACGGAGGCCCGACCCGTCGTCGACGACGACGATCTCCAGCGCCCCGTCCTCGATGTCGGCGGCGATGTCGATGCGCCCCACCTCGGGCGCCGTGTACGCGTGCAGCACCGTGTTGGCGAGCGCCTCGGTCAGCGCGATCCCCACGCGATCCTGGAGCTCGGGGTCGCCGCCGTGCTCGCCGGCGAAGGAGCGCATCCAGCGCCGCGCGGTTCCCACCGACCGGGCCTCCGCCGGGAGCTCGAACGTCATCAGCGGGACGGGTGCCGAGTTCACGACGCCCCCTCGGCGCGCGGGTCGGTCTCCTCGGCGATGCGGCCCGCAGCTCCGTGCTTGACCACCACCTCGTAGTCGCCGCCGTCAGCCACCACCTCGTCGAAATGCGCCTCGTGGCCGGCGACGAGCACGAACCGCCGTGGATGGGCGCGCACCGCCTCGTACTCGCTCAGCGCCATCTCCACCACGGCGTTGCACCCGAGCTGGCCACATTCGCACACGAACGGGCTCCGGCGGTCGCGCGTCACGCGGCCTGCCTCGATCGCCTCGTTGACGGAGCGGGCGACGGTCTCGTTGTGCGCGATCCGCTCGTCCGGCAGCCGCGCTCCCGGACCTCCGACGCCGGGCTGCGACGGCTCTGGAGCATCCACGCGCGGAGTGTTACACCTCGGACGCGATACTTATTCACGTGGCCTTCGTCGCACCCGCACGTCACCTGCTCCGAGCGCGAGATCTCGCCGACGCCCGCTACTTCGAGCCGCTCGACGTCGACGACCTGGCCCGCGCCGCCGGCCTCTCTCGCGCGCACTTCAGCCGCGAGTTCCGCCGCGCGTTCGGCGAGTCGCCGCACGCCTACCTGCTCACCCGGCGGCTCGAGCGCGCGGCCGCCCTGCTCCGTACCACCGATCGCTCGGTGGCCGACATCTGCTTCTCGGTGGGGCTCCAGAGCGTCGGCTCGTTCACCACCAGCTTCACGCGTACGTTCGGCGCCTCCCCCACCGCCTACCGCGCGGAGTTCCCGCCCGCCGCTCAGCGGGTGATGGTCCCCAGCTGCGTGATCCGCGCCTACGCGCGGCCGCAACGCAGCACGTTTGGAGAAGACAACGGCGCGCAACGCGTTTAGCGTGGCCCACGTCAACTCCCCTCGATCTCCCAAGGAGGACCACTCATGAGGATCGCCAACGCCCATCTGTGGGTGCATGACCAGGACGACGCGCGCGACTTCTACACGAAGAAGCTCGGCATGGAGGTGCGCAGCGACGTGACCGTGGCGGAGCTCGGCAACTTCCGCTGGCTCACCGTCGGCCCCGCGGGCCAGCCCGACGTCGCGATCGCCCTGATGGCCATTCCGGGCCCGCCGGTGTTCGAGCCCGACACCGCCGACAAGGTGCGCGAGCTGATGTCCAAGGGCGCGGCAGGCACCGTCTTCCTCACCAGCGAGGACTGCCGTGCCGAGTACGAGGAGCTCAAGGGCCGCGGCGTGGAGTTCACGGAGCCGCCGGAGGAGCGCCCCTACGGGATCGACGCCGGCTTCCGCGACCCGTCGGGCAACGCCCTGCGCCTCACCCAGGTCACCGGGGCGTTCGCGAGCGCCTGACCCGTTACCGGGGCGGCGCCGGCACGGCGCCGGGCGTCATCGCCCGGCGCCGTGCTGCGCGCGCTCAGCAGGACGACTTGTAGACGGCGTCCTGGTTGTCGGCGAGGTTGTCCTTGGTGAGGATCGTCGAGCCGGTGCCGATCTTCGGCTTGGTCGGCTCGTCCTTCAGGGCGGCGACGGCCTGCTGGACGCCCTGCGCGCCGATGTCGGCGGGCTTCTGGGCCACGAGCGCCTGGAGCAGACCCTCGTCGAGGTCCTTGACCTGCTTGGGCCCGGCGTCGAAGCCGACGATCTTGACGTCCTTGTTGCCCGACTCGCGGAGGCCGGCCGCGGAGCCTTCGGCCCCGAACAGGTTGGTGCCGAAGATGCCCTTCAGGTCCGGGTGCTTGGCGATGATGCCCTTGGTGATCGCCGCGGCCTTGTCGGGCTGGTCCTGGTTGTACTCCATCCCGACGTACTCGAGCCCGAGGCTCTTGGCCTCCTCCTCGAAGCCCTGCGCACGCTGGTCGGTGGTCGTGATGCCCGGCTTGACGTTGTTGACGAACACCTTGCCGCTGCCGCCGATCGCCTCGGCCAGCGCCTTGGCCGCCGCCTTGCCGCCACCCAGGTTGTCGGACGCGATCTGGGAGACCGCGAGGTCGGGCTGCTCGAGCGTGGTGTCGACGAGCACGATCTTGATGCCGGCGTCGGCCGCCTGCTTGATCGGCGCGTACATCGCCTTCGCGTCGGTCGGCGCGATCAGGATCGCGTCGGGCTTCTTCGCGGTGACGGCGTTGACGATCGGGGTCTGGAGCGAGGCGTCGAACTGGTCCGGGCCCTGGAAGTCGAGCGAGACGCCGAGCTTCTCGGCCTCCGCCTGCGCTCCGCAGTTCATCGTGATGTAGAACTCGTCGCCCTTGACGCCGGCGATCAGCGTCACCTTGTAGTTCTCGCCGGAGCCGCTGGCTCCGCCGCCGCCACCGCCGTCATCGTCGTCGCCGCAGGCGACGAGCCCGAGGCAGGCGAACAGCAGGATCGCGGCGAGCGCTCGTGCGCTCCACCGGCCCGATCGAGATGAGTGGTGCATCTTGCTCTCCTCCAGGAGTTGTGGTGAATCGGTCACCGCGCGTACCGGGCGCGGCGGAGTTGGTCGACATAGACAGCGACGATGAGCACAGCGCCGACGGCGACCTGCTGCCAGAACGGCTGCACGCCGACGATCACGAAGCCGTTGCGGAGCACAGCGGGGATGAACACACCGACGATGGTGCCGATGATGGTCCCCACGCCGCCGAAGAGGCTCGTGCCGCCGATGACGATGGCGGCGATGGCGTCCAGGTTGACCGTCGTGTTGCCGGAGATCGAGGTCGTGCCGAAGCGGGCGAGCGCGAGGAACCCGGCGAAGCCCGCCAGCGTGCCGCCGAGGGCGTAGACCTTGATCAGGTGCCGGTCGACGTTGACGCCGGCCCGCCGCACACCCTCCTCGTTCGACCCGATCGCGTACGTGTAGCGGCCGAAGCGGGTGCCGTGCAGGATGATCGCGAAGAAGATCGCCACCGCGGCGGCGATCAGGACCAGGTACGGGATCTCGCCGAACAGCCGGCCGGTGCCGATCGTCTCGACCAGCTTGAAGGGCACGTCGCGCTCGTCGACGCCGCCGGTGATCAGCAGCGCGGCGCCGAGCGCCATGCCCAGCGTGCCGAGCGTGACGATGAACGACGGGATCTTCGCCTTGGTGACGAGGAAGCCGTTGAGCGTCCCCCAGGCGAGCCCGGCGGCCAGCCCGGTGATGAGGCCGACGATGATGACGCCCCAGTTGTCGCCGCCGACGGCGTTCATCATCCGTGCCGACACGACGCTCGAGAAGACGAGCACCGAGCCGACCGACAGGTCGATGCCGGCGGTGATGATGATGTACGTCAGGCCGGTCGCGACGACCAGCAGCACCGCCGCGTCCGTGGCGATGTTGCGAGCGTTGGAGACCGTGAAGAACTCCTCGAAGCTCAGGAACGAGAAGACGGCGATCATCCCGATCAGCACGAGCAGGATCGACGTGCTGGAGCCGATGATGAGCCGCTGCCACCAGGGCTGGGTAGGGAGGTCGGCCGTCGTGTCGACGACCTCCTCCTCGGGGGGGACAGGCGAGGTCGGCGTCGTCATGCCTGGTCCTCCTCGTGGAAGGTGAGGGCGCCGGTCATGGCGGCGACGACGTCCTCCATCGACACCTCGCTCGGCTTGAGCCGCGCGACCCTTGCGCCCAGGCGCATGACCTCGATGCGGTCCGCCACCTCGAAGACCTCGGGCATGTTGTGGCTGATGAGCACGACCGACAGGCCCTGCTCGCGCACGCGCTTGACCTGATCGAGCACGTTGCGCGTCTGCACGACGCCGAGCGCCGCCGTCGGCTCGTCCATGAACACGACGCGCTTGGCCCAGGTGACCGCCCGGCAGATCGCGATGCCCTGGCGCTGGCCGCCGGACATGTTGGCGACGCGGGCGCTGGTGTCCTGGATCTTGACGCCGAGGCTGCGGAACGCCTCGTCGCTGCGGCGCCGCATGCTGCCCTTGTCGAGGAACCCGAGCTTGCCGAGCAGACCGGGGCGCATGAGCTCCCGCCCCAGGAACATGTTGGCGGCCGGGTCGATCTCTGCCGCCAGGGCGAGGTCCTGGAAGACCGTCTCGATGCCGAGGTCGCGGGCGTCGTGCGGCGTGTGGATGTCGACCGGCCGGCCCTCGAAGCGGATCTCGCCGCTGTCGGGCGGGTGGACGCCGACGAGCGTCTTCACGAGCGTGCTCTTGCCGGCGCCGTTGTCGCCGACGAGCGCGACGACTTCCTGTGGATAGACGGTGAAGTTCGCGCCGCGTAGCGCTTGCACGCGGCCGAACGTCTTTACGACGTCACGAGCTTCGAGCACCGGCTCCGCGGCGCCTGGCACTTCTGGCATCGCACCCCTCTCCTCCGCGGCGAGCACACTCGCCGGCGCCTGGCAATCCTTTGCGTTCTACGACCCCTCGGCGGCATTTGGCGCCGAGTTGGCGCGACACTATACGGTGAGCCGAACCAAGTCAAGCCGATTCGAACTTTTTCGGAAGCGCACCTTGAGGTCAGTTCCCGCCGCCGGCGGCGATCAGCTCGATGCCGTAGCTCGAGCACAGCTCCTCGACCGCCGGCGTCGTCCGGTCCATGATGACGACGTCGACGGCGTCGAGGCCGGCGATCCGCGCGAAGTCCGTGCTCCCGACCTTCGTGTGATCGAGCGGGAGCGCCACGCGGCGGGCGCGCTCGATCACGTCGGCCTTCAAGGCGGCCTCGGCGAGGCTGCCGACGCTGATGCCGAGCTCGGAGAAGCCGCTCACGCCGATGAACGCGAGGCTGAACGTGAACCGCTGGAGGTTCTCGAGGGCGAGCGCGCCCACCACGGCGCCGTCGACCCGCCGGATCTGACCTCCGAGGAGGACGCAGTCGATTCCGGGCACATCGGCGAGCGTGGTGGCCACGCCGAGGCTGCTTGTCAGCGTGGAGAGCCGCAGGCCGCCCTGGTGGGCGATCGCCTCGGCGACAGCGTGCACGGTCGTCCCGCTGTCCAGGAAGACGGAGTCGCCGTCCTCGACGAGGCTCAGGCAGGCTCTCGCGATCGCCGCCTTCGCCGGGCGGTTGGCGGACTCGCGGCCGGCGAACTCGCGCTCGACGGTGGGCTGCAGCGCGAGCGCCCCACCGTGCGTGCGCTTGAGCAGCCCGCGCTCCTGGAGCACCTTGAGGTCCTTGCGCACGGTCGGCTCGGTGACCCCGAAGAGCTTCGAGAGCTCGCCGATGCGGGCGCGGCCGCGGACGGAGACGAGCTCGGCCATGCGCGCCTGGCGCTCGTCGGCGAACACTGGGCTCCCGCTCTCGATGCGATCGATCGGATCGGGACCCTCATTCATGCACGCAACCTACCAGTTGGTGCACTAGTTGTGCACGACTGCTTTCGGATCATGCTCGTCGGCGAGCGCTACGGCGAGCGAAGCCGCGCCCACGATGCCCGCCGCGTTGCCGAGCTCGGCGGCCGTGACGGGCGCCAGCGGCCGGATCCGCGGGAGGCTCGCTGCGTCGGCGAAGGCGCGGCGGACCGGTTCGAGAAACAGCTCGCCGGCCGCCTCCGCGAGACCGCCGCCGACGACGACCACGCTCGGATCGACGATGCTCGCGACCTGCGCCAGCGCGCGCCCGAGCCATTCGCCCCCGTCGCCGAGCGCGCGGGCCGCCAGCGGGTCGCCCTCATGCGCGAGGGCCGTGACGAGCCGCCCGTCGATCCTGTCCGCGTCGCCGCCCGCCCGCGCCAGAAGGCATGCGCCGGCAGCCGGCTCGGAGCGCGCTGCGGCCTGTGCGGCGCGCGCGATCGCGGTCCCGCTCGCGTACTGCTCGACGCACCCGCGGGCTCCGCACCCGCAAGGCAGGCCGTCCGGCACCACCGGCAGGTGGCCGATCTCGCCGCCCAGGCCGAACCCGCCGGTGACGAGCCGGTCGCCGATCACGATCCCACCGCCGATCCCCGTGCCGACCGTGGCGAGCACGAGCGAGCGTGCCCCGCGGCCGGCGCCGTGCAGGTACTCGCCCCACGCGGCGGCGTCCGCGTCGTTCGCGACCACGACCGGGAGCTCGAGCCGTTCGGCGAGGTCGTCCGCGAACGGCCGGTCCCGCCAGTCCACGAGATACGTCGCGCCCCGGACCCGGTGCCGCTCCGCGTCGAGGAACGCCGCGGCGGCGACGCCCACGCCGACGATGGTCGGGGTGCCCGCCGAGGGCGAGGGGCCGATCGCGCTCGGCGACTCGAGCGAGGCCCGGATCCGCCGGACGAGCTCGGCGATCGCACCGAGCACGTCCTCGTACTCGCGCACCGGCCCGGGCCAGCGCTCGAGGCGCAGCGCGCGGCCTTCCGCGTCGACCGCGGAGGCGACCAGCTTGGTTCCGCCGACGTCCACTCCGACGGTCACGCGCTGCCCGGCGACCATGTCCCGACCGTACCACAGTTGCTTTCGTTTAGCCACGAATAATTCTTGACGCGCTCGACTCGGCGCGATATAACGCTGAGGCCGAATGACGACCTCGATCGGAATCCTCACCAGCGGCGGCGACGCCCCCGGCATGAATGCCGTGATCGCGAGCGCGTGCGAGCGGATCGAGGAGCGCGGCGAGCGCGCGTACGGGGTCCTCGGCGGCTTCGCCGGCCTCGCGAGCCGCCGGATGGAGCCGATCACTGCCGCGCAGGCCGGCGAGCACAGGGCCGAGCCGGGCACCTGGCTCGGATCGAGCCGCTGGCCCGAGATGCGCGAGCCGGTGGGCCGCCGTGCCTGCCTCGAGGCCCTTCAGGCGGCCGGCATCGAAGCGCTGCTCGTCATCGGCGGCGACGGCTCCGCGCGTGGAGCGGCGGCGCTGGCCGCCGAGTTCGACGAGGTCACCCGGAACGCGGGTTCGCCGGGTCGCGCCGGCGACCCGTCACGAGTTTCGCCGCAGCGCACCTCGCGCCTTTCCCTCGCCGTCGTGCCCGCCACGATCGATCGCAACTTCGAGGGGTCGGAGCTGACGATCGGCATGGACTCCGCCGTCGCGCTCGCCGTCGACATGATCGAGCGGCTGCGGATCACCGGCCGCTCGGTGCCGGGGCGCGCGTTCGTGATCCAGACGCTCGGCGCGCCGCACGGGTTCCTCGCCGAGGCCGTGGCCGCCGCCGCCGGGATCGAGGACGTGATCGTGCCCGAGCGGCCCACGGACCTCGACGCGCTCGCGGACCGCCTGCGCGAGCTGGCCGCCACCGGGCCCGCGATCGCCGTGATGTCGGAGGCCGCGGGCGACGCGGTACGGGTCACCGAGGCCCTGGCGCCCCGGACCGGCCTCCGCGTGCACCCCACGATCCTCGGGCACGCACAGCGCGCCGCGACGCCGTCCCCGCTCGACCTCGCGCTCGGCGAGGCGGCCGGCCGGACCGCGGTCGATGCGCTGCTGGGCGGCGAGTCGGCGGTCGTCTCCCTCGCCGCCGACGGCACCGTCGCCACCTCCCCGCTGCCGACCCCGGCGCCTCTCCTCTCCACCGCTTCGACCGACACCCAAGGAGCCCGCACGTGACCCCCGGCTACGACCAGTCCCTGTACATCCTCGCCTTCGACCACCGAACCTCGTTCCAGACGAAGCTGTTCGGCATCGAGGGAACGCCGACCGCGGAGGAACGCGATCAGATCCGGGAGGCCAAGCGGATCATCCTCGACGGCCTGCTGGCCGCCGCCGACTCGGCGCCCGCCGGCACGGTCGGCGCGCTCGTCGACGAGGAGAACGGCGCCGCCGTCGCCCGCGCCGCGAAGGAGCACGGGCTCCCGGTCGCGATGGCCGCCGAGCGCAGCTCGGTCCCCGAGTTCGACTTCGAGTACGGGGAGGACTTCGGGGGCCACATCGAGGCGTTCGAGCCCGACTTCGTGAAGATCCTCGCCCGCTACAACCCCGAGGGCGACCGCGAGCTCAACCGCCGCCAGGCGCAGCGGCTGGCGCGCCTCTCGGACTACCTCGCCCCGCGCGAGACCAAGTACCTGTTCGAGCTGATCGTGCCGCTCGAGACCGATCAGGAGGCCGCCCGCGCCCAGCTGGTCGCGACCGCGATCGGCGAGCTCCAGGCCGCGGGAGTCGAGCCGGACATCTGGAAGGTGGAGGGCCTCGACACCGCCGACGACTTCCGGCTGGTCGCCGGCGCCGCGCGCGCGGACGGCCGGGACGGTGTCGGTTGCGTGGTGCTCGGCGCCGGCGCGGACGAGGCGACGGTCGCGAACTGGCTCCGCCAGGCGGCCACCGTCGACGGGTTCATCGGCTTCGCCATCGGGCGCACGATCTTCTGGGACGCCCTCAAGGGCTGGCTCGCCGGCGACCACGACCGCGAGACCGCGGTCGACGTGATCGCCGGCAACTACCGCCGCACGATCGAGCTGTACGAGAGCGCGGCGGCCACCGCCTGACCTCAGGCCGCCGGCGCAGGCACCTGGTCGGCGGAGGCATACACCCCCGCGGCGACGCCTCCGAGGAGCGCGGCGCCGCGGGCCGTCGCCTCCTGGACGGGCGACCACTCGATCGGGCCGAGGCGCTCCTCCTTCACCGCTCGGGCAGCGGCCCCGCGAACGCCGCCGCCGGTCCCCACGATCCGCAGCCGGGGCCCGCTGAACGCGTCGCTGCGGGCGAGCGTCGCCCGGCTGAGCTCGGCGCCGGCCTCGAGGGCGGCACGCCACACGTGCGCGGGCGTCGTGCCCGGCGTGATCCCGTGGATGGCCAGCGGAGCAGTCCCTCCGGCGCCCTCGAGGCGCAGTCCCGAGCGGCCGAGCTCGGCCGCCGCCTCGGTCAGCGCGTCCCTGTCCCCCTCCCCGTCGACCCCGAGCAGCTGGAGGATCGAGGCGAGCGTGACGCTGAGCTCGTTGCCGCTGATCAGGGTCCAGCGGTCGCGCAGGACATGCCACCCGACGGTGACGCCGCCCGCCACCGCCTCGGCGACCCGATCGGGCTCCAGGTGCGCGGCGACCGTGCGGACGAAGACGTCCGCGGTGCCCGCCGAGTGCAGCACGTCACCTTCGCCGCACGCCCCCGCGCCGACCGTCGCCGCGACGTGGTCGTGACCCGCCACCGCGACGACCGCGCCGCGCGCCGCCGGCAGCTCGTCGCCGGCGCGGCCGAGCGCCGTCCCGGCCTGGACCGGCTCGGCCAGGAACCCCTCCCCCACGCCGAGCCACTCGACCGCGTCCGGCCACCAGGCCTGCCGGCCGAGCTCGAGCAGACCGGTACGGGAGGCGAGCGAGAGCTCGGCGACGTCGGGGGCGCCGAGCGAGTGCGCGACCCACTCCGGGACGCCCAGCCAACGCGCCGCCTCCGCGAAGGCGTCGAGATGCGCGCGCTGCCAGGCCAGCTTCGACAGCGAGCACAGCGCCGACGCCGGCAGGCCGGTCCGCCTCGCGAACTCCTGCCCGCCGAACGCGGCCTCGATCGCGCGGGCCTCGTCCGCGCCGCGGCCGTCGTGCCAGGCGATCGCGGGCCCCACCGGCCGGCCGCGCGCGTCGATCAGCACGCCGGTCTCTGCCATCCCCGCGATGCCGACCGCCGCGACCGTCCCCGCGCCGGCGCCGGCGATCGCCTCGCCGGCGGCACGGTGGGCCGTTCGGACGAGCGCCTCCGGGTCGATCTCCGCCCCCGTGGCGACCGCCGTCCACGGCGTCCGCACCCGCGACTGCGCGCGCTCCCGGCCGTCGGCGTCGAGCACGACCGCCTTGCAGTAGGTCGTGCCGACGTCGATGCCGAGGAGCAGCTCAGCCTGGATCCGCCGATGGCCGGTGGATGTGTCGGCGCCAGGGGCCGAGTCAGAGTCGATTGGCCGCGCATCCATGTGGTGGGCCACCTGGTTCGCGGCCGATTGGCTCTGGCGAACGCATCCTGGTGGCGACACGCCGCCGGGATCGGTGGATTCGGGCTCAGGCACGCTCGACGATCCGCAGCATGTCCTCCATCCGCCGGCGGGCGACCTCGTCGAGGAACCGGCGGCGCTCCGCAGCCGGGCGGCCCACCGCCTCCTTCCACAGCGAGCGCCCGGCGATGAAGCCGTCGCACCCGCCGTCCATCGCCGCGCGCAGCTGGTCGCAGAACGCCTCGTGGTCGACGCCGGCCGAGAGGACGGCCCACGGCACGTCGAGCGCATCGGTGACGCGGCGGCACGCCTCCGGGCTGCCGGGATACTCGAGCTTGAGCACCTTGGCGCCGCACTCCTGGAGCAGCACGGCGCCCTCGACGATGACGTCCTCGCGCCGGGCGGCGAACGCCTCGGGGCTCTCGTCGTCGAGGCGGTAGGTCATGAGCTCCATCACGCACAGCAGGTCGTTGCGGCTGCAGTCCTCGAGCGCGGTTCGCACCATCTGGGCCGTCCCGCCGTCGAGGTCCTCGCGGTCTGCGCGCAGGAACACCATCACCTTGGCGGCGTCGCCGCCGCGCGCCCGCGCGCCGGCGGCGCCCAGGTCGGGGATGAGCTCGGAGCGCCGCAGCCCGTCCTCCATCGCGTGGCCGTCGGCCTCGATCCGCACGAGCAGACCGACGTCGCGCGCCAGCAGGTCGCGGTCGACGATGTCCGGCAGCGACACGTCGGGGTCGAGCAGCACGGCGCTGGCGTCACGGCCGACCGTGTCGACGAGATCGGCCTTGAACGCGCGCTGCTCCTCGGGCGTGCTCGGCAGCCCGAGGGCGTCGAGCATGTCGACCAGCGGCTGGCCGTGGTCGGCCGCGATGACCGCGAAGCGCCCGTCCGTGGTCGAGATCTGCTGGAGCGCGCGTCGCTCGGCGGTCGTCGGCGCGGTGACGGGGTGTGTCACATCAAGGGGAGCCACGGGGAATCGTCCTTTGCTGGGTTGTCGTGCACATCTGCTCGCATGTATTGTATGCACACTTGTCCACACCCTCTGAAAGCGCGCTGGTCGCGGCGGCCGAGCTCTACTACCGCGAGCAGCTCTCCCAGCACGAGATCGCCACGCGGCTCGGCGTGTCGCGCTCGACGGTCTCCCGCATGCTCCAGCTCGCGCGCGAGCAGGGCATCGTCCGCATCGAGATACACCGTCCGGAATCGGACGGGGCGCGGTCACCGGAGCAGCTTGCCGACGCGCTGCGGTCGGCGCTCGGCCTCCGGCGCGTCGTGGTCGTGCCGCCGGCGCCGCGCGGCGGCGTGCAGCCGCTCGTGGCCCCGGCCCTGGCCGAGGTCGCGGCGCTCGGGCTCCGGCCCGGCGACGCGCTGGCCGTCTCGTGGGGCCGGACGGTGCTCGAGCTGGCGCGGGCGCGACGGTGGCCGCCGCTTCCGGGCGTCCTGCTCGTGCCCGCCATCGCCGGCTTCGAGGAGCGCGACGCCCGCTTCCAGACGAACGACATCGCGCGCCGCGTCGCCGACGCCAGCGGCGCCGACGTCAGCCTGATCCACGCCCCCGCCGTGCCGTCGGCGCGGCTGCGACGGTCGCTGCTGGCGGACGAGGACATCAGCGGCCGCCTGGCCGTCTGGGACCGCCTGGCGGCGGCGCTCGTCGGCGTCGGCCCGCCGCTGGCGGAGGCCGACACCGGCCCCGCCCACGTCATGGCCGCGGCAGGCGAGCTGCGCGGCGCCGCGGGCGACGTGGTCTCCCGCTACTTCGACGTCGAGGGGCGACCGGTGACGTTCGCCGGCGAGCGGCTCCTGCTCGGCGTCTCGCGCGAGCAGCTGCGCAGCGCGGGCACGGTGATCGCGGTCGCGGCGGGGTCCGCGAAGGGCACCTCGATCGTCGGCGCCGCCCGCGCCGGCCTGATCGACGTGCTCGTCACCGACGAGGCGACCGCCGGCGCCGCCCTCACCTCAATGGAGTCGCGGCCGTGATCCTGTCCGTCGGCGAGGCGCTGGTCGAGATCATGCGGCCCCGCCCCGGCATCCCGCTCGACCGGCCCGACACGTTCGTCGGCCCGCTCGCCAGCGGGGCGCCCGCCATCTTCGCGAGCGTCGCGGCCCGGCGCGGGGCGTCGACCGCGCTGTGCGCGGTGGTGGGCGACGATCCGTTCGGCGCGCTGATGCGGCGGCGACTGGAGCAGGACGGCGTGGACGTCGCCCAGGTGCGCGCGGAGCCCGGTGCCCCCACGGGCTGCGCGTTCGTCGCCTATGCGGGCGACGGCACCCGCTCGTTCGTCTTCCATGTCGGGGCGGCGGCGCTGCTCGCCGCGGCCGACCTCGGCGACCTCCCGGAGCGCGCGGCGTGGCTGCACGTGTCCGGCTCGTCGCTGGCCCTGGCGCCGTCGCTGGCCGACGCGGTGGAGACCGCGTCCGCGCGCGTGCACGCCGCCGGCGGGCGGATCAGCCTCGATCCCAACCTGCGCCCGGAGGCGCTCGGGCCCGACCTCGCCGAGCGGCTGGCGCGCATCGCCGGCCGCGCGGCGGTGCTCCTGCCCTCGGAGGGCGAGCTCGCCACCCTCGGTCTCGACGACTCGGCGGCACCGGTCGTCTGCACGACGCTCGGCGCCGCCGGCGTCCGGGTGCGCGCCGGCGCCCGGGAGGAGACGATCGCCGCCCCCGCCGTCGACGAGGTCGACCCGACCGGCGCGGGAGACTCGTTCGCGGCCGCCTTCGCCGTCGCGACGCTCGCCGGAGCGGACCCGGTCGAGGCCGCCCGCGAGGCCGTCGAGGTCGCCGCCGAAGGTGTCCGTCACCTGGGGCCGATGGAGGCCCCGGTCACCCGCCGCTGAGAGCGCCGGGTCGAGGGCGGCGGGCGCCCGGGGGCGCCCGGCTCGCCTACGACTCCTACGGTGCGGCGGAGATCGCCTCCACCAGGTCGCCGACCTTCTCCTCGTCGACGTTGGTGGCGATGTCCGCCTGGCTGACGATGCCCACCAGCCGCCGGTCGTCGATCACCGGCAACCGTCGGACCTTGTGGTCGATCATCGTGCGCAGCGCTTCGTCGACCGAGTCGTCGGCGCCGACCGTGACCGTCTGCCCGTCGCCCTGCCCGAGCTCGCCCGCGCGGGTGGAGGCGGGGTCCTTGCCCTGGGCCAGCCCGCGGACCACGATGTCCCGGTCGGTGAGCATGCCCTTGAGGCGGTCGTCCTCGCCGCAGATCGGCAGCGCGCCGACGTCGAGCTCGGCGAGCTTGCGCGCCCCGTCGAGAAGCGTCTCGTTCTCACCGACGCACGTGACGTCGGTGCTCATGATGTCCCGGACCTTCTTGTCCGACATGGCGTTTCTCCTTCGTTCTTCGAGCCTTTGTCGTCTTGCGGCTACCCGAAGCGGCGGGGTCGGACACGCTCCGGCCGTAGAGTGCCGCCCGGCATGGAATCGCCGCGCGACAGCACCGATGGCCGTCGCGTCCCGCCGTCCGCGCGGCGGCCGACCATGCGCGAGGTCGCCGCGCTCGCCGAGGTGAGCCTGAGCACCGTCTCGCGCGTCGTCAACGGGAGCCCGCCGGTAGCCGCGGAGCTCGCCCGGCGGGTCGAGCAGGCGGTGGAGATCCTCGGCTACCGCCACGACCAGATCGCCGGCAGCCTGCGGCGCGCCAACCGGGCGTCGGCGACGATCGGGCTCGTCTTCGAGGACGTGGCGAACCCGTTCTTCTCGCTCGTCCACAGGGCGGTCGAGGACGTCGCCGCCCCGCGGTCCGTGCTGACGCTCGCGGGCAGCTCCGACGAGGACCCGGTGCGCGAGCGCGAGCTCACCGAGGGGTTGCTGGCGCGCCGGGTCGACGGCCTGATCGTCGTCCCCACTCCCGGCGACCACTCCTACCTCGAGCGCGACGTGGCGGCCGGCGTGGCGCTCGTGTTCGTCGATCGCCCGCCGGAGGGCGTCGACGCCGACTCCGTCGTGTCGGCCAACTTCGAGGGCGCGCGCAGCGCACGTCTCGCACCTGATCGCCCAGGGCCACCGCCGGATCGGGTTCGTCGGCGACCAGCCGGACATCTACACGGCCGCCGAGCGCCTGCGCGGCTTCCGCGCGGCACTCGCCGAGCACGGGATCGCGGAGGATCCCGACCTGATCGGGCACCCGAGCTTCCGGGCCACCGACGCCGAGGCCGTGACGGCGAAGCTGCTCGAGGGCCCCGCTCCCCCCACCGCGATCTTCAGCGCCCAGAACCTGATCACGGTGGGCGCCATGCGGACGGTCCACCGGCTCGGCGTCCAGCGCTCGATCGCGTTCGTGGGGTTCGACGACCTGCCGCTCGCCGACGTCGTCGATCCCGGGATCACCGTCGTCGCGCAGGACCCGTACGGCATCGGCCGGCAGGCCGCGGAGCTGATGTTCTCGCGCATGGACGGCTACCACGGCCCGTCGCGGCATGTGACGCTCGCGACGCCGCTCATCCAGCGCGGATCGGGCGAGATCCCGCCTCCCTGACGCGGGCGGCGCAGGCGTCATAGTCATCCGCGATGCTCGCCGCCGCGCTGCTCGCCGCCTACGCGATCCCGTACTGGGTGCGGGCGCGCACGCTCGCGCGGCGCGGACGGCCGGTGCCGCGGTGGCGGATCGCGTGCTTCGGCGCGGGGATCGCCGTGCTGGCGATCGCGGTCAGCCCGCCGGTGCTCGACCTCGCGGGCTCCACGTTCGTCGCCCACATGACCGAGCACCTCCTGATCGCCGACGTGGCCGCGGTGCTGCTCGTGCTGGGTCTCACCGGTCCGGTGCTCGCCCCGCTGCTGCGCGTGCGCGCGATCGACCGGCTGCGCGCTCTCGGCCACCCGGTGCCGGCCTTCCTGCTGTGGGCGGCCAACCTCTACCTCTGGCACCTGTCGTGGGCGTACGAGGGCGCGCTCGGGAACGACTTCGTCCATGCCGCCCAGCATCTGCTGTTCCTGCTCGTCGGCATCAACCTGTGGATGCCGCTGTTCGGGCCGTTCCCCAAGCCCGAGTGGTTCGGCACGGCCGCCCAGCTCGGGTACGTCGTCATCGTCCGCCTCACCGGGGCGGTGCTCGCGAACGTGTTCGTGTGGTCCGGGACGGCGTTCTACGGCTGGTACGGCGACCTCGCCGACCAGAGCGCGGCGGGCGCGGTGATGATGGTCGAGGAGAGCCTCGTGACCGTCGCGCTCTTCGGGTGGCTGTTCATGAAGTGGATGCGCGAGGGCGACGAGCGCCAGGAGATCCTCGAGCTGGCCGGCGCCCGCGGGATCGAGCTCGACGAGCGGCGCGTCGCCCGCGCGGTGGCCGCCGGGCGCGGAGCCGAGCTGCGGCGCCGGCTGGTGTGACCGGTCACCCGCCGCCGCACGCGCGCGGGATCGTCACCGGCGCCTCGCGTTCGGGCCCGGGGCGCCCGGCGATCTTGCAGAGGCCGTAGCGGCCGGCCGCGAAGTCCACGCGGGCGCGGTACAGGTGCCCGATCACGCCGCCGGGGCTGGCGGCGGTGCGCTCGAACGCGGCGGTGACGGCGATGCACGAGTAGCGGCCGCGGCGGCGCGAGAGGTCCCGGTCGGCGCCGCGGGTCTCGAGGCTGCGGGGGAACGGCTCGCAGGCCACGCGCCGGATCGGCCCGTCGAGCTCGCCCCGCTCGACCCGGGCGCGGGCGTCGACGCCGATCGCCGCGCGGACGTCCGCCAGCGTGCTCGCGCGGACGGCGAGCCGTTCGGCCGCCCCGGCGCTCACCGGATCGCGGGCGGCGGAGCGGCCGGCGACCGGGCGCTGCTCGGCCTCGAGACGCCGCACGAGCTCGGCGTGCTGCGCCGCCCGGCCGCGCTCGGCGCGCCCCTCCGCCTCGCGCTGCGAATCCTTCAGGCCGGGGACGAGCGCGGCGACCGCGACGGCGATCGCCAGCACGGCGAGCACGAGCGCGACCCGCGCCGGGCGGCCCACCTTCCGCCACAGCCAGCGGGGGAGCTCCGGCAGAGCCGGCAGCGGCTCGTAGCGATCCTGCGGTTGTGCCACGGCCCGACAGGGTGGCGGCCGCGAAGCGCAAGCACAAGCACCGATGCGTTGCGGTAGGCGTAAGCTCAGCTGCACGATGCTCGACCTCCGGCGTCTTCGCCACCTGAGCGAGCTCGCGCGGCGCGGCACGATCGCCGAGGTCGCCCGTGCTGTCGGCTACACGCCGTCCGCGATCTCGCAGTCTCTCCTTCAGCTGGAACGTGAGGTCGGAGTGGCGCTGCTCGAGCGCGATGGCCGGCGCGTACGGCTCACGCCCGCCGCTCACGGTCTCGTGGCCCGGACGGAGCGGGCGCTCGCGGAGCTCGACGCCGCCGAGGCCGAGCTGGCGGCCGAGCAGCAGACCGTGCGCGGGCGCGTGGTGGTCGGCGCGTTCCCGAGCGCCGCCGCCCGGCTCGTGATCCCGGCCACCCTCGTACTCGCGCGGCGGCACCCGGAGCTGTCGGTCGAGATCCGCGAGCACGAGCCCGAGGACGGCATCGGCCTCCTCCGCGCCGGCGAGCTCGACGTGCTCGTCTCCGAGCGCTACGAGGGCGTCGAACCCGCGCCGGCCGGCGGGCTCGAGGCGCACCTGCTGCTGACCGAGCCGCTGCTGCTCGCGCTCCCGGACGCGGACGGCGGCGCCCCGGTCTCGCTCGCCGCCTACCGCGACGCCGCCTGGATCGGAGGGCTGGCCGGCACCCAGTACGCCGTGGCCGTCGAGCAGGCGTGCCGGGCCGCCGGCTTCACGCCGCGGATCGTGCACCGCGCCGACGAGGCGACGGTGATCCAGGCGCTGGCCGGGTCGGGGATCGGCGTCGGCTTCCTACCGGCGCTCGCGTGCACAGACGCGGAGGGGGTCCGCTACGTCGAGGCCTCGCCGGCTCCCCCCGCCCGGATCGTGAGCGCCCTCGTGCGGCGTGGTGCGGCCCGGCGGCCGGCGCTGGCGGCCGTCCTCGAGGCGTTTGCGGAGTGCCGGCCGACGTCAACGGCGGCTGGGTAGGGAGGTGAGGGAGCCGGCGGGGCGGTGGCTTCGCGGCGCGGTCAAGCCGGGGTTACGTGTCTTTCGGCGACGGTTGGCTCGCCCAAATCCACCTTTGTGCTCCAGACGAGCATAAAAGTGGATTTCGATGATCTCCGCCTCGCCGATTGACACGTAATCCCGCCTTGAAGGGCGCGCGCCGCGGCCGATCCCCAGCCTCCCTACCCAGCCGCAGTTGACGTTCGCCAGCGCGCCACCAGCTCATCGGAGTCGGGCGCCGGGCCGGGCAGCGGCTCGTCGACGGCCGTGCCCAGACCGGCGAGGGCGAGCGCGAGGTAGCGGCGGCGGAGCTCGCGGCGGCGCTCCTCGTCGCCGACGCGGATCGAGGCCAGCTGCTCGAAGATGAGCGCGAGGTCGTTGACGTCGGCGTCGGCGCGTACCGCGCCGGCCTCCTGCGCGCGCCCGAACAGCGCGACGTTGAGCTCGCCCGCGCGGGCGGCGGCGCGGTAGAGGTCCTCGGTCGGCGTGAAGGTGCCGGCGAGCCGCACCGTGAGGCTGCTGGCGTCGGCCTCGACCGCGGCGCGCATGAAGCCGGCCAGGGCGTCCCACGGATCCGCGTGCGCCGCGAGCGCCGTCTCGGCGGCGTCGATGTAGCGGCCCAGCCCCTCGGCGCACAGCGCGCGCAGGAGCTCCTCCTTGCTCGGGTACCGGCGGTAGAGCGCGGCGATCCCCACGCCGGCGTGTTTGGCCACCGCGCCGATCGGCGCGCCCGGATCGGCGATGAAGACGGCCCGCGCCGAGGCGAGGATCTTGCGATCGTTGAGCGCCGCGTCGCGGCGGCGCGGCCCGGGCGGCGAACCCTCGACGGTCATGGGGGCTAACACTACAGAACGGAACGCTCCGCTCCGGTAATTTCCCATTCGAACCGAGCGCCTCGCTCACCCCCGATCCGAGAGGAACCCGGCATGGACTTCAGGCTCGAGCTCGTCGCCATCCCCGTCTCTGACGTCGATCGCGCGAAGGCCTTCTACGTCGACCAGGTCGGCTTCAACGCCGACCATGACCACCGCGTCAGCGACGCGATCCGGTTCGTCCAGCTCACACCCCCGGGCTCGGCGTGCTCGATCGCCCTCGGCGACGGCGTCACCGACGCCGCCCCCGGCTCGGTCAAGGGCATGCAGATGGTGGTGGACGACATCGAGGCGGCCCACGAGCACCTGCGCAGCCGCGGCGTGGAGGCGAGCGACGTGCAGGACTTCCCGTGGGGCCGCTTCGTGTTCTTCAGCGACCCGGACGGCAACGGCTGGGCCGTGCAGCAGATCGTCTATCCGGGGGCCTAGCCGCCGTCACGCGCGCGTGCGGTGGCCGACGCAGTTCGGCACCTCGCACGGCGCGGTCATCGGCCGCGTCGCCTTCAGGGGCGGCGCGGCCGCCGACGCACGAGGAGGAACGGCGACATCGTCGGTCGCCGCCTGATCATGAGGACGCACGGCCGAGGAGCGCCGTTCACGGTGCGGTGGCCGGCCGGCGGTCTGCGGGCCGACGGCCCCGTGCGGGCGCCGCGCGAGCTGCCAGAGGATGAGTGGGTCGATCATGGTGTGGGCTCCTGTCGAGTTGGAGCGCGGGGCGCCGGCGTGTGCCGGCGCCCCACGTGGTGGTCAGGCGGCCACCCGGCGCGCGCGAAGGCGCGAGCGGCGGGCGACGCCGGCGGCGCCGCCACCGGCGAGACCGGCTCCGGCCAGGCCGCTGAGGAGCAGCAGCCAGATCCCGACGTTGTCGCCGTCGTCGTTCGCGGTCGTGGAGGCGTTGACGGCCTTCGGCTTCAGCGGCGGCACGTAGCTCGGGAACACCGGCTGGCCCGGCTGGAGCTTCTCCTCCTGGGCTGCCTGGAACGCGGCGTCCTTGGCGCGCTCGCCACGGAAGTCCTGCTTCTGGAGGTTCTTCTCCGTCGTGCCGGCGAGGCTGCCGGTCGGGCTGTCGGCGCGGTTCACCGGCTCGTCGATCGGCATCGCCAGCGCCGGCGAGGCGGCGATGGCGCCGGACGCCAGGATGGCGGTGAGCGTGTACTTCAGGGTGCTGCGGGGCATCGCGGTTGCTCCTTGCGGGGCGGGGTGGACAAGTGCGACCACCTTCCGCGCACGCGCTTACAGCGCCCTTGCTGGCCGCTGACAGCGCCGCGTGCTCGCCCGGGCGACCGGGTAGCACGACCGCATGGCGAAAGATCACGGTTCCAGCATCAAGGACGACAAGCAGTACGAAGGACTGCGCGAGAAGGGCATGAGCAAGAGCCGCGCGGCGGCGATCGCCAACTCCCCCGGCGCCTCGAGCCGCGGCGGCAAGAAGTCCGGCTCCGGCTCGGCCAGCAAGAGCAACGCGAGCCAGGGCGGCACGACGCAGCAGAAGAAGGCCGCCGGCCGCAAGGGCGGCAAGGCCGCCGCCAAGAAGTCGTAGTCGTGCGAGACGCCGCCGCTGGACCCGCGTGCGGGCGGCCCGATGCGCATCCGCGAGCTGCTCACCGGCGTCGGCAGGCGTACCTGACGGGCGGTACAGTGAGAGGGCGCCGCTGGGGAGCGGACGCCTCGCCATGGGCCACGCGCTGCAACAGCTCGTCAGTCTCGACCACGACGCCGTGCGTGCGACGACCGAGCTGCGCTGGAGCCCCGCGACCGTCGTGCTGGCCTTCGTCTCCGCGTGGTGGGTGAAGGGGCCGCTTCTGGTCGCCACCGGGTGGTGCGCCGACCTGCGCAACCGGCGGCTGTTTCCGCTCGTCGCGCTCGCCGCCACCCTGAGCTTCGCGCTCGCGTCGTGGCTGAACGCGGTGATCAAGGCGCTCGTGGGCAGGAGCCGCCCGCCGCAGGAGATGGGCCTCCACGCGATCGTCGGCGTACCGGGATCGCCGTCGTTCCCGTCCGGCCACGCGATGAGCGCGTTCGCCGTGGCGGCCGCGATCGCGCTGCTGGCCCCCCGCCTACGCTGGCCGGTGCTGGCGCTGGCCGCGCTGATCGGCTTCTCGCGCGTCTACCTCGGCGTTCACTTCTGGCTCGACGTGCTGGCCGGCGCGACGCTCGGGATGGCGATCGGCGCGCTGATCGCCATCGGCGCCCGCAGGGCGCTCGCGCCGCGGCCTGAGCTGAGGGAGCGAGCGCCGGTCGTCCGCAGCACGGCCACGGAGAACGAGCCCGACCTGCCAGCCGACGAGCGTGCCGAGGATGACGTCGAGCGGGAAGTGGGCGCCGAACGTGATGCGGGTGACCGCGATCGCCGCCAGGTAGGTGAAGGCGGGGATGCGCAGGAGCGGCGCCATCGTGGCGGCGGCGGTCACGAGCGCCGTCGTCACGATCAGGTGCCCTGACGGGAACGACGGGATGTGGCTCCAGTGGCGGCCGTGGCTGCGCGCGACCTCGGCGCCGAGCGCCTCCTCGGGACGCGCGCGGTCGACGCCGAGCTGGATCACCTCGAGGACGAGGTCGGAGAACACCCGGCGAAGGCCATCGCCAGCAGCGCACCGCCGGCGTACCGCAGCCGTCGCGTGGTGAGGAGCACGACCAGCGTCGCCGCCGCGGCGAGGATCATGTAGTTGCGGCTGTGGGGATCGAGCGCCTGGTAGAGCCACTCGGGCCCGTCCCCGAGCCCGTTGATGGCCAGGAACAGGGCCTCGTCGAGCGGCGCGATCAGCGGGAACGGCCGCAGCGACGACCCACGCGAGCAGCATGCCGAGCCCGATCCGCGGGGCCCACTCGCGCTGGAGCGCCCCGCGCAGCGGTGACGGCGGGCACGGGCGGCCGGAGCGTGAGCACCGCGCGCGCGACGCGCAGCGTGTCGGCGACCGCATGGAACGGCTCGCCTCGCCGTCGTAGATCGCCGGCATCGGGACCCAGCCGACCTCGCGGCCGTTGCGGATGAGCTGCTTCAGGTGGCGAGTCTCGGCCTCGTAGCGGCCGGGCGAGGGCGGCACGGCGCGCAGTGCGGCGGCGCGGAACAGGCGCATGCCGTTCTGGGTGTCGCGCAGGCGCCGGCGCGACGACGAGGCTGAGCGCCCAGCTCGAGGCCGCGTTGGCGATCCGGCGGACGGCGCGGCATCGCGTCGCTGCGCGGGCGGTCGCCGATCACGACGTCGGCGTGCTCGGCCGCGGCGACGAAGCTCGGGATCAGCTCCGGCGGATGCTGCCCGTCGGAGTCGAGCACGATCACGGCGTCAGGGTCGCGCTCGAGGGCCGCGTCGATGCCCGCCGCCACGGCGGTGCCCTTGCCCTGGTTGGCGCCGAGGCGGACGACCTGCACGCGGGGATCGCGCGCGGCATGCGTCGAGCAGCGCCGCGATCGTCGGGCGGCGCTCCGTCGTCGACGAGCACGAGGTCGTCGACGTGCCGCAGCGTCTCGGCCGTCACGGCCGACACGCGGTCGGAGCGGTAGACGGGGATCACGGCCGCCAGCCGCCGGATCGGCGGCGTGCGCCAGCGCGACCGCGCGGCGGCGCTCGGCGCGCGCCAGCGGCACGAGCCCGACGAGGCCGAGCGCCCCCATCGCGAGCAGCGCGCGATATGAGCCGGTGGCGGCGATCAGCAGCCCCGCCGCCGGCAGCGCGGCGGTGGAGGCGATGGCGCGCGCCGAGAAGAAGGCGCCCGCGTAGCGGCCCGCCTGCCCGTCCGGAACGAAGCGCGTGAAGTACGGGAAGCCGACGGCGCTGACGAGGCCGGCGCCGAGCGCGGCGGCGGCGAACGGGATCGCCGCCTGGGCCACAGTCGAGGCCGCGGTGGCGGCGAGCAGGCCGCCGCCGAGCAGCGCCGATGCCGGCCATCAGCGTGGTCCGCAGCCGATCGGCCGGGCATGCGCGCGCCGGCGAGCATCCCCACGCCGGTGAGCAGCCGAAGCCGGCCAGGAGGACGCCGGCGGCCGAGGCGCGCAGCCCGAGGACCTCCTCGGCGTAGAGGACCATGAACGGCACGAGCGCGGCATAGGACGCGACCCACAGCACCTGGGCGACGAGGACCTGGCGCGCGCCGTCGCGCCGCAGCACCTCGGCCAGCAGACGCAGCGGCGGAGCCGTCGCCCGGCTGCGGCGCGGCGTCCTCCACGGCCGGGGGAGCGCTGCGGAACCAGGCGAGCGTCGGGAGCGCGAGCAGCGGCAGCGCGAGCGCCCAGATCGCGAACAGCGCCGGCGGGCGAGCCGTCGATCAGCGCGCCGCCGACGACGGTGCCGGCGAGGGCGCCGGCGAGCATCGCGCCCTCCTGCGCGCCGGTCGCGGCGGCGCGACGGTCGGCCGCGAAGCGCTCGGCCACGAGCGCGCGGTGCACGGTGCTGGCGGAGTTGAGGCCGATGTACACGGTCGCGGCGGCGAGCGCGAGCACGAAGTAGGAGCTCGCGGTGCCCGAGCGCGATCGAGACGAGGCCGCCGGCCGCGACGACACGCGCCGCCGAGGATGAACGGGGCGCGGCCCGCGGCGGTCGCTCCAGAGGCCGGTGGCGAGCGGCACGACGAAGCCGGCGGCGGCGTTGACGAGCATCACCGCGCCGATCAACCCGGGGCGGTCGGCGATCCGCTCGAGCAGCACGGGCACGTAGGCGGTGGTCACGGCGCGGGCGGCGCCGAGCGCGACGGCGACGGTCGGCGAACGCCCACAGCGCCGTGGCGGCGGTCCGCCGCGGCTGGGGGAGCGGGACGGCGATCGCGCTCATGCCCGCTCCCCCGGGGCGACGAGCCGGAGCCGCCCGGCGGCGACGGTGACGGTCGGCCGTCGTCACGCCCAGCGGCTGGGCGTCGGCGACGAGCGGGAGCGGCTGCTCGATGTGGGCGCGGGTCGCGCGCGCTCCACGTCACGCCGGGGCGCTCGAGGGGCCGGCGTCGCGGGCGGCGGCCAGCATGCGCACGACGTCGCGCGCGTGCCGGCCTCGAGCACGATCGCCTCAAGACGGCCGTCGGAGGATCGGCGACCGGATCGACGTGGAAGCCGAACCCGAAGTACGGCAGGTTGGAGAGGAACACCTGGGCGGCGGGCCCGGCGAAGCAGCGGCGCGCCGTCGCCGCGCAGCGCGACGGTCCGGGGCCGGAAGGCGAGCAGCTCGGGGCGAGCGCCCGGACGCCGGCGGCCAGGTCGGCGGAGTTGGTGCCGTTGTAGCGGTGCCGCGCGGCCGCGTGGAAGCCGGCGCTGACGCCCTCGACCGCGAACAGCGGTCCGCTCGGGCGTGACGACCTGGAGCAGGTCGACGGCCGCGGGCCGGCCGCGGACGGCGAGCCGGCGGCGGCCGACCAGTCGACCGGGATGCCGAGCGCGCGGGCGATGTTGTTCGCCTGCCGGCGGGCAGCAGGGCCGGCGGGCGGGAGCGCGGCAGGTCGAGGTTGCGGCGGTCGAGGCGCAGGCACCCGAGCTGCGGACCGTCCGCCTGCGCCCCCGGCTCATCTTCAAGCGCGAAGCCGGGCCCGAGGTGCGCCGGCTGTTCGCCGGCCCGTTCCTTCCCGCCCGGCTCGTGCGACCAGGACTGGTGCCGCTGCTGCCGCTCCCGCCGCGCCTCGTGCTCCAGGCCGTGCACGGCGACGACGTCGCCGAGGCGTACCGGCTCGCCGCCCTCTCCCCCGACGCCTAGCCGGCACCCGTCATCATCGGGCGAGTGGGCACGCCCGAGGTCGAGTACATCCCGCCGCCCGAGCCGCTGCCGGACGAGCTCGACACCCGGCGGCTGCGCCGCAGCCTCGCCCGGGTGGTCGCGCTGCTCGTCGCGATCGGGCTCGTGGCGTGGCTGGCGCCGGGTCTGGGCGGCGTGCGCGAGCGGCTCGCCGACGCCCATCCGGGCTGGCTGGCGCTGGCGATCGCGCTGGAGGTCCTCTCCTGCCTGTCCTACGTCCTGATGTTCAAGCCCGTCTTCTGCCGGCACATGTCGTGGCGCACGAGCTACGAGCTCGGGATGTCGGAGCTGGCGGTCGGCTCGCTGGTTCCGGCCAGCGGCGCCGGCGGCCTGGCGTTCGGCGCCTGGGCGCTGCGCAAGGGCGGCATGCCGGTGGACGACATCGCGCGCCGCACGATCGCGTTCTTCGTCCTCAAGAGCGCGGCCAACTTCGTCGCCGTCGCCGTGCTCGGCGTCGTGATGGCGCTCGGCGTCGGACCGCACGTCTCGCCACTGCTCACGGTGCTGCCGGCTGTGCTGGCCGTCCTCGCGATCGCGGCGGTCTGCGCGGTCCCGCTGCTCACGTCCCGCCGCAGCGTGCAGGCGTCAGCGCGCCGGTGGCGCCGGTGGCTGGCCGCCGCGATCGGTGCGCTCGACGGCGGCGTCCGTGAGGCGGGCCGCGTGCTGCGCCGGCGCGACTGGCGGGTGATCGCCGGCTCGTTCGGCTACTGGGCCTTCGACAACGCGGTGCTGTGGGCGTGCTTCCGCGCGTTCGGCGAGTCCCCGGCGATCACGCTCGTGCTCATGGGCTACCTGCTCGGGCAGCTCGGCGGCCTGCTGCCGATCCCCGGCGGCATCGGCGGCATCGACGGCGGCCTGATCGGCGCGCTGGTCGTCTACGGGCTCCCGGCGGCGGCCACCGCCGCGGCCGTCCTCGCCTACCGGGTGATCCTCTTCTGGATCCCGCTCATCATCGGCGCCGCCGCCTTCACGGGCCTGCGCAAGGGCCTCAACAACCCGGAGCGCCCGGACCTCTGCGACCCCATGGGCCGCGTCATCCGGCCCGCGGTCGGCTGAGTGCCGCCTGCGCGAGCGTCCTCCTCGGCGAGCCGACGGGGAAGGTCAACGGCGGCTGGGTAGGGAGAGCGAGAGGATCGGCCGCGATCAGGGCTCCCCCTCAATGCCGCCGTTGACGTTCACGCCGACCGTCGCGCGTCGAGCACCGTCTCCCTGGACACTACGCGTGTATGTTCGACCAGGTGAGCATTCGCGCCTCCGACCCCGAGGCGTCGGAGCGTTTCTACGGCAACACGGTCGAGCTCGTCGATGCGTGAGCTGCCGCTCCCGGAGTTCTTCGACCCCAGCCGCGTCGGCGAGGTCTGGCGGGTGCCGTACGAGGACCGCGCGCGCGAGGCGGAGGCGTGGGCGGAGAGCCACGGCCTGACTCCGGCGGCCTCCGACTCGTTCCGCCTCTGCCTGCTGGCGGTCGACGTCCAGAACACCTTCTGCATCCCCGGCTTCGAGCTCTTCGTCGCCGGGCGGTCCGGTACCGGCGCCGTCGACGACAACCGCCGCCTGTGCGAGTTCATCTACCGCAACCTCGGCGCGATCACGCAGATCGTGCCGAGCCTCGACACCCATCACGCGATGCAGATCTTCCACGCGATCTGGCTCGTCGACGAGCACGGCGACCACCCGGCGCCGTACACGCTGGTCTCGGCCGAGGACGTCGAGCGTGGCCGCTGGAAGGTCAACCCGGCGGTCGCCGCCGCGCTCGGCCTGGACGTCGGCTACGCCCAGCGCCACCTCGAGCACTACACGCGGCGGCTGGCGGAGGGCGGCAAGTACGACCTGACCGTCTGGCCCTATCACGCGATGCTCGGCGGGATCGGCCACGCGCTCGCGCCGGCGGTCGAGGAGGCCGTCTTCTTCCACGGCATCGCGCGCCACAGCCGGCCCGACTTCCAGGTCAAGGGCGACCACCCGCTCACCGAGCACTACTCGATGCTCGGGCCGGAGGTGACCGAGGGTCCCGACGGCGAGCCCCTCGGCGCCCGCAACACCGAGCTCATCGGCAAGCTGCTCACGTTCGACGCCGTCGTCGTGGCCGGGCAGGCGAAGAGCCACTGCGTGGCGTGGACGATCGACGACCTGCTCCGCGACGCCGACGTCCGCGAGCGGCTCGCCCCGCGGACGTACCTGCTCGAGGACTGCACGTCCCCGGTCGTCGTGCCGGGAGCCGTCGACTACACGGACGAGGCGGACGCCGCGTTCGAGCGCTACGCCGCCGCCGGCATGCACGTCATCCGCTCGACCGACCGGCTCGCCGACGTCATGCGGTGACGGTTGAGGCGGGGAGCGGGACGCCGGGATCCGCGAGCCGGCGCTCGTCGACCTCCGCGCCGTTCGCGATCAGCTCCCGCAGCGGGTCGGCGACGTCCCAGACGTTGACGTTCATCGCGGCCAGCACGCGGCCTCCGGCGAGCCAGAACGCGATGAACTCGCCGCTCGCAGGGTCGCCGCGGAAGACGACCCGCTCCCAGCTCGCCGCGTGGCCGGAGTACTCCATCCCCACGTCGTACTGATCCGAGAAGAAGTACGGCAGGCGGTCGTAGGCGGCGGTGGAGCCCAGCATGCCGAGCGCGGCCGCCCGCCCCTGGCTGAGGGCGTTGTCCCAGTGCTCGACCCGCAGGCGGCCGAGCCGCGGATGCTGCTGGGCGGCGACATCGCCGGCGGCGAAGATCCCTGGCACGCTCGTCTCGAGGCGCGCGTCGACGAGCACGCCGTCCTCGACGGCGAGCCCGGCCGCGGCGGCGAGCTCCGTGCGCGGCTGCGCCCCGACGCCGACGACGACAGCGTCGCAGTCGATCGTGCCGCCGTCGCCGAGGCGGACGCGTTCGACTCGGCGGTCGCCCTCGAAGGCCGCGACGGCGGCGCCCAGCCGCAGGGCGACGCCGCGGCCTGCGTGCAGGTCGCGATAGAACGCCCCGACCGCGCGGCCGAGCACCCGCTCGAGCGGCACCGTCTCCGGCGCCACGACCGTCACCTCGACGCCGAGCTCGCGAGCGGAGGCGGCCACCTCGGACCCGATCCAGCCGGCCCCCACGACGACGAGCCGGCCGCCGGCTTGGAGGCGGGCCCGCAGCGAGTCGCTGTCGGCGAGGGTGCGCAGGAAGTGGACGCCGGCGAGGTCCGCGCCGGGGATGCCCGGGCGGCGGGGCTCGGCCCCCGTAGTCAGCAGCAGCCGGGTGAACGCGAGCCGCTCACCGGTGTCCAGCGCGAGCTCCCGGCGGCCGGGGTCGAGGCTGACCGCCCTCTCCCCCACGCGCAGCTCGATGTCGTGGTCGGCATAGAAGCCCGCCTCGTGGACGAACGGCTTGTCGCCCTCACCCCGGAGGTACTGCTTGGAGAGCGGCGGGCGCTCGTACGGACGCTCGGGCTCGGCGCCCAGCAGCACGACGCGGCCGTCGAAGCCCTCCTCGCGCAGGGCCTGCGCCGCCGTGGCACCGGCGAGCCCGGCGCCCACGATCGCGAACGTCTGCCTGTCAGTGGTCATGGTCGATCCTCGTCGTCAGGGCCAGGAACTCCTGGCGGGTCCTCGGGTCATCGCGCACGAGCCCGCGCAGGGCGGACGTCACGGTGCGGGCGCCGAACTTCTGCACGCCGCGCAGCGACATGCACAGGTGCTCGGCCTCGAGCACGACCCCGACGCCCCGCGGCTCCAGCTGCTGCTCCAGCCAGTTGGCGATCTGCACGGTGAGCCGCTCCTGCACCTGGAGATCGCGGGCGAACAGCTCCACGACGCGGGCGAACTTCGACAGGCCGAGGATCCGGTCTCCCGGCAGGTAGCCGATGTGCGCGACGCCGTGGAACGGCAGCAGGTGGTGCATGCACAGCGAGTGGAACGGGATCGAGCGCGACACGACGAGCCCGTCGTAGCCCTCCTCGTTGGGGAACGTGGTGGGCCGGAACGGCTGCGGGGTGAGCAGCTCGGCGTAGGCGGACGCCATGCGCCGCGGCGTCTCGCGCAGCCCGGCGTCGGTGAGGTCGGCGCCGAGCGCGGCGAGCAGGTCCCTCGCCGCGCGTTCGGCCGCCGGCACGTCGATCTGCTGGCTCATGACTCCTTCGTGACGCCCGGCGCCGGGTTCTTACGTAAGAAGCGGCGCGCCGCCGTCGCAAACGGGTCGTGGCAGTCCTGTCCGCTAGCTTCCCGGCCACCACGATGTCCGGCCTCGATCCAGAGTCGCAGGGGTGGATCGACCGGCTCGGCCCGCACAGCCCCGAGCGCGAAGCGGCGATCGCGGCCCTGCACGCCCTGCTCCTGAAGGCGGCCCGCTTCGAGGTCGGCCGCCGCCGCGCGGCGTACCCGCACCTTCGCGGCGACGACCACGACGACCTCGCGCACCAGAGTGCCGACGACGCGCTCGTCGCCGTCCTCGGCAAGCTCACCGATTTCCGCGGCGACAGCCGTTTCACCACCTGGGCCTACAAGTTCGCGCTGTTCGAAGCGGGCGTGAAGGTCCGTCGCCGTGCCTGGCAAGGGCGGGAGGTGCCGCTCGAGCCCGAGAGCTGGGGGCTGATCGCCGAGGATCGCGCGACGCCGCAGGAGGCGGTGGAGTCGAGCGAGCTGCTCGCGGGCCTGCGGGACGCGATCGAGCGCGACCTGAGCCCCCACCAGCGAGAGATCCTCGTCGCCGTCGCGCTCAACGACGTCCCGATCGACGTGCTGGCCGAGCGGCTCGACACGACGCGCGGCGCGCTCTACAAGACAATCCACGACGCCCGCCGAAAGCTCCGGGCGGCGCTCGCCGATCGCGGGCTCACCGAAAGCCGAACGTCATGACCACACCTGACCCCACCGATCCCGACCGCCTCGTCGCGCGCCTCCTCGGGCCCGCCGGCCCGGAGGTGACCTGCGAGCAGTGCTTCGAGCTGCTCGACCGCTACGTCGAGCTCGAGCTCGCCGGTGCCGCGGCCGAAGAGCAGGTCCCCGGGATGCGCGCGCATCTCGAGGGCTGCCCGGCCTGCGCCGAGGACCACGAGAGCCTGCTGGCGCTGGCCCGCGGCGACCAGGCCTGACGGCTCAGGTCCACGGCAGCGCCGAACGGCGCTCCCAGTACGCCGCGGGCTCCTCGCGGAGCGCGGCGAGCCGCTCGTCGAGCTCCGGCGTCCACGCCAGGAGGGCGGCCCGCAGGTTGCTCTCCAGGGTCGGCACCGTCGCGGCTCCGCTGAGTACGACGCCCGCCCAAGGCCTCGACATCGCGGCGGCGAGCGCGACCGCATCGGGTGTCGTGTGGTGCGCGGCCGCGGCATCGGCGAGCGCCGGCGCGGCCTCGCGACCGGCCAGGCGCCCGTTGGCCAGGGCCTCCTTGACGTAGACGGTGAGACCGGCCTGCGCGGCAGCGGCGAGCGCGGGCTCGGCCGAGCGCTCGAAGAGGTTCCAGGTCGCCTGGACCGCGTCGAACAGCCCGAGCTCCAGCGCACGCTCGATCGTCTCCGCCTGCGAGGTGCCGCTCACGGTCAGGCCGACGCGGACGCCGGCGTCGCGCAGCCCCCGGAGCTCGTCGAGCACCTCGGCGTCCTCGAGGACGCCCGTCTCCGGGGTCGCGGAGTGGATGGCGTACAGGTCGAGCCAGTCCCCGAGCTGCTCGCGCGTCTCGGCGAGCTGCCGCCGCAGCGTCTCGACGTCGTGATGCTTGACCTCGGGCGGGTCGGCGTCGACCTGCCAGTCCGCCGTGTACACGTAGCCCCACTTGGACGACACGACCGCGTCGGCGGGGTCCCGGGACCGCAGCCACGTGCCGAGGAACTCCTCCGCCCGCCCGTAGGAGCGCGCGGCGTCGAAGTGACGGATGCCCCCCTGCCACGCGGCGTCGAGCACCTCGTGCGCCCGCTCCCGCAGGGCGTCGACCGAGCGATCGTCGCCGAGGTCGTCGGCGTGGCCGAGATTCAGGTAGCCGGGACGCCCGAGCGCCGCGAGACCGAGTCCGAGCGCCGCCACGCGGCCAGGCTACCGATCGATCCCGACGTGCGGCTACCCGCACTCGGGTTGGCCGGGAAACCCACATGGGACAGGGCGGTCCACTGGTCCAAAGTTGGCGGCCATGACTCGCTTTCTCACGCGCCTCGCCGACCTCGCGTACCGCCGCCGGGGTCGCATGGTCCTCGCCTGGCTCGCCGCAACCGTCGTGATCATCGGGGTCGGCTCCGCCTTTGCAGGCGAGTACGACGCCGACTACAACACGCCAGGCTCCGAGTCCAAGGCCGCGAGCGCGCTGACCGAGGAGCGCTTCGCCGGCTACTCCGGTCAGGAGATCTACGTCGTCTGGAAGGACCCAGCCGGAGCCGAGAGCCCGGCCGCCCAGAAGCGCATCGACGCGTTCCTGGCGCAGGCCAAGCGCGTTGATCACATCGGCGAGCAGACGCCCATCCGCGTCTCGCGCGACGGCAAGATCGGCGCCACCACGCTCCCGCTGACCGTCGCCGGCTGGGACGTGCCCAAGGAGGACGGCGAGAAGCTCATCGCCGCCGCCGAGGCCAACAGCGGCGACGGCCTCCAGATCAAGCTGGGCGGGGATCCCATCTACGCCGCTCAGGACTCGACGAGCCCAGAAGGGATCGGCTTCGTCGCCGCGGCCATCGTCCTGCTGATCGCGTTCGGCTCGGTCGTCGCGGCCGGCCTGCCGCTGATCGTCGCCCTCCTCGGTCTCGGCATCTCCTCCGGCGGCCTTATCGTCCTGCTCGCCAACGTGATCGACGTGCCCGACTGGACCACGGCGGTGTCGGGCCTGATCGGGATCGGCGTCGGGATCGACTACGCGCTGCTGGTGCTGACCCGGTTCCGCGCCGCGATCCACGCGGGCAAGGACCGCCACGACGCGGTGGTCGAGGCCGTCACCACCGCGGGCCGCAGCGTCATCCTCGCCGGCGGGACGGTCGTGATCGCCGTCCTCGGACTCTTCTTTACCGGACTGCCGTACATGTACGGCGTCGCGATCTCGGCCTCGCTCGCCGTGCTGGTCGTGATGCTGGCCGCCGTCACGCTGCTGCCGGCGCTCCTCTCGTACCTCGGCCCGAACGTCGACCGCCTCCGGCTCCCGCTCGTCGGCCGCCGCAAGCCCGCGGCCGAGGGCAACGAGGACTCGCCCGCGGCGCGCTGGAGCCACGCCGTGCAGCGCCGTCCCTGGACCGCGGCGATCGCGGCGACCGCGGTGCTGCTCGTGCTGGCGGCTCCCGCGCTCGGGATGCGGCTGGGCTTCCCGGACGCCGGCAACGACCCGCCGAGCACCATGACCCGCCAGGCCTACGACCTCAACACCCAGGGCTTCGGGCCGGGTACCAACGGGCCGCTGGTGATCGCGGCCGACCTGCCGGACCGGTCCGCGCAGGGCACGATCGACGCCTTCGCCGAGCGGCTGCGCAGCGAGCGAGGCGTGGCGTTCGTCCCCGAGCCGCAGATCAACGAGGCCGGCGACGCGGCGATCGTCACGGTGATCCCGACCGGCTCGCCGCAGGACAAGGAGACCGAGGAGCTCGTCGGGCGGCTGCGCGAGACCGTCGTGCCCGAGGCGCTCGGCGGCACCGGCGTCACGGCCGAGGTCGGAGGCGTGACCGCGGCGCTCGAGGACCAGAGCGACTTTGTCACCGACCGCATGCCGGTGTTCATCGCCGGTGTCGTGGGCCTCTCGTTCCTGCTCCTGCTCGTCGCCTTCCACTCCCCGCTGATCTCGCTCAAGGCCGGGATCATGAACCTGCTCTCCGTCGGCGCCGCCTACGGCGTGATGACGGTGGTCGCGAAGGGCGGCGCGGTCGGCAAGCTGATCGGCATCGACCACGAGGTGCCGATCGCCCCGTTCATGCCGGTGATGATGTTCGCGATCCTCTTCGGCCTCTCGATGGACTACGAGGTGTTCCTCATCTCCCGGATCCGGGAGGAGTACCTCAAGCACCGGGACACGCGCCGGGCGGTCGCCGACGGGCTGGCGAAGACCGCGCGGGTGATCACGGCCGCGGCCGCGATCATGGTCGTCGTCTTCCTCGCCTTCCTCGCGGCGCCCGACGTCTTCCTGAAGCTGTTCGGCATCGGCCTCGCCTCGGCGATCTTCCTCGACGCGACATTGGTGCGGATGGTGCTCGTCCCCGCCGTCATGCAGCTGCTCGGCGACCGCAACTGGTGGATCCCGAGCTGGCTCGAGCGGATCCTGCCGCGGATCGACGTCGAGCGCGCCCTCCCCGCCGAGGGCAGGGCTTAGACGACGCGCTCTACGACCCCGGTTTCCTCTGGTCCGAGCGGGGTACCGGGGTCGTAGAGGGCAGTGCTGGACGAGCTCCATGAGCATCCTGTCGAGCTGACGGTCGATTCCATCGGCGGGGTGCTCGCCGTGGCCGTGCAGGGGGCGCTGGTCGGCGCCGCTTCCGAGCCGCTGCACAACTGCCTCGCCCAGGCGATCCGCGGCCGGCGCCCGGTGATCCTGGACCTCACGGAGACGACGGCGATCGACCGCGACGCCATCGAGATGCTGACGGCGGCCAATCGCCGGCTCGCGACGCGTCTCCGGCTGGTCGTGGAGCGAGGCGGAGCGCTGCATCAGACGCTCCGCCGGGAAGGCGTGGCCCACGTGCTGTCGCTGCACTCCTCTCGCGCGGCGGCGATGGCGGCCTTCTAGACGACCGGCGGCGGCGTTCCCTCGGCGCTGGCGGGGAGCGCAGGATCCCAGTCGCAGACCACACAGGCGTGGTGGAACGCCGAGCGGGCGAACTCGAGCGCGAACGTGTGGGGGTCGTCGGCAGCGCGGACGTCGGCCCAGTCGAGCCGGAACAGGCCGAGCTCGGCGTCCCAGCGCGCGGCACGGGGCTCCAGCTCGCCGTCCGCGAAGTTGTCGGCCGGCGGGTGGGCGTACGCGTAGAACGCCGCGCGGCCGAAGCGCGGATCGCCCGGCCACCAGCCGATCGCGACCTCCTGGGCGTCCATCGAGTTGCGCATGATGAAGTCGTCCGAGGGCGGCTCCGCCGGCGCGCCGGAGAACAGGTTGACCGCCAGGTCGAACGAGCCCCACCACGCGTTCACCGGCGTCGAGCGCCCGCGATACGGCGCGCGGAACGCCGCGAGCACCAGCGCCGCCTGGGTGGCGGCCGTGAAGTACGCAGTCACCTGATCGGGGTGGTACGTGGCGTGCTCGCGATCCTCGTCCAGCGGCACCGTCCACGACACCTCCTGCGGCGTCGGATCGATCTCGAACCGGCCGCCGAGGCCTCGGAGCGCGTCGAGCAGATCGCCGGCGACGTCGGCGACGGGCCGGTCGGGCGTGAGCGCGATCTGCACCACTCGTCCGTCGCTGTGCTCGGCCACCGCCTCGTGACGATGCAGGTCCAGCGCCGCGACGAGCGCGCCCGACCCGTCGGGCGCGGGCAGCGGGAGCGTCTCCCAGCCGCGAGCGGTCAGACGGAGCGCGGCGTGCTGGAGCTCCGGCTCGGGCGGCGCCAGCACCACCGCGACCTTTCCGAGGACCTGCGTGTGCGCATGGAGCGTGTCGCATGTCGCGCCCCATATCTCGTAGTCGACGGCCGGCCACGTCGACGGCATGAGCGAAGGCTACCGGCGGGGCTCACAGCGTCTTCACGAGCCCACCGTCGATGACGTAGTTCGCCCCGGTCACGTTGGCCGTCAGCGGGGAGGCGAGGAGCACCACGAGCGTCGCCACCTCCTCCGCGGTGCTGAAGCGGCCGGTCGCGATGCCGGCCACCGCCTTCTCGCGTACCGTCGCCGGCTCCACGCCCAGGGCTTGGCCGATCGTGGCGGCGACGCCGTCGTCCCCGAGCCAGAGGTCGGTCTCGACCTGGCCGGGCGACACGCTGTTGATGCGGATGCCCTTCGGACCGAGCTCCTGCGAGAGCGCCTTGGCCATGTTGAGGAGCGCCGCCTTGGCCGCGCCGTAGTCGATCACCAGCCCGTCCGGATGGAAGAACGCGTTGACGGAGGCGACGTTGACGATCGCTCCCGATGCTCGCGGGAGCATCGCCGCGACGGCCGCGCGGGTCGCCCGCAGCGCGGCGAAGAAGTTGAGCTGGAGCGACGCCTCGAAGTCGGCGTCGCTCGTCTCCACGAACCCTTCGAGGCGCAGCTGGACGCGACCGACGTTGTTGACGAGGACGTCGACGTGCCCATGCCGCTCGATCGCGAGGTCGACGAGGGCTTCGGGGCCGCCGGGCCGCGCCAGGTCGACCTCCAGCGCGGTGACGCCCTCGAGGCCGGCGAGCGCGTCGACGGTGCGTGCGCCGGCGACGACTGCCGCGCCCTCGGCGGCCAGCGCTCGGACCACCGCCAGCCCGATCCCCTTGCTCGCGCCCGTGACGACCGCCACGCTGCCGTCGAGCTCAAGATCCATCGGTTGCCTTCTCGCCCGGCGGAGCCGCGTCGAGCACCCCGTCGAGCCAGCTGTCGATCGCGGCGGCGACCTCGTCGGAGCCCGGTCCGACGACGAACAGGTGCGGGCGTCCCTCGAACTCGAGGTAGTCGGTCTTCGCGGGTGAGCGCTCGTACTTCTTGTACTGCGCCCGCGAGACGGACGCCGGCACCGTGTGGTCCTCGCCGGCGCCGACGATCAACAGCGGGGCACGCTGCTCGTTGCGGAAGTGCACCTCCGTCGGCGGGTGCAGCGAGAAGTTCGCGAAGCCGGCCTCGTAGAAGATCCGGCCGGTCTCGGGGACGGCGTAGCGCTCATACGCCTCGGCGGCGTCCTCGGGCGTGGAGGTGTTCACGAACCCGTACGTGAACTCCTCGAGCGTCAGCGTCACGATCCCGCGCCGTGTCGACGGATGGGCGAGCGCCGGCGACGCGGCCTTCAATGACGAGAACGGCAGCACGAGGATGCCTTTCGGGGGCGCCGGGCTGAGCGCCACGCCGGCGCGACCGAGACCGCGGTCGAGGAGCAGCTCGACGATCAGGCCGCCGAAGGAGTGCCCGATCAGGACCGGCGGCCGGTCGAGCTCGCGGATCAGTCGCTCGTAGTGGTCGACGATCTCGTTCAGGCCGAGGCCCGCGATCTCGCCGGCTTGCTCGCGGAGCTCCTCGACGTCGCCGTGCTTGCGCGGCCACTCGGGAGCCGAGACGGCGAAGCCGCGCTTCTCGAAGTAGTCGGCGAACCGCTCCCAGCTGCGAGCCGAGAGCCAGGCGCCGTGGATCAGCATCAGGGGGATCCGGTCGCCGTCGGTACCAGGCGTTGTCACGGGCTCATCTCCTTTGTCGACCCCTGCGACGCTACGCCCCTCGGAGCCGTAAGAGAAAGTCCGATTCCGGCGTGCACCCGGACCGGGCGCGACTCAATCGCCCGCGTGTCCCGGACGGTGCGTCAGCCAGCCCTCGGCGTCGCGGAGACGCATGGCCGCTTGGAGCAGCAGGGCAGCGTGCTCGGTCGCGGACATGGGGGTCGCGAGATCGACCGGCACAGTCAAAGGGGGATCGAACGGCAGCGCCGCGACGCCGGGGATCGGGTCCTGTATCCATTCCCCGACCAGCACGGACACCGCCTCGCCGTCCGCAACCGGCAGCAGGCGCCGGTCCCATGGGGCGCTCATGGTCTCCAGCGTCCGCTCGATCTCGAAGCCGGCGACCCTGAAGACCGCGCGCAGCCACGCGTTGAACGAGCCGCCGACCGGCTCCCGCGGCAGCAGCACGCGCTCGGCCGCGAAGGCACCGAGCGGGACCGCGTCGGCACCCGCGTACCGGTGCGTCGCGGGCAGCGCGGCCAGCAGCGGCTCGTCTCGCAGCGGAACGACGCGGACGTCGTGATGACGCGCGCCCGGCGTCTGGAGCACCGCTGCGGCGGCCAGCTCATGGGCCGCGACCCGTCGCAGCAGCTCCGGCGTCACCCCCTCGTCGAGATGGACCTCGAGGTCCGGACGCTGTTCCGCGACGGCCTCGCCCACCCGGGTCGCCTGCAGTCGGCTGAACGGCATGTAGCCGATCGCAAGGACGCCGTGCTCGGCGAGCGCGACACGCCGCGCGTCGTCGACCGCGAGGTCAACCTCGGCAAGCGCTCGCCGTGCGCGCTCGAGCAGGGCGGATCCGGCCGGCGTCAGCTCGACATGCCGGGTGGTCCGGACGAAGAGCACGAACCCGAGCTCGCGCTCGAGATCCCGGATCGCCCGCGAAAGCGGAGACTGCGACATGTGCAGGCGCTCGGCGGCGCGGCCGAAGTGCAGCTCCTCGGCAACCGCGACGAAGTACCGCAGCTGCCGCAGCTCGACTGGAAGATCCACCACCGCGGATACTGACCCATCCGCGACGCGGTTGTAGGGAACCTACAAAAACGCGACTGCGAATTCGCCGATCGCGACGCAAGTACTGCGGCCAGCTGCCTCATACCCTCAAAACAGATGACTCGACTCCAGCGCAACGTGAACATCGCCGCCGTCCTGCTGCCGTTCCTGGTGGTGGCGGCTGCCGTCCCGCTCCTCTGGGGCAGCCTCGTCGGCCCCTCCGATCTAATCGTGGCCGCCGTGATGTACCTCCTGTGCGGGCTCGGCGTGACGGTCGGCTTCCATCGGATGCTGACCCACCGTGCCTTCGCGACCCACCGCGCGACGCGTTACGTGTTCGCGGTCCTCGGCTCGATGGCGGTCCAGGGACCGGTGATCGAGTGGGTCGCCGACCATCGCAAGCATCACGCCCACACCGACAAGGAGGGCGATCCGCACTCGCCCCACGTCGGTCACGGCGCGGGCATTCTTGGCTCATTGCGCGGCCTGTGGCACGCGCACGTGGGCTGGCTGTGGCGGACGAACGGGCAGGCGCGCGCCTACAAGTACGCACGCGAGCTCGTCGAGGACGCGGGCATGAAGCGCATCAACCGCGCATTCCCCTGGCTGATCCTCCTCAGCCTCGGCCTGCCGTTCCTCCTGGGCCTGGCGATCACGGGCACCCTGTGGGGTGGGGTCACGGGTCTGCTGTGGGGCGGCTTTGCTCGCATCTTCATCCAGCACCACGTGACGTGGTCGGTCAACTCGATCTGCCACTTCTTCGGGACGCGGCGCTTCGCCGTCGAGGACGAGTCGACCAACGTGTTCTGGCTCGCCCTTCCTTCGTTCGGAGAGTCGTGGCACCACAATCACCACGCGTTTCCGCGCTCGGCAGCGCATGGCCTGCGCTGGTGGGAGCTGGACCTCTCGGCGCTCACGATCCGGCTGATGCGCCGCGTCGGCCTAGCGTGGGATGTCGTGCGGATCACGCCCGAGCGCCAGGAGCAGAAGCTCGCCGTGCCGGTCCACAGCGGCTGACAGCCTGGCCGGGTTCTACGGCTCTTCTCGCACGACTTCGCGCGCCGGCTTGTCAAAGCGCACGCCGAGGAACGAGGGATGGCGCAGCCGGCCGTCCGGGGTCCATTCCATGAACGCGATCTGTGCCACGAGCTCGGGCTCGACCCAGGTCGCGGCGCGTGGAATGCCCTTCTCGGGCTCGAACGGGGACGTTTCGCGCACGAGCGGGGCGAGCCGCTCGGACAGCTCGCTCAGCGTCGCGCGGGTGAAGCCCGTCCCCACTTTGCCGGCGTAGCGCAGGCGCTCGCCGTCGAAGTGGCCGACGAGCAGAGCGCCGAGGTCGGTGCGCGAGCCGCGCGGCGCGGTGAAACCGCCGATCACGAGCTCCTGCGCGCGCGTGCACTTGAGCTTGAGCCAGTCGCGCGAGCGCGTCGACACGTACGGCGTGCCGAGCCGCTTGGCGATCAGCCCCTCCCACCCGTCCCGGCACGCTTCGGCGAGCAGCGCCGCGCCGTCGCCGGTCATCTGCTCCGTCATCCGCAGCGGGTCCCGCCAGCGCAGCACGCCTTCGAGCACGTGTCGCCGCTCTTCGAGTGGGAGCGACCGCACATCGCGGCCGTCCGCGACCAGCACGTCGAAGACGTAGTAGAAGAGCTCGCCGCCCTCACCGCCGCCGAACCGGTCGCGGCCGCCCACGAACGCCACCGCTTCACCGTCGACGACGAAGCTGTCGGCCGGATCCGCATCGAGTGCGGCGGCCAGCGACGGGTAACGGTCGTTCAGCGACAGCTCGTTGCGCGAGTACAAGCGTGTGCGCCCGCCGTCCTTGACCGCCACGCAACGGATCCCGTCGAGCTTGCGCTCGAACACCCACTCCGGGCCGGCCGGCCGCTCCGCGGTCAGCACGGCCTTCATCGGCGTCACGAAAGCCGGTCGCACGTGCCTGCTCAGCTGGCCGCGATCTCGTCGCCCACCCGGATCGCGCCGTCGCTGAGCAGGTCGGCGCGCAAGCCGCCCTTGTGGACGAGCGCCAGCAGCGTGCCAGGCTTTCCCGCCTCGGCCGTCAGGCGTTCCAGGTGCGCGCACGGCTCGCACAACCGCTGGCCGAAGCAGTCCACGCCGCCCACCCTGAAGTGCCTACCCACCAGCGCGTTGAGGTCGATGCCGCGGGTGACGAGGTTCCGGCGGGCCTCTTCAGGCGCGAGCCGCCCCGCCGGCAGCTCCAGGTTGTCGAGCACCTCGGCCTCGATGAGCGTGAGATCGTGCCCGCGCGCGTAGGCGTTCGAGAACGTGCCGCGCTGGTCGACGTAGCGGTCACCCTCCAGGCCACGACCGGCCCGCGCCATCGCCCGGTCGATCCGGACCATCGACGCCTCGGCTTCCGGCGCGACCATGATCGCCTCGACCGTGCCGGCGCTGCGCGAAGCCGCGGCGGACGGCCGTGCCCACAGCGCCACATCGGCCGGCGCGATCATGTAACCGAGCTGCACCGCCTCGAACGTCTCGGGCCCACCCATGGGGCTCCACGCCACTCCCGGAGGAGCGCCGAACGCCACCGCCCCGACGGAGCCCTCGCCGTCAGCGGCCCGCAACATGGCCAACCAAGGCCCCGGCCAGTTGAAGCTCGCCGGATCAGCGATGGGTACGAGCCCCAGCCCGCGCTGTGAGAGCCAGTTGCGCCACACCGTCCACGGCTGCGGGTGCCCCGCATCCGGGACAGGAACCTCAGCCACGTCGAGCTCGAGGATCGACGCCAGACACGCAGCGACCGACCGCTGCATCCGAGCGCCTGACGTGGGCGGCGGGACCGTACGCATGGTCCACATGCTGCCAGCCGCAGCTCCGTTCCGACCGTGCGGGCGTGTGTTCCAAGAGCAGTCGTAGCCGTCTCGACCTCAACCGCCGTGAAGCTCCGCGCTATGGATCCGGGCTAGGCGACGTCGCGCCGCACGGCGAGCGCGACTCCCGCCGCCGAGACGACGGCGGTCCAGGCGACGAGGACGAGACCGCCGGCGGTCGCGTGGAGGACGTGGTCGGTGGTCAGCCCCATGAGCCCGTCCCCGGCGTGTACCGGCCCGAGCCGGCCGACGTCCGGGACGAGCCCGAAGAGCAGGTTCTCGACGACGAAGCCCCAGGCAAGCAGGCCGATGATGGCGCCGACCTGATTGCGGAGCAGTGCGCCGAGGCCGACGCCGATGGCCCCCCAGAGGGCGGTGATGGCCACGGTGCCCAGCACCAGCAGGACGGTCTGCCCGCCGCTGAGGGCGTAGTCGATCCCGCGGCCGGCGAGGCACGCGTAGCCGATGCCGAAGCCGAGCCCCGCGCCGACGATGCCGAATACCAGCCCGGCGAGCGCGCCGGCCGCCAGCTTGGCGCCGAGCACGCGTGTGCGTCGCGGCGTGAACAGGAACGTCGGCTGGATGGTGCCGTACCGGTACTCGCCGGTCACCAGCATGATGCCGGCGAGGGCGGCGAACACGCCGGCGAAGCTCCCCACGGCGAGCGCCGACTGCTGGTCCTCGGTCGTCAGCAGGCCCCGCTCTTCCGTGGCCAGGCCCGTGAGCAGCGAGAAGAGGACGATCAGGGCGACCATCCCGAGAACGAGGCCGAGCGTGGTCCGCGTCGAGCGGATCTTCAGCAGTTCGGCCTTGAGCTGGCTCGTCATGCCGCCCGCTCCGCGGTCAGCCCGAGGAAGATGTCCTCGAGCGAGGAGCTCTCGGCGCTGAGCTCGTGAATCGGCACGCCGGCGGCAAACGCGATGTCCCCGACGTGTTCACGGGTCGTCCCGTACGCGAGCAGCATGTGGTCGTGGCCGGCGCTGAACGCGATGCCGCCGCGCGCGAGCGCGTCTCCGAGCTTCGACGGGTCCGGCGTGCGGACGCGCACCGATCCTGTGGCGCGCGCGGTGAGCGCCTCGAGCGGTGACTCCGTGATGAGCTTGCCGTGGTTGATGATCACGACGTCGTCGACGGTCTGGGCGACCTCGGCGAGCACATGGCTCGAGATCAGGACGGTCCGCTGCCCCGCCGCGAAGTCGCGCAGGAAGTCGCGCAGCCAGCGCACGCCGGCGGGGTCGAGGCCGTTCGCCGGCTCGTCGAGGATGAGCACCTCGGGATCGCCGAGCAGCGCCGCGGCCAGCCCGAGCCGCTGCCGCATGCCCAGCGAGTAGGTCTTGACGCGACGCCTCGCCGCGCCCTCGAGCTCGACGAGCCGCAGCACCTCCTCGACGCGCGAGGGCGGCAGGTCGACCGCCTCGGCGAGCATGCGGAGATGGTCGCGGCCGGAACGGCCGGGATGGAAGTCGGCGGCTTCGAGCGCCGCACCGACCCGGCGGCTCGGCTCTACGAGCTCGGCGTAGGGCCGGCCGAAGACGAGCGCCCGGCCGCTCGTCGGCGCCGCGAGCCCCAAGACCATGCGAAGCGTCGTCGTCTTGCCGGCACCGTTCGGCCCGAGGAAGCCGGTGATGGTCCCCCGCTCGAGTTCGAACGAGAGATCGTCGACGGCGAGGACGTCGCCGAACCGCTTCGTCAGCGACTCGGCACGGATCGCGATCTCAGGCGCGGACGACATCGTCGTTCGAGGATGGCCAGGTCTGTGGTGCCGAGGACACCGGCCAGCCCCCGTCTTGCCATCCCGTTAACCCGACCCCGCTCGACGATGTCGGGCGAGGTGTTGACCAGCCGCTGCCCTCTCGATCGACGACTTCCTGCAGGCGGCCGATCATGCCGCCTTGCAGGGAGCCTCGGAGGGGTGAGCGACGGGATTCGAACCCGCGACCGCCGGGACCACAACCCGGAGCTCTACCAACTGAGCTACGCCCACCAAGCGCTCGGCCGAGTCTAGCGGCGCCGAGGGCGCCGAGAAACGTTCCCGCGGGAACGTCTTGGAGACATCGTTCGGGCGTGCATAGACTCAGGCGATGGAGCTCCTGCAGCCCGAGACTTGGGAGGAGGCGCTGGAGGCGAAGGCCTCCCGGCCCGAGGCGATGCCGCTGTGGGGTGGGACCGACGTGATGGTGGAGATGAACTTCGGGCGGGCGCGGCCGGAGGCGATCCTCGATCTCACGCGCGTGCGCGAGCTGACCGAGCACGGGCCGGACGACGGCGTGCTGAAGGTCGGCGCCGGCGTCACGTACACGCGCGCGATCGCGGAGCTCGGGGACCGGCTGCCAGGCCTGGCGATCGCCTCGCGCACGGTCGGCTCGCCGCAGATCCGCAACCGCGGGACGATCGGCGGCAACCTCGGCTCCTCGTCTCCCGCCGGGGACGCGCTGCCGCCCCTCTACGCCTCCGATGCGCGAGCTCGAGCTCGCATCGACCCGCGGGACGCGACGGGTGAGGATCGAGGACTTCGTGACCGGCCCGAAGCAGAACGTGCTCGAGCCGGATGAGCTGATCGCCGCGTTCACCGTCGCCCCCGCGGCCGGTGGGCAGCAGTTCAGCAAGATCGGCACCCGCAACGCGATGGTGATCGCCGTGTGCTCGTTCGCGATCGCGCTCGACGACGAGCGCCGCACGGTCGGGACGTGCCTCGGCTCGGCGGCGCCGACCCCCCGCCGCGCCCGCGAGGCGGAGGACTTCATCGCCGGCCGGCTCGACTGGGAGGGCCGCGGCCCGATCGACGATGACGCGCTCGAGCGGTTCGGCACGCTCGTGGCCGACGCGGCGTCCCCGATCGACGACCAGCGCGGCAGCGCCGCCTACCGCCGTCACGCGCTCGCCGTGATGGCACGGCGGACGCTGACGTGGGCCTGGGCATGAGGCTGACCTGCACGATCAACGGCGACCCGCGCGAGGTCGACGGCCTGTGGGAGGGCGAGAGCCTGCTGCACGTGCTGCGTGAGCGGCTCGGCCTCCCCGGCTCGAAGAACGCCTGCGAGCAGGGCGAGTGCGGGTCGTGCTCGGTCTACCTCGACGGCGAGCTCGTGTGCGCGTGCCTCGTGCTCGCCGGCCAGGCCGAAGGCCGGGACATCGTCACCGTCGAGGGGCTGGCGCCGAGCGAGGACGAGCTGCACCCGATCCAGGAGGCGTTCCTGGAGGCCGGCGCCGTGCAGTGCGGCTTCTGCACGCCCGGCCTGATCGTCGCCACCCACGACCTCCTGGCTCGCAACGCCTCCCCCACCGACCCCGAGATCCGCGAGGCGCTGGCCGGGAACCTGTGCCGCTGCACCGGGTACGAGAAGATCCTCGACGCCGTCCGCCTCGCCGCCGCCCGATGACGCCGGAGCGGCTGATCATCGAGCACTGCGCGATCGCGACGGTCGACGCGGCGGGCACCGAGTACGCGGAGGGGCACGTCGTGATCGCCGACGGCCGGATCGAGGCCGTCGGCGAGGGGTCGGCGACCGCCGAAGGCCGCCGCATCGACGCCAACGGCTGCCTCGCCACGCCCGGCCTCGTCAACTGCCACCACCACCTCTACCAGTGGGCCACCCGCGGCCTCGCGCAGCAGGCGACGCTGTTCGAGTGGCTCCAGGAGCTCTACCCGACCTGGGCCCGCGTCGACGCCGACGTCGAGCGCGCCGCCGCCCGCGCCGGCCTGGCGGCGCTCCTGCGTTCCGGCTGCAGCACGAGCACCGACCACCACTACGTCTTCCCGCGCGACGCCGGCGACCTGCTGGCCGTCGAGATCGAGGTCGCGAGACGAGCTGCACGTGCGCTTCCACCCCTGCCGTGGCTCGATGGACCTCGGCCGCTCGCAGGGCGGGCTCCCGCCCGACGAGGTCACCGAGGACCGCGATGCGATCCTCACCGCCTGCGCCGGCGCGATCGACCGCTTCCACGACCCGGCGCCCGACGCGATGGTCCGCATCGCCCTCGCTCCCTGCTCGCCGTTCAGCGTCACCAAGGAGCTGATGGCGGAGACCGCGACCTTCGCCCGCGAGCGCGGCGTCCGGCTGCACACCCACATGGCCGAGACGCTCGACGAGGAGGCGTTCTGCCTCGAGCTGTTCGGCGTCCGCCCCGTCGAGTACCTCGAGGAGCTGGGCTGGCTCGGCGACGACGTATGGCTCGCCCACTGCGTGCACCTCGACGAGCGGGAGGTCCGCCGCTTCGGCGAGACCGGCACCGGCGTCGCCCACTGCCCGTCCTCCAACGCGCGGCTCGGCGCCGGCATCGCGCCCGTGGCCGCGCTCACGGCGGCCGGCGCGCCGGTCGGCCTCGGGGTCGACGGCCCAGCGTCGAACGAGGCCGGCGAGCTGGCGGGCGAGCTGCGCCAGTCGCTGCTGATGGCCCGGGCCGCGCGGCGGTCCGCAGGCGCTCACCGCCCGCGAGGCGCTCACGCTCGGCACCATCCACGGCGCCCGCTGCCTCGGCCGCGACGCCGAGATCGGCTCGCTCGAGCCCGGCAAGCTCGCCGACGTCGCGCTGTGGCGGCTGGACGGCATCGACCACGCGGGCATCGCCGACCCGGTGGCGGCGCTCGTGCTCGGCCCGCGCCCGATCGTCGACACGCTGCTCGTCGGCGGCCGCGATCGTCGTCGAGGGCGGCCACCTGACCACCGGCGACGAGGACGAGATCGCGCGCGAGCTGCGCCGCGGCGAGCCGCAAGCTCCAGGAGGTGCGCGTATGACGGTCGAAGCGCCGCCCCGCGGCGGCGTCGGCGAGAGCGTCCGCCGCCCGGACGGCATCCCCAAGGTCAAGGGCGACTTCGCCTACTCGTCCGACCTCTGGGCCGACGGGATGCTGTGGGGAGCGACGCTCCGCAGCCCGCACCCGCGCGCGCGGATCAAGGCGATCGACCTCGGCCCGGCGCTGGCGGTCCGCGGCGTCCACGCCGTGCTCACCCACGAGGACGTGCCCGGCCGCAAGACGTACGGGCTCGAGATCCCCGACCAGCCGGTGCTCGCGATCGACCAGGTCCGCTACCAGGGCGAGGCGATCGCGATCGTCGCGGCCGACCACCCCGAGACCGCCCGCCACGCGGCGGCCCAGATCGAGCTGGAGCTCGAGCCGCTGACGCCGGTCACCGACCCCGAGACCGCGTTCGACGCCGAGCCGCTGCACCCCGGCGGCAACCTCCTGCGCCACGTGCACATCGAGCACGGCGACCCGGAGGCGACCGCCGACGTCGTGGTCACGGGCGAGTACGAGGTCGGCATGCAGGACCAGGCGTTCCTCGGCCCGGAGTCCGGCCTCGCGGTGCCGGCCGAGGACGGCGGCGTCGACCTCTTCGTCTCCACCCAGTGGCTGCACGTCGATCGCGACCAGGTCGCCGCGAGCCTCGACCTGCCGCCGGAGAAGGTCCGGATCACGCTCGGCGGCGTGGGCGGCGCCTTCGGCGCCCGCGAGGACCTCTCGATGCAGGTCCACGCCTGCCTGCTCGCCCTCCACACCGGCAAGCCGGTGAAGATGATGTACGGGCGCGAGGAGTCGTTCTTCGGCCACGTCCACCGGCATCCCGCGCGAATGCGTTACGAGCACGGCGCCACGCGCGCCGGGAAGCTCGTCTACGTCAGGTCGCGCATCCTGCTCGACGGGGGCGCGTACGCGTCGAGCTCGACCGCGGTCTGCTCGAACGCCGCCTGCTTCGCCGTCGGGCCGTACGACGTGCCGAACGCGCTGATCGACGCGTACGTCGTCTACACCGACAACCCGCCGTGCGGCGCGATGCGCGGCTTCGGCGCCGTCCAGACGTGCTTCGCGCACGAGGCGCAGATGGACAAGCTCGCCGCCGAGCTCGGGATCGACCCGCTGGAGCTGCGCCGGCGCAACGCGATGTCGCAGGGCTCGAGCCTCCCGACCGGCGCCACCGTGAATTCCCCGGCGCCGGTCCGCGACCTGCTCGCCAGCGTCGCGAACCGGCCGCAGCCCGACGACCCCGGGGGCTTCCCCGGCGGGTACTCGAACACCACCCGCGGCGAGGGCGTCAGGCGCGGGGTCGGCTACGCGGTGGGGTTCAAGAACGTCGGCTACTCCGAGGGCTTCGACGACTACTCCACCGCCCGCGTGCGGCTCTCGGTGGTCGGCGGCGAGCCGCTCGTGGAGGTCCACACCGCGGCGGCCGAGGTCGGCCAGGGGCTGGTCACCGTGCAGGAGCAGATCGCGCGCCACGAGCTCGGCGTGGAGCGGGTGATCGTGCTGCCGGCCGACACGACCGTCGGCTCGGCGGGCTCCTCGTCGGCGTCGCGCCAGACGTACATGACGGGCGGCGCCGTCAAGCTGGCCTGCGAGGCGGTCCGCGAGGAGCTCGAGCGCCGCGGCTCCGGCGATCTCGTCGACCTGGTCGGCGACGAGCCGATCGACGTCACGCGCGAGCACCACCACCGCCCCACGTTCCCGCTCGACGAGAAGGGTCAGGGCGACGCACACGTGACCTTCGCGTTCGCCGCCCACCGGGCGATCGTCGACGTCGACACCGAGCTCGGGCTCGTGCGCGTGGTGGAGATCGCCACCGCGCAGGACGTCGGCAAGGCGATCAACCCGCAGGCCGTGGAGGGGCAGATCGAGGGCGGCATCGCGCAGGGGCTGGGGCTGGCGCTGATGGAGGAGATCCAGGTCGTCGACGGCGAGGTGCGCAACGCGTCGTTCACCGACTACCTGATCCCGACCGTGCTCGACATGCCGCCGGTGGCGCTCGAGGTCCTCGAGCTGGCCGACCCGGGGGCGCCGTACGGGCTGCGCGGCGTGGGCGAGCCGCCGACCATCTCCTCCACCCCGGCCGTCGTCGCCGCCGTGCGCGCGGCCACCGGTGCCGCGCTCACGCGCGTGCCGATCCGCCCCGACCACATCATCGGGATCTGATGCCGGTTCCGCCCGCCGAGCTGACGGTGCAGCTGACGATCGAGGGCCCGGACGCGGCGACGGAGGCCGGCCGCGCGGCGGCCGCGCCGTCCGGCGTGGCCCGCGAGGCGGGCGCCGAGACGCTGCTGGCCGGCAGCCGGTCCGAGGTGCTCGCCGCGCTGGCCGACGCGCTCGCCGCCGCCCTCGAGGCGGGCGCGCAGGCGATCGAGGTGCGGCTCGAGACGCCGGCGGAGAGCCGGTGACCGACCGCGCGCGGCTGATCGCCGTCGCGCGCGGCGACGAGCCGCCCGACCTCGTGATCGCGGGCGCGCGGGTGTTCTCGGCCTTCACGCGCGAGTGGCTGGAGGTCGACGTCGCGGTCGCCGACGGGCTGATCGCGGGCCTCGGCGACTACGACGGCGAGCGCGTCGACGCCGGCGGCCGGTGGCTCGTGCCCGGCTTCATCGACGCCCACGTGCACATCGAGTCCTCCAAGCTCACCCCGGCCGAGTTCGCCCGCGCGGTGGTGCCGCACGGGACGACCGCCGTGGTCACCGACCCGCACGAGGTCGCCAACGTGCTCGGCCGCGAGGGCGTCGAGTGGATGCTCGACGCCTCCGAGGGCCTGCCGCTCGACGTGTTCGTGATGGCGCCGTCGTGCGTGCCCGCCAGCCACTTCGAGTCGCCGCTGTCCCCGCTCGAGCCGGAGGACATGGAGGCGATCCTGCGCCACCCGCGGGCGCTCGGCGTGGCGGAGATGATGAACTTCCCGGGCGTCATCGCCGGCGCGGCGTCGCAGCTCGAGCGGCTCGAGCTGAGCAGCCACGTGGACGGCCACGCCCCCGGCGTGACGGGCCGCGCGCTCAACGCGTACGTGGCGGCCGGCATCCGCTCCGACCACGAGGCGACGACGGTCGAGGAGGCGCTCGAGAAGCGCCGGCGCGGCATGTGGGTGCTCATCCGCGAGGCGTCGAACGCGCGCAACCTCGTCGCGCTGCTCGACCTCGTGAAGCGGTTCGGGCCCGAGCACTGCGCGTTCTGCACCGACGACCGCGAGCCCGACCTGCTCTTCCGCGAGGGCCACATCGACCAGATGTGCCGGATCGCGGTGGCCGAGGGGATCGCGCCCGAGGACGCGCTGCTGATGGCCACGCTGCACCCCGCCCGCGCGCACGGGCTGCTCGACCGCGGCGCGATCGCTCCCGGCCTGCGGGCCGACCTCGTGCTGCTCGAGGATCTCGAGAGCTTCCGCCCGCTGGCGGTGTACAAGGACGGCAGGCTGGTGGCCGCGGACGGGCGCGCCGCCGACTTCCCGCGCCCGCCGGTGCCCGACCGGGTGCGCTCGACGATGCGCGCCGCGCCGGTCGACGCCGCGACGTTCGCGATCCCCGCCGGATCCTCGCGCGTGCGGGTGATCGAGACCGTCCCGGCCCAGCTGATCACGCACGCGCGCGAGGAGGAGCCGGCGGTCGTCGACGGCCTTGTCGTCGCCGATCCGGGGCGCGACCTCGCGAAGATCGCGGTGATCGAGCGCCACCACGCCACCGGCCGGGTCGGCCTCGGGCTCGTGCGCGGCTTCGGGCTCACCGCCGGCGCGTTCGCCTCGACGGTCGCCCACGACGCGCACAACCTCGTCGTCGTGGGGGTCGCCGATGCCGACATGGCGGCCTGCGCGACCCGCCTCCAGGAGATCGGCGGCGGCATCGCGGTGGCGCGCGGCGGCGCGGTCCGCGGCGAGCTCCCGCTCCCGGTCGCCGGGCTGCTCTCGGACGAGCCGGTCGAGACGGTCGTCGAGCGGCTCGAGGCGCTGCACGCGATGCTCGGCGAGCAGGGCGTCCGCGACCCCGCCCCCTTCATGACCCTCTCCTTCCTCGCCCTCTCGGTGATCCCGTCGCTGAAGATCACCGACCAGGGGCTCGTCGACGTCGACCGCTTCCAGCTCGTCCCGCTCGCGGTCTAGGCGATCAGCCGCGCGAGCTGCGCGACGACGGCGTGCGGTTCATGGATGATCTGGCGCCAGGTGAAGCGGACCACGCGGTAGCCGGCGGCCTGGAGCGCGGCGTCGCGGGCGCGGTCGCGCTCGAACGCCTGGCGGGTCGAGTGGTAGGCGAAGCCGTCGACCTCGACGATCAACCGCTCGCGGCGCCACAGCAGATCGACCTCGATCTCGTCGCGGGTGGCGAGGTGCAGGATCTGCGCCTGTTCGACGGCGCGGTCGAGCTCGTGCTGCGGCAGGTGGGCGGCCAGGTCGTGGAGTGTCCGTGTGGGGGTGGTGAGGGGCAGGCCTCGGTGAACGGCGGCATTGAGGGAGTGGGATCGATGGATTGCCAGGCCCGGTCGTGGCCGTGGGGCTGGGGCCGGCGACGGTGATATGGATCGCGCCGTGGTGGGCGCGGATGCCCCAGAGGTCGGCGGCCGTGTGGTGGCTGAGGATGCCGCCGGTCGCCAGGACCGCCGCCATCTGCGGACCGCGCTGCGCCGCGATGGCCCGACCTGGAAGACGCCGCGGTGCAGCCGCACGAGCCGCCCGTGCGCGACGCGATGCGCGATCGCGCGCGGCCCGAGCCCCGCCGCCGCGAGCTGCGCGGACGTCACGATCCCATGCTGGCCACGCGCGAGCGTCGCGATCGCCTCGTCACCAGTGTGCATTTCGTCGACCTCACGCACCTGTGGCGAGTGAGGTCGACGTTGTGCTCCTCTGGCGTGCATTTCGTCGACCTCACCAGCACGATCACCGTCACGTCGACGAAATGCACCCTCCGACACGCCTATTAGAGCCCCGGCGCGGCCGATCCCACCCCCTCAATGCCGCAGTTCTCACAAAGCGGCACACAACCGTCACATAGCAACGCTCAGAACACGTTGGCTTCGAGCCAGTCCGCCGCGAAGAACGCCACGAAGAACGGCGTGATCCCCCACATCAGCGGGTGGACGTCCCGTACGCGGCCGACGGCCGCCATGACCACGACGTAGCTGATCACGCCGAGCCCGATCCCGGCGGCGATCGAGAACGTGAGCGGGATTCCGGCGATCGTGAGGAAGGCCGGGATCGCGCTCTCCGGCGCCGTCCAGTTGATGTCGGCGACGATGCGGATCATGAGGTAGCCGACCATGACGAGCGCGGGTGCGACCGCCGGGTGGATGAAGGTCTCCTCCCCCACCTGCACGTCCTGCCCCACGAGCGCGATGATCGGGACGAAGAAGATCGCGAGCACGAACCATCCGGCGGTGACCAGCGACGCGAGGCCGGTGCGGGCGCCCTCCGCCACCCCGGCGCCGCTCTCCACGTAGGTCGTCACGCTCGAGGTGCCGAAGGCGCCGCCGAGCGCCGCCGAGCCCGAGTCGACCAGCAGCAGCCGGTCGGCGCGCGGGAGCCGGCCCTCGTCGTCGAGCATCCCGCCGGCGCGGCCCACGGCCACGGCGGTGCCGATCGTGTCGAAGAAGTCGGTCATGAAGAGCGCGAAGATGACCGGGATCAGGGAGACGGCGAGCGCGTCGCCGAGCCATTCCGGGTCCAAGGCGTCGCCAATCGTGGAGAAGCCGTCGGACCCGGGTGCCTCGACCACGCCGTCCGGCCCGTCGAGGACCCCGAAGATCAACCCGAGCGCGGTGGCCGCGAAGACGCCGAGGATGACCGCGCCCCTCACCCGGCGGGCGACGAGCACCGCCGCGACGAGCACGCCGGCCAGCGTGATCAGCGCCGGGCCGGACGTCAGGTCGCCGAGCCCGATGCCGGTCGCCGGGTTGTTGACCACCACGCCGCCCTCGCGGAGCCCGACCAGGGTGATGAAGAGGCCGATGCCGACGCCGATCGACAACTTCAGCGTCAGCGGGACGGCCGCCATGATCGCCGTCCGCAGGCCGGCGAGGACGAGGATCACCGCGATCATGCCCTCGATGACCACGATCGCCATGCCCACCTGCCACGGCAGACCGCGCCCGAGCACGATGTCGAACGCCACGACGGCGTTGATGCCCAGCCCCGGAGCGAGCGCGAACGGCAGGTTGGTGGCGAGGGCCATCGCCGCCGTGCACACGGCCGCGGCGACCGCCGTGGCCACCGCCACGGCGTGGAACGGCATGCCGGCCGCGGACAGGATCGCGGGGTTGACGAAGAGGATGTAGCTCATCGTCAGGAACGTCGCCGTCCCGCCCAGCACCTCCGTCCGAGGGTTGGTCCCGCGCCGGCCGAGCTGGAAGCGCCTCTCGAGGAAAGCCATCGCGGCGCGAAAGTACCAGCGGCTCCGGCGGCTGGTTGAATCCAACGCCATGGACGATCGCGACACGTTCGTGGAGCGTTACGGCCCCCTGTTCGAGCACTCGCCCTGGGTGGCCGAGGACGCGTGGGAGCACGGCCCGTTCGCCGACCGCGAGGCGCTGGCAGACGGCCTCGAACGCGCGATGTACGCGGCGCCCCGCGACCGCCAGCTCGCCCTCATCCGCGCCCATCCCGACCTCGCCGGCCGCGCCGCCGTCGAGGGCACGCTGACCGCCAGCTCGCAGCGCGAGCAGGCCGCCGCCGGGCTGGACCGCCTCAGCCCGGACGAGTACGAGGCCTTCACCAGCACGAACGCCGCCTACCGCGAGCGCTTCGGCTTCCCCTTCGTGGTCTGCGCGCGCGAGCACACCAAGGACACGATCCTGCGCACCGCCGCCGAGCGGCTCGACCACTCACCCGACGAGGAGGTCGACGTCGCGCTGGGAGAGATCGCCAAGATCGCGCGCCTGCGCCTGGGCGAGCTGCCATGAGGATCTCCTACGGCAAGCTGCGGGTGCCGGTGCACCGCATCGCGGGCGACGACGTGTTCGCCTGCGAGGTCGACGTCGAGGTTCTCGGCGACAACTTCGCGCCCGCCTACACGGAAGGCGACAACTCCTCCGTGGTGGCCACCGACACGATGAAGAACTTCATCCTGCGCGAGGCGCTCGGCTACGACGGCGACACCCTCGAGGGCTTCCTCGCCTACCTCGGCGACCGCCTGCTGGCCACCTACCCGGTCATGGAGGCCGTGCGCGTGAGCGGGCGCGAGCTGCGCTTCGACCGCCTCACCGGCAAGGTCTTCTCCCGCTCGGCCGACGACCACGCGGTGGCGAGAGTGGAGCTCGACCGCGACGGCGCGCGCGCCGTCCAGGCCGGCCGCCACGGGCTCCTGCTGCTCAAGTCGAGCGGCAGCGCGTTCACGCAGTTCGCGCGCGACGAGTACACGACGCTGCCGGAGCGCGGCGACCGCCCGCTGTTCATCCGCATGGACGTCGACTGGCGGTACGGCGAGCCCGACGCGCACGTCGATCCCGTCGCGGTGCGCGACCACCTCGCCGCCACGTTCGACGACTTCGTCTCGGAGTCGATCCAGCACCTCGTCTACGAGATGGGGACCCGGCTGCTCGCCGACCACCCGGCGCTCGCCGAGGTCTCGTTCACGGCCGAGAACCTCACCCGCGACCCCGTCGGCGAGGAGGACGGGCGCAGGGTGTACACCGACCCGTTCCCCGCCCAGGGGCTGATCACGCTGACCCTCACCCGATGAGCCTCACCACCCACGTCCTCGACACGAAGAGCGGCGTCCCGGCCGCGGGCGTCGCAATCGAGCTGCGGCGCGACGGCGAGATGGCGCTGGCCGTCACGACGGACGCCGACGGCCGCGCGCGGCTGCTGGACGAGACCACGCCCGGCGAGTACGAGCTCGTCTTCGCGGTCGGCGACTACTTCGGCGAGCGCGCCTTCCTCGACCGCGTGCCGGTCCGCTTCAGGATCGCCGACCCGGACGCCCACTACCACGTGCCGCTGCTCGTCTCGCCCTGGTCCTACAGCACCTACCGCGGCAGTTGAGCGACGCGAAGCGGGTCCTCGAGCGGTGCGCCGAGCTCGGCCGGATCAGCGAGGAGAGCGGCCGCCTCACCCGGCGCTTCGGGACGGAGGCCATGCGACAGGCGAACGCGCTCGTCGGCGGCTGGATGCGCGAGGCCGGCCTGACGGTCCGGGAGGACGAGGTCGGCAACCTGATCGGCCGCCGCGGCGAGGGCCGGCCGTTCGTCCTCGGCTCGCACCTCGACACCGTGCGCAACGCCGGGCGCTACGACGGCCCGCTCGGCGTGCTCGTCGCGCTCGCCGTGCTCGAGCGCGGCCACCCCCGTGTCCCGGTCGAGGTCGTCGGCTTCGCGGACGAGGAAGGGGTGCGGTTCGGCACCGCCTACCTCGGCTCGGCGGCGATGGCCGGGCGCTTCGACCCCTCGTGGCTCGCGCGCGTGGACGAGGACGGCGTCGCGCTCGGCGACCTCGTCGCCGGCCCGGCCGCCCCCGCCGAGCCACCGCTCGGCTACGCCGAGGTCCACATCGAGCAGGGGCCCGAGCTCGAGCGGCTGGGCGAGCCGCTCGGCGTCGTGACCGCGATCGCCGGCCAGAGCCACGCCGCGGTGACGTTCGTCGGCCAGGCCGGGCACGCGGGCACGGTCCCGATGGGCTCCCGCCGCGACGCGCTCGCCGGCGCCGCCGAGTGGGTGCTCGAGGTGGAGCGCGCCGGCCCGGTGGCGACCGTCGGGGCGCTCGACGTCGACCCCGGCGCGCGCAACGTGATCCCCGGCGCGGCGACGATGACGCTCGACGTGCGCGACGGGGACGACGACGTGCGGCGCGCCGCGGTCGCCGACCTGCGCACTCGCGCGGAGGAGATCGCCGGCCGCCGCGGGCTCGACGTGCGGTGGGAGGACCTGGCCGACGTGCCCGCCGTGCCCATGGACGAGCGCCTGACCGCGCTGCTCGGCGACGATCTGCCGCACCTCGTGAGCGGCGCCGGGCACGACGCGGGGATGATGGCCTCGGTCGCCCCCGCCGCGATGCTCTTCGTCCGCTGCCGTGGCGGCATCAGCCACCACCCCGACGAGTCGGTCGAGGAGGCCGACGTCGCGGCCGCCCTCGACGCGCTCGAGCGCTTCCTGCGTGCCCTCTGACCTGCTCATCCGCGGCGGCAGGGTGGTGCTCCCGGGCGTCGGGCCGGTCGAGGCCGACGTGGCGATCAGCGGTGAGGCGATCGAGGCGATCGGCCCCGAGCTGCCGGCGGCCCGCGAGGAGCTCGACGCCCGCGGCCTGCACGTGCTGCCCGGCGTGATCGACGCCCACGTGCACTTCAACGAGCCGGGCCGCACCGACTGGGAGGGCTGGGACACCGGCACCCGGGCGCTCGCGGCCGGCGGCGCGACCGCGTGCATCGAGATGCCGCTCAACGCGCACCCGCCGACGACGGACGCCGCCGCCTTCGACGCCAAGGTCGCCGCCGCCCGGGCGTCGGCGCACGTCGACTTCGCGCTCTGGGGCGGCCTCGTGCCCGGTGCGGGGCTGGAGGAGCTGGCCGAGCGCGGGGTGGTCGGCTTCAAGGCCTTCATGTGCGACAGCGGGATCGACGACTTCCCGGCGGTCGACCTCGACACCCTCGGCGAGGGCATGCGGCGGGCGGCGAAGCTCGGCCTCCCGGTGGCCGTCCATGCGGAGAGCCCGAGGCGCCTGCGCAAAGCCCGCCGGCACCGGCTGGCGCGACTTCGTCGCCTCGCGGCCGGTCGAGGCCGAGCTCGAGGCGATCGCCGACGCGCTCTCGCTCGCCGGGGAGACCGGCTGCTCGCTGCACGTCGTGCACGTCTCGAGCGGCGAGGGCGTCGAGCTGGTCGCCCGCGCCCGCGGGGTCGACGCCACCTGCGAGACCTGCCCCCACTACCTCACGCTCACCGAGGATGACCTCGAGACGCTCGGCACCCGCGCCAAGTGCGCCCCGCCGCTGCGCCCGGCGCGCGAGCGCGAGGCGCTCTGGCGGCACCTGGAGGCCGGCCGCATCAAGCTCGTCGCCTCCGACCACTCGCCCTGCCCGCCGGCGATGAAGGAGGGCGCCTTCACCGACGCCTGGGGCGGCATCGCCGGCTGCCAGTCGCTGCTCCAGCTCGTGCTCGAGCGCCTCGCCCCGGCCGCCGCGGCCGCGGTCACCTCGGCCAACGTCGCCGCCCGCTTCTCCCTCCCGAAGGCCCGCCTACAGCCGGGCGCGGACGCCGACCTCGTGCTGATCGACCTGCGCGAGCGGCACGCCCCCGAGCTGCACGACCGCCATCGCCTGAGCCCGTTCGCCGGCCGCCCGCTCACCGGGCGCGTCGTGCGCACGCTCGTCCGCGGCACGACCGTCTACCGCGACGGCCGCATCGTGGCCGAGCCACTCGGACGCCTCCTCACCCCGATCTAGGGCCTATTGAACAATCCCGGTACACCTGCTGCGGGGTATCCGCCCATCAGGCGGACCGATCATTGTTCAACAGACCCAAAGGACCCGCATGAGCGACCTGCGCATCACCGCCGGACCCTTCACCTTCGGCGCCGACTGGGTCGCGGACGCACCCAAGACGTGCGAGGCGTTCGCCGCCCTGCTCCCGTTCCGCAACAAGGTCATCCACGTGCGCTGGAGCGGCGAGTCGGCCTGGATCCCGCTCGGTGACATGGAGACCCACGTCACCTTCGAGAACCACACGAGCCACCCCGCGCCGGGCGAGGTCCTGCTCTACCCGGGCGGCTACTCCGAGACCGAGATCCTCTTCCCGTACGGCGGCACCTGCTTCTCGAGCATCCTCGGCCAGCTCGCCGGCAACCACTTCCTGACCGTGACGGAGGGCCGCGAGCACCTGCGCGAGCTGGGGCGGCTCGTGCTCTGGGAGGGCGCGCAGGACATCGAGTTCGATCGCGCCTGAGTGTTACCTGCTCACCGCGAGGTGCGCATGTCGGTCGCGCCGTCTCGCCCAGCGACTACCCTGCGCCGCAACTTCTAGGGGAGGTCGAATCGAATGAGACGGGTGGCATTGGCCTTGGCGGCTGCGTTCGCCTTGGCGCTCACGGGGTGCGGCGGCGACGACTCGGAGTCCGAGGAGAGCGCCGGGCAGGAGAGCGCGCCGGCGCAGCAGGCGAAGAAGGGCGGCGACCTGACGGTGCTCTACGCCGCGGACGTCGACAAGATCGACCCGGGCGTGACGTACTACCAGTACGGCTTCCTCGTCGCCTACGCGACCCAGCGCCCGCTCTACTCCTTCAAGCCCGACGACGCGATCAACCCGGAGCCCGACCTCGCCGAGGGCCCGCCGGAGATCTCCGAGGACGGCAAGACCGTCACGGTGAAGATCCGGCCCGGCGTGAAGTTCAGCCCGCCGGTGGACCGGGAGGTGACCTCGGACGACGTCGCCTACGCGATCGAGCGCGGCTTCACCAAGGAAGTCGCGAACCCGTACGTCGGCGCGTACATGGCCGACCTCGAGGGCCTCAAGGCGTTCCAGGACGGGAAGGCCGACAGCATCGCCGGCATCACGACGCCGGACGACCAGACGGTCGTCTTCAAGCTCACCAAGGGTCGCGGCGCGCTGCTGGCCGGCACGCTGGCGCTTCCCGTGTCGGCGCCCGTGCCGCGCGAGTACGCGAAGAAGTTCGACGCCAAGCTGCCGACCCAGTACGGCCAGAACCAGGTGTCGACCGGCCCGTACATGATCGAGAACAACGCCGAGGGCAAGGCGACCGGCTACAAGCCGGGCGTCGAGATCAAGCTCGTGCGCAACCCGAACTGGGACGCCTCGACCGACTACAAGCCCGCCTACCTGGACTCGATCACGATCAAGCAGGGCTCCGAGCCGGAGGTCGCCTCGCGGCAGATCCTCGACGGCTCGAAGATGCTCTCGGGTGACTTCCAGCTCCCGCCGACGATCCTGCGCTCGGTCTCACAGGGCGACCAGAAGGACCAGCTCGTCACCACGCCGCCGACTGGCCGCTACCGCTACATCGCGCTCAACACGCGCGTGGAGCCGTTCGACAACCCCGACGTGCGGCGCGCGATCGTCGCCGCGTTCGACCGCAACGCGCTGCGCCAGGCGTTCGGCGGCGCGCTCGTGGGCGACATTCCGACGCACTTCATCCCGCCCGGCCAGCCGGGCTTCGACGAGGCGGGCGGCGAGGCCGGCCCGGGCGTCGACTTCCTGGCCAAGCCGGAGGGCGACATGGCCCTGGCGGCGGAGTACATGAAGAAGGCCGGCTTCGCGTCGGGCAAGTACGACGGCGGCAAGACGTTCTCCGGCGTCTCCGACAACGCGACGGTGCAGGCGCAGGTCGGCGAGGTCGCCGTCGCGCAGTTCGAGAAGCTCGGCTTCAAGGTCGACATGAAGTTCGTCACGCGCGACTCCATGTACACGAAGTTCTGCCAGGTGCCGGGCAACCAGCCCGACGTCTGCCCGAGCGTGGGCTGGCTGAAGGACTTCGCGGACGCGGAGACGCTGCTCGGGCCGGTGTTCAACGGCAAGAACATCCTCGACGAGGGGAACTCGAACTTCTCGCTCCTCGACGAGCCCGAGCTCAACAAGATGATGGACGAGGCGGAGTTGGTCACCGACCCCGAGGAGCGCAGCAAGGCGTGGGGCGAGATCGACAAGGCGATCACCGAGGCGGCCCCGGGCATCCCGTACCTGTGGGACAAGCAGCCGATGCTGCGCTCGAAGGACGTGAACGCCGCGGTCAGCCAGTCGAACGCGTCGTTCGACCTGACGTTCACCTCGGTCCAGTAGCCGGCTCCAACCGTCGTGCGGGCAGTCCGCCCGCACGACGGTGCCGCCGTCCATCTACGGGATCTCGCGCACCATGATGAGGTTGGTGGCGCCCGGCGTCCCCGTCTGGCGCCCCGCCGTCAGCACGACGCCGGAGCCGCTCGGGATGCCCGCGAAGTCGCGCGCCGTCTCGAGCGCCATGTCGATCATGTCGTCGACGGTGTCAGCGACCCCCATCATCGTCGGATAGACGCCCCATTCGAGCGTGAGCTGGTTGGCCACTCGCGGCTCGTGTGCGGGGGCGATGATCGGGAACCGCTGCCGGTACTTCGAAACCGCGCGCGGCGCGCCGCCGGTCGAGGTGGGGACGACGAGGGCGCTGGCCCCGAGCTCGCCCGCGAGGTTGACGGCGGCGTGCATGACGGCCCCGGCCGCCGACTCGGGCTCGACATCGACCGCCCGGCCGTGGATGACCGGAAAGGCTTCGGCGGCCTCGGCGATCTCGGCCATTGTCGTGACGGCCTCGACGGGATAGCTGCCCACGCTCGTCTCGGCCGAGAGCATGACCGCCGAGGTGCCGTCGATCACGGCGTTGGCCACGTCGGTGGCCTCGGCGCGGGTCGGCTCGGGCGACTGGATCATCGACTCCAGCATCTGCGTCGCGGTGATGACGAGCTTCCCGGCCTGGGTGGCGCGGAAGATCGTGTCCTTCTGCATCAGCGGGACGTGGGAGACCCCCGCCTCGACCCCGTAGTCGCCGCGCGCCACCATCACGCCGTTGGCGACGCCGATGATCTCGTCGAGCCGCTCGTAGGCCTCGACCTTCTCGATCTTCGCGATCGTGCGGGCCAGGGAGCCGAGGTCTCGCAGGCGCTGCGCCAGCTCCTCGATGTCCTGCGCGGAGCGGACGAAGGAGAGCGCGACGAAGTCGGCGCCGAGGGCGACGGCGGTCTCGAGGTCCTCGGCGTCCTTCTCGGTGATCGCGGGCAGCTCCGGGCGGGCGTGCGTGACGTTGATGCCCTTGCGGGGGGCGAGCCTGCCGGGTGAGATCGTGCGGCAGTCGACCTCGCCGTCGCGGATGGCCTCGACGGCGAAGCGCGGCACGCCGTCCCCGATCACGATCTGGCTGCGCTCGGTGACGAGGCGCGAGAAGCCCTCGAAGTCGACCAGCACGCGCCCCGGGCCGGGGTCGCGCTCCGCGAACGTGACCTGGTCGCCGGGCTCCATGACCCGCTCGGAGGTGTCCTTGGAGAGACGCAGCTTGGGGCCCTGGAGGTCGAACAGGAGGCCGAGCGGGCGACCGCAGCGCTCAGCCGCGGCGCGGACGTCGGCGGCACGCCGCTTGAGGGCCTCGGCATCCCCGTGCGAGCAGTTCAGCCGAGCGCAGTCCATGCCCGCCGCTACGAGACGATCGAGGACGCCGGGGGCGTCGGTTGCGGGACCCAGCGTTGCGACGATCTTCGTGCGCCGTTCGAGCATGCGCAGGAGTGTCCCAAGATCGCGTGTGAATTGGCACTTGGCGCGTATCCCCTGTCACAGGTTGCCTGGCAGCGTGTGCGGCCATGGAGATCACCGCGCGACATCGAGAGGTGGAGGCCCGCTTCCGGGCGCTCGTCACCGACAACCAGCTGCCCGAGCCCGACGGCGTCCGCTACGAGCCGGACGCGGTCGTCTTCCTGTGGGAGGAGCCGAAGCTCGCGGTATGCGTCGACTTCGACGAGGCGGACGACCTGCCCACCGCTGCCTGAATTCTGGTCTGTCGGGGGGTGCGATCCGGGCCGCGCGCTGCCATGCTCGACGTGCGTGGGCGCTCTGCGCGACCCCGGCACTTAGTTGGAGAACGGTCGCCCAGGAGCGGCCCGAGACCGGAGCCGCGCAGAGCGCCCGCGTCGACGCCTATGCGCGTACCGGTCCTGCTTCGGCAGCCCGCGCGTTCCCCTCAAGCGACGATGTCACGTTGCGTACGTCTGTCGAAGCGGGCGCCTTCGTGCTGGCGGTCCGCGTGACGGGCCGCTCGGGCGCCGAGCCGCTCGAGCAGCTGCACGTCGCTCGCCGTGAGGCCGCGCTGGCGCCGCGTGGCGACCGCGACCGTCCCTTCGAGCCCGGTCTCGACGGCGATCGGCACCGACACGACCGCCCAGCCGTCGTCCGGCTCGTCGGCGACGAGGAAGTCCGACTCCGGCCCCGCGCCCCACCCGAAGCCGCCCGTCACCGGCACGGTCGAGCCCACGAGCTCCGGCCGCCCGGCGCAGGCCTCGACGACACCCGTCCCGGGCGTTTCCTGGTCGTGCATCACCACGGCGACGCGCTCGACTCCGAGGACGCCGAGCACGTCCTCGGCCAGCCGGCCGACCAGCTCACCGGTCGCACGGACGTCCGCTTGCGGCGGCTGCGGATCGTTCCGGGCGGCCGCCAGCAGCGCGAGGACCGCCACATTGCTCAGAATCCAGATGCCTCCGCCGAGGAGAACCCAACTGATGGTGGACAACGGCACGCCTTTCGATGCGGACGGTCCTGGCCATCCGCGACGTCGCCACACCCGCTTCTCCACGACGGGTTCATTGATGCTCGGCAGAGCCGAGCGTCCGACCTAGATACCCCACCGAGCCGTAGATCTAACTTCCGGTGGGTGTCAACCGCGCGGGACGCGGCCCGATCCCTGACCGCGCGTCGGGGTCACTTCGAACAATTTCACCGCGCTGACGTCTTTACACGTAGAGACGGCGCGCGCCGTGGGCGAATGGATTCTCCGGGGTATGCCGGCGCGCGCCGCCTCCCCGCGCGCTAGCGGCGCCGGGACGCGACGGCGGCCACGACGATCACCAGCAGGATGATGACGAGCCACGTCACCAGGGACAGCCCGAGAAACTTGGCCGCGAATAGCACTGCAGTTGTTGACACGGGGTCATCCTCCGAGATCGGGTCGTCGGCAGGGCTACCCCGGCTGCGGCGATGGCAACCGCGACGACGGCCTCGCGACGAGGCGCCGTTGGCTCACCTCAGTCGGAGACCGTGATGAGGACCTTCCCGACGGCTGCGCCCTCGACCGCGTCATGAGCGGCCGCCGTGTCGTCGAGGTCGAAGCGGTGAACCGGCAGGCCGGCCTGGTCGCCGATTCGGAAGGCGCCGTCATCGATGGCCTGGTTGAGGTCGGCGGCGGCGTTCGCGATGCGCTCCCAGCCGACGGTGTAGACCAGGACGAACTGGTACCGGGCGTTGAGCGCCATGTTGGTGCGAACGTCGGGAGCGAACGGGATCCCGCCGTCGTTGGCGTAGATGGCGGTGGTTCCGCGGGTCGTGATCACGGCCTGGTCCAGCTCGGCGTTCGACCCGGCCGCGACCTCGACGATGACGTCCACACCCGCCGGGGCGACCCGACGGATCTGGTCGGCTGCATCCGTGTCGTGGTAGTTGACGACGTGGTGGGCACCTGCTCGACCGGCCAGCTGCGCTTTCGCCTCGCTGCTGACGGTGGTGATGACCGTCGCGCCGGCCCAGCAGGCCAGCTGGATGGCCGCGTTGCCGACCGCCCCGGCCCCTCCAGCGACCAGGACGGTGCGGTCCCGTAGTGCACCCGGCTGGAGCCGGGCCGGGCCGTCCTCGGAGACCGTCAGCGCGCGGTGGGCGGTCACGCCAGGGATCCCGATGCTCGCCCCGAGTTCGAAGTCCGCGCTGTCCGGGAGCCGGAAGACCCGTTCGGCCGGCACGACCGTGTACTCCTGGGCGGTCCCGCTTGCCGGGCGCCCATCGGCGGCGAGCGTCACCCAGACGCGGTCGCCGGCCCGGATGCCGGCGACCTCTGACCCGACGGCGTCGACGATCCCAGCGCCGTCGTGGTTGGGAACCGTCGGCTCGCCGGCCGCGCTGCCGAAGGCGCCGCTGCGCGTCTTCCAGTCGGTGGGATTGACGCCCGACACGACCACGCGGATCCGCACCTCGCCCTCGGCGGGCTCCATCGCCGCTCGCTCCACGACCTGTAGGACCGACGCGTCGCCGGTGTTCGCGTAGATGACGGCTCGCATGCCCACTCCGAATGGTGCCGGAACGCGGAGTGGGCCGCCACCGGCGTCGCCGGTCGCGGCCCACTTGTTCTGTGCCCTGCTGCTGTCAGGCGAGGAAGTCGATGAGCAGCTCGTTCACGCGCTCGGCCTCGTCGTGGTGGACCCAGTGGGACGCGTTGGGCAGGCGCTCGACCCGGTCGAGGTTGGGCACGTCCTCGTTGTGCGGCTCGGCGAGCTTGGGGCCGAGGTAGCGATCGCCCTGCCCCCAGATGACCAGGGTGGGCGCCGAGATGGGGCGAGGCTCGCCCTGCTTCGACGACAGCCGCACCGCGGCGCGGTAGTAGTCGATCATCGCCTTCGCTGCCCCTGGCTGCGACCACGCCTCGACGTAGCGGTCGAGCTCCTCCGCCGTGTACGACGGGCGGGCGTCGCGCAGGAAGCGCTTGAAGAACCGCCACTGCCTGCGGCGCGCCCGGCGCTCGGGCAGCTTCGGGAACTGGAAGTAGAAGAAGTACCAGCTCCTCAGGAGCTGACGCAGGTTGCGCAGGCCCTCGTTGAGCCGGCGCGGATGGGCCGCGTTCAGGATGACGAGGCGGTCGACGACCTCCGGGTGGTTCGCCGCCAGGGTCCAGGCAACGCTTCCGCCCCAGTCGTGACCGACCACCATCGCGGACTCGGCACCGAGCTCGCGGATGAGGCCGCGGATGTCGGCGGCCAGCTCGTCGGCCGTGTAGGCGGCGAAGTCGTCCGGCTGCGACGACAGGTTGTAGCCGCGCAGGTCGGGCGCGACGACGCGGAAGCCCGCCTTCACGAGCGGTGCGATCTGCTGCCGCCAGCCGTACCAGAACTCCGGGAAGCCGTGCAGCAGAAGGACCAGTGGCCCGTCGCCGGCCTCGACGTAGTGCAGCGTCACGTCGCCGATCTCGGCGTAGCCCTCGCGAAGGCCGGTGTCGGCGTCCGTCGCCGGGCTGGTGAACGTATCGGGTGTCGTGGTGGTCATGACAATCTCCTTTCAAGAGATCTAGTTGTGCGTGCAACTAGATCCTGCCCCTCTCGCCACCACATCGCGCCCGTGAAAGACCCTGGTCTGCACCCCCGGGCGTCACCTCCCTGGCTTCCTCGGAGCGCCCCCGGCAGGACTCGAACCTGCGACCTGCGGATTAGAAGTCCGCTGCTCTATCCAGCTGAGCTACAGGGGCCGGCGGGGTGAGCTTAGACCGCGCTGGGGGCGGAAACCCGCGTGTAGACGCGGCCTGGGCGGCCTGGGCCGTCGGAGCGTTGCTCGTCGGTGGCAGTGAGGAGGCCGGTGGCTCTGACGTCGCGGCGGAAGTTCGCCGGGTCGACGGTGTCGCCGCTGAGCGCGACGTACAGGCGTTGGGCCTGAGCCAAAGTGAAGCGCTCCGGCAGGAGCCCGCCGCCGACGCTGACGAACCAGTGCTTGTCGGCGACGCGGGCGCGGAGGCGCCAGAGGCCGTCGTCGACGATCCGGGCGTGGTCGAGGGCCAGCTCCGGGAGGGCGTCGACGGGGTGCCAGCCGGCCTCGCGGTCGGCCGGGCGTTCTTCGGGCAGTGCCTCGGGGGCGACGAGCGCCATGTAGGCGATCGAGGGGAGCCAGCCTCGGGGGTCCCGCTCGGGCGAGGCGTACGTGCGGAGCTGCTCGAGGTGCACCGGGCCGACGCCGGTCTTCTCGCGCAGCTTGCGCTCGGCGGTCTGCTCGGGCGACTCGTCGTGGCCGACGAAGCCGCCCGGCAGGGCGAACATGCCTCGCTGGGGCTCCTCGAGCCGGCGCGCCAGCAGCACGCTCAACCGGCCGTCCGTGAGCGTGAACACGACCGGGTCGGCGGTCAGCCCGATCGGCGCGTCGTAGCCGGCCGTGTTGTGCGCGTCGATTCGCTGCACTCCCCCACTATGTCTCGACGAGCGCTCCCGTGTCGGCGTCGACCACCTCGATCGCCATCGCGGGACAGGCGCGCGCGGCCTCGAGGATGAGGTCGTCGGGGCCGTCGCCGATCACGACGGCGATCTCGTCGACCCGGAACACGCCCGGGGCGATCGCGGCGCAGTCGCCGTGACCGCAGCAGGAGAACTCGTCGACGCGGGGCAGGAGGGTCATGCGGCGATCCTTTCCGGTTCCAGTTCCGCCGCCAGTCGGCGGCGCCAGGTGGGCAGCTCTCGCGGGCGGCCGACGAGCAGGGCGCCGACGAGCGCCCCACGGCGGCGCAGGACCGCGGTGAAGTCACGGGAGGCGAGGTCGCCGTCGACCTCGATCGCGTCCGCGCCGGCCGCCTCGCCGACGAGGTGGATGCGGACGCCGTACTGGTCGCTCCAGAAGCTCTCCGGCGGCGCAGCGACCGCCGGCAGGCGGAGGATCGAGCGCGCGGCGGCAGCGCCCATGCGGGCGGCGGGCTCCCAGTGCTCGCAGCGGCCGCGGCCGAACGGGCGGGCGACGTCCCCGGCCGCGTAGACGTGCGGAACGAGCGTGCGGCCACCCTCGTCGACGAGCACGCCGTCGCCCGCCAGCGGCGAGCCGGCGAGCCAGCGCGTCTCGGGCACGACGCCGACGCCGACCAGCACGACGTCGACGCCGATCGCGCGGCCGTCGGCGAGGACGAGCGACTCGACCGGCGCGCCGGCTCTGCCCGGGAGCGCGGCCGCGACGGCGGCGCTCAGCTCCACGCGCACCCCTTCCTCGCGGTGGAGCGAGGCGAACCAGGTGCCGAGGCGCTCCCCGAGCACGTGCGCGAGCGGGACCGGCGCGGCTTCGATCAGGGTGACGTCGACGCCCAGGTGGCGCGCCGTGGCCGCCACCTCCTGGCCGATGAAGCCGGCGCCCACGATCGCCAGCCGGACGCCCGGGGAGAGCGCGGCCCGCAGGGCGCGGGCGTCGGCCAGCGTGCGCAGGACGTGCACGTTCGGGCGTCCGGCGAGCACAGGCAGCCGGCGGGGGCGACTGCCGGTGGCGATGATCAGATCGTCATAGCCGAGCTCCTCACCGTCCTCGAGCCGCACGCGCCGCCGCGCCACGTCGAGCCCCGCGGCGCGGCGCCCGAGCAGCAGCTCGACGCCCTGCGCCGCGTACCACGACGCGGGCCGGAACGAGGGATCACCGTCGCCCGAGGCGAGCAGCTCCTTGGAGAGGGGCGGGCGGTCGTAGGGGGCGACCGGCTCCGCGCACACGACCCGCAGGGGGCCGTGGTGGCCACGGGCGCGCAGCGTCTCGGCTGCGCGCTGGGCGGCGAGCCCGCCGCCGACGATGAGGACGCTCTGATGCACGGAGGGCATGGTCGGCACGCCCCGGGAAAGCGCCGGCAAAGGGTGGTGGAAGGTTCGGCAACCCCACGACCTGGCGCACCGGAGCCGTTAGTCCCGGCCGGGCTCGGGTAGTCCGCGTCCGTGGCCAGCAACGAACGGTTCATGCTCGCCCCGCCGCAAGCGGTCTGGGACGCCCTGGCCGACCCCGGCGGCTATGGCTACTGGGTGGTCGGCTCGAAGACGATCCGCGACGCCGACCCCGACTGGCCGGCGGCCGGCTCGAAGTTCCACCACCGGATCGGCGTCGGCCCGCTCACCATCGAAGACCACACCGAGTCGCTCGAGGCCCGCGCGCCCGAGCTGCTGCGCCTGCGCGCCAAGGGCCGGCCGGTCGGCACCGCGACGGTGACGCTCGAGCTGCGCCCGCGCGACGGCGGCACCGTGGTGCGCATCACCGAGAATCCCGACGGCGTGTTCCGCGCCCTCGCCCTCAACCCGCTCACGCACGCGATCACCAAGGCCCGCAACGCCGAGTCGCTGATGCGCCTCGAGGAGCTCGCCCTCCGCCACCGATGACCTCTTTCTGGCTCGCCACGCGCTCGGAGCCCCGCTCCTTCCCGACCCTCGGCGAGGACGTCAGCGCCGACGTCGTCGTGATCGGCGGCGGGATCGTCGGGCTCACCAGCGCCCTGCTGCTCCAGGAGGCCGGGGCGAGCGTCGTGCTACTCGAGGCCGACCGGCTGGGCCACGGGGTGAGCGGCCACACGACGGCCAAGGTCACCTCCCAGCACGGCCTGATCTACGCCCGCCTGCGTGCTCGCTTCGGCGCCGACGGCGCGCGAGCCTACGCCGAGGCCAACCAGGCGGCGCTCGAGTGGATCGCCGCCCGGGTGGCCTCCGACGCCATCGACTGCGACTTCCGCCGCCGCCCGGCGTACGCGTACGTGACCTCCGCGCGGGCTCGCGGCAAGGTCGAGGACGAAACGCGCGCGGCGCAGGAGGCGGGACTGCCCGCGCGGCTGGCGGAGAGCGTCCCGCTGCCGTTCGGCGTCGAGGCCGCGGTGCGCTTCGACGACCAGGCCGAGTTCCACGCCGGCCGCTACCTGGGAGCCCTCGCCGAGCGCGTCGCGGCCGCCGGCGGGCGCATCTTCGAAGGCTCGCGCGCGGTCGAGGTGATCGCCGACGGCGACCGCGTGGTGAGGACGCCCGGCGGCTCCGTGACGGCCGGCCACGTGGTCGTCGCCACCCACTTCCCGTTCCTCGACCGCTCGCTCGCCTTCGCGCGCATGACCCCGCAGCGCTCGTACGCGATCCTGTGCCGGATCGCGGGAGCCGCGCCCGAAGGTATGTTCATCAGCGGCGACTCGCCGTCGCGCTCGGTGCGCGCCGTGCCGCTCGGCGACGAGGAGCTGCTGCTCGTGGGCGGCGAGGGCCATAAGCCCGGTACCGGCGGCGACACCCGCGTGCGCTACGCCCGGCTGGAGACCTTCGCGCGCGAGCATTGGGACGTCGAGTCGGTCGACTACCGCTGGTCGGCGCAGGACAACGTCCCGCACGACGGCGTGCCCTACGTCGGCCCGCTCACCCCCTGGGACGACCGCGTGCTGATGGCCACCGGCTTCGCCAAGTGGGGCATGACGGGCGGCACGGCGGCGGCGATGATCCTCTCCGACCGCGTCCAGCGGAAGGAGAACGTCTGGGCGAGCGTGTTCGATCCCACCCGCCTCAAGCTGCGCGCCGCCGCGCCGCGGTTCCTCAAGGAGAACGCCGAGGTCGGGCTGCGCTTCCTCGGCGACCGGATCACCAAGCCCGGCCGCCGCTCGCTCGCCGACCTGCGCCCCGGTGAGGGCGACATCGTGCGCCACGAGGGCGAGAGGATCGCCGCCTTCCGCGACGACGACGGCACGGTCACCGCGGTGTCCTCGGTCTGCACCCACCTCGGCTGCCAGGTCAGCTTCAACGACGCCGAGCGCACCTGGGACTGCCCATGCCACGGCTCGCGCTTCGCGGTCGACGGGTCCGTGCTCCAGGGCCCGGCGGTCCACCGCCTCGAGCACAAGCCGCTCAGTGAGACGTGACCGCGATCACCGACAACCCCGCGAGCACGGCAAGGCCGGCCGCCGACGGCGTCCGGGCCCTCGGCGGGGCGAGGCGCGCGAACACCACCGCGGCCGTCAGGTAGCCGGCGAGCAGCGTCGCGAGCTGGGCGACCAGCAGGCCGGTCGTCCCTAGCGGAGCCGGGTCGATGCGCGGGGTGCCCAGGAGGTCCCACCCCTCGCCGAACGGGTCGCCGAGGAGTCCCGGCAGGAGCTGGACGCTCGTGAAGAGCCGGTTGCGGTCCATGGCGACCGCCAGGATCACGCCCGCGACCGCGGGGAGAGCGGCCGCGATGACGGCCGCGCGCCCCGCGCTCGAGGTCGCCATCAGCGTGAGCAGCCCCGCCCCCACGGCGGCCGACGCCAGGACGCCGAGCGTCGCGACGAGGTCCGCGTGCTGCACGGTGTTCAGGCTGCCCCAGAGCTCTGACCGCCGGGCCGCTCCGAACAGCACCCCGCCCGCCAACACCCCGAGCAGAACCGCAGCGCCCGGCGGCGGGTCCCAGCCGCCGAGCCGCCGGCGCGGGAGCAGCGCCATCCACGACAGCACGATCCCGAGCGGCTCCGCCGTCCCCAGCCAGCGGGCCCGGCCCAGCGCGAGGCACCCGCCCACCGTCACCACGGTGTAGAGCGCCAGCAGCGCGCCGACCGCCCGCGGGTCGAGCGGGTCGGAATACGCGCTCAGATACCAGACCCAGACGAGCGCGAACGGGACGGCCGGCCAGACCGCCCGCGGCTCCTGCGGGCCGTCGCCGGGCGCAACGGCGCGCGCGATGCCGTCCCACGGGTCGACCCACCGCCAGACGCTCCCGGCCAGGAGGCTCGCCAGGACGAGCAGCGGCCATCCGGCCCCGACGACGAGCGCGGGCGCGAGGTTCTCGAGCTGGTCGTCGGTCCCGAGCCGACCGGCCGCGATCGCGACCCCCAGCAGCGCCACCGCGACCGTGCGCGTCACGACCTGCGCCGTGGTCAGCGACCCCGCCCACGAGGTGACCGGACCGTCCGCCGGCCGCCGCGGGCGCCCGGGAACCGCGAACGCCAGCACGAAGACCAGCGCGGCGGCCGCGTTCGCCGCCACGAGCGGGGGAACCGGCAGCTGGTACGACTCCGTGAGCGGGTGCGCGAAGAGGACTCCGGCGGGCGTGACGGGCACCGGCCGTCGATCATAAACCTGGGGTTTTGCGGGCGCGCCGGGCGGGGACTCACTCGCGCAGGGGTCAGATCGGGGAGGAGCGTCATGCGCAGTCTCGTCTTGTCGTCACTCGCGGCAGCTTCGGCTGTGCTCGTGCTCGCCAGTCCGGCGGTCGCCGACCACACGCACCCGCGCACGCCGCTCGCTCCCACGACCGGCACGACGGACTCCGGCATCTCGCGCGGCGAGGGCACCTGGCGTCACATCGCCAACTTCCACGGCGGCGCGAACAACGCGCTGACCGGCGGCGGCACCGACCTCGAGTTCTTCTCTCCCGCGGGGACGAGCGACATCTACGGCGCGTTCGGGACGCTCGGCCAGGACGACGCCCTCAGTGTCGGGCAGCGCATCGTCCAGCTCACCCGCAACGGCGCCGTCGCCCCGCGGTGGGTCGCCGACCACGGCTCGGCGCACTGCACGATCCAGAACACGTCGGTTACCGGCCTCCAGCACGACTCGCAGGTCGCGGCGATGGGCAAGATCCGGCTGCTCACCGACACGACGGACGCAAGCGGGCGCTGCCATGACCCGGGCGGCGGCGGCATCGAGATCATCGACACCACCGGCATCGCCAACCCGGCATTCGAGCCGCGCGAGGTCCATCTCGTGCGCTTCGCCGGCTTCAGCCACACGCACACCGTCGACGGCCAGCGGCCGTGGATCGTCTACAACAGCAGCTCCGACTTCGAGGGCCGCAACTGGGTCGACGTCATGGACATGCGGTCGTGCTTCGGGTCAGAGTCCTGGTCGCTCGCCACCCGCCGCACGCAGTGCCGGCCGGTCGTCCACCGGATCGCGTTCCAGCCCGAGTGGACGCAGCAGCGCGACCAGAACACCGGCCAGCTCGAGCCCGGCTCGGCTACCTGCCACGACATCACGTACGACCGCGGTCGGCTCTACTGCGCGGCCGTCAACGCGACGCTGATCCTCGACGTCTCGAAGCTGGTCGACTCCGGAGGGCGTGTGAAGGGCACGCCGCTCCCATGCACGATCACGGCCGGAACGCGCACCACCGCCATGGTCACCGACTGCGGCACGATGGGCGCCGATCGCACCGAGCGCGCCACGGGATGGACGTTCCTCGGCACCTTCAACCACCCGGGCCGCGACTGCGGACCGCCCGGCACCGACGTCCGGACCTGCAACTCGAACAACCAGGTCCGCTCGGATGACGGCGTGTCGGTCTCCCACGAGGCCGACCCGACCCCGGATCGCCGCGTGATGTTCGTCACCGACGAGCGCGGCGGCGGCGTGGTGCCGCCTGGCTCCACCTGCACGCCCGGGATCGACAACCCGTACGGCAACGGCGGCGCCCACGCGTTCGACATCAGCAACCCGGCGAGCATCCGCTACGCGACGACGTCGACCGGCAAGAAGGCCGTCTACATCAGCGACGCGGTCGTTCCCGCGGAGACGTTCTGCGACATCCACGTGATCGAGCAGGTCCCCGGCGAGCAGCGGTTCATCGCCGCCTACTACACCCAGGGCATCAAGATCGTGGACTACTCGATCGCCTCCAACGGGAACGTCGACTACCGCGAGGTCGCCTCGTTCACGCTCCCGAACGCCAACACGTGGGCGGCGGAGGACTTCAAGATCGTCGACAACAAGGACGGCACGCGGACCTACTTCATGGCGGCCGACGACATCCACCGCGGCATCGACGTCGTGAGCTGGACCGGGCGGCCGCACAAGAGCGGCCCCGTCGCGTCCACGTCGTCGTCCGGCATCGCGACCGGCAACCTCGGACTGCTGGCGGTCGCCCTCGTTGTGCTGCCCGCGGCGGCGGTGCTCGGGCGCCGGCGGCGGAGGCTCAGCCCGACTCGATAGGCACGAGCACATCGGCGCGCCCGCGCGTGGCGGCCACCAGCTCCGCGTTGCGCTGGTCGGTCGAGAGTGACCATGCGCGCGCGACGTCCGGCGGCTTGCCGAACTCGACGTGGCGCGCGATCAGCCACGCGATCCGCGTCTCCTCGTCGGGCGCCACGTACCACGCCTCGTCGAGCAGGCCGCGGATGGCGGCCCACGGCTCGTCGGTCACGAGGAGGTAGTTGCCCTCGGTGACGACGAGCGGGACCTCCGGGCCGACCGGGATCGCGCACGCGATCGGCTCCTCGATCTCGCGCCGGAACACGGGCGCGTAGACGATCGCGCCGGCCGGCGAGCGCAGCCGGCGCAGCAGCGCGACGTAGCCATGGGCGTCGAACGTGTCGATCGCCCCCTTGCGGTCGCGCCGCCCGAGCCGCTCGAGCTCGGCGTTGGCGAGGTGGAAGCCGTCCATCGGCACCAGCACGGCGGCGTCGCCGAGCGCTTCCACGACGCGCGCGGCGATCGTCGACTTGCCGGCCCCCGGCGCCCCGGTGATCCCGAGCAGGCGCCGCCCACCGTCGTCCACAAGCGCCCGCGCGCGGGCGATCAGCTCCTCGATGTCTCCCTCGACGACCGTCACCAAGAGGTCGGGGCGGCCGGATTCGAACCGGCCCCGCGACCTGTTGCGGAGTGCTGTGTGGCTCTCGAGCATGCGGTCAGGCGGCTCGTCGCATCTGAGAGTCGCTCAGATTGGTAGCGCGATTGGTAGCGCGCCGGAGGCCCTAGCTTTTCACGCGACCGTGCGGTGCCGACGGTGGTCCGCCCCGGGTCCCCGCTAACGCGCCGAAGATTCATCGAATGTCCCAATGAATTGCAACACGTTACCCGCGACGAACAGCACCACACCAACGACGGTGATGATGCCCAAGAGCCGGTCGTTGCCTCTTAGCCACGACACCAGCCAGCCTGCGACCTTTGCGGCGACCTGAACAGCGATCCAGCGGGGGAACCAGATCGCGGCCATAAGCCACGCGGAGCTGCGCCACGCGCTGAGTGCGACCACTGCCAGCGCGGCCGCAACCGCGCAGATCCAGTGACTAAGGGATGTCGTTAGCGCGAGCAGGATGTAGCTCGCAATCCCAAGCAACGCCCACGACAAGCCGCTAATCACGCCGACAATGGCGGTCCACCAAAGGATGGGAGCCACGCTGAAAAACGGATCGAAGTCCCGCTCGGTGCGCGCTCGGGTATGCAAGCTCCAATGCCCCTTCTCGAGGCGTTGCTTAGCCCACTGCTCTGTGCGCTGAATTCGAGCAATGCCGATTAGCTGAGGAGCGAGCAGGAACCCTGATATCAGCGCCATTCCGATGCCGACTCGGGTGAAATCGTCGGCGGTCATGCCTACGTATCCGTAGCAGGGCGAGCGGGGCAGTGAGTTGTCCTGCCGGACCGTTCTAAGCACGCGGAGGCGCTGTTCGCGTGGCATCGGGAGGCGTTCTGCGACGCAATCAACGACGCCTCATCCCGGTCGACGCCTTGGGCGCAGACGTGACGTGGCGTATGAGTGTCGAGCGCTGGGACGAGGCAGAGGGTTTGTATCTGTGCTGGCTCGCGCGGGCCCGCATCAGCGCGCTCGCTCCGCAGCGCATGATTGGTAGCCGTTTGGTAGCTCGGGGCGGCCCCAAGACGACGGAAACCGCGCTGTAGCGCGGTTCAGTGTCGGGGCGGCCGGATTCGAACCGGCGGACCTCCGCGTCCCAAACGCGGCGCTCTACCAGACTGAGCTACGCCCCGGCGCCGCGAGTATGGCAGCCACAATGGCCGGTTCATGCCGCACGCCGACCGCCGTCCTCGCCTCGGGTACCTGCTCGCCGCCGTCGCGGCGGCGATGTTCGCCCTCAACGGCTCGCTGGCGCGCTTCCTGCTCGACGACGGCATCTCGGCCGCCCACCTGAGTCAGCTGCGCGTGACGCTGGCGTTCCTGCTGCTCGCCGGGACGCTGGCGGTCGTCGACCGGCGGCGGCTGCGGATCGCGCGGCGCGACGTGCCGCGGATGGCGTGGCTCGGGATCGTCGGCGTCGCCGTGGTGCAGTTCACCTACTTCGCCGCCATCGAGCGGCTGCCGATCAGCGTCGCCCTCGTGATCCAGTTCACCGGGCCCCTGCTGGTGCTCCTGTGGCTGCGGATCGCGCACGGGCGGCATCTGCGGGCGTCGCTCTACGGCGCGGTGGCGCTGTCGGTGGTCGGCTCGGCGCTGGTGGTCAGGGTCTACGACGCCGGCGGGCTCGACGGGATCGGCGTGCTGTTCGCGGTCATCGCGGCGGTCAGCTTCGCCGTCTACCTCGTCGGGTTCGAGCGCGCGGGCCGCTCGTACGACGCGTTCACCACGCTCGCGTGGGGCCTCGGCTTCGCGACCGTCGCCTGGCTGGTGGCCAGCCCGCCGTGGACGCTGCCACTGGGCGAGGTCGCGGACCTGCGCAGCGTGAGCCTCGTCCTGGCCGTCGTGCTGGTCGGCACGCTGGGCGCGTTCCTGCTCAACCTCAGCGCCCTGCGCCACCTGCCGGCGACGCGCGTGGGCGTCGTGGCGACGCTGGAGCCGCCGCTGGCCACGGTCATGGCGTGGCTCATCCACGGCGAGGCGCTGGGCGCGGTCCAGATCGCCGGCGGCCTGCTCGTGGTGGCCGCCGTCGCCTGGACGCAGCTGCACCCGCCGGCGCCCGAGGTCGAGGCCGTGCCCGGCTGGGCGAGATCTGCTCAAGAGGGGGCCGCGCCGGGCCGATGACCATGGGGCGTTGTCGTCCCGGGCCCGCATCCTCACCGTCTTCGCGCTCGTGGCCGTGCTCGGCCTCGCGACCACGGTCGCCGACGCTCGGCATCCCTCGACGCTCCGCGCGGTCGCCGCGCAGCAGTGCGCCGACGCGAACCTCCACCCGTCCGCGGACAACCTCAAGCGCATCCGGCGCGCGATCCTCTGCCTGCACAACAAGGTGCGCGCCCAGAACGGCCTCTCCCCTCTGCGCGAGAACCGCCGGCTGCGGCGCGCGGCGCGCGCCCACTCGCACGACATGACCGCGGCCGGCTACTTCGAGCACACCGCGCCGGACGGCACGACGATGGTGCAGCGCATCCTGCGCGCCGACTACGTGCGCGACGAACAGGGCTGGATGCTCGGCGAGAACCTCGCGTGGGGCACCGGTTCGCTCGGGACCCCGCGCGGCGCCATGAAGGCCTGGATGGCCTCTCCCGGCCACCGCGCCAACATCCTCAAGGGCGGCTTCCGGGAGCTCGGGGTCGGCGTGGTCGCCCGCGTGCCGTCCTCCGGTGCCGCAGGCGCGACCTACACGGTCGACTTCGGCGTTCGTCGGTAGCGGCCGACGAACGTCAACATCGGCTGGGTAGGAGGTGAGGGAGCCGGCCGCGCCGCGGGGAACTTCGTGCAAGTCGACGGTTCCGGCGAGGATGAGTTGCACGAACTTCCTCGTCACGAGGAACAACGTGCAAGTCGTTCTCGGCCCCCGCATCGAGATGCACGAAGTTCCTCGCGCGGCCGACCCCTCGCTTCCCCTACCCAGCGCCGTTGACGTTCGCGCCGCTAGCCTGCGACGCGCATGGCCGACGTCCAGCCCTTCCGCGCGCTCCACTACGACCGCGACCGCGTCGGCGGCCTCGACAGAGTCGTCGCGCCGCCCTACGACGTGATCGACGCCGACCAGCGCGCCGCGCTGGTCGATCGCTCGCCGTACAACGTCGTCGAGATCGACCTCCCGCAGGCCGACGGCGACCCGTACGCACACGCGGCGAGCGTGTTCGAGCGCTGGCAGGACGAGGGGGTCCTGGTGCGCGACGGCGAGGACGCGCTGTGGGCGCTCGAGCAGGAGTACACCGGCCCCGACGGTCGCGGCCGCACGCGCCGGGGCTTCCTCGCGCGCGTCGGGATCGAGGACTACGGCCCGGGGCGGATTCGCCCCCACGAGCGCACGCACCCCGGCCCCAAGGAGGACCGGCTGCGGCTCACGCGCGCCACCAACGCGAACCTCTCCCCGATCTTCTCGCTCTATGACGACCCCGCCGGGGCGGCGTACGCGGCGCTCGACGCCGCCAAGGGCGAGCCGTGGGCCGAGGTGACGGACGACGACGGGACCGTCCACCGCCTGTGGCGGGTCGCCGATCCGGAGGCCGCCCGCACGGTGCACGAGGCGATGCGCGACAAGGAGCTGCTGATCGCGGACGGCCACCACCGCTACGAGACGGCGCGCGTGCACCACGCCGAGGGCGGTGCCGGCCACGTGCTCATGTGCCTCGTTGCGCTCCAGGACCCCGGCCTCACGGTCTTCCCGACCCACCGCCTGCTCACGCAGCTCGACGACGACCGTCGCGCCGCCCTCAGGGCGGCCGTCCAGCGCGACTTCGAGCTCACGCCGATCACCGAGGACGAGCTGGAGCCCGCCGCCACGGACGGGCAGGTGCAGATCGGCTACCTCGACGCCCATCACCGGCGGCCGGTGATGCTCACCCTCCGCGACCCGGAGATCGCCCGCGCGGCGCTGCCGGACAAGCCGGAGGCCTACCGCGCGCTCGACACCGCGGTGCTCGAGGCGCTGATCCTCAAGCAGGCGCTGGGCATGACCGAGGACGACATCTCGCATTTGCACGGGCTCGACTACGCGCGCGACACGGCGCAGGCGCGCCAGCGGGTGGAGTCCGGCGAGGCGGCGGCGGCGTTCTTCATGGGCGCCACGCCGGTCGACCGCGTCCGCGACGTGGCGGCGGCCGGCGAGAGCATGCCCCCCAAAAGCACGTACTTCTTTCCGAAGGTCTTAACCGGCATGGTGTTCAATCCATTGGACTGATGTCTCTCCTGAATAGAACCTCCAGTGACACCCGCCGGGCGATGCGCGCCAGCGCCCGCCAGCGCGAGAACCTCGTCCACGACGTCAAGGCCGGCGACCACCACCTCACGGTCGACGAGCCCGTCGCCTCGGGCGGCGACGACCAGGGCCCGAGCCCACAGGAGCTGCTCGCCGCCGCGCTCGCCTCCTGCACGGCGGTGACGATGGAGATGTACGCCAAGCGCAAGGGCTGGGATGCCAGCGGCCTGCGCGTCGACGTCCGCTACATGCCCGCCGAGCGCGGCTGCCCGACGCGCTTCGATCTCGTGTTCAACATGCCGCCGCAGCTCGACGAGGACCAGGTCGAGAAGCTGCGCGTGATCGCCGCCAAGTGCCCGGTGCACCGGACGCTCGAGGGCGAGGTCGCGTTCGACGAGCGGGTCGAGCAAGCCTGAGCGCCGCCCAGGACCTGGCGACCGCGCTGCTGGCGCCCGAGGAGGCGCTGGCCATGGACGTGCACGGCGGCAAGGACGCTGCCGTCCTCGTGCCGGTCTTCGAGGACGGCGCAGGCGCGCTGCACGCCGTCTTCACCCGCCGCCGGCACGACCTGCGCCGCCACGCCGGCGAGATCTCGTTCCCCGGCGGCCGCCAGGACGAGGGCGAGACGCTGCTCGAGACGGCGCTGCGGGAGGCGCACGAGGAGGTCGGCCTCCCGCCCGAGGCGGTCCAGGTCCTCGGCGCGCTGCCGCCCACGCCGACGTTCGTGACCAACTACGCGATCTATCCGTTCGTGGGGCTGATCGAGCCAGGCTTCGCCTGGGTGGCGCAGCACACCGAGGTCGACGAGGTGCTCGAGCTGCCGCTCCGCGACCTGCAGGAGGGCTACGGCGAGCGGCGGCTCATCCGCCGCGGCATCGCGTTCCGCACGCCGACCTACGAGACGGGCGGCCACCTCATCTGGGGGGCGACCGCCCGGATCCTCGGAGAATTGCTGTTTCGCCTCACCGCCACCACCAAGTGACGGGCCCAGCGTTCGTGGTGGCGGTGATGCGACGTTACGGTCGCTCGATAGGCACGTCGACCAGGTTCCCCCACTCCGTCCACGAGCCGTCGTAGTTCTTGACGTCGTCCTTGCCCAGCAGCTCGTGGAGCACGAACCAGGTGTGGGCCGAGCGCTCGCCGATCCGGCAGTAGGCGATGATCGGCTCGCCGTTGGTGACGCCCTTCGAGTTGTAGAGCTCGGTCAGCTCGTCGGCCGACTTGAAGGTGCCGTCCTCGCGCACGGCCTGCGCCCACGGGACCGACGCGGCGCCGGGGATGTGGCCGCCGCGCTGGGCGCCCTCCTGCTCGTAGCCGGGCATCGCGATGACCTCGCCGGAGTACTCCTGCGGCGAGCGGACGTCGACGAGGCGGGTCGAGGAGTCGAGCGCGGCGAGCACCTCGTCGCGGCGGGCGCGGATCGCGTCGTCGCCCGGCTGGGCGGTGAAGCTCGCCGGCTCGTTGCTCGGGACCTCGGTGCTGGTCGGCCGGCCCTCGGCGATCCACTTCTCGCGCGGGCCGTTGACGAGCTTCACATCGTCGTGGCCGTAGTACTTGAGGTACCAGTACGTGTAGGCGGCGAACCAGTTGTTGCGGTCGCCGTAGAGGACGATCGTGTGGTCGTTGGAGAGCCCCCGCGAGCCGAACAGCTCGCCGAACGCCTCGGGTCCCAGGAAGTCGCGCTTGACCTGGTCCTGGAGGTCCTTCTGCCAGTCGAACCCGATCGCGCCCGGGATGTGGGCCTCCGCGTAGAGCGCGGGATTCTCGTCGACCTCGACGATGCGCACGTTGGGATCCTCGAGATGGTCCTCGACCCACTGGGTGTCGACGAGGACGTCGTTGACGTACTCTGCCACGCTGCTCCTCCTAATTCCTACCGGCTTTGAAGGGATTAGGGCTCATCATAGCCCCAGGAGCCGGTGCACCGCCGCCCGCGCGTCCCCACCGGGCGCGATCACCTCGACCGGGATCTGCCAGCGCACAGCGGCGTCGCGGGCGATCGCCTCGCCCGCCGCCGAGCCGCGCTCGTAGACCACGCCGCGCACCGGCGTGTCGACGAGCTTCTCGAACAGCATCCGCAGCCGCCCGTCGTGAAGGTCCGGCGCCGGGACGCTCCCGAGCAGCCAGCAGATCACCGTCACCCCCGCCAGCGCTCCCATCAGCGTGGCGATCCGGTCGGGGTCACCCACGTAAGGCTCGGCGCCCGCCTCGGCGATCGCCGCTGTCCGCTCGGCATCCCGCGTCGTCCCCCGCACGGCGTGCCCGTCGGCCACCAGCGCGCGGGCCAGCGAGCGCCCGCGGCACCCGCAGCCGACGATCAGGACTCGCGCCACCGCCGCTTCTCCGCCTCCTCCTCGCGCACGCGCTGCTCGATCTCCTCCTCGCTGATCTCCGGCGCTCCGCGGCGGCGCTTGAGCTCGTTCTGCGCCTCGATCATCTGCGCGACGTCGTCGAGCTCGTTCTGGGCCTCCGCCTCCGGCGAGCGGGTCGGCTTCCAGTCCAAGTAGTCGCGCGGCGAGCGGTCGGAGAAGAGGCCGAGCAGCACGACGGCGACGACGAAGAAGGCCAGCGTGCCGCCGAAGACCACCGTGAACGCGTCCACCCGACGGCATCGTAGTAGCGTCGTCGCGCATGGATTTCGACTTGACCGACGAGCAGGAGCTCATCCGTGAGACCGCGCGGTCGTTCGCCGGCCGCGAGCTCGCCGAGCGCGCCCGGGAGAACGACCGCAACCACCACTTCGACACGGAGCTCGTGGCGAAGATCGCCGACCAGGGCTATCTCGGCGCCATCGTGCCGCAGGAATACGGCGGTGCCGGCCTCGACTACATCACGTACGCGGTCGTGGTCGAGGAGATCGGTCGCCACGACTCGGCGATGCGCACGGTCATCTCCGTCCAGACCTCGCTCGTCTGCTCGTCGATCCTGCGCTGGGGCACCGAGGAGCAGAAGCAGCGCTACCTGCCGAAGCTGTGCTCCGGCGAGTGGCTCGGCTGCTTCGGGCTCACCGAGCCCGACACCGGGTCCGACGCCGCGAACCAGAAGACTCGCGCGCGCAAGACCGACGACGGCTGGGTGCTGAACGGCAACAAGATGTGGATCTCGCTCGGCAACCACGCCAAGGTGGCGATGGTCTTCGCCCAGACCGACCCGGAGAAGCAGCACCGGGGACTGGCCTGCTTCCTCGTCCCGACCGACACGCCGGGCTTCTCGACCCAGGAGATCCACGGGAAGATGGGCCTCCACGGGTCGGACACCGCGTCGCTGGCCCTCGACGACGTCGAGGTGCCCGACGACGCGCTGATGGGCGAGGTCGGCGAGGGCTTCAAGGTCGCCATGAGCGCGCTCGACTCCGGCCGCTACTCGGTGGCCGCCGGCTGCGTGGGCGTGTGCCAGGGATCGCTCGACCACTCGGTCGCCTACGCCAAGGAGCGTCACCAGTTCGGGCGCCCGATCGGCTCCTTCCAGCTCGTGCAGGCGATGATCGCCGACATGCGCGTGCAGACGGACGCGGCGCGGCTGCTCGTCTTCCGGGCCGGCGCCCTGAAGGACGCCGGCAAGCCGAGCACCACCGAGACCTCGATCGCCAAGCTGTACGCGACCGAGGCAGCGCAGAACTGCTCGCACCTGGCGATCCAGGTGCACGGTGGGTCAGGCTACGTCGACGACCACCCGGTCGAGCGCTACTTCCGCGACGTGCGGGTCACGACCCTCTACGAGGGCACGTCGCAGATCCAGAAGCTCATCATCGGGCGCGCCGAGACCGGGCTCAACGCACTCGCGTAGGCTCGGCCACCGGCGCCCACTGCTCCTCGGCGAGGTCGCCGGTGCCCTCGAGCGCGGCCGGCGTCGGCACCGCGGGGTTGTCGCGCAGGTACCACTCCGAGTCGAGCGCGGCCATACAGCCGGAGCCTGCGGCGGTGACGGCCTGGCGGTAGGTGTGGTCGACGAGGTCGCCGGCCGCGAACATCCCGGGCACGTTGGTCCGGGTGGACTTGCCCTCGGTCAGCACGTAGCCGTTGGGGTCGGTCTCGACGATGCCCTCGACCAGCTCGGACTGCGGCTCGTGGCCGACCGCGATGAACGCGCCGTGCATCGGCAGCTCGCGATGCTCGCCGGTCTCGACGTTGCGCAGCCGCGCGCGGTCGAGCACGCCCTCGTCCGAGGCGACGAACTCCTCCACCACGTACGGGGTCAGGAAGTCGATGTTCGGCATCGAGCGCGCGCGCTCGAGCATGATCTTGGAGGCGCGGAACTCGTCCCGCCGGTTGACGATCGTCACCTTCGAGGAGAACTTGGCGAGGAAGATCGCCTCCTCCATCGCGGAGTCGCCGCCGCCGACGATGATCGTCTCGCGGTCCTTGTAGAACGCCGCGTCACACGTCGCGCAATAGGAAACGCCGCGGCCGCCGAGCTCCTCCTCGCCGGGCACGCCCAGCTTCTTGTGCTCGGCGCCCATGGCCAGGACCACCGCGCGGGCCTCGTAGAGGTCCTCGTCGACCCACACGCGGAACGGCTCGCCGGGCGCCCGAGCAGGCTCGACGCGGGTGACGTTCTCGGTCACGAAGCGCGCGCCGAAGCGCTCGGCCTGGTCGCGCAGGTCCTGCATCATCTGCGGGCCCATGACGCCCTCGGGGTAGCCGGGGAAGTTCTCGACGTCGGTCGTCTGCTGGAGCAGGCCGCCCCACATCCAGCCCTCGATGACGAGCGGCTCGAGGTTGGCGCGGGCGGTGTACAGCGCGGCTGTGTAGCCGGCCGGTCCGCTCCCGATGATGATGACGTTTTCCATAGATTTCTTAGTCCCCGTTCGGCCCCGATTCCTTACTTCACTTTGTATAGCTTAGCGCCCATTGCTCGACCGTACGCCGCAGCTGGAAGTACGCGATCACGCCCGGGATCAGCGGCAGCCAGAACGTGAACGCACGGTAGACGAGCACCGCGACGACGGCCAGACCGCCGTCGACCCCGAAGGCCACGAACGACGCGATCATGCCGCCCTCGACGCCGCCGACGCCGCCCGGCATCGGCAGCAGGTTGCCGAGCATCCCGACGAAGAACGCCTGCACGAGCACGGCGGGCGGCGGCGAGGCGCCGAACGCGCGGAAGGCCGCCCACAGCACGAGGATCTGCGCCGCCCAGAAGAGGATCGCGCCGAGCAGCGCCGGGTCGCGGGACCGCACATGGGCAAGCGCGTCGCGCATGCCCGCCGAGGCCGCAGCGGGCAGGTTCGCCGCCGTCTGGGCGAAGCGGGCGAGCCGCCCGTGGCTGCTCGCCCAGCCGCTCAGGCGCCGCTGGAGGTCGGTGGGAATGAGCGCGATCGCGAGCCCGATGGCCAGCGCGATGACGGCCAGGATGGCGGGGACGACTGTGAGCCCGAACGGCGCCTCACCCTCGAAGAGCCCCAGCCGCAGGCCCAGCCCGCAGACGAACAGGGCGAGCACGTAGGGGAAGTACGTGAGGATCAGGAACGAGAGCGTCCGGTCCGCCACGTCGCGCTTGCGCAGGCCCGCGCGCCGCAGCGCCCAGGCGGTCAGGACCAGCCCGCCCGCCCCGCCGGCCGCGAAGATGCGTGACGCGGCGAGCCCCGCCATCGTGATCTGGTAGGACTCGCGCCAGCCGATCCGCTCGCTGCCCCACACGCGCGAGAACACGCCCCGGAACATCATCACGTACCCGGCGAACATCCCGAACGTGAAGGCGAACGCGAGCGACAGCCAGTACGGGCTGCCGTCCTCGATCCGGCTCCACGTGTCGTCGAGCCCGGCGAGCTGGGGCAGCAGGTAGTAGAGCCCGGCGATCGAGGCGACGAGGAAGCCGCCGAGGAAGAGCATGTTGCGGGCGGTGAACTGGAGGCGTGGCGGGGTGCCGCCCTCGCCGTCCTCCCCGTCCTCGTTCGGCGTCGTGACAGGGGCGGTCGTGTCGCTCGTCATCGGGCGGCCCGCTCCAGCGCCTGCACGGCCCGCGACAGCCGGCGCGCCGGCCCGGCCGCCGCGGGTGCCCCCACGCGCACGCCCTCGGCGAGCGCCAACCCGGCCGCGAGGTCGACGACGTAGTGCTCGCCCAGGTAGACGAGCGCCACGCCGAGCAGGATCGCGTACGTCCAGCCGAGGCGGCCGGCCACGCTCCCCGTCTCCGACAGCACGTGAGCGGCCGAGACGGATGTCGCGAAATGCAGGGACGGCATGGCGGCCAGCGGGTTGCCTCCCAGGACACCGTACAGCGGGGCCCAGCCGGACCGCCAGAAGTGCTCGCCGTACTCCACCATCATCCGCCGCAGCTCCGGCGTGCGGCCATCCTCCATCAGGCCCTCGGCCGAGGCGTACCACGGCGGCGCCGTGGGGACCGCCCAGTAGCCGATCAGCCCGAGGTCGAACGTCGCGTAGATCCGCGCGGCGCCGTTCGGCAAGCGCTCCGGGTGGCGCAGCAGCAGGTAGGCGACCGTGCCGTGGGGGAACGCGAACCACAGCCAGTGCGACCAGATCAGCAGCTTCTCCCACGCGCGGAAGGTGCCCGGGGTGCCGAGCGAGCGCTGGAGCCGCAGCGTCGGCGTCGTGCCGCCGCCCAGCAGGCGGTCGGCGCGCACGGGGTAGGCGATCCGCACGCGGCGGCCAAGCGCCTCGGGATCGTCGTAGGGCATCTTGTACGCCGCCACGTAGGCCCACATCTGAAGCAGGCACGTCCCGACGTCACGCGCGCGCGTGCGCGGGAGCAGCACGCAGAAGGCCACGGGAGCGGCGGCGGAGGCCGCGATCACCGCCGGCGGCCGCAGATTCAGGCGGCGGCGCAGGATCGGGGCCGCCACCCCGGCGGCCAGCACCGTGAGCGCCGCGGCACGGACGATCGAGCTGCGCACCTGGCGAGCCTAGTGCGCGTAGGGGACGGGAGTGATACGGGCACCCGTACGCGCCTGATAGGAAGCGCCGATGGACACCGTGAAGCTGGAGCGGCGTGGCGGCGAGCTGCGGATCACCCTGGACCGGCCGGATGCGCTGAACGCGTGGGACAAGCAGTTCGGCTTCGACCTGCTCGCCGCGGTGCGCGAGGCGGAAGCCGAGGACGTGCGCGTCGTGGTGATCACCGGCGCGGGACGCGCGTTCTCGTCCGGCGCGGACCTGAAGGCGGGCTTCGACTCGACGCCCGAGGGCCACCCCGACGTGCTGACCACGCTGACCGAGCGCTACCACCCGATCATCGCCGGGCTGCGCACGCTGCCCAAGCCGGTGATCGCGGCGGTCAACGGCCCCGCCGTGGGGATCGGCTGCTCGCTCGCGCTGGCCTGCGACCTGATCGTCGCCCGCGAGTCCGCCTACTTCCTGCTCGCGTTCGTGAACATCGGCCTGGTGCCCGACGGCGGCTCGTCGCTGCTCGTGCCCGAGCGCGCCGGCCTCGCGCGCGCCACCGAGATGGCGATGCTCGGGGAGCGGGTCCCAGCCCGCCAGGCGCTCGAGTGGGGCCTCATCAACCGGGTGACGTCCGACGACGGCCTCGACGCCGCGGTCGACGAGCTGGCGGCGCGGCTGGCGGCCGGCCCCACCCGGGCGTACGCCGGCATCAAGCGGCAGCTCAACGCCTGGCTGTTCGAGCGGATGGGCGCCCAGCTGGAGCTCGAAGCGGAGATCCAACAGCAATCCGCGGCGTCGGGCGACTTCCAGGAGGGCGTCCTGGCGTTCCTGCACAAGCGGCCCCCCGCGTTCGAAGGCCGATGAGGGGCCGCTTCCCGGCCCTCCGTCCATATACTGCCGACGCCGTGGCTCCCAAGTCCCGACGTCGCCTGCGCGCCCTGGGCGCAGCCGTCCCCGCCGTACTGCTGGGAGCGCTCGTGCTCGCCCCCGCCGCGTCCGCCGGCTGGTTCCTGCCGGACTCGGCCGGCTCGCCGAATGCCGACGCGATCCGCACGCTCTACATCCTGATCGCGCTGATCGGGCTCGTGATCTTCATCGGCGTCGAGGGCCTGATGATCTACTCGCTGCTGCGGTTCCGGGCCCGCAAGGACCGGGTCGCAGCCCAGATCCACGGCAACACGCAGCTCGAGATCGGCTGGACCGTCGGCGCCGCCGCGATCCTGATCTTCCTGACCGTCTTCACGTTCGTGCTCCTCGACGACATCAAGAACCCCGCGGCCTCGCAGATCGACGGCGACGGCAACCCGGTGGCCGCCAGCGCGACGTTCGCGGCGCTCGACCAGGCGGCCCCGCCGGAGGGGAGCCAGGCGATGACGATCAAGGTCGTCGGCGAGCAGTACGCCTGGAGCTACTTCTACCCCACGGCCGAGGGGCAGGACCGGGTCTTCGCCTACAACGACATGTACGTCCCGATCGGCATGACGATCATCCTCGACGTGCAGGCCAAGGACGTCGCCCACTCCTGGTGGATCCCGCCGCTGGGCGGCAAGGCCGACGCCATCCCGGGCTACACCAACAAGACGTGGTTCCAGATCCCGCTCGACGCGCTCGAGGAGGGCCAGGACCGGGTGGTCTACGACGGCCAGTGCGCCGAGCTGTGCGGGCGCAACCACGCTGACATGGTCGCCAGGGTGATCGGGCTCCCCTACGACGACTGGGTCGCGTGGCGCGACCAGAAGGCGCAGGAGATCAAGGCGGCGCAGGAGGAAGCCGCCGCCCAGCGCGAGGAGATCAACGCTTCAGAGGGAGGCGAGTAGGTGGAAGCCGCGACCGCCCGGCCGCAGATCATCGCCCATGAGGTCGACCGGCCTCGGCGCGGCTGGATGAGCTGGCTGACCACCACCGATCACAAGAAGATCGGGATCCTCTACCTGCTCACCGTCCTCGTCTTCTTCGTCATCGGCGGCGTCGAGGCGCTGCTCATGCGGATCCAGCTCGGCGTGCCGGAGAACACGTTCCTGACGCCCGAGAAGTACAACGAGATCTTCACGCTGCACGGGACGACGATGGTCTTCCTCGTCGTCGTGCCGGTGTGGGCGGGCTTCGCGAACTACTTCCTGCCGCTCATGATCGGCGCCCGCGACGTGGCGTTCCCGCGCCTCAACGCGTGGTCGTACTGGATGTTCCTCTTCGGCGGCCTCGCGCTCTACGGCTCGCTGTTCTTCACGCCGCCCGAGGCGGGCTGGTTCTCCTACGTGCCGCTGTCGCTGAAGGAGTACACGCCGTCCAATGGCCAGGAGGCGTGGATCTACATGGTCCACCTCACCGGCCTGGCCTCGGTCCTCGGCGCCATCAACTTCATCGCCACGATCCACAACATGCGGGCGCCCGGCATGGGCTGGGGGCGGATGCCGCTGTTCGTGTGGACGATGCTGATCTACTCGTACCTGGTCGTCCTGGCGCTCACGTCGCTGGCCGCCACGGTCACGATGCTGTTGCTCGACCGCAACTTCGGGACGAACTTCTTCGACCCGGCGGAGGGCGGCTCGGCGCTGCTGTGGCAGCACCTGTTCTGGTTCTTCGGCCACCCCGAGGTCTACATCCTCGTGCTGCCGGCGTTCGGGATCTTCTCCGAGGTCCTGCCGGTCTTCGCGCGTAAGCCGATCTTCGGCTACAAGGCGATCGCGGCGGCCACGGCGGGCATCGCCTTCCTCGGCATGCTCGTGTGGGCGCACCACATGTTCGCCACGCCGATGAGCACCGTCGTGCTCGCCTTCTTCATGCTCTCGAGCTTCCTGATCGCGGTGCCCACCGGGGTGAAGATCTTCAACTGGGTGGCGACGCTGTGGCGGGGCACGATCGAGTTCCGCGTGGCGCTGCTGTTCTGCGTCGGCGGCATCGGGACGTTCCTGATGGGCGGCATCACCGGCATCTTCCTCGCCGTGTTCCCGGTCGACTGGCAGCTCACCGACACGTACTTCGTCGTCGCCCACTTCCACTACACGGCGTTCGGCGCGTCGGCCTTCGCGATGGTCGCGGCGCTCTACTACTGGTTCCCGAAGATGACCGGGCGGCTCATGAGCGAGGGCCTGGGCAAGATCTCGTTCTGGCTCTTCCTGATCGGGTTCCACCTCACCTTCCTGATCCAGCACTCGGCCGGCCTCGACGGCATGCCGCGGCGGATCTACGAGTACTCCGAGAACGCCGGCTGGAGCGAGATGAACCTGATCTCCTCGATCGGCGCCTTCGTGCTCGCCCTCTCCGTGCTGCTCACGATCATCAACATGGTGCGCTCGCTCAAGCGCGGGCCGATCGCCGGCCCGGACCCGTGGAAGGCGAACACGCTCGAGTGGTTCACGCCGTCGCCGCCGCCGGAGAACAACTTCGACACCGTCCCGCGCGTGCGCTCGGTCGAGCCGATGAAGGACATCCGCCGCCAGATCGAGCGCCAGACCGGCGTGCCGCAGCGGTTCGAATCCGGCAAGCCGATGGTCAACGCCTAAGGCCATGGAAGCGTCCCGCGCGGTAGCGGTAGAGGTCGGCGGCGTCCGCCAGGTGGTGGCGGACTACGTCACGCTCACCAAGCCGCGCGTCCAGCTCCTGCTGCTGCTGACGACGGTGACCACGATGTACGTGGCGGGCGACCCGTCGCTGTCGCTGGTCGCGCTGACCGTGCTCGGCGGCTACCTGTCGGCGGGCGGCGCCGGCGCCGTCAACCACTACTGGGACCGCGACATCGACGCCCGCATGGCGCGCACGGCCACGCGGCCGATCCCGGCGGGCCGGGTGTCGCCGCGCGCGGCGCTGCTCTACGGCCTCGCGCTCGCGGCGCTCTCCTTCCTGCTGCTGGCGACGACGGTCAACCTGCTGTCCGCCTTCCTCGCGCTGGCCGGCTTCCTCGGCTACGTGCTCGTGTACACGATGTGGCTCAAGCGCTCGACGCCGCAGAACATCGTCATCGGCGGGGCGGCGGGAGCGGTGCCGCCGCTCGTGGGCTGGAGCGCCGTGACCGGCGGGCTCGACCCGGCCGCGCTGTACCTGTTCGCGATCGTCTTCTACTGGACGCCGCCGCACTTCTGGGCGCTCTCGCTGCTGATGAAGGACGAGTACGCGCGCGTGGGCGTGCCGATGATGCCGGTCGTGCACGGCGAGGCCGAGACCCGGCGCCAGATCGTGCTCTACACGACCCTGCTCGTGGTGCTGACGCTGCTCCCGGTCGTCTTCGGCTTCTTCGGGGCCCTCTACGCGCTCGCCGCGCTCGGCCTCGGCGGCGCCTTCCTGGTGCTCGCGGTGCGCCTCCAGCGCCGCGCCAACCGCCCGAGCGCCCTGCGCACCTACCTCTACTCGCTCGCCTACCTCGCGCTGCTCTTCTGCGCGATGGTCGCCGACGCCCAGCTCCTCGGCTGAGCCCCGTCGCCCGCTAGACGCGAGCGAACGTCAACGGCGGCTGGGTAGGGAGGTGGGGCGCCAAAGGGGACAACGGTCCCTCGCCGGAGCGGCTCGTGGCCGGTTAGGAGCCGTAGCGGCTCATAAGTGGACAACCGACCGCCGAACGAGGCCGCGTTGTCCGGTTGTGCACCCCCGGTCGGCCCCCTCGCTCTCCCTACCCAGCCGCAGTTGACGTTCTACTCACTGAGGAAGCGGACCACGGCGACCAGCGCGTCGTCGGTGCCCTTGCCGTAGCGCTCGATCACGCGGTCGGCGATCTGTTGGGCGCCGGCGCCCGGGTCGATCGACTCCGAGAAGTCGGCGGCCACGCCGTCGGTGGCGAGGACGATCGTGTCGCCGGGCTCGAGGGCGACGGTCGTGAGGCGGGCCTTCGGAAGGTTCATGCCGACCACGCCGCCGAGCACGACCGGCGAGTCCGGGCGCGCGTCCGGGCGGATGAGGCGGGCCTCGACGTTGCCGACCCCCGTCCACTCCAGCGAGCCGTCGTCGAGGTCGAACCACGCCAGCGTCATCACCGCGCCGCGGGTGGCGCGCAGCTCGCGATGGCAGGCCTCCAGCAGGTCGTGCGGGGGGTCGTCGACCCGCTCGCGGACGACCGCGGCCGCCGCCTCCGCCGCGTCGGCCGCCAAGCCGCCGTGGCCGAGGCCGTCGATCACCGCCACCAGCGCACCGCGCCGGCAGGGCGCGAACACCGCCACGTCACCGGAGCGCCCCTCCCCCTCGTGCGTCATCTCGGCCACGCCGCGCTCGAGGACCGGCGGCCAGTCGTCGCTCATGCGGCGCGCGCGTTCTCGCGCTCCCACATCACGAGCGTCACCGTCGTGCCCTCGCCGGGCGCTGTCTGGATGTGGAACTCGTGGACGAGCCGCCGCGCGCCCGGCAGCCCGAGGCCCAGCCCGCCGCCGCTCGTGTAGCCGTCCTGCAGGGCCAGCTCGACGTTCTCGATCCCCGGCCCGTCGTCGCGCGCGATCACCCGGATCCCGCGCCGCCCGCCGTCGTCGTGCACCACCTTGAGCAGCACCTCGCCGCGCTTGGCATAGGTGGTGATGTTGCGCGCCACCTCCGAGATCGCGGTGGCCAGCAGGGTCTGGTCGGTGCTCGTGAGCTCGAGCGCGCCGGCCATCGCCCGCGCCTGCTGGCGCGCGGTCACCACGTCGGCGTCCGACTCGATCGGGATCACGGACTCGTCGTCATCCGCCACCGTCGCCGGCCTCCTTCCGCGGCCGGAGCAGAAGGGCGAGACCCTCCTCGAGGTCAAGCGCCGTCAGCACGTCCTCGAAGGCCATGCCGAGCTGCACCATCGCGAACGCGACCTCGGGCTGGATCCCCACGATCACCGTCGTCGCGCCCCGGAGCCGCGTCATCCGCGCGATCCCCTGCAGCGAGCGCGACACGAACGAGTCCATCACGTCGAGCGCCGTGACGTCGACGATGATGCCGCGCGAGCGATGCCGCGTGACCTGGGCCATGACGTCGTCCTGGAGCTGGAGCACGTCCGTATCGGTGAGCGCCGCCTGGATGGTGGCGATCAGGAACGGCCCCTGCTTGAGGATCGGGACTGCCACTACGTGGTGACGGCGTCGAGCGCCGGCGTCTCCAGAGAGACCTGGTATCCGAGCAGCCGCTCGGCCTCCTCGATGCCGCCCTGCAGGTCGCCCACCGCGTTGACCTTGCCGAGCTCGACCCCGAGCGTGACCAGCGTCTGGGCGATCTCCGGCGAGAGGCCGGTGATGATCACGCTGGCGCCCATCAGGCGCGAGGCGTCGACGGTCTGCACGAGGTGGTTCGCGACGGTGGAGTCGATCGTCGGCACGCCGGTGATGTCGATCACGACCACGCGCGCGCGGTTGGAGCGGATGCCGCGCAGGAGCTGCTCGGTGAGCTGGCGCGCGCGCTGGCCGTCGAGCACGCCGATGATCGGCAGGATGAGCAGCCGCTCGCGCACCTGGAGCACCGGGGTCGAGAGCTCGCGGATCGCCTCCTGCTGCTGGCGGATGACGCGCTCGCGCTCCTGCACGAAGTTGACGCCCACCGTGTTGGCGATGCGGTTCGCGGCCGGCTCGTAGGCGTCGAGCACCTGGTTGAGGTAGTCGAAGTCGGTCTGGTACTTCTGGAACAGCGAGCGGGCGAGCACGTCGCGCAGGAGCAGCACGATCCCGAGCACCTCGTCGGTCTCCACACCGCGCGGGATGATGCGCTCGGACAGGTTGCGCGCGTAGTCCTGGAGCGCCTCGACCGAGCCGGTCTCGAGCACCTCGACGTAGTTGTCGTACACCGACGTGGCCTCAGAGAAGATCTCCTCCTGCGTGAGCGCGGTCAGCAGCCGCGCCTCGCCGATCCGCCGGGCCCACTCCTGCCGCAGCTGGGTGCGGTTGTTCCGCAGGTGGGCGACGAGCTCGGTGAGCAGGTCGGCGCTGGACTCGCGGGTTCCCTCCGCGGTCTTATCCGTCGGGTCTTCTGCCATCAGGTTCCTCCGTCGATGGGGCGGCCGGGAAGCATAGGCGCATCGATGCCAGGTGTGGGCCCGAAGGCGAGGATCGCCATGTCGTCGCGCAGGCGGCCCTCCGAGGCCGCCAGCACCGCGGCTTCGATGCGGTCGGCCACCGCGTCGGGCGGAAGGCCGCCGCAGCTGCGCAGCAGCGAGGTGAGCTCGGCGTGCCCGAAGACCTCGCGGCGGCGGCGGCGCACCTCGGTGACGCCGTCGGTGTAGAGGACGAGCACGTCGCCCTCCTCGAGGTCGATCGCCACGTCGTAGAGCTGGGGCTCGATGTCCGTCCCCAGCAGCGTGCCGAGCCGCCCGACGGGCTCCACCCCGCCGTCGGGGTGCAGCACGAGCGGCAGCGGGTGACCGCCGCAGGCCAGCTCCACGCGGATGCGGCCAGGCGCGATCTCCAGGTACGCGTGGGCGACCGTGCAGAACCGCCCGTCGCTGCGCTGCTCGCGCAGCGCCTTGTGCAGGAGGGCGAGCACGCCGCTGGGCCGAGCCTCGTAGGCAGACCCGGCCCGCAACGTGTGGCGGGCCAGCGCGGTGACGGCCGCCGCGTCGGGGCCCTTTCCCTGCACGTCGCCGATCAGCGCCGCCCAGGTGCCCTCGTGCGCCTCGCAGAGGTCGTAGAAGTCGCCGCCGAGCTCGATGTTCTCGCCCGCGGGCCGGAACCGCACGGCGGCCGAGAGACCCGGGACGTCCGGCAGGGCGCCCGGGCGCAGCGAGCGCTGGAGCGTCTGGGCGATCGTGCGCTCGCGCTCGTAGAGCTGGGCGTTCGAGATCGCGACCGAGGCGAGCTGCGCGAGCTGGGTGAGGATCGTCTCGTCGCGCTCGGAGAACTCGCGCGCTCGCTGGTCGACGACGTCGAGCCGCCCGAGCTCGCGCTCACGGTAGGTGAGTCCGGTGCTGAGGCGGGCGTGGTCGGGGCGGCCGTCGGCGAGCAGCGGCGGCGACGTGGCGGTGAGCTGCATCTGCCGCGGATCGGCGGCGAAGATGGCGACCGTGGCGCGGCTGCCGCCGATCAGGGAGCGCGCCGCGTCGGCCGTGGTCTGGAGGATCTCCTCGACCGTCAGCGTCGAGTTGAGCGCCACCGAGGCGTCGGCCAGCGCGCGCAGCTGCTCCACGTGCTGGTGCTCGATCCGCGCGACCTCCTGCACCTCGTGGTAGCCGCGGTGGACGCTCTCGAAGATCGACAGGCTCTCGCGCAGGAAGTCGGCGCCCGCCTGGAGCGTGGCGTCGGCGTCCCGCGTGCCCGGCTCCAGCGCCGCCCGCACCGCCGCATGGTGGGCCTCGGCGAGGTCGAGCACGCTCAGGTGCTCGGCCACCGCCTGGCGGCCGAGGTCGTAGGCCGCGCCCAGCTCGCGCTCGACGGGGTCCGCCAGATAGGCCGCGAAGGCGCTCGCATACTGCGCAGCCAGCCCCGGAGCGACGTTGGCCGGACCCTCCGTCACACCGGAAACCCTACGCGTGGACCGCTAATGATGCGAGTGCTCGAGCGGAAGCTCGGCTATGTCGCGCCGTACGTCACGCACCCAGCGGATCGTGGTGGCGAGAAAGACGATCATCGCGGCGCCCACGATCCACCACGACAGCGTGATGGACACGATCGCGATGGCGAGCGCCGCCGCGTTGATCAACGGCAGGATGCTCGGCGCCGGCATGTGGACCTCCTCGCCGACCGGCGGCGCCCCCGTGTGCTCGACGTCGCTCATGCCACGTAGAGGAGGGCGGCGACGAAGGTCAGCGCGAACATCAGGAGCCCGATCACGGCCGTGATGAGCGCCGTCCGGAGGTTGCGCCTGGCGAGCCGGCGGTCCATGGGCCGGAGTCTAGACAACCGCCTCGCGGCACGATGTGATCCGCTGCGGGCCAGTCGTACGTAGGAACTGTGTGCCGACGCAACGACCCACCACCATCCGCCTCAGGGCCAGCCTGCTCGAGGAGGCGAACGCCATCGTCGAGCGCGACTTCGCGTCCGACCTCTCGCTCGACGACATCGCGCGGCGTGTCGCCTCGTCGCGCCGCCAGCTCCAGCGCGCCTACGCCGAGATCGGCGGGACCACGTTCCGCGACTATCTCACCGAGGTCCGGATGCAGCGCGCCGCCGAGCTGCTCGAGACGCGGGCGCTGACCGTCCGGGAGGTCGCCCACCGCGTCGGATACCGGCAGCCGGCGCAATTCGCCAAGGCGTTCCGCCGCCATCGGGGCGTCGCGCCCTCGGATTACCGCGCTTCAAACGGCACGCTCCAGTCCCGCGCCGCATAGCGCAGCGTCCGCGGCGGTTGCATAGGATGCGCCGTCCATGGGCGTGGAGAGGAGCCGATGAGCGAGCAGGCGCCGGGTGCGTCGCAGGAGAGCCGCGCGCAGCTCCGGCAGATGCTGCTGATCGGGGCGGTCGCCTCGGTCCTCGGCATCGCGCTGGCGCTGGTCATCGACTGGTTCCCCGTGCCGGCCTCCGAGCAGGCCGGCCCGATCGACACGCTGTGGGACGTCCTGCTCATCGCCTCGGTCCCGGTCTTCGTGCTGGTGGAGACGATCGTCCTCTACAGCGCGATCAAGTTCCGCATGCGGCCGGGCGAGGAGCTCAAGGACGGGCCGCCGATCCACGGCAACACGAAGCTCGAGATCATCTGGACGGCGATCCCGGCGATCCTGCTCGTCGGCCTCTGCACCTACGCCTACGTGGTGCTGACCGACATCGAGGAGGAGGCGGCGGCCAGCGAGACGCTCAACGTCCGCGTCGTCGGCGAGCAGTTCACGTGGACCTTCTTCTACAAGGCTGAGGGCGGCGGCGACGAGGTCGCCTCGCCGCAGCTCTACCTGCCGCCGAACACGCCGGTCGACTTCACGGTCCAGTCCAAGGACGTGATCCACGACTTCTGGGTTCCCGCCTTCCGGATGAAGATCGACGCGGTGCCCGGGATCGACACGCATCTGCGGGTGACGACGACCGACCGCCTCGGCGAGTTCCCGGTCGTGTGCGCGGAGCTGTGCGGCCTCGGGCACTCGGCCATGCGCCAGAGCGCCCACGTCGTGCCGCGCGACGACTACGAGGCGAAGCTCGCGGAGCTGTCGCGCGGTGCCCAAGGGGGCGGCGGCGGGGGCGAGGCAGGAGGCGGAGGCGGCGGAGGCGCGGCGGACGGCAAGACGCTGTTCACCGAGACCGCCGAGCCGACGGCCTGCAAGTCCTGCCACACGCTGGCCGATGCCGGCGCCACCGGCACGACCGGGCCGAACCTCGACGAGGTGGTCCCCGACCTGAGCGAGGCGTTCATCAAGCAGTCGATCGAGGACCCCGACGCGAACATCACCCAGGGCTTCCAACCGGGCATCATGCCGCGCTACGGTGACAGCCTGTCCCCCGAGCAGGTGGACGCGCTGGTGAAGTATCTCAAGGAGGTGGCCGGCCAATGAGCGCGATGCGAGCCCCGGGTCTGAAGCGGGGCGGTCTGTACTTCGTGATCGGGGTGCTGTTCTCGGCCGCGCTCGTGCTCCTCATCCGGGCTGCGTACGGCTTCCCGAGCTTCGACGGCGGCCTGACCGGCAAAGCGCAGGACGCGATCCTGCTCGTCTCGCTGTTCGCCGGGCCGCTGTTCTTCCTCGTCGGCATCGGCGCCTTCGACTACTGGTTCTATTACATGTCGGGCCGCCCGACCCGTCCCGAGGACCACTCGAGCCACGGCGCCCACTCGTGGCGGGACTACTTCCGAGTCAACACCGATCACAAGGTGATCGGCATCCAGTACGTCGTCACGTCGTTCTTCTTCATGCTCGTCGGCGGCCTGCTGGCCATGATCGTGCGCGCCGAGCTGGCGGCGCCGGGCCAGCAGTTCGTGGACGCCAACGCCTACAACGGGCTGTTCAGCGTCCACGCGTCGCTGATGATCTTCCTGTTCATCATCCCGGTCTTCGCCGGGCTGGCGAACTACGTGCTGCCGCTGATGATCGGGGCGCCGGACATGGCGTTCCCGCGGCTCAACGCGCTGTCGTACTGGATGCTGCCGGTCGGCGGCCTCATGATGACCGCGTCGTTCTTCGCCCCCGGCGGATCGTTCGCGACCGGCTGGACGGCGTACGCGCCGCTCTCCACGAACGTGCCGATCGGCCAGATGTTCTTCACGATCGGCGTGCAGTTCGCGGGCGCGTCGTCGATCGCCACGGCGCTGAACTTCCTGGTCACGATCATCACCATGCGCGCGCCCGGCATGTCGTTCTGGCGCATGCCGCTGCTCGTGTGGGCGAACTTCTCGACGTCGCTGCTCGTCGTCATCGCCACGCCGTTCATCGCCGCGTCGCAGTTCTTCGTGCTGTTCGACTACGCGCTCGGCTTCAACTTCTTCCGCCCCGGCCGCGACGGCAACGTGCTGATGTACCAGCACGTCTTCTGGTTCTACTCGCACCCGGCGGTCTACATCATGATGCTGCCGGGCTTCGGGATCATCTCGGAGGTCATCTCCGTCAAGTCACGCAAGCCGATCTTCGGCTACCGGATGATGGCGTTCTCGCTGCTGGCCATCGTGCTGCTCGGCTTCACGGTCTGGGCCCACCACATGTTCGTCTCCGGCATGCAGGCGTGGATCCGGATCCCGATGATGGTCACCACCGCGATCATCGCCGTGCCGACCGGGATCAAGATCTTCTCGTGGCTGGCGACGCTGTGGCGCGGCGTGCTGCGGCTCGACACGCCGATGCTGTTCGCGCTCGGCTTCCTGACCATGTTCACGCTCGGCGGGATCTCCGGCGTGATGCTCGCGATGGTGCCGCTCACCATCCACGTCAGCGACACGTACTTCATCGTCGCCCACATCCACTACGTGCTCTACGGCGGCTCGCTGTTCACGATCTTCGCCGGGGTCTACTACTGGTTCCCGAAGATGACAGGGCGGATGTTCGACGAGGGCCTCGGGAAGCTGCACTTCTGGCTCACGTTCATCGGCTTCAACCTGACCTTCGGCCCCATGCACCTGATCGGCGTGCAGGGGATGCCCCGGCGCGTCGCCGACTACCCGGACCAGTTCGCGAGCTGGAACCTCTTCATCTCGCTCAGCTCGTTCCTGCTCGGCATCGCCACGCTCATCTTCGTTTACAACATGGTCGCCTCCTGGCGCGGCGGCCCGCGCGCCGAGGCCAACCCGTGGCGGGCGCTCACGCTCGAGTGGCAGGTCTCCTCGCCGCCGCCGATCTTCAACTTCGACCGCGTGCCGACCGTGGTCGGCGGCCCGTACGAGTACGGGGTGCCGGGCGCTCAGCACGGCGTCTTCCAGCCGCCGGCCGAGGCGCGTCCGCGACAACCCGCCGGAGCCCCTGAAAGCGAGAGCGAGACGTGAAGAAGATCCTGATCCTCGCCAACGAGACGATCGCCGGCAAGCGGATGCTGGACGCGATGGTCGCGCACCGCGGCGAGGACGTCAGCTTCCACATCGTGGTGCCGAAGACGCGGCCGAAGCACGGGAACGTCATCTACGACGAGGCGGTCCGCTCGAGCGCCCAGGTCCGGGTCGACCTCGCGCGCGCGTTCCTGCGCGAGCAGGGCATCAAGAGCACGGGCGAGGTCGGCGACCCGGATCCCTTCCTGGCGGCGACCGACGCGATCGCCGAGCACGGCATCGACGAGATCATCGTGTCGACACTGCCGGCGGCCGCCTCGGGGTGGCTGCGGCGCGACCTGCCGGGACGCCTGCAGGAGGAGACCGGGCTGCCGGTCGAGCACGTGGTGGTCGACCTCGCGCAGGAGGGGCTGCCGTTCGACGTCACGCTCGTGGTCGCCAACCAGACCATGACCTCCGAGGCCCTCGCGGAGCGGCTGAAGGAGCTGGCGGACGAGGGTCCGCGCCGCTTCATCGCAGTGGTGCCCCAGCCCGCCACCCACGGCGGCGCCGTCGCCCAGGCGCGTGAGCGGCTCCAGGCCCTGCTCAAGTCGCTCTCCGACCAGGGGATCGTGGCCGGCGGCATGATCGGCGACCCGGATCCCTACACGGCGATCATGAACGCGGTCCAGTACTTCAACATCTCCGAGATCGTCATTTCGACGCTCCCGGCCGACCGGTCGAAGTGGATGGCCGACAAGCTCGTCGACCGCGTCCGCTCGGCCACGAACAAGACGGTCGAGCACATCGAGTCCCAGCCGGCGGCGGCGACGGCCTGATGGAAGCCCACGCCCTCGACCACCACGGGCCGCCGGAGGCGAACCGGTCGTCGCGCGTCGACTCGCGGACGCTCGGGATGCTGCTTTTCATCATCTCCGAGGTGATGGTCTTCGGGGCCTTCTTCACGGCGTACTTCTTCATCCGCGTCGTAGGAGGGGCCGAGTGGCCGGCCGAGGGCACCGAGCTGCCGAAGCTGATCGCGGGCTTCAACACCGCGATCCTCATCTCCTCGTCGTTCACCATGCACTGGGCGCTCGAGTCGGCCAAGAGCGACAACCGCTGGGGTCTGCAGGCCGGGATGCTGACCACCTTCCTGCTCGGCGCGACGTTCCTGTTCGTGCAGATCAACGAGTACGTCCACATCGGCTTCTCGCCGCAGGACCACGCGCAGGGGACGATCTTCTACGGCCTCACCGGGCTCCATGGCGCGCACGTGTTCATCGGGCTGACGCTGCTGGCCATGGTCACCGTGCGGGCGTTCCGCGGGCACTTCTCCTCGCGGATGCACCTGGGCGTCGAGGTGCCGGGCATCTACTGGCACTTCGTCGACATCATGTGGGTGATCGTCTTCACGACGGTCTACATCCTGTGATCAACCCGCTGCGCTCGGAGCGCGAGGCGTTCCGGCTGCTGGTCTACGTGCTCGCGGTGGCGGCGTTCGTGATCGCCGTCGCGCTGATCGTCCAGGCGCTGTAGCCGGCCCCGGCGAACGTCAACAGCGGCTGGGTAGGGAGGCTGGGGTGCCAAAGGGGACAACGGTCCCTCGTCCGAGCGGCTCGTGGCCCCTTAGGAGCCGTAGCGGCTCATAAGTGGACAACCGACCGACCGCGGACCCCCGCGTGGCCCGTTAGGAGCCGTAGCGGCTCAAAAGTGGACAACCGACCGCCGAATGCGACCACGTTGTCCGGTTCTGCACCCCCGGCCGGCTCCCTCGCTCCCCCTACCCAGCCGCAGTTGACGTTGACGTTCGCCCGTTGACGTTCGCCCGTCGAACGTCACTTGACGGTGAGCGTGCCCTCCATGCCGGCCTCGCGGTGGCCCTCGACCGAGCAGTAGAACGTGTACTCGCCGGCATCGACGTCGACCTGGATCTCCGACACGCCGCCGTCGGCGACGATCGGGCCCTGCTCGTCGACCCCGCCGCCCTCGAGCGCGATGTTGTGGTCGACCGACGACTGGTTGGGCGATTCGAGCTTGAGCCGGCCGGCGGGCGCGACGGCGTCGGCGAACGTGTAGAAGAGCTGGCCGCTGTCGTCGGCCGGGATCTCGAGCACCCCGCCCTTGGCCTCGGCGGTGCCCTCGGGGCCGCCGCCGCCGACCTGGGCGAGCGCCCCGGTGTCCTTGCCGCCGCGCGCCACGGCGCTGGCCACGTAGGCCGCGACGTCCTCCGCGTCGTCGCCGGTCACGAGGTCGGCCGGCATGAGCGGCAGCTGGCGGCCGGTCTCCGGGTCGCGCTGGGGGTTGCGGGCCGGGTGGAGGATCTGCTGGTGGACGATGCCCTCGAACGTGCTCTGGCCGAAGCCGTCCTGGCGGGCGCGGCGGAACGCCTGGTCGAGGTTCGGGCCGGTGGTGCCCTTCGCGTCCGCGCGGGCGAGCACGTGGCAGGAGCTGCACCGCTCCAGGAACAGCGTCTTGCCGTTCACGACATTGGTGCCGGAGTCCGCCAGCTCGCAGCCGCCGACACCGGCCGCCGCGACCACGATCGCCACCGCCGCGAACCCGTTGCGCACCCCTCTCCTCATTCAGCGGCGGATCCTAATGGGTCAGGTGGCGGCGGGGCGCGGCAGGTCGTCGAGCTCGCCCCGGGCGGCGGCGATCACCGAGCGGGCGACGCCGTCCCAGGAGTACGTGCGGCCGGTGGCGCTCACGATTCCCTCGCGGGTCGCCGCCCGGAGGGCGGGCGGCGCGGCCAGCCAGGCGGAGAGGTTGTCGGCCAGCTGGCGCACGGCTCCGGGGCCCACCTCGAAGGTCAGCCACGGTCGCGTCTGTTCGGGCACCGCCTGCTCGAGCGTGCGCGCGACCTCGCCGAGGCCGGAGTGGGCGGCCACGACGGGCAGCGCGCCGCAGGCGGCCGCCTCGGCCGCCACCATCCCGAACGCCTCGGGGAACGTGCTGGTGACGGCCATCGCCTCGGCGGCCGGCAGAATGTCGACGAGCTCCGCGTGGTCGAGCCGTCCGGCCCACGCGATCCGGTCGGTCATACCGCGGGCCGCCGCGCGGTAGTCGTCGCCGGCGCCGTCGAGGAACGCGGTCAGGTGCGGGAGCTCCCCGCCGCTCTCCCCGCGCACCTCGCGCGCCGCCTGGAGGTCGCCGGCGGCCAGCGCCGCCGCCAGCCGCTCGAGCCCGGCCCGGAACGCGCCGAAGCCGACGATCAGCAGCCGCGCCCGCGGCTCGCGGGCCAGTACGAGCGGCCAGGCCGCGAGCAGCAGCTCGACGCCCTTCGACGCGATCAGCTTGCCCACGAAGACCACCAGCCGGTCGCCGGGCTCGACGGTCCCGAGCGCCGCGGCCGCCTCGCCGGCGGAGCGGGCGAACGAGTCCTCGCTCGACGTGCCGGGGTCGTCGGCGGCCGCCAGACGGGCGCGCAGGCCTTCGAGGCCGGCGCGGGCGTCGTCGGGCTCGCGCGGGGTGAAGCGGGTGATGTCGACCCCCGGTGGACCGAGGCGAGTGCGGGCGGGGACGGTCGGGTCGTCCATCGCCGCCCACAGGCTCTCCGCCGTGTGCCGCGAGCCGACGAGGATGCCGCGGGCGCCCTCCAGCCCCTCGCGCGCGTACGGCAGGAAGCGCGGGTGGGGCTTGACCGTGTACTCGAGCGCGCTGCCGTGGATCTTGACCGCGTAGGGCACGCCCTCGAGCGCGCGGGCGAGGATCGCCGGGCCCATGACGAGGTGGTTGGCGAGCGCCACGTCGGGCCGGGCGCGCTCGGCCACCTGGCGCACGGCGGCCACGTTCGCCTCCACATACCGCTCGACCTCGGCCTCCGAGAGCTCCGGGAACGGCCGCGCCTCGACGCCCTCGTAGCGATCGGCGACGTAGAGCGGCAGCAGCCCGCCGATGTCCGGCCGGTAGACCGTCGCCTGAACTGGCTCGCGGCGCACGGTCAGCGACAGGCGCCCGCCGTCCCAGTCACCGGCCGCGTCGACCCAGTCGAGCGCCAGCGGGTCGCGCTCCTGGCTGAGCATGTGCACCTCGTGGCCGGCGCGCTTGAGCGCCTCGCCGAGCGCGCTGTTGTAGACGTTCGACCCGGTTCCGGCCAGCAGATAGCCGTGGAAGATGAGCACCCGCACGCTTCGGCACTCTACGAGTTGCCGTCGCAACCCCTTGCTAGTCTGCGCCGCGATGTCCGGACAGATGTATCGGCTCCGCGCGCCGTCGTCGGGCCGGGAGATCCTGCTGGAGGCCGAGCACGGCCGCGTGTACCGGGACCGGGAGACCGGCGAGGAGCTCGAGGTGGTGGGCAAGGTCCTGCCGCTCGTGCCGTCGCGCTCGCGGCTGCCCTGGGCGGTCGAGGCGCTCCGCTTCTGCAACTGGTGCGACCAGCCCGCGCAGCGCGATCTCAACGACTGCCCGACCTGCGGCCGGCGCATGTCAGCGCTGCCGCGCGTCACGGAGGAGTGAGGCCATGCGCACGAGCGCGCTCCTGATCGTCGGCCTGCTCTCCCTCGCCCTGCTCGCCGGCTGCGGTGGCGACGAGGAGCTGGCACCCCAGGTGCCCGGCCCGCCCGCCGACGTCACGATCCCCGACGCCGGCGTCTCGCCCAGCGGTAGCGCCGCCGCGGGCGACGAGTCCGGGGACACGGGCGACGAGTCGACCGGCTCCACGGACACGCAGACGCCCGAGGCCACCGCAGCGCCCGAGGGCTCCGGCGACGCGGGCACCACGCAGCCCGACGCCAGCGGCGGCACCAGCGCCCCGGAGGCCGACACACCCGCCGACGGGCCGACGAACGACACGGCACCACCCGAGGGCTCGAACGCCCAGCAGTTCGAGGACTTCTGCGCCCAGAACCCGGGCGCCTGCTAGCCGGCCTTCGTCAAGAGCGGCCCCGGGGCGGCCGATACACCTGCTGACTCCCGTCCGCCAGGAAGGCTCGGCCGTACTCGACTCCCCGACAAGTGAAGGGCTCCTCCCCGCCGCGCTCCAGCGCGTCGCCCGTGCGGCTGCGTCCGCCTCGGACCCGGCCGAGCTGGCCGAGGCGCTCGCGCAGGCCGTCACCGAAGCGGTCGGCGCCGACCAGGTGCACCGGTTCGTGGTGGCCCAGGACGGCACCGTCGGCGAGGGCACGAACGGGAGCGACGAGTACGCGATGGCGCTCGGCACCGGGCCGTCCGGCATCGCCCGCGTGGTGGGCACCGGCCGGACCGTCCATGCCCCCGACGCCCGCGGGGACGGGTCGCTGCGCCAGGAGCTGGTCGAGCGCTTCGACGTCGCGTCCGCGCTGTTCGTCCCAGTGATCTGCGAGCGCGAGGTGCGCGACGTCATCGTCATCGTGTCCCACCGCCCGCGGACGTTCACGGCGGACGAGATCGGGGTCGTGGAAGGCCTCGCCGACGTGGCCGCCGTCGGGCTCGCCCGGCTCGACTCCGCGCGCCGCCAGGCGGCCCGCGCGGCCCTCGACCATGCGCTCGTGCGCGCCGCCCGCGCGCTCAACGCCTCGCTCGAGCTGGAGGAGGTCCTGCGCACGCTCGCCCACGAGGCCGTGCTCGCCGTGGCCGCCGACTCCACCGGCGTCTTCCTCGGCAACGCGCGCGACGGCGGCGTCGCGACCGCCGGGCACAACGTCCCGGAGGGCTGGGAGGGTCGCACCGTCCGCCCCGGGGAGGGCGCGGTCGGGAGGGTGCTGCGCACCCGCGCCACCGTCCTCGACAACGACGAGGACGCCGGCGAGTCCGGCCACCGCACCCTGCTGGCCGTGCCGATGGTGTGGAACGAGCAGCTCAAGGGCGTGCTCTCGGTCGGCTGGAAGGGCCTGCGCCGGGTCGACGACGAGGATCGCCGCACGCTCGAGGCGATCGCCGACCTCGCCACCGTCGCCTACCACAACGCCGAGGCGCACGACCGCGCCCAGCGCGCCGCGCGCACCGACGGGCTCACCGGCCTGCTCAACCACGCGGCGATGCAGGTCCGCGTGCGCGAGGAGATCGCCCGCGCCCGCCGCGATCGCACGCCGCTCAGTTACGTGATCGTCGACCTCGACGACTTCAAGCGCGTCAACGACGTGCGCGGGCACCAGGCGGGCGACGAGGTGCTGCGCCAGGTGGCCGAGGTCCTTCAGGAGGAGCTGCGGCCCTACGACCAGGTCGCCCGCTACGGCGGCGACGAGTTCGTGCTCCTGCTGCCGGGCACCGACGAGGCGGGCGCCCGGGTGACCGCCGAGCGGGTGCGCGACGCGATCGTCGCCAAGCTCGCCGGCGCCTGCTCGCTCGGCGTCGCCGAGTGGCATGAGCCGCTCGACGCCGACGCCCTGCTCGAGCACGCCGACCGCGCGCTGCTGCTCGCCAAGCGCACCGGCAAGGACCGCGTGGCGGTCGCCAACCCCGACGTCGAGCGCGAGCTGGCGCTCCTCCAGGCCGAGCACGGCTCCCCCGCCGCGGTGCAGGCGCTCGCCGCGGCGATCGAAGAGCGCGACAGCCACACCCACGAGCACTCGCAGGAGGTCGTCCACCTGGCCCGCGGCGTGGCGATGCTGCTCGGGCTCCAGGCCGACCGCGCGGAGCGGATCGCCCACGCCGCGCTCCTGCACGACGTCGGCAAGCTGGCCGTGCCGCACGAGATCCTCCACAAGCCGGGCCCGCTGACCCGCGCGGAGTGGGAGGTCATGGCCGAGCACCCGGTGGCCGGCGAGCGGATCCTGCTCCGCATCCCCGACCTGGCTCCGATCGCGCCCGTCGTGCGCCACGAGCACGAGCACTTCGACGGCAGCGGCTACCCGGACGGGCTCCGCGGCCGGCTGATCCCGATCGGCTCGCGCATCATCCTCGCCTGCGACGCCTACCACGCGATGATCGCCGACCGGCCCTACCGCGCGGCGCTGTCGGTCGACGAGGCGGCCGCCGAGCTGCGCCGCGGCGCGGGCGTCCAGTTCGACCCGGACGTCGTCGACGCGCTGCTCGACCTTCTCGGCCACCACCCGCCGGTCGTCCCCGACCGCGCGCGCGGCGTCCGCATGCCGGCCGCTCCCGGGCCGGCGGCGGTCAGCCGCCGGAGCCGGCGGTCGGGGTCGGGCTGGTGATCAGCGTCGCGCTGTAGTTGAGCCGCGCCGGGTACTTGCAGCCGTACTTGACCCGGTCGCCGATGTCGGTCTGCGCGGTCTGGGTGCTCGTGTTCCGGCAGCGCCCCTCAGCGCGGCTCGCACGCCACAGCGAGCCGTCGGACGTCAGCGCGGTCAGCGCGGGCGCCCAGGTGGGGACAGTGAGCGCCACCACGAAGCCCTTCCTGACCGGGATCGAGGTCGCGAGCGGGAACTGCACCTTCTGGCCGAAGTAGGGCGTCAGCCGCTGGATGGGCGAGCGCCCGACCACGCGGTGGATCAGCCGCTTGCGGCGGAACGTGTTGCGGCGCAGGACCGTCAGGCCCGCGGATGCCTCACCGAACCGCTGGTCGAAGTACCCCATCTGGTCCGGGTTCGGAGCCCCGAGGCCGATCGTCCACGCCACGATCCGCCCGTCGGCCGGCACCAGGAACGAGCGCTTGCGCTTGACCACCTGGGCCTGGTAGCCGGTGGTCCGCGAGACCGCCACGCACGGCGTTCCCGGGCAGGTCGACTCGATCGCGGGCTGGACGGCGCCGATCTCGATGATCCGCGCCGAGGCCGGCGAGGCGAGAGCGAGCGAGACCAGCGCGGCGACCACCGCGCCGCCGACGAGGTTGCAACGTGAACGAGGGAGCATCCCGGCATTGAACACGACGGATCGGCCGGGGTTGCGCGGCGCTACAGCTTCTGCACGTTGATGGCCTTCGGGCCCTTGTCGCCCTGCTCCTCCTCGTAGGTGACCTTCGCGCCTTCGGCGAGCGACCGGTAGCCGTCGCCCGTGATGCCCGTGAAGTGGACGAACAGGTCGCGGCCGCCCTCGTCGGGCGTGATGAAGCCGAACCCCTTGTCGTCGCTGAACCACTTGACCGTGCCGGTGCCCACTGGTGAACCCCGCTTCTTGACTTCGACCGGTCCGTCGCCGGTCCCGACGTGCAGAACGTATCCGGGTTGGCGCGCGGCGCGCAAGGGCCAGTCAGGCGGTGAGGCGCTCGGCCGCGGCGGCGATCTCGTCGGGGTCGCCGGGACCGGGCACCCAGGGGAGCCGCAGGGGGTCGTCCGCGTAGCGCGGGATGACGTGCACGTGGAAGTGGAAGACCGTCTGCCAGGCCGCCTGCCCGCAGGAGTTGAGCAGGTTCACGCCGTCGGCCCCGAGCCGCTCCTTGACGCGCCGGGCGAGCCGCTGGGCCGCCCGGGCGCAAGCGTCCAGGTCGGCCTCCGGGACCTCGAGCAGGTCGGTCGCGTGCTCGCGCGGCACGACGAGCAGATGCCCGCGGGTGGCGGGGTTGATGTCCATGAACGCGACCGTCCGCTCGTCCTCGTCGACGCGCGAGGAGGGGATCTCGCCCGCGACGATCTTGCAGAACAGGCAGTCGGGGTCGGAGGCCATTAGTGGTCTCTCCCGTAAGTCGCGGCGCCCTTGGGCGGCTGCTGGCGCCGCGTGGCAAGGACGCAGGCCCGCAGGAATCCCTTTGGGATTTCAAGGGTCGAGGACACAGCCAGGCGGCGATCAGCGGCCGATCCAAGGGTGTCGGGACTTGCGGGAGGGGCCACTAGCGCCAGTGCTCGAGCAGGTCGGCGTCCGGGACCTCGCGGATCACCCGCGCGGGCACCCCGATGGCCACCCCGCGCGCGGGCACGTCCTTGGTGACGACCGCGCCGGCGCCCACGAACGCCTCCTCCCCCACCTCGACGCCCGGCGTGATCACCACGGCGCCGCCGACCCGGCAGGCGCGCCGCAGGCGCGCGCCCTCGATCGGGTGGTCCTCGCCGTGGCGGGCCATCGTCGAGTCGTTGGTGGTGAGCACGCCAGGGCCGACGAAGACGTCGTCCTCGATCACCGAGTAGGCGGTCAGGTAGACGTCGGTCTGCACCCGCACGCGGGCGCCGATCTCGACGTCGTTGTCGACCGCGCTGCCGCGGCCCACGACGGACCCCGGCCCGAGCGTCGACCGCTCGCGGAAGTACGCCTGGTCGCCCACGATGGCTCCCGCGCCGATCCGGGCGCCGGCGAAGACGATGGCCGCGCAGCAGATCACCGCGCCGTCCTCCACCACGAGCGGCTCGCTGCCGCCGCGGGGTGCCGTCGAATGGCGGGCGAGCTTCGGCGGCTTCCCCAGCACGGCCCCGTCCTGCACCTCGCACCCGTCGCCGATCACCGTCCCCGCGTGGACGACGACGTGCGCGCCGAGGCGCGTCCCGGCCCCGATTGTCGCGGTCTCGTGCACCACGCAGTACGGGCCCAGCTCCACATCCGCGGCGACTCGATCCAGGTTCGACATGGCGCGCGAACCTAGTGGCCCGTCCCGCGACAGTCAACCGTCACGAGACGGACCACTAGCGCATGAGCCGCTCGCGGGCGCGAGCGATGGCCTGCTCCCGGGTCGTCACCTCGCCGGCGTAGCGGTCCTCCTCGAGCTCGGCCAGCAGCTCGCCGAGCCGCGGGCCCGGGCGGATGCCGAGCTCGCGCGCGAGGTCGTCGCCGCGCACGAGCGGCTCGCGCGGCGGCTCGGCCAGCGCGGCGACCAGCACCTCGCGCGCGAGCGCCAGATGGGCGTCGATGGCCTCCTCGGCGTTGCGGCCGCGGGTGGCGAGCCGGTCGGCGACCGTGAAGGCGGTGACATCCGCGCTGTAGGGTGCCGTGGCCCGCAGGTAGCGCCACAGCGTGCGGCGGTCGAGCGGCTGCTCGCGGACGAGGAAGCCGAGCCGGAGGTGGTGGAGCGTGAGCGCCGCGACGTAGTCGACGAGCCGCTGGGAGGCGCGCAGGCGCCGCAGGACGGCGCGGGCGAGGTCGGCGCCCGCGCTGTCGTGGCCGACGAACGTCACGCGGCCATCGGGCCGCACGCCGCGGGTCTGCGGCTTGGCGGCGTCGTGCAGGAGCGCCGCGAAACGCATGGCGCCGCCGCGGGTGAGCTCGTCGGCCAGGGGCTCGGCGAGTAGCTCGGTGACGGCCGCGCCCGGCTCGCCGAGGCCGGCCGCCGCCGCGTCGCGCTCGAGCGCCGCGACGGCGTCGAGCACCTCGAGCGTGTGCTCGTGCACGTCGGCGTGGTGGAACTCGTTCTGCCGTACCCCGCGCAGGGCCGCGAGCTCCGGCAGCACCACGTCGGTCAGCCCGTGCGCGTCCATCAGCGCGAGCCCGTCGCGCGCCGCGTCGGCCGTGACGATCCGCTTGAGCTCGCCGAACACGCGCTCGGGGGCGACGCGCTCGATCCCGCGCGCGTGCGCCCGGACCGCGTCGGCTGTGCCGGCGTCGAGCGTGAGGCCGAGCTCGGTGACGAGGCGCACCGCCCGCAGCGTGCGCAGGGGGTCGTCGGCGAGCGCGGTCTCGGAGACCATCCGCACGCGCCGGGCCTCGAGGTCGGCGCGCCCCCCGTGCGGGTCGAGCAGCTCCCCGCCCTCGAGCGGCTCGGCCATCGCGTTGATCGTGAAGTCGCGCGCGGCGAGGTCGGCGGCGATGTCGCCGTCGCGCAGGGCCACGAGGTCGACGTGCCAGGCCTGGCCCGATCCCACGACCCGCCACGCGCCGAACGCGCCGGAGAGCTCGAACGCCGTTCCCCCCGCCGCCCGGGCGACCTCCCGCGCGACCTGGCGAGGATCGCCCTCGAGCGCCACGTCGACGTCGTCGGTCGGCCGCCCGAGCAGGCGGTCGCGCACGGCCCCGCCGACCAGCCACGCCTCACGCCCGGCGAGCGCCTCCCGGGCCGCCTCGAGCGGCTCCGAGCTCACGCGTACTCCCGCGGGACCCGCGAGGAGATCCCGCAGGTGACCTCGTAGTTGATCGTGCCCAGCCGGGCGGCGACGTCCTCGGCCAGGATGCGCTCGCCGCCGCGGGCGCCGATCAGAACCGCCTCCGTGCCGGTCTCGACCGGCTCGTCCCCCAGGTCGACGGTGATGTTGTCCATCGAGACCGTCCCGACGAGCGGCACGCGACGACCGCCGACGAGCACGTCCGCGTTGTTGGTCAGCCCTCGCCGCACGCCGTCGCCGTACCCGATCGGGATGGTGCCGATCCACGTCTCGCGCTCGGCCACGAAGCGGCGCCCGTACCCCGCGCTCTGCCCCGGCTCGGCGCGCTTCACGGCGGCCACGTAGCTCACGAGCTCCAGCGCCGGCTCGAGGCCGTGGTCGGCGGGATCGCGGTGGAACGGGTCCATCCCGTAGATCGCGATCCCGCAGCGGACCATCCCGAAGCAAGCGCCGGGCTGGCGCAGGGCGGCCGCCGAGTTGGCCGCGTGCACCAGCACGCCGGGGTGGCGATCGGCGAGCGCCGCGGCCCATGGCCGGAACGCCGCGAGCTGCTCCTGCACGAACGCGTCGTCGTCGTCCGCCGTAGCGAAGTGGGTCATGGCGCCCGCCAGGCGCAGCCCGCCGGCCGCGGCCACGGCGGCGGCCACGCGGTCGGCCTGCGCCGGGTCGCGGGTACCGAGCCGCCCCATGCCGGTGTCGAGCTTCACGTGCACGGCGCCGCGGCCCCGTGCCGCGACGGCGGCCACGAAGTCCTCCTCCCAGGCGACGACGTCGGCATCCGCCGCCAGCGCGACGTCGAGCTCGGCCTCGGTCAGCGCCCCCATGACCAGCAGCGGCCCGTCGAGGCCGGCCGCCCGCAGCGCCTCCGCCTCGCCGGCGGTCGCGACGGCCAGCCAGCGCGCCCCGCCGGCCTGCGCGGCGCGCGCGGCCTGTGCCGCGCCGTGGCCGTAGCCATCGGCCTTGACGACCGCGCATAGGTCGGCGGGGGCGACCGTCGCGGCCAGGCGGGCGCAGTTGCGCTCGATGGCGCCCAGGTCGACCCAGGCGAGCGCCCGCCGCACGGGGCTAGGGGTTCGTTGAAGAATGATCGGTCCGCCTGATGCGGTGCAGCCGTGGATGCCTCGGGCCGCACGCGATAAGCGATGCGTGCCTCTGGCACATGAGCATCGCGGGTGGCGCGAGGCGCCGCGGATGTGCCGCATCAGGTGTACCGGGATTCTTCAATGGGCCCCTACTCCTCGTCGTCGCTGGTCAGCGCGTCGAGCACGTCGACGCGCGTGACGACGCCGACGAGCCGGCCGTGCTCGACCACGGGCAGCCGGTTGTGCTTCCTGCGCGCGATCACCCGCGCGGCCTCGCGCACCGTCGCCGACGGCTCGATGGTCACCGGGTCGGGGGTCATCATGTCCTCGGCCGTGGACGCGAACGCCTTCCGCAGGCGCTCCTCGAAGTGCGAGATCGACTCGAGGAACACGACGCCGCCGAACAGCTGGACGTAGTGCGGGAGGTGCAGCTCCTCGTCCTCGCCCGCGATCACCAGGTCGGCCTCCGTGATGATGCCCACGCAGCGCCCGCCCTCGTTGACCACCGGCACCCCGGGAAGGTCGTGGTCGCGCAGCACGCTGATCACCTTCTCGACCGGGTCGGCGACCGTCACGACCGGCACGTCGGTCTCCATGATGTCCCGCACCGTCAGCGCCATGGGCGCGGACTCTATAGGCGGTATCGGGCGGTGGTCAGCCCGCGGCAGGCGCGTTGCGGCGCCACTCGGCGCGCGCCATCGCAGCGAAGATCAGCGACAGCGCGAACAGCACGCCGACGATGATCCATTCGAGCGAGCCGTCCCCGCCGTCGGGGTCGACTTTGAACACCGCCTCGATCCACTCCCGCGAGATCAGGGTCACCACGAACAGGACCGTCGTGAGCGTGGCCAGTCCCGCCTCGATCCAGAATCTCGCGCCCCGAGCCATCGTCGGCAGCATCGCCGCCCGTCGGCTCCGCGTCAAGGGCCGACCGCTGATCGGCGGTGAAGGGCGGCGGGGAGCGCGGCCACGACGTCCGACGCGATGACGGCGTCCGGCCCGTGCGGCTCGGCGGCGAGCTGACCGGCGCGGAGGTGGAGGAAGACCGCGGCGCAGGTGGCGGTGAACGGGTCGAGCGGCTTGGCGAGCATCGCGGCGGTGACGCCGGAGAGCACGTCGCCGGTGCCGGCCGTGGCCAGGGCCGGGGCGCCGCCGGGTGAGATCACGATCCTGCCGCCGGGCTCCACGATCAGCGTGTCGTCGCCCTTGAGCACGACGATCGCCCGCGCGTGCTCGGCGGCGGCGCGCGCGTGGGCGAGCCGCCGGCGGCCGATCTCGGCCGACTCGACGCCGAGCAGCCTGCCGAGCTCTCCGGCGTGCGGCGTGAGCACCGCCGGCGCGCTGCGGCCCGGCAGCTCGCCCGGGAAGCCCTCGGCCACCGCATTGAGGCCGTCAGCGTCGAGCACCAGCGGCGTCTCGATCCGCGCAGTCATCTCCCGCGCGAACGCCTCCGCGCCGTCCGTTCGGCCGAGCCCGGGCCCCAGGACGGCGGCGCCGGCCCGGCGCAGCCGCTCGAGCGCCGGCTCCACGGCCGCCGGCGTGAGCGCGCCGTCGTCCTCCGGCAGCCGCGCGGTCATCGCCTCGAGCAGCCGCACCGAGAACGCCAGCTCGAGCGAAGCGGGCGCCGCCACGGTCACGTAGCCCGCCCCGGCCCGCGTGGCGGCCATGGCGGCCATCGTCGGGGCGCCCGTGAGGCCGGACGAGCCGCCGATGACCACGACCGTTCCCGACGAGAACTTGGTCGATGCGGCCTCGCGGCTCGGCACCTCTCCCAGCACGGCGGCGGTCAGGAGGCCCGCGGTGGGCGCGGCGGGCGCACCCGGCGGGATCCCGATGTCGACGACCGAGACCTCGCCGGCGTGTGCCTTGCCGGGGTTGACCCAGAGGCCGACCTTCGCCGCGTGGAACGTCGCGGTGGCGGCCGCGCGGACGGCCGGCCCGGCCACCTCGCCGGTCGACGCGTCGACTCCCGAGGGCACGTCGGCGGCCACCACCGGGGCGCCCGCCGCCGTCATCGCCTCGATCGCCGCGGCGGCCTCGTCGCGCGGAGCGCCGGTGCTGCCGGTGCCGAGTACCGCGTCGACCACCACGGTCGCCCCCTCCAGGCGCCGCGCCTCGAACGGCTCGGGCGGCGCCCCGGGCAGCCGGCGCAGCTGCTCGGCGGCGTCGCCGCGCAGCGACTCGGGCGGCGACACCGCGAGCACGTCGACGTCGCGGCCGGCCTCGCGCAGGAGCCTCGCGGCCACCAGTCCGTCGCCGCCGTTGTTGCCCTTGCCGCAGACGATCGCGATCCGCCCGCCGCGCGCCTGCCGCGCGATGACGGCGGCCAGCCCCTCCCCCGCCCGCTCCATCAACTCGAGCGACGGGATGCCGCGCTCCTCGATCGCCCAGCGGTCGGTGGCGCGCATCCCCTCCGCGTCGAACAGCGGCTCGAGCCAGGCCGGGAGCGTCATCCGGCCACCGCGACGGCGCCGGCCATGCCCCGCGTATGCGTCAAAGACACCGTGACCTGCACCCCAAGCTGCTCGGCGCGCTCGGCCGCGCGCCCGCTCAGGCGGATCACCGGCGGCCCACCGCCCCCGACGATCTCGACGTCATGCGGGTCCCAGCTCTCCAGCGAAAGCGCCTTGACGACCGCCTCCTTGGCGCAGAAACGGGCCGCGAGCTGCATCGCGGGGCGCCCGCAGCCGGCGGCGTAGGCGAGCTCGCCCTCGGTGAACAGCCGGCCTGCCAGCCGCGGCCGCCGCGCCAGCGCGCGCTCGAGCCGCTCGATCTCCAGCAGGTCGATCCCCACGTTCATCGGCGACCGCGACTCTAGCCTGCGTTCCCCGGGATTCCAGGCGAAGGCCGCGTACCCGCCAGATTCTCGTGTCTGTGTCGTTATCGCCCTTGACGGATCACCCATCGATCAAGGATGCTGAAGTGGCGCAACGGACGAGTGTCGTATGTGGCGGAGCAGACGCTCCTGCGATGCTTGCGCTGTCGGAACGGACGTTCGGCGACGACCCCTCGGAGGTTCGAAGTAGGCATGACGCCATCGGAACGAAGTGCGCAGTCGGCGGTGACGCTGCGCGGAGACCCGCTGCGCTCCGGACGGCGACCCCGGACACGGACAGGGAGGTCCGAGGTAATGCTGGAGCTTGAAGCGGAGCGACTCTCGGCCCGGGTCGAGGAACTCGAGCGCGAGAAGGCGGCGCTCGAGGCGTTCGCGGCGGTCGCCGCGCACGAGCTCGTCGAGCCGCTGGTCATGACGGAGGCCTACGTGGCGATCGTCACCGACCGGCTCGACGCCGACGTGCACGCGGACTCGCGGCGCGACCTCGCCACGATCAGCCGCGCCGCCTCGCGGATGCGGCTGCTCCTGGAGGCGATCCTGCACGACGCGCGCTCGACCGAGCGCCGGCACGTGCTGCGGCCGGTCGACCTCGATGCCGTCGTCGCCGAGTGCGTCGAGCTTCTCGGCCCCGAGATCCGGCAGCGCGCGGCGCGCATCCAGGTCGGCGCCCTGCCGACGGTCCAGGGGGACGAGGCCCTGGTCAGCGGCCTGATGGCGAACCTGCTCATCAACGCGCTCAAGTTCAGCCCTCGCCACGACGCCACGATCGCGCTCGGCGCCGCGCTCGAGGGCCACGTCTGGAAGGTCTGGGTCGAGAGCGACGGCCCCACGATCGCCCCCGAGGACCGCGCCCGCATCTTCGAGCCCTACCAGCGCGGGCACGGCGAGCGCCGCACCCGCGGCGCCGGCCTGGGCCTGACGATCTGCCGCAACATCGTCGAGCGGCACGGCGGCCACATCGGCGTCGTCCCGGGCGACGCCGGCGGCAACCGGTTCTACTTCACGATCCCGGTCTGACCGCGATCAGCTGGAGCTGCGGAGGCGCTCGGCCTCCGAGACCGCCTGGTCGCGCGAGTTGACGCCGAGCTTGCGGTAGATGCTCTTGACGTGGGACCGCACGGTCTCCGTCGAGAGGAACAGCTCGGTGGCCATCTGGTCGGTGCTGTGGCCGTCGCACAGGAGGTCGAGGACCTCCCACTCCCGCGCCGTGAGCGAGCTGCGCACCGGGCGCAGGCCGTTGGTCGTGGGGCGCGTCGGCGCGCGGCGCAGCTGCTGGATCAGGAGCGTGCCCATCGTGCGGGAGATCGCGGCCTCGCCCGCCGCGGCGCCCTTGAGCGCGCGCGGCAGCGCCTCGATGTCGACGTCCTTGTTGAGATAGCCGGACGCGCCGGCCTGAAGCCCGGCGAGGCCGATCTCCTCGTCGGCCCCGGTCAGCAGGATCACGAGCTGGTCGGGCCGCTCGCTGAGGATCCGGCGCGTGGCGCTGATCCCGTCGAGCTCGGGCATCACGACGTCCATGAGCACGGCGTCGGGGCTGTAGTACTGGGTCAGCTCGACGGCCTCGCGGCCGTTGCGCGCCTCCGCGACGACCACGAAGCCTGCATCCTGCAGAGCGCTCCGGATCATCCTGCGCGCGAGCGGATCGTCGTCCGCGACGATCACTCGGAAGGCTTCCATGTCGTCCGATCTGTTCATCTGTCGTCCATGAGTTCTGAATCCGCAGGCGAGCCGGAACTTCGCACGATAACCCGTACCCGCCCGTCTGCCTAGGTATCGGCGCTCGGATTGGCGTCCATGAGTTGGCCGTTTCAGTCTAGGCCGGCGTGAAGCTCACCTTGCGGGGGATGCGCAGGTGAGATTTCTCCCCTGGACGTCCGTCTAGGGCCCATCCCCTGCAAGGTTGAGTATTGCCCTCAGGCGGAGCCCGAACTTCCCCTGTTCGATCGGGTGGTGGCGACACAGAGTGGAGGGCGTGCCGTCAGAAGGATTCGACACCGCCATCCGCCTCAGCGATCTCCGCAACGTCCACGCCTCCGGCGCGACGCTGCAGAACCTGCTGAGCGCCCTCAGCGCCAAGATCGACGCCTGCTCGCGGCTGAAGGTCTTCGAGTACGAGGCCGGCAGCGAGGGCTACGTCCAGTGCGCCGCCGCCTTCCGCTCGCTCGCCGAAGCTGAGCGCCAGTCATTCCACACCCTGCTGGCCTGCCTGCGGGAGCACCTCGACGAGGTGCCGCCGCTGCCGGCCGAGACCGCACAAGGAGGTCAAGGATGACCCGAGTCATCGTCATCGCCGACGGCGGGCCGACGCTGGAGGTCCTCACGCGGACCCTGCACGGCCTTAAGGGCGTCGACATCGTCCGCCACCTGGGCGGGCGCCCACCCGCCGCGCTCATGCAGCGCCTCCAGCCGGATCTCGTCTTCATCGACGAGCTGATCTCGCCGGATGCGTGCCTGCTGGCCGTCTCCCGCTCCCGCGCCGCCGTGCCGGGGGCCGCGATCGTCGTCCGGGCCGCTCACCCAGAGGCGGGCTGGCTGGCGGACGCCCTGGAGGCCGGCGCCGACGCCGTCCTGCCGGCCGTCGCCGACGCTCGCACGCTCGAGCTGGTGCTCGACGAGGTGCTCACCGCCTCCCGCCCACTTCCGCTTCAGACCACCGATCCGCTCCTGGCGGCGTGAGGAGACAACCGATGCGAGTGCTCATCGTGGCCAACGGCATCATGGCCGCAGAGATCATCCGGCGGGAGCTCCGCCACAGCAGCTGCGAGGTGATCGGCTTCGTCGGCGGGCGTGAGATCTGCGCCACGACGGTCGCGCGCCAGCGGCCCGACGTGATCGTCGTCGACGACGGCCGCGGCGAGGCGACGCTGACGGACATCCGTACCGTCCGTGCGGCGGCCCGCGCGGCCAAGGTCGTGCTGGTGACGGCCAACATGGACGCCGACTGGCTCGCGAAGGCCAGCCAGGCCGGCATCGACGCGGCGCTCGCCAAGACGGTCTCGCACGCCAGCCTCGGGCTGCTGCTGCGCGAGGTGGCGTCCGGAAACGTCTTCCACGCGTTCGCGTCCAGCGCTCGCGAAAGCACTCCGGAGTTCGTGTCGACGCTCACGCCGCGCGAGCGGGAGATCCTCTCGCTCGTCGCCGAGGGCGCCGCGAACAGCCACATCGCCCGGACGCTTTGGGTGACCGAGCAGACGGTGAAGTTTCACCTCTCGAACATCTACCGCAAGCTCGGCGTGGCGAACCGGACGCAGGCGAGCCACTACGCGTTCCTCCACGGACTGATCGAACCGTCCAAGACCACCCCGGCACGCAACGGCGCCAGCGCACCGCTGCCCGCCGCTGCCTGAACCAGACACGGATGACCCGCAAGAACATGGAAGGCCAGAAAATCATGATCGACGCAGTCAGGGCGCGCGCCGATGAGCTGGGAACCACCCGGTCCACCGGTAGCTTCCACAGCCATTCGAGCCTCGATGACGGTCCGGTGCGAGAGCGCCGCGTCATCGCGGAGGCCATCGCACGGGCGAAGGCGGGCGACCAGGAGGCCGTGCGCTTCCTCTACATGCGGTACGCCGACAACGTCTACGGCTACGTGCGCAGCATCGTCAAGGACCACCACGAGGCGGAGGACGTGACGCAGCACGTCTTCGCGAAGCTGATGACGGTCATCGGCAAGTACGAGCCGCAGGCCGTGCCGTTCTCCGCGTGGATCCTCCGCGTCGCCCGCAACGCCGCGGTCGACCACCTGCGGACCCGCCGGGCGACGCCCGCCGAGGAGGTCTTCGGCTCGGACGAGCGGAGCGACGACGCCGCGATCGACCGTTCGTACTCCGTCCGTGAGGCCCTCGCCGCGCTGCCGGACGAGCAGCGCAAGGTCGTCGTGCTGCGGCACGTCGTCGGGCTCACGCCGACCGAGATCGCGACCTGCATGGGCCGCACGGAGAGCTCGATCCACGGCCTGCACCATCGCGGCCGTCGCGCGCTCCAGGCCGAGTTCACGAACCGCGACTCCGCCCCTTCCACGGCGATGCTCCCGGTCGCGGCATGAACGCGTCGCACGTCATCCCGGCCGCGGGCACCATGGCCGTGCCGTTCGTGCGGCTCGACCGCGACGATCCGGCGCTGGTCGACGAGCTCATGGCCGAGGTCCGGAAGGTCGCCGAGGAGAGCGCCTTCATCATGGGGCCTCACGTCGAGGCGTTCGAGGCCGACTTCGCCGCCTACTGCGAGACCGACCACGCGATCGGCGTGGGCTCGGGCACCGACGCGCTGGCTCTCTCGCTGCGCGCGCTCGGCATCGGCGCCGGCGACGAGGTCATCATCCCGGCGAACACGTTCATCGCCACCGCCGAGGCGGTCAGCCTCGCCGGCGCCCGGCCCCGCGTCATCGACGTGGATCCGGTCACGGGGCTGATGACTGCCGAGCTCGTCGAGCAGGCGCTCACCGAGCGGGTCCGCTGCGTGATGCCGGTGCACCTCTACGGCGCGACGGTCGACATGGACCCGATCCTCGAGCTCGCGCGCTCGGCGCGCATCGCGGTGATCGAGGACGCGTGCCAGGCGCACGGCGCTCGCTACAAGGGCCGCCGCGTCGGCTCCCTCGGCGACGCCGGATGCTTCAGCTTCTACCCCGCGAAGAACCTCGGGGCCTGGGGCGACGGCGGCGCGGTCGTCACGGACGACGCCGTGCTCGCCGCCCGCGTGCAGCTGCTGCGCTCGCACGGCGAGCGGCCCCGCTATCGCCACCGCGTGGTGGGGACGACGGCCCGGCTGGACGGCCTCCAGGCCGCGATCCTGCGGGTCAAGCTGCGCCGCCTGGACGAGTGGAACGCCCAGCGCCGCTGGGCGGCCGAGGAGCTGCGCCGCGCCCTCCAGGGCGCCGACGTGGACCTCCCGCTCATGCCCGTGGCCGACGGCGACCACGTCTACCACCTGTTCGTCATCGGCTGTGACGACCGCGAGGGGCTGCGCGAGCACCTCGCCGCCCACAGCATCGCGTCCGCGGTCCACTACCCGGTCGCGGTCCACCGCGCCGAGGCCTACGCCGACCTCGGCCTCGAGGCGGGCAGCCTGCCGGTGGCCGAGGCGATGGCCGAGCGCGTCTGCTCGCTCCCGATCTTCCCGGGCATGACGTCCGGCCAGATCGAGACGGTCGCCGCCGCGGTCCGCGCGCTGCCGCTCCAGCAGGCCGCGTAGCCGCACGCCGCACACAGATCGGATTGACCGGGAGGCGGGCGAGAGCCCGCCTCCCGGCGTTTCCGGGGTGCCTCGGCGAACGTCAACGGCGGCTGGGTAGGGAGGCCAGGGAGTGTCACGGCTTCGACACTCCGGTTTCGCGTGGGGTTGCTAAGTCCCGCATAGCGAGACTTTCCAGACCCACTACTTTCCGGACCGGTCGAAACTGCGACGAAACACCCGCGGATTGCCACGACACTCCGCGCCCTTCCCTCAATGCCGCCGTTGACGTTCGCTGGTGGCTACCAGCGGACGACGGCCGGCGAGCCGGCGTCGGCCTGGAAGCGCTGCGGCTCGCCGGTGCCGTCGGCCGGCACCCTCCAGACGTCTCCGTCGAGCCCGTAGAGCACGGTGCCGTCGTCGAGCCATTCGGCCTGGTCGTCGACCGAGCGCAGCTCGGCCAGCGGGGTCTCCCGCATCGTGGCCAGGTCGAGGACCGTGAGCCGCCAGGGGCGCTTCTCGGACGCGCTGCGGCGCTTGTAGGCGATCCGGGTGCCGTCCGGCGACAGCGACGGGCACTCGACGTTCTCGTGGAGCACACGCGCCGTACGGCGGCTGACCGAGCCCTGGATCAGGTACGTCTTGCCTCCGGTCGCGAGCGTCGCGTAGAAGCGGTCGCTGTCGCGCGCGAAGGTCACGCCCCAGAAGTTCATGTCGACGGCCGTCACCTGGCGGCCGTCATGGCTGATGTCGAACTCCTCGAGGTCGGCGACCCGGACGCCCCGCTCGAGGTCGATCAGGACCGTGAGGGTCGAGAACTCGCCGGCGTTCGCGTAGGAGTGCCCGGCGGCGAACAGCGTGACCGAGCCGTAGCGGCCGTCGGGCGACACGCGGGCGCGGCTGGGCACGCCCTCCACGCCGACCTCGTGGCGCACACGCAGGTCGGGCCCGAAGACCTTCACCTCGTAACCGGCGGCGAAGCCGCTGCCGCGGGCCAGGCAGATGCCGCGGCCGCCCGCGAAGTAGGAGCGGTCGCAGTTCAGCGGCGCGGCGCTCGCCCGTGCGGGCACGCGTCCGAGCCGCGCGATCGCGACCCGGCCCGGCCCCTCCGCGGCATCGCGGTAAAGGACGATCGGGCGCCGCTCGGCGCGGGCGGTGGGCAGCAGCTCGCGGGCACCGGCGGCCGCCGGCGTCGCCGACGAGCCGTCGCGCGCGCCGGCGATGACCGCCACGCTGGCGGCCACCAGGCACGCCACGACGAGCGCCCCGAAGATGGCGAGCCGGCGCACGCTAGTCATCGGACCGCCGCGCCACCCGCGCGAGCGTGGGGGCCGCGAGCGCAGCCGCGATCACGAGCGCAGCACCGAAGCACGCGAACGCCGCGTCGATGCCCCACACCATCCACAGGGCGCCGAACGCCACCGAGGCGACCAGGCGCCCGAGGCTGGTGGCGGTCCCGAGCAGCGCCAGGCCGCTGCCCCGCACGTCGGACGGCACGACCGTGCTGCCGAGCGCCATCAGGACGCCGTCCGTCGCCGCGTAGTAGGCCCCCAGGAGCCCCAGCGTCGCGGTGAGCAGCACCCAGCCGCCCAGCGGGAGCAGGAGGGCGGCGTAGACGGCTCCGAGCATCCCGTAGCCGGCGAGCAGGACGCGGCCGCGCCCGAGGCGGTCGGCGAGCCGTCCGAACGGCGCAGCGAGCACCATGTAGGTGCCGGCGCTGCCGACGAAGAGGAGCGGGAACAGCGAGTTGCCGAGGTCGAGCTCCTCCTGGAGGGCGAGGAAGATGAACGCGTCGCTCGCGGTCGCCAGGCTGAGCGCGCCGGCGACGAGCAGGACCGCGCGGAAGCGCGCCATCCGCAGCAGCGAGAACGCCCGCCGGAGCGACGGCGTGGCCTCGGGCACGCCCGCGCCCGGGACCCTCGCCCGGCCGTTGACGAACAGCACCAGGATCGCGACGCCGAGAATCGCCAGGCAGAAGGACACCAGGAAGATCGACGTGAAGGCGAGCGGCGCCAGGGCGAGCAGCGCGAACGCCAGCAGCGGGCCGAGCATGGCCCCCGTGGTGTCCATCGCCCGGTGCACGCCGAACGCGGTGCCGAGCTCGCGCTCCGGGGTCGAGAGGGAGATCATCGCGTCGCGCGGCGCCGTCCGGATCCCCTTGCCGATGCGGTCGAGCAGCACCACGGCGCCGATCGCCGAGACCGCGGTGCCGACCGTCGCGAGCGCCAGCTTGCAGACTGCGGAGATCCCGTAGCCGGTGGCGGCGACCTCCTTGTGGCGGTTCCAGCGGTCGCCGACGAAGCCGCCGGCAAGCCGCACGATCGCCGTGGCGCCGTTGTAGATCCCGTCGATCACGCCGAAGGCGAGCGGCGAGAAGCCACCGACCGCGACGAGATAGAGCGGCAGGATCGTGACCACCATCTCCGACGAGATGTCGGTGAGCAGGCTCGTCAGGCCGAGGAGGAAGACGGTCCGGCTGACCGCCGGCGTGGACCGCTCGCGGTCGAGCACGCGGCGGCGCGCCCGCACCACGGCCGTCGCGTCCGAGACCTGGTACATGCCCCATCAACGCGGCCGGCGGCCGCCAACTCGCGGCGTCAGTCGAGCAGCTGCGGCAGCGCCTTGGCGGCGAAGCGCCGCGCCAGCCCGCATTCGCCGGCGATCGAGAGCACCTCGCCGCGGCTGAGCGGCAGGTAGAGCATCGGCTGCCCGTACTTCCCGCAGTACGCGTCGCGGCTGCCGACGTCGACCTTCTCACGCTGCTGGAGCCGGCCGGTCAGGCTGTCGATGCTCACCCGCTGCAACCCGACGGTGACGAAGCTCTTGCCGTCGCGGCTGCGGTAGATGCACGTCGGGCCCTGCGGCGCCTCGAGCGGCTGCTCGATCGGCGCGCCCACGATCTCGGCCGCCTGCCGCTCGCTGACGAGGTTGCAGGGGGTGAAGCGGCTCTCCGGCTTGCTGGACTGCCGGTCGACGAGCGACTTGTATCCCGGCTGCGCGTTCGCGCTCTCCCGGGTCTCGCCGGTCAGCTTCCCCACCAGCGGGTTCTCCGGGCTGCCCTTCGGGGCGCTGGCCCCGCCGTCCGCGTCACCGCCGCAGCCGACCAGTCCGGCCGCGGCCGCCACAGCGATGATGCAGAGCAAGCGCACCATCGGGCTACGACGCCGGGGCGAACAGGACGTCCACCCAGTAGTTGGTCGAGTTCCACGAGCTCGAGGGGTACGCCGCCGTCGCGCTGTACCGGTAGACGCCGTTGAGGGCCGTGCCGTTCGCGAGAGCGCTCAGCGGCGGGTTGTCGACCGGGTTCGAGGCGAAGGCCGCCGGCGTGGCGGAGTAGTGCCCGTTCGGGGCGAGATACGACGCCACGTAGAGGGTCCCGGCGGTGACGGGCACCGGCGTGGCGAACGTGACGGTCTGCCAGCCGGAGGCGGTCTCCCCCGTGAAGTTCGCCTCGCCCAGGAGCGTGCCGTCGGCCGCCCACAGGCTGCCCACGTGGGTCCCGGTGTTCGCGCTCGCCTTGTAGAACCGCACGCCGGTCACGGACCCGGCCACGGACGCCTGGAACTTCACGCCCAGCACGACCGAGCCCGGATCGCCGGCATCAACGGTCGTCGGCGTGCCGAGGTCGAAGATCGAGTTCTTGGGCGACACGGCCTCGGACGGGTCGGAGGCCGGGCCGCTGCCCGCCGAGTTGGCGGCCTTGACGCGGAACGTGTAGCTCGTGCCGTTCGTCAGGCCTGTGATGCGCGTCTTGGTGGTCGAGCCGCCCACCGTCGTCGGACGTTTGCGCGTCCGAGCCGACGTACGGCGTGACCGTGTAGCTGACGATCGGGCTCCCGCCATCGCTGGCCGGCGCCGTCCAGCCGACGATCGCGGACTTCGTGTCGGCCACCGCGGTCGCGCCGGTCGGCGCCTCGGGCAGGGCCGGAGTCAGCGGCGTCACCGGGTTCGAGGGCGACGACTCGGGGCCTGCGCCGCTCAGGTTCGTGGCCCGCACGGTGAACGTGTACGCGGTGCCCGCCGTCAGCCCGGTCACCGTCTTGCTGGTCGCCGAGCCCGCCACTGTGATGCGCGGCTGTGCGGTCGAGCCGACGTACGGGGTGAGCTCGTACTCCGTCACGGGGCCGCCGCCGGACGGCGCCGTCCACGACACGGCGGCCGAGTCCTGCCCCGCCGTGGCGGTGACGTTCGTCGGCTGGCCCGGCGCCGGCGCCGGATCGAAGAGCACGTCGACCCCGTAGTCGCTCGCGTTGTACGAGTTGGTCGGGAACGTGTTCGTCGCTCCGTAGCTGTACAAGCCATTGCCGCCGGCGCTGTTGGCGAGCGCCCGCAGCGGCGCGTTGACCACCGCGTTCGTGAAGCCGCCGCCGGTGATCGAGTAATTGCCCTTGGGCGCGTGGTACGAGGCCACGTAGGTCGTGCCGGGCGTGAGCGCGACGGGGTTCGAGAACGTGACGTGCTGCCATCCCGACGCGGTCTCGCCGGTGAACGTCGCCTGCGCGAGGGCCGTCCCGCTCGCCGACCAGAGGGTGCCGACATGCGTTCCGGTGTTCGTCGTGGCCTTGTAGAAGCGGATGCCCGTCGCGGACCCGGCGAAGTCGGTCTGGAACCGCACGCCGAGCGTGACCGGGAAGCCGTCGCCGCCGTCGACCCTCGTCGGCGTCGCGAAGTCGAAGATCGTCGCCTGCGGCGTCGCCGGGCCGGACAGGCCCGACGCGGGGCCCGTCCCCACGGCGTTCACGGCCGCGACCCTGAAGCGGTACGCGGTGCCGTTCTTCAGCCCGGTGACGACCTTGCTCGTCGCCGACGCGCCCACCTGGACGGGCGGCTCGGCGGTTGCGCCGTCGTACGGGGTCACCACGTAGCCCGTGATCGGGCTGTCACCGTCGCTGGCCGGCGGATCCCAGCTGACGAGCGCCGACTTCGACGCTGGCCGGGCATCGACGTTGCTCGGGGCCGTCGGCACCACGGGTGCCTGCGGGGTCACCGCATTCGACTGCGCGGACGCGGTCCCGGAGCCGTTCGCGTTCAGCGCCTGCACCGTGAACCGGTAGGTCGTGCCGGTGGTCAGGCCCGTCATCTTCCGGCTCGTCACCGGCGGCGTTCCCGTCACGACCGTGGGCGCCTGCGCGGTCGAGCCGACGTACGGCGTGATCCGGTAGGACGTGACCGGCCCTCCGCTCGCCGGCGGTGACCACGCGACGATCGCCGAGGTCGGACCGCTCTCGCTGGCGGTCACGCCGCTCACCTGACCGGGCGCCGGCACCGCGTACAGCACGTCGACCCAGTAGTTCGAGGAGCGGTAGGAGGCGTTCGGGAACTGGCTCGTCGCGCCGTAGGCGTACACGCCGTTGGGGCTGGTCGCCTCGCCGAGCGCGCGGAGCGGCTGGTTGTACACGGACGCCGAGAAGCCGAACTGGGTCACCGCGTAATGGCCGTTCGGCGCGAAGTACGAGGCGACGTAGGTGGTGCCGGCGGTGACGGGCACCGGGCTCGAGAAGGTGACGGACTGCCATCCGGACCCGCTCTCGCCGGTGAACGTCGCCTGGGCCAGGCGCGTCCCGGTGGCCGTCCACAGACTGCCGCTGTGGCGTGCCGGTGTTCCCGGACGACTTGTAGAACCGCACGCCCGTGATCGACCCGTTGTAGTCGGGCGTGAACTTCACGCCGAGCTCGACCGGGTTCGGGTCGCCGGCGTCGACCATCGTCGGCGTCGCGAAGTCGAAGATCGTGGCCTGCGGCGCCGTCGGCGCGGACGGCGCCGACTGGAGGCTCGATCCGACGTCGTTGCTCGCGCTCACGCGGAACGTGTAGGCAGTGCCGTTCGTGAGCCCGTCGACGGTCGCGCTCGTCGCTGACGCCCCGGCCTGCACGGGACTCAGCGACTGGGTCCCGACGTACGGGGTCACGGTGTAGCCGGTGATCGGGCTGTCGCCGTCGGCGGACGGCGCCGTCCAGCTCACGCGAGCGGACTGCGACGCGCCTTGCGCGCTGACGTCGGTGGGAGGCGCGGGCGGAACCGGGCCGAGCGGGGTCACCGGGCCCGACGGAGCCGACAGCCCGCCGGAGCCGTTCGGGTTCAGCGCCTCCACGCGGAAGGTGTAGGTCGTCCCCGTCGTCAGCCCGGTCATGGTCGTGCCGGTGACGGAGCCGCCGACGGTCTTGGGCGTCTGCGCCTGGCTCCCGACGTACGGGGTGATCCGGTAGGAGGTCACCGTGCCGCCGCTCGCCGGGGCCGACCAGGCCACGTTGGCCGAGGTGCGGCCGCCGGCCGCCGCGGAGACGTTCGTCACCGCGCCGGGGACCGCGCGCAGGCGTGTAGATCACGTCCACCCAGTAGTTGCTGGCGGCATACGAGTTGACCGGGAACGTGCTGGCGGCGCTGTAGCTGAAGAGGCCGTTCGTCTCCCCGTCCGCGTTGCGCACCCCGTGCAGCGGCGCGCTGTCGATGTCAGCGCCGCCGTTCGGGCCGGGGGCGGGCGTGCGGTAGAAGTACTCGCCGGTGGCCGAGTAGTGGCCGTTGGGGGCGTGGTACGAGGCCACGTACGTCGTATTGGGCTGCACTTCGACCGGGCTCGAGAACGTCACCGTCTGCCAGCCGCTCGCCGTCTCCCCCGTGAAGGTCGCCTGCGCCAGGCGCTGCCCGCCCGCGGTCCACAGGCTGCCGACATGGGTTCCGGTGTTGGCCGCGGCCTTGTAGAAGCGCATGCCCGAGACGGTGCCGTACGAGTCCGAGCGGAACTTGACCCCGACCTCGACGGGCGTCGGGTCCCCGGAGTCGACCTTGTCGGATGGCACGCTCGTGTTGGGACCCCACAGCGAGCAGGGGCACGCGACATTGATCGTGGCGCTGCTGGTGGGCGTCTCGATGTTGCCGCTGTCGTCGGTGGCCCGCGACCGGATCGTGGTCGAGGGATGCCCATGGGCAATCCACGTGTACGACCAGCTCGTCGTCCCGGTGGCCGGATGCCAGCTCTCGCCGCCGTCCGTCGAGACCTCCACGCCGCCCACGACGCCGCCGCCGGCGTCGCTCGCGGTGCCCGAGATGGTGAGCTGGTTGCCGTCCTGGACGTTCGCCGGCGGGGCGTTGATCGTCGAGGTCGGTTTCGCAGTGTCGGTCGTCCGCGTAGCCCGCACCAGCCCGGCCCCCGGCATGAGGGCGTACGGCTGCACGCCCATGTCGGCGAACAGGTTCAGCGTCGCCTGGCGCATGTTGCGGTCGGGCGTGGCGCTCGGATGGAAGTTGTCGTCGAGTCCGAAGGCCCACTGCACGGTGCCGGCGCTGAACACGCGGGCGCCGCTCGGGGCTCGGTACATCGTCAGGTTGTGCGTCGCAGTGCCGCCGAGCTTGACGCTGCTCCCGTAGTCGGTGAACACCTCGAGCCCGCTCACGGTCGTCGAGGACATCTTGAACGTACCGGCCGGCCGGAACCCGTTGTCGGCGTCGACGTCCCACTCGTAGCCCAGCGTGTCGGGAGCCAGATTGAGCGTCTGGTTCAGCGCGAGGTTGGCGGCGTCGGTGTTACGCCACAGGCGCATGTTGCGGTACGCGTACGGCACCGTGAGCCGGGACGTGCCGGAGTTGACGAGGAACGACGTGCCGGTCACCGCGTTCTCCGGCGTGACGTTGTCGGCCGGGTTGGTGAATCGCGAGTCGCGCCACGTGCCGGTCCAGGACACCGGGTCCTGCTGGGCGGGGAAGTGGGTGTCCTTGTAGGAGACGAGCGTGCGGTTGGCCCGGTTGGCGCCGTCGATGCTGGACTCGAAGCGCGTCTTCCAGAACATCAGGTTGCCGGCGAAGAACGCGAGGTTCACGCCCGCGTCGCGGGCGTTCTCGACGTTGGTGCGCTGGGGGCCCGACCAGTACTCGTCGTGACCGCTGGAGATGAACAGCCGGTGGTTCTGGAGCACCTGGCCGCGGGCGTGGGTGTCCACCCCGCTGACGTAGCTCATGTCGTAGCCGTTGGCCTCGAGGAACCGGATCATCGAGTACTCGGCACCGCGGAACAGCGCCGACGGCGGGCTGTCCTCCTCGACCCTGAGCGGGCGGTTGTAGGAGACCTTGTAGGCGGCCTTGTAGCCGAGCGGCTCACCCGCCGGGCAGACGGTGTCGCACGCGTAGAGGCTGTTGCCGCCGTAGCGGTTGTAGGCCTGCCAGGTCTCGTCGGACGTCTGGAGGACGATGTCGGAGTCGCTGTCGTCGTCGCGCACGACGAAGGTGATGTGACTCTCGATCTCGGGATCGTTGTTGTTGACGAGGTGGGCGATGTAGACGCCCGAGACCGCGTCGGCAGGCACCGTCCACGAGCGGGTCACAGCCCAGTTGCCGCAGTCGATCAGTCCGGTACTCGCCTGCTGGAGACACGCGGGCTGGGTCGAGGTGCCGGTCGGGGCGAGGTTCGAGGCGAGCTTGCGCGCCCCGTCCCCGCCGTAGTAGCCGAGCCGCAGGACGTCGATGTGGTAGTTCGAGGAGGTCGCCTTGATCTTGAAGTTGATCGTGTCGCCCGCCTGGACGCTCATCTCCGTGGCGTAGCCCTGGAGGGCAGGGTCGCCCGGGCCGACCACCTCCCAGTCGGTCCAATTCGTACCCGGCTTGCTGTTCTCGCAGGCGACCTCGTTGGTGACCGGCGTCGAGCACGCCTGGGCGTGCGACGTCGCGGGCGCAGCCGCGAGCGCGGCGCAGGCCGCGAGCAGGAGCAGCACGGCCGTGGCTAGCCGACATCCGGGCGGCTTGGTCACCCTCATGACCCCATTAACAGGCAGGTGGAGCAATTGCTTCCTGTCCGTTAGTCCAGGTTCGCGCCGGCTCGGCGGTGGGCGGTCTTGCCGTTGCCGTTGCCGTTGCCGTTCCCGTTGCCGTTTCCGTCCTCCTGCGACGGAACGGGCTCCGGGGTCAGCCAGTACTCGCCGAACGGATCGCGCTGCGAGGTCGGAGCGCGCTCCGGCGACGCACCGTTGGTGTGGGGCGGCTCCGGCTCGTCGAGCCCGCCGTCGCCCATCGACGTCCAGCTGAGGGCGGCGACGACCCGCCAGTCGCGTGCCACTGCGCGGACGAGCAGGAGCAGCGCGCATCCGACGGCGAGGAGCACGAGCGTGACGATGATGGCCATCGCGCCGCCGGGCCCACGCACGACCGTGCCCGCTTGCGCGGGGGCGAGCCCGCCGACCTTGAGCCGCCGTGCGATCGGGGTCTCGGCGGCCTGCGCGTCAAGGTAGTCGCGGAGACCGGCGACCGCCGCGTTCGCGAGGTTCCCGGCCGTGGCAGCGTCCGGTCCCTGCGTCTCGATCTCGATGATCGGCAGCGGGTCCCCGGATCCGCTCAGGATCACGCGCGTGGCCAGCCCGTACTCACCTGGGTCCGGCCGCTTGGCCGGCGTCTCCCCCGTCCCGACCGAGGTGTCGCTCCAAAGCTCCGAAGGCTCCAGACCGGCGCGGCGGGCGATCGAGTCCTTGACGACGCCGTCGACCATGAGGCTGGCGAGCAGGGTCGTGCGGGCGCCCAGGGTCTCCGACCCCTTGGGGGCGATGTCCACGATCTGGGGGGTCGGCGTGTCGACGAGCACGCGGACGGTGGCGACGCCGACCTTCTCCTGGCGGCTCTCCAGTGACGGGAGCCGGAAGGCGACCGCGATGCCGACCAGCAGGGCGATCGCGAAGACGGCGAGAACCGCCAGCCGGAGGCGCCAGAGGTCTCGGAGGATCGTGACGGTGGTAGTCATCGGATTCGCCGTACCAACGCGAGGCGACCGAGCCTTCTTCCGGCCGCGCAAGCGCCGCCGCGCCGATGTCGTTGATCAGACAAGTGCAAGGACGCGCGATCAACCTCACCTTCCACGGGATCGGCGATCCCGGGCGGCCCCTGGATGCCGGCGAGCAGGACGTGTGGGTGACCGAGGAGAGCTTTCTCGCGGTGCTCGACTCGGTCGCCGGTCGTCCCGAGGTCCGGATCACGTTCGACGACGGCAACGCGTCGGACCTCGAGCATGCGCTCCCGGCGCTCAGCGCGCGCGGCTTGAGCGCGACGTTCTTCGTGGTGGCGGGCCGGATCGGCGCGCCCGGCTTCCTCGACGCGGCCGGCGTGCGCGAGCTCGCCGCGGCCGGCATGGACATCGGCTCCCACGGCATGCGCCATCGCCCGTGGCGACGGCTCGACGACGTCGCCGTGCACGAGGAGCTGGTGCACGCCAAGCAACTGCTGGAGGAGGTCGTGGAGCGCCCCGTCACGCAGGCGGCCTGCCCGTTCGGCGCGTACGACCGGAAGACGCTGCGGACACTCCGCGGCCGCGGCTACCAAACCGTCTACACCAGCGATCGCGGCACCGCGAAGCCCGGCAGCTGGGTACAGGCGCGCAACAGCGTGCACCAGGGCGACGACGGCCGGCTGCTCGAGCAGATCGTCTCAGCGGAGCGGCGCGCGCTGCCACGCCGGGCGAAGCAGCTGGCCAAGCGCTGGCGCTGATGGCCGCGTTTCAGGTCCGTCGCGCGGAAGCTGAAGGGCGGGGCCGCCGTTCTATCCCCGTGAAGACGACGAAAGTGAGCACCTGATGTCGGACTCGGCGATCAACCTCGCGGTCGTGGGCTACGGCTATTGGGGCCCGAACATCGTCCGCAACGTGATGGAGCGACCCGAGGTCGCACTGTGGGGTCTGTGCGAGAAGAGCCCGGAGCGCGTCGCGAAGTTCGAGGCCCGCTTCCCGGGCGCGCGCGCATGCGCGAGCTTCGACGAGGTGCTGGCCGACCCGACGGTGGACGCCGTCTCGATCGCCACTCCCCCGGCCACCCATTTCCCGCTCGCCAAGCAGGCGCTCGAGGCCGGCAAGCACGTGCTCGTGGAGAAGCCGCTGGCCACCACCGGCGCCGACGCCGAGGCCCTGATCGAGCTCGCCGAGCGCAACCGCCTCGTCCTCATGCCCGGGCACACGTTCCTCTACAGCCCGGCCGTCAACAAGGTGCGTGACCTGATCACCTCCGGCGAGCTCGGCGAGATCTACTTCGTCACGTCGTCGCGCATGAACCTGGGCATCTACCAGCCCGACGGCGTCATCCGGGACCTCGCCCCGCACGACCTCTCGATCCTGCTCTACTGGCTCGAGCAGCCGGTCTCCGCCGTGTCGGCGTCGGGCTCGACGATCTTCCAGACGGGCGTCCCCGAGACCGCGTTCATCACCCTCACGTTCAAGGAGGGCGCGACCGCGAACGTCCAGCTCTCCTGGCTTGCCCCGCACAAGGTGCGCCAGATGATCGTGGTGGGCAGCAAGCGCATGGTCGTGTACGACGACGCCGCGCTCGACGGGCCCGTGCGCATCTACGATCGCGGCGTCGACTTCACCGAGCCGTCGACCTTCGGCGAGTACCAGCTCACGTACCGCTCGGGCGACATGGTCGTGCCGCGGCTCGACGCCGCCGAGCCGCTCGGCCTCGAGCTGGCGGACTTCGCGCATGCGATCCACACCGGTAGCGCGCCGCGGTCCGACGCGCCCCTGGGTGCGGAGGTCGTGCGGATCCTCGAGGCGGCCCACACCTCCCTCGCCGCGGCGGGAGAGCCGGTTGCGCTCAAGCGCAGCGGCCTCCAGCCGTTCGGGTACGACCAGATCAAGCGCGCGGCATGACGCTCGCGGCCGCTCTGCTGCGGGCGCAGCGGCAGGGCTGGCGGGCGCCCGCTCCGGTGCGCCGGCTCGGCCGGCAGCTGCTGCACCGCGCCGCGACGGATGCGGCCCCCGTCGAGGACTGGAGCACCACGATCGTCGGCGGGGCGCCGCTCGGCCCGGCGCCCGCGCCGACCGCGACCGGGAGCGGCCCCGCGTCCTCGTCGCGTCCGGGCCGCGCGTCCGCCGGCCCGCGGCTGCGGTGCTTCGTCGCCACCGGCGTCCTCGACGTCGGTGGAGAGGACGAGGTCGTCGCCTTCCTCGGACGCCGGCTGCCCGAGCACGGGCTCGACACCGTCGTGCTCCACAGCGGCACCTCCGTGGGAGCGCACGGAGGCGCCGGCGGGCGGCTCAGCTCCGACCTCCTCAGCGAGGGGGTTCGCGTCGTGGAGGTCACCAGGAGCTCCGCGAGCCGCCTGATCGACGAGCTCAGGCCGGATGTCATCAGCGCGCACGGCGCGCCCGGACTGGTGGCTCGAGCTGGCCGCCGACCATGGCGTCCCCTACGTCGAGACGCTGCACGGCATGCACTCGTTCTTCGACGCCGACTGGGAGCAGGAGGCGCGGCGCAGCGCGGGGATCTCGCGGATCATCGCTGTGAGCGAGCTCGTGCGGCGGCAGTATCTGGCCGGCAACCGCCGCGTCGACCCGCAGCATGTCGTCACCGTGCCCAACAGCGTCGACGAGCGCAGGTTGCCGCGCCTCGACCGCGCAGCGTGTCGTGCGTGGCTCAACCTCGACGACGAGTTTCTTTTCGTTTCGCTCGCGCGGCATGCGCTCCAGAAGAACACGTTCGCTCTGATCGGCGCGTTCGCCGACGTCGCCGCAGCGCACCCGGAGGCTCATCTGCTCATCGCCGGCAGGCCGGACGACCCCTCGTACGCGCAGCAGGAGCAGCGCCTCCGGCGCAGCCTTCCGTGCCGCGAGCGGATTCATCTGCGCGACCACGCGCCGTGGCCGGCCGCGCTCCTGGCGGCGGCCGACGGCTTCGTCCTCGACTCGTACTTCGAGGGCTGGTCCCTCGCCTCGATGGAGGCGCTGGCGGCCGGCCTGCCGGTCGTCCTCAGCGACGTCGGAGGCGCGCGCGAGCAGGTGGGCGCCGGCGGCGAGCGCGGCTATCTCGTGCCGAACCCGATCGGCGATCCGCTCCAGGTCGACTGGAGCTCGATCCGGGCCTCGCTCTACGCCGCCCAGCCGAACCGCGAGCCGCTCGTCGCGGCGATGTCGGCCATGATCGGCGAGCGCGACGCCTGGCGTGCCCGCCGCGAGGAGCTGCGGGCCGAGTCCGCGATCCGGTTCCACCCGGATCACGCCCTGTCCGGCCACGCCGCCGTGCTCCGCGGCGCCGCCGTCGAGAGCGGCCGGCCGAGCCGCCTCGTGGCCTAGCTAGCTAGGGGTGCCCAACGGGACATCGCTCGACACGGAATGGCCCGTTGGGCGGGCCCCCGTGTCTTATTCAAACTCCGCTGAACCGCCGGCGGTGCCAGCTGACGCGGCCCTCGAGGTCGCGGACGACCTCGCGGGCGCGGAAGGCGAGCGTGCGCCGCGCACGATCCACCCCGGCCGCCTCGCGGCGCTCCAGGGCTCGCCACGAGCGGGAGCGCGCGATGTCCGGGTCCACCGTCATGGCGAACTCGCGGTAGGCGGCCGGGTCGACCGCGCCCTCCGGGCCGGTCATGTACTCCCAGGCGGCGAGCCACAGGGCCTTGCGGGCGAGCGACCGGTAGGCGGTCCGGCGAAGGTCGGCAAGCGTCTGCGGATCGCCGCCGACGGAGCCGTCGAGCGCCGCGTCGAAGGCCTCCTTCGTCTTGTGCAGGTTCACGACCGCGCTTGCGAACTCGGTGCGGCTCATGTTGGTCCCGTGGAGGCGGTAGTAGAGCTGGTCGACGCCGCTCACCATCCCGACGTCGGCGGCCTGCGCCGCCCGCATCCACCACTCGTGATCGCCGCTGTGGGGCAGGTCCTCGCGGTAGCCGCCGACCTGCTCGATGACGCTGCGCCGGACGACCGCGTCGCTGGAGCGGATGACGTTGGTGGCGCGGCGGCAGTTGTCGTCGAGCCAGTCCATGCCGCTCCACACCGACCAGCTGCGGGTCCGCGTGCGGGCGGGCGGCGGCTCGTCGGAGAAGTCGATCGACCACCCGTAGACGAAGCCGACCGAGGGATGGCGCTCCATCAGCGCCACGGCCCGCGACAGCGCGCCGGGGGTGAGCATGTCGTCGGCCGACAGGAGCAGGACGTACTCCCCGTCGACCTGGGCGAAGCCGATGTTGTACGTGGCGATGTGGCCCTGGTTCGTGGCGTTGCGGTGCACCCGCACCCGGGGATCGCGGGCCGCGATCGCCTCGGCCACGTCACCGCTCCCGTCGGGCGACGCGTCGTCGACGATCAGCACGTCGACGTCGACATCCGGCTGCTCGAGGATGCTCCCCACGCACGCTTCGAGGAAGTGGCCGTAGTTGTAACAAGGGACGACCACCGACACCCTCGGGCGACGGGTCATCCCATCCGACGGCCGCATGACCCGCGCCCTGGCGTACCCGCTCAGCGACAGTCGCTGGAGCGCGAGGTCAAGCATGGACGGCCTCCGGGTCCGGCGCCGGCGCGGGGCGTCGGGCCCGCAGCAAGATCGGCGCGAGGCGGGTCGCGAACGTCATGAGCGTCCCCCACGGCACCGGGAACCAGGCGCGCAGCACCGCCAGGTAGACGACCGCCGCGGCGGGCACCACGACCGCGACGTTGAGCGCCGCCGAAGCGCCTATCGCGGACATCGCGGAGGTGGCCGGGAGGCTGACCGCCACGAGCGCGCCGCACGCGGACAGCGCCGGCCCGACGTCCCGCCACAGGTGGGCGAGCACGCGCGTGCCCGCGCTCCGATGCAGGATGCCGTAGGCGACGAGCACGAAGCCCGTGTGCACGGCGGCAGCCGCCCCCGCGACCGCCGTCAGCCCGAACGGGGCGGTGAAGAAGACCGCGGTCGCGTAGACCACGAAATGCGCCCAGCCGAAGCCGAGGACGGCACGCGAGCGGCCGCCGGCCATCAGCGTCGTGCCGACGGCGTCGATCACGATCACCGCGGCGCCGCCGATCGCCAGCACCTGCGTCGGCCCGACGGCCGGCTCCCACTCGGGCCCGAACACCCATGGCACGGCCACCGGCGCGAGGATCGCCAGCAGCGCCAGGCAGGGGAACAGCAGCACGGTCAGCAGGGAGACCATCTGCCCGCGCAGCGCACCCATGTCCTCACCGTTCCGTGCCCGGGCGAGGACGGGCAGCCCGACGGTGGCCATCACGCCGCTGACCTTCTTCTGGTACTCGACGGACAGCGTGTAGGCGCGGAAGTACAGCCCCGACTGGAGCGCGCCCAGCCGCGCGCCGACGATCGCGTAATCGCAGTTGGCGAAGCCGATCCAGCTGACGGCCGCCAGCCAGTTGGGCACGCCGTTGTGGAGCAGCTCCTTCGTCGGCTGCCAGCGGATCCGAGGGGCAGGCGGCGGCGCCCAGAGCCACGCCAGCCCAGTCTGGGCTGCGGTGGCGGCCACCACCCCGAGCACGAGCGCGGGGCCGTCCAGCCCCATCAGCGCCAGCCCGACGGCGCCCAGGCCTCGGAGACCGGAGCCGACCACGTCGAGGATGCTCAGCCGGCGGAAGTCGAGGCGCCGCTGGAGCTGGGCGAACGGCACCGCGCCGGCCGCCGCGATCAGGGCACCGGGCGCCGACAGCCGCACGATGTCGGCAGTGGGGTCGCCGAGGATCGGGACCACGATCAGCTCCGCGGCGAGCAGGATCAGGCCGACGAGGACGGCGCCGGAGGCGAGCGCGATCGCGGTCGCCGCCTGCAGGTGAGCGTGCTCGAGCTTCGGATGCTGCACGAGCGCGGTGCTGAGCGCCGAAACGGACGCGGCGCCGAACCCGCTGATCAGGCTGGCGGCGGCGAAGTGCCCGAACTCGACCGGCGGGATCAGGTGCGCCAGCGCCACCATCGAGCCGACGAGCATCACCTCGACGATCGGCCGGGCGATCATCACCCAGCGCAGCCCGCGCACGGTCGCCGCCCGGAGGTCCTTCAGATCCTGCGGCCCGTCGCTCATGTCAGCGGCCGACGGCGAGCCAGCCGCGAAGCGTGTCGGCAGCCGGGCCGACCTGCGCGGAGGCTCGCAGTCCCATCCGCTTGCAGACCTGGAGCGCCCACCACTCGGGCAGCGCCCGGCAGCGCGGGTAGACCTCGCCGGCGTGCGACTCGAGCCAGCTACGCTGACCGGCTCGACCTGCCCGCGGCAGTAGCGGTTGATCGCCATCCGCAGCGCCCGCCGCGCGACCTGCTTGCGCACCACTTCCCGCAGTCGCGGCGCGTCGGGGACCGCGGCCGCATGCTCGGTGAGCACCGTCTCGTAGGCCTGCCGGCTGTGCTCGAACGTGTCCCGCAGCCCGGCGAACCACTCGACCGACATGTTCTTCCCGTGCTGGCGGTAGATGGCCTGATCGGCCTCGAGCTCGCCGACGTCGCCGTAGGCGGCGAGTCGCAGCCACATCTCCAGGTCGCCGGCGTACGGAGAGTCCTCGCGGTAGCCGCCCACCTCGTGCTGGAGGCGCGTGCGGACCACCGCCGCCGGCGTCGGCACCGGGTTGTTCATCTGCCGGCAGCGCTCCTCGATCCAGCGGCGCCCGGGCACCACGCGGTGACCGGCGCTCGAGGAGAGGGGGCCCGTGTAGGGCTCCTCGCTGCGGTGCCCGATCGCCGGCCCGTACACGAGGGAGACCTGCGGGTGGGCGTCCATGAGCGCCGTCGCCCGGGCGAGCGAGCCTGGCGTCAGGTAGTCGTCGGCCGAGAGCAGCAGCAGGTAGTCGCCGTCCGCCTGCTCGAGCCCCTCGTTGTAGGTCGCGATGTGGCCGCGGTTCTGGTCGTGGCAGACCACGCGCACCCGCGGGTCGAGGCGGGCCAGCTCGGTCGCGACCTGCGCCGAGCCGTCCGGCGACGCGTCGTCGATCACGAGCACGCTCACGTCGACGCCCTCCTGCGACAGCACGCTCCCGACGCATTGGCGGAGGAAGCGGCCGTAGCAGTAGCAGGGGATGATCACGCTTACACGAGTCACACCTGAACAACGGGTCGGGGGGTCTCAACTTCCGGCGCCGGCGGGGTGGCGGCCGGATGACGCACGCTCGTCTCGGGACGCTTGATCAGTGCCGCGACGAGCGCGGCGAAGCAGAAGAAGATGTACGGGACCTGCGCGAACGCGTTGCTGTCGAACAGGAACGCGAGCGCCAGGAAGACGGCCGCCGCCGCCGCTCCGGCGAGAGCCGCCGTGCCCCAGGTGGGATGTCGAGAGTGGATCGTGCGTCGCGCACAGGCGATCACGGACACCCCGAGCAGCAGGAAGGACACGAGCCCCAGCACCCCCATCTCGATCAGCCGCACGAGGATCTCGGAGTCGAGGATGCGATGCCCGAGCGGCTGGTAGCTGCCGTACCCGCGCCCGACGGCCACGTGCGACCAGACGTCTGGCCGGATGGCGTCGTAGTCCGAGGCGCGGTCCTGCACGGTGTTCGCGCCGTTGAGCTTGTCCGGCTTGAACTGGTCCAGCACGGGCGCGACCGCGCCGGGAGCCATGACGACGACCGCGACGACGCCCGCGACGGCGACCGGCGTCAGCCGCAGGAGCTCGCGGCGCCGGAAGTAGGCGATCGTGAGCACGCCGACGGCGGGCGCGATGAAGGCGGTCTTGCGCTCGGTCGCGAGCACGCCGAGCGTCAGCGCGCCGATGGCCAATAGGTAGTACAGCCGCCCGCCGGTGCGCCGAGCGTGGATCAGGCCCAGCACCGCGATCGGCATCGCCATGGAGAGCATCGAGGCCGCGGCGAGGGGATGCTGCGCCGGGCCATGCACCATGCGCCGGCCGGCGCTGTCCCAGTCGGCGCCGCCGCTCGACACATCGAAGATCGACGGCAGCAGCGTGTCCGACCAGTGGAAGAAGACGTTGTTGAAGGCCTGGTCCTCCCAGACCATCCCGAGCGCGACGGCCACGGCGAGCCCCAGCGTGAGCTTGACGAAGGCGGGGACCTCCTCCCTGCGGACCACGCTGGCCATGATCAGGAACAGCGTCAGGTACGAGAGCAGGAGCGGGAGCTTCTTGATCGCCGTGTCGAGGTCGAGCGTCTGGTCGAGCGCGCTCGCGCCGAGGATGACGCTCAGGAAGGCGAGGGACACGAACACCCCCAGCGCCGCATGCATCCAGGTCGGCTGGAGGCGAGGCGACTCGCGTCCACCGAGCATCAGCGCGGCCACCCAGGTCACGACGAGGATCGGCAGCAGCATCCGATCGAGCTTGAGGTCGATCGGCGACGGGATGTCGAGCTGGATCGAGTCGAACGGCGCGAGCCAGAGCATCGCCATGAATCCGGCCACCATCCACGGCAGCACGCGGGTGGTCCTGGGCCAGGCGTCGCTGCGAGCGGCCGCGACGGCGGGCGGGCGACTCGGCGCGGCGCGCCGACGCTGCGCGATGGCGACGAGGCCGTGCAGGGCGGCGAGCGCAACGGCGAAGGCGAGCATGAAAGCGAGCGCCGCGAGCTTTGCCCGGTTGCCGGCGGTCAGCATCGCCCCCCGCGCCGGCCCCAGCTGTTCGAGCGCGATGGGGGAGTGGCCCCCGTCCTCGCCGCCGGTGCTCGCGCGCAGGTAGTCGTGCAGGCCCGGGAGCGACGCGTCGGCGAGCCGCTTGGCCGCGGGCACCGAGCGCGCCTGGGTGTAGATGTCCAGCACCTGGCCGCCCGCTCCCGCCTGGATCTCGAGCCGGTACGGCCTGCCCTCGAGCGCGATCTGCCGCGCCCGCTGCTCGCTCACCGGCTCGGCCATCGGGCCCGTGATCGGCGAGACGACCGCGATCTGGTCCGGCGGGACGTGCGCGCGCCGGGCGATGTGCTCGAGCACCGGCGCGCTGGCCATGAGCGTCGCGAGCAGGTTGGTGCGCGTCTTCGACAGCTCGAAATACGTGATCGCGGCTCGGCGATCAGCGATGCGGGAGCGTTCGAGGTCGACCAGCACGTGTGCGACAGCGCCGGCCTGCTCGATGGCGCGCGGCTCGAGCTTCGGGGGCAGCAGGGTGATGTGGCTGATCGATGCGACCGCGCTCACGATCGCGATCGCAAGGCTGGCCGCGACGATCGCGACGCGGCGGCGGCGGCGTGCCGGCGATCCCTTCATCGGCGGCGCGTCCGCCGCGCGGCCACCGCGCGGACCCCGCGCTCGGCCGCCCGGACCGCGGCGCCCCGCGCGCGGCCGGGAGCCAGCTCGTACGGTCCGGGAGCGGTCAGCTCGGCGCCGCCCATCCGCTGCTTGAAGCGATAGACGCCCGGATTGGCCTCCGCGTCGACCCCGCCGAGGTCGTACCAGCGACAGCCTTCCGCGGCCGCGGCCTCGATCACGTCCCACTGGAGCAGGTAGGCGGCGTTCGCGGTGCGGCCGTCCTCGTTCGCGGCGCCGAGCAGGTAGACGGCCGTGTCCCCGTGGATGCTCGCCACGACGCCCGCCACCGGACGGCCCTGCGCGCGGGCGATCGCGACGTGCAGGCGCTCGCTCTCCGGCAGCCGCGGCTGGAGCTGCGCGTAGAAGTCGGCGCCCAGGTCGACGTCGATCCCCTTGCGCGCGACGAGCTCGTCGAAGAGCGGCATGAAGTCGTGCAGCAGCCGCGGGTCTCGCCCCTGGGTGACCTCGAGGCCGGCGCGCTCGGCCTGCTTGAGGTGGTAGCGCCACTTCTTCGCGAGACCGCTCCTGACCTCGTCGAGCGGCCGGCCGATGTCCACCAGCATGGTGGGATACGGGCGCACGTGGTCGGCCGGGCTGAACCCAGCCGCGAGCACGCACTCGTCCTGGACGAGGTTCCAGTCCTCGTCGCCGATCGCCGGGGCCACCCGCAGGACCAGCCGGCGTCGCTGCACGTACTCCTCCGCGAGCGCGCCGAGCACGGCGTCGAGCCGCTCGCGCGGCTGGTCGTCATCGTCGCAATGCCTGACCAGCGGCCCGCCGGCGACGTAGGCGATGCCGGTCCCCAGGCCGGGGAGACGCTTCACCCGCACGCTCGCGAGGCCGATCGGGCGGCCTTCGCGGGTGACCACGACGCTCTCGGCGGCCGCCTTCGAGCGCTCCGCCAGCATCGCGGCGTAGTCCCAGCACTGGCGATAGTTGTGGTCGCCGAAGCCTGTGCAGAGGTCGATCCACTCCTCGCGGCCGACGCGCTGCACGGCCGACGACATCTGCATGGGTTGCACGGTGGCGCTCGTCATGTCACCGCACATAACGGGTCGGGTCGGCCAGTGCTTACGGCGGAAGTGCGCGGCGGTCGCAGACGTTCTCTGGACGTGCAGAAGATGAAACGCCTCGTCGAGCAGGTACGCCTCGAGCGCACACGACGCCTTCGCCGGCCGCCCGTCCTACGCAGCGGCGCCCAGGTCGGGCCGCCGACCATCTACTACCTGACTCCGGAGAACCCGCAGCCGTGCGCCGGGATTCGGGTCGCCTACCGGCACGTGGACATCCTCAACGACGCCGGGCTGAATGCCGTCGTCGTCCACCACCGCGACAGCTTCAGGAGTACCTGGTTCGAGTATTCGACACCGGTCGTCGGCGCCCCCTCAGTGTGCCTGGGCCCCGAGGACGTGCTTGTCGTGCCGGAGTACTACGGCCCGTTCCTCGATTGCCTGCCCCGCGGCCCCAGACGTGTGATCTTCAACCAGGGCGCGTACCTGACGTTCGCTCGCCTGCGGCCAGGCGAGTCCGTGAACTACGACGGCATGACGGCCGCCATGACGGTCTCGCCCAACAGTGCCGAGTACCTGCAGTTCGCGTTCCCGGGCTTGAAGGTCTCGGTCGTACGCAACGCGATCGATCCGGCGGTCTTCCATCCTGCGGCCGAGCCGCCCGGCCGTCGCATCGCCGTGATGCCGCGCAGGCGCCCGGGCGACGTCGACCAGGTCTTCCGTCTGCTCGGTGACCGACTGCGGGATTGGGAGATCGTGCCGATCGACGGCGCCTCCGAGCGCGAGACAGCCGCGCTGATGCGATCCTCGGCGATCTTCCTCGCGTTCGGGCAGCAGGAGGGATTCGGCGCGCCGCCGGCCGAGGCCATGGCCTCCGGCTGCTACGTGATCGGGTTCCCGGCGTTCGGGGGGACGGAGATCTTCGACCCAGCCTGTTCCAGGCCGATCCCGGACGGGGACGTGCTCTCGTTCGCCCGCGAGGTCGAGCAGGCTATCTGGGAATACGAGCGAGACCCGGCGGCCATCCGCCGGTTGGGGGCGCGCGCGGCCGAGCACATCCACACGACGTTCTCCCCGGAGCGCCAGCGGGACGAACTGCTCGACTTCATGGCCGGGGTGCTGGCCGGCGCTCAGCCCAGCCCACAGCACGCGACCCTGGAGGCGCAATGGATCTCGTGACCCTCGTCGCGGTCGCGGCGGCGATCATCGGCCTCCCCGGCCTGGCGGCGGCGGCGCACCTCGGGCTGCTCGCAGTGGCTTCGCTCTTCTACCGCGACGCGCCGCCGGCCGCCGGCGAGGAGCTGCGCTTCCTCGTGCTCGTACCGGCCCACAACGAGGAGCTGGGGATCGGCCGCTGCCTCGCCGCCATCGAAGCCGACCGCCGGGCGCGCGACCGGGTGCTCGTCGTGGCCGACCGCTGCACGGACGCGACGGCCGCGATCGCCCGTTCGCTGGGCGCGACCGTGCTCGAGCGCGGCGCGGACGAGGAGCCCGGCCGGGCCGCCGCCCGCCAGGCGGGCCTGGAGCACGCCCGCGGGCTCCGGTGGGACGCGGTCGTGATGCTCGACGCGGACTCGGTCATCGAGCCGGGCTTCTTCGCGGCCTGCGAGCGCGCGCTGGCGACCGGCGCCCCGGCGGTGCAGGCCCGCAGCGAGAGCGCCCAGGGCCGCACGCTGACGACCGCGGCCTCGCTTGCCGCGTTCACGCTCCAGGGCATCACGATCCCCCGCGGCCGCGACCGCCTCGGCCTCTCCGTGCGCCTGCGCGGTACCGGGATGGCGATCCGGCGCGACGTGGCGCTGGCGCACCGTTTCCGGGCGCCCGCGTCGGAGGACCTCTTCTTCACGCTCGACCTGCTGCTGGACGGCGTCCGTTGCAGCCACGTCGAGCGGGCGCGCCTGCGCTCGGAGGGCGCGGGCACGTGGGACGCCTTCGGCGGCCAGAAGGTCCGCTACGAGGCGGGGCGGATGGCCGCGGCCCGCGACTACGTGCCGCGGCTGCTCGCGCCGGGCGCTCCGCCACCGCGACGCGGCCTGCCTCGAGGCGGCGTGGTTCCTCGCCACGCCGCCGTTCGCGCTCGGCGTCCTCTCGCTGCTCGACCGGCGCTCGCCCTCGCGGCGGTCGCCGGAGCGTGGCCGGTGGCGGCGGTCCTCGGCGCCGGACTCCTGACTCTCAGCCTCACGCTCGTCACCGGTCTCGTCCAGGCCAGAGCCGGCCTGCGGACGTGGCTGGCGCTGCTGGCCGCCCCGTGGTACCTGGGGTGGAAGGCCGTCGTCCAGGTGCGCGCGCTCGCGAGCATCTTGCGCCGTGAGACCGAGTACGGGCCGACCGCCCGCATCTGAGCCGGTCCGGCAGGACGTCGAAGGAGCCGATAGATCAGCTATGGTGCCGCGCCGGCGGGTCGACGGGGTTACCTCAAGAGAGAGGCTCAACGAGATGATCACCATCCAGCGCCTGCTGACGGCCGCGTTCGTTTTCGCGGCCCTTCTGCTTTCCGCCGCCAGCGTCGCCGCACGCGAGCGTCCATCGGTCACCGGCTTCAGCGTCTCGCCGTCGAGGTTCACGGTCGCGCAGCCGCCGGCCCGGCCCTCCCCCGCCTCCAGGCGCGGCACGGCGATCCGGTTCCGGCTGTCCAAGCCCGCCGCCAGGCTCAGGATCGTCATCGCCCGCCGCGTGGCGGGCCGTTACAACGTACGTCGGCGTGATCAGGCGCCAGAACGTGGGCAAGGGCGAGGTCCGCCTCCTCTTCCGGGGCCGCCTGAACGGCCACGGGCTGCAGCCCGGGAGGTACCGCGCGGCGATCGTCGCCGTCGACCGGCGGGGCCGTAAGAGCACCCGTAAGACCGACACGTTCAGGATCACGCGCCGCGGCGGCGGCGGGGGCGGCGGCGGTCAGGTGCCGGGCGACTTCCCGAACGAGGCGACCACCGGCGTGCCGCCCGGCTGGGTCCCGCGCGAGACGCGCTCCTCGAACATGAGCGTGAACAACGCGGGCGCGGTTGTCGAGGACGTCCTGCTCACGAACGGGGCCGACCTCAACATCAACGCGCCGAACGTCACCATCCGCCGGTTCAAGATCGAGGGCGGAGCGCATCACGACGTCCGATCCGGGCGTGCTGATCGAGGACACGACGATCGACCGCAGCGCGCCGGAGACCAACGGCGGCGAGGGGGTCATCAGCTACTGCGGATACACGGCCCGGCGCGTGGAGATCCTGGACCGCAGCGAGGGATTCCGCGAGGGCTGCGAGGGCCCGACGAAGATCGAGCACTCGTTCCTGCGCGTCAAGCCGAACGACGGATGCCTCAACGGCACGGACTCGGATTGGCACGGCGACGGCGTTCAGGGCTACACCGGCAGAGACCTGCACGTGACGATGCTGACGATCGACTTCCAGGCGCCGCACGGCGAGTGCGGCGGCACCGCGCCGTTCTTCTACGTGGGCGGGCCCGGCGGGTCGCCGAACGGGCACGCGGTCATCAACGGGCTGCTGATCAAGGGCGGCACCTTCAGCTTCCGGATGGGCACGCCAGGCAGTGTCCAGGGGCTGAAGATCGTCAATAACTCGTGGGAGTTCGCGCCGATCAGCATCACCGACTCGGGCTGCGGACCGATCAGCCCCTGGGAGGCGAAGATCGTCGAGGTCGATGCCAACTGGAACATCACGCGCACGGTCCGCAACCTGCCCTGCCGGGACTGACGCGGACCGGCAGTCAGCTGCTCGAGACCGCCGCCGCCGGCGCGAAGTCGGCGGCGAGCGGCTCGGCTGACGCCCCCTCGAGCGCGCGCAGGAGGCGGCGGGCGACCGCGGGCCACGTGAACAGCTCGCTGCGGCGCAGCGCGGCGGCGCCCATGCCGGCCGCGGTGTCGGGATCGGACAGTCCTCGCATCGCGGCGACGAGCTCCTCGTCGTCACCGGGGTCGACGATCAGGCCGCCGTCCCCGACCAGGTAGTCCGAGCCGCCCGCGCTCGTCCCGATGCTCGGGAACGCCGGCGGCCGCCGCCTCGATGTACGCGACGCCGGCCGCCTCCGAGTGCGACGGCATCACGAAGCAGGTGGCCTCGCCGAACAGGCGGTCCAGCGTCGCATGCTGCTCGGGCACGTCGAGCCGCAGGACGCCGTGAGCCGTCACGCCGGGCGCGTCGATCGGGGGATGGCCCCCGACGACGTCGAGCCGGGCGTCCGGCAGCTCCGCGCGCAGGCGGGCGAACGCGCGCAGCACGCCGTCGCCGTTCTTGCGCGGCCAGTCCATGCCGACGAAGAGGAACCGGGGAGTGCTCCAGTCGCGCTCGACCGCCGGAGCCGTGTGGTTGCGGCCCACGCCGACGGCGTGGACCTTCTCCGGCGCGATCCCGTAGTCGCGGATCACCGACTCGGCCGCCCAGCGGCTGGTCAGGCAGCAGGCGATCGCCCCGGCGTAGGCGCGGCGCTGGCTCGCGACTCGTGCCTCGAAGGCGCGCGATGAGAGCAGGTCCCAGCCCAGGTATGGGTGGGTCTTCGTCTGGAGGACGGTCATGTCCTCGAACGTCGCGACCGGCACGTCGGTGGCGAGGGTGTAGCCGGTCCCGATCTGGACGATCCCGTCGAGGTGTCCGGCACGCCGCAACGCCCTCGGCGCCGCCCAGGACTGGAGTCCGGTGAACGCCGGCGTCCCGCGGGCGGCCGCTCGCGCCTGCACCACCGCCGCCCTGACGTCCCGGCGGGGCCGCAGGTAGCGGACGGAGAGGACGTGCACCGCCGCCTTGCGGAGGAGCCGCGGAGGCTCGACGTTGAGCGCGATCGGCTCGACGCCCACCTCCGCCAGCCCGCGCATCACGCCGGAGGGCGTGCCCGACCAGGTTGCCGGCTGGCTCGGATCGCCTGGGAACGCGACGCCGATGCGCAGCATGCGGCTCACGCGGTGACGGGAGCCAGGTGAGCCGACAGGCAGGCGATGACGTGGTCCTGCTGCTCGTCCGTGAGGCCGGCGAACAGCGGCAGCATCAGCGACGACGCCGAGGCGGCCTCCGTGTTCGGCAGCTCGACCTCCACGTCGGCGTAGGCGCCCTCCTGGTGGATCGCCATCACGCCTCGGCGGGTCGGGACGCCGTCGAGCAGCAGCGCCCGCATGAGCTCCGTGCGGTCCAGCGGCGCATCGGCAGCGAGCGTCACGGCGTAGGACTGCCAGGTGCGCTCGGCGTAGTCCGGCTCGTACGGAGGCTCGAGGAAGGGGATCCCTTCGAGCGCCGCCGTGTACCGCTCGGCCAGCCGCCGGCGCTCGGCGAGGATCTCGTCGAGCACCTCCATCTGGCACAGGCCGAGAGCCGCCTGCATGTCGGTCATGCGGTAGTTCCAGCCGCGCTCGGGATAGGACTCGATGACGACGTCACGGGCCGCATGGCGCGCGAGGTCGGATACGTCCATGGCGTGCTGGCGGAGCTTGCGCAGCCGGGCGGCCACCTCCGGGTCCTGCACGGCGATCATGCCGCCCTCGCCGGTGGTGATCACCTTGCGGGGGTGCAGCGAGAAGCACGCGAGCGGCCCCAGCGAGCCGATCGGGCGGGAGCGGTACGTCGCGCCGATCGCGCACGCGGCGTCCTCGACCAGCGCCAGGCCGTAGCGATCGGCGAGCGCGAGGAACCGGTCCATGTCGGCCGGCAGGCCGAGCTGGTGCACCGGCATGATGGCCTTGGTGGCGTCGGTGATCGCGCGCTCGGCGGCGTCCGGGTCGAGGTTGAAGGTGCGCGGATCCACGTCCGCGAACACCGGCGTCGCGCCGCACTGCCACACCGAGTTGGCGGTGGCGATGAACGACATCGAGGGCACGATCACCTCGTCGCCGGGGCCGACGCCCGAGACATGGAGCGCCAGCTGGAGGGCCGTCGTGCAGTTGCTGACCGCCACCGCGTCCGCCGCGCCGACGCGCTCCGCGAAGGCGGTCTCGAACTCGCGCACACGGGGGCCTTGCGACACCCAGCCGGAGGCGATCACCTGGGCGACCGCGTCACCCTCGTCGCCGCGGAGGTAGGGCCGTGCGAACGGGACGTCCATCACGCGGCCTCCGCCAGGTACGCGATCGGCGCGGCCGGCGCGCCGGCGCGCTCGCCGCGCCACCACTCGACCAGCCGCGTCAGCCCCTGCTCGAGATCCACCTCGGCCTCGAAGCCGAGCATCTCGCGTGCGAGCCCCGTGTCGGCGAGACGGCGCGTCACGCCGTTGACGGCGCGCGCCGGGCCGTGCACGACCGGCAGGTCCGAGCCCATGACCGCCAACAGCTTCTGGGCGAGCTTGAGCAGGCTCGTCTCGGTCCCGCTGGCGACGTTGAAGACGACGTCGGTGAGGTCGGACTGGGCCGCGAGCAGGTTCGACCTGGCGACGTCGCCGATGTAGACGAAGTCCATCGTCTGCTTGCCGTCGCCGAGGATGAGCGGCGGCTCGCCGGCGTCGATGCGCTCCATCCAGCGCACGAGGACCTCGGTGTAGAGGCCGTGGACGTCCATGCGCGGTCCGTACACGTTGAAGTAGCGCAGCGCCACGTAGTCGAGCCCGTGCATCGCGTGCATGCTGCGCAGCATCCCCTCGTTGAACGCCTTGGCGGCGCCGTAGAAGGTGTCGTTCGCGTAGGGGTGGTGCTTCTCGCGCGTGGGGAACTTCTCGGCCAGACCGTAGACGGACGCCGACGACGAGGCCACGACGCGGCGCACGTCCGCCTCGATCGCCGCCTCGAAGACGTTGTACGTGCCGTCCACGAGCACCTCGAGCGCCAGCCGCGGCTCTTCGGCGCACTGCGTGATCCGGATCGCCGCGAGGTGGAAGACGATGTCGATGCCCTCCGTGAGCTCACGGACCAGCGCGCGGTCGCGGATGTCGCCGTCGACCACGGTCACGTTGCCGTTGGCCTCGGCCCACGCGAGGTTCTCACGCCGGCCTCGGACGAAGTCGTCGAGGATCACGATCTCGTCGGCCCCCGCGATCACGAGCTCGTCGGTGACGTTGGAGCCGATCGCACCGGCGCCGCCGGTGACCAGCACTCTTCCCAGCCTGGTCACGATCGGCGCTCCGTCGTAGTGAGATTGCAGATCTGGAGCACTGTCAGAATTCCCCTGGTTCGCTTTTGGCCTGCACCGAGTGAACGGCGGGCGACCGCGCGAACTTCCGAGGCGCAAGTCTTCGCGGCGGCCCCGCGTTGGTCGCGTGATGAGGTCAGCGGCCCCCGATGTGTCGATCGTGATCGTGAGCTGGAACGTCCGCGAGCTGCTCCGCGACTGCCTCCGCTCGATCGGCGACGAGACCAGACGTCGCCACGAGATCATCGTGGTCGACAACGACAGCCAGGACGGATCGGCGGCCATGGTGCGCGCCGCCTTCCCGCGCGTGAAGCTGATCGCCAACCGGGACAACCACGGGTTCGCCGGGGCCAACAACCAGGGCATGGCGGTCGCCACCGGGCGCCACGTGCTGCTGCTGAACCCGGACACGCTCGTGCTCGACGGGGCGATCGACACCATGCTCGACTGGCTCGAGCGCCACCCCGAGGTCGGCTGCGTCGGCTGCCAGGTGCTCGAGACCGAGACCGACGTGCAACAGACCTGCTTCCGAGACCCCGGGCCCGTGAACCTGCTCCTCGCCGAGACCGCCCTGCACCGCCTCCCGGGCCTCGGGCGGCCCCGGTACACCGGGTGGGACCGGCAGGACGAGCGTGACGTCGACGTCGTCTCGGGCATGTTCATGCTGCTCCCGCAGCGGGTCGTCGACGAGGTCGGGCCGATGGACGACGCCTTCTTCATCTACTCGGAGGAGGCGGACTGGTGCCGGCGCATCCGCGACGCGGGGTACCGCTGCACGTTCACGCCGGTCGCCCGGATCCGCCACCGGGAGGGCGGCGGCAAGAGCGCTGCCCAGATGAGCTCGAAGATGTACCTCCAGCTTCAGAAGAGCAAGCTCATCTACGTGCGCAAGCACTACGGCATCGCGGGGCAGGCCGTCGCCCGGGCTACGCTCCTCGTGGCGATGCTCGCCCGGGCCGCAGTCTTCCGCCTCGCCTCGCTCGCCGCACCGGACGGCGACGCCCGTGCGCTCGCGCGCCTGGCGACGACCGCGGCCCGATTCCACGTGACCGGCCGGGAGGCGGTGTGACGGCGACGCTCGAGACGCCGGTGGACGCGCCGGCGGGCCTGCGGGTCGAGCGCCTCGGCGCGATCGAGGACCTCGACCGCATCCGCGCCGAATGGGACGGCTTCGTCGAGCAGAGCGGCAGCGACATCTACTTCACCGTCGACTGGCTCCAGGCCTGGTGGAGCCACTATGGCCGCGGGCGGACGTTCCACGGCCTGATCGCCTGGGATGGGACGCGGATGGTCGGCGCGCTCCCCTTCTCGGTCCAGCGCGTCTGGGCGGGCCCGGTGCCGGTGCGCGTCGCCCGCTTCGCGGGGGCCGACTCCACGCTTCCCGTGTTCACGCCCGCGATCGCCGAGGGCTTCGAGGAGCCGGTCGTACGGGCCGTCCTCGAGCACCTCATCGGCGACGCGCGCTGCGACGCGGTCAGCCTCTCGCCCCTCTCCGGCCAGTCGCCCGTGGCCGCGGCCGCGGAGCTGGCTGCGGACGGCGACGGCCTCCGGCTCGTGCGCTCCGACAGCCCCGGCCCGCACACCGTGTTCAACCTTCCTGGGTCCTTCGACGAGTACCTCCAGGGCCTCAGCAGCTCGCAGCGCCAGGGCCACCGTCGCTACCTGCGAAAGCTCGAGGCCAGGCATGAGATCGCGTTCCGGACGGTCAGCGGCGACGAGGCGATCGCGTACTTCGACCGGTTCCTGGAGCTCCACGCCGCCCACTGGGCCGCGCAGGGCAAGCTCGGCCACTTCGGCGACTGGCCGGACAGCGAGGCGTTCAACCGCGACCTCATCGCCCGCATGGCGGCGACGGGGCGGGCTCGGTTCTACGAGATCGCCGGCGACGGCGGTCTGCTCGCGGCTGAGTACTGCTTCGTGCTGGGCGATCGGTGCTACTGGCGGCTGCCCGCCCGCGATCCCGATCCGGAGCTGGAGAAGCTGCGCCTGGGCCGGCTGAGCCTGGCCGAGATGTTCCGGGTCGCGATCGAGGAGGGACACCGGATGGTCGAGGGCGGTCCCGGGCACTACGACTACAAGCTGCGGCTCGGCGCCGAGGAGCACCGGCTGCGCCGCGTCGTCGTCAGCGGCCCCTCGGCGCCGCGGCGCTGGCGCAGCGCGCTGCTGCTGCGGTGGGCCGATCTCCTGCACCTCGTGTACTACCGCGGCTGGTTCCTCAAGCTCCGTCCGCGGCTGGGTCGGCCGCCGCGGCGCCTGTGGCGCCGCTGGGCCCGCACCCGCCTATGAGCGGTCCCGGGCGGCCCCTGCTGCTCGTCGGGGCCGGCGGCTTCGCACGCGAGACGCTCGAGCTGGTGCAGGCGATCAACCGGGCGGCCCCGACGTGGGATGTGGTCGGGGTGCTCGACGACGATGCAGGCACCCACGGCCGCCGCATCCACGGCGTCGAGGTGATCGGGCCGTCGGCCGCCGTGCACGACCACCCCGACGCGCTCGTCACCGCGTGCGTGGCCTCGCCGGACGATCCCCTCCGTCGCCTGGCGTTGGTCTCGCGCCTCGACCTGCCGTCCGAGCGCTACGCGACGCTCGTCCATCCCGCCGCCGTCGTGCCCACGTCGGCCTCGATCGGGTACGGCACGGTCCTGCACGCCACCACCGTGCTCACCGCCGACATCGAGCTCGGGGCTCACGTAGCGGCGATGCCCGCGGTCGTGCTCACCCACGACGATGTGATCGGTGACGGCGTCACGTTCGGCGCCGGCGCCCGCGTCGCAGGCGCCGTGACGATCGAGCGCGGGGCCTACATCGGCTCGGGCGCGCTGCTGCGGGAAGGGCTGACGGTAGGCGCCGGCGCCGTCGTCGGCATGGGCGCCGTCCTCACGAAACCCGTGCCGGCCGGCGAGGTGTGGGCCGGCGTGCCCGCGCGGCGCGTCCGGTAGCCCTGGCGGACGTCAACGGCGGTCTGACGCGGTACGCGGTTGCCGCCCCGGCGAACGTCAACGTCAACGGCGCTGGGTAGGGAGGTGAGGGAGTCGGCCGCTGCGCCGGCCTCAAGGCGGGGTTTCGTGGATTTCGGCGGTTGGAGATATCTCCAAATCCACCTTTGTGCTCTTGACGGGCACAAAGGTGGATTTCGATGAGCGAGGCTGCGCCGAAATCCACCTAATCCCGCCTTGGACGTCGCCAGCGCCGTCGACGTTCATGTCGTCCGCAGCCGCAGCCGCCGCCGCCGCCGCCGCCCGACCGTCCCCGCGAAGAGCACGACGGACCCGCACCAGAGGCAGAAGACCATCAGCGCGGCGGCGAGCATGATGAACGGACGCCGCGAGGGGCTCACCACGCGGATCGCGCGCACGGGAGCGACCGTGCGCAGCACGAAGCCCCGGCTCTCGCTCCTGTCCGCCTCGATCAGCAGGTCGCGCAGGCCGGCCTCGGCGGCGCCGGCGAGCCGCGCCGCGTGAGCTGGATCGATGGCCGAGGTCCTGATCGTGATCATCGGCGTGTACTCCTGCGTGAAAACCTCGACGACGTACGGCGCGTTGGCGCCCGAGACCGCGCCACGGACCTGCTTGACGAGCGGCGTCTCGATCACCGGCAGCGCCTTGTCCGCGGGGCTGAGGACCGTGAGCTCGTCGCGTGGCACGCCGGCGGCCGCGGCAATCGTCGCCCGGCCGGCGTCGGCCGCCAGCTTCGTGGCCAGCAGCCGTGCCCGCATGGGGAGCGTCGCCGCGCCGACGGGCGCGGCCCTGACGAGCTGGGAGTCGGTCGTGTCCATCACCACCCGCACGGCGCCGGCGCCGTAACCGGGCCCAGGGCCGGACATCGCGCGCCCGACCAGGAGAGCGGCGGCGATGGCCGCCACGACACCGAGGGCGACGAGGATCCGCCGCCTCCACAGCAGATGAGCGATCGCCAGGAGCTCCATTGCGAGCCGCCCTCAGCGCCCGAACGCGCCGGCGAGCTGCCAGCCGCGGCGGACGCGCGCCAGAAGGATCGTGACCGCGCTCGAGAGTGCGAGCACGAGGATGAAGACGACGCCCACCACCTGGTACTGGATCCCGCGGTTGATCACGGTCCCTTCAGCGGCGCCCAGCTGCCGGATCTCCACCCGCATGTTCCGGGGGGTCTTCTCCGTCGTCGCGAGCTGGCGCATGTAGTCTCCGAGCCCGGTGACAGCGGCGTTGGCCAGCTCCTCAGCCACCTTCGCCGTCGGCGCCTGCGTCGTGATGTTCAGCAGCGGGACGCTGGGGTTGGCCTGGATCTCGAGCCGGTACTGATCGGTCGACTTCAGGAGGTCGCTCGGGCCGCGCTTGGACCCGGTCCGGTCGACCGGCCGCGGCTGCTCGGGGGTGCGCGGGGCGGCGACGTGGAGGCGTTCGATGGGGATGTCGGCGTGTCGCGCGATGTAGGCGCGGACCGGCGCGCTGGCCATGAGCGTGCCGATCAGCACGGCCCGGTTCTTCAGCGGGCCGAGATCAAACGTGCCCTGACGCAGGTCCATGACCACGGAGTGCGGCGTGTCGACCACCAGCTGGGTGTAGGCCGTCGCCATCTCCAGCTCGCGCGGCTCCAGCCGCGGAGGCAGCACGCTGACGTGCGCCACGCTCCAGGCCGCCGCGAACGCGGCCAGGAGGATGCTCGCCGCGACGCCCAGCCGCAGGCCCCACAGCTCGCGCAGATGCATCCCGAAGCGCATGGCCTAGGCCGCCAGGCGCGGGACGCGGGCAGGATCGCCCTGGATGAACGCCCGCAGGGCGCGGATGAAGTCGTCGCCGGCGTATTGGCTGATCCGCTCACCGCCGCCGATCCGATCGGCTGCGTCGAGCTTGTGGGCCAGCTCGCGCTCGTCGAACGCGACGCTCACGCCTCCGCTCTCGGCCAGCCAGCGCGCGGTGGCGAGCTGGTGCTCGTTGCGGTGCTCTCCCAGCGCCGCGCGCCGCGGCATGACCACCAACGGCTTGCCCAGCTCGAGCGCGCTGAGGATTGTCCCCATGCCCGCATGAGCGACGATGACGTCCGCCTCTCGCATGCGCCGCTGGCACTCCGGCGGCTCGATGAAGTCGCGCCATTCGATGTGACTCGGCCGCAGTTCCGTGGGGCCGATCTGCGCGAACACGTGGCTCACGGGCTGCGCGTGCCCCGCCCACCGGTCGACGGCGTCCACGAGCCGGTCGAACGGCAGCTGCGTGCCCACCGTCACGAAGATCACAGCACCGACCCCTTGTAGTAGACCGGGCCGGCGGCGAGGTGCGGCCACTGGGTGAGGCACAGGTCGACCCTCTCGCTGGCCAGCCGCCCGGAGAGCGAGAGCTCCTCGACGTTCGCCACGCTGTCGATCCACACAGTCCGCGCGCCGACCAGCTTCGCCCAGCGGATCGCCAGGTAGCCCGGCGCGGCCCCGGTCGAGATCACGATGTCAGGCCGCTCGCGGAGGAGCACCCAGCCGATCTGGAGTGCGCTCGCGAGCAGCGTGAGCTTGTTCGAGCGGTTGCCGTCGCGAACCGTGTAGAAGCGCGCTGTGCCTACCTCAGGCCGATGTGCGCGCGCCGTCGTGACGTACGCCACATCGTGGCCCGCGAACGCCGGCCGGAGGCGGCGCAGCTGGACCCAATGGCCGCCGCTGGAAGCGACGGCGAGTATGCGCTTCGATTCTCCGAGCACCATCTCACCCGAAGAACGCAGGAGCGCGCGGCCCGCTTCCGCAGCTCGCGGTCGGCGCGTGCGGCGCCGACGCACAGCGTCACGATCCCGAGGACGACCGCCACCCAGACGATCGCCAGGCTCGCCAGGACGGTCAGCATGTGGTGTGCGTGGGGGTCGCGAACGCCATTGGGCCTCGGTACCCCTTGACGGCACATTCGTAGCCGTTCGACCCCCCCGAAAGGCTAGGTCAGACGTTGCCGCTGCGCAGCACGTGGGAAACCGTGCGCAGGAGGAGCTTCACGTCGGCCCAGAGCGACCACGTGGAGACGTAGAGGTAGTCGATGCCGAGCATCTCCTGCATCGGCACCCGAGCCCCCAGGATCTGCCACGGCCCCGTCATCCCGGGCGTGAGGTGGAGGCGGCTCCGGTCGAGCCCCAGGACCTGCGAGTCCTCGTCGAGGACCAGCGGACGCGGGCCGACGAGGCTCATGTCGCCGCGGATGACGTTGAACAGCTGCGGCAGCTCGTCCAAGGACGTGCGGCGGAGGATGTTGCCGACGCGCGTGACCCGCGGGTCGTCGGTGATCTTGAACATGCCGTCACCGACCTCGTTGAGGTCGCGCAGGCCGTCCTTGTGGGCGTCGGCGTCGATGACCATCGAGCGGAACTTGAGGATCTCGAAGTGCCGGCCGTCGCGGCCGACGCGCACCTGCCGGAAGAGGATCGGGCCCTTGGAGTCGAGCCGGATGGCCAGCGCCACCACCGCCAGGATGGGGCTCACGGCGACGACGCCGATGGTCGTGGCGACGAGGTCGAAGGCGCGCTTGAGCAGGCGCGACGAGCGCGGGAGGCCGAACGGGCGGACTCCGAGCATCGTGAGCCCGTCGACGTCCTCGAACTCGACCGCGGAGCCGACCACCTCGAGCACGCGGGGCAGGACGTTCACGCGGACGCCGGCCGCCTTGGCGACCCGGATCAGCTCGACGACGCCCGCCGCCTCGGCGGTCGCCGGGGCGATGATGATGCGGTGGACCTGGAGGTCGATGACCAGCCGCCGCAGGCTCCGGGGGCTGCCGACCGACTCGATCACGTCGCTCTGGAGGGGCAGCGTGGCGACGACGGAAGCACGGGCCCGGCTGCTGGCCAGCTTCTGCCGGATGCGGTCGGAGCGCTCAGCCCCGCCGATCACGAGGCACCGCTCGGGCGGCGCGATCTGGCCCCCGAGCCAGCGCGCCGTCATGCGCCCGCCCATGACCGCCACCAGGCTGACCAGCCACAGTCCGGCGATCTCCCCGCCACCCAGCGACTCCCCGGCCAGCACCGGGTGGAGGATCGCGACGCCCAGCGCATAGAGGCCGGTCAGCTGGAACACCATCGGGCCCTCGTCCAGCGTGGAGCGCACGATGCGCAGCTGGTCGCGGTCGTAGAGCCCGGCGATCTTGAACACGACCACGACGAGCGGCATCCCGGCCAGCACCGCGAGCCACGACTGGCCCTGGTCGAGCAACCCCAGCACGAGCGTGAGCGCGAGCGTCGCCGCCACCACGTCGAACGCGCCGAGCAGCCGGCGGGCGATGGCCTCGCGCCGGAGGAGCGACGGGAGCGGCTGCTCGATGTCCTCGACCCACGCGGCCCGCCGCACCGGCAGCGGGATCAGCGAGCCACCCATCTCCGGCCGGCGACCGCTGCGGAACCGCGGCTGTGGGCCGTTCGGCTCGTGGATCGTCAGCTTCGCGGCAACCTGGGGCGTCATGCTCGGTCCCGAGCCTATGGCCGCACCGCTCAGGGCAACTCGCCCGTACGTCTAGGTTTTTGAGCGTTCGGGGGTGAGGTATCTCACCCCGCCGGTCACTCGACCGTGACCGTCTTCGCCAGGTTGCGCGGCTGGTCGACGTTCAGGCCGCGGAACCGCGCCACGCGATAGGCGAGCAGCTGCAGCGGGATGACCGCGAGGATCGGCTGGAGCATCCAGTCCGTCCGCGGAACGGTGAGGAGGTCGTCGGCGTGCGGGACCACGCGTGCATCGCCGTCGGTGGCGACGGCGATCACGCGCGCGCCCCTGACGCGGACTTCCTGCATGTTCGAGATGACCTTCTCGAGCACCGGCGAGTCGGTCGCGACGACCACGACCGGCGTCCCTTCGTCGAGGAGGGCGATCGGACCGTGCTTCATCTCCCCCGCCGCGTACGCGTCCGCGGCGATGTAGGAGATCTCCTTCAGCTTCAGGGCACCCTCGAGGCAGACCGCCAGGCCGACATGGCGGCCGAGGTAGAGGAAGAACTCCGAGCCGTGAACGGCCTCGGCGAGCCGCTCGATCGTGTCGTCCGAGCGCTCGAGCAGCTCGGTGATCGCATGCGGCACCGCCTTCAGGTCGGCGATCAGCGCGCGCCGGCGCGCAGCCGGAAGCGTGCCCCGGAGCTCGGCGAGCCGCAGTGCGAGCAGGTACATGGCGGCGATCTGCGCGACGAACGTCTTGGTCGCGGCCACCGAGATCTCGATCCCCGAGCGGGTGAAGATGACGGCCTCGGCGTCGCGCGTCGCCTGCGAGCCCATCACGTTGGTCACCGCGATCACGGTCGCGCCGCGCTCCCGCGCCAGGCGCATCGCCGCGAGCGTGTCGGCCGTCTCGCCGGACTGCGTGATGCCGATCACGAGATCGCCCGGACCGACGACCGGGTCGCGATAGCGGTACTCGGACGCGATATCCATCTCCACGGGCACGCGCGTCCACTGCTCGAGCGCGTAGCGGCCGATGAGCCCTGCGTGGTACGACGTCCCGCAGGCGACGACGACGATCCGCCGGAGGCCCCGCGTCAGCATGTCCTCGAGCCCGTCGAGCTCCGGAAGATCCACGCCGTCGAGACGCACCGTGCGGTCGGCGATCGTCTCCGCCACGGCGTCGGCCTGCTCGTGGATCTCCTTGAGCATGTACGTCTCGAAGCCGCCCTTCTCGGCCTCCTCGGCGTCCCACTCGACGCGCTCGATCGAACGCTCGACCGGCTCGCCGGCGGCGGTCGTGAACTCGACGCCGTCGGCGCGGACGGTCACGATCTCGCCGTTCTCGATGAGCTGCACGTCGCGCGTGTAGTTGAGGAACGCAGGGATCGCCGAGCCGAGGAACTGCTCACCGTCGCCGCGACCCACGATGAGCGGGCATTCCTTGCGAGCGCCGACGATGACGCCCGGCTCCTCCGCGGCGACCGCCACGAGCGCGTAATGGCCGCGCAGGCGGTTGTAGGTGCGCCGGACGGCCTCGGTGAGATCGGCGCCCTCATCGAGCTCCCCAGCGATCATGTGGGCGATGACCTCGACGTCGGTCTCGGACGTGTACTCGGCGCCCTCGGCGAGGAGCTGCTCGCTTGAGCTCCATGTAGTTCTCGACGATGCCGTTGACCACGATGTGGACGCGGTTGTCGGAGTCGAAGTGCGGATGCGCGTTCTCCTCGGTGACGCGCCCGTGCGTGGCCCAGCGAGTGTGGCCGATGCCGGTGGTCGCCGGCGGCGCGGCGACGGCCACGCCACCTGCCCGAGCCGTCCGCGGCCGTTCGGTCGACCGCGGCGCGAAGCGCGGACAGGTTGCCGACGGCGCGCACGGCGTCGAGCCGGCCGCTCGACTGGACCGTGATCCCGGCCGAGTCGTAGCCGCGGTATTCGAGCTTCTGGAGCCCCGCCAGGAGGATCTCCTGCACCGAGCGCTGTCCGACGTAGCCGACGATGCCGCACATGGGCGCGGATCTTAGCCCGCGAGCAGGTCGATGTCCGGGCCTCGGCTCAGCCGCCCTCGAACCACTCGCGGGCGTCCTCGGGCAGAGGTGCCGCGGGCTCGAGGTCCAGCATCGAGCTGATACGGCCCCAGATCGCGGAGACGGGCAGCGCCGCCGACCAGAGGCGGATCTCGTCGACATCGCCGCGGAAGGTCAGGTTGCACGCTCCGCGGTACGCGCCGACGTAGAACTCGCGATGGGCGAGGTCGTACTCGATCCTGCCCTCGTACGCGCGCCCGGTGCCGATCTCCATCCCGTCGACATAGAGCCGGACCATCGGGCCGTCGTACGTCCCGGCCACGTGGTGCCAGTCTCCGTCCCAGATCGCCGGGCTCACCTGCGGCGACCGGTACCAGCGCTTGCCGTCGTACACGTAGAAGGCCAAGCCGCCGTTGATCGACGTGTAGAGCCCGAACGACGCCGCCTCGCAGCGGTCGCCGCCCTTGGCGCCGACGTACTTGAACTGGCCGGGCGACCCCGACGCGCGGACCCACGACTCCAGCGTGACCTTCTGCGGTCGCAGGTCGGCGGTCTCGGGCACCTCGATGAAGTCGTTGCCATCGAGCCGCAGCGCGCTTCCGACGCCGAGCAGGCCGCGGATCCAGGCCGGATCGCGTGGCGTCGGCGCCGGGGAGCCGGCCGAGGATCCCGTGGTTGCCACGGCCGGAGATGTCGTAGATCTTCTGACCACGGCCCTCCAACAGGGGCCAGTAGCCGTGAAGCGGCCACTCGCCCGCCGCCAGGGCCGCCGACGGTCCGGCGAGCAGAACGACGATCATGACCAGGAAGCTGCGCGTGACCCGCGCCGGCCGGCTCATGTACGAAGCATGAAGCTGGCCGCGCCGTCGCGTACCGCCCGAACGTCGAGTTCGTGCGCTTACCGCGCGTCTTCGAGGGCGGCGACGAGCCGCCGGCACACCGAGTCCGCCTCGTCGGCGCTCGGAGCTTCGACCATGACGCGGACCAGCGGCTCGGTGCCGCTGGGGCGGACGAGCACCCGCCCGTGACCCTCGAGGGCCGCGTTCTCGCGCGCGACCTGAGCGTCGACCGCGCCGACCGCCTGCGTGAGAGCGGCCTGATCCGGCACGCGGACGTTCACCAGACGCTGCGGGAGCTTCTCCATCGCGTGGCGCTCGTGCAGGTCGCCGCTCCCGAGCGCCTCCATGGCCAGCAGCGCCGCGGCGATGCCATCGCCGGACGGCACGAAGGCCATGTCGATGATGTGGCCGGACTGCTCGCCGCCGAGGCGCCACGACCGCTCGCGCAGGGCCTCCAGCACGTAGCGGTCGCCGACCGGCGTGGTCGCGACGTCGATGCCGCGGGCCGCCATCGCCTGGTGGAAGCCGAAGTTCGTCATCACGGTCACGGCGACACCGTCGACGCCGAGGTGGTCCGCCGCCAGGGCGATCAGCTCGTCCCCGTCGACGACCGTCCCCGTGCGGTCGACCGCGAGCACGCGATCGCCGTCGCCGTCGAAGGCGAACCCCGCGTCGTGGTCCGCCATCGCCGCGCGCAGGTGGTCGAGGTGGGTCGAGCCGCAGCCGGCGTTGATGTTGCGGCCGTTGGGCTCCACCGCTGTCACCGTCACGTCGGCGCCGAGCCGCCGGAAGATCTCCGGCGCGGCCTCGTACGTGGCGCCGTTGGCGCAGTCGAGCACGATCCTCCGGCCACTGAGGTCGAGCGCGGCGAAGCGCTCCTCCAGGGCGTCGAGGTAGTCCGCCAGAGCGCCGTCGATGCGCCGGACGCCGCCGACCCGCGGCGCGGGCGGATGCTCCTCGATGAGCCGCTCGATCTCGAGCTCTGTGGCGTCGTCGAGCTTGAAGCCGTCGCCGCCGAAGAACTTGATGCCGTTGTCCTCGAATGGGTTGTGGGAGGCGGACAGCACGACCGCGAGGTCGTAGCCGTGCCGCCTCAGCAGCAACGGCGCGGCTGGAGTGGGAAGGACGCCGCCCAGCAGCGCCTCGCCCCCGGCCGCCGCGACGCCGGCCGCCACCGCGGCTTCGAGCATCGCGCCCGACTCGCGCGTGTCACGGATCACGAGCACGCGTGCCGGCGCGTCGCTCTGGATCCGGGCCGTCGCGGCACGGGCCAGGGCGAGGGCGAGCTCGGCGGAGAGGAACTCCCCCGCGATGCCCCGTACCCCGTCCGTGCCGAAGAGCCGACGCGCAGCCGTGCCGGCGGCCGCAGGCACTACCGCTTCGAGAACTGCGGCCGCTTGCGGGCCTTCTTGAGGCCGGCCTTCTTGCGCTCCTTGACGCGCGGGTCGCGCGTGAGGAAGCCGCGGCGCTTGAGCTCCGAGCGCAGATTCGGGTCCGCCTCGATCAGCGCGCGCGAGATGCCGTGGCGCAGCGCGCCGGCCTGCGAGGAGACGCCGCCGCCGTGCATCAGGGCCACGACGTCCATGCGGCTCTCGTAGCCGACCGTCTCGAGCGGCTGGCGGATGTTGCGCTGCAGCGTGAAGCGCGGGAAGTGCTGCTCGAGCGTGCGGCCGTTGATGGCGTAGACGCCGGTGCCCGGCTTGAGGATCACCCGCGCGACCGCCGTCTTGCGCTTGCCCGTGGCCGTGTAGCGGGCGCCCGCCGCGAGGTCGATCGACGCCTCGGTGATCGGCTGCGGCTCGGCGTCCTCGTCGGCGAAGGCGTCCTCGGGCTCCTCGTCGCCCTCCTCGCTCCAGCGCGACTCGGCGTCGAGCCGGTCGTCGTCGCGCACGATGTCGACCTCGAGGTCGATGCCGGGGATCTCCGGCTTCACGCGCGGGGTCGCCTCGACCTCCTCGAGCTCGTCCTCGGCAGGGGCGGCCGCCTGGGGCTGCTCGGCGGGTGCCTCGGGCTCGGGGGCCTCAGCCTCGGGCGCCTCAGCCTCGGGCGCCTCAGCCTCGGGCGCCTCCGCCTGGGGCGCCTCGGCCTCTGGCTCGTCGGCGGGGGCCTGCTCGGCCTCGGTCGTCTCGGGCTCGAGCTCCTCGGGCTCGTTACCGCGGTTGTCCTCGGCCATCAGGCTTCGATCTCCATCGGTTGCGGCTTCTGCGCCTCGTGCGGATGCTCGGGACCGGCGTAGATCTTGAGCTTGGTCAGCTGCTTGCGGGCGAGGCGGTTCTTGGGGAGCATGCCGCGCACGGCGAGGCGGATGACCTCTTCGGGGCGGCGCTCGAGCATGTCGTTCAGCGTGCGCGTCTTGAGCCCGCCGGGATACCCCGAGTGGCGGTGGTAGAGCTTCTCCTGGCGCTTGGCGCCGGTGACCGCGATCTTCTCGGCGTTGACCACGACCACGAAGTCGCCCGTGTCCACGTGCGGGGTGTACGTCGGCTTGCGCTTGCCGCGCAGCGCGTCGGCGATCTGGGTCGCCAGACGGCCAAGGGTCTTGCCCTCGGCGTCGACGAGCAGCCAGTTGCGCTCACGGTCCTTCGGGGTGGCGACGTAGGTCTTCAAGGCGGCCGACCATGATAGCCGCGGCCGCGTCAGGGGCGGACGTACGTGATCTTCATCTGGTCGCCGGACGAGAAGCCGTTCGTCGTCGCGGTGCAGCGGACACGCACGCGGATCTCGCCCGTCGGGCTCACGTAGCCACCGGCGGCGCCGGGCGGGGCGAGGTTGGCGATCGTCACGTCGGCGGTGCTGACGGCGCGAGAGTCGAACTGCTGCCACGTGCTGTCGCTCCACCGCCAGGCGGCCAGGGTCTGCGTGCACGAGCGGGAGTTGCGGCCGACGTACGTCACCCGGAGGTCGCCGGCGCCGGCCGGCGCGCCGGTGAACGAGCCGTACCACGCGCTGGTGCGGGTGCCCGTCGTCGTGGAGTTCACGCGGTAGAAGACGTTGTCGTCGGCGGTGAGCGCCGCCGCGGTGCCCTCGCGGAAGGTGCCCGACTCGATCGCGGTGGTGGCCGGGAAGGCCGTCACCGGGATCGCGAACGTCGCCGGCGGGCTGGCGGCCGCTGGAGCGGTCGTCGCGTTGCTCGAGGCGTCGGTCGAGCGCACGCGGTAGTGGTACGTCGTCCCCGCCGTGAGCCCCGTGAGGCGGACGCTGTGGGCGGTGACGGCGGCGGCGTCGGACGCGTTCTGGGTCAGCGCCGTGGGCGAGGTGCCGTAGTCGACGCGCGAGTCCGACGCCTCGTCGGTGGTCCACGTCACCGTCGCCGTCCCGTCGGCCGCCCCGACCGCCGCGACGTTCGAGATGGCGGGCGCCGTCGTGTCAGGCGCGTAGCTCGCCGCATACGTGCCGCTGCTGGCGGTGAAGAACGCGTAGTCGACGCCCTTGATGGTCTCGCGCGTGAAGGTGATCGGTGCCCCGTCGCGCGTCATGCCCGTGAGCGCCTTGCCGGCGAAGGCCGCCGGGACCATGCCGCGAAGCGCAGTGGCCCCCGCGCCGACGGCGACGCGGAAGCTCAGCACGTCGTTGCTGTAGGCGATCGCCTGGAACGCCGACGTGTTGCGGCCGTCGAGCCAGGTCTTCATCTGGCGTGCGGAGACCACGGGAATGCCGCGGGCCTTGGCCGAGGCGACGATCGCGTCCGCGCCCGAGGACGACGTCTGATCCGTGTGCATGTTCGCGTTGAACGCGCCGTAGTAGCCCGTGCTCCCGATCGCGCGGTCGAGCAGCGTGTTGATCGTGAACGGGAACGTCTGGCCGGACTCGTCGGTCATCTGGGTCGTCGACTGGTAGACGTCGATCATCGTGCCGTCCGTCTTGGCGAAGCGCATCGGCATCCCCGAGCCGGTGAACATGCCGGGCACGTTGTTCACCCAGCCCGGCGGCCAGTAGTAGTAGTTGCCGTCGAGCCGCATGCCGTGCGCGAGCTCGAGCTCCGGCGTCCCGGACCAGTCGCTCCAGGCGATGCAGTGCGTGCGGTTCGTGTCCGGCGCCTGGAGGCTCGAGTAGCGCGCGCTCCAGTCGATGAGCTGGTCCGTGATGTCGGCCTCGAGCGACTGCCTGGTGTAGTCGGCGCAGCCCGTGTTGACGTGCAGGCCGACCTCGAAGCCCTGGTTCGTGTAGCTCACGCCCTGGGCGTTGGTCAGCGGCGAGTTGGGATAGACGTACGAGCTGCCGCGGATGCACTCCCACTGGGCGACGTTGCATCCGGCCGGGCTGGCCGCGATGAACTGGTCGAAGCGCCCGGCCGTGCCGCCGCCGGCGTGGTCGTCGCCCGTCATGATCACCGCCGCCTTGACGCCGCGCGGGAAGTACCAGAACCGCGGCATCGGCTTCTTGTCGGCGGTCAGCACGCCGAGCAGGTTCGCGAGCAGGCGCTGCTGCTCGTCGGCCTGCGGGACGGCCACCTTGCTGAGGTCGACCCAGTCCGGCTGGGGGTCGAAGGCCGCATCGCCGTAGAACAGGTCGTCGGAGCGGATCGGCGCCTCGCCGTCGCGCTCCTGGCCCGCCCACGCCGGGTTGCCCTGGCGCGTGTAGACGACCGAGCGCGCGAGGTCGTACGTGAAGGCCGCGGCGCGCCCGCCGGCGGTCCCGACGCTGCGCATGGTGACCGCCGGCGAGGCCGTCGCCGCCGCCGCGGTCGTGTAGAGGTCGGCCACGCTGGTGGCGCCGTTGAGCGTGTAGCGGTCGGCGGTCCCGTGGAACTGCATCGTCTGCGAGACGATCCCGGTGCCCGGCTGCTTCGTCGCGTCGACCCGCATGTACGCGTTCGACAGCGTCGAGCCGGCGTCGGTGAGCCCCATCAGCCCCGCGAGCTGCTTGTCGGGCCGCATGGCGACCAGGTCGCCGCCACTGGTGACCCAGTCGCTGAGCATCGTGGCCTGCCCGGCGGTGAGCGCGATATCGCCGAGGATCGCCACGTCGAAGCCGGTGAGGTTCGCCGGGGTGACGTTGCCGATGTCGCGCACCGTGAACGCGTTCAGGCCCTCGGCGCGCAGGATCTCGGCGTAGTAGCGCGTGAACGGGTTCGACCCCTTGGCGATCACGAGGATCGGACCGCCGGGGCCCTCGTCCGGGCCCGGCCCCGGCGCCGCCGCCGTCGTGAACGACCACGTGACGTCGTTCGCCAGCGCGTTGTCGGCGCGGTCCTTGACGCCCGCGCTGCCGCCCTTGACCGTCGCGGTGTAGCGCGTGGAGTCCTCGAGCGAGCTCTGCGGATCCAGCGTCGCCGTGCGCGAGACGCTGTCGTAGGACACCGCGGCGGGCACCAGCGCGCCGGACGGGTCACGCAGGAGGAACGTGCTCGGATCGATGCTCGCCTGGTTCATCGCCTCGTTGAAGCTCGCGCTCACGTTGGTCGCGGCGGGCACGGCGTCGGCATCCGGGGCCGGAAGGCGGCCGGTGACGGTCGGCGGGGTGGTGTCGGGGGCGGTTGTGGTCTCGAACACCACGTCCACCCAGTAGCCCTCGGACTGGTACGTGCCGGTCGGGAACGTCCCGCTCGGCCCGTAGCCATAGACGCCGTTGCCGCCGTCCTCCCCGTCGCGGAGCGCGCGCAGCGGCGGGTTGTCCACGCCGGCGGTGGCGAACTGGCTGCTGTTCACCGAGTACCGGCCGTTCGGCGCGTGGTAGCTGGCGACGTAGGTGGTGTTCGCGGTCACCGCGACCGGCGTGGAGAGGCTCACCTGCTGCCAGCCGCTCGCGGTCTCGTTGGTGAACGTCGCCGTGGCCAGCAGCTGCCCGGTACGCGTCCACAGGTGCCCGACGTGGGTACCGGTGTTCGCCGTGCTCTTGTGGAAGCGCAGCCCGGTGATGAACCCGTCGACCTCCGCGCGGAACCTCACCCCGACCTCCACCGAGCCGGTGTCGGAGTCGGTGCGGGAAGGCGTCGCGGAGGGCGCCCAGATGCTGCACGGGCAGCCGAACTGAGAAGCCGCACGGGTCGTGAACGTCCAGCTGTCGTCGGCGGCCAGGGCGTTGCCCGCGGCGTCCTTGACCCCGGCCGAGCCGCCCTTGACGGTCGCCGTGTAGGTGGTCGAGGCCGCCAGCGCCGCCGTCGGGTCGAGCGTCGCAGTCTGGCTGGCGGCGTCATAGGTCACGCTGGCCGGGACCGTCGCGCCGGACGGGTCTCGCAGCACGACGGTGTTCGCGTTGACCGTCGTCGCGGTCAGCCCCTCGTTGAACGTGGCCCTGACGTTGTCCGATGCAGCCACGTTCGTCGCCCCGCGACCCGGGCTCACCGACGTGATCTGGGGGGCCGTCGTGTCAACGCCGGTCTCGAACACCACGTCGACCCAGTAGTTCTCGGAGCGCCAGGTGCTGGCCGGGAACGTGCCGCTCGGCCCGTACTCGTAGAGACCGTTGCCGCCGTCCTCGCCGTCGCGCAGGGCACGGAGCGGGCCGCTGTCGACGCCCGTGGAGAGGAAGTAGTCGACGTTGCTGGCGTAGTTGCCGTTCGGCGCGTGGTACGAGGCGATGTACGTGACGCCCGGCGTGACGTCGACCGGCGTCGCGAACCGGGCCTCCTGCCAGCCCGTCGCCGTCTCGTTGGTGAACGTGACGGTGGCGAGCAGGCCCCCGGTGCGGGTCCAGAGGTGACCGACGTGGGTGCCGGTGTTCGTCGAGCCCTTGTAGAAGCGGATGCCGGCGATCCGGCCCGCGGTCGTCGCACGGAACTTGACGCCGACCTCGACCGCGCTGCTGTCGGTGGTCTCGGCGGGCTTGGCGGGCGTCGTGCTCGGCGCCCAGATGTTGCACGGGCACGCCTGGTTGCCGCTCCCGGCCGTCACCGTCACCCCGGGGCCGGCGGTCTCGAGGTTGCCGCTGTCGTCGACGGCCCGGCTGCGGAGCGTGTACGTGCCCGACGAGCCGGCCGTCCACGTGTAGGTCCAGCTCTCACGGCCGGAGGCCGGATGCCACGTCAACCCGTTGTCGGTCGACACCTCGACGCCGCCCACGACCCCGCCGCCCGCGTCGGACGCCGTGCCGCTGATCGTCACCTGGCTGCCCGGCTGGACGGAGCTGTTGTTCGCCGGCGACGTGATCGTCGAGGTGGGAGCCGTGGCATCGGCCGTGGGCGTGGGTGCGGTCAGGCCCGTCTGCAGCGTGCCGGGCTGGCTGCCCATGTCGGCCAGCAGGTTCGCCGTGGCCTGCTGCATGCGGACGTCGGCCGCCGCGCTGCCGCGGTCGTGGCTCGCGTCGAGCCCCCAGGCCCACTGCACCGTCCCGGCGCCGAACACCCGCGCGCCGCTCGGCGCCTTGTAGAGCGTCATCCGGTGCACGGCGGTCCCGCTGCCGAAGGTCGAGCCGTAGTCGGTCAGCACCGGCGCGCCGGTGACGGTCGTGGTCGACATCCGGAAGGAGCCGGCGGGCCGGTGCCCGTTGTCGATGTCCTCGTCCCACTCGTAGCCGAGCGTGCCGGTGGGCAGCGTCGCCGTCGCGCCGGCCGCCTGCGTGGCGATCGTCGTGTTGCGCCAGAAGCGCATCTTGCCGTCGGCGGCCGGGACGCGGATCGCGGTCGTGGCGCCGTCGTTGACGGTGAACAGCTGGCCGGTCAGCGCGTTCTCCGGCCGGCCGCCGTCGGCCGGCGGGCTGAACCGCGGGTCGCGCCAGGTGCCGGTCCAGACACCCGGCTGCGGATCGATCTTCGCGTTCGCGTGCGTCTCCTTGTAGCGAGACCAGCGTCCGGAAGTTGTTCTCCCAGCGGGTCTTCCAGAACACCTCGTTGCCGCTGAAGAACGCCATGTGCACGCCCGCCGCGCGCGCCGCCTCCCAGTTCGCGCGCTGGCCGCCGGACCAGTACTCGTCGTGCCCGACCGAGAGCAGCGCCCGGTGCTCGAGCAGCTCGGGCCCAAGGCGGTCGCTGTCGACGCCCGTGAAGTAGGAGACGTTGTAACCGTTGCGCTCGAGCCACCGGACCATCGGGTACTCGGCGTTGAACACCCAGTCCTCGGGCCCGGTGCCACGCGTGGTGAACGGCCGGTTGTAGCTCACCTTGTAGGCGCGGCCGGCGGGCGAGCCGGTGTAGAGGGAGTTGCCGCCGTACTCGTTGTAGGCCTGCCAGGTGGTGTCCGAGGTCTGGAAGAGCACGTCGGCGCGGCCGTCGTCGTCGCGGACGATGAACGGGATGTGGCTCGATCCCGTGGTGCCGTCCTCACGCACCAGCTTCGCGAGGTAGATGCCCGAGACCGCGTCGTTCGGCACGATCCAGAGCACGGACACCGCCCAGTTGCCGCAATCGATGAGGCCGGTGGCGGCGGTCGTCACGCAGTTGGGCTGGCTCTGCGGAAGCAGGACCGTGGGCCGCACGGTCGCGACCTTGCGGGCGCCCATGCCCGCGTAGTAGCCCATGCGGTAGATGTCGATCCGGTAGGCGGTCGCGGGGGTGTCGACCTTGAACGAGACCGTCCCGCCCTGGTCGACGCTGATGTCGGTCGCGAAGCCCTGGATCGCCGCGGAGCCGGAGCCGCTGACATCCCACTCGCTCGCAGGGTTGCCGGCCTTGGTGTTCTCGCAGGCGACGGGGTTGGTGACCGGCACGTCGCAGGGCGCGGCGAGCGCGGTGGACGCGCCGCCCGCGAGCGAGCCGGTCACGGCCATCGCCGTCGCCAGGAACGTCAATCGAAGCCGGAAGCGGCCCACGGGGCCACGCTACGGATCGGCCTCTGCTGCCCGCGCCCCCCGTTCGGGCAGGCTTGTGCCGCGACGCAGCGTCCGGCGGACGTGCATATACTGCCGCCCGTTCCACACAAGTCGGCCGAATCCGCCTGGGACGGGCGGAACGGGGGACCCGATGATCTGGGGCGAATCCAGGCAGTGCCGCCTGGTAGCGCGTGGGGAACGCGCGAGCCCGTCAGCTAACCCCGCAGGCCACCGATCCAGCAGGAGCGCATGGCCCATCGGGGGATGGCCACGGGTTACCGTTGGCGCACAATCGCATATGCCGTCGGCATCGCGTTGTCGCTCGCCGTTGCCCCCGCGGCCGCGCAGGATGGCACCGGCGGCTCCTCCGTCCCGCCCGCGCCCCCGACCCCGACCTCGGCCGACCGGCCGACGAGCGCGCCGACCTCCTCCCCGCCGCCGCCCGGGATCGTGGTCCGTCCCTCCCCCGTGCTGGAGCGCTGGGCCTGCGTGCGCCGCTGCCAAGACCGCCAGACGGCGACCTCCGGCTCGGTCCTGCGCCTCCGCGGGCGCTACCTGGGGCGCGCGTACGAGGTGGTCTTCCTCGGCGCCGCGGACAGCGCCGACGACGTCACGGCAGCTCCGCTCCGGCGGAGCCGAACCGCGGTCGACGTCCGCGTGCCGCTCGGCGCCGCGGCCGGCCCGCTGGTGGTGGCCGACCGGGATGGGCTCGAGTCCGCGGCCAGCGCCGTGCCGCTCGCGATCGGGACGTCGTCGTCGACACTCCTGGCGGCCCGCGCTCCCAGCGTCGAGGTCCAGGCGCACGCCCGGCGCGCGTTCTTCGACGCCCGCCGTGCGGCGCGTGTCTCCTACGTCGTGCACGGCGACGGGCCGGCGAATGTCGCCATCGAGCTGGTCCGCTCCAGCGACGGCACGGTGCTGCGGCGCTGGGACGTCGGCGCCGTGGCGCCCGAGCAGCGCCAGACGCTGAGCTGGAACGGGATCGTGGGCAGCAGCGTCCTGCGGCCGGGCAGCTACTCGTTCCGCGCCACCGCGGTCAACGCCTCCGGCGTGCGCGCGGAGAGCGCCCGGGCCGACGCGAGCGAGCCGGATCCCGCGGCCTTCCAGTTCCTGCGCCACGAGTTCCCCGTCCGCGGCCCGCACTACTTCGGCGAGTTCGCCGCCCGCTTCGGCGGCGGGCGCGGCCACCAGGGGCAGGACGTCTTCGCCGCCTGCGGGACGCCGCTCGTCGCCGCCCGCGGCGGCAAGGTGGAGGCCAAGCAGTACCACGCGCGAGCGGGGCACTACCTGGTGATCGACGGCTACAAGACGAGCATGGACTACGCGTACATGCACCTGCGGGACGCCGCGCTCGTGCGCGACGGCCAGCGCGTCCGGACCGGCCAGCTGCTCGGCTACGTCGGCCAGACCGGCCGGGCCAGCGGCTGCCACCTGCACTTCGAGACGTGGACCGGCCCCGGCTGGTACACCGGCGGCAGCCCGATCGACCCGCTGCCCTCGCTGCTCAGCTGGGATCGCTCGAGCTAGCGGTACTAGGTGGTGCCGGCGCCCGTGAGGGCCTCGACCCCGGACTCGTCGAGCGTGCGCCGCAGGCCCTCCCGCAGCTCGGTGCGGGGCTCCCACCCCAGCAGCTGACGGGCGAGCGAGATGTCCGGCTGGCGGACCTTGGGGTCGTCGGTCGGAAGCGCTTCGTGGATGATCTGGGAGCGCGAGCTGGTGAGCTCGATGACGGTCTCGGCCAGCTCCAGCAGCGTGAACTCGTTCGGGTTGCCGATGTTGACCGGCTGATGGGCTCCGGACTGGGCGAGCCGGATGATCCCGTCCACGAGGTCGCTGACGAAGCAGAACGAGCGCGTCTGCGAGCCGTCCCCGAACACGGTGATCGGCCGGTCCTGGAGCGCCTGGCGCAGGAAGGTCGGGATCGCGCGGCCGTCGTGGGGGCGCATCCGGGGCCCATAGGTGTTGAAGATCCGCACGATCGCGGTGTCCACGCCCTGCTGGCGGTGGTACGCCATCGTCAGCGCCTCGGCGTAGCGCTTGGCCTCGTCATAGACGCCGCGCGGGCCGATCGGGTTCACGTGGCCCCAGTAGGTCTCCGGCTGGGGATGCACCTGCGGGTCTCCGTAGACCTCCGAGGTCGACGCGAGCAGGAAGCGCGCGCGATGGCGCTTGGCCAGCCCGAGCGCGTGGTGGGTGCCGTAGGACCCGACCTTGAGGGTGTGCAGCGGCAGCCGCAGGTAGTCGATCGGCGAGGCGGGCGACGCGAAGTGGAACACGAAGTCGACCGGCTCTTCGACGAAGAACGGCTCGATGATGTCCGTCTGGAGGTAGACGAACTCGGGCCGGCGGATGTGCGCGATGTTCGCCAGCGACCCCGTCTCGACGCTGTCGACGCAGACCACACGGTGCCCGCGCGCCAGCAGCTCGTCGCACAGATGCGAGCCGAGGAAGCCCGCGCCGCCGGTGACGATGCAGGTGCTCATGCGGGGAAGGCTCGCACAGCCGCGACGACCTCGTCGACCTGCTCGCGCGAGAGCGCCGGGCTCATGGGGATCGCGAGGTGCGTGCCCGCCACCTCCTCCGTGGCCGGCAGCTCGGCGCCCGCGGCCCACTCGCGCATCGCCGGCTGGCGGTGTGCCGGCACGCGGTAGTAGGCCTTGTGGCCGATCCCGGCGTCACCCAGGGAGGCGGCCAGCGCGTCGGCGTGCTCGTGACGGATCACGTACAGGTGCCATGCCGGCTCGGTGCCGTCGACGGGAACCGGGAGGGCGACGAGCTCGCCGAGGCCGGCGGCCTCGTAGTCGGCTCCCGCCGCGCGGCGGCGCTCGCTCCAGTCCTCGAGGTGCGGCAGCTGAACGCGCAGGATGGCGGCCTGCAGCTCGTCGAGCCGGGAGTTGTGGCCCACGAGCTCGAACGTCGTCTTGTCGCGCGACCCGTGGAAGCGCAGCATCCGGACGGTGTCGGCGAGCTGGTCGTCGTCGGTGGTGACCGCGCCGCCGTCCCCGAACGCCCCCAGGTTCTTGGACGGGAAGAACGAGAAGGTGGCGATCGCGCCGAGCGCGCCGGGACGGCCGGCGGGCGAGCGCGAGCCGGCGGCCTGGGCGGCGTCCTCGACGACCGGCACGCCGAGGGCGGCGATCTCCGCGACGGGGGCGACGTTCCCGAACAGGTGCACGGCGATCACGGCCTTGGTGCGCGGCGTCAGCGCGCGACGCACGGTCTCGGCCGTCACGCAGAAGGTGTCGGGATCGACGTCGCAGAACACCGGGCTCGCCCCGGTGGGCGGGATCGCCTCGGCCGAGGCGTAGAACGTGAACGACGGCACGACCACGTCGTCGCCGGGGCCCACCCCGAGCGCCCGCAGCGCCAGCGTCAGCGCGTCGGTCCCGTTCGCCACGCCGATCGCGTGGCGCGCGCCGACGTAGGCCGCGAACTCCGCCTCGAACGCCGCCACCTCGCTGCCGAGGATGAACGCGCCCCGGTCCAGGACGGCCGCGATCCGCGCGTCGATGTCGGCCCGCAGCGGCGCCAGCGGGGTCTTGGTGTCGAAGAGGGGGACCGGCAAGCGGCCGCCGAGGTTAGCGGCCGCTTGCACCCATCCCTGGTTAGCGACCGCCGATGAAGGAGCGCACGACGCGCGCGATGTCGGCCACCGGCAGCGCCCGGTTCCAGATGCTGACGCCGTCGATGTCGCCCAGCAGGTGCAGCGCGCACGTGCCGCCGTAAGTCCCCACCGTCCCATCCGTCACCGGCAGGTCGTAGTTGATCGCGAGCGTCGCCGGCGTGCCGCTGCCGACCTCGAAGCCGTCCACGAACAGCCGCAGCATCTGCCCGTCGTACGTGCCCGCCGCATGGTGCCAGCGGCCGTCCCAGACCGACGGCCCGGCCTCGGGCGAGCGCTTCCACGCCGACCCGTCGTAGACGTAGAAGCCGAGGCCCTCGGACGCGGACGTATAGAGCGCATAGGAGCTCGCCTCGCACCCGTCGGCGCCCTTGGCCACGAGATAGCGGAAGCTGCCCGGCGTGCGCTCGCCCCGGAACCACGCCGACACGGTCAGCTGCGCGGGGCGCAGCGCGGCCGAGTCCGGGATGGTGACGAAGTCGTTGCCGTCGAACCGGAGCGCGGACCCCAGGTTGAAGATGCCCTTGATCCAGGTCGGATCGTTGTCGTCCGCGCCGGGCGTCGAGCCCAGCCGGCCGTGGTTGCCGTTGCCGGACCAGTCGTAGACGGTCTGGCCGGAGCGCTCGTTCATCGGCCACCAACCCGCGAGCGGGCTCGCGGCCGAGGCGGCCGCGGGCGCGGCGAGGGTGATGGCGAGGGCGGCCGTCACGACCGCCCGTCCGAAGCGACGTGTGTTCATGGCGACTCAACGAGGCGCGCACCCGGCGGCATCTCGCCAGAAGTCGAGGATGGCTGACCGCTCGACGAATGGTCTAGCGGCGGTGGCGCTCGCGCCGCTGGCGCTCGACCTCGCGCAGCACGAGGAAGCAGAGGATGCCCGCGAGGATGCCGCCGACGATGCCCGGCAGCACCTCGCCGCGCAGGCTCATCCCCACCGCGTAGAGCACGCCGATCAGCGCGCTCACGAGCGCCTTGGCGCGTACGGAGAGGCCGACCGTGTCTCGCTCGGGCGGCTCGCTCACTCCCACTCGATCGTGCCGGGCGGCTTGCTCGTGATGTCGAGCACCACGCGGTTGACCTCGCGGATCTCGTTGATCATCCGCGACGCGATCTGCTCGAGCAGGTCGTAGGGCAGGCGCGCCCAGTCGGCCGTCATCGCGTCGTCGGACGTCACGGCGCGGATCGCCACCACGTAGCCGTACGTACGCTCGTCGCCCTGCACGCCGACCGTGCGGATGTCCGGCAGCACGCAGAACGACTGCCACAGCTCGCGGTAGAGGCCGGCCTTGCGGATCTCGTCCTGGAGGATCGCGTCGGCGTGGCGCAGGGTGTCGAGCCGCTCCTTCGTCGCCTCGCCGCCGACCACGCGGATGGCGAGGCCGGGGCCGGGGAAGGGCTGGCGCCAGACGAGCCGCTCGGGCAGCCCGAGCTCGGCTCCCACGGCGCGCACCTCGTCCTTGAACAGGGCGCGCAGCGGCTCGACGAGCTCGAACTCGAGGTCCTCGGGCAGGCCGCCGACGTTGTGGTGCGACTTGATCGTGGCGGCGCCGGTGCCGCCGCCCGACTCGATCACGTCCGAGTACAGCGTCCCCTGCACGAGATAGCGCGCGTCGCCGATCTTCGCGGCCTCCTCCTCGAAGACGCGGATGAACTCGGCGCCGATCGCCTTGCGCTTGGCCTCGGGCTCGGACAGCCCGGCCAGGCGGGTGAGGAAGCGGTCCTCGGCGTCGACGGCCACGAGCGGAACCTTGAAGTGGTCGCGGAAGGCGGCGATCACCTGCTCGCCCTCGTTGTGGCGCATCAGGCCGTGGTCGACGAACACGCAGGTCAGCTGGTCGCCGACCGCCCGGTGGACCAGCAGCGCCGCGACCGACGAGTCGACGCCCCCGGAGAGCCCGCAGATCACGCGGCCGTCGCCCACCTGTGCGCGGACGGCCGCGACCTGCTCGTCGATGATCGAGGCCGGGCTCCAGTCGCGCGCGCAGCCGCAGACGTCCTCGAGGAACGTGGTCAGGATCTGCTGGCCGTACGGCGTGTGGACGACCTCGGGATGGAACTGGATCCCGTACAGGCCGCGCCCTGAGTCCTCGACCGCGGCGACCGGCGACTCGGTCGAGCTGGCGAGCGCCGCGAACCCCGGCGGAGCCTCGAACACGGTGTCGCGGTGCGACATCCAGCACGACTGCTCGCCCGGCGTGCCGGCCAGCAGGCGGCCGGGGTCGGCCACCGTGAGGGTCGAGCGGCCGAACTCGCCTACGTCGGCGCCCTCCACACGGCCGCCGAGCGTCAGCACGAGCGCCTGCATCCCGTAGCAGATGCCCAGCACCGGGATGCCGAGCTCGAGCAGCTCGGGGTCGAGCCGGGGAGCGCCGGGCGCGTACACGGACGCGGGGCCGCCGGAGAGGATCAGCCCCTTCGGGCGCCGCCGGCGGACCTCGTCGACGCCCACGTGGTGCGGCAGCAGCTCCGAGAACACGCCGCACTCGCGCACCCGGCGGGCGATCAGCTGCGAGTACTGGCCCCCGTAGTCGAGCACCAGCACCTCGTCGTGCGCGACCGCGCGCTCGAGCGCGAGCTCGGAGACCGGCTGGTCGGCGGCGACCGCCGACCCGTGGCCGGCGGTGCCGAAGTCGGGCGGGCTCTTAGTGGTCTCCGTCATAAGTGCCGGCCAATCGGGGCGCGACTTGTGGCGGGGGCCACTTAGTCCGCGACAAGCGCGACCGCCCCACCGCGCGACGCCATGCCGATCTGCTGATCGCGCTGGAGCTGCTTGCCCTCCGTCTGCAGGGCCGGGGCGACCATCAGCTCGGCCCGGTTGAACTCCGCGATGTCCTGGTAGCCGCACGTCGCCATCGAGGTGCGCAGCGCGCCCATCAGGTTGAACGTGCCGTCGTTCTCGCGCGCCGGGCCGGTGATGATCTCCTCCAGCGAGCCGTTCTGCGTGGTGCGGACCCGGGCGCCGCGCGGCAGCGTCGGGTGGAACGTCGCCATGCCCCAGTGGAAGCCGTGGCCGGGCGCCTCGTACGCGCGGGCGAGGGGAGAGCCGATCATCACCGCGTCGGCCCCGCAGGCGAACGCCTTCGCGACGTCGCCGCCGTTGCGCATCCCGCCGTCGGCGATCACGCGGCAGTACTCGCCGGTCTCCAGCATGTGCTGGGAGCGCGCGGCCGCCACGTCGGCGATCGCGGTCGCCTGCGGCACGCCGATGCCGAGCACGCCGCGCGTCGTGCACGCGGCGCCGGGGCCGACGCCCACGAGCACCGCCGCCGCGCCGGTGCGCATCAGGTGCAGGCCGGTCGAGTAGCTGGCGCAGCCGCCGAGCACGACGGGCACCGGGAGCTCGCGCACGAACTCCTTGAGGTTGAGCACGTGGCCCTGGCTCGAGACGTGCTCGGCGGAGATGACCGTGCCCTGGATGACGAGGATGTCGAGCCCCGCCTCGAGCGCCAGCTCGTGCCAGCGCTCCACGCGCTGCGGCGTCAGCGACGCGGCCGCCACCACGCCGTGCGACTTGATCTCCTCGATGCGCCGCGCGATCAGCTCCTCCTTGACCGGCTCGAGGTAGATCTCCTGCATCTCGCGCGTCGCGTCTTCGGGGTCGAGCGACGCGATCCGCTCGAGCAGGCCCTCGGCGTCCTCGTACCGGGTCCAGATGCCTTCGAGGTTGAGCACGGCCAGCCCGCCGAGCCGGCCGATGATGCCGGCGGTGTCGGGCGAGACCACGCCGTCCATGGCCGAGGCCAGCAGCGGCAGCTCGAAGCGGTAGGGCCCGAGCGTCCAGGTGATGTCGACGTCGTCGGGGTCCCGCGTACGGCGCGAGGGGACGATGGCGACGTCGTCGAATCCGTAAGCGCGGCGAGCCTTCTTGCCGCGGCCGATCTCTACTTCCATTCGCGCATCCTAGGGACGGGGGCGGACAGGCTACCCAACCTCTGCCGGTAATTCCGGACGTTGCACCTCGATCTCGTCGAGCAGGCGCTGCACCCGCTCGGGGTCGACGAGGCCGGCGCCGAGGTGCTGGGTCGACTCGGCGCCGCAGGCGACGCCGAAGGCGAGGCACTCGGCGGTCGGCTTGCCCGCGTAGCGGGCGGCCACGAAGCCGGCCAGGAACGCGTCACCGGAGCCGACGCTGGCGCGCGGCTCGACCGTTCCCCCGGGCACCACGACGCGGTACAGGTCGGGGTCGGCGCCCGGCTCGCTCGGGAGCATCTGGGCGAAGCAGCCGTCGGGCATCGTCATGATCGCCTCGCGCGCGCCGAGGCCGACCATCTCGCGCACGGCGATCACGCGGTCCTCGTCGTCGTTGAACTCGTGGCCGACGAGCTCCTCGGCCTCGAGCACGTTCGGGGAGACCACGCTCGGCTCGGCGCGGACCGCGCGGCGCAGCGGGTCGCCGTCGGTGTCGACCACCGTGGTGACCCCGAGGCGGCGCAGCTCGCGCAGGAGGCGCGCGTAGATGTCGATGTCGACCTCCCGCGGGAGCGACCCGGCGAACACGCAGAGGCTCGCGCCCTTCGCGAGGTAGAGCAGCTTGTCGACGAACAGCTCGCACTCCTGCTCGGAGACCTTCGGGCCGCGCTCGTTGATCTCGGTCTGCTCGCCGGTCGTGGGGTCGATCACCGCGGTGTTGGTGCGCGACTCCTCGCGGATGCGCACGAAGTCGCTGAGGACCGAGAGCTGGGTCAGCTGGTCGACGATCCGCGTGCCGGTCGCCCCGCCGGTCAGGCCGGTGGCGATCACCGGCGCGCCGAGCGTCTTCAGCACGCGGGCCACGTTGACGCCCTTGCCGCCCGGCATCGTCGTCTGCTCGACCGTGCGGTGGCGGCGGCCGAGCCGGAAGTTCGGGACCGAGAGGGTCTTGTCGATGGCCGTGTTGAGGGTGACCGTGATGATCATGCGACGCGAGCCTCGTCGCGGGGACGCTTGCGGTCCGGACCGCGCGGTCGCCGGCGCCTCCGGGCAAGGAGCACGGTACCGCCCATGACGGCGAACGCGAACACGACCGCGGCCGGCTTGGTGAACCAGGACTTGGTGCGCTGCGCCAGCCCGGCCTCGGGGACCGCGCCGGCCGCCACGAGCGGCACGGTCGCGATCGCGCGGCCGTCGCGCAGCACGACCGCGCGGCCGAGCTCCTGCCCCTCGGCGATCGGGCCCTTGACCTCCCGCGGCCCCGGCCCAGCCTGGATGGTCACGAGGTCGCGCCGGCCGCGTGGGATGACGGTGCGTTCGCCGTTGCGGCCGATCACGAGCTCGAGCTCGGCGCCCGGGCGGTAGCGGATCGGCACCCGCACCCCCACGCGCGTGCCGGCGGGCGCGACGGCGATGCGGGAGAACTGCCGGGTTCCGAAGCTCAAGAGCGCCAGCGTGTCGGCGTTGCGCGCGGCCTTGCTCGGCTCGTCGAGCACGGCGGAGATGACCTGGATCCGCCGGCGCCGGCCGGAGCCGACGAGCACGTCGCCCGCCTGCTGGGTGTAGCCGGTCTTGACGCCGTTCACCCAGTCGATGCCTCCCACGAGCGTGTTGCGGTTGGCGAGCGTCCGCGTCTGGGCCCCGGACGTGAGCGTCACCCGCGGCTGGTCGACGACGCGGCGGAAGAACGGCCGCGTCCGCCGCAGGTGAAGGGCGAGCGTGGCGAGGTCGCGCGCGCTCGAGTACGCACGCGGCTCGTCGAGGCCGATCGGGTTGCCGTAGCGGGTGTTCTCGAGCCCCAGCTCGCGCGCGCGGCGGTTCATCAGCCTCACGAACGCGCGCTCGGAGCCGGCGACGCCCTCGGCGAGCGTCATCGCCGCGTCGTTGCCCGAGGCGACGAGCAGGCCGGTGAGCAGGTCGCGGACGGTCATGCGCTCCCCCGGCATGAGCCCGATGCGCGACTCCGCGGGCGCGGGCCGGTAGCTGGAGGCGCGGAAGGTCTCGTCGAAGTCGGCGCGCTCGAGCGTGACGAGCGCGGTCATGAGCTTGACCGCCGAGCCGACCGGCCTGCGCGCGTCGGCTCCCCGCTCGCACGCGACCTCGCCCGTGGACTGCTCCAGCACGATCGCGTACGGCGCCCGGATCTCGGTGGGGCAGTCGCGTGCCGCCGCGCTCGCCGGTAGCGCGAGCAGGAGGACGGCGACCGCCAGGGCGACCGCCGAGCGGATCCGGGTCACTGGCGGAGCTTGAGCCGCTGGCCCGGGCTCAGGGCCTGCGGGTCCAGGTCGGGGTTCAGGCGCAGGATGTCCGCGAGCGGGACGCCGGTCTTCTCGGCGATCGACGACGGGGTGTCGCCCGGCTTGACGGTGTAGCGCCGCCGGCCGGTCCGCCCCTCCGTGCCCTTGCCCTGGGGCGAGGCCGCGGGCTGCGTCTCCGATGCGCGGTTGGGGCCGCTCTCGGTCTCCGTGTCGTTCGCGCCGGTGACGATGACGAAGAGCGCGATACTGAAGGCCACCAGCGCGAGCGGCGCCAGGAACCGCGCGGGGCTGCGACCGGCCATCAGTGCCCGATGATAGCGGCGCCCCCGGCGCCCTCAGACCAGGTTCCAAGCCGCATCTCGGAGGCGCTCCGCCTCGGCGCGAGCGGCCGCGTGCGGGTCGCCTCCGGCCGCCTCGTGAGCCTGCGCGATCGACCGCGAGGCGGTGACGAGGCCGCCCGCGCGGCCGGGCGCGAAGGCCGGGGCGAGCGCGGCGACGTCGCCCCCCTGGGCGCCGACGCCGGGGAGCAGGAACGGCGCGGTCGGCATCAGCTCGCGCATGCGCGCGAGGTGCTCGGGCGCGGTCGCGCCGGTGACCGCCCCGACGTCGGAGATGCCGGCGGCGCTCGCCCGCCCGAGCTCGGTGACGAGCGCCGCCAGGTGCTCCCACAGCGGCTCGCCCCCGGCGAGCGGCAGGTCCATCAGGTCGGCGGCCCCCGGGTTGGAGGTGCGGACGAGCACGAAGACGCCGGCGCCGGCCGCGCGCGCCCCGCTCACGAGCGGCACGAGCGCATCGCGGCCGAGCAGCGGGTTCGCGGTCAGGGCGTCGACGCCGAGCCCGGGCACGGCGCCGAACGGGGATGGAGTGCGGCCCGTGAGCGCCTGGGCGTAGGCGGCCGCCGTGACCGGGACGTCGCCGCGCTTGCCGTCGGCGAGCACGAGCAGGCCGGCGGCGCGGGCCGCCTCGCAGACGGCTTCGAGCGCGAGCGCCCCGGCGAAGCCGAGTCGCTCGAAGCACGCGAGCTGCGGCTTGGCGGCGACGCATGCCGGACCCGCGGCGTCGATCAGCGCGAGGCAGTGTGCGAGCACGGCGGCGGCGGCCTCGAGCGCGGGCGGCTGAGGCGGCACGGCCCCGGTGGCGGCAGGCCAGCCGTTGCCCTCGGGCGCCGGCGTGGCGGCCGCGAGCACCGCGCGGGCGCTCTCGTGGGCGGCCGAGACGGACTGGGCGAGGTTCGCCCGCGCCTCGGAGGTGCGGACGAGCGCCTCCGGCCACAGGCGCACGGGATCGGGGTCGATCCCGAGGACGATCTGGGACTCGCGGTGCTCGACGGCGGCCGCGAGCCGGTCCCCGAAGGAGGCCGGTGCGGGCGCCGGCGACGGTTCGCCGGCGCCCGACACGGAGTCTCCTGCGCCGGCTACTTGACGGCCTTCTTGAGGCCAGACCCGGCGGTGAAGCGCGGCACGCGGCTCGCGGCGATGGTCATCGTCTCCCCCGTCCGCGGGTTGCGGCCCTCGCGGGCGCCGCGCTGGGCGACGTGGAACTTGCCGAAGCCGGTGAAGGCGACTTCCCCACCCGACTTGAGCTCAGTCTCGATCGTGCTGATGACGGCATCGACCGCAGCACCGGCGTCCTTCTTGCTCAGGCCGCTCTCTGACGCGACCTTGTCGACGAACTCCGACTTCGTGGCCATAACTTCCTCCTTGTTCCCCCGGCCGGGCCGGGGGCATCTGGATGACCCGGGCGAAGCTAACACCGAGATCGGACGCTCTAGAGCCAAATGTGGACGTTTTCCCGCAATTTGCGGCGAACCAGGGACCGGAATCAGACGCCAGAACCGCGCTGTGCCGCCGAAATGAGCCGCTCCGCGGCGTCCAGGAGGGGCTCGGCCGCGGGGTCCGACGGGTCGAGCGTGCGCGGGTGCCCGCCGCGCTCGGTGAGCACCACGCGGGGCTCGCGGGCGGCCTTGCGGCGGGCGATCGAGGCGGCGACGTTGCCGACCGCGCCGCGCGGCCGCGGGGCGGTGGGCTTGCGCTTGGGGATCACGGAGCCTGAGGGCGCTCGGCGCCCTCGAGGTCGGCGAGGACGAGCTTGAGGTCGTAGCGGATCAGCGACGGCAGGGCGAAGCGACCGGTGACGACGGCGATCTTGTGGCGGTCCGACCGGGCGGCGAACACGTCCCCGTCGCGGGTCACGACCTGCAGCTCGCTCGCGTCCCCGGCGTTGGCGAACAGGTCGCGAGCCGGATCGGCCAGCGCCTCGGAGCCGGCCAGCAGCTCGCCGTCCGCGCCGAGCACGACGCCGGCGCGGATGTCGGCCGACAGCTCGCGCAGGTAGTCGAGCGCGAGCGCCGGGGTGAGAGCCGCGCCGGAGCTCACGGCCGGGGGGTCGAGGCAGGGCTCATGGGCCGTCCGCGAGAATAGCCATCCCGTGCCACTCCCCCGCATCGCCTGGCTCGTCACCGTCGTCATCTGTCTCGTCGCGGCCCTCATCCTGCTGCTCTCGGACTACTACGGCTACGCGGGGGTCGTGCTCGCGGTGTCGCTGGCGGCGGCGATCAACCTGCGGTAGCCCGGGCGAACGTCAACGTCAACTGCGGCTGGGTAGGGAGGCTGGGGTGCCAAAGGGGACAACGGTCCCTCGCCGGAGCGGCTCGTGGCCGGTTAGGAGCCGTAGCGGCTCATAAGGGGACAACGGTCAGTCGCCGGAGCGGGCGTGGCCGGTTAGGAGCCGTAGCGGCTCATTAGTGGACAACCGGCCGTCGAAAGAGGCCGCGTTGTCCGGTTTTGCACCCCCGGCCGGCTCCCTCGTCTCCCTACCCAGCCGCAGTTGACTTTTGACGTTCGCGGTGAGCTCACACCTGGTCCGGCCGCACCTTGTCCTCGGGCTCGAGATGGATCAGCACGTCGGTGCCGCCCGGCAGCCGCCGGGTGATCTCGTCCTGGAGGGCGTGTGCGGTGGCGTGGGCATCCTCGAGCGTCGTGCCGCCGCGGAACTGGACGTGCAGGTCGACGTAGCGGCGTGCGCCCGCGCGGCGCGTGCGGAGCTGGTGGAAGCCGACGATGCCGCGCGGCGCGAAGGCCTCGATCGCGTCGCGGATCGCGGCCAGCTCCTCGGGCGGCAGCGCCTCGTCGACGAGCACGGCCCACGAGCGGGCGACGAGCCGCAGGCCGGTCACGACGATCGCGGCGGCGATGACCAGCGCGACGACCGGGTCGAGCCACTCCGCGCCCGTGAAGTGCACGAGCGCGAGGCCGACGAGCACGCCGGCGGAGGTGTAGGCGTCGGTGCGCAGGTGGGCGGCATCGCCCTCGAGCGCGGCGGACTGGGTCTCGCGCGCCCTCGCGTACAGCCAGGTGGAGACCGCGAGGTTGGCGACCGTCGAGAACGCGAGGACGGCTATGCCGAAGCCGAGCGTGTCCAGCTCCGGGCCGCGCACCAGGCTGCGCACCGCCGCGTAGACGATCACGCCCGAGCCGACGAGGATCAGCACCCCCTCGGCGGCCGCGGCCACGTTCTCGAACTTCTCGTGCCCGTAGCGGTGGCCCTCGTCGGCCGGCTCCTCGGCCTGGCGGACGGAGAAGAACGCGATCAGGGAGGCGACGAGGTCGACGCTCGAATGGATCGCCTCGGTCAGGATCGCCACCGAGCCGGTGACCGCGCCGGCGATCAGCTTGAGCAGGATGAGCGAGGCGTTGGAGCCGATCGAGACGGCCGCCGCGCGCGAGCGCGTGCCCCTCATACGCGCAGCCACTCGGCGAGCGCGCGGGCGGCCCGGCCGCGGTGGGAGATCGCGTCCTTCTCCTCGTCGGACAGCTCGGCCATCGTGCGGCCCGAGCGATCGTCGTCGGGCACGAACAGCGGGTCGTAGCCGAAGCCGCGCTCGCCGCGCGGCTCCGCGGCGATGGTGCCGCTCGCCGTCCGCTCGAAGACGTGCTCGGGGCCGTGCGGGTCGACATGGGCGATCGCGCACACGTAGCGGACGCGCGAACCCGGCGGCGCGCTCGCCCGCAGCTTGGCGAGGTTCTCGGCGTCGGTCGCGCTCTCCCCGGCGAAGCGGGCGCTGCGGACGCCGGGCGCGCCGTCGAGCGCCTCGGCCTCGATCCCGGAGTCGTCGGCGATCGCGGGCCGTCCGGTGGCCTTCGACGCCGCGCGGGCCTTGATCAGCGCGTTCGCGGCGTAGCTGTCGCCGTCCTCGACGGGGCTCGGCAGGCCGTCGGGGAGCGGGTCGAGCTCGAGCGTGGGAAGCAGCCGGCCGAACTCCCGGAGCTTGTGGTCGTTGCGGGTGGCGAGCAGCAGCCGCACCGCTACGCGACGGCGGACGCCTGGATCGCTCTGAGCTCCTCGATTCCGCCCTGGGCGAGCGCCAGCAGGTCGTCGAGGTGGGCGCGCGAGAGCGGCGTGCGCTCGGCCGTGGCCTGGACCTCGACGAGGCCTCCCTCGCCGGTCATCACGACGTTGGCGTCGACCTCCGCCGAGGAGTCCTCGGGGTAGTCGAGGTCGAGCAGCGGCGCGCCGTCGACGATCCCGCACGAGATGGCGGCGACGCTGCCGGTCAGGGGCGAGCGGGCGAGCTTGCCGTCGTCGAGCAGGGCGCGGCAGGCGAGCTCGAGGGCGACGTAGCCGCCGGTGATCGACGCGCAGCGCGTGCCGCCGTCCGCCTGGAGCACGTCGCAGTCGACGTAGACGGTCCGCTCCCCGAGGGCGCCGAAGTCGACCACGCCGCGGAGCGAGCGCCCGATCAGCCGCTGGATCTCGACCGTGCGGCCGTCGGGGCGGCCCTTGGTCACGTCGCGCTGCTTGCGATCGCCCGTCGACGCGGGCAGCATCCCGTACTCCGCCGTCAGCCAGCCGCGGCCCTTGCCGGCCAGCCAGCGCGGAACCGACTCCTGCACCGAGGCCGTGCAGATCACCCGGGTCTCTCCGGCCGAGATCAGCGCCGACCCGGTGGCCGTCCGCACGAAGCCAGGCTCGATCGTGGTCGGCCGCAGGGCATCGCTCCCCCGCCCGCCGACGCGGTCGACGGTCATCGCCGGCCTCCGGCGGCGAGCTCGGGGGTGCCCTCGAGCGTCAGCGGCTCGACGGCGGCGAGCGGGAGCTGGAGGAAGCGGGTGCCCAGCGTGCGGAAGGCCTCGGCGTCGCCGGTGCACAGGAACGAGTACTCGCCCTCGCCGTCGGTGCGCGGGTTGGCCAGGCCGCGAGCGCCGAGGACGTGCTCGACCTGGTGGGCGAGCGGGTCGCCGGAGACGACGATGTTGACGCTGCGACCGAGCATCCGCTGGAGCATGGGCCGCACGAGCGGGTAGTGGGTGCAGCCCAGCACGACCGTGTCCACGCGGGCGGCGCGCAGCGGCGCGCAGTACTCGCGGACCCTGTCGACCACGTGCTGGTCGAAGGGGAAGCCGGCTTCGATGATCGCCGCCAGGTCCGGGCAGGCGACGGACGTCAGCTGTACGAACGGGTCGGCCGCGGCGATCGCGCTGGCGTAGGCGCCGCTCTCCACCGTCGCGGGGGTGGCGAGGAGCCCGACGCGCCCGTTGCGGGTCGCTGCCACGGCCTGCACGGCGCCCGGCTGCACGACGCCGAGCACCTCGATCCCGAGCGTCGTCTGGCGCAGCCTCTGGCGTAGCGCGGGGAGCGCGGCGGCGGTCGCCGAGTTGCAGGCGACGACGAGCAGCTTGACCCGGCGCGCGAGCAGCTCGTCGGCGACCTCGAGCGCGAACGCCTCCAGCTCGGCGATGTCGCGCCCGCCGTAGGGGAAGCGGGCCGAGTCCGCCAGGTACACGAAGTCCTCGGCCGGCAGCTGCACGAGCAGCTCGTGCAGCACGGTCAGGCCGCCCACGCCCGAGTCGAACACACCGACCGGCCGCCGGCGCACCTCCTCGGGTGCCGTCGTCGATCCCGTCACGGCGGGCAGTCTGGCAGGCGTCGCCCCGGGGACCTCAGCTGCGCGGGCGGCGGCGCAGCGCGCCGTCGCGCGCCATCTCTACCCACGGAAGGCCCACGAAGGCGAACACGACGCATACGCCCACGATTGCGGCACGGAGGGCGCCGTCGCTCCAGCCGTCGCTGACCCGAGCGAGCACGAAGGCGACTACCGGAGCGCAGACGAGCAGGACGTACCACCGGATCCGCTTGCTCATGCCCGCATTTTATGCGCCGTCGAGGAAGATCACGAGCCCGAAGGCACCGCCGAGCAGTCCGCCTCGCCGAGCCCAGACATGAGGATCCGCGTTTGGGTCGAGCTCCCGCACGAGTGAGCCTGCGATGAACCCGAGCGTCGCGAAGAGCGCCGCGCCGCCGCCGACGACGGCTCCCGCTTCGGCCAGGAACTCGCCAAGCGAGCCGGCCCTCATCCCTCGCCGACGCCGTCGATCGCGCCCTTGATCTTCTTCACCACCGACTCGGCGATCCCGGTGTCGGAGAACCCGCCGCTCGCCTTCACGACGCCGGCGATCAGCACCGCGACGAGCAGCACGAGCCCGACGTACTCCACCGTCCCCTGGCCGTCGCTCCGCGCGATGGCGTTCGCCAGCCGCGCGTGGGCGCGGCCCATGAGCTCGAATCGCATCGTGTGCCCCTCGTCGTTCGTTGCGCCCCGCCTGCCGCGAGGCCCGGCGCCCCGATCTCGTGGGGCCCGGCGAGTCTCCGGGTGACGGCGTTGCGGATCTAGACGCGCGCGTTGCGGATGTGTGCCGGAACCGTGGCGATACTGCGCGCCGACTACGCTCGGCGCCCGTGCGCGCCCTCGTCGTGACGAACATGTACCCGACGCCGGAGCGGCCGGCGCTCGGCTCGTTCGTGCGCGACCAGGTGGAGGCGCTGCGGCGACGCGGCGACGTGGAGGTCGAGCTCTTCGCGTTCCCGCCCGGCCTCAGCGCCTACCCCCGCGCGGCGCGGGAGCTGCGGCGCCGCTACGGGAGGCGCGAGCGGTTCGACGTCGTGCATGCGCACTTCGGGCTGACCGCGTGGCCCGCCGTCGCCGCCCGGCTCGGCCCCGTGGTGGTGACGCTGCACGGCAACGACCTCTTCCACCCGCGCTCGAACCGCCTCACGCGAGCGATCCTGCCGTTCACCGCGCTGCCCGCCGCGGTCTCGCGCGAGTTCAGCGCGAACCTGCCGGGCGCGGGCACGAGCCGCCGGATCGCCGTGCTCCCCGTCGGCATCGACCTCCACCGCTTCCGGCCGATCGACCGCCGGGAGGCGCGCGAGCGCCTCGGGCTCGACCCGGATCGCCCGTACCTGTTGTTCCCGCACGACCCGTCGCGGCCGCTCAAGCGATTCGATCGCGCGCGCGAGGCGGCCGGCGACACGACGCTCCTCACGATGGGCAACGTGCCGCCCGACGAGGTCCCGTACTGGATCAACGCCAGCAACGCCGTCCTGGTCCCCTCGCAGGCCGAGGGGTTCGGACTGTCGGTCATCGAGGCGCTCGCGTGCGGCGTCCCCGCCTTCGGCACGCCGGTCGGGATCCATCCGGTCGCGCTGGACGGGATCGAGGGCACGTACTGCGCGGCCTGGGAGCCTGGCGCCTGGCGCACCGCCGTGCGCGCGGTGATCGAGGAGGACGACCCACGAGTGGACGGCCAGGAGCGAGCGGCGCTGTTCTCAGCCGACCGGATGGCCGCGCGGGTCGTCGCCGCCTGGCACGACGTCGTCGGGTGCTAGCGCTCCGACCTCCGCCCCGGCGGGTTTCCGTATGACGGTGCTCCGGCGCGGCGATCCTATACTCGACGGTTCGGGGCGCACGTCCACCGTCTGCCCCTGCCGATGCGCATGAGCGGCCTGCTGCGACGCCTATCACGACGCCCCGCGACCGCCGACGAGAACCGGTCCCAGACCGAGTCCTCCGACCCGACCGCGACTCCCGCCACGGCCGGCGGCGAGCAGCCCCTGCACGAAGGCGACGACCAGCCGACCCAGGTGCTCGCGGACACGAGCGATCCGGTCACCCGCGAGTGGGCGATCGGCCCGACCGGCTGGAGCGGACCGAAAGCGCCCGAGACGACCGCCACACCGGGCGCCACCGTGCCGATCGCGGGCCAGTTCCCTGAGCGCCGGCCGGACCAGACGCAGGCCGAGCGGTCTCACGCACGCGACCTGCCCGCGGGCGTCGACCCCGCCGAGCTCGAGCAGGTGCCCGCGAGCGCGCGCCGTGGAAGGCTGCGGCGCCGGCTCCGCTACCTGCACTCGGTGCGCGAGCTGCTGCTGCGCGACCTCGGCGGCCTCACCTACGAGATCCACCGCACCGCGAGCGGGACCGGCGAACCGTCGCACGGGCAGCTGCAGCAGGCGAAGGCCGAGCGGATCGCGGCGCTCGACGCCGAGGTCCACGCGCTCGAGACGCGACTCGGCGAGCCGCACCCTGCGACGACGCTGCGCGAGGCCGGCATCGGCGGCACCTGCCCCGAGTGCGGCGAGCTGCACGCCAGCGACGCGCACTTCTGCTCGCGCTGCGGCACACCGCTCGACGCCAAGGCCCGCGCCAAGCGCGAGGCCCCGGCCGCGCCCGAGGAGAGCCGCCCGGCGAGCGCGCTCTGGGCCGGCCTCCGCGGTCGCAAGCCCGAGCCCGAGCCCGAGGCCGAGCCCGACAAGCCGGCGGCGGTCACGGGAGAGTGGCTCGGCACCGGCGACCAGCCGACGACGTTCGACCGGGCGGTGCAGCCCGACACCGCCGCACCCGCGGCGCGCGAGGGCGAGGGCGAGGCCGTGACGTCCGTCGAGGGCCGGAGGGAGCAGCCGTGAGCGCCGTGCAGACTCCCGATCCGGCGCCGGCGGAGCCGGTGGCCGAGACGCGCCGGTGCCCACGCTGCGGGTCGAGCCTCACGCCCGAGCAGGAGTGGTGCCTGAACTGCGGCTCGGAGGTCGGCATGACGATCGTGTCGCCGCCGAGCTGGCGGGGGCCGGTGCTGCTCGTCGGGACGCTGCTCGCGATCGCGGTGATCGCGCTCGTGCTGGCGCTGGTCGAGCTGGCCGATGACGCCGAGCAGGTCGCGCCGGCCGCGGCCACGCCGGTGCCCACCGCGGCGGTCACGCCCGCCCCCACGCCGGAGTCGACGACGATCCCGCCGGCGGCGACCGCGACGCCCACGATCGCCGAGTGGCCCGCGGGCACGACCGCGTGGACGATCGTGCTCGAGTCGTCCGCCACCCGCGAGGCGGCCGACGCCCGCGCCGAGGAGCTCGCCGGCCAGGGCATCGCCGTCGGCGTGCTCGACTCGAACGACTTCAGCTCGCTGGAGCCCGACCGCTTCGTCGTCTTCTCAGGCCAATACGACAGCCGGCGGGCCGCCGACCAGGCGCGCCAGGACCTCTCCGGTCAGGTCGCCGGCGCGTACACCCGCCGCGTCGTGCCGGAGAGCCCCACCGGCGGCGCGACGCCGACGCCGACGCCGAGCCCCGCGCCCTAGAGGTCCCACCAGGGGGCGAGCCGGCGCGCCGCCTCGTCGGCCAGCGGGTGCCGCTCGACCGGCCCCGGATCCGGCGCCGTGTCGGCCACCAGCACGGGCATGACCGCCGCCATCGAGCCCGCCAGCGCGCCGAGGTCGTAGCCGCCCTCGAGGACCACGCCGAGCGGAGCGCCGACCGCGTCGGCCGCCCGCCGCAGCGACGCCGCCATGCCCGCGAAGCCGGCCTCGGTGACCCGGCAGGTCGCGAGGGGGTCGGCGCGATGGGCGTCGAAGCCCGCCGAGATCAAGACCAGCTCCGGCCGCCATGCGGCGATCAGCGGCACCGCGACGTGCTCGACGCACGAGCGGAAGCCGGCGTCGCCCGTCCCGCCCGGCACCGGCAGGTTGACCGTGTACCCCTCCCCCGCCCCCTCGCCCACATACGACGCCGGGCCGGTGCCGGGATACAGCGGCCACTGGTGGATGGAGACGAACAGCACGCCGGGATCGGCGGCGAAGATCGCCTCGGTCCCGTTGCCGTGGTGCACGTCCCAGTCGAGGATCAGCACGCGCGACACCCCGTGCGCCGTCCGCGCCTGCTCGGCGGCGATCGAGGCGTTGCCGAAGAAGCAGAACCCCATCGCCCGCTCCGGCTCGGCGTGGTGGCCGGGCGGCCGCAGCGCCGAGACGCCGACGCCGGCCGAGCCGCCGAGGAGCTCGTCGACCATCGCAGCCGCGCCGCCCGCCGCACGCAGCGCCGCCTCCCACGTGTCGGGAACCGCCGCGGTGTCCGGGTCGAGCGACCCGCCGCCGCTCGCGCACAGGGCCTCGATCGCGGCCACGTACCGCTCGGGATGCACCGCGGCCAGCAGCTCCCGGTCCACCGGCGGCGCGTTGACGACAGAGGCGCCGAACCAGGCGTGGCGCTCCATCTCCGCCTCCAGCGCGCGGATCCGCTCCGGCCGCTCGGGATGGCCCGGGATGTCGTGGCCGAGCGACGCGTCGTGACGGAACCACACCGGGGGCACGCCGGTACCGTACGGCGTCGGTGGACGCCCGGCCTGCAGACCTCATCGTGGTGGGCGCCGGCGCCGCGGGGCTGTTCACGTCGCTCGTCGCCGCCGGCCAGGGCGCGCGGGTCACGCTCGTCTCGGCCCGTCCGCTGGCCGAGACGGCCTCGTACTGGGCGCAGGGAGGCCTGGCGGCCGCGCTCTCGGTCGACGACTCGCCGGAGCGCCACCTGCGGGACACGGTGAGCGCCGGCCGCGGCCTGGTGCGCGAGTCCGCCGCCCGGGTGCTCGCCGACGAGGCGGCCGCCCGGTTCCGCGACCTCGAGGAGCTCGGGGTCCGCTTCGACGCAGACCGCCAGGGCAACGTCGCGCTCGGCCTCGAGGGAGGCCACGGGCTGCGCCGGGTCGTCCACGCCGGAGGGAGCGCCACCGGCCGCAGGATCCTGCGCCAGCTGTCGGCCGTGGTGGCCGAGAACCCCTTGATCGAGGTGCACGAGGGCGCGCGTGCCGCGAGCGTCGCGACGACCACCGGCGGGCGCGCCGCGGGCGTGCGGCTCGAGGACGGCCGCACCCTGCGCTCGCGCGCCGTGATCCTCGCCACCGGCGGGGCCGCCGCGCTGTGGTCGCGCACCACCAACCCGCCGGGGTCCTTCGGCCCGGGCCTGCTGCTCGCCCGCGCCGCCGGCGCGGCGCTCGCCGACCTCGAGTTCGCCCAGTTCCATCCCACCGCGGTCGTCGGCGTGAAGGGGCGCGAGGGGTTCCTCATCTCGGAGGCGGTGCGCGGCGAAGGCGCGACGCTGCACGACGCCGCCGGCGAGCGCTTCGTGGACGAGCTGGCGCCGCGCGACGAGGTCGCCCGCGCGATCTTCCGCACGCTCGCCGAGCAGGACGCGAGCTTCGTCAGCCTCGACATGCGGGGCGTCGACCCGGCGCGCTTCCCCAACGTGGTCACGGCGCTGCGCGAGGCCGGGCTCGACCCCGCGACCGAGCTCGTGCCGGTCGCCCCCGCGAGCCACTACGTGATGGGCGGGATCGTGACCGACCTGTACGGCCGCTCGCAGGTCGCGGGCCTGTATGCGGTGGGGGAATGCGCCTGCACCGGCCTCCACGGGGCCAACCGGCTCGCCTCCAACTCGCTCAGCGAATGCTTCGTGTTCGGCGGCCGGGCGGCGCTGCGGGGGCTCGAGGAGCCCGGCGCCGCGGAGCCGCTCGCCCCCGCGCCGGACGCGCCGGTGGCGGTCCCCCCCACGCGCGAGACCCGGAAGGCGATGTGGCGCCACGCCGGCCTCGAGCGCGACGCGCAGGGCCTTCGGACGCTGCTCGACGACCCGCACCCGCTCGCCCGCCTCGTCGCCCGCAGCGCGCTGTTCCGGGAGGAGACCCGGGGCGCGCACGCGCGCACGGAGTTCCCGGACCGCGAGCCCGCGCTCGACGGCCGGCACACGGTGATCGACGCCCGAAGCACCGAGCCGCGGCTCGAGGCCTGGTCTTAGAAGGTTTTGGCACGCAACCGGCGAAAGCGAACACTGGTTCGCGCTTAACCGGAAGACAACACTTTGCAGGTTCCAAATTGAACGTGATCGGTTATCAGTGCCCGATCCGGGTTTCCTTGGGGGGAGCCCTGTTCAGCGCGAGAGGTTCCGAAGGGAAGAACGCATGTACCGCTTCAGCCGTTCCATCTATCGAGAGCTCGCGCCCGACATCCTCGAGGACAGGCCGGGCCACTGCGGCCCGTCCAACCACGAGTGCGTGCTGCGGGCGTGCGAGGCCGCTGTCCACCGCCTGGCCACGGACTGGCACTACTTCGCCAGGCCCACCAAGACGCTGTTCAACGACATCCGGATCTACTTCCCGATGTCGGCTCAGCACCGCGCCTACGTCGTGGTCGACCGCTACATGAGCTTCGCCAAGGAGTACTTCTCGTCGATGCCGCTCAGCGGCTACGACATCGAGGGCAACCGGATCGAGTGCCGGGCGACGACCCGCCGCGGGACGCCGTGCCAGCGCACGCCGCTGCCCCACAACGGCTACTGCCCGTCGCACCAGCACCTGGCAGAGCCCGAGGAGGTTCCGCTCGCCGCGTGACGGTAGCCTCCCGCCGATGGCGGAGGCGATCGGGTTCATCGGGCTGGGCATCATGGGGTCGCGACAGGCGGCCACGCTGCGGCGCGCCGGCTTCGAGGTGACGGTCTACAACCGCACGCGCGAGACCGCCGAGGCGTGGGCGGCCGAGCACGGCGGCCACGCCGCGGGGAGCCCGCGCGAGCTGGCGGAGCGCAGCGACGTCGTGATCTCGATGGTCGTCGACGGCGGGCAGGTCGAGACGCTGCTGCTCGGCGAGGACGGCGCGGTCGAGGGCGCGCGCCCCGGCACGCTGTTCGTCGACATGTCGACGATCGGGCCCGCCGAGGCGCGCCGCATCGGCGCCGCGGTCGCGGACCGCGGGCACGCGTTCGTCGACGCGCCGGTGACCGGCTCCGCACCGCGGGCCGCGGACGGGACGCTGACGATCATGGCCGGCGGGAGCGAGGAGGACGTGGCACGCGCGCGGCCGGCGCTCGAGGCGATGGGCGAGACGATCGTCCACGTCGGCGAGCTGGGGACCGGGCAGCAGGTCAAGGTCCTCTCCAACGCGGTCAGCGCGGCCAACTGCGCGACGCTCGCGCAGGCGCTGACCGTCGGCCGGCGGGCCGGAGTCGACCTCGAGGCGCTGCTGACGGTCATGGCCGGCGGCTCGGCGAACTCGACGATGCTCCAGCTCAAGGGCAAGCCGATGCTCGCCCACGACTTCACGCCGCTGTTCAAGCTCGAGCACATGCTCAAGGACGTCCGCCTCTGCCTCGAGGAGGCGCGCGACGCCGGCGCCGCCTTCCCGGCCGCCGCCCTCGCGGGCGAGCTCTACGCCGCGGCTGACGGGCGCGGGCTCGGCGAGCAGGACTTCGCGGCCGTGCTCGAGGTCGTCGAGGCGCTCAACGACACGCGACTGTAAGCGCGCTTACACGGCCCTCGTGGTACGAAATACGCCCAATTTCCAGCAGGGTTTGGCGATTCCGCGACTTTGTGCATAGTATGTGACGCCGCAACGGACGGTTAGGACGCGGCTGATCCAGGGCAGGGTGCGTGGGGTTCGCTTTCGGGCGAGTCGCACCCTCTAAACACACTTCCCAATCACCATCCCTATGCCGATCGCTTTCAAGGAATGGGCAGTCACTGTGCGCGCGCTTGCCGAAGGCGAGCAGCTCGTGACCCTCCGCAAGGGCGGCATCCGCGAGCCGGACAAGCACTTCGCCCTCGAGCACGACCGCTTCTTCCTCTATCCGACGTTCGATCACCAGCGCGGTGATCTCGTCCGCGAGTCGCACCAGCCCGAGCTGCGGCGGGCGCTCGAGGAAGGCGTGTGGGCAGAGGGCGAGCCGCCCGCCCAGGCGCTGACGCGCGACGGCGGGATCGCCCAGCCCGATCGCGTGCGCATCCGCGCCTGGGCCGAGGTGGCCTGCGCCTGGACGGTGACCGACCGCCGCGTGGTCGACGCGCTGTCGCCGTTCTACGTGTGGACGCCGGACTACGCCGAGAAGCGCCTCGCCTGGAAGCGCCGGCACCCGCTGCACGTCCTGCTCCTGCGCACGTACCGGATCCCGCGGCCCGTCACGGTGCGCGTCCGCGACGACTACGGCGGATGTCGCTCGTGGCTCGAGATCACCCGCGAGCTGCCGTTCGAGGGCACTCCGGTGCTGTCGGACGAGGAGTTCGAGCGGGCCTCAGAGGAGATCGCCGGCATCGCCCAGGGCGACGGCGCGCTCGCCTACGCCTGACCGGCGGCGGCGTGCCACGATGACTCGCCGCGGGCCCGCCCGCGACGTGCCATGTGGCTGGAGACACCGTCGGAGACCTTCATCGCGCGCCACGACGAGCGTGACGCGCCGGACGCCGGGCGCGTGCTGGCGCAGCTCGAGTACGCCCGGGGGCGGCTGGAACGGGCCCTCGAGGTCGAGTTGGGCCAGCTCTCCGTCGTGCTCCACGGCTCGCCGGCGCAGCTCGACGCGGCGCAGCCCTGGCTCGCCGTTCAGCGGCGCCTGACGGCGCCCGCCGCACGGCGCTACGTGGTCGGGTGGGCGGCCGAGCGCGAGCTGCACGTGCTCTGCCCCCGCCTGCTCGCGCAGCGGGCCTCGAACGTGGAGGGGTCGCTCGAGCTGCTCATGCTCTCGCCCTCGGGGCTGCTCGCCCGCCGCGCGCTCGCCGTGCGGCATCCGGGGTTCCCGCCGCCGCTCGGGCCGCGGCGCCTGACCCGCTGGGTGCGGTCGGCGTGGTTCGTCGAGGGCGCTGCCCAGTGGCTCTCCGGCCAGACGAAGCACGTGCGGCCGGCGGTGGCGCGGCGCCTGCGCGAGGGCACGGCGCCCGCCTTCCCACCCGGCCGCTCCGACGCCCTGCTGCTCGGCGGGACGGTCTTCGACCTCCTCGCCCGCGAGGAGGGAGACCGCGCGGCGGTGGCGATGGCGCGCTCGACGCCGGACGAGGCGCTGAACGCGGCGTTCCGCGGGCGGCGGGCGCGGCACACCGAGGCCGCCTGGCGCTCGCACCTCGCATCGCCTTGCCTCTCCCTGAACTGCGCATTGAAGGGAGCGCGGACGGTCTGTGCTCACTTGACGTCGATAATCGCCGTCAAGTCATCACGCGCCGCGATCCGTGCTCCCTCTCAATGCCGCCGTTGACGTTGACGTTCGCCGGCGCTTAGAACACCGCCGCGAACACGCCCGCGGCGATCAGCGCCGCGATCCCGACGGCGAGCGCGACGGCCAGAGCCTTGACCCACGCCGGGGTGCCCTCGCCGGTCGTGACCGGCGCGGTCGGCTCCGGGACGCCGAGCAGCTCCCGGGCGCGGTCGGCTCCCGACGCCGGCACGAGGATGTCGCGCGGGCCGCTGGCCAGGAAGTCGGGAACGTCGAAGCCGCCCGAGCGGCGCGTGAGCGAAGGGACGCCCTCCTCGAGCAGCATCCCTTCGAGCATCTCGGCCTCGGCCTGGTGGCGGGCGGTGGCGACGCGGACGAGCGGGCCCTCCGCGTACTGCGGCCGCATCTTGCGCGCGCGCTCGCGCGCGGGGGTCAGCGGCCGCTCGCCGTCGCCGGCGCCGGGCGCGTGCACGAGCGGCACGCCGCAGTCGGGGCAGAACCGCTCCTCGACGCCCGTGAAGGCAGCGCCGCACGCGGGGCACGCCAGCGGCGTGCCGTCAGGAGGCCGGCGCCCCGTCCTCCACCTCGAGCGCGGTCTCGGTGACCGCGCCGTCGACGATCCGCCAGGCCCGCACGTCCGGCTCGTCGTGCTCGAGCCCCACGATCACGTAGATCGCCTCCGGATAGAAGGCGAGGTTGATGTCGGTCTGCGACGGCGTGGGCGCCGAGCGGGTGTGGGAGTGGTAGATCGCCCCCAGCTCGAGCCCCGCGTCCTCGATGGCCGTCTGGATCCGGTACTGCTCCATGCCGTCGATCTCGTAGCGGAACGGACTCGCGACGGCGTTCGTCGCCCGGTGCACCGCGACGGCACGGCCGTCGCGGCTGGCGACCATCCCGCAGCACTCGTTCGGCGCGTCCGCACGGGCGTGCGCGACGATCTCGCCGAGCAGCTGCTGCGAGATGCGCAACTACTCTGCGGTCTTGGCGGGCTGGCGCAGCGGCTTCACGTCGTCCTCGTCGTCGTCGTCGCGCGAGACTCCGCTGATCGAGTCCTTGAACTCGCGCATCCCGCGACCCACCGAGCGGCCGACCTCGGGGAGGCGCTTGGGGCCGAGCACGAGCAGCGCGATGACGAGCACGACAATGAGCTCCATCGGGCCGATGCTGACTGGCATGGTCTGCTTCCTCTCGAACGAGTCCGTGTGTCCACGAACCAGTCTAGGGGTCGGATCTGAACGGGTCGAGACCGTCCTCGATACGGGCCTTGACTCGGTGCTGGCTGTGCGAGGCGAGGATCGTGCCGACCGTCCGCAGGATGCTCGGATCGTGAAGCTCGAGCACCGCCGCCCGATACTCCTCGATCAGCGACGTCTCGAGCGCCACGAGGTCCTTTGAAGGCGCCGACGCCGGTCCCCGCGGCGCCTCGCGCCCGAGCGCGTCGAGCAGCGTGCGCAGCGCCGCGGCGTGATCGCGCTCCTCGGAGGCCACGATGCCGTCCTGCGCGGTCGCCGCCTCGTCCTCGCGGGCGATCAGCCGCAGCAGCAGCTCGGCGTCATCGGGCGCCGCCGCAGCCGCCGGCGACGACCGGGCGACGAGCGCCGCGGCGGCGAGGGCGACGAGGTCCCGGCGGGTGGTGGTCACGAGGGCGTCCCCGGGAACGACTCGGCCTCGCCGGTGAGCACCGCGAGGTCGGCCGCCGCGCCGACGATCATCTCCCCCGCGAGCGCGCGCAGGTCGCCGGTGAGCAGCGGGAGCGAGTCCACGTGGGCGACGAGCGCCGCCCGTGCCGCCGACGCGGCATCGCCGGCCGCGGAGGGCGCCGGAGCGTCGTGTGGCCGCCCGCCCTGCGAGGACACGGCGGCGGCGAGCCGCTGAGCCCGCCCGCGCGCCCGCCGGGCGACCCTGCGGCGCGCCGCCGCCGCCAGCGCCCGCTCGGCGGCCAGCGATCGCAGGAGCACGTCGGCCGGTCGGGGCGCGGCCGGCTCGTCCTCCTCGCCGCACCCCGCCAGCAGCGCGACGGCGCCGCCGGCGAGCAGGGCCCGCCGGCTAAGGGTCCGTGGAGGGATCAGTGGCGGGTTTGGGGTCCGAATCGTGGATGCCAGGCGCCGCACGCGAGCGGAGGCGGGCGCCAGCCCGTTGAGCATCGCGGGTGGTGCCTGGCGCCGCGAGACGGTGCCCAAACGCGTCAGTGATCCCTTTACGGGCCCTTACCACCAGACGGTGGAGTCCAGGTTCGCGATCTCCTCGACGGGGAGCGTGTAGACCCCGGAGGAGAGGTACTTCCAGCCGTCGTCGCAGACGATGAAGACGACGTTGCCCTCGTCCATCTCCCCCGCGATGCGCACGGCGATCGAGGCGATCGCCCCGGAGGAGACGCCGGCGAAGATGCCCTCCTCGTCGAGCAGCCGCCGCGTCCAGACGATCGCATCGTGGTTGGTGACGAGGATCTTCCGGTCGAGCAGCGAGAGGTCGATGATCGGCGGGATGAAGCCGTCGTCGAGCGACCGCAGGCCCTGCACGGGCTCGCCTTGCATCGGCTCGGCGGCGACGATCTTCACGCTGTCGCCGAGCTCCTCGCGCAGGCGCCGGCCGGTGCCCATCAGCGTCCCGCCGGTGCCGAGCCCGGCCACGAACGCGCCGATCTCGTCGAGCTCCTCGAGGATCTCCTTGGCCGTGCCCTCGTAGTGCGCGCGCGGGTTCGCCTGGTTGCCGTACTGGTACGGCATGTAGTACGAGGCGTCCGCGGCCGCCATCTCGAGCGCCATCTCGACCGCCCCGTTGGACCCCTTCGAGCCCTCGGAGTAGACGATCTCGGCGCCGTACATCTTCAGCAGCTGGGTGCGCTCGGGCGTGACGTTCTCGGGCATCACGACCTTCAGCGGATAGCCCTTGCGCGAGCAGATCATGGCGAGCGAGATGCCGGTGTTGCCCGAGGTCGGCTCGAGGATCGTCTGGCCGGGCCGGATCGCGCCCTCCTCCTCGGCCGCCTCGATCATCGAGCGCGCGACGCGGTCCTTGATCGAACCGGTCGGGTTGTGGGACTCGAGCTTGGCCCAGATGCGCACGCCGGGTTTTGGCGAGAGTCGCCTGAGCTCGACGAGCGGCGTGTTGCCGATCGCCTGCACGATGTCCCCATAGCGGCCGCCACACGGCCGGTTCCCCAGGCTTTGCGCCATGCTTTACAAAGTGTAGTCAGACGGAGGCCCGGCGCAGCGCCGGGTACAGCGCCCGGTAGCGCTCGCGCAGCTCGCGGTACGGCTCGACCCACTCCGCGACCGGCTCGACGGCCCCGTGCGGGCGCACGCAGGCGCCGACCGCCTCCTCGACATCAGCGAACACGCCCCCCGCCACGCCGCCCAGCAGTGCGGCGCCGTAGGCGGCTCCCTCCTCGACCGCCAGGCGCTCGAGCGGCAGCTCGAGCACCGACGCGACGATCCGCAGCCACAGCTCGCTGCGTGCGCCGCCGCCCGAGACGCGGCCGGCCGACGGCCGCGCGCCCAGCTCGATGACGAGGTCGAGCGAGTCGCGCAGGCCGCACGCCACGCCCTCGAGGACCCCGCGCACGAGCGCGCCGCGGTCGTGGCGCAGCGAGAGCCCCGTGAAGGCGCCGCGCGCGTCGGGGTCGGCGTGCGGGGTCCGCTCGCCCGCCAGGTACGGCAGGAAGGTCAGCCCCTCGGTCCCCGGCTCCCAGGCTTCCGCCTCCGCCACCAGCGCCCCGAAGTCGCCCCCCGGTGCCACCGCGTCGCGCAGCCACCGCAGCGAGCCGGCGGCCGAGAGCATCACGCCCATCGCGTGCCAGGCGCCCGGCACCGCGTGGCAGAACGCGTGCACGCGGGCCTGGGGGTCGTGTGCGTAGGCGTCGAGCGCCGTGAAGACCACGCCGGAGGTGCCGAGCGCGACCGAGACCGGGCCCGGCCGGACGACGCCGACGCCGACGGCGCCCGCCGCCTGGTCGCCGGCCCCTGCCGCCACCGGCACGCCGTCGGGCGTGGTGCCCGACACGTCGGGCGACTCGAGCACGCGCGGGAGCCACGCCGGGTCGAGCTCCAGCGCCGCCACCACCTCGTCGCTCCACCGGCGGCCCGCGACGTCGAACAGCAGCGTGCCCGAGGCGTCGGCGACGTCGATGGCCCGCTCCCCGCACAGGCGCAGCCGCACGTAGTCCTTGGGCAGGAGCACGTGCGCGATGCGGGCATAGGACTCCGGCTCGTGGCGGCGCAGCCACAGCAGCTTCGGCGCCGTGAAGCCGGTCAGCGCGCGGTTGCCGGTCAGCTCCACGAGGCGCTCGAAGCCGACGCGCTCCTCGATCTCGGCGCACTCGGCCGCCGTCCGCTGGTCGTTCCAGAGGATCGCCGGCCGCACCACCCGCTCGGACGCGTCGAGCGCCACGAGGCCGTGCATCTGGCCGCTCAGCCCGATCCCGGCCACCTCTCCGACGCCGAGTCCGGCGAGCGCCTCCTCGGTGGCGCGCCACCAGTCCTCGGGGTCCTGCTCGGCCCAGCCGGGGCGCGGCGTGGAGAGCGGGTAGCCGACCTCGCAGCGCGCGAGCAGCTCCCCGTCCGGCGCGACGGCGATCGCCTTGACGCCGGTCGTGCCGACGTCGAGCCCGACGAGGGCGCGATGTTCGCGAAGCGAACTCGCAAGGCCAAGCTTGCTTGGCCCGGTCACGCGGCCCAGCCGGGGTCGGCGAAGATCCTCCGCAGCGACGACGCGGCCGCTCCCCGCACCGCCGCTTCCGGCCCCAGCGTGGACGGCAGGATCTGCGGCGTCGCCCGCGGGGCGCCGAGCACGTGTGACTGCAGCTCGTCGGCGATCGGCGCGTCGAGCCACGGGGCGAGCTGGCCGAAGAAGCCGCCGAGGACCACGGCCTGGAAGTTGAGCAGGTTCGCCGCCGCCGCGATGCCGACGCCCAGCCAGCGGCCGGCCTCCTCCAGCGCGCCGAGGGCCCGCTCGTCGCCGTCCTGCGCCCGCTCGACCAGCTCGCGCACCGGGCCGGCCGACCCGCCGGTCGCGCCCATGGGCGGCATCCCGGCCCGCTCGAGCAGGGCCTCGAGGCCCACCACCGTCTCCAGGCACCCGCGGCTGCCGCACCCGCACGGTCGCCCGCCGCGCTCGACGGTCATGTGCCCGAACTCGCCGCCGAACCCGCCGCTGCCCCGGAACAACTCGCCGCGCACGATCAGGCCGGCGCCGACCCCGATCTCGCCCGAGACGTAGAGCACGTCGCTGAGCCCGCGCGCCGTGCCCTCCCACAGCTCGGCCAGCGCTGCCAGGTTCGCCTCGTTGTCGGCCGTCACCGGGAACGCGGGATGGTCCAGCCGGCGCTTGAGCTCCTCGACCACCGGCACGTCGGTCCAGCCGAGGTTGGGCGCGACGAGGAGCACTCCGCGGTCGGCGTCGACCAGGCCGGGCAGGCCGACGGTGGCGCCCACCGGCCGCAGGCCCGCCTCCTCCACGGCCGCCAGCGCGCCCGCGGCGAGCGCCGCGACGTGCTCGAGCACCTCGGCGCCGCTCACCCGGCGGTTGTCACGCGCCTCGAGCGCGCGGTGGCGCTCCTCGCCGGTGAGGTCGAGCGCCCGCACCGCGACGTAGTCGACGTTGATCTCGAGCCCGAGGGCGACGACGCCCGAGGACGACAGCTCGACCACCTGGCCCGGCCGCCCCACGGTGCCGCGGTAGTCGAGCCCGCGCTCGACCAGCAGGTCGAGCGCGATCAGCTCGGTGACGAGGCTCGAGACCGTTGTCTTGTTGAGGCCGGTCTCGAGCGCGATCGTGGCCCGCGAGCGCGGGCCGTGCTCGGACACGTGGCGGAGCACCACCCCGAGGTTGTGCCGCCGTACGGCGCGCTGGTTGGCGAGCCCGGGTGGCTGCTCCATCTGTGGACCCTATCTCGCGCTCGAGCGCTCAGGCCGCGTCCGGCAGGGGCTCGACGCCGAGGTACCGCTTCTGCGCCTCGGGATCGGTGAGCAGCGCCGACGACGTCGTCTCGGTGGCGATCGAGCCGGCGACCATGACGATCACCCGCTCGGCCAGCGACGTCGCGACGCCGAGGTTCTGCTCGACCACGAGCAGGCCCATCCCGTGCGCCGCGAGGTCCTTGATCGTGTCGATCAGCGTCTCGACCACGGTCGGCGCGAGGCCCTCGGACGGCTCGTCCATGATCAGCAGCTTGGGGTTGGTGAGCAGGGCGCGGCCGATCGAGAGCATCTCCTGCTCACCGCCCGACAGCGATGTGCCGGAGACGTTGCGCCGCTCGGCCAGGCGCGGGAAGAGCTCGTACACGCGCTCCGACGTCCACGCCGCGCCTTTCGGGGCGCCGACGATCTCCAGGTGCTCGTCCACGGTCAGCGACGTGAAGAGCCGCCGGCCCTGCGGCACGTAACCGACGCCCGCCTTGGCGATCTTGTACGCCGGGCGGCCGTGCAACTCGGCGCCCTCGAGGCGAACCGATCCGGACGAGCGGCCGGTGGTCCCGAGCAGCCCGACGATCGTCTTGCAGAGGGTCGTCTTGCCCATCCCGTTGCGTCCGATCAGCGCCACCGGCTCGGCGGCCATCTCGAAGCTGACGTCCTGGAGCACGTGCGCGGTGCCGTAGTAGCCGCTGAGCCCTTCGACTCGCAGGAGTGGGTCACTCATGGCCGATCATCCCGGTTCCGAGGTAGAGGTCGTGCACGGTCTGGTCAGCGCGGATCTCGTCCGGCGTGCCCTCCACGATCACCGCGCCGTCGTGCATCATCGTCACCCATTGCGCGACGCGCAGCGCGACGTCCATGTCGTGCTCGATCAGGATCAGCGTGATCGCGGGGTCGAGCGAGAGCAGCAGCTCGGTGAGCTTGCCGCGCTCCGCCCGCGAGAGCCCGGCCGCCGGCTCGTCGAGCATCATCAGCTTCGGGTTCGAGGCGCGCGCCATGCCCACCTCGAGCTGGCGCTGCTCCCCGTGCGAGAGGTCGGCGACGAGCGAGCTGAGGCGGCTCGAGAGCCCCACCGCCTCCGCCATCGCCCGCGCCGACTCTCGCAGCTCGCCGTCTGCTCTCGAGGGCACCATGCGCAGGTGCCCCTCCTTGACCCCGAGCACGGCGAGATAGAGGTTGTCCTCGACCGAGAGGCCGAGGAACAGCCGCGACGTCTGGAACGTGCGCGAGAGGCCCATGCGGGCGCGCTTGCGAGCCGGCGCGCCCGTCACGTCCTCACCGAACAGCTCGACGCTCCCTGCGCTGGGCGGGAACTCGCCCGAGATCAGGTTGAAGAGCGTCGTCTTGCCGGCGCCGTTGGGCCCGAGGATCGCCCGGCGCTCGCCGGGTCGGACCTCGAGGTCCACATCGCGCACGGCGTGCACGCCGCCGAAGCGCCGGCCGACCCCCCGCAGGCGGAGGATCGGCGCGGCGCCGTCAGCGGATGTCGCGGCGTCTGCCACGGATTACTTCGACGAGAAGTCGACCTCCTCGGCGTTGCCCACCCACGGCGGCGGCTCCCCCTTGACGCACTTCGGGTTCGTGCGGTCGGGCGCCGGCGTGTCCGCCGAGAAGACCCCGTTGAAGGTCTGGTCGACCTCGGGGATGCGGCGGAACGTCTGCACGTCCGGCACGCCGTCGCCGTTGGCGTCCTTGACGATCTTCTTGACGTAGACGTCGGAGATCGCCTGGCGGTTGTCGTCGAGCTTGACGTCGCCCCACGGAGCCTCCTCGCCGGACAGCGTCACGCCGGACAGCGCCTCCTGGAGCTTCGCCTGGTCGGACACGTCGCCCTTCACGGCCTCGAGGCCCTTGATGAGCGCGGTCATGCCCGTGTAGTAGCCGTACGTGAAGACCGACGGGCCGAGCCCGGCGATCTCCTTGCCGTAGGCGTCCTCGAGGTCCTTGAGGTACGTCTTCACCGCGGGCTCGTTGGAGTCCGCCGCGGTCATCGCCGCGGTGGCCCCGCCGACCAGCGACTTGCCGACCTCCTTGAGGACGAGCGGGTCGTCCCAGAACACGTTGCCCAGCATGCGCTCGGTGTCCACGCGGCCCTTCTGCTCCTGGTACTGCTTGACGAAGTTGATCAGGCCCGCGCCGCCGATGCCCACGTAGAGGCCGTCGACGTTGTCGGGGATCTGCGAGATGTACGAGGAGTAGTCCTCCTCGCCCAGCGGCGCCCAGATGCGCTTGCTCACGTTGCCGCCGATCGCGCAGAACTCGGCCACGAAGCCCGACAGCGAGGTGTACGGGAACGAGTAGTCGTCGCCGATGATCGCCGCCGTCTTCCACCCGAGGTCGTTGTACGCGTAGTCGCCCAGGCCGGCCGACCACTGCGCGCCGTCCGGGTGGAAGCGGTAGAAGTTCGGCGCCTGCACCTTCAGCGTCGCGTCCTGCGCGCCGGCGATGCCGTTGACGAACGTCTTGTCCGGGTGCTCCTTCGCGTAGTTGGCGACCGCGATGCCCTCGTCGCCGGAGAGCGGCCCGATCATGACGTCGGCGTCCTCCTGCTCCATCAGGCGCCGCGTCTCCTCGATCGCCTTGTCGGCCGTGTCGTCCGCGCAGCCGTAGCTGACGATCTCCACGTCCTTGCCGGCGATCTTGGCGCCGGTCACGCCGTCGCTCGGCTTCTCGCCGGCCGGCTTCGCGCCCGCGTACTTGATGAGCGCGCTGTTGGCTCCTGAGATCGTCGGCTCGAAGAACGAGCCGAACGCGCCCTCGCAGTCCGACAGGAAGCCGATCTTGATCGTGCCTCCGCCGCTCGACTCCTCGGTCGAGGTGCCGCCGCCGCCTGCATCGTCGTCGTCGTCGCCGCCACAGCCGGCCCCGACCAGGGCGAGGGCGGCGAACACGCCGACCAGCGCCCATCTCCTATGTCCCTTCAACACTCGCTCCTCCTCCTCGTAGTGACGGCCTTCGCTCCCGGAGCCGCCCCCGGACGTCGTCCCAGATCCCGACGATGCCGCCGGGCGAGAGCAGGACGATGACCAGGAACACGATCCCGATGAGCGTGTTGAAGCGTGCGGGCCCGAGGACGCTGCCGACCTCGGGCACCCATTCGCGTGAGTAGTTGTCGATCAGCGCGTACGCCAGCGCCCCCACCCAGGCTCCCTCGAGCCGGTAGAGGCCGCCGATGACCGCGATGATGAGAATGTCGATCGTCTGCGCGAGGTTGATCGACCCCGGCGTGATGCGGCGGTTGTACCAGACCGACAGCACGCCGGCGACGCCTGCGATGAACGCCGCGAGCGCGAACGCCAGCGTGCGGTGCAGCGTGACGTCGAAGCCGAGGGCGCGCATCCGCGCGGGCTCGTCGCGCACGCCCTGGAGCCCGAGGCCGAAGGCGGTGCGCGACAGGGCGCTGAGCAGGAGGAAGACCCCCACGGCGACCACCAGGGTCACGAAGTAGCGCGGCAGTGGGTCCTGCTCGGGGCTGCCGAGCAGCCCGGGCAGCTCGACGTTGTTGACCCCCCCGAAGCCCGACAGCGTCGTGACCTGGGAGAAGAAGTAGAAGACGAGCACGCTGAACGCGAGCGTGATCATCAGGAAGTAGATCCCCTCGCTGCGGGCGGCGATCCAGCCGAAGCCGAGGCCGACGAGCGTCACGACCACGAGCGCGCCGATCACCGCCAGCCACGGGTTCCACGCCGCGGCGCTCCCGCCGTCGGCCAGCACGAGGTTCGCGTAGGTCATCCCCGCCACGCCATAGAGCCCGACCTGGGCGAGCGAGACCATCCCGCCGTAGGCGGCCAGGAAGATCAGGCTGGCCGCCGCCACGCCGAGCCACAGCGCCTTCGTGAGGATGACGTTGAGGAAGAAGTCGTCCACGATCAGCGGCGCGAGCGCGGCGACGGCCACGGCCGCGGCCAGGATCGGCCACGCCAGCCGGCCGGTGCTGACCGTGGGGTTCACGCCGGCCTCCCGAACAGCCCGAGCGGCCGCACCGCCAGCACGCCGACGAGCAGCGCGAAGGTGACGATGATCGAGTAGTTCGTCAGGTCGGTGCCGCCGAACGTCAGGTACACGTCGGCGTAGGCGTCGACGAGGCCGAGCGCGATCGCCCCGATCGCCGCGCCGCCCAGCGATCCCATCCCGCCGATGATCACGACGATCAGCGAGTTGAGCAGGAACGCCGTGTCCTGCCCGGGGGCCAGCGAGAGCATCGTCCCGCCGAGCACGCCGCCGAAGCCGGCCAGCATGGCCCCGAGGAAGAACGCGCCCGCGAACACGAGCTGCACGTTGATGCCGAGCGCGGAGACCATGTCGCGGTCGTCGACGCCTGCACGCACGATCTTGCCGAACCGCGTGCGCTTGATGATCAGCCACAGCGCGACGCCGATCAGCAGCGCCGAGCCGAGCACGATCACCCCGCGGAAGAAGCCGAACCGCACGTCGCCGGGGAGCAGCACGCTCGTGGGCCACGACGACGGCGTCGCGATGTCCTGCGAGATGCCGCCGTAGCGGGCCAGCATCTGGTCGCCGATGATGACCGACAGGGCGATCGTGATCAGCGCCTGGCGCAGGTCCTGCCCCTGGTTCCAGCGCAGGAAGACCTGCTGGATGGCCACCCCGGTGAGCCCGATCAGGAGCGTGGCCACGAGCAGCGGGATCAGCCAGCCGGCGAGGCCGTACTCCGTGTCGGAGGCGCCGCTCAGCGACAGGCCGAGGCCGGTGTCGTCCTCGAACCACGCCTCCTGGAGCTCGAGCGCGAGGTAGCCGCCGAGCAGGTACAGCGACCCGTGCGCCATGTTCACGACGCGCATGAGGCCGAAGATCAGCGTGAAGCCGCTGGCCACCACGAAGTAGAGGGCGGCCAACGTCGCGCCGTTGAGCGTGACGACCACGAACTGGCGCAGGTCGCCGGCGGCCTTTACCACCAGGAATCCCGCCACGAGGGCGGCGACGGCGAGCCCGGCGATGCGCTTCGGGTCAGCTTTCGTCATGCGCTTGACAGGAATTGAAAGCTGATGCAGAGTTGTTTGTCAAGTTATGACGAGTCCTGAAAGGCGGCTTTGACCACGATCAGCCGGGGGGCGGTTGCCGACGCCGAGGGCGCGCTGTCCTCGGCGCTCGGCGCCGCGGTTATAACCGCACCCTCGGACCTCGCGGCGTATACGGCCGACACCTACTGGCCCGCGCTGCACGCGAAGGCCGCAGGAGCGCCGATCGCGCGCCCCGACGTCGTCGTACGGCCACGCACCGAGGAGGACGTGGCCACGACGGTGGCGATCGCCCACTCCCACCGCGTGCCGGTCGTCCCGTGGGGCGGCGGCTCGGGCACGCAGGGCGGCGCGCTCGCCATCCGCGGCGGCATCGTCATCGACCTGCGCTCGCTCGACGACGTGATCGAGGTGGACGACGAGTCGATGACCGTCACGGTGCAGGCCGGCAAGAACGGCCGCGAGCTCGAGGCCGAGCTGAACGCCCGCGGGCTGATGCTGCCCCATTACCCGGCCTCGGTCGAGTGGGCGACGGTGGGCGGCTACGTCGCCGCCCGCGGCTCCGGCGTGCTCTCCACCCGCTACGGCAAGATCGAGGACCTGCTGCTGTCGCTGCGCGTGGTGACGCCGGCGACCGGCCTGCTGGAGACCGTGTCGGCGCCGCGCCACGCGGTCGGACCCGAGCTCACGCAGCTGTTCGTCGGCTCGGAGGGCACGCTGGGGGTCATCACCCAGGTCACCCTCCAGGTCGTCCCCCTCCCTGAGGCGCGGCGCTTCGCCGCCGTCGCCTTCCCGACCGTGGGAGCCGGCATCGGGGCGATCCGGCGGGCGCTCCAGCTCGGCCACCGGCCGTCCGTCGTGCGCCTGTACGACGAGGAGGCGACGCGCCTGGCCTTCTCGCCCGTGGTCGGCGAGGAGCTCTCAGGCGTCTACACCGTGCTCGCCTTCGAGGGCGAGGAGGAGGCGGCCGCGCTCGAGGAGCGGCGGGTGCTCGCGCTCGCCGAGGAGGCCGGCGCCGAAGTGCTCGACCCGGCGCTCGCGCAGCGCTGGTGGGACCGCCGCTACGACTTCTACCACCCGCCCCACCAGCCCGAGCTGCCCGCCATCTGGGGCACGCTCGACGTGGTGGCGAGCTACGCGCGGATCGAGGCCGTGTACGAGGCCCTGCGGACCGCCGTGCGCGAGCCCTATCGCTCCGACGGCCTCGAGCTGCGCATGCACTTCTCGCACTGGTACGCGTGGGGCACGATGATCTACGGGCGCTTCGTGGTGCCCGACGGCGGGCCCGACGCGCTCGCCCTGCACGACCGCATCTGGGAGGACGGCATGAACGCGGCGCTGGACGCCGGCGCCGTGATCAACGACCACCACGGCGTCGGCATCAAGCTCGGCCCGTACATGCGCCGCCAGCACGGTGCCGCCCTCGACGCCATGCGGCAGATCAAGGCGGCGCTCGACCCGCACGACGTTATGAACCCCGGCAAGCTCGGCCTGTAGGAGGAGACCCCCATGAAGGTGGCGATGCACAACTGGATGCGACCGGAGCCGATCGAGACGACGATCACCCGGCTCGGGCGCAGCGGCTACGACGGGATCGAGATCTCGGGCGAGCCCGCCGTCTACGACCTCGACGCCGTCAAGCGCCAGCTCGACTCCAGCGGCCTCGAGTGCTGGGGGTCGGTCACGCTCATGACCGGCGGCCGCGACCTCGTGCACGAGGACCACTACGTACGGCTCGCCAGCGTCCAGTACGTCAAGGACTGCCTGTCGCTGGTGTCGGACCTGGGCGGCAAGATCCTCACGATCGTCCCGTCGACGGTCGGCAAGGTCGTGCCCATGGCCTCGCCCGAGGAGGAGTGGGAGTGGGCGGTCCAGGGCCTGAAGGAGTGCCAGGCCCACGCGGAGCAGGTCGGCGTGCGGATCGGGCTCGAACCGCTCAACCGCTTCGAGACGTACTTCCTCAACCGCGCCGACCAGGCGGTCCAGCTCGCCAAGGACGTCGGCGGCAACTGCGGCGTGACGCTCGACATCTTCCACATGAACATCGAGGAGGCCGACTGGGCGCAGGCGATCCGGGACACCGGCGACTTCCTCGTCGACTTCCACGTCGCCGACAACAACCGGCTGCCGTGCGGCCAGGGCGCGATCGACTGGGACCTGCTGGTCAAGGAGCTCCAGGGGATCGGCTACGACGAGTACCTCACGGTCGAGTTCGTGGTTCCCGTCGACCGCACGCCGCTCTCGACACGCCAGGAGATCGCCGACGCCGCCGACGCGGGCGCGAGCCAGGGCATGGAGCAGTTCCTGCGCGACCACGGGACCGGCGCGCTGCCCGAGCACTACTACGACCAGTACGTGCAGGAGTCGATCGACCGGCTGCGCCAGTCGTTGTCGGCGGGCGCGGCGGTCTGAAGATGGCTGATTTCACGACCCCCACGACCGCGGAATCAACCATCTAGCCGCGTGGCCGAGGCTCCCGGCATCGCGCTGATCGGCACCCTCGACACCAAGGGGGCCGAGATCGCGTACGTGCGCGACCGGCTGCGCGAGCTCGGGACCCGGCCCCTGGTCGTCGACTCCGGGATCCTCGGCGAGGCCGAGGGCTGCGAGGCCGACGTTCCGCGCGAGGAGGTCGCCCGCGCGGGTGGCCACGAGCTGGAGGCCGTGCGGGCGGCGGGCTCGCGCGGCGCCGCGGTGGCCCTGATGCTCGACGGCGTGCGCGCGGTGGTGCTGCGCGCCTACGCCGAGGGGCGGATCGCCGGCGTGCTGTGCCTCGGCGGCGCGGAGGGCGCGCTGCTCGGCGCGGCCGCCATGCACGCGTTGCCGGTCGGGGTCCCGAAGCTGATCGTCTCCCCCAGCGCGTCGGGCCGGCGGCCGTTCGGGCCCTTCGTGGGCGAGGGCGACGTCACGGTCATGCACTCGGTGATCGACATCCTCGGCCTGAACGAGATCTCGCGCGCGATCTTCGACAACGCCGCGGCCGCCGTCGCCGGCATGGTGCTCCGAGGCGGCCGGGCGGTCGAGGCGCTGGGGGAGCGCTGCGTCGGCGTGACCATGCTGGGGCAGACGACGCCGGGCGTCATGCGCGTGCGGGACGCGCTCGTCGAGGCCGGCCACGAGCCGGTCATCTTCCACGCCAACGGGGTCGGCGGACCGGCCATGGAGCACCTGATCGAGGCCGGGGCGCTCGGCGGGGTGGTCGACTACACGCTGTCCGAGCTCGCCAACTCGCTGCTCGACGGCATCCACGCCACCGGCCCCGACCGCCTGCGGGTGGCGGGGCGCCACGGGATCCCCCAGGTCGTCGTCCCCGGCTGCGTGGACTTCTTCAACCAGGGCCCGCGCGACACGGTGCCCGAGCGCTACCGCGGCCGCAAGAGCTACTTCCACAACCCGGTCGCCACGCTCGTGCGGCTCGACGCCGCCGAGGAGGCGGCCCTGGGGCGCGACGTCGCGGAGCGCCTGAACGAGGCGACCGGGCCGGTGCACGTGGTCGCGCCCACGCGCGGCTTCTCGCTCGCCGACGCCGAGGGCGGCGACCTCTGGGACCCGGAGGCCGACCGCGCGTTCCTCGACGCGCTGGGAGAGGCGCTGCGACCAGACATCCCGTACGAGACCATCGACGCGCACGTCGACGACGCGGAGTTCGCCGACGTCGTCGCCGCGCGCTACCTCACCTTGACCCAGGAGGCAGCCCATGCCGGATGACGGCCGCCCGATCTCCAACAACCTGCTGGATCTGGCGCCGCCGGACATCGCGTGGTTCCAGGAGCGCTCCGACCTCATCCTCGTGCCGATCGGCTCGCTCGAGCAGCACGGCGCGCACCTGCCGCTGGGGACCGACACGATCACCGCGCTCGAGGTCTCCCGGCGGGCGGCGGAGAAGGCGGAGGTGCCGTACACGCCCCCGTTCTGGGCCGGCTACTCGCCCCAGCACCTGCGCGACACCGAGTCCGGCGTCGGCACCGTCACGCTGCGCGCCAGCACGCTGAACGAGGTGCTCTACGACGTCGCCCGCTCGCTCATCCACCACGGGTGGAACAAGCTCGTGTTCGTCAACGGGCACGGCTCGAACACGAAGGTGCTCGACCCGCTGCTGCGCCGCATCAAGTACGAGACGGGTGCCTTCGTGGCGCTCTACAAGCCCTACGCCGAGCGCTACATCGGGATGCTCGAGGGCCTGCTCGAGAACCCCCCGGAGGAGACGCCGGGCTGGCATGCGTCAGAGCTCGAGACCTCGCAGGTGATGGCCCACAACCCCGCGCTCGTGCACATGGAGCGCGCCGCCCAGGACCGCGCCCAGGTGCCCGGCTGGCTGCCGGACTCCTTCATCAAGAAGGACGGTGCGCCCGACGTCGAGTTCGACGGCTACCAGTACTTCGTCTTCCCGATGGACCACGGGGAGTTCTCCCGCACCGGCGTGATCGGCAACCCGATGACCGCCACCGCCGAGAAGGGCGAGGAGGCGCTGGAGCGGTTCGCCGACCACCTCGTGAAGGCCATCGACGAGTTCCGGCCGCTCGAGGTCGAGGTGACCCGGAGGGCATTCGAGGACCGCGTCTGACGATGGACGACTAGTGCCGCCCGCCCTGCGCCGAGCCCAGATCCTCGAGCGGATCCAGCGCGACGGCGGTGTCTCCGTCGCCGACCTCGCGCGCGACCACGCCGTCTCGCAGGTCACGGTCCACCGCGATCTCGAGCAGCTGGCCCGCGACGGGTTGGTGGAGCGGGTGCACGGCGGCGCGAAGGCGCTGCGCGGGCTGGGGATGCCGGCCATCGCCACCGCGTGGGAGCAGCGGGTGCAGCAGGCGGGACCGGCGAAGGCGGCGATCGCGGCGCACGCGGCCCGCATGGTGCCGAGCGGGTCGACGATCTTCCTCGACGCGTCGTCGACCGCGCTGGCGCTCGCCCGCCGGCTGATGGAGGACCCGCCGTACGAGCTGACGCTCGTCACCAACTCGCCGGCGATCGCCCACGAGCTGGTGGCCGAGACGGTGCACGTGGTCGTCTGCCCCCGGCGAGCTGGACCAGCACATGCGCATGCTGGCCGGCCGCTGGACCGTCGAGTTCCTGCACGAGCTGAACTTCGACGTCGCGTTCGTGTCGGCGGCCGGAGTGACGCTCGACGCCGGGCTCACCACCTCGCGGCGGCCGCTGGCCGACGTCGTGGCGGCCGCGAGCGCCGAGGCCGCCCGCACCGTCGGGCTGATCGACGCGAGCAAGTTCGGCCGCTCGTCGCTGCTCACCATCGCGGGCGCGCAGGAGCTTGACCTGATCGTCACCGACGGCGCCCTACCGGACGCCGTCGCCCAGGAGTACCGCGCCGCCGGCGTGCGGCTCGAGATCGCCAACCGATAGCTGGAGGAGCCATGGCACGACCCGTAACGCTGTTCACCGGGCAATGGGCGGACCTGCCGCTCGAGGACCTCGCCGCCAAGTGCAGCGGCTGGGGCTTCGACGGCTTGGAGCTCGCCTGCTGGGGCGATCACTTCGACGTGGCCGAGGCCGTGCGCGACTCGAGCTACGCAGCCGGGCGCCGCGAGCTCCTCGAGCGCCACGGCCTGGGCTGCTGGGCGATCGGCAACCACCTCGTCGGGCAGGCCGTCTGCGACCCGATCGACGAGCGCCACAAGGGCGTGCTGTCGCCCGAGATCTGGGGGGATGGGGATCCCGAGGGGGTGCGCCAGCGCGCCGCGGAGGCGGTCAAGGACAGCGCGCGCGCCGCCGCCCAGCTCGGCGTCGACGTGGTCACCGGCTTCACCGGCTCGCCGACCTGGCACATGCTCTACTCGTTCCCGCCCAACGACTTCGATGCGATCGAGCGCGGCTACGAGGAGTTCGCCGAGCGCTGGGGGCCGATCATCGACGTGTTCGAGGCCGAGGGCGTGCGGTTCGCGCTCGAGGTGCACCCGACGGAGATCGCGTACGACTTCGTGACGACCCGCAAGGCGCTGGCCGCGATCGGGGATCGCCCCGGCTTCGGCATCAACTTCGACCCGAGCCACTTCGAGCACCAGTTCCTCGACTCGGCCGCCTTCATCACCGAGTTCGCGGACAAGATCTTCCACGCGCACATCAAGGACTCCGTGCGCCACCTCGACGGCCGCTCGTCGATCCTCGGCGGCCACCTGAACTTCGGCGAGCCGGGGCGCGGCTGGGACTTCGTGTCGCCCGGCCACGGCGACGTGGACTTCGAGGCCATGATCCGGGCGCTCAACCGCATCGGGTACGGTGGCCCGCTCTCGATCGAATGGGAGGACTCCGGGATGGACCGTGACTGGGGCGCGCCGGACGCGCTGGCCTTCGTCCGCAGCACCGACTTCGCGCCCTCGGCCGTCGCCTTCGACGCCGCGTTCGCGAAGGAGGCGTGATGGCCGAGATCGGCGTCGGGATGCTCGGCTACGCGTTCATGGGCAAGGCCCATGCGAACGCGTACCACAAGATCGCCTACATGACGTGGCCGCCGCCGCTCGAGCCGAAGCTGGTCGCGATCGCCGGCCGCAACGAGGAGGCGGTGTCCGAAGCCGCGCGCCGCTACGGCTTCGAGACGCACGTCACCGACTGGCGCGCGCTCGCGGCCGACGACAGGATCGGCCTGTTCGACAACTCGGGCCCGAACAACCTCCACGCCGAGCCGACGATCGCGGCCGCCGAGGCCGGCAAGCACGTGATCTGCGAGAAGCCGCTGGGCCGCGACGCCGACGAGTCCTACGAGACCTGGCAGCGCGTGCAGGCCGCCGGCGTCAAGCACATGTGCGCCTTCAACTACCGCTTCGTGCCGGCCGTCCGCCTGGCGCGGCAGATCCTCGAGTCCGGCGCGCTGGGCGAGATCCGCCACTTCCGCGGCTGCTACCTCCAGGAGTGGGGCACGACCGACGCCGCGGTGTGGCGGTTCGACAAGGCGGCCGCGGGCTCGGGTGCGCTCGGCGACCTCGGCGCCCACGTGATCGACCTCGCGCGCTACCTGGTCGGGGAGATCGCCGACGTCTCGGCCATGACCGCCACGTTCGCGCCCGGCCGCGAGGTCGACGACGCGTTCGAGGCGGCCGTGCGGTTCGAGGGAGGCGCGGTCGGGACGCTCGAGGCGTCGCGCTTCGCCCAGGGGCGCAAGAACGCGCTCACGTGGGAGATCAACGGCTCGGAGGGCTCGCTGCGCTTCGACCTCGAGCGGCTCAACGAGCTCGAGCACTGCGAGGGCAACGCGGGCTTCCGCACGATCCTGGTGTCCGAGGCCGACCACCCGTTCTGGGAGTTCTGGTGGCCGCAGGGGCACATCATCGGGTGGGAGCACACCTTCGTGCACGAGATCCACCACCTGCTGACGGCGATCCGGGACGACACGGACGTCGCGCCGCACGGCGCGACGCTCGAGGACGGCTACCGGGCGGCGGAGGTCTGCGACGCGATCCTGCGCTCGGCCGAGCGGGGGGCCCGAGAGACCGTGTCGTACCGCTGAGCCTGGATCCACCGATGACCGGTGGATGTGTCGGCGCCAGGGGCCGAGTCAGAGTCGATCGGCCGCGTATCCATGTAGTGAACTACCTGGTTCGCGGCCGATCGGCTCTGGCGAACGCATCCTGGTGGCGACACGCCGCCGGGATCGAGTGGATTCAGGCTGAGCGAGCGGCTTGGCGAGCAGCGCCTGGGCGACGCCGATGCGCCGCTCGTCGAAGCCGGCCTCGCAGTAGCAGAGGTACATCCGCCACATGCGCCGGAACCGCTCGTCGTAGCCGAGCTCCTCGAGCCGGCCGGCGCTGCCTTCCAGGTTGGCCCGCCAGCGGCGCAGCGTCTCGGCGTAGTCGGCGCCGAAGTCCTCGAGGTGGACGAGCCGCATGTCGGTGCGGCGGGCGACCTGGCGGGTGATGACCTCGACCGAGGGCAGGCACCCGTTGGGGAAGATGTGCGTGCGGATGAAGCTCTTCGACGCCCGCTCGACCATGTACGCGCGGTCGTCGATCGTGATCGCCTGGAGCAGCATCATGCCGTTGGGCTCGAGCAGCTCGCCGCAGCGGGCGAAGAACGTGCCGAAGTCCTTCCAGCCGACCGCCTCGATCATCTCGATCGAGGCGAGCTTGTCGTAGGTGCCGCGCAGGTCGCGATAGTCGTCGAGCAGGACGGTCACGCGGTCCCCGACGCCGGCCTCGCGCACGCGGGCGCGCGCGTGATCGCGCTGCTCCTTCGAGAGCGTCGTGGTCGTCACCCGGCAGCCGCGGGTGAGCGCCGCGTGGACTGCGAAGCCGCCCCAGCCGGTGCCGATCTCGAGCACGTGGTCACAGGGCCTGAGGTCGAGCTTCTCGCAGGCCAGCTCGAGCTTGGCCATCGACGCCTCCTCGAGCGTCATCCCCGGCCGCAGGAACCGGGCGCTCGAGTACATCATCGTCGGGTCGAGCATCAGCTCGAACAGGTCGTTGCCGAGGTCGTAGTGGGCCGCGATGTCGCGCCGGCTGCGGCGCGGCGTGTTGCGCACGAGCGCGGAGCGGGCGAGCTGGTAGGGCTCGCGCAGGGGGGTCAGGCGGCGGCGCGGTTCGTCGATCACGCTCGCGTTGCGGGCCGCGACGCGGATGACCGCGGTCAGGTCCGGGGTGTCCCACAGCCCGTCGGCGTACGACTCGGCGAGCCCGCGGCTGCCGCGCAGGAGCGCGGTCCAGAACTCCGGCGAGTGGACCTCGAGCGTCGCGTGCGGGGCGCCGACGCCGAACTCGCGGCGCCCCGCGCCCTCGACGACGGTGAGGCTCCCCTCGCGGATCCGCGACAGCAGCGCGAGGCAGAGGCGACGAGCGATCATGCGCGCTTGACCCCCTTGGCCCGCAGCACGACGGCGTGGCCGTAGATCAGCGGCAGCACGCGCAGCGCGCTCAGCGACGCCCGGAACGGCCGGCGGCGCAGCTTGAGCGTCGCGTCGAACGCGCGATCACCGTTCTCGACGCTCTCGATGTGGACAGAGAGCGTGGGCCCCGGCTCGCCGACGGCAACGGCGTAGCGCTGGTCCATGCCCATGAAGGGCGAGACGCGCATCGCCTTGTCGTGCTGGCCGCGCAGGACCCGCCCCGTGCCGTCGAGCACGTACGTGTGGCGCTCCCGCCACGGTGTGTTGGTGACCTCGGCGACGACGGCCCGCAGGTGCTCGTCGCGGTCGAAGCAGTAGTAGAAGCTCACGGGGTTGAAGCAGAGGCCCAGCGTGCGCAGGTTCGTGAGCAGGCGGACCGGGCCGTCGGGCGCGTCGTCGCCGAGGCGGGCGCGGACGGCCGCCTTGAGCGGCACCGCGGGGTCGCCGAGGTAGTCCGCGCGGCGGAAGCGGACGAGCCCGGGCCGGCGGGCGACGAGGCGGCCGTCGAGCAGGCTCGGGAGCTCGTCGAGGTCGAGGTAGGCCATCGCCACGTGGTGCTCGAGGTCGTGGCGGCGCACCGCGAAGCGACGGTGGCGGACCGTGCCCTCGTAGATCGCGCTGTGCGTCACAGGCGCTCGCCCCCGAGCTGCTCAGCGACCCGCGCGCCGCTCTTGACGCCGTCCTCGTGGAAGCCCCAGCCCCAGTAGGCGCCGCAGTAGTGGGTGCGCCGCTGGCCGCTGATCTCGCGGTGGCGGGTCTGCGCCTGCATGCCGGCGGCCGTGTAGACCGGGTGCGCGTAGGAGATGCGGCGGATGACATGCGCGGGGTCGATCGCGGCGGTGCGGTTGAGGGTGACGCAGAGCTCGCGCTCGGACCGCAGCGACTGGAGGCGGTTCATGTGGTACGTGACGGTCGGCAGCCCGGACGGCTCGTCGAGCAGGTGGTAGTTCCAGCTCGCCCACGCGCGCTGGCGTCGGGGCAGCAGCGAGCGGTCGGTGTGCAGCACCGCTTCGTTGGCCTGGTACGGGAAGGCGCCGAGGAGCTCCCGCTCGCGGTCCGACGGGTCCTCGAGCATGCGCAGCGCCTGGTCGGCGTGGGCGCCGATCACGACCTCGTCGAAGCGCTCCTCGCCCGCCTCGCGGGTCGTCACGGTCACGTGGTCGGCGTGGCGGCGCACGGCCTGGACGGGCGCGTCGAGGCGCAGACGCTCGCCCCACGGGCGGGTGATCGCCTCCACGTAGCGCCGCGAGCCGCCCTTGATCGTCCGCCAGCGGGGCCGGTCGCGGATGCCCAGCATCCCGTGGTTGGCGAAGAACTCGGCCAGGAAGCGCGCCGGGAAGGTCGCCATCTGGGCGGGGTCGGCCGACCAGACGGCGGCGGCCTGCGGCACGATCAGCCGCTCGACGAAGGGCTTCGAGTAGCCGCGGATCGCGAGCCAGTCGCTGAGCGAGGGGTCGTCGCGCGAGGCGAGCAGCGCGCGGGCGTCGCGGTTGAAGCGGACGAGGTCGGCGAGCATGCGGTGGAACGAGGGCGTCACGAGGTGGGCGCGCTTGGCGAACAGGCCGTTGGGAGACGAGCCGTTGTACTCGAAGTCGCCCCGTGCGTCGCTGACCGAGAAGCTCATCTCAGACGGCTGCCACGGGACGTTGAGACGGCCCAGCAGGCGCTCGAAGAGCGGGTAGTTGCGGTCGTTGAAGACGATGAAGCCGGTGTCGACGTGGTGCTCTCCGACCGCCACCGTGTTCGTGTGCCCGCCGGCGTACGAGCCCGCCTCGAAGACGGTGATCTCGTGCGTGCCGTGGAGCAGGTGGGCGGCGACGAGTCCGGAGACGCCCGAGCCGATGACCGCGATCCTCATGCTCCTTCTTTCGTTCCTTGGCGCCGTGTAGATCAATTGATCGACGTTGCGAGCGGGTACGTAAGGAAGTCACATGCCTCCGGTACGCCTCGCCGCCGTCGCCGTCCTCGCCTTGCGCGCCGCCTACGGAGCGGCCCTGCTCGCCGCTCCCGGGCGGGTGACGAGGCAGTGGCTGGGCCCGTCCGCAGCGCACCCGCCGGCGGTCGTCGCGGTGCGCGGGCTGGCGGCGCGCGAGATCGCCGTGCACGTGGCGGCGATGGTCGATGCGCTGCGCGGCGCGCCGCTGCGCCCCTGGCTCGCGCTCAGCATCGCGGGGGATCTCTCCGACATCGCGGCGACCGCCGCCGGGCGCGACGGCGTGCCCGACAAGGCGCCGGCCAAGACGCTCGCCGTGGCGGGCGGCTCGGCGGCGATCAGCGCGGCGCTCGCGCTGCTCGTGGACCGCGACTCGTGACCTTGGCCGCAGAAGGCGTCCGGCTCGCGCACGTGCGGCGCGGGAGCGGCACGCCGCTCGTGCTGCTGCACGCGCTGGGCGCGGACGCGTTCATGTGGGACCCGGTGATCGAGCTCCTGGCGGCCGAGCGGGAGGTCCTCGCCGTCGACATGCCGGGCTTCGGCGGCTCGCCGCCGCTGGCCGACGGATCGCCCGCCTCGCTGGCGCGGGCGGTGAGCGCGTTCGTGGCGGCCGAGGGGATCGAGCGGCCGCACGTGGCCGGGAACTCGCTCGGCGGGTGGGTGGCGCTCGAGATGGCGCTCGCCGGCGACGCCGCCTCCGTGACGGCGATCGCGCCCGCCGGCCTCTGGGCCGAGCCGCTCGTCCCGCGGCGCAGCGCCGCGCGCGCGCTCGCGCGGCGGCTCCTCCCCGTCCTGCCGGTGCTGCTCTCGACCCGCGCCGGCCGGCGGCTCGCCCTCGCCGGCACGGCGGCCCGACCCGACCGCATCCCCCGCGCCGCCGCGCTCCGCCTCGTGCGCAGCTACGCGACCGCGCCGGGGTTCGACGAGGCGAACGACGCCATGCGCGCCGGCCGCTTCACCGGCCTCGACGGGATCACCGTCCCGCTCACGCTCGCCTGGCCGGAGCACGACCGGCTCGTCGGCCGGCCCCGGCGCCTCCCGCCGGCAGCGCGCAGCGTCACGCTCGCCGGCTGCGGGCACCTGCCGACGTGGGACGATCCCGAGCAGGTCGCCCGCGTGCTGCTCGAGGGCAGCGACGCTCAGCTCGGGCGCTGACCGGGGTACCGCGGGAGGCCGTCGTCGGGGATCGGGAACCAGTCCGGCGCCGACGACAGCCACTGATGCCACTGGGCCCGGATCCCGGGGTCGCCGTCCACCGTTCCGAGGCGGACGCCGATCGGCCCCGTCTCGGGCTCCCCGCTGAACAGGTGGCCGCCGCAGCGCTCGCAGAACGACTTCGCGTTGCCGCCCGGAGGCCGCCACGTCTGCACCGCCTCCGCCCCCTGCGTGATCTCGAAGCCCTCCACGAGGGACCATCGCACTCATCGACCACGGGACGCCCGAGCGCTTCTGGCATCGGTGGCAATGGCAGTAGCCGGCGGTCGTGAACGGCTTCGTGACTCGGTAGCGGACCGCGCCGCAGGCGCATGAGCCGGTCAGCATGGGTTTTAGGCTACCTGGGCCAACGTCAACGGCGGCTGGGTAGGGAGAGTGGGGTGTCTGGCCGCGGTGAGGGTGCATTTCGTCGACGTCACGGGAGTTGAGGCTCGTGACGTCGACGTTATGCCCCTATACGGTGCATTTTGTCGACCTCACCAGCGCGAGCACGGTGACGTCGACGAAATGCACCCTCCCGTGCTCCCCCTCAATGCCGCCGTTGACTTTCGCCGGCGCTACCCCGCCTTCAGAGCAGCCGCCGCGGCGGCCGAGCCCGCGGCCAACACCGCGCTCTCGAACGTGCACGCGAACATCGTGAAGCCGAGCTCGCGGAAGGCGCCCGCCTGCTCGGGCTGGCCCATGAACAGCGCGGCCGTCTTCCCCGACCCGGCCGCCGCCTCCCCGATGCGCCGCGCGGCGTCGCGCAGCGGCTCGCTGTCGAGGTCGAGCGGGACGCCGAGATCGTTCGACAGGTCGGCCGGCCCCATCAGCAGCCCGTCGACGTCGTCCAGGGCGGCGATCTCCTCGACGGCCTCCAGCGCGCTCGCCCGCTCGATCTGGACGATGCAGGCCAGCGCCGAGTCGGCGTCGGCGCGGAAGTCGTCCCCGGCCCCGCCGAAGCGGTTGCCGCGCGAGAACGACGAGATCCCGCGGGAGCCGGCGTAGCGCACCGCGCCCGCCGCCGACGAGGCCTCCTCGGCCGACCCGACCTGCGGCACGATCACGCCGTGCGCACCGGCGTCGAGCATGCGGCCCGCCTGCCACGGACCGTCCGGGACGCGCACGACCACGGCCGCGTGCGGATCGGCGGCCGCGATCTGCGCCCGGGCCGCGTCCTCCCCGCCCGCGCCGTGCTCGAGGTCGACGACCACGACGTCGAACCCGCTCATCGCCGTCACCTGCGCGCTGACCGGCGAGCCGAGGTCGAGGAACGCGGCCGCCAGCGGCTCACGCCGGCGCAGCCGCTCCCGCAGTCCCGTGAACGCCATGGCGGGCATCATGGCGAATAGGGTGCCCGCCGTGATCGCCTCCCGCCTGGCCGGCTTCGGTACGACGATCTTCACCGAGATGTCGGCGCTCGCGCTGCGCACCGGCTCGATCAACCTCGGCCAGGGCTTCCCGGACGAGGACGGGCCGCGGGAGGTGATCGAGGCCGCCGCCCGGGCGCTGCGCGAGGGGCACAACCAGTACGCGCCGCTGCCCGGCGTACCGGTGCTGCTCGAGGCGATCGCGGACCACCAGCAGCGCTTCTACGGGCTCGACGTCGACCCCCACACCGGGGTGCAGGTGACGTTCGGCGCCACCGAGGCGATCGCCGCGGCGCTGCTCGGGCTGCTCGAGCCGGGCGAGGAGGTCGTGGTCTTCGACCCGCTGTACGACTCGTACGCGGCCGGGATCGCGATGGCCGGCGGCCGCCGCCGCAGCGTCACCCTACGGCCGCCCGACTGGCAGCTCGACGTCGACGCCCTGCGCGCCGCGGTCACGTCGAAGACCCGGCTGCTGCTGCTCAACACCCCCCACAACCCCACGGGCAAGGTGTTCGACGCCGCCGAGCTCGAGCAGGTCGCCGCCGTGTGCCGCGAGCACGACCTGGTGGCCGTCGCCGACGAGGTCTACGAGCACCTCGTCTACGAAGGCCGGCACGTGCCGCTCGCCACCCTCCCCGGCATGGCCGAGCGCACGCTCACGATCTCCTCGATCGGCAAGACGTTCTCGGCGACCGGCTGGAAGATCGGCTGGGCGAGTGGGCCTCCACCGCTCGTCGCTGCCGTCCGGGCGGCCAAGCAGTACCTCTCGTTCGCCGGCGGCACGCCGCTCCAGCACGCCAGCGCGGCGGCGCTGCACATGGCCGACGAGTTCTACGAGCAGCTCGCGGCGGACTACAAGGCCAAGCGGGACCGCATCTGCGCCGGGCTCGAGGCCGCCGGGCTCGAGCCGCTCTCCCCTGCCGGCACCTACTTCGTCAACGCCCGCGTGGAGGGCGACGGCGCCGCCTTCTGCCGCGAGCTTCCTGAGCGCGCCGGCGTGGTCGCGATCCCCACGAGCGTCTTCTACGACGACCCGGAGGCCGGCCGCTCGCTCGTGCGCTTCGCGTTCTGCAAGCGCGACGCGGTGATCGACGAGGCGGCCGCACGCCTGGCGCGGGCCGGCGACCGGTCGTGACCGCCGACACCCGGATCGATCCCGTCAGCTTCCGCCTGCCCGACCCCGATCGTCGCTACGTGGCGGTGCGGCTGCGGTCGGACCTCCCGGGGGCCGACTTCACCCGCGAGGGCGACGAGTGGGTGCTCGAGGTCGACCTTGGCCCGCTCGACCGGCTCGAGTACCTGATCGAGCTCCAGCTTCCCGGCGGCGACCGCGAGCTCGTCGGGGACCCGGCGGCGCCCCACCGCGCTCCCGGCGCCTTCGGGGAGAAGTCGGTCGTCCAGTCGGCCGGCTACGAGCCGCCCGGCTGGCTCGCCACCGAGCCCGTCCCCGGGGAGACCGCCGAGCTCGCGCCGCGCGGGCGTGGCCTGCGCGGCGCCGTGCCGGTGAGGATCTGGAGCCCGGCCGGCGGCGCGAAGGCCCTCCCGCTGCTCGTCGCCCACGACGGCCCCGAGTACGACGCCCTCAGCTCCCTCACCCACTACGCGGGAGCGATGATCGCCACCGGCGAGCTGCCTCCGTTCAGGGTCGCGATGCCCGGTCCCGGCCACCGCGACGAGTGGTACTCGGGGTCGGCCCACTACGCCCGCGCGCTGGCGACCGACGTCCTGCCGGCGCTGGAGGGAGCGGTGCCGGTCGGCATGGGCGCCAGCCTCGGCGCGCTGGCCATGCTCCACGCCCACGCCCGCCGCGGCGTCTTCGCGGGCTTGTTCCTCCAGTCCGGCTCGTTCTTCGTCCCCCGCTACGACGCCCACGAGTCGCGCTTCCCGCGCTACCGCAGGATCGTGCGCGTCGTGCGCGAGCTGCACCGCGATGCCGGCCCACCCGTGCCCACCGCGCTCACCTGTGGCGTCAGCGAGGAGAATCTCGCCAACAACCGGCTGATGGCCCGCGCGCTCGCCACCCAGGGCTTCGACGCCACGCTGCATGTGAACCCCGACCTGCACAACTACACCGGCTGGCGCGACACCTTCCACCCGCACCTCACGCGGCTGCTGGCGGCGGTGTGGGGATGAGCGCCCGCGTCGTGGAGCTGCACTCGCCCGCGATCGGCGCCTCCGGTCGCGTCGTCGTGCACGGTCACTACGGCCGCCCCGTGCTCGCCTTCCCGTCCGAGGGCGGCGGCGCGTACGACTTCCAGGACCGCGGGATGCTCGAGGCCGTCGGCCACCTGGTCGAAGCGGGCCGCGCGAAGCTCTACTGCGTCGACGCCTTCGACACCGGCGAGCGCGCGCGCTACGAGTCCTGGGTCATCGACCAGGTCGCGCCCTTCATCCACGACGACCTCGGCGCTCCGCAGGACATCCTCACCACGGGGTGCAGCATGGGCGCCTTCCACGCCGCCAACTTCGTCCTCCGCCGGGCCGACCTGTTCCCCGCCGCCATCTGCCTGTCGGGCAACTACGAGTTCGGCATCACCGGCGAGGTGTCCAGCTTCCACGGCGACCACCTCGACTGGATCCGCTCGCGCGCGAGCTTCCTGCTGGTGTGCGGCCAGGGCATGTGGGAGGACACCACCGGCGCGCTGGAGAGCACCAGGCACCTCGCGGGCCTGCTGGCCGAGAAGGGCATCCGTCACGAGCTCGACCTCTGGGGCCACGACGTTCCGCACGACTGGCCGTCATGGCGTGCGCAGATCGCGCATCATCTCCCCCGGTTCTGCTGATGACGGATCACCTGATCGGACTGCTGCTGGGGACGGAGGAGGACTGGCCGCGCGCCTTCGAGACGCTGCTCGGGCGCCTCGGGCCGGTCAAGGACGCGGCCGGCACCACCCACCATCTCCACACCGAGCGGATCACGATCGAGCCGTTCGACCTGCGCGACAAGCCGCGCTACGACCTCGTCGTCGACCGCCTCGCCTACTGGTACTTCGTCCCCCGCGAGTGGCTGAAGAAGGTCGCGCTGATGGACGACGTGTACCTGCTCAATTCGCCCTTCACCTTCCAGGCGATGGAGAAGCACGCCGCGTACTGCGCGATGCTGCGGCTCGGCCTGAAGGTGCCGCAGACGGTCCTGGTGCCGTACAAGAACCCGCCGGAGAACACCCGCTACGCGTACACGGCGGCGCGCTACAACCGGCCGTTCGACCTCGAGGCGATCGCGGAGAAGATCGGCTACCCGCTGTTCATGAAGCCGTACGACGGCGGCCAGTGGGTGGGCGTGAGTCACATTCGCAATCCCGAGGAGCTGCACCGCGCCTACGACGCGTCCGGGCAGCGCCTCATGCACCTCCAGGCCGCGGTCGACGGATTCGACGTCTTCGCCCGCTCGCTCTCGATCGGCGCCGAGACGATGATCATGCACTTCCGCCCCGACGAGCCGATGCACGACCGCTACGCCGTCGACCACGACTTCCTGGACGCGAAGGTGGGCGACGAGGTGCTGACCATCAGCCGCCTCATCAACGCGTTCTTCCGCTGGGAGTTCAACTCCTGCGAGACGCTCGTCCGCGGCTCCGAGGCCCACCCGATCGACTACGCGAACGCGTCGCCCGACGTCGCCGTCACCAGCCTGCACTACTACTTCCCGTGGGCGATGAAGGCGCTCCTGCGGTGGACCGTGTTCTGCGTCGTCACCGGGCGCCGGCCGCAGATCGACCTCGACACCCGGAGCTACTTCGAGATCGGCGACCGCGAGGACCTCTCCTACGAGGAGAAGCTGGCCGGCTACCGGCGGCTGGCGGACGAGTACTTCGAGGTCGAGCGCTACCGCGACTTCTGCGACTCAAGGCTCCCGCACGTCGACGAGCTCGTGTACGAGTGGGTCGACTCCCAGGACTTCGACGCGTTGCTGATCGACACCGTCCGTAGCACCTACCCGGCGCACGAGCAGGAGCGCTTCCTGGCCCACTTCAGAGGGCTGGTCGGCCAGTGGGTGTCCGAGCGGGCTGCGTGAGCGCGTCGTAGAGCTCGACGATCTGGCCGATGTTCCCCTCGACCGTGAAGCGGCCCCGGGCGGCGGCGACGCGGCGGCGCACGGCCGTGACGTCGAGCGCGGCGAGCGCGGCGCCGAGGTCCTCGACGCGGTCGAGCACGACGCCGACCCCCTCTTCCTCGACGAGCCGCGCCAGCGCGCGATGGCGGAGCGTGATCACCGGCAGGCCGCAGCCGAGGTACTCGAAGGCCTTGTTCGGCAGCGCCGTGTCGAGGTGCGCGGCGTTGACCTCGGCGTTGAAGCCCGCCCACCCGAAGTCATACGCCGGCAGCTCGCGCATCAGCGCGGCGGGCGGCCGCGGGTCGTGCAGGGTCACGCCCTCCAGATCCCGATAGGCCGCCGCCTCGCGCGCCGCGAAGACGTGCAGCTCGATGCCCTGGGCCGCGATCGCGGCGAAGATCTCGTACAGGTCGTAGTGGCCTCCGCTGCGCGACAGGGTGCCCTGGTAGGCGATGCGCGGCGGGCCGCCAGCGGGCGTCGGCAGCGCCGCCGGGAGGTCGCGCGCGAGCGCGTAGTTCGGGTGCACGCAGGTGTGCGGGGGCAGCTCGTAGCGGGCGGCGAGCTCGCCGAGCAGGACGTCCGAGACGGTGATCAGCCCGGCGCAGCCCTCGACCGCCGCCCGTTCGAGCTCGTCGGCGTCGCCCGGGTCCGGGAAGCCGTCCTCGTACGGCGTGTTGCGCAGGCTCTGCATGTCGTGCACGTCGTGGATGACCGGCACGTCGGCCAGCTCGAGCGCCAGGACGGTCAGCGCGTCCGGCAGGTTGTGCGAGTGCACGAGGTCGGGCTCCCACTCCGCGAGCACGCGCTCGAGATCGCCGGCGAGGTCAGAGCCGAGTCGCCACCAGCGGTCGAACAGCTCGTCGCCCGAGCCGTAGAACTCGGTCAGCGTGCGGCCGCGGTACGCGAAGCCGAGCTCCAGCTCGGGCCGCACGGCGCGCAGGCCCACCGCGTACTTGAGCGCGCGCACGCACGGCTGCTGGTGCAGGAACAGGACGCGCATCAGCGCCGGCTCCGCAACACCCGAGCGGGGTTGCCGGCCGCCACCGCGAACGGCTCGATGTCGCGCGTGACGACGCTCCCGGCCCCGACCACGCATCCCTCGCCGACCCGCACCCCGGGCAGGATCACCGAGCCCATGCCGATCCAGGCGTTGCGGCCGATGACCATCGGCTCGGACTCGGCCCAGCCCTGGTCGACCACCGGCCGGTCGAGGTCGTCGAAGTTGTGGTTGGCGGTGTGCAGCATGCAGTACGGCCCGATGTTCGCCCCGTCCTCGAACGTCAGCCCGCCGAAGCCGTTCACGTAGCACCCGTAGTTGAACGAGACGCGATCCCCCAGCTCGATGCGGTCGCCGTTGAGCCACACGATCTGGTCGAGGTAGAAGCACCCTTCGCCCACGCGCTTGGCGTCGTGTGGCCGAAACGGGATCACCCGCTTCGACAGGTGGTTGATCATCATCTTGAGGCGCCTCCCGCGGTCGAGTCGGGCGGACCCTACCCAGACCGGCGATCAGCGACCGATCCGCAGTGGCGAGTCGTCCGCGGTGCCGAGGGCGTTCAGGCCCGACAGCGCGACGCCGGGCTCGAAGCTATTGCCCTTTCGCATGTACACGATGACCGCCTCGTCGAGGCTGGGCGCCGCCTCGCGGGCCACGACGAGGTCCAGCAGGTTGTCCTCGTCGTCGTCGAGATCCAGCAGCGCCACCGAGCCACCGACGTGTCCCTCGTCGGTGCCAGGCGCGTCGAGCATGTAGGCCGCCGACTTCGCGTAGCCCGACCGGGCGCCGCGGATGACCGTGACGGTGCCGTGCTCTTCGTCGTCGGGAGCGCCGACGACGATGTCGTCCATCCCGTCCGCGTCGACGTCGCCGACATCGACGTCGTGGCCGAACGCGTCGCCCGGCTCGGGGTCGCCCGGGATCCCCCGGCTCGCCTGTGTGATGACGATCGGGTCGCCTCTAGGGCCGCCGTCGCGACCCAGCCACAGCCGAACCTCGCCGGCCTTGTTGGGGAACGCCTCCCCGCCGTCCTCGTTGCCCTGGTCGCCCTGCACGACGTCGGCGTAGCCGTCCCGGTTGAGGTCGCCGACGGCGAGGGCCGAGCCGGCGATCTCGGTGTTGGAGTTCGCAACCGTGCAGCGGCCGGGCCCCTCGGGGCTGCCGAGGCAGAATGCGATGTGCCCGGTATTGGGGCCGTCGGGCTCGTTGAGCGATCCGACCACGAGATCGATGTTGCCGTCGCGATCGAGGTCTCCGGCTGCCAGGCGGCTGCCGAAGCCGGAGGTGTCCTGGGGGGCCGTGATTGCCCGCGCGGCGCCGGCGTCCAGCCCCCGGGCGCCTCCGGGGACGATGTGCACGGAACCGAGCTCGTAGTTCGCGCGCTGGGCGGGTGTGCCCGGGGTGCCCACGGCGAGGTCGACATAGCCGTCGTCGTTGAAGTCCGCGGCGGCGAGCGCGAAGCCGAAGTAGCGGGTGACCGGCGGGCTGGCCATGTCGTCGGCGGTGATCGCCTCGGTGCGGGGATCTTCCGGCGACGGCGAGTAGACGAGCGCGATGCGGTCGCGCCCGGGCACGCCGATCGCCAGGTCGGGCGTCCCGTCGCGGTCGAAGTCGCCGCTCGCCAGCGCGGCACCGAAGCGGTCGCCGCGGGCGGGCGGCCCGGGCACCCCAGCGTCCTCGGAGCGGAGCGCCAGCCCCTCGGTCGACTCGAGGCCGGAGTGCCAGAGCACGATGCCGACCGCTTCGTCACCGCCCGCCTCGATGCCGCGCGCGGCGCCGACGACCACCTCCTGGCGGCCGTCGTTGTCGAAGTCGTACGCCGTGCCGGGGGTCGTCGGCCCGCCTTCGGAGTCGCCGCCGCCGCCGAACAGCAGCGCGGCGGCGACCCCGGCGATGACGACGGCACCGGCCGCGGCAGCGAGGGCGACGATGCGCCGCCGCGGCGGGCGCGGCGGGGGCGGCGGGGGCGGCGGCTCGGGCCGGGACGGTCGTGCGGGAGGCTTGTCCGGCGGCGGCGGCGGCGGCTCGAGCGCTGTCGGCGCCTCGCGGCCCAGGGCGGCCTCGGCGGCCGCCGAGACGCGCCGGCTGTCGTCGCGCGCAAGACGCTCGAGGGTCTCGCGGACGACGGCGACGAGCGCCGGCGGCCCGCCGCTCGCTAGCGCGGCGAGCTCGCTGACGGCGCCCTCGCGGACGCCCGCCAGACTGCTCTCGGCGGCCTGCTCGAGCTCCGGCGGCAGGCTCGGTCGCCGCCGGCTCTGCGCGATCACGATGTCGCCCCGCACGTCGCCCGCCATCCCCGGCGTCTGGTGCGGCGACCGCTCCCGCACTCGGTGGCACACGTAGTCGTAGAGCTCGTCGACCGAGATCTCGCCGTCGCCGTCGATGTCCGCCTCACCGCTGCGCAGGCCGTCGACGAGGCAGCTCGTGAACAGCGAGGCGGGCGTCGACGGCACCAGCTCGTTGATGCCGGTCGCGGGGTCGGCTTCCTCGAACGCGTACTCGAGCTCCGTCGAGGCCGACAAGGTGACGCGCCCGCGGCCCTCGAAGCGGTGCTCCACGTCGATCGTCAGCCCGCTCTTGGGGGTGAGGCCCTTGCCGAAGGCGCCGCTGTGACAGCAGTCGAGGACGAGGACGATCGATCGGGCGCGGCTCTCCTGCATGACCCCGTTGACGAAGCCGTCCTCGACCGCGGTGGCCCGCAGGTACTGGAGCGACGTGCTGGCCGTCGCGAAGTAGAAGCGCCGGCTCTGCGAGAGCACGCCGTGCCCGGAGAAGTACAGGAGCAGGAGGTCGGCGCGGCGCGCCTCGGCGAAGAACCCCTCGATCGCCCGCTTGATCTCCTCCGTCGGCCGGTCGACCAGCTCCTGCACCTCGAACTGCCCGATCGACCCGTCGGCGAGCACCTCGGCGAGCGAGTCGACGTCACCCGCCGGCGCGCGGAGCCCCGCCAACCCGGGGTCCGAGTAGCTCCCGGTGGCGATCAGCAGCGCCCGGCGGCGCCGAGCCTGCGGGTCAGCCGCCGCCGCCATGGCGCTTCAGGAAGGCTTCGACGAGCTGACGCTGCTCGGCGTCCGAGCCCTTGCCGAGCGTCAGCGTGTCGCCGTCGATCTCGACCGAGACGGCGGCTCCGTCGTGGCGCGCCAGCCAACCCCGCACCGCCATGATCAGCGGCGGAAGCGTGCCGGCCATGGTGACGAGCAGCTGCGCCCACTCGAGCGCGCCGCCCTTGGCGCCCGGCGGCGGCCGGATCGACGGATGCGAGACGTCGTCGGCGACGCCGTCAGCGAGCTCCTCGCGCAGCCCCGCCGCGAGGTCGGCCCGCTCTTCTGCATCGCTGTCCGCGTACCCGGCGACGTGCAGCCGCACCTCGGTCATCGCCTCGCGACCGTAACCGCAACCGCGTCGGCGAGGCAAGTCAGCGCCCGAGGCGCAGATCGGATTGGTCCGGAACGCGGGCCACGTCGTCCGGCACGTCGAGCGGCGCGCCCGGCGACAGGCCGTCCTCGCCACCCTGGAAGACGACGACCGCGTCGTCGAGGCTCGTCACCGAGGCCTGCGCGACTGCGATGTCGGGCCAATCGTCGCCGTCGACGTTCAGGATCGAGAGTGCCGAGCCCCATCCGGTCTCGCGATCGCCGTCGAGTCGGGGCGTGCCCGACCACTCGACACGTCCGGACCGCGTGGCGTCGAAGATCTCGACGCGCGAGCGGCCGGGAGTGCCGGCGACGATCTCAGCCTTACCGTCGCCGTCGAGGTCAGCCGCCTCGACTTCGGTTCCGAAGTGATCGTCGCCCGCGGGATCGGGAGGGTCGATCGGCGTCGGATCCTGCGGTCCGTTCTCGCCGCCCCACCACACGCGGACCGCGCCGCTCCCGTCCGATGCGTCAGCGACACCCTGCACGATGTCCGCGCGCTCGTCGCCATCGACCCGTGCGACGTCCAGTGCCAGGGTCTCCGACACACTGCCCGGCAGCCGCGTGCATATCGCCGGGCCATCTGGTGACCCAGGGCAGTACGAGAGGTGGCCTGGGACCGACGGCTTGGCCGGCACACCTTCCACCACATCAGGGTTGCGGTCGCCGTCGACGTCTCCCACGGCGAGCCGGCCGCCGAACCCAAGCTCGGCATGTTCGGGTGGCCTGAGCTCCGTGGCCGTCGACACGGCGAGGCCGGCCTCGCCGCCGAACAGCACGTGCACGGCGCCGGGCACCGGGTCGTCGCCCGTGCGCTCCGTCGGCGTCGCCGGCGTGCCGACGACGAGGTCGGCGTACTCGTCGTCGTCGATGCGCGCGGCGACCAGGCGGTCGCCGAACGTCCCGCGCTCCGTCCCCGGCGGGTGCGCGAGTCTGTCCTGGGCGATGGTGCGCGTGGGCCCTGACAGGCCTTCATCCGAGCCGTAGAGCACGACGATCCGGTGCAGGCGGGAGACGCTCACGGCGAGGTCGGTATGGCCGTCGGCGTCGAAGTCCGCGCTCGCGACGGCCGCTCCGAACCCGTAATCCCTGTCAGGGACAACGGGCAGGTCGAGATCGGCGGCTTCGATCGGATCCGGAGTCCCGGATCCAGGTCCCCGATGGACCAACACGACCCCGGAGGCCGTCTCGCGGTCCGCACCCGCGGCGCTGTCGGCAGCCAGCACGATCGTCTGCGCACCGTCGTCGTCGAAGTCGTAGGGCAGCGGCTCGGAGCCGCCGATCAGCAGGACCGCCGCCGCCGCGGCCGCAGCGAGGGCAGCGACGGCTCCCACCGCAAGCGCCCGCGGGCGGCCGGGGAAGCGGCGCTGCCGCGGTGGCGGCTCCGGGGGCGGCTCCGGGGGCGGCGCGCCCCGGATGGTCGGTGGCTCGGCCTCGGGCGAGCGTTCCAATGCTGCGGCCGCGGCGGCCGCGACACGCCGGCTGTCATCGTCGGCGAGTCGCTCGAGCGCCTGCCGCGCGACCTCCGCCAGCGGCGGCGGACCGCTGCGCACCAAGCGCTCGAGCTCGGTCACGGCGCCCTCGCGGAGCCCCGCGAGCGGGCTGTCGATCGTCTGGACGAGCACGGGAGCGAGCGCGGGGCGGCGCGGGCTGTGGGCGATCATGATGTCGCCGCGCACGTCGCCCGCCATCCCCGGCGTCTGATGTGGCGAGCGCTGGCGCACCCGCTGGCACGCGTAGTCGTACAGCTCGTCGACCGAGATCTCGCCGTCCTCGTTGGTGTCCGCCTCGCCGGTGCGCAGGCCGTTCACCAGGCAGCTCGTGAACACGGAGCCAGGCGGGGGGCGCCCCAGCTCGTTGATGCCGGTCGCCGGATCTGCCTCCTCGAACGCGTACTGGAGCTCGGTCGAGGCCGAGAGCGTCACGCGGCCACGGCCCTGGAAGCGGTGCTGCACGTCGACCGTCAGCACGCTCTTGGGGGTCATGCCCCGGCCGAACGCGCCACTGTGACAGCAGTCGATGATCAGCACGATCGACTTCGCCCGGCTCTCGTGCATCGCGCCGTTGACGAAGGAGTCCTCGATCGCGGTCGTGCGCAGGTACTGGAGCACGGTGGTGGACGTCGCGAAGAAGAAACGCCGGCTCTGCGAGAGCACGCCGTGCCCGGAGAAGTAGAGGAGCAGCAGCTCGTCAGGCCGGGCGATGGCGAAGAACCCCTCGATGGCCCGCTTGATCTCGTCGGTCGGCCGGTCGACCAGCTCCCGGACCTCGAACTGCCCGATCGACCCGTCGCCGAGCACCTCGGCGAGGGCCTCCACGTCGCTCTGCGGAGCCTCGAGCCCGGCCAGGCCCGGGTCGCCGTACGTCCCGGTGGCGACCAGCAGCGCCCGGCGGAGGGGCACTTGGGCGTTCACCGCCCGACGGTAACCCCTCCGCAGCGGTGAGGCAAGGCTGATCGATCAGGCCGCGAACGCCTGGCGGCCGGCGGCGGCGTACAGCGCTTCGATCGTCTGCGCCTGCCCGAGGGCGTCCTCGCGGCCCAGGCGGGGCTGGGTGCCTCCCCGGATGGCGGCCGAGAAGTCCTCGAGCTCGAGCGCGTAGGGGTTGGCGGCCTGCACCGGCACCTCCTCGCCGTCGCGCGTCAGGCGCGGCGTCAGTCCGTGCCAGGGATCCTCGGCGAGCAGGACGCCCCCTTCTCCCACGACCTCGATGGCGCCCAGCAGCGGGACGTCGAAGCCGCAGGCGAAGGTGCCGAGCACGTCGCCGGGGAAGCGCAGCACGCCGGCGAAGCGGCCGTCCACCCCGCCGCGGGCGACGGCCTCGCCGCTGACCCGCTCCGGCTCGCCGCACAGCATCCGCAGCCCGCTCACGCAGTAGCAGCCGACGTCCATCAGGGCGCCGCCCTCGAGCTCCTCGCTGAGCCGCACGTTCGTAGCGTCCTCGGCGGGCAGGGTGAAGCCGAAGAACGTCCGCACCACGCGCAGCGGCGCGATCTCGCGCGCGAGGCGGACGAGCGCCTCGGTCTGCGGGTGGTAGCGCCACATGAACGCCTCCATCAGCAGCCGCCCGGCCCGCTCGGCAGCGTCGAAGGCCGCCTCCACGTCGGCCGCCCGCCGCCCCAGCGGCTTCTCGCACAGCACGTGCTTGCCGGCCTCCAGCGCGCGCACCGACCACGGCACGTGCAGCGCGTTCGGCAGCGGGATGTACACCGCCTCGACGTCGGGGTCGGCGAGCAGCTCGTTGTAGGAGCCGTGCACGCGGGGGATGCCGTGCTCGGACGCGAACGCCTCGCCGCGCTCCCGGTCGCGCGAGCCGACGGCGACAACCTGCGCCCCCGCCGCCTCGCGCGCTCCGGCCAGCAGCTTCTGGTTGATGCGGGCGGTGGAGAGGATTCCCCACCGCACCGCCTCATCTGCCTGTTGCAGCGGCCCGCCTCCGCGAGATCGCGTCCACGCTCGCGGCCACGAGCAGCACCACGCCGTTGATGATGAACTGGGTGCCGGACTTCTGGGTCACCAGCGGCAGGCCGTTGGCGATCACCGCCACCACGAGGCCGCCCGTCACCGCGTCGTAGACGCGGCCGCGGCCGCCGAAGAGGCTCGTACCGCCGATGACGGCCGCGCCGACCGCGTACAGCAGCGTCTGCGCGCCGCCCGTGGTGGGCGACACCGAGTTGTCGCGCGACGCGATCAGGATGCCGGCCACGATCGCCAGCGTGCTGCAGATCACGAAGCACGCTGTCTTGATGTTCGGCACGTTGATGCCCGCCCGCCGTGCGGCCTCGGCATTGCCGCCGACCGCGTAGATGTGGCGGCCGAACGCCGTCCGGCTGAGGACGAACGCCAACCCGACGACCAGCGCCGCGACCAGCGGCACCACCCACGGGATGCCCTGGATCGTGATGATTGCGGTCTCGCGCTGGCGCTCCTGGTTGAGGAGCCACACCGCGATCAGGACGACCGCGGCCAGCGCGCCGACCTTGACGGCCCAGACCGACATCGCCTCGGTCGGCAGGCCCTCCTTCCTGCGCGAGCGGATCCGCATCAGCGTCGCCAGCCCGAACCCGGCGATGACGATGAGCCCGAACAGCCAGCCGAGGAGGACCGGCATGTTGTCGTTCATCACCGACAGGATCGCCTCGTTGCGGATCGGGATCGTCCCGCCCTCGCCGATGATCAACAGCATCGCGCCCTGCAGGCCGAGGAAGAACGCCAGCGTGACCACGAAGCTCGGGATCCCGAGTCGCGCCACGAGCACCGCGATCGAGAAGCCGATCGCGACGCCGGTCGCCAGCGCGGCCAGGAGCGCCACCGGCCACGCCCAGCCCTTCTCGGTCAGCGTGGTGGCGAGGATCGCCGCGCCCATGCCGGCTGCGAAGCCGGCGGAGAGGTCGATCTCGCCCAGCAGCAGGACGAAGACCAGGCCCATGGCGAGCACCATGATCGCCGCGCCCTGGTTGATCAGGTTGGCGAAGTTCCCCTTCGAGAGGAACGTGTCGCCCTCCATGATCCCGAAGATCACGACCAGGGCGACGACGCCGACGATCGCGGGCAGCGAACCCATATCGCCACCCTTGACGCGCGTCCAGTACTCGCGCGCCGCCGCGCCGATGCTGCCGCCGGTCTCCTCCTGGATGTCGAACTGCGAGGCCGGCGGCGCCGCGGTGCTCATGCCTCACCTCCTACGTTCGCTGCGGCGACCTCGGGCTTGAGCCCCATGTCGCCCGAGCGCCCGGCGGTGATCAGCTCGACCACCTGGCCGTGCGAGACCTCCTTGGCGTCGACCTGCGCCGCCATCTGCCCCAGGTACAGGCAGGCAATGTTGTCGGCCACCTGGAACACGTCGTTCATGTTGTGGGTGATGAGAATCACCGCCAGCCCATTGTCCGCCAGCCGCCGGACCAGGTTGAGCACCTGCTCGGTCTGGGCGACGCCGAGCGCCGCGGTCGGCTCGTCGAGGATCACGAGCTTGGAGTTCCACAGCACGGCGCGGGCGATCGCGACCGTCTGCCGCTGACCGCCGGACAGGCTGGAGACCTGCTGGCGCAGCGAGCGCAGCGTCCGCACCGACAGCCCGCGCAGCGTCTCCCCGGCCCGCTTCTCCATCTCCGTCTCGTTGAGCGTGATCGCCGACTTGACTTCGCGCCCGAGGAACATGTTGTGGACGACGTCGAGGTTGTCGCACAGCGCCAGGTCCTGGTAGACGATCTCGATCCCGAGCGCGTTGGCCTGCTTGGGGCCGTGCACCTCGACCTTGTCGCCCTCCCAGTACATCTCGCCGCCGTCGAACGGGTGGATGCCCGCCACGGCCTTGATCAGCGTGCTCTTGCCGGCGCCGTTGTCGCCGACCAGCGCGGTCACCTTCCCCGGGTAGGTGTCGAGATCGACCGCGCGCAGCACGTGCACGGCGCCGAAGCTCTTGTCGACCTTCCGCAGGGACAGCACCGGCTGTCCCTGCGGAGACGTTCCCGTCGCGGTCACGGCATCACTCCACGCCGTTCTCGGTGCACGCCTTCTTCAGCGCGGAGGTCGTGCAGACGTCCTCGGCCGCCACGAACCCGTCCGCGACGACGTCCTTGACGCTGTCCTTCGTGATGCCCTGCGGCTCGAGCAGCACCGACTTGACCTTCTCGCCCGTCTCGGTGTCGTCCACCGAGCCCGACGCGAGCTGATCGGCGCCGGCCTGGTCGCCCTTGGTCAGCGCGATCGCGAGGTCGGAGGCGGCGTCGGCCTCCTTCTTGATCGCCTTGTAGACGGTCATGCACTGGGAGCCCAGCAGCACGCGCTGCAGGCCCTCGGCCGTCGCGTCCTGGCCGGTGGTCGGGATCTTGTCGGTGTCGCCGTTGCGCTTGAGCACCGCGGCGACCGCGCCGCCGAGGCCGTCGTTGGCCGCTGCCACGCCGACGAAGTTGCCGCCCGCCTTCGTGTACATCTGCTCGAAGATGGTGCCGGCCTTCGTGTTGTCCCAATCCGGCACGGACTGGTCGGCCGCGACCTCGTAGCCGGCGCCGGTGATCGCCTTCTCATAGCCCTGCTTGAACAGCGTCGCGTTGTTGTCGGTCGGCGAGCCGTTGAGCAGCGCCACCGGGCCCGAGGCGTTGCCGCCGTCCTTCATGCACTGCACCAGGCCCTCGCCGATCGTCGTGCCCACGGCCACGTTGTCGAACGACACGTAGTAGTCGGCGCCGCCGCCTAGCGTCAGGCGGTCGTAGTCGATCGCCGGGATGCCCTGGTCCCTGGCCTTCTTGATCACCGTGGCCGCCGACGGCGAGTCCAGGTTGACGAGCATGAGCACGGTCACGCCGCCATTGATCATCTGGTCGGCGATCGTCGAGAACTTGGCCTTGTCGCCGTTGGCGTTCTGGATGTCGTAGTCGACCCCGGCGGCCTCGAACGCCTCACCCAGGAAGCGGCGGTCGGCCGTCTCCCAGCGGGCGGACGACGCGGCGTCGGGCAGGATCACGCCGATCTTGCCCTTGGCCTCGGCGCTGTCGGCGGACCCTCCACCGCCGCCCCCGTCGTCGTCGTCGCCGCCACAGGCCGCGATCGCGAACGACATCGCGAGTACGGCAGCAGCCACAGCGAAGATGCGTCCCCTCATTCCGTCTCCTCCTTCGTGCGCCTCAGGCGCGTGGTTGGCAGAGCATAAGCCGGTCAGGCGGCGCCCGCCGCCAGCCGGGTCGGAAACGCGCGATCGGCCTCGCTGATCACGAGGGCGATCGCGCCCAACACCTGCGCCCGCTCGCCGAGCACGCCGGTCACGACCCTGGCGGCCTCGGCGGCGGACGGCAGGGCGGCGCGCGCGATCGAGTCGCGCACGCCGTCCAGCAGCAGGTCCCCGGCGGCGGCGAGGTCGCCTCCCACGACCACGAGCTCCGGGTTGAGCACGTTGATGAGCATCGACACGGCCCGCCCGACCGCCCGACCGGCGTCCGTGATCACGCGCCGGCAACCGAGATCGCCCGCGCGCGCGAGCTCGAGCATGCGCTGGACCGTGACGTCCTCCCCGTGGCTGCGCCGCAGCAGCTCGACGAGCGCGCCGCTGGCGGCCAGCGTCTCCAGGCAGCCGCGATTGCCACAGCGGCAGACGAGGCCCTCCGGATCCACGAGGAAGTGCCCGAGCTCCCCCGCCAGCCCGCCGGTCCCCCGGTACAGGCGCCCGTTGAGCAGCAGTCCCGCGCCGATGCCGGAGGCGATCTTGAGGTAGATCAGGTCGCTCGCGTCCTGACCGGCCCCGAAGGCGGCCTCCGCCAGCGCGCCGAGGTTGGCGTCGTTGTCGACGAGGATCGGCACGTCGAGGCGGCGGCGCATCTCCGCGACCGCCGGGACGCCGACCCAGCCGGGCAGGATCGCCGACGAGCCCACCACGCCGTCCGCCTGGAGGATCGGCCCGGGCAGCCCCATTCCGGCGCCGATCACCTGCCCCTCGTCGAGGTTCGCCTCGGCCAGCAGCTCACCGACCAGCTCGGCGGCGGCGTCCAGCCCCTGCTCGGCCGCGTGGTCCGTGTCGAGCGGCAGCGCCCGCTCGCCGAGGATGCGCGAGGAGAGGTCCGAGACCGCGACCCGTAGGTGGCTGTGCCCGAAGTCGATCCCGACCGCGGCGCCGGCCGACGCGTCGAACGAGAGCAGGATCGGCGGCCGGCCGCCCTGGGTGCCGTGCGCCTCCCCCGGCTCGCCCTGCTCGACCACGAGGCCGTCGGCCTGCAGATCGGCCACCAGGCTCGACACCGTCGAGCGCGAGAGGCCGGTCCGGCGGGCGATCTCGGCGCGCGAGATCAGCCCCTGATCGCGCAGCGCGTGGATCACGCGCAGGCGGTTCAGGCGGCGCAGCGCTTCGAGGGAGCCGGCTCGACCCGTAGCCATGGCGTGGCTATCCGACCCGAACGACACCCGTTTGTCAAGGGTTCGAACGAACCTTGCGGTTTCCTGAGAGACCTTGCCCCGAAATACGGAGAAACCGGGGCGGCGGAACGCAAGTTTCTCGCGCGCGCGCCGTTCGAGCCTCCATGCCACTGCTCAGGACCCTTCTCGCGACGCTCGCGATCACCGCCGGCGTCGCCACGCCCGCGCACGCCATCGTCGGCGGCCAGGACGCCTCGCCGGGCGAGTACCCCTACGTCGCGCACATCGTCATCGACCGCGCGTTCCAGTGCACCGGCACGCTCGTCACCCCGACCCACGTCGTGACGGCCGCCCACTGCGGCTCGCTGGCGCCCGGCGGGGTCGCCAACGTGCCGATCGGCCAGCCCGGCCAGCTGATCGAGGTGAGCCTCGGCGCCCACCGCACGCCGTCCGCGAGCCTGACCGGCGGCTACCAGTCCGAGGGTGAGAAGCACGTCGCCAAGTCGGTGTCCGTAGCGCCCGGCTGGGCCGGACTGGGCAGCGTCAGCAGCGACGTCGCGGTCGTCGAGCTTCCGACGCCGTCGGCCAACGCGCCGGTGAAGATCGCGTCGGCCGCCGAACGCTCCCTGTGGACGGCGGGCACGATGGCCACGATCGCCGGCTACGGCGTCACCGAGTCGGGCGGCGACCAGCCCGAGTTCCTGCAGGAGGCGCAGGTGCCGATCACCGCCGACGCCGTGACGGCCGAGGCGTATCCCTATCTGGTCGACGGCGTCGACCCGCTGTTCGGCGGCTTCGAGAGCCGCACCCAGGTCGGGGCCGGGTTCCCGCAGGGCGGTGTGGACACGTGCCAGGGCGACTCCGGCGGCCCGCTGCTCGTCCCCGCCGGCGCCGAGCTGCGCCTGGTGGGCGACACGAGCTACGGCAACGGCTGCGCCGAGCCCGGCTACCCGGGCGTGTACGGCCGCGTCGCCGACGACACGCTGCGCGAGTGGATCCGCACGGTCGCCCCGGGCGCCGTCGCGGGCGGCACGGCCGCCCCGTCGAGCGCGACGGTGCAGCGCACGACGGCACGGTCGTCGTCGAGCGCTCGCTCATATCGCTGAAGTCTTTCCCCACGCCGTAGGGGGGTGCCCCCGCTCCCCCCTACGGCCACCTCTCTCTGAATGGGGGCAACCCGAAACGGCGCCCACAGGTTGGCCCCGTGTTGACGGAGCCGGCGCGATGCGATTCTCCTTCCATGACCTCCACCCTCCGCCGCCTCCGCACCGTCCTCTCCGACCTCGTCGCCGAGGACCGCCCGGGCTTCAAGCGCCCGTAACTTGACACCATTCCGGCGGTGCGCGACGCCGCCGTCGATCTCACCTCGCGCCTCGTCGCGATCGACTCCGTAAACCCCTCCCTCGTGCCCGGTGGCGCGGGGGAGGGTGAGATCTCCCGCTTCGTGGCCGCCTGGGCGCGGGACGCGGGCCTCGAAGCCCAGATCCTCGAGGCCAGTCCAGGCCGCCCCAGCGTCCTGGTCCGCGCGCCCGGCACCGGCGGCGGCCGCACGCTGCTGCTGTGCGCTCACCTCGACACCGTCGGCGTCGAGGGCATGGCGGCGCCGCACGACCCGCGGGTCGACGGCGATCGCCTCTACGGCCGCGGCGCCTACGACATGAAGGCCGGGCTCGCCGCCGCGTTGCTCGCCTGCCGCGAGGCGGCGGGACGCTCGCTCGCCGGCGACGTGCTGGTCGCCGCGGTGGCCGACGAGGAGCACGCCAGCCTCGGCGTCCAGGAGGCGCTGGCCGCCGTGCGCGCCGACGCGGCGGTCGTCACCGAGCCCACGGAGATGGAGGTCGTCGTCGCCCACAAGGGCTTCGTGTGGGCCGAGATCGAGGTCACCGGGCGCGCCGCGCACGGCTCGCGCCCGCACCTGGGCGTCGACGCGATCGTGAAGTCGGGGCCGGTGCTCGTCGCCCTCGGCGAGCTCGACGCCGCGCTCGGCGACCGCACGCACCCGCTGCTCGGCCGCGGCTCGGTCCACGCCTCGGTGATCGAGGGCGGCGCCGAGCTCTCGAGCTATCCGGCGCGCTGCGTGATCGGCCTCGAGCGCCGCACGCTGCCGGGCGAGACGGCCGCCGACGTCGAGGCCGAGCTGGCGGCGATCCTCGCGGCCGACCCCGAGCTGGTGGCCGAGCAGCGGACGCTGCTCGTGCGCGAGCCGTTCGAGGTCGACGCCGGAGCAGCCGTCGTCGAGGCTGTGCGCGGCGCCGCCGCCGGCGTGATCGGCAGCCCGCCCGCGATCGGCGGCGCGAGCTACTGGGCCGACGCCGCGTTCATCGCCGCGGCGGGCATCCCGACCGTGATGTTCGGGCCGGGCGGCGAGGGCGCCCACGCGGTCGAGGAGTGGGTGAGCATCGCCGACACCGAGGCGGTGGCCCGCACGCTCGTCGAGGCCGCTGCGCGCCTGTGCGGATGAGGGCGCTGGTCAACCCGCATCTGCGACCCGGCGCCGTCCCGGCGCCGAGCACCGAGGCGCGCGCGTTCCACGCCGCTCTGCCGGACTACGCGCCGACGCCCGTGCACGACGTCTCGGCGCTCGCGCCGGGCACCGGCGACGTGCGGCTCAAGGACGAGTCGAACCGGCTCGGGCTGCCCGCGTTCAAGGTGCTCGGGGCGTCGTGGGCGATCGAGCGCGCGCTGCGCGCGCGTCCCGACGTCCACACGCTGGTGGCGGCCAGCGCCGGCAACCACGGCCGCGCCGTCGCGCACGTCGCCGCCGCCCGCGGCCTGCGCGCCCGTGTGTTCCTCCCGGCCCGCTCGGTGGCCGCCCGCCGCGAGGCGATCGCCGGCGAGGGGGCGGACGTGGTCGTCATCGACGGCACGTACGAGGACGCCGTCGCCGAAGCGGCCCGCGAGAGCACCCTCGACGGCCGGCTGGAGATCTCCGACGTGGGGAGCTCGCGCCCGGCGGCGTGGGTCATCGACGGCTACGCCACGCTGTTCGCCGAGGCCGCCGAGCAGGCCGCGCCCGAGGTCCTGGTCGTGCCGGTCGGCGTGGGCTCGCTGGCCGCGGCCGCGGCGCGCTACGGCGCGAACGCCGGCGTGAAGGTGATCGGCGTCGAGCCGGTCGCCGCCGCGTGCCTGACCGCATCGCTGGCCGCCGGCGAGCCGGTGCGGATCGACACGCCGGGTACCGCGATGGCCGGTCTCGACTGCGCCGAGGTGTCCGCCGCCGCGTGGCCGTCGCTGCGCGACGGGATCCACGGCACCGTGACGGTTGACGACGGCGAGTCGCGCGCCGCCATGCGAGCGCTCGCCACGGCGGGCCTGGCGATCGGCGACTCCGGCGCGGCCGCGCTGGCCGCCCTCGTCGCGATGCGGTCCGATCCGGAGTGCGCCGCCCTGGGCGCCGCGGTCGGACTCGGTCCCGGCAGTCGCGTGCTGCTGCTCGCCACCGAAGGCCCGACGGACCCCGAGGGATACGCGGCCGCGGTCGGCTAGCCCCCGTCCTTGAGCTCCTCGACGGCCGCCTGCACCTCCTTGGCGGCCGCTTCCGGGTCCTTCCCGCCGATCACATCCGCCACCGCATTGGCCACGGGCTGCTCCTCCGCCAGCTTGCCGACCAGCGCGCCCTGGCCCTGCGCGAACCCCCAGCGCTGGAAGTTCTGCACGCCCTCCCCCAGCGAGGCGATCGACGCCTCGGAGTAGAAGTCGGTCAACGGGGCCTTGCGGTCGATGCCGCTCTCGAGCGCGCCCCACGCCTTGGCGTACCGCTCGGGATCGTCCGCGTCGCCCGCGCGAACCGGGTACTTGCCCTGCGGCGAGAGCCCGAGCCAGCGCACGTACCCGTCGCTCAGCATGTACTCGACGAGCCGCTCCGCCTCCTCCTTCGGGGCGTCGACCGTGATGTTGAACGTCGCCACGGAGCCGAACTGGCTCGGCTCGCCCGTCGATCCCGCGAGCGGGCCGACGAGGCCGCTGTTGCGCGCCAGGTAGGCCGGATCCTCCTTGCACTGCGGGCAGGTCGGCCGCGTCTCGTCGTTCAGGCCCGCCAGCCCGTCGAGCAGGAACGGCGACCAGAACAGCATCGCCGCGCGCCCCGAGAAGTAAGCGGCACGCGTGGAGTCCACGTCCTGGACGCCCTCGACCGAGTAGTCGTGCGCCAGCTCGGCGTACACGCGCAGCGCCTCCACGCACTCGGGCGAGTCGAACGTCACGTCCGCCGCGGCATCGACGAGCTGGCACCCCTCGGCCAGCGCGAGGTGCTCGAACGTCTCGTGCGTGAACCCGTCACCCGGCGCCGTGGCGAGCGCGATGCCCGCCATCCCGTCGCCGTCGAGCTCCTTGGCGGCGGCCACGACGTCGCTGAGCGTCTGCGGCGCGTGGAGCCCTGCCTGGTCGAACAGGTCCTTGCGATAGATGAGCAGCTGCCCCCAGCCGTCGCTCGGCACGCCGACGGCGCGGCGATGGCTCGAGACGAGCTCGAGCGCGCGCTTCGAGAACGTCTCGCGGCCCAGCCGGTCGATGACCTCCTCGGCGGCGTCCGCGTCGAAGACGCCCTCGGCGGCATAGCGGTGCGCGTGCGGCATACCCGTCGACAGCACGACGTCGGGCAACGCGCCCTGCGCGCGCGCCTTGCGGATCATCCGGGGCAGCCCGTCCTCGGGGATCGGCAGCTGCTCGGTCTTGATCCCCGTGGTGCGCGTGAAGTCGTCGAGGATCGCCTGCGTCGCGGCGAGGCGATCCGGCTGGTGCTCGTGGTTCCAGACCGTGAGCGTCTCCCCGCTCAGCGGAACGGGATCGTCCTCGCCACAGCCGGCGGCGAGGACGACGACCAGCACCACCAGTAGCCGGCGTCGCATCGCATGCCGACCCTAACCGACCTCCGGCAGCTCCTTCGAGTGCAGGATGTCGACGACCGCCGCGGCCGTCCACGAGAAGTCGTCGCTGCCCAGCCCCTCTCCGCTCAGCGGATCGAAGTACTCCCGCAGCCCGGCCGACTCGACGAGCTGGACCGTTCCCTCCTCGAGCCGGCGCGCCGGCTCCACGAGGTCGTGGCCGCGTAGGCCGCGCGCCAGCAGCCAGTTGAGGTTCGCCCACACCGGCCCGCGCCAGTAGCGGCGCCGGTCGAACGCCGGGTCGAGGAGGTCGAAGGACGCGACGCCGACGCCGCCGGGAGCCCAGAAGTGCGGGGACTCGAGGTCGCCGGCCAGGCGCCGGGCGACGGCGGCCGGCAGGTCGGGGTCGAGCAGCGGCGCGAGGGACCCGATCGTGCGCGGCTCGAGCAGCACCCCGGAGCGCAGGTCGCGCGCGCGGAACCGCTCGCCGTCCCACAGCCGCGAGCGGAGCGCTGACCCGATCCCCGCCGCGGCCTCGTGGTACAGCCCGGGGTCCTCCCCGACGCGCGCGGCGATCTCCGCCAGGGCGTGGGTCGACCACAGCCAGATCGCGTTGAACAGCGGGTCCTCGACGAGGAACTGGCTCTCGCCGTCGTCGGCATAGTCGGCGTCGCGGTAGACGCGCGCGAGGTGCACGAAGCGGTCGTACGCCGCGTCGCTCGGCCGCTCGCTGGGGTCGACGTGCCGCCGGTCCTGGCGCTCGTACGGCTCGACGCCGTGCGCCGGCAGCTCCACCGCCGCGAGCGGCGCGTCCCAGGCTGGGCTGTCGTCGAGCCCGGACTCCCAAGGGTGCACGATGGCCGCGAGGCCCCCGCCGCCGAGGTCGCGCCGCCCGGCCAGGTACTCGTGCTGGGCGACCAGGCGGTCGAACACCCGCCGCAGGAACGCGTCGCCGGCGCCACGCTCGGCGACCTCGAGCGCGGCCCGCGCGTGCAGCGGTGGCTGCGTGATCCCGGACGTGCGCCCGCCCCAGAACGCGGGGCCGGGGAAGTACGCGTCCTCGGGCACGTCCGGGTGGAAGACGATGTGCGGCACCCGCCCGTCGTCCCACTGGCCCGCCAGCAGCGACTCGAGCTCGGTCGCGGCCCGCGCGGGGTCGAGCCACGACCAGCCGATGGCGATGTACGCGGCGTCCCACCCCCACTGGTGCGGGTACTGGCGCCGGGACGGGACCGTGGAGGCTCCCGTCCAGTTCTGCGCCAGCACGGACTCCGCGCTGTCCGCGAGCGTCATCCCTTCTCGGCGCCCCGCGTGAGCCCCTCGGTCATCAGCCGCTCGGCGAACAGGAACAGCACGATGATCGGCACGGTGAGGATCACCGAGCCGGCCATCAGCGTCGTCGCCGGCGTCTCGATGTTGGTGAGCTGGGACACGCCGAGCGACACCGTCCAGTTGTCGCGCTCCTCCTGAAGGAACAGCAGGGCGAACAGGAACTCGTTCCAGGCGATCATGAACACGAACAGGCTGGTCGCGGCGATCGCCGGCACCGCCAGCGGCAGTGTGATCTTGCGGATGACCTGGAGCCGCGTGGCGCCGTCCACCTCCGCCGCCTCCTCGAGCGAGACCGGCACCGTGTCGAAGTAGTTCCGCAGCATGTAGACGCAGAGCGGCAGCGTCTGCGCGATGTAGACGATGACCAGCACCCACAGCTCGCCGCGCAGCTCCAGCTTCGAGAAGGCCACGAACAGCGGGATGGCGAGCAGGATCGGCGGGAACAGGTAGACCGACAGGAACAGGAAGTGCACCGTGCGCTTGCCGAAGAACTCGAGCCGCGACACCGCATAGGCGCCGAGGACCGACACGGCGATCGTGACCACCACGGTCCCCAGGCCCAGCAGCGCCGAGTTGATCAGGAAGCGGACGAAGCCCAGTCCGCCGTCGTCCGTCGGCTTGAGGACGCGCTCGTACGCGTCGGTCGTGAGCTCGTCGAGCCCAATCCAGATCTGCCCCGGCGACTCGATGATCTCCGAGATCTCGCGCATCGAGAGCAGGACCATGTAGTAGAAGGGGAACAGCGCGATGAGCACGAAGAACGCGATCCCCAGCGGTCGCAGCACGCGCAGCGCCGCGACCTCGACGTGGTAGCGCGACCAGCGTTTGCGCCTCATGTCTCGCGGTCCCTCTCGCCGAAGAACTTGAGGTAGACGAGCAGGAAGATGGCGAGCCAGGCAGCCATGAACATCGCGACCGCCGCCGACGCCCCGACGTCGTTGCGCGCCTGGAGCAGCGAGTAGACCTGGGTGGCGAGCACCTCGGTCCCCGCGCCTCCGCCCGTCAGCAGGTAGATCTCGTCGAACGCGTTGAACGTCCAGATGAAGCGCAGGACCGCGATCAGCGCGATCACGCCCATGAGCTGGGGCAGGATGATGTAGCGGAAGACCTGGGTCGGCGCCGCCCCGTCGACCCGCGCCGCCTCCTCGATGTCGGCCGGCACGGCCTGGAGCCGCGCGAGCAGGAACAGGAAGGCGAACGGGAACGACTTCCAGGCCTCGAAGAGGATGACCATGAGCAGGGCGGTCGGTACGCCGATGCTCAGCCCGAACAGGGTGATCGTGCCCTCCTCCTGGCTCAGGAACGGGATCGGCGAGTCCCAGCCCAGCAGGTCCGTCCCCACCGCATTGACGAAGCCGAGCTGCGGTGAGAGCAGCACCTGCCAGATGAACGCGATGGCCACCACCGGCGCCACGTACGGCAGCAGCAGCACGCCGCGGACGAAGCCCCGGCCGGGGAACGAGCGCCGCACGAGCAGCGCGGCGACGAGCCCGAGCACGACCGCCCCGAGCGTCCCGAAGACCGAGTAGACGAGCGTCGTGCGGGCCGCGGCCAGGAAGTCGGACGAGTTCAGCAGCAGGTCGTAGTTGCGCAGCGTGTAGTCGCCGCCGAGCACGTCGAGCCGGCGGATCTGGAGCAGCCGGATGCGCTGGAAGGAGAGGATCAGCGCCCAGACGACCGGCAGCACCACCATCACGAGGACGACGATCACGGTCGGCGACACGAGCGCCACGCCGGCGCGCGAGTCGCGCCGCGCGCGGGTGTCCCACGCGCGGCGCCGGCTGCGTGGCGCAGCCTCGACAGGGACGGGAGCGTCCACCGTCCTACTCCAGACCGGCCTTGAGCTCCTCGGTGGTCTCCTGTACCTCCTTGGCAGCGTCCGCCGGGTCCTTGCCGCCGATCACGTCCGACACGGCGTTGGCCACGGGCTGCTCACCCGACAGCGCGCCGACCAGCGCCCCCTGGCCCTGGGCGAACCCCCAGCGCTGGAACTGCTCGACGCCCTCACCGAGTGAGGCGAGCGACTCCTTGGAGTAGAACTGGCTCAACGGCGCCTTCTTGTCCACCCCGCTCTCGAGCTCGGCCCATGCCTTCTTGAACTTCTCGGGGTCCTCCGAGTCGCCCAAGCGGACCGGGTACTTGCCCTGGGGCGAGAGCCCGAGCCAGCGCACGTAGCCGTCGCCCATCATGAACTCGACGAGCTTCTGGGCGTCCTCCGTCGGCGCGTCGATCGTGATGTTGAACGTCGCGACCGAACCGAACTGGCTCGGCTCGCCGGTCGAGCCGGCCAGCGGGCCTACGAGGCCGCTGTTCTTTGCCAGGTACGCCACGTCCTTCTTGCACTGCGGGCACGTCGGCTTGGTGTCGTTGCGCAGCCCGGCCATGCCGTCGAGCAGGAACGGCGACCAGAACATCATCGCGGCGCGCCCTGCGAAGTACGTCGCTCGCGTGGAGTCGACGTCCTGGGCGCCCGTGACCGAGTAATTCTTGGCGAGGTCGCCGTACCAGCGCAGGGCCTCGACGCACTCGGGCGAGTCGAAGGTCACCTCGCCGGCGTCGTCGGTGAGCTGGCAGCCCTGGGCGAGCGCGATGTGCTCGAACGTCTCGGCCGTGAACCCGTCGCCCGCTGCCGTGGCGAGCGTGATGCCCACCGTGCCGTCGCCGTTGAGCTCCTCGGCGGCCGCCTGCACGTCGTCGAGCGTCTGCGGCGCGTCGAGGCCCGCCTCGTCGAACAGGTCCTTGCGGTAGATCAGCAGCTGGCCCCAGCCGTCGCTCGGCACGCCGGTCGCCACGCCGTCGCGGCTCACGAGGTCGAGGGCCTTCTTCGAGAACGTGTCCGGCCCCAGGTTGTCGACCACCGCCTGGGCCGCCTCGGAGTCGAAGATCTCCTCGGCGGCGTACTGGTGCGACTGCGCCGTCGGCGTGGCGAGCACCACATCCGGGAGCTCGTCGGCCGCTGCGGCGTTCGTCATCAGGGTCGCCAACTGGTCCTCGGGCACCGCGACCTGCTTGGTCTTGATCCCCGTCTTCTGTGTGAACTCGTCGAGGATCGCCTGGGTGGCGGCCATCCGGTCGGGCTGGAACTCGTTGTTCCACACGGTCAGGGTCTCGCCGCTCGCCGAGCCGCCGCCCCCGCCGCCGTCGTCGTCGTCGTCACCGCCACACCCGACCGCCACCACGGCGGCCACCGCCAGCATCGCCGGTATTGCCCATCGCGTTCTCACCGCGCCCCTCCTCCTGGATCGAAGCCGTTGTAAGTCAGTGCCACCTTCACCGCTTCCCTGGGGTTCTCGTCGAGCCAGGCGTACGCCTCGACCGCCTGCTCGAAGGGGAACCGCCGGACCGGCAGCTCGTCGACCCGCAGGATGCTCGCGTCGAGCAGGTCCACGACCGTCCGCATGACGCGCGCGCGGTCCCAGCCGGGGCCGGAGCGATGCGGAGCACCCCACGCGCCCATGCTCGAGACCATGTCGAGCCGGTTGTGGTGCCACTCCTCGCCCAGTCGCAGCTGCGGCGCGCCGCCCTGGTAGAAGCCGACCGTCACCACGGTGCCGCCGAGGGCGACGGCCGCGACCGCGTCGTGCAGGCCGGCCGCGCTGCCGGACGTCTCGATCGCCGTGTCCACCCCGCGCCCGGCGCGCTTGATCGCCGCTCCCGCCCCGTCCTGCTCCGCGCTTGGGTCGATCGCGGCGTGGGCGCCGAGCTGGAGGGCGAGCCTGCGCCGGCTCTCGACCGGGTCGACGGCGGTGACGTGCGCCGCGCCCGCCAGCCGGGCCATCTGCACGGTCAGCAGCCCGATCGCGCCGAGGCCGACCACCGCCACGTGGTCGCCCAGCTTGAGCCGCGCGTCGTGGACGGCGACGAGCGCGACCGCGCCGAGGCTCACGAACAGGGCCCACGGCGGCGGGTCGGTCGTCGGGAGCTTGACGATGGGATAGGCGGCGCGGGCCTGGGCGTCGAGGTCGAGCACCGCGATCTCGGCGTGCGGCGCCCCGGCGTGGACGAGGTCGCCGGCCCGGAGCTCGCCGACCGCGCTGCCGACCGCGTCGACGCGACCCACCAGCTCGTAGCCGAGAGGCGCCGGATACAGCGGCCGCGGCGGGTCGGGCCGAACGAAGGCGCGCAGCTCGCGGTCGAACTCGCGCTCGGCGAAGGCGGAGCTGCCCCGGTAGAGGCTGAGCTCGGTCCCGAGGCTCACGCCGCTGATGAGCGCCCGCACGCGGACGTCGCGCGGCCCGAGATCCGGCGTGTCCTCCTCGCGCAGCCGCAGCGAGCGTGGTCCTTCGAGCACGAGCGCCCGAGGCACTCGGCGATCCTCCTCCCGGGTTCGTGGGGCGCGGCGAGCGTAAACAACCTCTCGATGCCGTGCAAGCAGAAGGTTCCCCTCAAGTGCGTGACAGGGCGAACTTCTGCGTAACGGTCACGCGCAAGTCAGGTAGGGTTCGTGACCATGGCCACCGTGCCTTTGTCCGTGCCGGTCTCCGCGGGGGGCGTGCTGCGGCTGATCCGGGAGGGCCATGCCGTCACGCGAACCGATGTCATGGACGTCACGGGGCTCTCCCGCTCGACGGTCATGCAGCGGCTCGCGGTCCTGCTCTCCGCGGGGCTGGTGGTCGAGTCGCCCGAGGCCGGCCCGTCCAGCGGCGGGCGCCGGCCGGCGGCACTCAGCTTCAACGAGGGGATGGGCGTCGTGCTCGCCTGCGACCTCGGCGCCCGCCATGGCCGCCTGGCGGTGTGCGACCTCGCGGGCGAGTCGCTGGCCGAGCGCGAGCAGCCGATCCGCATCGCCGACGGCCCCGAGCCCGTGCTCGAGTGGGTCGCCGGGCGCTTCGACGAGCTGCTCGCCGAGACGGGTCGCGGTCGAGACGACGTGCTGGCCACGGCGATCGACGTGCCGGGGCCGGTCGACTTCGCGTCGGGGCGGCCCGTCAACCCGCCGATCATGCCGGGCTGGGACGGCTATCCGGTCGCGCGCCACCTGCGGGAGCGGTTCGGGGCGCCCGCCCTGCTCGAGCGCGACGTCCACGCGATGGCGCTCGGCGAGCACCGGCGCCACTGGCGCGACCTCTCCCACTTCGTGTTCGTCAAGGTCGCGACGGGGATCGGCGCGGGCATCATCTCGGACGGCGAGCTGCTCCGCGGCAACCACGGACGGGCCGGCGACATCGGCCACATCCGGGCCATCCGCGAGTCCGACATCATGTGCTCGTGCGGGAACCGGGGCTGCGTCGCCGTGCTGGCCTCGGGCGGCGCGCTCGTCCGCCAGCTCGCCGACGAGGGGTTCGACGTCTCCTCGCCGGCCGACGTGGTCGACCTCGTGCGCCGCGGCCGCGCCGTGCCGATGAACCACGTGCGTGAGGCGGGGCGCGTGCTCGGCGCCGCCCTGGCCGCCGTGGTCAGCGTCGTCGCTCCGACGGCGATCGTGGTCGGCGGACAGCTGGCGGACGCCTCCGAGCCGCTCCTGGCCGGCATCCGCGAGAGCGTCTACCAGCGCGCCTCGGCGCTCGCGACCCGCGAGCTGCGGATCGTCACGAGCCGCCTGGGCCCGCGGGCCGGCGTGGTCGGCGCCACGACGCTCGCCCTCGAGCATGTGCTCGAGCCGGCCAACGTCGACGCGCTGCTCGCGGCGCGCGGCCTCGCCGCGTGATGCGGCTCGCCATCCAGGAGCACCTCGTCTCGGGCCTGGACGAGGCGCTCGCGGCGGGCTTCGACGGCCTCGAGCTGCGTGACGCGGACCCGGCGCGCGACATGGCGGGGCTGCGCGGCCGCGCGTGGACGTCGTGCCCGGAGCTGGACGGCTGGCTCGGGGACTTCGACGCCGCCGCCCGCCGCCGCGCGGTCGACCGCCTGCGGGGTCAGCTCGAGGGCGTCGGTGCGCTCGGCGGGGTCGGCGTCGTCACGCCGGCCGCGTGGGGCATGTTCACCCGCCGGCTGCCGCCCTTCGAGGAGCCACCCCGCTCGCCCGCCGAGGACCGCGAAGTGCTCGTCGAGGGCCTGGCGGCGCTGGGCGAGCACGCCGCCGAGCTCGGAGTGGCGCTCCTGCTCGAGCCCCTCAACCGCTACGAGGACCACATGGTCAACACGGTCGCCCAGGCCGCGGCACTGATCGCCGACGCCGGCTCGCGCGGGCTCGCGATCCTCGCCGACACCTACCACATGAACATCGAGGAGGACGACCCGTGCGCGACGCTCGCCACGCACGCGCCGCTGGTCGGCGCCGTCCACCTGAGCGACTCGAACCGCGCCCAGCCCGGCACCGGCCACGTCCCCTTCGAGCGCATCGTCGCCACGCTCCGGGAGGCCGGCTTCGACGGAGTGCTGTCGGTCGAGTGCCGCCTGCGCGGCGAGCGGGCCGACGCCGTCCGCGACTGCGGCACCTACCTTCGCGGGCTCGTCGGCTGAGCAGCCCCGAACGTCAACTGCGACTGGGTAGGGAGGTGAGGGAGCCGGCCGCCGCGCGCCTCGTTCAAGCCGGGATTACGTGTCAATCGGCGTGGTCGTTCTCGCCCGAATCCACCTTTGTGCGCTAGACGCGCATCAAGGTGGATTTCGGTGATCGTGGCCGCACCGAAATCCACCTTTCCCCGCCTTGACGGGGAGTTTCGTGGACGTTATTCCCCGCGCACCCGCCGGCTCTCCAACCTCCCTACCCAGCCGCCGTTGACGTTCGGGCCGAGGAGCGGCTCCGAAGAGATCGTGGCTACGAGCGGCGTAGCGCGGCCTGGGCGGCGTGGTAGCCGCACATGCCGTGGACGCCGCCTCCCGGGGGCGTCGACGACGAGCAGATGTAGAGCCGCGGGTCGGGCGTCGTGTACGGGACCGGTCGGATCGCGGGGCGGGTGAAGAGCTGGCGCAGGTCCTGACGGCCGCCGTTGATGTCGCCGCCGATGTAGTTGGCGTCGTAGCGCTCGAGCGCGGCCGGCCCCATGACGGAGCGGGCGAGGATGCGGTCGCGGAAGCCCGGCGCGAAGCGCTCGACCTGCGCCTCGATCCGCTCGGTCATGTCCTCGGGCGAGCCGCTGGGGACGTGGCAGTAGGCCCAGCCGGTGTGCTGCCCGGCCGGGGCGCGGGTCGGGTCGCACGCGCTCTGCTGGGCGAGCAGCACGTACGGCCGCTCGGGGATCCGGCCGCCCACCGCGGCGGCCTCGGAGGCGGCGATCTCCTCGAGCGTCCCGCCGACGTGCACCGTGCCGGCCCTCCCGCACTCGGGCGCTCGCCACGGGATCGGCCCGTCGAGCGCCCAGTCGAGCTTGAACACGCCCGGGCCGTAGCGGAAGCGGCTCAGCTCCCACCGGTAGCGCGCCGGGAGCCGGTGGCCGGCCAGCGCCAGGACCTGACGCGGCGTGACGTCGAGCATCACCGTGCGCGGGTCGCCGAGCTCGTCGACGCTCTCGACCCGGCGCCCGGTCTCGACCTCGCCGCCGAGCGAGCGCAGGTGGTCGGTGAGCGCGTCGGCCACCCGCTGCGAGCCGCCGCGGGCGACCGGCCAGCCGACGGCGTGGGCGGTGAGGGCGAGCAGGAGCGCGACGGCCGCGGTCGGCCGCTCGTCCATACGCAGCATCGAGTGGGCCGCCAGGCCGGCGAGCAGCGCCTGCCCGCGCGGCCCTTCGAACCGGGCCCGGGCCAGTGCGTCGACGGGCCGCAGCAGGCCCAGCGCGCCGAAGCGCGTGAGCGCGAGCGGGTGGCGCGGCGGCCGCAGCGGGCCGAAGATGGCCGGCAGGAGCTTCTCGGCGTCCCGCACCAGCGGGCCCATCATGCGCTCGTACGCCCGCCCGTCGCCGCCGCCGATCGACGTTGCGGTCGCCGCGAGCGAGCGGTCGAGGACCACCGCCGTGCCGTCGTCGAGCGGATGCGCGAGCGGGATCTCCGGGTGCACCAGCTCGAGCCCGTGGCGATCGAGCGGCAGCTGCCGCAGGAACGGGGAGGCGAGCGGGTGCGGGTGGACGGCCGAGCAGATGTCGTGCACGAACCCGGGGAGGGTCAGCTCGGCCGAGCGCGACCCTCCCCCCACCGTGGGCTCCGCCTCCAGCACCCGGACCGAGCGCCCGGCCCGGGCGAGCGCGATCGCCGCGGCCAGGCCGTTCGGTCCCGCGCCGACGACGACGGCGTCAGGCAACCGCGCGCGGTCCGCCGAACAGCCGCCGGATCGCCCGCACCGGCGTGCCCATCGTGTAGATCGTCGAGCGGATCGCCGACGAGTGCCACACGTTGCTCCACTTGGACCACTGGCGCTTCTTGTCCACGCACACCACCTGCGTGTCGACCTCCGCGCCGTCCTTGCCGAAGTGGGCCGCGAGCCGCTCGAGCGTCTTGTTCCAGAACATGTCCTCCTGCTTGTGGCCGCCGAGCATGAGGCCCGACCTCGAAGATCGGGTCCGACGCCCGCATCAGCACCTGCGCCTGGGCCACCGTCTCGCCGTCGCGCTCGATTGCGCTGAACGTGATCCAGCCGGCGAACATGTGGCCCTGCGGGGTCATCAGCGTGAACGACTCGTCGTCGGCGTAGAGCACCATCACGCCGGTCGAGAGCTTCATCTTCCCAGGCAGCCTCGCCTCGATCAGTCCGACCTCGCCGGGCTCGATCCCGGTCAGGGGCGCATAGAACATGTTGCCCTCGGGCCAGAACTCGGGGAAGTGCCGCTTCCAGGTGGCGATCACCTCGGTCGCCGAGCACACCTCGCGCGGCAGGCGCACCTGGTAGGTCTTCTGCCACATCTTCCCGAAGCCCTGGATCGGCCCGGCGAGCCGCTTGCCGGAGACGTTGATCCCGGTGGCGCCCTCGGGCACCTCGGACACGTTCAGGGTGGAGACGGACTTCGCCCAGTGGGCAGCGTCACGCGCCGCAGCGCGCTCTTCCATGTCGCTCATGGCGTGGCTCCTCAGGTGGCGCCGGCCGCCGCCAGCGCCTCGGACTCGGTGTCGTGGATGCCGACCGCCTCGTCGAGCCGTGTGAGCTCGAAGATCTGCCGGTAGTGCTCGCTCAGCCCGAAGGCGAGCAGCCGCTGGGAGCGCCGGTTGGCGCGCACCAGCAGCGTGACGAGGAGCCCGATCCCACCACTGTTCATGTAGGCGAGCTCGGAGAAGTTCAGGACGATCGCGCGCGCGTCGCCCGCGTCGTCGTAGGCGGCCATGAGCACGTCCTCCGACGCTGCCGTGACGTCTCCGCTGATGTCCACCACGCTCGCCGCTCCGTGCCGGCGAACCTCCATGGTCGCTGTCGCTTCAGGCATGGCCTGTCCTTTCCGCGCCATCCACGGCGCTGTCCTCGTCGCTCGCGATGGGCATGAAGTCGGCCAGGCGCGTGATCTCGAAGATCTCGCGGTAGTGGTCGGAGAGCCCGCAGGCGCGGATCGGGACGCCGCCGGCCCGGGCACGGGCGAGCAGCCCCACGATCAGCGCGATGCCGGTCGAGTTGATGTAGTCGGCGCCCGCGAAGTTCAGGACGACGGGCCCCGGCGGCTGGCTCGCCTCGCCCCACGCCGCCTCCAGGGCGCGCTCGGCGCCGGAGTTGATGTCGCCGGCCAGGTCGATGATCGCCGCGCCGCCGCGGCGGCGCACCGCCATGACGGAGTCATGCATCGCCATCGTCGCCTCCCTGTAGGCGCACGGCGAGCTCGAGCGTATGGGAGCGCTCGTCGCTCGTCTCGCGCGTTTCGTCGACCATCTTCTCGATCAGGAACAGCCCCCAGCCGCGGGGTCGCTGGAGCCCCGCGAGCTTGGCCTCGATGTCCGGGACCTCGGCTTCGTCACGCGTCGGCGCCGCTCCCCCGAGGTCGGTGATGCGGACCCGCACCGCGGCCTCGTCGGCGAGGACGCGGATGGTCACCGGCTTGTCGGCGCTGTAGCCGCTGCCGTGCTCCATCGCGTTCATCGTCGCCTCGCCGACCGCGGTCTGGAGGCGCTTGAGGCGCGCCGCGGCGAGCCCGAGCGGGGCGACGGCGGCGCTCACGCGCTCGATCGCCAGCCGCTCGTTGCCCTCCTGGCTGGGCACCTCGAACTCGGCGAGCAGCTCGGCGGGGACGGCGCCGTTGGCCATGTGCGCCGCGCCGGTCGAGCGCTGGAGCGTGACCATCGTGATGTCGTCCTCCTGCTCGGCGTCCGGGCCCGTGTGGGCGTGGAGGTCGGCGAGCACGCGGTCGATCAGCTCGCCGCCGCCCGGGTACTGCGCCACCGCTTCCTTGAGCCGCGGGAAGCCGAACATCGCGCCCTGCGGGTCGTGTGCCTCGACGACGCCGTCGGAATGCAGGAGCAGCGAGTCGCCCGGGGCGAGCACCATCTCCTTCTCCTCGTACGGCATGCCGGGCATGAGCCCGAGCGGCATGCCGCGGGCGCGCAGCTCGACCGAGCCCTCCGCGGTCTTCACGTACGGGAGGTCGTGGCCGGCGTTGGCGAAGCGGAAGTGGCCGCTCGAGGGGTCGAGCACCCCGTAGAGGCAGGTGACGAACATCTTCTCCGGCATGTCGGGGCACAGGTGCTCGTTGACGCGCTCGAGCACCTCGCCGGGATCGACCAGGCGCTGGGCGGACGCGCGCAGCACGCTGCGGGTGGCGGCCATCACCAGCGCGGCGGGCACGCCCTTGTCGGTCACGTCGCCGATGACGAAGCCGACCTTGCCGCCGGGCAGCGGGATCACGTCGTAGAAGTCGCCGCCGACCTCGCGGGCCGGGCGGTAGTAGGCGGCGACCTGCCAGCCGGCGAGCTCGGGGAGCTGCTTGGGGAGGAAGTTCTGCTGGATCAGCCGGGCGACCTCGAGCTCCTGCTCGAACCGCTGTCGCGTGCGCGCCTCGGCCTCCTGCTGGCGGACGAGCTGGCCGACCCGCAGCGCCGGCGCAGCCTGGGCGGCGAGGTTGTCGAGCAGCTTGCGGTCGTCGGACGAGTACTGCTGCTCGGACAGCCGGGGACCGAGGTTGAGCACGCCGATCAGCTCGCCCTGGCTGACGAGCGGGACCGCGAGCTTGATCCCGGCCGCCTTGAGCTCGGCGAGGGCCGGCGAGTCGAGCTCGAGCGCCTGGACGTCGACCGCCCCGCTCGCGCTCTGCAGATACGCGAGCAACGGGTCGTTGGGCGCGATGTCGATCGGCGCCGGCTCGTCGGCCGGCGCGGCCTGCGCCGCGGTCCCCCCCTCGAGCGGGTCGCTGGCGCCGCGCCGGCGCCGGAACATGCGGGTCAGTGCTCCCATCTATGCCTCCAGCAGGTCCTTCAGTCGTTCGCAGCTCGTGACGATGTCGCGGCGGGCGATCCGCGCGAAGACCGGCTCCGCGAGGCGGAAGAAGCCGTGGGCGTCGGTCTCCAGGGTCATGGTGAAGCGGGTGCCGCCGTCCGCGGGCGCGAAGTCGTAGCTGCCGCGCCCCGGCACCGCCGCACGCGTGAGCTCGATGGCCGAGCGCCGCCTCGGCTCGTGCTCGGTCACGCGCATAGTCACTGGCAGCCGCTTGCCCAGGAAGGAGACGACTTCGTCGATCTCGAGCCCGACCTCGATGGGCTGGTCGGCGCCGCGCCCCACCTCCACCACCTGGCTCATCCACACCGGGTCGTTGCGCGCGTCGATCACGTAGTCCCAGACCTCGTCGACCGGCCGGTCGATGGTGATCGTGTGCTGGAGCTTGGTCATGGCGCCATCGTCGCGTGCGGGCGTCCGGGAATCGTTACGGGCGCAGCCACAGCGAGACGTGGGTCGGTTGGACGGTGTCGTGTGCGACGGCGCGCAGGTCGGCGGCGACGAGGTCGAGCTCGACCTCCTCGCGCAGGCGCGTGCCGAACGCCTCGAGCGTCCGGGCGGCGTCGTAGCGGCGACGGTAGAAGCGCCGGTCGACGACCGCCTGGATCCGCGCACGCGCCGGGCGGAACAGCGCCGCCATCGCGAGCGTCGAGATCGCGACCGCGAGGCCCGACTCGGCACCGATCACGAACTGCGCCAGCAGCACGCACCCGAGGTAGCCGGCCGCCAGCGTCGCCGTCAACGCGCCGTAGACGAGCGCGCGGTTGATGACCCGGTCGATCTCGTACAGGCGGTACTTGAGGATCGCCACGCCGGCGGCGATCGGGATGGCCGCGAACGCGAGCAGGACCAGCAGCTGGCCGGTCGTGTCGCTCGACCCGAACCACGGGGAGATCACGACGGCGATGACCAGTGCGAACGCGCCTCCGGCGGCGGCGAACCACTTCAGCTGCTGCCGCTCGTCGCCGCGCGCCCGGCGGAAGCGGGCGACGAGCGCGACCGCGCCGAGCAGGATCCCGAGGAACAGCGTGATGAAGCCGGCGAAGCTCACCGCCTCGATCGCAGTGCCCGCCGCCTCGATGCCGGCCGGGTTCTCGATTCCCTTGAACGGCGGTTCGGTGAGGCGGCCCGGCATGAGCGCGCTCCCCAGGGTCGTGGCGCCGACGCCCGCCAGGATCAGCCATACGACCGGGCGCCAGCGCCGCGACGGCGGCTTCCCGTCGGGGAACAGCAGGAACAGCAGCGCCGGGACCGCGAACAGCGATGGCGCGAACAGCCAGCTTCCCAGCCAGGCCCCCCACTCGGCTCCGGGCAGCGCTCCCGGCTCGGCGAACAGGCCATGCGCGCCCCAGCCGTAAGCGACCCCGGAGACGCCGAACGGGATCCCTGCCACGCAGAAGAGCCAGCCGATCGAGTTCGACGGGTGGCGCGAGACGACCACGGCGCCGACGATCGGGAACGCGAGCAGGGCGACCGCGGAGATCGCGTCGAACGCCGAGCCGTAGTCACCCTGATCCGGCACGTCACCGTTGACGACCGAGAAGACGAGGGAGATCGCCACGAGCAGCGTGGAGAACGCGCACAACGACCACCCGATTCGTGCGGCGGTGCGCGCGCTCATCGCGGCGCTCCCGGCGCGCGCAGCCACAGCGAGACGTGGGCGGGCTGGACGGTGTCGTGCACGACGCCGCGCAGGTCGGCCCCGAGCGCGTCGAGGTCGAGCTGCTCGCGCAGGCGGCCGCCGAACGCCTCGAGGGTGAGCGCCGCGTCGTAGCGGCGGCGGTAGAAGCGCCGGTCGACACCCGCCTGGATCCGCGCCCGCGCCGGGCGGAAGAGCGCCGCCATCGCGAGCGTCGAGATCGCGACCGAGAGCCCTGACTCGGCGCCGATGATGAGCTGGGCCAGCAGCACGCAACCCAGGTAGCCGGCCGCCAGCGTGGCCGTCAGCGCGCCATAGACGAGCGCGCGGTTGATGACCCGGTCGATCTCGTACAGGCGGTACCGCAGGATCGCGATCGCCGCCGCGATCGGGATCGTCGCGAACGCCGCGACGATCAGCAGCTGTCCCAGCAACGGCAGCTCGTCCTCGGCGCTGAACGCGAAGCCGGCCACCACGCAGCTCGTGGCGAAGATCCCGGCGGCCAGCACGAACCACTTGAGCTGGAGCCGCTCGTCGCCGCGCGCCCTGCGGAAGCGGACCACGAGCGAGACCGCGGCCACGAGGATGCCGACCAGCGTCAGGAGCCAGCCGACCTGGGCCACCGACCTCGCCGGCGCCGACCCCCACGGGGTTCTCGATGCCGTCGACCGGCGCATCCACGAGCGCGCCTGGCACCAGGGCGCTTCCCGTGGTCTGCACGACGATCGCCGCCACCGACAGCCAGATGGCCGCCCGCCAGCGGGCGGACAGCGGCCGGCCGGTCGGGAAGAGCAGGAACAGCAGCGTGGCGTGCCGAAGATGGCGGCAGAGAAGAGCCAGGCGTTCAGCCACGCGGCGGTCACCGCGCCGGGCAGCGGCTCGGCCCGGTCGGCAAGGCCGTACGTCGCCCAGCCGTGCGCGAGGCTCGAAGCGGAGAACAGCACGCCGGCGGCGCAGAAGAGCCAGCCGATCGGGTTCGCCGGCCGCCGCGAGGCGACGATCGCACCGACGACCGGGAAGGTCAGCAGCGCGATGCTGAGCACGAGATCGAAGGCGGGCGTGACGTCGCCGGCCACGAACGTCGCGTACCGAGCAGGAACGCCACCGACGAGCACGGCAGCGCAGCGGCGCACAGGCCACCAGAGGCGAGCCGCGCGTGCGCTCATCGCGGCGCCTCCCGCAGCCAGAGCGAGACGTGGGCGGGCTGCATCGTCTCCCGCGCCACGGCGCGCAGGTCGGCGCCCACCGCCTCGAGGTCGAGCTCGTCGCGCAGCCGCGTGCCGAACGCCTCCAGCGTCAGCGCCGCGTCGTAGCGGCGGCGGAAGAAGCGGCGGTCGACGAGCGCCTGGATCCGTGCCCGCGCCGGCCGGAACAGCGCCGCCATGGCCAGCGTCGAGGCGGCGACGGCCAGCCCGGACTCCGCGCCGATCACCAGCTGCGCGAGCAGCACGCAGCCCGAGGTAGCCGGCGGCCAGCGTGGCCGTGAGCGCCGCGTAGATCAGCGTGCGCCGGATCACGACGTCGATGTCGTAGAGCCGGTGGCGCAGGATCGCGACGCCGGCGGTCACCGGCAGCCCCACGAGCCCGAGCAGGCCGACCAGGAACGCCACCTCGGAGATCGTGCCGTCGCCGAGGATCGTCGAGCCGAGGCCCACGCCCGCGATCGCCGCGACGTAGGTGAACGCCTTGATCTGCTGCCGCTCGACGCCGCGCGAGCGCCGGAGGCGGAGCGCGAGCCCGAACGCCGCCACCAGCATCGCCGGCAGCGCCGTCAGGTCGGTCGCGTCCCCGACGACGCGGATGACGTCGGCCGCCGTCCCGCCCGGCGCCACGGGGTTCGCGAAGCCCGGCTCGAGCCGCTCGTCCCGCAGCGCCGTCGCGACGCTGGCAACCACGAGGAGCGCAGCGGCGCCCCAGCCCACGCGCCGCCAGCGGGCCGTCAGGTAGCGGCCGTCGGGGAACAGCAGCAGCAGGTAGATGGTCAGCCCGAAGAACAGCGGCACGCTCGGCCACGCCCCGAGCCACGCGGCGACGGCGTCGCCCGGCAGCGGCCCGAGGCTCGTCGTCACGCTCGCCTCCGCGTACGCGCCGCAGCTGAGCAGGAGGCCGAGCCCACCGCCCATGGCGAGCAGCATCCAGCCGATCGCGTTGCCGGGCACACGCGCGGCGACGACGGCGCCGGTCGTGGCCGCTGCGAGCCCGAGCGCGGCGAAGGCGAGCCCGAACGGCGCGTCGCTCGTCCCCCAGTCGAGCGCGACCGTGGCCGCGGTGCCCGGCACGCACGAGCAGCACGGCGAGCACCCACAGCACGAGCGGCAGCCGGCTCATTCGCGGCTCCTCAGCCACAGCGAGACCGAGGCCGGCTGCATCGTGTCCCGGACGACGCCGCGCAGGTCGGCGCCCAGCGCCTCGAGGTCGAGCTCCTCGCGCAGCCGCGACGCCGAACTGCTCGAGCGTCTGCCGGGCGTCGTAGCGGCGGCGGTAGAAGCGGCGGTCCACGAGCGCCTGGATCCGCGCCAGTGCAGGCCGGAAGAGCCCCGCCATCGCCAGCGTCGAAAGCGCGATCGCGAAGCTCGATTCGGCCCCGATCACCAGCTGGGCGAGCAGCACGCAACCCAGGTAGCCGGCCGCCAGCGTCGCCGTCAGCCCGCCGTAGACCAGCGTCCGGCGGATGACGACGTCGATGTCGTAGAGCCCGTGGCGCAGGATCGCGATGCCGGTCGCGGCCGGGATCCCGAAGATCGCCAGCAACAGGAACCCGTTCCATCCGAGCGCCCCGACCACGGAGCTCCAGCGAGCCTCGAAGAGCAGGTCGAGCATCGCAAGCGCGAGCGACGTGGTCGCCAGCAGGGCGACGAGCGCGAACCACTTGAGCTGAGCACGCTCGGTGCCGCGCGAGCGCTGGATCCGCAGGACCAGCGAAACGGCGGCGAGCGCGAACGCGAGCGCCGCGAGCAGGTTTCCGATCATCAGCACCACGCCGGCGACGTCCGCCAGCACGCCGGAGGCGGCGAGCGGGTTGGTCACCGGCATCGAGAGGTCGAGCATGCCGGGCTTCAGGCCGGCGCCGACGATGCTGAACGCGAGCGCGCCCGCGGTGAGCCAGGCGACCGGGCGCCAGCGTGGACTCAAGAGCCGGCCGGTCGGGAACAGGAGCGGCACAGCGATGCCGATGAGCGTGAACCAGGCGTACCAGAACGATTGCGCCGCCAAGCCGACCACCCCGCGCGCCGGAGCGTCGGCCAGCAGCACGTAGGCCTCACCGAAGGACGACAGGGCCCAGGCGATGCCGACGGCGAGCAGCAGCCACCCGACCAGGTTGCCCGCGTCGCGGGACGCGATCATCGCACCGACCGTGACGTAGCCGATGAGGAAGACCGAGAGCGCCTCGTCGTCGTCGCCGTCGGCGCCGACGACGATCGCGATCGACGCGATCCCGAGCAGCACGAACAGCGCCCACAGGCCCCAAGCCAGTCGCTTCACCGCGACCTCCTGAGCCATAGCGACACATGCGCCGGCTGGACCGTCTCGCTGGACGACCGCGCGCAGGTCGGCGCCGAGCGGCCTCGAGGTCGAGCTCGTCGCCGCAGGCGGCCACCGAACGCGTCGAGCGTGCGCGGGCGTCGTAGCGCGCGGCGGTAGAAGCGCCGGTCGACGGCCGCCTGGATGCGCGCCCGCGCCGGGCGGAAGAGCGCCGCCACGGCGAGCGTCGAGGCGGCGACGGCGAGCCCGGAGTCCCGCGCCGATCACCCGCTGGAGCGAGCAGCACGCAGCCGAGGTAGCCGGCGGCCAGCGTCGCCGTGAGCGCGCCGTAGACCAGCGTGCGGCTGATGACGACGTCGATGTCGTAGAGGCCGTGGCGCAGGATCGCGAGCCACGGCCGCGATCGGCAGGCCGGAGAAGACGCCGGCGAACACCAGCCCGCCGCGTCGAGTCCGTCGGCCTCGCCCTCGCCCAGCACGACGGTCGCCGGCTGCTGAGAACGGACACGAGCTACAGGCCCGCCGCGTAGGCGATCCACTTGACCTGCTGGCGCTCGTCCCGGGCGAGCGGCGGAAGCGCACGATCAGCGAGGCAACGGCTGCGAGGAGGACGACGAAGGTCGCCGCGTCGCCGACCACGTTCGCAGGCCAGGCCGGCCCCGCGAACGGGTTGTCGACCGAAGGGAAACCCTCCAGCGGCCCGGGAGCAAGCCCGAGCCGCGAAGGATCACCGCCAGCAGGTGGTCCGCACGCCCACGCGACGACCCGCCACCGCGCACGAGACGGAGGCGCCCGTCGGGGAACAGCAGGACAGCGCGAGCGCGATCGGCCGGCGAGGAGCGGGCGGAGCCAGGACGACGACCACGCGGCGTAGCGGCCGCCGGGAGCCCGGGATCGACGCTGAGAGGCGTAGTGGGCGTAGCCGAGCGCGAGCGCGTAGAGGCCCTGGAGCTGCGCCAGCGTCAAGAACAGCCAGCCGATCGGGTTCCCCGGCATCCGCGAGGCGACCACGGCGCCGATCAGCGCGAACACCAGCAGCACGGGCATGAACGCGAGCGAGAGGCTGAACGACGTGTCCTGGCGCTCGAGCACGGCGGCCGGCACTTCGGCGAGCAGCGCGGCGCCCGCGACGCTCGCCGCCACGTAGACGCCGACGAGGCTCCAGGCCAACCGCCCACTGCGCTGCAGCGCGAGCCGCCGTGCCCGCTCGAACGTCATTGCGCTCGATTGTCTTCCAGCTGGTACATCGAGCGCAACCCTCCCCCCGCGGCGTCCGGAAATCGTTACGGTGGCCGAGGTGGCGCCGGTCGAGGTCATGCTGTTGGGGTCGCCGCAGGTGCGGCGCGACGGAACGGCCGTCGCGTTCGATACCCGCAAGGCGCTCGCGCTGCTCGCCCACCTCGCGCTCACCGACCGTGCGCGCCCGCGTGACGTCCTCGCCGAGCTGCTGTGGCCCGACCACGACGCCGAGCATGCGCGCGGCGCGCTCCGGCGCACGCTCTCGACGCTGCGAGGGGCGATCGGGGCCGACGCGATCGAGGCGACCCGGGAGCGGGTGGCGCTGGTGCGCGGCCCCGCGCTGGCGATCGACGTCGACCGCTTCCGCGCGCTCGCGGCCGCGGATGCGCTCGAGGAGGCCGCCGCCGTGTTCCGGGGCGACTTCCTCGAGGGCTTCGGCCTCCGGGACGCGCCCGCGTTCGAGGACTGGCAGCGCGGCGAGGCGGACGGGCTGCGACGCGAGCTCGCCGCGGTGCTCGGCCGGCTCGTGGAGGCGCGCGAGGCGGCGCGCGACTGGCCGGCCGCGCTCGCGCACGCCGGCCGCTGGCTCGACCTCGACCCGCTGCACGAGCCCGCTCACCGCGCCGTGATCCGGCTGCACGCGCTGCGCGGCGACCGCGCGGCCGCGCTCGAGCAGTACCGGGAGTGCGTGCGCGCGCTCTCGCGCGAGCTGGGCGTCCCTCCGCTTCACGAGACGACCGCGCTCTACGAGGCGGTCAGCGAAGGAACGCTGGCCCCAGCTGCCCGCGCCCGCCGCTCCGGTGCCGGCCACCGCGGAGCCGACGGCGCTCGTCGGCCGCGACACCGAGCGCGCCGCGCTGATCGAGCGCTTCGACGGCATGGGCGACGAGGGCCGCGTCGTGGTGATCGAGGGCGAGGCCGGCATCGGCAAGACGCGCCTGGCCGGGGAGCTGCTCGCCCACGCGCGCGGGCGCGGCGCGCCCGTGCTCGTCGGTCGCGCCTACGAGGAGGAGGCCGGGCTCGCGTACGGGCCGCTCGTCGAGGCGCTCCAGTCGCGGCTGCGCGACGACGCCACGTGGGTCGCGCACGCGCCTCCGCGCGCGCTGGCCGAGGCGGCGCGCCTGGTCCCCGAGCTCGTCGAGGCGCGCTCGGGCCTCCCCGCTCCCCCGGCGCTCGACGGGCCGGCCGCGCAGGTGCGGTTCTTCGACGGGGTGTGGGAGACGGTCGTGGCGGCGGCGCGGGGCGGCGCGATCTTCGTCGACGACCTCCAGTGGGCCGACGAGGCGTCGCTTGCCCTGCTCGGCTACGGGCTCCGGCGGCTCGGCGGCCGGCCGCTGCTCGTGCTGCTCGCCTGGCGGCCGCCGTTCGAGCCGCCCCTGCGCCGCGTCGTGGGCGAGGCGGCGCGGGCCGGCACGGCGACCGTGCTGCCTCTCGAGCGCCTCGGCCCGGACGAGGTCTCCGAGCTGCTGGCAGCGGTTCGCCCCGAGGCGGCCGGCGGCGCGCTCGCCCGTCGGCTGTACGACGAGACCGAGGGCGTGCCGTTCCTGCTCGTCGAGTACCTGCGCGCGCTCGGGCCGGACGCCGACCGCGAGTGGTCGCTCCCGCCGGCGGCCCGCGACGTGCTCCGGGCGCGGGTGGCCGGCACGGGTGAGGTGGCGCGGCAGGTGCTGGCGGCGGCCGCCGTGATCGGCCGCTCGTTCGACGTCGAGACCGTGCGCGCGGCCAGCGGCCGTGGCGACGAGGAGACGGTGACGGCGATCGAGGAGCTGCTCCGCCGCGGGCTCGTGCGCGAGGGTGCCGCCGCGTACGACTTCGCCCACGAGCGGCTGCGCGCGCTGGTCTACGAGGAGACGAGCCTCGCCCGCCGGCGGCTGCTGCACGCGCGGGCCGCGACCTCGGGGCCGGCCGCGGCGGTGGCGCGCCACCTCGCGCTCGCCGGGCGCGACGACGAGGCCGCGCGGGCGTACGCGCAGGCGGCCGCCGACGCGCGCCGCGTGTACGCCAACGCCGAGGCGCTCGACCACCTCCAGTCCGCCCTGGCGCTCGGACACCCGGACCGCGCCGCGCTGGAGGCCGCGATCGGCGATCTGGAGACGCTGCGCGGCGACTACGGCGCGGCGCTTGCGGCCTACCGGGCGGCAGCGGCGGACGCGCCGTCCGGCGAGCTCGAGCACCGGCTCGGGCAGGTCCACCACCGCCGGGGGGAGTGGCCGCTCGCCGAGCGCCACTTCCGCGCCGCGCTCGACGCCACGACCGAGCCGGCCGCGCGCGCCCGCATCGTCGCCGACCTCAGCCTCACCGCGCAGGACGGCGGCGACGGCGAGCGCGCCGCTGCGCTGGCCGCCGACGCCCTCGAGCTCGCCGAGCAGGCGGGAGACCCGCGCGCGCTCGGCCAGGCGCACAACCTGCTGGGGATGCTCGAGGCGTCGCTCGACCACCTCGCCCGCAGCCTCGCCCTGGCCGAGCAGGTGGGCGACCCGCAGGGCCGCATGGCGGCGCTCAACAACCTCGCGCTCGCCCATCGCGGGCAGGGCGAGCTCGACCGCGCACTGGAGCTCACGGACCAGGCGCTCGCGCTCTGCACCGAGCTCGGGGACCGCCACCGCGAGGCGGCGCTGCGCAACAACCGCGCGGACCTGCTGCACGCGAGCGGGCGCCCCGAGGAGGCGATGGACGAGCTCAAGCGCGCGGTGACGATCTTCGCCGAGATCGGCGCCGAGCGGCCCGAGGTGTGGAAGCTCGCCCGCTGGTGAGGGGCTCAGCCCCGCGGCGCGCCGGCTCGGAGGAGCGAGCCGCGGGCGGTCGGCCAGGCGAGGCGGTTCGGGCGGGAGCGCGCGACGCGGTAGACGTCGATGCCGTGGTCGAAGGTCGAGACCACGATCTCGAGGCGCCGGTCGCGGTCGAGGTCGGCGATCGAGGGTGCGGCGGGGATGCCGACGCCGTTGCCGTTGTCGCGCTGGTTGCGGAGGCGGATGTCGTGGAGCCGCCGGCCGCCGGCCGAGAGGACGACGAGCCTGCCGGCGCCCCGGCTCGGCCCGTAGACGCCGAAGACGAGCTCGACGCGGCCGTCGCGGTTGAGGTCGGCGGCGACGACCTCGGACGCGAACGTCTTCCTCGCTCCGCGCGCGTAGTCGTACCGCCATAGCCGCTTCCCGCCCGGGCCGACCGCGTACACGGAGCCGTCGGGGACCGCCGCGACGATCTCGGGGCGCCGGTCCCCACGCAGGTTCACGATCGAGGGCGCGGGGATGCCGCTCGGCGGGTACCAGTCGCCGTCGGGGCGGACGGCCGGCTTGCGGCTCAGCGGCAGTCGCCGGAACCCCTTGTGCCGCCGCGCGGACCGCGACGCGCTGCCGTACGCGCCGTCGAGCACCATGAACGCGTAGGCCTGGGTCTCGTACGGGATGCCCCGCTCGACGTTCGGGAGGCCGATCACCTCGTTGCGCCCGTCGCGGTCGAGGTCGGCGATCGAGGGCGGCGAGGCGGTCCACTGGAGCCACGCGGTCCTGCGCACGTCGGGCCACGGGCCGGTGTGGCGGTGCATGTGGTCGTCCTCGACGCGCGGGCTCAGCCAGCGGATGAACTGACCCCATCCGAGGCGGCGCCCGGCGAAGGCGCTCTGGCGGTTCCGGTACCACGGCGAGGCGAGCACCGACGTCCCGTCGTGGTTGAAGAGGTTGATCTGGTGGTTGTCGAACGTGACGACGATCTCGAGCTGCCGGTCGCCGTCGAGCTGGCCGACGCCGACGTTCTCCCCGTACGCCCCGTAGCCCTGGTTGCCCATGCCGTTGAAGGCGGCGTCTGATTCCTGGTTGTACCGAGGCCATCCCGGAACGGTCGCGCCGGCGGCGTCGAAGACGAACACCTGCGAGCCGGTGGGCGAGGTGTTGGTCGTCGTCGCGATCACCTCGACGCGGCCGTCGCCGTCGAGGTCGCCGGCAGCCAGCCCGCGGGTCTCCGGGCACTGGCCGCCGCTGCAGGTCGAAGCCGGCCAGCCGGGCTCGAGCTGGAGCCGGCCGCCCTGGAGGCTGTATGCGGCCACCGTTCCCTCGTTGCCGCCCACCACGACCTCGCGCACCCCGTCGCGGTCGAGGTCGGCGACGACGCTCGGCGCGTACACCCGCCCGCGCGTGGCCGTGGCCTTGCCGAGGAGCCGACCGTTGGCGCTGAACGCGAACGTGCTGTAGAACGGCGCGACGATCTCGAGCCGGCGGTCGCCGTCGAGGTCCGCGAGCGACGGCGACGAGAACCAGCCCGTCTCCCCGGTCGCGATGTTCTTCACGAACCGCGGCTTCGCGACCGGCTTCGCGTGCGCCGGCGCCGGCGACGCCGCCACGACGAAGACGGCCCCCGCCGCCACTACCCACCGCCTCATGGCGGGCAACGCTACATGGACACCGGGATTCCGGGGTAGCTCCAGCCCATGTTCCGATTGCTGCGGCGGATGCCGTTCTTCAAGGTCATGGCCGTCGCCCGGACGGCGCTCCTCGCCCGCCATCACCTCCAGCGGCTCGACGCGACCGACCGTCGGCGTCTCGCCGAGCTCGTGCGCCGCGGCCGGCGGCTGAGCCCCGCCGAGCGGGACGACCTCCGGCGCCTGCTGGCGAAGCTCGGCCCGCGCGAGTTCGCGTTCGCGGCCGCCGACCGCTTCTCACCGGTCCCGCTGCGGTGGCTCGGCGGCCGCCGGAAGGCTCGGTCACGTGTGTAGAGGCGTGGTCAGTCGAGCAGCGGTATGACGACGACGTGCCGGCGGTCGGTCTCGTCGACGGCCAGCCGCACAACCCGGAGCCAATCGCGCATGGCCTGCCCGGCGGTCCCCATTTCTCCTTCCTGGATCCTGGTCGACGGCCGGCTGCAGGTCGCCGGGGACGTCGAACTCGACATCGCGCGTATGCAGCCATTGGGTGGGGACCACCGCGACGTACGGCTCCCACTCGGAGGTCGCGACGACTCGCCCTTCCCGCTCGATCAACCGCCATGCATCGCCGTCGGCAAGCGTCCGCGCGACCGATCGACGGAGCTTGTACGCGACCGGGTACCGCAGGACCTCGTCCGCGGCCGGCGTCGCCCGCCCGTCCGTGTCCGACTGGCCGCCGGCGTCGCAGCCGGCGGCTGCCAGCGCGACGACGACCACGAGCGACGATGCGACGCGGCGCACTCCTGCCCTTATAGCTCCCAGCCGAAGTTGATCGAGCGCCACGAGGGCCGCTCGCGCTCGTAGAAGCGGTGCGCCTCGGCGCGCGCCTCGCCCGAGTCGAGCTCGAGGTGGCTGGCGCCTTGGTCGCGGGCCCAGAGCTTGGCCGCGTCGAGCAGGGCCTTGCCGTGCCCGCGCGAGCGCTGCTCGGGATGCACGGCGAGGTCCTCGACCCAGGCCCGCCGGCCGAAGCGCACGGACTCGATGTCGAGATAGACGGTGCAGAGGCCGACGACCGCGCCGCCGTCGGTGGCCACGAGCACCTCGGCGTCGTCCGAGTGGGCCGCGCGCGTGAGCCGCGCAGCGGCGGCGTCCGGGTCCCACGACGGCGGCTTGGACCCCGGCGGGGCGAACAGCCACTCGTAGGTTGCGACCAGCGAGGACGCCTCGCCGATCAGTGCGGGGCGGATCACCCGCCGGCCATGGCCGGAAGGATCACCAGCGTGTCGGACTCGCCGACGCCGGTGTCCAGCCCTTCCAGCACCCGCACATCCTCGTCGTTGAGGTACACGTTCACGTAGCGGTTCAGCGCGCCGTCGGGGCCGAACAGCTGCGGCTCGGTCGCCGGGTGCTGCTCGGCCAGCGAGTGCAGCACCGCGCCGACGGTCTCGCCGGACGCCGCGACCTCCTTCTCGCCGCCCACGGACGGCCGTAAAACCGGGGGAACCTTGATCGTCGCCATCGTCAGGAGGCTAGCCCGCGGCGGCGCAGAAGGCCTCGTAGTCCGGGAAGACGCCCATCTCCTCGTCGGCGATCTCGGCCGGGTCCTTCGAGCAGATCGGGCACTCCGGGTCGCGGCGGACCTTGAGCTCGGTGAACGTCGCGCCCAGCGCCTCGTAGAGCAGCAGGCGCCCGACGAGCGGCTCGCCGGCGCCGGTGATGAGCTTCACGACCTCGGTCGCCTGGAGCAGCCCCATCGTCCCCGGCAGCACGCCGAGCACGCCGTTCGCACCGCACGAGGGCGCCAGCTCGGCCGGCGGCGGCACGGGGTACAGGCAGCGGTAGCACGGCCCGTCGTGCGGCTTGAAGACCGAGAGCTGGCCGTCGAAGCCGAGGATCGAGGCTGACACGACCGGGATGCCGAGCCGGACGGTGGCGTCGTTGAGCAGGTAGCGCGTGGGGAAGTTGTCGACGCCGTCGACGATCACGTCGTAGCCCTCGATGATCTCCATGATGTTGGAGGCGTCGAGCCGCTTCTTGTACTTGACGACGTCCACGTCGGGGTTGATGGCGGTGATCGACTGCTCCGCCGAGTCGACCTTCGCCATGCCGATGCGGTCGGTCGTGTGGATGACCTGGCGCTGGAGGTTGGAGAGGTCGACGTCGTCGTCGTCGACCACGCCGAGCGTGCCGACCCCGGCGGCGGCCAGGTAGAGCGCGGTCGGCGAGCCGAGCCCGCCGGCACCCAGCAGCAGCACCTTGGCGTCGAGCAGCTTGGTCTGGCCCTCGAGCCCGATCTCGGGCACGAGCAGGTGGCGCGAGTAGCGCTCGCGCTGCTCGGGGCTGAGCGCACGCGGGACCTCGACCTTGTAGCCGCGGTCCTTCCACAGCGTGATGCCGCCCGTCATCGACTTCACGTTCTGGTAGCCGAGCAGGTCCTTCAGCGTGTGGGCGGCGAGCGCCGAGCGCTGGCCGGAGGCGCAGTAGAGGACGATCTCCTGGGAGCGATCGGCGCCCGCGGCGCCCTCGATCCGCGACTCCAGGTAGGCGCGCGGGACGTGCTTGGCGCCCGGGATGTGCCCGGCGTCCCACTCGGTGCTCTCGCGCACGTCGACGAGGACGATCCCGTTGCCCAGGTGCTCGCTGACCTGCGCCGGATCGACTTCCTCGACCTGGCTCTTGATCTGGCGGATGACCTCCGCCCCACTGGGGCTCATCGTCAAAGTCCTCGAAGCTGGTCGGGATTCAAAGCTTCACAAAGGATAGCGCCGCGCGGGCCGCATAAGGTGTCCTACCCATCAACGCGCGCGCGTTCGGTGCCGATGACCCGGAGAGATGCGCTCGCGCACGCTGCTCACCCAGGTCCTGGCCGTCAACACCGCGCTCGTGGCCCTCACCGCGTTCGTGGCCGCGATCGTCGCGCGCGACCGGCTCGAAGACGCCACCAGCACCGAGGGCCTGCTGATGATCGCGCTCGCCGTCTCGGGCGTCGTGCTCCTCAACTCGATCCTGCTGCGCAAGCGGCTCGCGCCGATCGAGCGGCTGGTGGACGCGATGAGCGGTGTCGACCTCGCCCACCCCGGCAAGCGCGCCGACGTCACCCGCGGCGCCGCCGACGAGGTGCGCCGCCTGACGGCCGACTTCAACCGCATGCTGGAGCGGCTCGAGGAGGAGCGCCGGCAGTCCGGCCGCGCCGTGCTGCGCGCCCAGGAGCAGGAGCGCTCGCGCATCGCCCAGGACCTGCACGACGAGGTCAACCAGGCGCTCACCGGCGTTCTCCTGCGGCTCCAGGCGACCATCGGCGACGCTCCGCCAGGGCTCCAGGAGGAGCTGCGCGAGACCAAGGACGTCGCCGCCCAGGCGATGGAGGAGCTCCTGCACCTCGCCCGCCAGCTGCGGCCGACCGCGCTCGACGACCACGGCCTCGTCCCCGCCCTCGCGTCGCAGGTCGCCGACTTCGGCGATCGCACCGGCATCCGCTCGAGCTTCCGCCGCCACGGCTCGCTGCCCCACCTGAGCACCGAGGAGCAGCTCGTCATCTACCGCGTCACGCAGGAGAGCCTGTCCAACGTGGCCCAGCACGCGTGCGCCCGCCACGTCGACGTCGAGCTCTCGTTCATCGGCCGCACCGTGCTCCGCATCCGGGACGACGGGCGGGGCTTCGTGCGCAACGGCAACGGCCGCCTCGGCGTGTCGGGAATGCGCGAGCGGGCCCTGCTCGTGGGCGGCCAACTATCGATCTTCACCGAGCCCGGCGACGGGACCACCATCGAACTCACCATGGGAGCCACATGAGGATCCTCATCGCCGATGACCACGGCATCGTCCGCGGCGGCCTGAAGCTGCTGATCGAGCGGCAGCCCGACATGCAGGTCGTGGCGGAGGCCGACGACGGCGTCGTCGCCTTCGAGCAGGCGCTCGCGACGCGTCCCGACCTGTGCGTGCTCGACGTCTCGATGCCGCGCATGACCGGCCTCCAGGCCGCGCGCCAGATCCGCTCGCACCTGCCGCAGACGCAGGTGCTGGCGCTGTCGATGCACGACGACGAGCGCTACGTGTTCGACGCGCTGAAGGCCGGCGCTTCCGGCTACGTGCTCAAGCGCGAGGTCGACCAGGCGCTCCTGAACGCCATCCGGGCGGTCCACCGCGGGGACGCCTTCCTCACCAACGCGGTCGAGCGCCAGCTGATCCGCGACTGGATGTCGGACGATGCGACCGGCCCGGACGAGCCGCTCTCGCCGCGCGAGCAGGAGGTGCTCAAGCTGATCGCCGAGGCGCACACGAACAAGCAGATCGCGGAGATCCTGCACCTGGCCGAGAAGACGGTCGAGTCGCACCGGGCGAACCTGCTGCGCAAGCTCGGCATGCGCGACCGGGTGGAGCTCGTCCGCTACGCGATCCGGAGAGGCCTGACCGAAGCCTAAGCTTGGGCAGGTGTCGGTCCCGACCCGCGTGCTGCTCGCCCTGACCACGCTGTGCGTCTGCGCCGCCGCCGGCGTCCTGGGCGTGTGGCTGGCCCAGCGCGGCAGCGACGCGCCGGCCGCCACCGGCTGGGAGGGCTCGCTGCGGCCCCCGGGCACGCGGCTGCCGGAGTTCTCGCTCACCGACCAGGACGGCGACACCGTCACGGCCGCGAGCCTGCGGGGGCGCCCGGTGGTCGTGACCTTCATCTACTCCACGTGCGAGGACACGTGCCCGGGCCAGGTCCGGAGCATCCGCGGGGCGCTCGACGATCTCGGGCGCGACGTGCCGGTGATCGGCGTGTCGGTCGACCCCGCCAACGACACGGCGGCCCGCGCTCGCGCCTTCGTGCTCGAGCAGTCGATGACCGGCCGCATGGACTTCCTGCTCGGCAGCCGCGCCGCGCTCGCCCAGTTGTGGACAGCGTTCGGGATCGCGCCCCAGCGCGACGGGCGCGACCACTCGGCCTACACCGTGCTCGTCGACGCCCAGGGCCGCCAGCGCGTCGGCTTCCCGGTCTCGCAGCTCACGCCGCGGCGCCTCGCGCACGACCTGGCGCGGCTGTGACCGCGGCGGCCGCCGACGACGGCGGCTACGAGACCGTCGTGCGCGACATCTGGGTCTGAGCCAGCGAGTCCTGCGCGGCGTCCTCGCGGTCCTGGGCGGCGCGGTAGGCGGCGTAGGACTCGGCGGCGGGCGCGGCCGCCCAGCGGCGGTAGGCGATGCGCGTCTCGTCGCGGGCGTCGCTCCAGGCGTCGTAGGCGGCGCAGGTGCGGGGGCGCCGCAGCACGATCTCGCGCGTGTCGGCGACCTGGTCCAGAAGGTCTCGAAGCTCGTGGATGCTCACTGATCGCTCCTCGCGGGCTACGTTCCCGCTCGACCCTCCTTGTTACGCATAGGTTGGCGCGTAGGTTTCCTTCCTGACGCACCGGGAGGTCAGGGCCCCTGATCGGTCCCCTTGCGGCCGGACCGCTCGCGCACACGCGCCACCACGAACACGCCGACCATGATGAGCAGCGGCGCGGCGTAGAGCAGGTCGACGACCCAGTGGCCGGCGTGGGCGAACGTCACGTGTTGAGCGCCGCCGAAAGCAGCCAGAGGCCGAGGAGGGTGAAGAGCACCATCACCACCAGCATGACGATCTGCGAGCGGGTCGCCGCCCGCGGGCTGCCGTAGACCACGAGCGCGCGGTCGTGGGCGAGCACGAGCGCCGCGACATGGCCGGTCACGAGCGCCGCCACCTGCACGTACCAGATGCCGGTCGCCGAGACGACGGAGTAGTCGACGCTCGAGTCGGCGCCGCCGAAGAGGTCGGAGCCGTCGCCGAGCGGGTCGGACAGGAGTCGCCACAGGTCCTGGCCGTTGTAGGCGAGCAGCGAGAAGTAGTGGGCGACGAGATAGGCGGCGGCGATCGGGATCAGCGTGTGGGCGAACCGCCGGCGCAGCTCGACGCGCGAGAGTCGCAGGCCCTCGCGGGGCATCCCGCTCACGCCGGCCATCCAGATCGCGGACACGACGGCGATCGAGACGAGCAGGCCAACGACGAACGCCAGCTCGAGCCCGAGGCCCTTCGACACCCCCACGCCGGTGAACCCGTCCTGGAGGTCGGTCACCAGCCCGTTGAAGAGCGGACCCTCGCGGGCGCCGTCGAACGCGGTCGTGCCGATCCCCACCAGCAGCACCGCGGTGGTCCCGGCGACGGCGACCAGTCGGGTCGCGCCCACCACCGGGGGCCGCGCCACGAGCCGACCGTCGGGCCGGCGCCCAAGCGGCGCGAGGCGGGCGATGAGCCCGAACCACACGCCGAACGCGTCGCCCCGCCGGGTCCACGCCTCGACGCCATAGAGGCTCATCCCCACGAGCTGGATCGCCAGGTAGACGAGCATGAGCATGGCCAGCGGCGCAGGGTCGCGCGCGGCCGCCCAGCACAGCTCGCAGATCGCGAAGCCGAGGATCCCGGCGGCCGCCGGCCAGTGGCCGAGCCGGTCGGGATAGGGCAGCGGCTCGGGCATCGCGTCGCCGCCGGCGCGCGCCGCGATCCAGCCGGCCAGCCGGCCCATCGCCCGCCACGGGTTGACCAGCCGGAAGACGTCGCCGAACACCAGTGAGAGGAACGGGATCCCGACCCAGAAGCCCACGTACACGGCGGTCGGCGCGAGGTTCTGCTGCTGCGAGTCGGTCCCCGCCAGGCCCGCGTAGGCGACGAGGGCGAAGACCGCCACGCCCACGGCGCCGAGCACGGCCTCGACCACCATCGGCACCCGGATCAGCGCCCGCTCCCGCACGTGCTCGAGCCGCGGCCGCGACCAGCCGGCTGCAAGTGCCAGGAACGAGACGACGAGGACGGCCGCGGCCGCCGCCGCGAACAGCGCGACCGGGATCGGAAGGTCGGCCCGGCCCACGATCCCGTGAGCGATCAGCCACACGGGGATCGAGTCTAGGAACGACGAAGGCCCCGCCAACCGGCGGGGCCTTCGGGTCAAGCGGTCGCGCGGTGCGCGGTGACTACTTCGTGCAGGACGACGAGTCGGTCGTCGTGACCTTCTTCGCCTTCGGCGGGTTCGGGTTCGGGACGAACGTGATGACCGTCTTGAACAGGTGCTTGCGCGACGTGCAGCCCGTCGACGTGATCATCTTGCCCTTCTTGAGCACGGCCTGGAGCTTCTCGAGCCCGTTGTAGGCGCCCGCCGGGTACTGCTGGGCGGGGACCACCGGGATCGTGATCACGAGCTTCGAGCCGTACTTGCCCGAGGCGCTCTTGACGACGCCACGCGCGATCGCCTTGATGCCCGACGGCTCGACCTCGGCCGGCTTGCCGTTGACGACCTTCCGCTGCTCGAGGTAGAAGGCGAGCTGGGCGCCCCTGAGCTCCGGGTTGCTCGACACGTTCTTGGGGTTGGCCGCGTACGGCGTGACCTTGAACGGGAGCAGCCCCGGGTTCGGCTCATAGACGCCGTTGCGGCTCACGCCGGCGCGCGCGTCGGCCGTGCCTGAGCCGACGATCGTCGACGTCGCGCATCCGGACGTGCCCTGCGCGGCCAGCTTGGCCAGGTCGCACTTCTTCAGGCCCTTGGTCGAGAGCTTGATGTTCTTGCCGAGGAAGACCTCGATCTGGCTGGCTGTCTGGCTCGTGTCGCCGTTGACGACCTTCAGGCTGATCTTGCTGGCCTTCGGACTCGCCTTCGTGCCGGCATCCTTAGGGGTGAGCTTGACGTCGCTCGTCGCGCCAACCTGGGCGATCGCGATGGCGGTGAAACAGAGTGCAGTGAGCGCCGCGGCGGCGGCGATCAGGTACTTTCGCAAGGATTCTCCTCCGAAATGGGGACTCGGATTGACTGACGAATCAACCCCGTAGCGTGCCGGAAGTTTCGCCCGGCGCGCAACTGACATCCGTCTAGGTGCGCCCGCAGACGCGCTCGACCCCGTCGAGCAGCGTCCAGTTCGCCCGCAGCACCCGTTCGGCCTCGGCCACCAGCGCGTCCTCGTCGGCGCCGTCGAGCCGGGCCTCGAGCATCGCGCGGCCGTCGGCGGCATGCGCGACGTCGCGCTCCGCGTGGAGATCGAAGTAGGCGGTCGCCGGGCCGGCGTCGAAGCCGTAGTGCTCGCGCAGACCGTCTGCCTTCACGCGCGAGATGGCGGGCTGGGCCGACTCGATCGCGTACAGCGCCACGAGGTGACCGCGCAGGTCGCGCCCGTCGCCCGTCCACGCCGCGGCGCACTCGGCGGTCTCCGGCTCGGCGGGCTGCGGACCGGCCGTCCCGGCCGCGTCGGCGAACTCGTCCCAGAGCGCGACGTGGGCGGCCTCCTCACCGGCGTGGGCGGCGAGCTCGGCGAGCGCCGCGGAGTCCGCGGCATGCGCGGCCGCGTCGGTGGCGCCGGCCAGCGCCACGACCGCGTGGCGGTACTGGCCCGCGTAGAGCGCGAGCTCGTCGCGGCGCAGCTCGCCGCGGCTCCAGCGCGTGTAGAACGGGTGCTCCAGGACGTTCCAACGGGACTGCACGTCGGCGAGGCGAGACCAGAGGTCCACGCGTTCCTCCTCAGGGTGGGTTCCGAGCCGAACGGCGATGCTACCTTCGTCGCCGGTGCGCGCGCAGCCCGACACGATCCCGGCGCCGCCCTTCCCGCGCGACCTGCCCTGGATCAACGTCGCGTCGCTGCGGATGGACAAGCAGCGCGGGCGCCCCGTCCTCGTCGAGTTCTGGGACTTCTGCCGGGTCAACTCGCTGCGCACGATGCCGTACCTGAAGGCGTGGCACGAGCGCTACCCGCAGCTGCGCGTGGTCGGCATCCACGCCGGCGGCTTCCTCCCCGCCCGTGAGGAGGAGAACGTGCGGCGCGCGGTCGAGCGGCTCGGGATCGAGTACCCCGTGGTCGTCGACTCCCAGCTCGAGCTGTGGGACATGTACGGCAACGAGGGCTGGCCGGCCCGCTACCTGTGGGACCAGAAGGGCGCGCTGTTCTCGATGCACTACGGCGAAGGCGCGTATGCCGAGACCGAGCGCGAGATCCAGGAGCTGCTGGGCGTCGACCTCGACCCGGTGCCGCCGGTGCGGCCCGAGGACGAGCCGGGCCTGCTCCTGCCCGCCCAGACCGAGGACCAGCCGGGCGCCTACCGTGGCCCGTACGAGGCCGGCGGCGTCTGGGCCGTGCTCGAGGGTGAGGGAACGGTCACGGTCAACGGCCGCACCATCGCGGTCTCGGAGCCCGGCTGCTTCCCGCTGGTCGAGCACGCGCACCACACCGCCGCCGTGCTCGACCTCGAGGTCGGCCCGGGCGTCACCTGCCACGCGACGTGCTTCACCCCGGGGGTTGCAGCTCCGCATGCCCCCGCTCCCCCAGCAGCCTGAGCAGCCGGGGCGGCCCTTCGGCCTCGACGAGCACCGCGGTGCCCGGCCAGTAGGGGGACGCGTTCGGCTGCGGGGTGAGGAAATGGGGCTGGTAGACCCACGAGCCGGTGTTGAGGATCTGGCCGCCGGCCCGGGTGGTCCACTCGGCGACGTCGTCGCGCGGCCACGGGCCGGAGCGGTGCGAGTGGCCCCAGATCACGTGCGGCGCCCGCACGTCGAGCCGCTCCAGCGCCTCGCGGATGCCACGAAGGTAGCCGCGGCGCAGCCCGGCGCCCGAGAGGTCGCGGTCGACCGGGCCGATGCCGAGCGCGTTGACGGCCGCCACGGCGGCCGAGAGCCCGGCGCCGAGGACCGCAGTGCGGACCGGCCGCCGCCTGCGGCCGCGCCCGCCGAGCGCCAACCACGCCCGTGACGACGCTCCGGCGCCCGCGCTCAGCACGGCCTTGTCAGACCGCTGGGTGAGCGCGTGCATCCACGCGTAGAGCGGCGCCAACACGGCCTCGTAGTCGTCGGGGGTCGCGCCGTCCTGTGGCATCGCGACCGCCCAGCGCGCCATTGCGCCGGCCGCCAGGCGCTCGAACGTCGGGACGGTGGCGTGCACGTCGGAGTAGTGGCCGTGGATCGCGTACACGTCCTCGCGCAGCCAGACACCCGGGTAGGCGAACCGCACGCGGGCCGGAGAGGCTCGCTCGGCGAGTGCAGCCGCCAGCGGCCCGGTGTCGGCCGGCTCGATCAGCTGCTCCAGGCCCAGGAACCCCGAAGGCTCGCTCAGCAGCCGCGCGTCGATCCAGCCCGCCACGAGCCCGTGGTCGTGGTTGCCGGCCAGCACGAGCAGCTCGCCGTCGCGGCCGAGCGCGGCCCCGAGCTCAGCGAACAGCTCACCAGCCAGCTCGGGCGCCGACCGCTGCGGCCCGTCGCGCAGCTCGAGGGCGTCGCCGAGGATGACGAGCCGGTCCACGTCCCGTGCCGCTTCGAGCAGCGGCTCGCGCAGCTCCGGCCGCCGCAGCAGGTCGCGGCGCGAGGCGTCGCCGAGATGCAGGTCCGAGATCACCAGTGTCCGCACCCGCATTAGTGTGGCGGGCCGTCATGCCCGGACCGCTGGAAGGACTGATCGTCGCCGACTTCTCGCGCGTGCTCGCGGGTCCCTACGCGGCCATGCTGCTCGGCGACCTCGGGGCCGACGTGATCAAGGTCGAGCGGCCCGGCACCGGCGACGACACGCGCGCCTGGGGGCCGCCGTGGCACGGCGACACGAGCACGTACTACCTCGGCCTGAACCGCAACAAGCGCTCGGTCGTGCTCGACCTCGCGGACGCCGGCGACCGCGAGCTGGCGCGGCGCCTCGGCGAGCGCGCGGACGTGCTGATCGAGTCGTTCCGGCCTGGCCTGATGGCCTCCTGGGGCCTCGACGGCGACACGTTGCGAGCCGCCGGGAACCCGCGGCTGGTCTCGTGCTCGGTGACGGCGTTCGGCTCGGCCCCCGAGGCCGCCGGCCTCCCCGGCTACGACTTCCTGTTGCAGGCCATGGGCGGGCTCATGAGCGTGACCGGCGAGGCGGACGGGCGCCCGCTGAAGGTCGGCGCCGCGCTGATCGACCTCGTGTGCGGCCTGCTCGCGGTCACCGGCATCCAGGCCGCCCTGGCCGAGCGCGAGCGCTCCGGCCGCGGGCGCCACGTCGAGGTCTCGCTGATGGACTCGGCCCTCGCCGCGCTGCTCAACCAGGCGTCGGCGTGGGTGTCCGGCGGCGCGGTGCCGTCGCGGCGCGGCAACCGCCACCCGAGCATCGTCCCCTACGAGACGTACGAGGCGCAGGACCGCCCGTTCGCGGTGGCGGTCGGCAACGACCGGCTGTTCGCGCGCCTCTGCGAGGCCGTCGGCCTGCCCGAGCTGCCGGCCGACGAGCGCTTCGCCACCAACGCCGCCCGCGTCGCCCACGTCGACGCCCTCGCGGAGCGCCTCGAGTCCGTCTTCCGCACCCGCACCGCCGAGCACTGGCTCGCCGCGCTGCGCGCCGCCGGCGTCCCGGCCGGGCCGATCAACCGCGTGGACGAGGCGTTCGCCCTTGCCGCCGAGCTCGGCCTCGAGCCCACGGACGACCGCCACGGCGTCCCGCTCATCACGCCGCCCCTGCGCCTCGACGGCGAGCGCCCGCCGATCCGCCGGCCGCCCCCGCAGCTCGACGAGCACGGGGACGAGATCAGAAGATGGCTCAGCTCCGGGCCGCCAGCTGCTGCCGGATGACCTTAGGCAGCATGAAGCGCACGTCCTCGCGCATGACCTCGAAGGTCTGCACGTCCTCCGTGCCCCGCGCGCGGAAGAACTCGACGAGGCGCTCGACGAGCTCCTCGGGCGCGCTGGCGCCGGAGGAGATGCCGACGACGCGGGCGCCCTCGAGCCACTCCTCGCGCACCTGGGTCTCGTTGTCGATCAGGTGAGCCTCGGCGCCGCAGTCGCGCGCGACGTCGACCAGCCGCTGCGAGTTCGACGAGTTCTTGGAGCCGATGACGAGCACGAGGTCGCAGTCGGCCGCCATCTGCTTGACCGCGGACTGGCGGTTCGTGGTCGCGTAACAGATGTCGTCCGTGCGCGGGCCAGTGATGTTCGGGAAGCGCTCGCGCAGGCGGTTGATGATCGAGCGGGTCTCGTCGACCGACAGGGTGGTCTGGGAGACGTACGCGAGCCGGTCGGGATCGGGGACCTCGAGCGAGTCCACGTCCTCCTCGGTCTGCACGAGGACGATGTGGTCGGGCGCCTCGCCGGTCGTGCCCTCGACCTCCTCGTGGCCGGCGTGGCCGATCAGCACGATCGTGTAGCCCTCGCCGGCGAACTTGACCGCCTCGCGGTGCACCTTGGTGACCAGCGGGCACGTCGCGTCGATCGTCTCCAGTCCCCGGCGCTCGGCGTCGGCGTGCACGGCCGGCGACACGCCGTGAGCCGAGAAGACCGTGACCGCGCCCTCCGGGATCGAGTCGTCGAGCTCGTCGACGAACACGGCGCCACGCTCGCGCAGCGCCTCGACGACGTGCTTGTTGTGGACGATCTCCTTGCGCACGTAGACCGGCGGTCCGTGCAGCTCGAGCGCGCGCTCGACGGTCTGGACGGCGCGGTCGACGCCCGCGCAGTAGCCGCGCGGCGCGGCGAGGAGAAGCTTTTCCGGGGTCACCGGCTCAAGTCTAGGAGCAGTTGCACGACCGTCTCGCCAGCGCGGTCGAGTGAGCGCGCCGACACGGCGCTCATGTCGTCGCAGGGCTTGTGCCAGCACGGGAACGTGAAGTCGATGAGGTCGATGGCCGGCACGCCGCGGCGGGCGAACGGCGTGTGGTCGTCCATCACCTTGCCGGTCGTCTCGTCGGGGAACGCGGCAGCCGCGCCGACCTTGCGTGCCGCGGCACGCAGCCGCCCCCACAACTCGATGCTCGAGCCGGACTCGCGCGGGATCCGCATGCGGCCCCGCTCGGCGACGAAGTCGAGCAGGATCACCGCGCGCGTCCGGGCGGCGTGGCGGCGGGCGTAGAACTTCGAGCCGCGCAGGCCGGTGCGGTAGAAGTCGCGCCGGTCGTCCGGGCTCTCCTCGCCGTCGAACAGCACGAAGCGGATCGGCGGCGCGCTCGCCGGGCGGTCCGCGCGCCGCAGCGCGCGGGCGATCTCGAGCACCGCTGCCGTGCCTCCCGCCCCGTCGTTGGCCCCCACGAACCCCGGCAACCGCTTCGTGTCGTAGTGGGCGGCCACGACGATCGGCTTGCCGCGGCCGGGGATCGAGCCGACCACGTTGCGCAGGCCGCTCGGCAGGCGCTGGTAGCGCCCGCTCGGCACCCGCGCTCGCAGCCAGCGCGCGAGCTGCCGTGACGCCGCCGAGCCCGCCGGCCGCGGGCCCATCTCCACCTGCGCCTTCAGGTCGGCGAACGCGCGGTCGGCGTCGAACCGGTCCACGCTGACGGCGGACGCCGTCCGCTCCTCGCCGGACCCGAGGCAGCCGCCGAGGGCCACGGCGACGATGGCGAGCGCAAGCGCCTTAGTCATTGGAGGTCACCGCGTCGAGCAGCTCCGCGAAGCGCTCGCGGGCGGCCGCCCGGCGGGTCGGCAGGTGCTCGCTCGGCACGTCGCCCTGCGGCGCCTCGTAGCCGCGCAGGATCTGCCGCGCGACGCTCTGGCGGTGCACCTCGTCCGGGCCGTCGTAGACCCGCGCCGCCCGAGCGAAGCGGTACATCTGCTCGAGCGGCAGGTCGGTCGAGTAGCCCAGCGCGCCGTGCGCCTGCAGCGCCCGGTCGACGACGTCGTGCAGCACGCGAGCGCCGTAGAACTTGATCAGCGCGATCTCCTGCCGCGCGGCCGCCGCGCCCTCCGTGTCCATCTTCCACGCGGCGTGGAGCGTCATCAGCCGCGCCGCCTGCATCTCGGCCGCCGAGTCGGCGATCCAGTTCTGGACCGTCTGCTTGTCGGCCAGCAGGGAACCGTGCGCGTAGCGGGACTGGGCGCGCTCGCACAGCATGTCGAACGCCCGGCGCGACACGCCGAGCCAGCGCATGCAGTGGTGGATGCGCCCGGGGCCGAGCCGCTGCTGGGCGATCAGGAAGCCGGCGCCGCGCGGGCCGAGCAGCGCGTCGGCCGGCAGCCGTACGTCCTCGTAGGTGATCTCGGCATGCCCGCCGTAGACGCCGAAGCGCTCGTACGGGTGCTCCATGGTCGGCACGTCGCGCAGGATCTGCACGCCCGGCGTGTCGACCGGCACGATGAACATCGACGCGCGCTGGTAGCGCTGGGCGTCCGGGTCGGTGACGGCCATGACGATCAGGAAGTCGGCGACCGAGGCGTTGGTGGTGAACCACTTGCGCCCGTTCAGGACCCATCCGCCCGAGTCCTCCACGGCGCGCGTGCGCAGGAGCGTCGGGTCGCTGCCCGCGCTGTCGGGCTCGGTCATCGAGAACGCGGACCGCAGGTCGCCCGCCAGCAGCGGGTGCAGCCACTGCTGCTTCTGGTCCTCGGTGCCGGCCAGCGCGAGGATCTCCGAGTTGCCCGAGTCGGGCGCCTGGTTGCCGAACGCCACGGGCGCGAAGGGGCTGCTCCCGAGGATCTCGTGCATGAGGCCGAGCTTGACCTGGCCGAACCCCTGCCCACCCAGCTCGGGAGGCAGGTGGGCGGCCCACAGGCCGCGCTCGCGGACCCGCTCGCGCAAGGGCGCCATCGCGCGCTCGAGGCCGTCCGTGCCCAGCTCCTCGGCGATCGACTCGAGCGGCCAGATCTCCTCCCGCACGAAGCCGTGCATCCAGTCCAGCTGCGCCTGGAACTCCGGCTCGGTCGAGAAGTCCCACCCCATCGGCCCTGTGATGATGGCAGTCGTGCCGTTCCTGGTCGCCGCTGCCGCCGTCGCCGCCGGGGCGACGCTCCAGTCGGCGACGGGCTTCGGCTTCTCGCTCGTCGCCGCGCCGCTCGTGTTCGCCGCCGTAGGCCCCGAGGAGGCCGTCGGCCTGCTCACGCTGCTGGGCGCCCAGGTGAGCCTGATGACGCTCGCGACCGAGGGCCGGCGCCCGCAGCCGGCGATGCGCGAGTGCGTGGTGCTGCTCACCGCCGCCGTTCCCGGCGCCGTCGCCGGGGTGGCGGTGCTGCGGGCGCTCGACGTCGTCGCGCTCCAGATCGCCGTCAGCCTCGGCGTGATCGGCACGCTCGCCGTGCGGCGCCTCGCCACCGGGCACCTGCCGCGCTGGGCCGGCGTGCCGGCGGGTCTCGTGTCGGGTGCCCTGACGACGTCGACCACAACGTCCGGCCCGCCGCTGCTCGTCTTCCTGCTCGGGCGGGAGCTGACGCCCGGGCAGATGCGCGACACGCTGCCCGTCTGCTTCCTCGGCCTCAGCGTGATCGGTGCGCTCGCGCTGTGGGCCACCGGCACCACGGCCGCCATCCCCGAGCCGTGGCAGGTCGCCGTCCTCGTCCCGGTGACCGCTGCGGGCCAGCTGCTCGGCCGCCGGCTCTTCGCGCGGCTCGCCCGCAGCGGGCGCTTCGAGCCGGTGGTCACCGCCGTGCTGCTCGCGTCGGTGCTCGGCGGGCTCGCGGCCGCCGCGCTGTAGGCTTGCCGCGACCGGTACGAGAGAGAGGCACCATGGCGCAGGCGCACGGCGATCGGCTCACCGCGGTGGACGCATCGTTCCTGGCCCAGGAGGGTCCGACCTCCCACATGCACATCGGCGCCGTCATGGTGTTCGAAGGCCCGCCGCCGGCCTTCGAGGAGTTCGCCGACCACGTGCGCGGCCGGCTCCACCTCGTCCCGCGTTACCGCCAGAAGCTCGCCGTCCCGCCGCTGGAGACCGGACGCCCGCTGTGGGTCGACGACGCGAGCTTCAACCTCGAGTACCACCTGCGCCACACCGCGCTCCCGGCGCCGGGGTCGGAGGAGCAGCTGCGCGCGCTGGCCGGGCGCATCCACTCGCAACAGCTCGACCGCACGAAGCCGCTGTGGGAGCTGTGGCTCGTGCAGGGGCTCGAGGAGAACCGCTTCGCGCTGATCTCGAAGGCCCACCACGCGCTCGTCGACGGGGTCGCCGGCGTGGACCTGGCCACGGTGCTCTTCGACGCCGAGCCGGTGCCGACCCAGCTGCCGTACGAGGGCGAGCCGTGGGTCCCGCAGCCGGAGCCGAGCGCGGTCGCGCTCGCAGCCCGCGGGGTCCGCGGCCTCGCGCGGCTGCCGTTCTCGGTCGCCGGCCGGGCGCTGGACGCGGCCGGCCATCCCACCTCCTCGCTGCACGCGGCGCGGGAGGCCGTCGAGGGCGTCGCCGAGGTCGCGTGGGCGGGCCTGAACCCCGCGCCCGCCACGCCGCTCAACGTGCCGATCGGGCCCCACCGGCGGCTGGTGACGATCCGCAGCGAGCTGAGCGACTTCAAGCGCATCAAGAACGCGTTCGGCGGCACGGTCAACGACGTGGTGCTGACCGTGGTGGCCGGCGGCCTGCGGCGCTGGCTGATCTCACGCGGCGCTCGCGTCGAGGGGCTCGAGCTGCGTGCGCTCGTGCCGGTCTCGATCCGCGCCGCAGGCGAGCACGGCCACATGGGGAACCGGCTCGCCGCCATGCGCGGGCCGCTGCCGGTCTACGTCGAGGACCCCGTGGCGCGGCTGCAGGTCGTGCGCCAGGCCATGGACGGGCTCAAGGAGTCCAAGCAGGCGGTCGGAGCCGAGGTGCTCTCCGGCGTGCAGAACCTCGCGCCGCCGACGGTCCTCGCCCAGGCCTCGCGTATGAACTTCTCGACCCGGCTGTTCAACTTGCTGGTCACCAACGTGCCTGGCCCGCAGTTCCCGCTCTACGCGCTCGGGCGCGAGCTGCTCGACCTCTTCCCGGTCGCGTTCCTCCCGCGCGACCACGCGCTCGCGGTGGCGATCATGTCCTACAACGGCGGGATGGACTTCGGGCTGCTCGGCGACTATGACGCGATGCCCGACCTCGACGCCCTCGGCGAGATGATCGAGGAGGCGCGCGACGAGCTGCTGACCGCGGCAACAGCAAGAGGCGAAGCCGGTCACCGGAGGCCGGACGCCGACGGCCGGTCTCAGAACGGCGGGCCGGACGCCCGCCGGGGCACTAATACCCGAGCGCGAACTTCGCGTCCTCGGACATCTTCTCGGGCGACCACGGAGGCGTGAAGACCATCGTGGGGACGACCTCGTCGACGCCGGGGAGCTCGCCGACGAACTCCTGCATCTGCTCGGAGACCTGCGGCCCGATCGGGCACGCGGGGGTGGTGAGCGTGAACGTCACGTTCACGGTGCCGCCGTCGATCTCGACCCCGTAGACGAGGCCGAGCTCTACGAAGTCGAGCCCGAGCTCGGGATCGATGACGTTGCTGAGCGCCTCGAGGACGTCGTCTTCGTCGACCATCGGCCACATTGTATTCGTCCGGGGGCTGTACGAACTCACCGGTTTGTATTAGCTTGCCCGGATCGTTCATTTCGACGACCAGCTGGCGATCCTCCGGATCGTGGGGGACGAGGATCGCACCACCAGCGGTCGCCGCCGGCGTCAGCTGTCCACCGCGCTGAAGGCCACGCGGGACGTGGTCGTCGACCTCTCGGAGCTGCGCTTCGCCGACCTCTCGCTGATGATCGACCTCGCCTGCCTCGCGCAGCGGCTGCGGGCGCACGGCCGCACGCTGTGGCTCAACGGCGCCCAGCCGGAGATCCGGCGGCTGATCGAGACCGTCGGCCTGCACCACCTGCCGGCCGTGCGGCTGGGCGCACAGCCCGCTTACAGCTGACGCGCAGTGGCTCGAGGCGGTCGAGCGACCGCTCGAGCGTGCGAGCCACGTCACGCGTGCCGAACGCCCGCATCACCAGCCCGCGCAGCGGCCCGGCGGGCATCTGGGCCGAGTGGAGCGAGACGCTCGTGCCCTCGTCGGCAGGCCGCAGCTCGCGCCCGCGCCGCTCGCACGCGCCCTCGACGCGCTGCCGGCGGCTCGGCGCCGCGCGCTGGTCGAGGCGTTCGAGGCGCTCGCGGACGCCGCGGAGCGGCTTCCCTAACGTGTAGGGCTCCCCATGCTCTTCCCGCTCGTCCTGCTCTTCGTCGTGGTGCCGATCGCGGAGCTGTACGTGATCATCCAGGTCGGCGAGGCGATCGGCGTGTGGTGGACGATCGGGATCCTGATCGCGGACTCGATCCTCGGCTCGGTGCTCATGCGCTCGCAGGGCCGGGCCGCGTGGCGGCGCTTCAACGAGGCGATCCGCGCCGGGCGGGTTCCGGCGCGCGAGGTGATCGACGGCACGCTGGTGATCTTCGGCGGCGCGCTGCTGCTCACGCCGGGCTTCCTGACCGACATCCTCGGCCTCGTCCTGCTCCTGCCGCCCACGCGGGCGATCGTGCGCGCGATGCTCCTGCGGCGCTTCGCCCATCGCATCGTCGTCGCGGCGACCGCGCCGCGACGTCCCAGCAGCCGACCGGGCGACGTCGAGGGCACGGCCGTCGACGTCGAGCCGCGCGGGGAAGCTCCCTAGCCTAGTTCTCGGACCCCAGCCGGTCCCAGCAGTAGAGCTCGATGCACTCGGCCGCCAGCTCCGCCGCGCGCTCGGGCGACAGCCACGGCAGCACCATGTCGAGCGCCTGGTCCTCGGCGAAGCCGGCGTTGAACGCGTCCTCCCCACGGAGCCCGGCCGCGATCTTCAGCGCCTCGCGACGGTTGTCGCCCAGCGAGCTGAACGCCCCGACCAGGAAGTCCTTGTTGGCGACCGGCGTGCCGACCTCCATCGACGCGTGCCAGGCGGCCAGCATCGACAGGTCGTCATCGTCGAGGTCGGCGACCGCCTTCGCGTAGTGCGAGGCGAGCTCCTCCTCGGGGATCTCGTCGACCCAGGCGCGGACCAGCTCGCACAGCAGCTGGCGGCGGGCCTCGCGGCCGACGGTCTCGGCGATCACGCGGATGGCGTCCCGCGGCTCGATGAAGCACAGTGACATGACGCGCCGCACGGTACGCCGGGCCCCGGACAGATCGCCGCGCACGCCGTGGCGGTGGTTCAATGGCGTCGTGCCGGGGCGCTACGAGTCGCACTACCTGCGCGCCGTCGACCCGGCCCGCCCGCGCGGCGCGTGGATCCGGCACACCACGCACCAGGCGCCGGGCGGCGAGGCGGCGGGCGCGCTGTGGTGCACGGTGTGGGACGCCGAGGCCGGCCCGCCGTACGCGGTCAAGCAGCGCGTGCCGTTCGCCGGGCCGCCCCCGGCGCCGCTGCGCGGGCGCGCGGACGCGCTCGGGCGCGTCGCCGCCTGGGAGCTGGAGGTCGCCGGCGAGGCGGCGCCGCTCCGCCACCTGCCGCGCGAGTGGATGTACCGCGCGCCGCTCCCGCGCACCAAGCTCGAGAGCCCGCGGCCGGACGCGGTGTTCACCGGCTGGCTGGAGGCCGGCGGCCGGCGCGTCGAGGTGGCCGGCTGGCGCGGGATGGTCGGCCACAACTGGGGCACCGAGCACGCCGAGCGCTGGGTGTGGCTCCACGCCGTCGGCTTCGAGGAGGCGCCCGGAGCGTGGCTCGACGTGGCGATCGGCCGCGTGCGCGCCGGCCGCGCCGTCACCCCGTGGGTCGCCAACGGCGCGCTCGCGCTGGACGGCGAGCGGTTCCGCCTCGGCGGCCTCGGGCGCGTGCGCGGCACCGCGGTGTACGCGCGCCCCGGCGCGCTCGAGGCCGAGCTCCCCGGGCGCGGCGTGCACGTGCGCGTGGCCGTCAGCGCGCCGCTCCCCCAGACCGTGGCGTTCGTCTATGCGGACCCGGCGGGCGGCGAGCACCACTCGCTGAACTGCTCGATCGCCGAGGTGCGGCTGCGGGTCTCGCGGCGCTCCCGGCCGCCGCTCGAGCTCGCGACCGCGTTCGGCGGCGCCTACGAGCTCGGCGTGCGCGAGACCGACCACGGCTTGCCCGTGCAGCCGTTCGGTGACCCGTGACGAACGTCAACGGCGGCATTGAGGGGAGGGTTCCGGATGCGGCGGTTGCTCACTTGACGCCGAATATCGACGTCAAGTGATCACGCGGCGCTCGCGTGCTCCCCTCAATGCCGAAGTTGAATCGCCTCCAGCGCTCGGTCGACGTCGTGTTCGCTCGTGCTCAGGTGGAACGAGAAGCGTGTGAGCCCGCTGCGCTCGGTCGCCATCACGCCCGCCGCCCGCCACCGCTCCCCGGCCGCGGCGTCGAGCTCGACGGCCACGATCGCCGAGTCGCCCGCCGGCATCCCGAGACCGGCCCGGAAGCGGTTCGCGAGGCCGACGTCGTGCTCGTGGACGGCGGGGATCCCGACGTCCTCGAGCAGCGCCAGCGCCGGTGCGGCGCCCACCCAGCTCAGCCAGGCGGGCGAGACGTCGAACCGGCGGGCGTTGCCGGCCAGCCGCAGCGGCGCGCCGTAGTTCGTCTCGACGGGGTCCTCGCCGGCGTACCAGCCCGCGAGGTGCGGCCGCAGCCGCTCGGCGGCGTCCGGGCGGACGGCGAAGAACGACGTGCCGCGCGGGTTCATCATCCACTTGTAGCCGCTCGCGACCATGTACTCGAAGCGGCTCGCGCGGAGCGGGAGCCAGCCCGCCGCCTGGGTCGCGTCGACGTACGTGAGGGCCCCGTGGTGCGCGGCCGCCGCCTCGATCGCGTCGAGGTCCGCCAGCCGCCCGTCGACCGACTGCACGGCGCTCACCGCCACGAGCGCCGTGTCGGCGTCGATCGCCTCGGCGACCCGATCGAGCGGCACCAGCTCCACGTCCAGCCCCGGCTGGGCGAGGAACGGCCACAGCACGGACGTGAAGTCCTCCTCCGCGCTCACCACGCGTGCGCCGCGCGGGAGCGAGAGCCCGACCAGCGCCGCGAATGCCGACGCCTGCGATCCGACCGCGACGTCGTCGGGCTCCACCCCGTGCAGCCGCGCGAAGCTGGCCCGCGCCGCGCCCACGGACTCGTCCCAGCCCCAGAAGCCGGTGCGCCCGTGGCGCCACTCGTCGGCGGCCGCGAGGAACGCCTCGTGGGCCGGACGCGGCGGCAGCCCGTAGGACGCCGTGTTCAGGTAGACGGTCTCCGGCGAGAACAGCCGCCGGGCCTCGGCGAGAGTGGTCACCGGACGGCGACCGCGCGGCGTTCGAGGGCGCCGAGGAAGAGCGCGGACGCGAACTCCGTCGCCCCGTCGACGTCGGGCGGGGTGCGCTCGGCGAGCCGGCTGCCCAGCTCGAGGGCGACGGCGATCATCGCGTGCGCGCAGTACTCGACGTCGACCGGCGGCACGTGGCCGGCGTCGATGGCCGCGCGCAGATCCTCTGCCAGCTCCTCGGTCCCGGCGGGGAGCACGGCGTCGCCGAAGCGGTTGCGGACGGTCTCGAGGTTGGTGCGCATGAACGCGAAGCGTGCCGGATCCTCGACGATGAACGCGAAGAAGGCGCGGTAGCCGCCCTCGACGAAGTCCTCGGCGGTGCGCGCGCTGCGGCGGGCGGCCCGTACGCGGCGGCGCGCCTCGACACCGCTCTCCTCCACGAGCGCGCGGAAGACGGCGTCCTTGTCCGGGAAGTAGTTGTAGAACGTGCCCGACGCGAGGTCGGTGCGGCGCACGATGTCGCGCACGCTGGCCGCCCCGTAGCCCAGCTCGGCGAACACCTCGCGCGCGGCCGCGAGGATCGCGGCGCGGTTCGCGGCCTTCGTGCGCTCGCGCCGCCCGCTCATGTCGCCCGAGCGGCTCCGCGGCGACGCTCAGCCGCGAGGTCGGCGAGATAGTCGTCGAAGTCGACCTGCATCGTGTGGCGGCGGGAGGCCACGTAGCGCTTGAACATGCGCGCCCGCTCCCGCTCGATGTCGGCGCGCAGCGCGTTGGCGGGGGGCAGCGCGTAGCGACCCGCGAGGTACTCCGCCACCCACTCGCCCTGTGCCGCGGCCAGCGGCATGATCGCCCCGAGCGGCTGGAGCAGCCCGATGAAGAAGACGTTCGGGCGGTCGGGGTGGAAGACGCGGCGGAAGAGCGGCAGGTCGTTGTCCGGCGCGGCGATCACGTCCGGGTCGAAGAACGGGAAGCGCACGTTGTAGCCCGTGCAGTACACGACGAGGTCGGCCTCCACCTCGCTCCCGTCGGCGAACACGACGGTGCGCTCGGTCAGCCGGGCGATGTTCGGCTTCGGCGTGATCGCGCCGTGCGCGAGGCGGGACAGCACGTCGTCGGAGATCGTGGGGTGCGCCTCGAGCGGGCCGTGATCCGGCTTCGGCAGCCCGTAGCGCTCGAGGTCGCCGACGGCGATCCTCAGCATGCGGCGGGCGACGCCCTGGCGGATCCTGAACGGCACGCCGGCGCGCGTGAAGTACTGGTCCAACGGCCGCCCGAACATGTACTTCGGGATGATCCAGGTACCGCGCCGCGCGGCGAGGTACGTCGCGGCCGCCGAGAAACTCGACTCGACCGCGATATCGATCGCCGAGTTGCCCATCCCGAGCACGACGACGCGGCGGTCGCGGAAGAAGGCCGGATCCTCGCCCGTGAAGTCGTGCGCGTGGATCTGCTCGCCGGCGAACGACTCGCTGCCGGCGAACGCCGGCTCCGGCCAGCGCGCGTCCCAGTGGTGGCCGTTGGCGACGATCAGGGCGTCGTAGCGCTGGCTGCGGCCGTCGTCGAGCGCGATCTCCCAGGTGCCGTCGGCAGCGGGGGCGGCGCGCTCGACGCCGGTCTCGAACGTGATCCGGTCGCGGAAGCCGAAGTGGTCGACGTAGGCGTCGAAGTACCTGGCGATCTGGGTGTGGTGCGGGAAGTCGGGATACGTCGCCGGCATCGGGAAGTCGGCGAACTGCATCCGGTCGCGGGAGGTGTTGATGTGCAGCGAGCGGTACGCCGACGACATCCCGTTGCGGTTCTTGAACACCCAGTTGCCGCCGACGCGATCGGACTTCTCGAAGCAGTCGAAGTCGAACCCCCGCTCGTGCAGCGCCTTCGCCGCGGCGATCCCCGACGACCCGGCGCCGATCACGCACACCCTCGGCAGCATCGGGTTAAAGATGACGCACGCGTCAAGTTCGCGTGGGACGAACGGCAAACTGCGCATTGAGGGGAGCACGGAGCGTGCACAAGGGGACATGGACGACCTCGAATCGCATCGCGTGTCCATTTGTGTGCCGCTACGGCACCTAACCGGCCAAGCGCCGCCCGGAAGAGGGACCGTTGTCCCCTTTTGCACCCCCACCCTCCCTACCCAGCGCCGTTGACGTTGGCCCTGCAAGGATCCGCCGATGGACATCGATCCAGACCAGGCGGAGGTGAAGGCGTCGGGAGGCGTCGTCTGGCGGCGCGGGGACAAAGGGCTCGAGGTGGCGCTCGTGCACCGGCCGCGGTACGACGACTGGTCGTTCCCGAAGGGCAAGCTCGACCGCGGCGAGAGCTGGGAGGACGCGGCGCTGCGGGAGGTCGAGGAGGAGGTCGGGCTCAAGTGCCGCCTCGGGCACGAGCTGCCGCCGACGAGCTACCGCGACCCCAAGGGTCGCCAGAAGGTCGTGCGCTACTGGCTGATGGAGCCGCTGGGCGGCGAGTTCGAGCCCAACCAGGAGGTCGACGAGATGCGGTGGTTGCCCGCCGGCGAGGCCGCCGACCTGCTCTCGTACGAGCACGACCGCGAGCTGCTGCGCGAGGTCACCGGGTGAACCGGGAGCGCTTCCCCGGACTGCGCGGCGGCTGGGCGCGTCTCGACGGCCCCGCGGGGACGCAGATGGTCGACGCTGCGATCGACGCGATGGCGGAGTTCATGCGCTCCGGCCACAACGCCAACCACGGCGGCCTGTTCGAGGCGGCCGCCCGCACGGACGAGCTCGTCGCCTCCGCGCGCACGAGCGTCGGCACGCTGCTCGGCGGCGACCCGCAGGGCGTCGTGTTCGGCCCCAGCATGACCGACCTGACGATGCGGTTCGCGGCCGCGGCGGGACGCACGCTCGAGCCCGGCGACGAGATCGTCTGCACGCGCCTGGACCACGACGCCAACGTCGCCCCCTGGCTGCTCGCCGCCGCGCGCGCCCAGGCGACCGTCCGCTTCGCGGAACCCGAGCCGGAGACGCTCGAGCTGCCCGCGGCGGCCGTCGCCGCCGTCCTCAGCGACCGCACCCGATACGTCGCGGTCACCGCCGCCTCCAACGCCGTCGGCACCGTGCCCGACCTCCCGGGCATTGTCGCCGCCGCCCACGATGCCGGCGCCCGCGTGTACATCGACGCCGTGCACGCCACGCCGCACCGCCGGATCGACGTCGAGGCGCTGGACGCCGACGCCCTGGCGTGCTCGGCCTACAAGTGGTTCGGCCCCCACGTCGGCATCCTCTGGGGCCGCCCGGAGCTGCTCGCCGAGCTCGAGCCCGACAAGGTGCGCCCGTCGCCCGCCATGGTGCCCGACCGCTGGGAGCTCGGCACGCTGCCGTTCGAGTCGCTGGCCGGCGTGCGCGCCGCCGCCGAGTACCTGCTGACCACCGACTGGGACGCCGTCGAGGAGCACGAGCGGCGGCTGCTCGAGACCGCGCTCGGCGGCCTCGGGGCCATGTCCCACGTCACCCTCCACGGCGCCGCCCGCGACCGCGCCCCCACGCTGATGTTCTCGGTCGCCGGCCGCACGCCGGAGCAGGTCGCCGCCGCCCTCGCCGCCCAGCAGATCGCCGTCTGGCACGGCAACTACTACGCATGGGAGCTCGAGCGCCACCTCGGCCTCGAGCCGCACGGGGCGATCCGCGCCGGCTTCGTGCACTACAACGACGAGGCCGACGCCGAGCGGCTGCTCGCCGCCGTCGCCGACCTCGCATAGGGGGGTGCCCAACGGGCACATCGCTCTACACGGAATGGCCCGTTGGGCGGGGCCCCCAGATTCTCACCACCGGACCGCCCCGCGAAGGAACGGGGCGGTCCAGCAGCGATGTCGCCGCCTACGGCAGCGGCAGCGAGTCGAGCAGCGAGTCCTCGGTGTCGTGCAGGTCGCGGCTCGGCACGTCGACCTGGTAGACGTCGAGCCCGCGCACGAGGTCGGTCGAGTAGACGACGTTGGTCTTCGTCCGCTTGGCGACGCCGCGGCGGTCGCGCTCGGGCACCCAGTACGCGTCCCAGACCTCGGTCGCGCCGCCGGTCACGTAGGCGAACTGCTTGAGGTCGCGGGCGTTGCGCACGTCGATGAAGCGCAGCCCCTGCTGGTAGTAGCCCTGGGCGATGATCCCGCTCTGGTGGTAGTCGAACCAGTGCGCGGAGCAGAAGCCGCCGATCGGCGTCGACGCGCCGTCGCCGAACTTGACCGGGTTGATGATGTCGAGCGGCGTGATCGTGCCCGCCCCGGTCGTGCTCGGGACGTGCCAGGTCTGGAACGTGCCGGCGCGGTCGCAGAGCAGCTCGTCGCCGTCGTTGAAGTAGTCCTCCTCGGTGACGAGCAGGACGTTGCCGCGGCCGACGTTCGGCGACCGGTTCGCGCTGAAGCGGTCGGCGTTCGGGCGCTGCGAGTTGTGGTGGATGAAGTCGTTCCACGGCGTCTGCGTGCCGTGCTCGTCCGTGCCGTTGATCTGCCGCGGTGCCGTCGGGGTCGAGACGTCGAACGCCGCCGCGCCGCCCGAGCCGGTGTGCCAGCCGATGCCCGCGTCGTCGAAGTCCCACTTGTGGCCGGCGCCGCTCGTGAAGATCGAGTTCGGGGCCGCCGCGGACGACGCACCCGTGCCGACCTCGGCCGGCGCGTCGAGGTTGCGCAGGTCGATGATCGAGAACTTGCCCTGGTCGCCGGCCGAGTACGCGTACTCGCAGGAGGTGGTCACGCACTGGAGCGTGTGGGTGCTGGTCGTCGCCGGCGCGCGCGAGCGGATGCGCGGGTTCGCCGGATCGGTGACGTCGACCACGATGACCTCGCCGCCGCCGATGCGACCGCGCTGCACGCCGCCGGCGCCGGCCGAGACGTTGTAGAGGTCGTTGCCGACGAGCACGAAGCGCTCGAGCGAGCCGTCCGCCTTGCGCCGCTCGCCGTAGGTCATGGCCTCGTTCTCGAACACGAGGTTGGCCAGCGTGCCGGTGAGGCGGGGATGCAGCGGGTCCGACGTGTCGAACACGCTGACGCTGTCGAGGCTCGACATGTAGAAGAAGTTGCCGGTCTTGGCGAACTCGCCCGAGATGCCCTGCGTCTCGGGGAAGTTGCCGACGAAGCGGACATTCGGGCTCGTGACGAGCGGGACGTTGGTCCCGGCGGTCGACATGCCGCGCTTGGGCCGGTCGTCTCGCGGGTCGTGCGCGACCGCGGCCGAAGGCAGCGCGATCAGGAAGATGCCCGCGAACGCGAGCAGGCAGCGACGGATCAACTCTTCCCCCTGGGAACGATGGATGGGGCCGGAGCCACTCCTCCCGGCCAACCGTTCCCGCGGTGGTACCCCGGTTTTCGGGGTCCTACGCCCTTATCTGCGGCTCTGCAGCCCGGGGTCGGTCAGACCGCCGCCGCGGCGGCGGCGGATGAAGTAGAGGATCAGCGTCGCGAACACGAGCGAGACGAACCAGCCGGCGCCGTAGTAGCGGCCGCCCGTGATGACGTAGACGACGATGCCCCCGATGAACGACCCGGCGAGCCCGAGGGCGATGGTCTGCAGGAGCGTCAGCGGGTCCTTGCCCGGCAGCGCCAGCCTGGCGAAGGCACCCACGACGAGGCCGAAGAAGGCCAGGGAGATGAGGTAGAGGAGCCAGCTCACGCGGCTGACGATACCGGCAGCGCACTCAGGTATCGATCGACCATCCGGGCGCACTGCCGACCCTCGTTGATCGCCCACACGATCAGCGACTGACCGCGCCGGGCGTCGCCGGCGGCGAACACCCCGTCGGCCGACGTCGCGTACGCGCCGGCGCGAGCGTTCCCGCGCGCGTCCTTCTCGACGCCCAGCGCCTCGAGCAGCGGGCCTTCGGGGGAGAGGAAGCCCATCGCCAGCAGGACGAGGCCGGCCGGGTGGCTCTCCTCGGTGCCGGGGATCGCCTCGAACGGCGGGCGACCGATGTTCTTGATCCAGTGGATCTCCTCGACGCGGCCGTTCGAGCCGGTGAGCTTGGTGGTCGAGATCGCGAAGTCCTGCTCGCCGCCCTCCTTGATGGCGTACGAGCGGCGGAGCTTGACCGGCCACAGCGGCCACGGGGTCAGCTCGTCGGGGCGCGAGGCGGGCGGCTCGCCCAGCAGCTCGATCTGCGTCACGGAGGCGGCGCCCTCGCGGTGGGAGTTGCCCACGCAGTCCGCCCCGGTGTCGCCGCCGCCGACGACGATCACGTGCTTGCCGGCCGCCGTGATCGGGGCCGGCGCGCCGCCGCTGGCCGCCACCGAGCGGTTGCGGCCGTACAGGTAGTCCATGGCGAAGTGCACGCCTTCGAGCTCGCGGCCCGGGACCGGCAGGTCGCGCGGCACGCGCGAGCCGGTGGCGATGACCACCGCGTCGTGCTGCGCCCGCAGCTCCGCCGCGTCGAGGTCGACCCCGACGTCCACCCCGTACTCGAACCGGACGCCCTCGGCGATCAGCTGGTCGAGCCGCCGCTCGATCACCCACTTCTCGATCTTGAAGTCGGGCACCCCGAAGCGGACGAGCCCGCCGCCGGCCTCGTCGCGCTCGTAGACGGTCACCGCGTGGCCCGCGCGGCGCAGCTGCTGCGCGGCGGCCAGCCCCGCCGGGCCGGCGCCGATGACCGCCACGGTGCGCCCGCTCTCCATGACCGGGGGCCGCGGCACGATCCAGCCCTCGTCCCATGCCCGGTTGACGATCGCGACCTCGATCTGCTTGATCGACACCGCGTCGCCCTCGCGGATCTCGAGCACGCACGCCGCCTCGCAGGGAGCCGGACACAGGCGGCCGGTGAACTCCGGGAAGTTGTTGGTGGCGTGCAGCTGGTCGATCGCCTCGCGCCAGCGGTCGCGGTACACGAGGTCGTTCCAGTCGGGGATCAGGTTGCCGAGCGGGCAGCCGTTGTGGCAGAACGGGACGCCGCACTCCATGCAGCGCGCGCCCTGGTCGCGCAGCTCGCGATCGGGCAGCTGGTTGACGAACTCGCGGTAGTCGCCGACCCGCGCCGCCGGGTCGCGCTCCGGCGCCGGGACGCGCTCGACCTCGAGGAAGCCGCCGAGCTTGCCCATCAGGCCGACGTCGCTCCGTGGCCATGAAGCCTTCGCCGCCGGTGGACTCGGCGTCCTCGAACGAGTGCGCCTCGGCCGCCGCCAGCTCGGCCAGCGCCCGCTTGTAGTCGTGCGGCATGACCTTGACGAACCGCGGCAGCGTCTCGGCCCACTCGCGCAGCACGCGGGCGGCGACCGGCGACTGCGTGCGCAGGTGGTGCTCCTCGATCAGCTCGTGCAGCTCGATCGCGTCGGCCTCCTCGATCTCGTCGAAGCCGACCAGCCCCATGTTGCAGCGGGAGGCGAACGTGCCGTCCTCGTCGAGCACGTAGGCGACGCCGCCGCTCATCCCCGCCGCGAAGTTGCGCCCCGTGCGGCCGAGGATCACCGCGCGCCCGCCGGTCATGTACTCGCAGCCGTGGTCGCCGACGCCCTCGACGACCGCCGTGGCGCCCGAGTTGCGGACCGCGAAGCGCTCGCCCGCCAGACCGCGGAAGAACGCGCGGCCGGCCGTCGCCCCGTAGAGCACCGTGTTGCCGATCACGACGTTCTCCTCGGCGCGGAACGTCACGCCGTCGGGCGGCCGGACGGCGAGCACGCCGCCGGAGAGCCCCTTGCCGGTGTAGTCGTTGGCGTCGCCGATCAGCGTCAGCTCCACGCCGGGCGCCAGCCAGGCGCCGAACGATTGCCCGGCCGAGCCGCGCAGCGTGAAGCGGATCGTCTCCGGCGGCAGGCCCTGGAACCCGTGCACCTGAGTGACCGCGCTGGAGAGCAGCCCGCCGACCGTGCGGTTGACGTTGCGGATCGCGAACTCGCCGGTCACGGGGCGCCGGTGGTCGATCGCGTCCTTGGCCGCCTCGATCAGCTTCCAGTCGAGCGCGCCCGGGAGCGGGGAGTCCTGCGAGCGCACGCGGCGCAGCGGCGTGCCGGGCGGCATGTCCGGCACCTGCAGCACGTTGGTCAGGTCGACGCCGCGGGCCTTCCAGTGGTCGATCGCCTGGTCGGGTCGGAGCAGCCCGACCTGCCCGATCAGGTCGTCGAACCGCCGCACGCCGAGCCGGCGCATGATCTCGCGCGCCTCCTCGGCCACGAAGAAGAAGAAGTTGACGACGTGCTCCGGCGTGCCCTGGAACCGCTTGCGCAGCTCGGGGTCCTGCGTCGCGACGCCGACCGGGCACGTGTTGAGGTGACAGGCGCGCATCATCACGCAGCCGGTGGCGATCAGCGGCGCGGTGGCGAAGCCCATCTCGTCGGCGCCGAGCAGCGCGGCCACCACGACGTCGCGGCCCGTCTTGATCTGCCCGTCGGTCTGCACCCAGATGCGCGAGCGGAGGTCGTTGAGCACCAGCGTCTGCTGCGTCTCCGCGAGCCCGATCTCCCACGGGACGCCGGCGGACTGGATCGAGGACAGCGGCGACGCGCCCGTGCCTCCGTCGAAGCCGGAGATCAGGACGTGGTCGGCGTTCGCCTTGGCGACGCCGGCCGCGACGGTCCCGACCCCCACTTCGGACACGAGCTTCACGCTCACGCGCGCGGCCGGGTTCGAGCAGCGCAGGTCGTAGATCAGCTGCTTGAGGTCCTCGATCGAGTAGATGTCGTGGTGCGGGGGCGGGGAGATGAGCCCCACGCCCGGGGTCGTGAAGCGGATCGAGCCGATGTAGCGGTCGACCTTGTGGCCCGGCAGCTGGCCGCCCTCGCCAGGCTTGGCGCCCTGGGCCATCTTGATCTGCAGCTCGTCGGAGTTGACGAGGTAGTGGATGTTCACGCCGAAGCGGCCGGAGGCCACCTGCTTGATCGCCGAGCGCCGCGAGTCGCCGTTCGGGTCCGGCTTGTAGCGGATCGGGTCCTCGCCGCCCTCGCCGGTGTTCGAGCGCCCGCCGATGCGGTTCATGGCGATCGCCAGCGTCTCGTGTGCCTCGCGCGACAGCGAGCCGAGCGACATCGCGCCCGTGGAGAAGCGCTTGACGATCTCCTTCGCCGGCTCGATCTCCTCCAGCGGCAGCCACTCCTCCTCGGGCAGCTCGCGGAACCGCAGCAGCCCGCGCAGCGTGGCGCGGCGCGCCGCGTCGTCGTTGACGAGCTGCGAGTACTGCTCGTACGTCTGCTGGCCGCCGTGCCGGACCGCGTGCTGGAGCAGCGAGATCGTCTCCGGGTTCCACATGTGGTGCTCGCCGTCGCGGCGCCACGCGTAGACGCCGCCCACCGGCAGGATGTCCTCGTGGGTGCGCGGGTAGGCGCGCGCGTGCTTGTCGAGCGTCTCGCGCGCCAGGACGTCCGCCCCCACGCCGGCGATCCGCGACGCGGTGCCGGTGAAGCAGCGCTCGATCACCTCGGGCGCGAGACCGACGGCCTCGAAGATCTGGGCGCCGTTGTAGGACTGGACGGTCGAGATCCCCATCTTCGAGATCGTCTTCAGCAGGCCCTTGCCGATGCCCTTGACGACGTTCTTCTCCGCCGTGTCGACGTCCTCGACCCCGTGCACCTTGCCCGCGCGCACGAGCTCCCCGAGCGTCTCGAACATCAGGTACGGGTTGATCGCGCTCGCGCCGTAGCCGATCAGCGTGGCGAAATGGTGCACCTCGCGCGGCTCGCCCGACTCGAGCACGAGCCCCGCCTGGAGGCGCGTGCCCTCGCGGACGAGGTGGTGGTGCACGCCGCCGACCGCCAGCAGCGACGGCATCGCCGCGCGCTCCGGCCCGACCGCGCGGTCGGACAGGATCAGCACGTTGACGCCCTCGGCCAGCGCAACGTCGGACTCCGCGCAGATGCGGTCGAGCGCAGCCTCCATGCCCAACGCGCCCTCCGCGACCGGCCACGTGATGTCCAGCGTGCGGGCGCGGAAGACCTCCGAGTCCACCTGCCGCAGCTTCTCGAGCTCGGCGTTGCGCAGGATCGGCGTCTCCATCGCGAGCTGGCGCGCGTGCTCGGGCGTCTCGTCGAGCAGGTTGCGCTCGGAGCCGACGCCGCTCGAGACGCTCATCACGATCGCCTCGCGGATCGGGTCGATCGGCGGGTTGGTGACCTGCGCGAAGAGCTGCTTGAAGTACGAGAACAGCGGCGGGTGGCCGTCGCTGAGGACGGCGAGCGAGAGGTCGTTGCCCATCGAGCCGATCGGCTCCTCGGCGCGCGCCGCGGTCGGCGCCAGCAGCACCTTGAGGTCCTCCTGCGTGTAGCCGAACGCGAACTGGAGCGGCCGCAGGTCCTCCGGGCGGCCGTACGCCGGCTCGCGGGCCGGGAGGTCGGAGAGATGCACGATCCCGCGCTCGAACCACTCGCGGTACGGCTGTCGCGTCGCGACCTCGCGCTTGACCTCGCCGTCCTCGACGATGCGGCCGCGCTCGAGGTCGACCAGGAACAGCTTGCCGGGCTGGAGCCGGCCCTTGCGCAGGACGTTGTCCGGGTCGACGTCCATCACCCCGGTCTCCGAGCCGAGCACGACCCAGCCGTCCTTGGTCTCCAGCCACCGGCCCGGGCGCAGCCCGTTGCGGTCGAGCGTCGCGCCGATCACTCGGCCGTCTGTGAACGCGACCGCCGCCGGGCCGTCCCACGGCTCCATCAGGCACGAGTGGAACGCGTAGAAGCCGCGCAGGTGCTCCGGCAGGTCGTCGCGGCCCTCGAACGCCTCCGGGATCATCATCATGATCGCGTGCGGCAGGCTGCGGCCGGCCAGCGTCAGCAGCTCGAGCACGTTGTCGAAGGTCGCCGAGTCCGACCCTCCCGGGCGCACCACGGGCAGCACCTTGCGCAGGTCGTCGCCGAACAGCTCGGATGCCAGCTGCGACTCGCGCGCGCGCATCCAGTTCACGTTGCCGCGCAGCGTGTTGATCTCCCCGTTGTGGGCGATCATCCGGTACGGGTGGGCGAGCTCCCAGCTCGGGAAGGTGTTCGTGGAGAAGCGCGAGTGGACGAGCGCGAGCGCGGACTTCGTGCGGGGGTCCTGCAGGTCGGGGTAGTAGCCCAGCACCTGCGGGGACGTGAGCATCCCCTTGTACACGAGCGTCCGGGAGGAGAAGGACGGGATCACGAGGTCCGGCCCGGCGGCGATCTCGGCCACCCGGCGGATCACGTACAGCTTGCGCTCGAAGGCGTCCTGGTCGGCGGCCAGCGGGCCCTCGGCGGCGACGATCAGGTGCTTGATGTACGGCGCGTAGAAGTTGGCGGTGATGCCGACGTAGTCCTTGTCGACCGGGATGTCGCGCCAGCCGACCACCCGCTGGCCCTCGTCGCGCACCGTCTGCTCGAGCAGCGCCTCGAGCTCGGCCCGCCGGGCGTCGTCCCGCGGGAGGAAGCACACGCAGACGCCGTAGGCGCCCGGGGGCGGCAGGTCCTCGATCAGCCCGCGCATCAGGTCGTCGGGCATCTGGAGCAGGATCCCTGCACCGTCGCCGGTGTTCGGGTCCGCGCCGGCGGCACCGCGGTGCTCGAGGTTCTCCAGGGCCACGATCGCCCGGCTCACCGTCTCGTGCGACGGCTCGCCGTCCAGGCGCGCGACGAAGGCGACGCCGCACGCGTCGTGCTCGTAGGTAGGGTCGTAGAGACCGACCGGACCGTTCGGTCGTGGCATCCGAGTCATTCCTTCTGGCTCCCTGGGCGTGCGGCGAGGAGACTGCGCGGGAGGCGGAAAGGTAGCAGTGGGTCTGGCTGGTGTCCCTGGCCAGACGTCAGATTCGTGCGTGTTTTGCAGCGATGACCGCGTCATTTGGCGCGATCTACGCAACATCGTTGCGCCGATGCCGGAAAGTCGTTGAAGACGAGCGCGCCCTCTGCCGATACACCTCCCAATGGTGCGCCTGTTCTCGACCCTGCTCGCAACGGCAGCCGTCGCCGCGTTCCCGGCGACTGCCATCGCCGGTGACAGGCCCGAAAAGACGGAGAAGCCGAAGCCCGCGAAGGTGGCGAAGCCGGACGAGCGCGCCGCCGCGCGTGCGTTCGCGGATGCCGCCCTGGCCGCGGCGCCCGCGATCGAGGAGGCCGGCGCGCAGCTCGCCGCCATCGGCGATCCGGTGCGCTGCGACCTCCAGGTGCCCGACGCGAGGCGGGGCGAGATCGACCGGCTCGCCGGCAAGCTCGCCACGGCCAGGCTGATCGCCGGCTTCACGCGCACGGTCGCGCCCGCGATGCGCCGCGCGACCCGGACGCTCGACGCGATCGAGACGAACGACGGCGCGCTGCGCCGTGGGCGCGCCGCCTGGCAGGACGTCCGCTCTGACTACGCGGGCTTCGCCGCCCACCCCGCTCGCAGCGTGTGCCGCCAGGTCCGGGCGTACGTGGAGAACGGCTACCGGCACACCTCCGGCACCCGCCGGGCCGTCCGCGCCTACCGCGAGATGACCGGCTGGGACACGAGCCACATCGATCGCCGCCTCAAGGCCGCCGTCAAGCGTCTCGTCGCGCTCGGCGTCCCCGCCGACGAGGCAGCCGCCTTCGCCGGCGGCCTCTAGCTCGCCGCTCGACGCAGGCGGATCGCCGCCCGCGAAAATCTTCTGACGCGCATGTCGATTCCGGTCGGGCTCGCTCGACGTGGAGATAGAAGGCCGAATCGATCCCCTACCGAGAGGAACGGCGAGATGCGAGTCATGGTGCTGATCAAGGCGAACGAGGAGTCCGAGCGCGGCGAGATGCCGAGCGAGCGCCTGCTGACCGAGATGACGGCGTTCAACGAGGAGCTCGTGAAGGCGGGCGTGATGCTCGCCGGCGAGGGCCTCCACCCGTCCGCCAAGGGCGTCCGGGTGGCGTTCACGGGCGACGAGCGCAAGGTCATCGACGGCCCGTTCGCCGAGACCAAGGAGCTGCTGGCCGGCTACTGGGTCTGGCAGGTGAAGTCGCTCGACGAGGCGATCGAGTGGGTCAAGCGCATCCCGTCCGGCGACGACGACACCGAGGCCATCGTCGAGATCCGCCCGGTGTTCGAGGTCGAGGACTTCGGGGACGAGCTGACCCCCGAGCTGCGCGAGCGGGAGGCCGCGATGCGCGCCCAGGTCGAAGGCGCCTAGCGGGTGCCGGGCGCCGACGTCACGCGCACGATCGACGCGGTCTGGCGGATCGAGTCCGCTCGGCTGATCGCGGGCCTCGCCCGCTACGTGCGCGACGTCGGCCTCGCCGAGGACCTCGCCCAGGAGGCGCTCGTGGCGGCGCTGGAGCAGTGGCCGGAGTCGGGCGTCCCGGACAACCCGGGCGCCTGGCTCATGGCCACCGCGAAGCACCGCGGGATCGACCGCCTTCGCCGTGCGGACGTGCACCGGCGCAAGACCGAGGAGCTCGGGCGGGACATGGAGCTGCGCGGCGCGGCGGACGCTCCCGACCTCGCGGCACAGGCCGCCGACCCGTTCGACGACGACCTCCTGCGGCTCATCTTCACGGCCTGCCACCCGGTGCTCTCGCTCCAGGCGCGGGTGGCGCTCACGCTGCGGCTGCTCGCCGGGCTCACCACCCAGGAGATCGCGCGCGCGTACCTCGTGCCCGAGGCGACCGTGCAGCAGCGCATCGTGCGCGCGAAGCGCACGCTCTCCGCCGCCCGCGTCCCGATCGAGGTGCCCGAGCGCGGCGAGCTCGAGGAGCGGCTGGCGTCCGTGCTCGAGGTCATCTACCTGATCTTCAACGAGGGCTACGCCTCCACCGCCGGCAACGAGTGGATGCGCCCGGAGCTGCTCGAGGAGGCGCTCCGGCTCGGCCGCATGCTCGCGGCGCTGCTTCCCGAGGAGCCGGAGGTCCACGGGCTCTGCGCGCTGATGGAGCTGCACGCCTCTCGCGCGCGGGCGCGGGTCGGACCCGACGGTCAGCCCATCCTCCTGCTCGACCAGGACCGCTCGCGCTGGGACTGGCTGCTCGTGGGCCGCGGGCTCGCCGCCCTGGAGCGCGCGTACGCGACGGGCGGCGCCATCGGCACGTACACGCTCCAGGCCGCGATCGCCGCGTGCCACTCCCGCGCCCGCACGGCCGAGGACACCGACTGGGCGAGCATCGTGGCCATCTACGACGGCCTCGCCCAGGTCGCGCCGTCGCCGGTGGTGGAGCTCAACCGCGCGGTCGCCGTCGGCATGGCGTACGGGCCCGCTCAGGCGCTCCGGCTGGTCGACGATCTCGCCGACGAACCCGCTCTGAGCAGCTATCACCTGCTGCCGACCGTGCGTGGCGACCTGCTGGAGAAGCTGGGCCGCCACGCCGACGCGCGCGCCGAGTTCGAGCGGGCGCTCACGCTCACCCAGAACGCCCGCGAGCGCTCGGTGCTGCTGGAGCGCATCGCGAGCGGCTCGGCTCGCGGCTAGGGGTGCCCAAACGGGACATCGCTCCACACGGAATGCCCCGTTGGGCAGGCCCCCGAGTCTACGCCCTCGAGAGGCCGGCCTCGGCGCCGCGCGCGGTGTCGTACACGGACGCGACTTCGGCCGCCAGCGCCGGCCACGCGTAGTGCGCCGCCGCCTCGGCCGCCGCGCGCACGCCGCGCCGCGCGCGCTCGGCCGGGCAGTTGACCGCATGGACGAGCGCGTTGGCGAGCGAGACCTCGTCGTCGGGCTCGACGAGCCAGCCGGTCTCCCCGTGCGCGACGATGCGGCTCGGCCCGAACGCGTCGACGGCGATCGCCGGCAGCCCGCACGCCATCCCCTCGACCAGCACCTGGCCGAACTGCTCACGCACCGAGGGGAGCACGACCACGTCGGACGCCGCCAGGAATGCGGGCAGCTCGTCGTGCCCGTGCCAGCCCGCGAGGAACACGTCGCGGGCGCCGACGCGCCGGATCGCGTCGAGCGGGTGCTCGCCCTCCCACTCCCCAGGGAATCCGCCGACGATCACCAGCGGCGCGCGGCGGGAGAAGCCCGGCTGGGCGCGCGCGTAGGCCTCGATCAGCAGCGGGAGGCGCTTGACCTCGGTGAAGCGGCCGACGTAGAGCAGCACCGGCGTCGCCCTCCTGCCTCGCGCTTCGCGCTCGTCGCCGCTTCGCTGGCCGTCGGCGAAGGCAGCGAGGTCGGCCTCGTCGTAGGCCACCGAGCCGGCGCTCTCGCCCGGCGCCCAGCCCCGGGGCTCCTCCACCAGGTGGCGGCGCCAGTGCGCCACGCGGTCGATGCGGCGTGGCTGGAACGCCTTGGGATCGAAGCCGTTGGGCACGAGCGCGCAGCGCTCGGGGTCGATCCCCAGCAGGGCCTCCGCCCGGCTCACCTGCGTCTCGGTGAGCACGATTACGCGCTCGCACGCGCCCGCCCACCCGCGCATGCGCTCGGCCCACGCCGCACCGTGCGCCCAGCGGCTGGGGTCGGCCTCGATCGCCTCCAGCATCAGCAGCTCGGTGCCGTGCAGGTGGCCGACGATCGGCACGCCGGGGGCGGCCCGCTCGGCCGCCTCGTGGATCGGCGTGAGGTGGTGGAGATGCAGGATGTCCGCCGACGCGGCGTCCACGGACTGCAGCGCGCGCGCCCACGCGACGACCTGGCGCTCGTACTCGTCGTCGTCGAGCGAGGCGAAGACGCGGTCCGGCGCCCCCGGCCGGTCCTCGTAGGAGGGGTGCATCGGCGGGTCGGCGCGCATGGGGTCGGGCGCCTCGAGCGCGCGCGTCATGTCGAGCGGGCGCACGTCGAGGCCGGCGTAGAACTCGTGCGCGTCGCCCGGCTCGCCGGCGCGGGTCAGCGAGCCGGAGACGATCGTGACGTCCCAGCCGGCGCCGCGGAGCCCGGTCGCGAGGTTGCGGGCGACGTGCGCGGAGCCCCCGCGCGGGAAGAAGGCGAGGCCCATGACCGCCCGCCGGGTTCGTGAACGGAAAGTGACCAGGCGGTGAAGATACCCGGCCCGTCGTCGTCAGTGAACGTGGTGGAACACGAGCGCGGTCGAGAGCGGGCGCCCGCCCGGCTCGGGCCGCTCGTAACCGCCGCGCGGGACGTTGCGCAGGAGGCCTCCGGACACGAGCGACGCCGAGCCGCCGCCGTCCAGGTTGAGCGCGCGCTCGCAGCCCATCGCGACCATCAGGCGCGCGAGCTCGAGCAGCGTGAGCCCCGCGTCGTGCCTCGAGCGGCCGTCGACCGCGACGGCCACCACGCGGCTCTCGGACAGCCCGAGCGCGGCCCGCGGGTGGCGTCCGTCGGTGATGTCGGTGTCGAACTGGTGGGACGCGGCGCGGAAGCCCTCGGCGTCGGCCGTGGGGTCGTACGCCACCTCGCCGCCGGCGACGAGCAACGGTCCCGCCTGCAGCAGGTGCCCGCGCGGCGCGCCATGGAGCTCGTCGCGCCGGGCGATGCGGGCGCCTCCGCCCTGCACGTGCACGCACGCCCGGACCGCATGCCACGGCGCGGCGAAGGCGACGTGGTCGCGAACCACCCCGTGCGTGCGCACCTCGCCGAGCGGCAGCCCGTCCGGGCGCCGGAAGAAGCCGCCGACGAGCGCCTCGCGCACGCCGTGGCGGGCGCACCAGGACTCCAGGCGCTCCTGCCCACCGGGCATCACGGCGACGCCGATCTCTGTGCGCGCGGCGTCGTAGCAGGCCACGTGGAACGTGGTCGTCGCGCCTCCCGCGAGCAGGAGGCGACCGTGACGGCTGCGGCCGTCCGGCGGGGCGACCGCACGGACGGCGAGGTTCAGAGCGGTCATGCCACGGACTGTGGCCCGTGGTCGGCGAGTCCCGGTAAACGCCCTGTTACCAGGGAAAAACGATCCTGTTACGGTCCACGGCGTGCTGGAGCCGCCTGCCCGTGAGGTCACCGTGCTCGCCGCCGGGGGGACGATCGCGATGGCCGGCAGCGGCGACGAGGGCGTCGTGCCGCAGCTCGACGCGGAAGGACTGGTGCGCGCCGTCCCAGCGCTCGCCGCCGTGCCCGGCCTGCGGGCGCGGACCGTGAGCACGCGGCCGAGCGTCCAGCTCACGGCGGCCGAGGCGCTCGACATCGCCCGCACCGCGGCCGCCGAGGCCGACGCCGGGCGAGGCGTGGTCGTCACCCACGGGACCGACACTCTGGAGGAGGTCGCCCTGCTCTGCGACCTCGTCTACGCCGGCGACGCCCCGATCGTGTTCACCGGCGCGATGCGGCCCGCGTCGGCGCTTGGCGCGGACGGGCCGGCGAACCTCTACGACGCCGTCGTCGTGGCCGGCGCGGCGGGCGCCGAAGGCCTCGGCGTGCTCGTCGCGTTCGCCGGCGCGGTGCACGCCGCTCGGGCCGTCCGCAAGGCGGACTCGACGGCACCCGACGCGTTCGCCTCTCCCCGGCTCGGGCCGGTCGGGCGCGTGCAGGAGGGCCGCGCGTGGATGGAACGGCGGCTGGAGCGCTTTCCGCCGGTGCCGGTCGCCGCGCTCGACGCCACCGTCTACATCGTCCCCGCCGCCCTCGCCGACGACGGCTCGCTGGTCGGCGCCGCGGTCGAGGCAGGGGCCGACGGGCTCGTCGGCGTCGTCCTCGGGGCCGGCCACACCCCGCCACCCTTCCTCGCCGCCCTCCGCTCGGCCGCCGCCCGCGTCCCGGTCGTCGTGACGGTGCGCCCGGAGCGCGGGTCGATCCTACGGGGGACGTACGCGTTCGAGGGCGCCGAACGCGACCTGCGCGCCGGCGGACTGGTCTGCGCGGCGGCCCTGACGCCCGCCGCGGCGCGGATCAAGCTGATGGCGTGCCTGGGAGCCGGCTACGCGCGGGCCGCGGTGGCGCAGGCGTTTGCCCCGGACGATTTCTAGGGACGCCGCCGTTGACGTTCGCCGGCGGAGACAGCCGGGATGGCGCGCTTGGGGTCAGACCTCGACATGTTGACGTAGCCGCCGCTCCGTGACCGTGATAGAGACAGGGGGTGCGTCCCCTGGCGCGGTCCTGGCTGGTCCCGCTGTCGGCGGTGATCCTCGCGGCACTGTTCGTCGCCGACCTGCTGACGCGGGACGACACGGTGCTGGTGGCCCTTTACGCCCTCGCGCCGCTGATCGCCGCGCTCGGCGGGCATCCGCGGGCGGTTGCGGCCGTCGGGGCGCTGGCGGTCGCGCTGGCGGTGGCGACGACGGTCGACGACAACATGTCGACCAACGCGCAGGACGTCATCCGCCTCGCCACGGTCCTGCTCGCGTCGGCGATCGCCGTCTGGATCGCCGCCCTGCGCGAGCGCATGCAGGGCCTGAACCGCACCGCGGGAGACGAGCTCGGGTTCCTCACCGCGGTCTTCGAGCGCGCCCCGGTCGGTATCGCGCTGCTCGACACCGACCTGCGGTACGTGCGCGTCAACGACCGCATCACCGAGATCAACGGCGTGTCGGCCGAGGATCACGTCGGGCGGAGGATCGCCGAGGTCCTGCCCGGACTGCCGCCGGAGGTCGAGGCCGACGCCGCCGAGGTGGCGCGCACGGGACGTCGCGTCGACCAGGTCGAGGTCATCGGCTCCACCCCCGCCCAGCCCGGGATCACGCGGCACTGGATGGTCACGTACTGGCCGGTGCGGACACCGCTCTCGGATGAGGTGGTGGGCGTCGGCGTCGTCGTCGGCGACGTCACCGAGCGCCGCGCGGCCGAGCGCGCCCTGCGAGACCAGACCGACCGCTACGAGGCGCTCCTGCTCGCCCTCTCGGAGGCCGGCGAGGGGCTGGTGGTGCTGGAGCGCGACGGCCGCTGCATATACGCGAACCACGCGTTCGAGCAGCTCAGCGGCTACACATTCCCCGAGCTGTCGGCGATGGACTCGATGCTCGACCTCGTCCCCGAGGGGGAGCGCGAGGAAGCCCGCCAGCGCGCCGCCGCGCGGATCGACCACGGGTGGGTCCAGCCGGGTCTGGCGGTCACCATGCGCCGCCGCGACGGCGCGTACGTCGACCTCGAGGTCGGCGGCGTGCCGCTCGAGGTGGAGGGCCGCCATCAGCTCGTGGTCGTGGTCCGCGACGTCTCCGAGCGCCGCCGCGTCGAGGCCGAGCGCGAGGCGCTGCTGCATCGGACCACGCTGCTCGCCGAGGCCAGCGAGCTGTTCGACCAGTCGCTCGACGAGCAGCTCACGATGGCGAGCGTGGCGCGCCTGTGCGTCCGCGAGCTGGCCGACACGTGTGTCGTCCTGATCGGCAGCGACGCCACCCGGGTCCGCCGCGTGGCCGTCGTGGCGCGCGAGGAACGGCGCGAGCGCGACCTGACCGAGGCGCTCCTGCGCGACCCGCTCGAGGACCGTGTGGAGCATCCGATCCTGACCGTGCTGGAGACCGGCACGGCGATGGCCGGGGCCACCTCGGCCGGACTCGGCGCGGACCACGCGCTCATCGTGCCGCTGCGCGCCCGTGGCCGCGTGCACGGCGTGCTCGCCGCCGGCTTCGACGCGCTGTCCGAGCGCGAGCTGCCGGAGCTGCTCGCGCTGTTCGAGGACCTCGGCCGGCGCGCCGCGCTGGCGCTCGACAACGCCCGCCTGTACGAAGAGCGCGACCAGGTCGCCCGCACGCTCCAGCGCTCGCTCCTGCCGGCGGCGCTGCCCGAGATCCCGGGCGCCGAGGTCGCCGCCCGCTACGTGGCGGCGGGCGACGGCAACGAGGTCGGAGGCGACTTCTACGACTGCTTCGCCACCGGCGGCGGCGACTGGGCGCTCGTGATCGGCGACGTGTGCGGAAAGGGAGCCGAGGCGGCCACGCTCACCGCGCTGGCCCGCTACACACTCCGGGCCGCGGCCGCCCACACGCGGCGCCCTCGGGCGGTGCTCGGCGAGCTCAACGAGGCACTGCTCCGCCAAGGCCTCGACTACCGCTTCTGCACGGTGCTCTACGTGTCGCTGACCCCGCGGGTCGGTCACGTGGACGCCCTCGTGGCGACCGGCGGCCACCCGCTGCCGCTGATCCTGAGGGCGAACGGCGAGGTCGAGACGGCCGGCAGGCCGGGCACGCTGCTCGGGATCGTCGAGGACCCCGACCTCTCCGAGGAGCGGCTCGCGCTCTGGCCCGGCGACGCGCTCGTGCTCTACACCGACGGCGTCACTGAGGCGACGGCCGCCGACCGCGCGATGGGCTCCGGCCGCTTCGAGGCCTTCCTCGCCTCCTGCGCGGGAGCTGGTGCGGACAGCATCGCGGAGGCGGTCGAGCGCGAGGCCGTGAGCTCCCACGGCGGCCCGCCGCGCGACGACGTCGCCGTGGTCGTCGTACGCGCGCTGGGCGGCGGCGCCGCCTCGTTTGCCCTCGAGGAGCAGGGGGTAGCGGCATCGACGTGAAGCTGCTGGTCGTCACCCCGGAGCCCGTCGACGCCAACCTGCTCCGGGCCACGCTGGGCGACGAGGTGGAGGGCGCGGAGGTGCTGGTCGTCTCCCCCGCCACCAACCGGTCCAAGATCGCGTTCTGGGTGTCGGACCCCGACGAGGCGATCCACGAGGCCGAGATCGCCCAGGTGGAGACCGTCGAGCGCCTCGAGGAGGAGGGGATCGACGCCGCCGGCGACACCGGCGAGAGCGAACCGGCCGTCGCGATCCAGGACGCGCTCGCCACCTTCCCGGCCGACCGGATCGTCATCTTCAGCCATCCGAAGCTCGACTACCGCGAGGACAAGGGCCTGGAGGACGCCGAGGCGCAGTTCGGCGTCCCCGTCACCCACGCCCAGATCTCTCGGTAAGACCTGGGGGCCCGCCCAACGGTTCATTCCGTGTGGAGCGATGTCCCGTTGGCCACCGCCTGGCTAGCGGCGGTGGCGATCGCCTCTGAGCCCACCAGACGGTCGAAAGGCCCGATGAGCCGCCACAACGCGCGGAGGCGCAGCCCGGCGTTCCGGTCGACCGGCTTCACCCGCGCCTCGCTGACGAGGGCGCCGCCGCCCTCGCGCGGCTCGACCCAGTGGCCGAACAGCACGCGCACCGTGCCTGGTTCGTCCCAGGCGGAGAAGGACGCCGGTCCGTCGAGCCGCGGGTAGTCGCGCGCCATCGTCCAGATGCGGCCGCAGAGGCCGGCGATCAGGTGCTGCTCGCCCTCGTCGAGCACGGTGAACGGGTAGTCGCGGAACAGCTCGCCGTACGTCAGGCTCGGATTCAGCCCGGGGATGCGCCAGCGCACGAGCCGCCCCAGCGTGCGCGTGTCCGACAGCCGGACGCCGTTCGCGGCGGCCCACAGCGCGCCCGGGGCGGCCTCGGTGTCACGACGGTGACGGGTGTGCACCGCGGGGTCGGCCAACCAGGCGTCGAGGCGCTCGGCGGGTGGGACGGGGAGGGTATCGTCGGCTCGCATGCGGCTGATCCAGCACAAGCGGGAGGCCTATTGGTTCTACCGCGTCCTCTCGCTGGGCTACGACGACTGGATCAACCCGCTGTTCTGGACGCCGCGCATGCGCGACGCGGCGCTGGCCGCGGCACGCCTCGACCGGCGCGACCTGGAGACGCTCGACGCGGGCGCGGGGACCGGCTTCACGACCGAGGGCATCGTGGCGCACGTGGACCCACTGCACGTGACGATGCTCGACCAGAGCCCGCACCAGCTCGCCCGCGCCGCCCGCCGGCCGGCGCTGGCCGGCGTGCGCCGCCTCGAGGGCGACGCCGAGCAGCTGCCGTTCGCCGACGATGCGTTCGACCGCTACGTGTCGGCGGGGAGCATCGAGTACTGGCCCGACCCGCAGCGCGGCATCGCCGAGGCGTACCGCGTGCTGCGTTCCGGCGGCGTCGGCGTCGTGATCGGCCCGGTCCGGCCCGCCGGGCGCCTCGCCCGGGCGCTCGCCGACGCCTGGATGCTGTTCCCGGAGGAGCGCGAGTACCGCGAGTGGTTCGAGCGCGCGGGCTTCGAGGACGTGCGGATGCTGCCCGTGGCGCCGGACTGGTACCGCGACCGCCGCGTGCCGTACGCGGTCGCCGTGTCGGGCACCAAGCCCGCCGCCGGGCGCTCGCCGCTCGCGCTCGCCCCTGCCCCCGCCGAGACCGTGCGGGCACCGCTCACCATCGGAGGACGGCTCCGCGCCGCCGCGCGCTTCGCGGCGGGCAGCGCCGCCGGCCTGGCGTTCGTGCCGATCGCGCTCGTGATGACGCTCCGGGCGCGCCGGGAGCGCCGGTGACCAGCCTCGTCGCCGCCGTCCGCCGCCCGGCGGCGATCGCCGTCCTCTGGCGCTTCTCGCGTCCCCACACGCTGATCGGGACGTTCCTGAGCGCGGCCGGCCTGTACGTGATCGCCGTCGCCACGCTCCCCCGCGCGGGGCTCGACCACCTGCTGTGGGTGATGCTCGCCGGCGCCTGCGTGAACGTGGCGATCGTCGGCGTCAACCAGATCACCGACGTCGAGATCGACCGCGTCAACAAGCCGCACCTGCCGCTGGCGGCCGGCGACCTGTCCGTCGACGCCGCGTGGCGGATCGTCGCGGTCTGCGCCGCCGTGCCGCTCGTCCTCGGCCTCACCCAGGGCCCGCTCGAGACCGGCGCCGTGGCCTGCGCGCTCGCCGTCGGCGCCGCCTACTCGCTGCCGCCGGTGCGCCTCAAGCGCTACCCGGTGATCGCGTCCCTCTGCATCTCCGGCGTGCGCGCCGTCGCCGTCAACCTCGGCATGTACGGTCACTTCAGCCTCGCCTTCGGCGGCCGGCTCGAGTTCCCGCCGTCCGTGTGGGCGCTGACGCTGTTCGTGCTCCCGTTCTCGTTCGCGATCGCCGTGCTCAAGGACGTGCCCGACCGGGAGGGCGACCGGCGGTTCAGCATCGCCACGTTCACCGTCCGGCTCGGACCGCGCCGCGCGGCCCGGCTCGGCATCGCGGCGCTGGTCGCCGCGTACGCGGGGATGGCGGTCCTCGGACCGCTGCTTGTCCACGATGCCAACGCAGGCGTGCTCGTCGCCGGCCACCTGGCTGCTCTAGCCGCCGTGCTGGTCACGGCGCGCCGCGCCGATCCGGCCGACCGCGCCGCTTTCACCCGCTTCTACCTGGGAATCTGGGTGCTGTTCTTCCTCGAATACGTGCTCTTGCCGGTCGCTGTTCTGGTCCGTTGAGTTGTGGACCGTCGGTCGAATCACAGGTTTGTTCGCTGTACACATTGGAGTGGACGCCGACGCGCCAGGCAAGTAATGTGCCCCGGGATGTCGCTGGCTTATGACGCGCAGCGTCGCGAGCCGCAGTCGGGGACCGAAACGCCGCCCCCCGGGCGTTTTGGTCGCGTGAGCAGCGGTCGCAAGGCGCGAAACACGATCACCGCCAGTCAGGCGCGGGCAGCGCGGCAGCGCGAGCAGCGCCGTGACGAGCAGGCCGTCTCGGCCTGGCTCCGCGAGCTGGCCGGGCGCCCTCGCTGAGCGCCCGCCCAGCCCGCCGTTTCACTCGTTTCGCACGCCCGCGCCTCGGGCACGGTTTCATGTGAGGACACACGACTTCACAGGAGACCCGATGACACCGCTGCATCAGCTGACCGAGCAGGGACAGAGCGTCTGGATCGACTTCCTCTCGCGCGACTTCGTCCAGGGCGGTGACCTCGCCGGCCTGATCCGCGACGGCGTCGTGGGCGTGACGTCGAACCCGACGATCTTCCAGAGCGCGATCGCCGAGGGCGACGCCTACGACGAGCAGATCAAGGAGCTCACCGCGAGCGAGACCGAGCCGAAGGAGATCTTCCTCGCCCTCGCCCGCGACGACATCCGCGCCGCCTGCGACCTGCTCCGCCAGGTCTGGGACGAGGGCAATGGCAAGGACGGCTGGGTCTCGCTCGAGGTCGACCCCAACCTCGCCCACGACACCCAGGCCACGATCGACGAGGCGGCCCGCCTGCACGGCCTCGTCGAGCGGCCCAACCTGCTGATCAAGATCCCCGCCACGCCCGAGGGGCTGCCGGCGATCGAGGAGACGATCGCCGCGGGCATCCCGGTCAACGTGACCCTGATCTTCTCGCTCGAGCGCCACCGCGAGGTGGCCGAGGCCTACGTGCGCGGGCTCCAGCGGCTCGTCGACGGTGGCGGCGACCCCTCGGGCATCGCTTCCGTGGCGTCGTTCTTCGTCTCGCGCGTCGACACCGAGGGCGATCGCCGGCTCGACGAGATCGGCGGGCACGACGAGCTCAAGGGCACGCTCGCCATCGCGAACGCCAAGCTCGCGTACGTCACCTACCAGGAGGTCTTCTCCGGCGACGCCTGGGAGGCGCTGGCCGCCGCCGGCGCGACGCCGCAGCGCTGCCTGTGGGCGTCCACCTCGACCAAGAACCCCGAGTACCGCGACGTCATCTACGTCGAGGAGCTCGTGGGGTCCGACACGGTGAACACGATGCCGCGCGAGACCGTCGAGGCGGTCATGGATCACGCCAAGATCGAGCGCACCCTCGACCGCGACGTGGACGGCGCGCGCCGGACGCTCGAGGCGTTCGCGGCGGCCGGCATCGACTACGACGACGTCGTGGAGACGCTCGAGCGCGAGGGGGTGGAGAAGTTCGCGAAGTCCTTCCGCGAGCTGTTCGCCGACCTCGAGGCCAAGCGCGACCAGCTCGTCGCGGCCTAGCGTCATGGGCGAGCGGACGGAGTTCCGGCGGGAGCTGGGCCAGCAGCTGCGCGTGGACTCCGTCCGCGCGTCGGCCGCGGCCGGCTCCGGCCACCCCACCTCCTCGATGTCGGCGGCCGACCTGCTGGCGGTGCTGATCGACGGACACCTGCGGATCGACCCGGAGAACCTCGAGGACCCGTCGGCCGACCACCTGATCTTCTCCAAGGGCCACGCGTCGCCGCTCTACTACGCGGTCCTGAAGGCGATCGGCGTGATCGAGGACGCCGAGCTGCTGACGTTCCGCAGGCTCGGGTCGCGGCTCGAGGGCCACCCCACCCCGCGCATTCCCCCCACCGACGTGGCCACCGGGTCGCTCGGCCAGGGGCTGCCGATCTCGGTCGGCGTCGCGATCACCGGCAAGCGGCTCGACCGCCTGCCGTACCGCGTGTGGTGCCTGTGCGGCGACTCAGAGATGGCCGAGGGCTCGATGTGGGAGGCCTTCCAGCACGCGGGCTGGGAGGGACTCGACAACATCGTGGCGATCGTCGACGTCAACCGCCTCGGCCAGACGCGCGAGACGATGCTCGGCTGGGACACCGAGGGCTACGCACGGCGCCTGGAGGCGTTCGGCTGGAACGCGATCGTCTGCGACGGCCACGACGTCGACGCGATCGAGGCCGCGTACGCCGAGGCCGAGGCGACGCAGGGCCGGCCGTCGGCGATCGTGGCCCGCACGATGAAGGGCCGCGGCGTCAAGGCCGTCGAGAACCTTCCCGGCAAGCACGGCAAGCCGCTCGACGATCCCGAGGCGGCGATCGAGGAGCTCGGCGGCGAGCGTGACCTGCAGGTGCAGGTGGCGCGGCCGCCCGGCGGCACGCCCCACCGGTTCCCGACCACCGGCGCCGAGATGCCGCGCTGGGAGCTCGGCGAGGAGGTCGCCACCCGCAAGGCGTACGGCGAGGCGCTGACCGCCCTCGGCGCCCGCCGGGGCGACGTGGTGGCGCTCGACGGCGAGGTCTCGAACTCCACGTACTCGGAGGACTTCCGCGAGGCGCACGAGGACCGCTACTTCGAGATGTTCATCGCCGAGCAGCAGCTCGTGTCGGCCGCGGTCGGGATGCAGGTGCGCGGCTGGGTGCCGTTCGCCTCGACGTTCGCGGCGTTCTTCGCGCGGGCCTACGACTTCGTGCGCATGGGGGCGATCTCGCAGGCGAACATCCGCCTCAGCGGCTCGCACGCCGGCGTCTCGATCGGCGAGGACGGCCCGTCGCAGATGGCGCTCGAGGACATCGCGGCGTTCCGCGCCGTCCACGGCTCGACCGTGCTCCACCCCAGCGATGCGAACCAGACCGCCGCGCTCGTCGAGGCGCTGGCCGACACCCCCGGGATCTGCTTCCTGCGCACGCTGCGCGGCAAGACGCCCGTGCGGACGCCCGCCGACGAGCCCGTGCGGATCGGCGGCAGCCGCGTCGTCCGCGGCGAGGACGCCACCGACGTGGCGATCATCGCCTGCGGGATCACCCTCGACGAGGCCGACCGCGCCGCCGCGGCGCTCGAGGACGAGGGCGTCAGCGCCCGGGTGCTCGACTGCTACTCGGTCAAGCCGATCGACGCCGAGGCGGTGCGCGCCGCGGCGCGCGACTGCGGCGCGATCGTCACGGTCGAGGACCACTGGCCCGAGGGCGGTCTCGGCGACGCGGTGCTCGACGCGCTCGCCGACGCGCCCGAGCGCCCGACTGTCACCAAGCTCGCGGTGCGCGAGATGCCGGGCTCCGGCAGCCCCGAGGAGCTGCTGCACGAGGCGGGCATCGACGCGGAGGCGATCGCCGCCGCCGCGCGGGCGGCGACCCGCGAGGGAGCGGCTCGCTGAGCTCTGCCACACGAACGTCAAAGTCAACGGCGGCTGGGTAGGGAGGCTGGGGAGCCAGCCGCGGCGCGAGGTTCAAGGCGGCGAAAGGTGGATTTCGGCGCGGTGCGCGGTCACTCGAAATCCACCTTTGATGCGCTTCTAGAGCACAAAGGTGGATTCGGGCGAGAACCCCCGCGCCGAAATCCACCTTTCGCCGCCTTGACCGCCCAGGGACCACCCACCCCGACGGCTCCCTCACCTCCCTACCCAGCCGCAGTTGACTTTGACGTTCGCAGGCGTCGCCGGGGCGAATAAGGGAATGAGGCGCTCGGGCTAGGCCGCGTCGTCGGGCGGCTCGGCGGCCGGGAGCTCCTCCCGGGCGTGGACGCCGCAGAGGAAGGGGCCGCCCGTCTCGCGGGCGGCCTCGATCTCCTGGCCGGTGAGCCGGGCGCCGCAGACGGTGCAGGTCTTCTCGAGCGTGTCCTCGAGGGTGCGCTCTTCGAGATCCATGGCGCGTTTATAGCGCTTCCGGCAACCGCTGCTCGAGCTCGGCGACCCCGGCGAACAGGTCGCCGTGGTCGGAGACCCGGTCGAGCACGTCGGGCGCGCGGAAGACGAGGTCCTCCGGCTCCGTCGCCGCCTCGACCTCGGCCCAGGTGAGCGGGGTCGAGACGGTCGGCTCCTCGAGGGCCCGGAGGGAGTACACGCTGACCGTCGTCTTGTGGCGCGAGTTCTGGCTCCAGTCGACGAACACCTTTCCGGCGCGCTTGGCCCGGGTCATCTCGGAGAGCACGAGCTCGGGCCGGCGGCGCTCGAGCAGCTGCGCGAGGCCGTGAGCGAAGCTGCTCGTCTGCTCGTAGCTCGTCGGCGTGTTGAGCGGGACGTAGACCTGCATGCCCTTCGAGCCCGAGGTCTTGGCGAACGCCTCGATGCCCAGGTGCTCGAAGATCCCGCGCAGCTCGAGCGCCACCTCGGCGCACTCGACGACCGAGGCGGGTGGCCCGGGGTCGAGGTCGAACGCGATCACGGTGGGGCTCACATAGTCGTCGGCGAGCGCGAGCGACGTGTGCAGCTCGAGGTCGGCCAGGTTGGCGAGCCAGACGAGCGTCGCCAGGTCGTCGACCACGCAGAAATCGATCCTCCCGTCGCGAGCGCGGCTGCTCTCGACCGCCGCCGTGCGCACCCAGTCGGGGCGATGCGAGGGGCACTGCTTCTCGTAGAAGTGCGGACCGTCGACGCCGTCGGGGTAGCGCTTGAGGGTGATGGGCCGCCCGCGCAGGTGCGGCAGCAGCGCCGGCGCCACGCGCGTGTAGTAGTCGATCACGTGGCCCTTGGTGAAGCCGGCCGCGGGGAACATCGGCTTGTCGAGGTTCGAGAGCGACAGCCGGCGGCCCTCGATCTCGACCTCCAGGCGCTTGGCGGGCGGCACCGCCTCCAGGCTAGAGCAGGTGCCCGGGATCCCGGTCGATCTCGAACCAGACGGTGACGCGGGGCGCACGGCGCACGCCCCAGCGGCTGGCAACGCGCTCGACGATGTGCAGGCCGAGCCCCCCTCCCCCGTCGAGGTCCGGGCGCCGCTGCGCGGGCTCGGCCGCGCCGTCGGCGGGGTTCTCGACCTCGACGTGCACGGCCGCGTCGTCCCCCGAGACGGACACGCGGACCGTCGCGCCCTCGCCGGCGCCGCCGTGCCATACGGTGTTCGCCACCAGCTCCGTGACCAGCAGGCTCACGTCGGCCAGCGCGTCCTCGGAGAGGCGCCCGGCAAGCTCGTGCTGGACGAGCTGGCGTGCGCGCGCTCCCGCGTGCACGCCGCCTTGCACCTCCGCCTCCGCCAGGAATTGGCTCACATTGGACGCATCCCCGTCACGGGGCTGACCGTAGCGGGAAATCTGAGCGTCCGTCCGGAAGCTGACCTCCATTTCGACCCCCGCCCGCAATAGGCTGAGGCGGGAAGTGGAGAGCTTGGCGGATCGACAGATCGCACCGCTGCTCGAGCTGGATCCGGACCTCGGCCAGCTGCTGGACGGCGACCGCCTGGCGACGGCGCAGCGCGAGTTGCGCGTCTCCACCCGGACGCTCCCGGCCGGCGTGTGGGACACCGAAAGGATCGGCGGCGCGAGCCCCGAGCACATCGGGCTGCTTGTGCTCGAAGGGGTCATCGCCCGCGAGGTGCTCGTAGCCGACATCGTCAGCACCGAGCTGTTGGGACCTGGTGACGTCGTCCGGCCATGGCAGCTCGACGATGCCGCACCGCTGCTCTCGTACGTCGTGCGCTGGACGGTGCTCGCGCGGACGAGCGCCGCGCTGCTCGACCGGCGGTTCGCGGCGGATTGCGGCCGCTACCCGGAGATCGGCGCCGCGGTCGTGGATCGCGTCAACCAGCGAGCGCTGCGGCTGGCGGTCACGCAGGCGATCTCGCAGCTCAACCGGGTCGACCGCCGCCTGCTCGCGCTCCTCTGGCACCTCGCGGAGCGCTGGGGCCGGATGACGTCGGACGGCGTCGCGCTGCCGATGACGCTCTCGCACCGCATGCTGGGTCAGCTGGTCGGCGCTCGCCGCCCGACCGTCTCCACCGCCCTCAGCGAGCTGGCGAGGCAAGGGGTGCTCGCCCGCCGCAGCGACGGCACGTGGCTGCTCACCAGCGAGCCGATCGACCTGCTGCGTCCCGACAGCGACCGGGTGATCCCGATCCGGCGCCGCCTGCTGCCGGCCGCCGCGTCGACCGCGCCGGCCGTCGCTGCGGCGGTCGAGGTCCACGAAATCGACCACGAGGGCCTGCGGCAGACGCTGCGGCAGGTGCGCGAGAGGTGCGAGACCAGCACGGACCAGATCCGCGAGGTGATGCTGCAGACGACACGCCTCACCGAGGACAACGCGATGCTCCGCGCGCGCTGCCGCGTCACGCGTCAGCAGATGCACAACGGCGGCGCCCGGCTGCGCGCCGTCGAGGGCTGACGCGTCAGGCTCCCTGCTCGGCGGAGGCCAGCGCCGGGCCGTCCGCCATCATGACGATCGCCCCGCGCGGCCCGCCGTCGGACCCGGGGCCGCGCAGGGGGATGATCGTCGTCGCGCATCGAATCGTGCGTCCGCGCCGGTTGACGGCCTCGAGCACGGCGTGCTCGCGCTCGCTCGCCCCGCCGACGACGGAGCGGAGCGCCCCCGCGATGTTCTCGAGCGGGAGCCCGACGTCCAGCGCGAGCAGCGGACGCTCCAGGGCCTCGTCGCGGCGCAGGCCCCAGAGGTCCTCGGCGTGCTGGTTCCACACCTGCACTCGCTGCTCGCGATCCACGACCGCGACGCCGACGGCCAGCGACGTGAGCATCGCTTCGAAGAACCCGTTCACCTGGTTGAGCTCGCTGGTGCGGTCGCGCAGCTCGTGGTTGATCGTCTCGAGCTCCTCGTTGGTGGACTGGAGCTCCTCGTTCATGGTCTCCAGCTCCTCGTTGGACGTCTGGAACTCCTCGTTCGTCGTCTGCAGCTCCTCGTTCGCGGACTGGAGCTCCTCGTTCGTCGTCTCCAGCTCGTCGATCGTGGACTGGAGCTCCTCGTAGGCCAGCTCGAGGTCGCGCCGGTTGCCCTCGAGCTCGCGCTGCATCGCCACGTAGCGGGTCACGTCCTCGAACACGATGTTCACGCCCTGCGAGCCGCTCCCGTTTCCACGCACCAGCGGCGTCACCGTCACGTCGAGGACGCGCTCCTCGCCCTTCGGTGGCACATAGCGAGTCTCGCCCAGGGGCACCCGCCGGCGGTCACGCAGGGCGTCGTCGACCGCCTGCGTGAGATCCACCGGGCGGTGGGCCAGCTCGAGCTCGTCGAACGGCTGCCCGAGATCCTTGAGGCTGACGCCGAACAGCGCCCGAGCCGGGAGGTTGACGAACGACAGCCGCTTGTTGCGCGACACGATGAGCTGGGCGAAGGGACCGATCTCCAGCGCGGCGTCACGGCTCTTGCGCTCCTCCTCGGTGCCGGGGAGCTCGGCGTAGTCGCCCCCGACGAAGCCGCCGACGCGCGGCGGCAGGGCGACCTCGCGGCTGACTCTGCGGAACACCCGCTGCCTGAGGTCGAGCGGGGTGAAGAGGTCGCGGTGGGAGATCATCATCTCCGACTTGCCGAGCACCAGCAGCCCGGGGTCCTGGAGCGCGAAGTGGAAGTGGCGCAGGATCGCGGCCTGGCTCTCCGCGGTGAAGTACATGAGCGTGTTGCGGCAGATGAGCAGGTCCAGGCGCGAGATCGGCGCGTCGAACAGCAGGTCGTTGCGGCCGAAGATCACATTCCGGCGCAGTTCCTCGCGAAACGACATGTGCTGCTCGGACCGCTCGAAGTAGCGCTCCCGCAACTCCGGCGCGACCGCGTCGACCACCTTCGCGCTGTAGATCCCGAGCCGAGCGGTCGCGAGCGCGTCCTCGTCCACGTCGGTGCCGTAGATCTTCACGCGCTCCGTATAGGCGTCTTCACCGAGCGCCTCGGCCAGGACCATCGCGACCGAGTACGCCTCCTGCCCCGTCGCGCAGCCGGCACTCCAGACGCGAATCGGGTCGTCGTCCGCCTTCGCCGCCAGCAGCTCCGGAAGCGCCTCCTCGCTCAGGTAGCGCCATGTCGGCGGATCGCGGAAGAAGTCCGTGACGTTGATGAGCAGCGCGTCGAAGAGCTCCTCGAACTCATCGGGATGCACCTGGAGGAAGTCGAGGTAGTCGCCGTAGCTCTCGATCCCGATGATGTCCATCCTGCGCGCGAAGCGCCGTTGCAGGCTCGCGCGCTTGTAGCCGCTGAAGTCGAACGCGCGGGCGCGCTTGAGGAACTCCATGAGCGCCTCGAAGGCAGCGCCGTCTTCGGGAGCGCTCACGGGTCCGCCTTGGTCAGATCCCCGCGACCGGCAGGAGTCATCGGCACATCGTCGCGCATCTCCGGACCGGCGCGCACGATCGCCGCCAGCCGGTCTCCGATCGCCTCGAGCTCGAGCTTCTCGGCCGCCGCGACCGCCCGCAGCGCACTCTCGGGCATGCTCGGCGCCAGCGCCTCCCGTGGGTCCTGCACGATGATCGTGCCGCCGGCCTGGTGGATCGCGAGCGCGCCGCTGCTGCCGTCGCCGAGCGCGCCGGAGAGGATCACGCCGACGGCCCGCGGGCCGTACTCGGTCGCGAGCGACCGAAGCAGCGGGTCGACGGCCGGCCGGGCCGCGTTCTCCTTCGGGCCGTGGTCGAGGCGGAGCCGGCTGCCGGCCACTGTCAGGTGCGAGTCGGGAGGCGCCACGTACACGCGGCCGGCGACCAGCGGGGCGTTGTTCTCGGCGACCTCGACGAGCAGGTCGCTGTGACGCCCCAGGATCAGGGCCAGGAGGCTCCGGGCCGTGGCCGGCACATGGAGGACCACGCACACGGCGGCCGGCAGGCTGGTCGGGAGGTGGCGAACAAGCCGCACGAGGGCGTCGACGCCGCCGGCCGAGGCGCCGATCCCGACGACCCACCGCGGCGGGCCCTCAGGCGCGTGTGCGCTCACTCCTTGACTCTACGCCCGCCCCGCAAGTCAGGCTGCCGCGAGTTGGAGGCGCAGGAGCGCGTCGCGCAGGATGCGTGAGACCTGCATCTGCGAGAGGCCCACCCGTTCGGCGATCTCTCGCTGGAGCAGGTCCTCCCCGATGCGCAGCCGCACCACTTCCCAGTCGCGATCGCTGAGCGCCGCGGCGGCGAGCTGCTCGAGCAGAACGGTCCGCTCGGCGTCGCGCAGGCCGTCGTCCAGCACGCCGATGTGGTCGCCCAGCGTGAGCGCCCCGTCGTCCGGGACGTCGTGCACCGGCCGGTCGAGCGACTCGCAGCGGTAGGCGAGCGTCGCCTCCCGGGCCTCGAGCACCTGCTCGACGGTCAGCCCCGTCGCCTCGGCGACCTCGGCGGTCGAGGGGCTGCGGCCCAGCTCCCCCAGCTGCGTCTTGATCGTGTGCTCGACGACGGTGGAGTTGTCGCGGACGTCGCGCGGGACCCGCAGCATCCAGGTGCGGTCGCGGAAGTGGCGCTTGAGCTCGCCGAGGATGGTCGGGACCGCGAACGTGCTGAACGCCGTACGGCGCGAGGGATCGAAGCGATCGACGGCCTTGACGAGCCCGAGCCTGGCGACCTGCTCGAGGTCCTCGAGCGGCTCGCTGGTCCGCTTGTAGCGGCGGGCGAGCGCCTCGGCGAGGCGCACGTACCGCTCGACCAGGATCTCGCGCGCCTCCGGGTCGCCGTCCGCCTTCAGCGTCCACAGCCGTGCCTCGTCGGCCATCTGCAGCATCCAGGCGAGTATTGGTACAGGCGCCGCCGATCACGCATGCACTTGTCGGCGGGCTGACCGTAGGGAGCGCGCATGGCGCGTCCGCCCTCGGGTAGGTAGAGGCCATGGAGATCCCGTCGACCCCCGCGACGCCCGACCAGCCGATCGTCCCCGACGAGCCGGTGACGCCCGCCGACCCGACGCCCAGCCGCGAGGCGCCCGCCACCCCCGCCGAGCCGCCGGACGCGCCGCCGCCCGACGATCCGCCGCCGCCCCAGCCCGCCGGGCCGGAAGTCCGGCTTAGCCTGGATCCAGGCTTAGGCCGCGATCTTGTCGAGCGCGGGCGAGCGCTCGCGCTCGGCGATCAGATCCAGCACCGCCTCCTCGAGCTCGCGCTGGTGGATCGCGAGTTGACCCGGGCCGGCGTCCGTGGCCTCCTCGAGCACCGGGCGGGCGATGATCAGCCCGCCCTGGTAGGCGTCGAAGACGCGCGGGTCGATGTACGACGCCCGGCAGACGGCGGGCGTGTTGCCCAGGTAGCCGGCGACCTCCGTGACGGCGCGCGAGATAGCGCGCTTGCGCCCGGTCTTGGTGCCCGCCACCTCGCCGGACACCGCGAGCGCGACGGCCGCCAGCAGCGTGGCGTTCCAGGTGCGGAAGTCCTTCGCCGAGAAGTCGTCGCCCGTGGCCTCCTTGAGGTAGACGTTGATGTCCTCGGAGCGGATGTCGCGCCAGCGCGGGCCGTCCTTGAACGCCAGGAGCTCGCTCCCGCCGCCGCGGCGCCGCCGGAGGCGGCCCACGATCGCCGCCGCGGCCGGGTCGATGACGGCCTGGATGCGGCGGACGCCGCTCTTGGCCGGATAGTCGAACACCATCTCGCCGTCCCGGCCGACGGTGACGTGCTCCTTGCGCATCGTGGCGAGCCCGTAGCTCTCGTTCTGGGTCGTGTACTCCTCGGAGCCGATGCGGAAGAAGCCGCGGTCGAGCAGCCGCACGGCCAGCGCCAGCACCCGCTCGCGCGTGGGCTCGGTGCCCTCGAGGTCGGCGCTCACGCTCGCGCGCAGCGCGGGCAGCGCGCGGGCGAAGCGCGCCATCTCGTCGAACTTCTCCGCGTCGCGCCGTGCGCGCCACTTCGGGTGGTAGAGGTACTGCTTGCGGCCGGCGGCGTCGACGCCCGTCGCCTGGAGGTGGCCCATCGGGTAAGGGCAGATCCAGACGTCCTGCCACGCGGGCGGGATCCCCAGCTCGCGGATGCGTACGAGGACCTCCTCCTCGGTGATCCTGCGACCGTCCTCGTCGCGGTACTCGAAGCCCTTTCCGCGCCGGCGGCGGGTGATCCCTGGACCGGAGCAGTCGGATCGCCGGAGGCGCGCCATGACTGTGAAGTCTTCCCGGGGGCGCGGGGTTTAGGCTTCCGGGCGCCGATGCCCAACCTCCAGTTCGAGACGACGCGGAATGGCAAGGTGGCCGTGATCGCGCCGAGAGGTGAGCTGGACCTCTCCGGGGCCGCGGTGCTGCAAGCCGAGATCGACCGCCTGGCCGAGGACCACGACCTCGGCGGCATGGTGCTCGACCTGCGCGGCCTGGAGTTCATGGACTCGAGCGGGCTGCGGCTCGTGGTGCTCGCCGACATGCAGGCGCGCGAAGCGGGGCGGCGGTTCGCACTCGTGCGCGGGGACGAGACCGTCCATCGCGTGTTCGAGATCACGCGGATGAGCGAGCGGCTGGACTTCGTGTCCGACCCCGAGGAGCTCGCGTGAGGGTCGAGCGCCGGCTTCCGGCCACGCCCGAGGCCGCATCCGTCGCGCGGCACGCGCTCGACGATCTCGGGGACGCGGTCTCCGACGCACGGCTGCGCGACGTGCGGCTGCTGGTCTCCGAGGTCGTGACCAACGCCGTGCGCCACGCGAACCTCGCCACGGGCGACGCGATCGAGCTGGTGGTCGAGCTCAACCGGCACACGCTGCGCGTCGAGGTCCACGATCCCGGCGGCGGGTTCGTGCCCTCCGCCCCGGCGCCCGACCCCACGCGCCCGTCGGGCTGGGGCCTGTATCTGGTCGCCGAGCTGGCCGACCGCTGGGGCGTGGACTCCGACGAGACGACGCTCGTCTGGTTCGAGTTCGACCGCTCGGCCGCCGCCGCCTAGCGACGGCCGAGAAGGACGTCGACCACCAGCTGGTCGAGCCGCTCGTTGTAGTAGCCGCGCTTCGCCAGCTCGTCCAGCGCGTCCACCTCGGCCTTGAGCACGTCGGGCTCGTCGCCGTCGACCGACGCTGTGGCCAGCTCGGGCGTCGACGCCGCCTCGAGCGCGTCCTTGACCTCGGGCAGCGCGTCGAACCGCTGCGCTGCGTCGGCCAGCGCCCGGTACGTGCGCATGCAGCCCTCCGCGAAGTCCCATACGCCGGCGGCGTCCTCGTTGCGGAAGGCGTGCGCGTCGAAGTGCCGCGGGCCGTCGTAGCCCGCGCGCTCGAGCAGGCGCACGACGAGGAACGCCTCCTTGAGGTCCTCGGCGCCGAAGCGGAAGTCCTGGTCGTAGCGCCCGACGTCCTGGCCGTTGAGGTCGATGTGGAACAGCTTCCCGGCCCACAGCGCCTGCCCGACCCCGTGGTGGAAGGAGAGGCCGGCCATCGTCTCGTGGGCGACCTCGGGGTTGACGCCGACCAGCTCGGGGCGGTCGAGCGTGGAGATGAAGTGCAGGGCGTGGCCGACGGTGGGCAGGAAGATGTCCCCACGCGGCTCGTTCGGCTTGGGCTCGAGGGCGAACCGGAGCCCGTAGCCCTGAGCCTCCGAGTAGTCGACGAGCACGTTGACCGCCTCGCGATAGCGCTCCAGCGCGTCGCGCGGGTCCTTGGCGATGCCCGCCTCGGTCCCCTCCCGGCCGCCCCAGAAGACGTAGACCTCGGCACCAAGCTCGGCCCCGAGGTCGATCGCGCGCATCGCCTTGCCGATCGCGGCCCGGCGCACCCGCCGGTCGTTGGACACGAACGCGCCGTCCTTGAACGCCGGGTGGCCGAAGAGGTTCGTGGTCGCCATCCCCACGCCCATCCCGGTCTCCTCGAGCGCCGCCTTGAAGCGCGCGACGATCCGGTCGTGCTCGGCGGCGCTCGACCCCCAGGGCACGAGGTCCTCGTCGTGCAGGCTGACGCCCCAGGCTCCGCGCTCGGCCAGCTGCCGGACCGAGTCGACGGGGTCCACGGGCTCGCGCGTCGGGCCGCCGAACGGGTCACGGCCCGGGTTGCCGACCGTCCACAGGCCGAACGTGAAGCGGGGCTCCACGATCAGGCCTTCGCGGGGGTCTTGGAGCCGCCCGAGGACTTCTTCTTCGCTGCCGGCTTCTTCTTCGACGCGCCGTCGGACTTGCCGTCGCCGTCGTCCTTGACCGCCGCCAGGCTCGCCTCGAGGGCAGCCATGAGGTCGGGCACCTTGGCCGGGGCCGGCGCCTCCGGCTGTACGGCGATCTCCTCGCCCGCGGCCTTGCGCTCGATCAGGTCGAGCACCTTGTCGCGGTACTCGTCGCGGTAGCGGGACGGGTCGAACTCGCTCGACAGCGAGTCGATCAGCTGCTGGGCCATCTTCAGCTCGCGATCGGAGGCCTTGAGGTCCTTGGCGTCGGGCAGGTCGTCGAGCTCGTCGTGGGGCACGACCTCGTCGTGGAAGATCATCGTCTCCATCATCAGCAGGTCGCCGGCCGGCCGGATGGCGACGAGCGCCTCCTTGGAGCGGATGACGACGCGGGCGATGGCGACCTTCCCGGAGGCCTCCATCGCGTTGAGCAGCAGCCCGTAGGCCTTCGCCGCCCCCTTGTCGGGCACGAGGTAGTACGGGTGGTCGTAGTAGACCGGGTCGATGTCCTCGAGGTCCACGAAGTCCTCGATGTCGATCGTCCGCGTGCGCTCGGGATCGAGCGCGTCCATCTCGTCGGGCGTGATGACCACGTACCGGTCCTTCGTCAACTCGAAGCCCTTGACGATCTGCTCGTACGGCACCTCCTCCCCGGTCTCGGGGTCAACCCGCTTCTGCTGGATCCGGTTTCCCGTCTCCAGGTTGAGCTGGTTGAACCGCACGGTCTTGCGAGACACCGCGGAGAAGAGCTTCACGGGCACGTTCACCAAGCCGAAGGAGATCGCGCCGCTCCATATCGATCGAGCCATGACTCCTATTCTGCTACCCAGCGCGGCTCGGCATCAACGCCCGCACGCTGGCTTGCGCCCGCGGACGACCGCGACGACCTCCTCGGCGGGCGCCTACCCTCTCCGCGATCGTGCCCGATGCGCTCCCCACCGCGGCCGGCCTGCGGGCCGCGTTCGACGCGGCGGTGGACGGCACCGTGGGCCTCGAGGAGGAGCTGATGCTGCTCGACGCCGGCACGCTCGACCTCGCACCCCGGGCGATCGAGGTCGTCTCCGCGCTTCCCGGGGACCCGCGCTTCAAGCTCGAGATGCCGGCCGCCCAGCTCGAGATCGTCACCCAGCCGCACCCCACGGTGGCCGCCGCGGCCAGCGAGCTGGCCCGCGCCCGCACCGACCTCGCGGCCGCCGCCGGCGACGGCCTGCGGGTGGCGGGCGCCGGCGCGCACCCGTTCGCCGCCGGCGTGGGGCCGCTCAACCCGGGGCCGCGCTACGAGGCGATCGGCGCCGAGTACGCGACCGTCGCCCGTCGCCAGCTCGTCTTCGGGCTCCACGTCCACGTCGGCGTGCGCGGTGCCGACCGCGCCGTCGCCGTCCACGACGCGCTGCGCTCCCATCTGCCCGACCTCGCGGCGCTGGCCGCCAACGCGCCGTTCTACGAAGGGGCCGACTCAGGGCTGGCGTCCGTGCGCTCGCGACTGTCCGGGCTGCTCCCCCGCCAGGGCGTGCCGCCGGCCCTGGGATCCATGGAGAGCTACGCCGAGGCGCTGGCCTGGGCGGCGTTCGACGATCCGCGGCGCTGGTGGTGGGAGCTGCGCCTGCACCCCACCTACGGCACCGTCGAGGTGCGTGTGCCCGACACGCAGGCCACCGTCGAGGAGACCGCCGCGATCGCTGAGGTCGTCCACGCGCTCGTCGGCCGCCTGGCCGCGCGCCACGACGCCGGCGAGGCGCTGCCGGTCGCCGACGCCTGGCGGATCGACCACAACCGCTGGTCGGCGTGCCGCCACGGCGTCGACGGCGTGATGACCGACGTCGTGACCGGCGAGCGCCGGCCCACCCGCGAGCGGCTCGCGGTGCTCCTCGACGAGCTCGGGGGCTGCCAGGGCGCCCGCGAGCTGCTCGAGGGAGGCGGACCGGCGGCGCGCCAGCGCGCGGTGGTCGCGGATCAAGGGCTCCGCGGGCTTGTCGCGTGGCTGGCGGACGCGTTCGCGCCGACCGGCGTTTCCTCCGCTCGCACGCAGGGGTAAAGCCTTGCGGTGATCGCACTGCCCCAACCGCGCGGCCCCGTGAGCGAGATCCTGCTCGACGCGCTGACGGGACCCGTCGCGCCGGTGCCGCTCGCCCCGACGGCCGACACGTCGGAGGAGGACGCCCAGCTCGCGCTCTACCTCTGCTACGAGCTGCACTACCGCGGCCTGCCGGGCGTGGACGAGCGCTGGGAGTGGGCGCCGTCGCTGCTCGCGCTGCGCGGCGAGCTCGAGCAGCGCTTCGAGGCCGACCTCCGGCGCGACGTGCCGGTCCCGGACGGGGGCGACGTGGACATGGACCTCGCGCTGCGCGCCGTCGAGGAGGCGGACGAGGCGCCGTCGCTCTCCCGGCATCTCGAGCGCGAGGGGACGCTCGAGCAGTACCGCGAGTTCGCCGCCCACCGCTCCGCCTACCAGCTCAAGGAGGCCGACCCGCACTCGTGGGCGCTCCCGCGCCTGAGCGGCTCTCCGAAGGCGGCGATGGTCGAGATCCAGGCCGACGAGTACGGCGGCGGCGACCCCGAGCGCATGCACGCCGTGCTGTTCGCCCGCGCGCTGGAGGCGCTGGGGCTCGACCCGCGCTACGGCGCCTACGTCGACCATCTGCCGGCGGTCACGCTCGCCACCGTCAACCTGATGTCCCTGTTCGGGCTCCACCGGCGGCTGCGCGGCGCGATCGTCGGCCACCTCGCGCTGTTCGAGATGACATCGTCGATCCCCAACCGGCGCTACGCCAACGGGCTGCGGCGGCTCGGGCTCGGCGGCGACGCGCTCGAGTTCTACGACGAGCACGTGGTGGCGGATGCGGTGCACGAGAACGTCGCCGCCGTCGACCTGGCCGGCGGTCTCGCCCGCCAAGCGCCCGAGCTGGCCGCCGACATCCTGTGGGGCGCCGCCGCCCTGATCGAGCTGGAGGGCCGCTTCGCGCGCCACCTGCTCGAGTCGTGGGCCGCCGGCCGCAGCTCCCTGCGCCGCGGTATCGCTCGGGGGGCCCGCCCAACGGGCTATTCCGTTAGGAGCGATGTCCCGTTGGGCACCCCCTAGCGAGCCGCCAGCAGCCGCCGCAGGAAGCGCTGCGTCTCCGGCCGCTGCGGCCGGCTGAGGACGTCGTCGGGCGCGCCGCGCTCGAGCACGCGGCCCTCGTGCACGAAGCCGACCTCGTCGGCCACCTCGCGCGCGAACTCCATCTCGTGCGTGGCGATCACCATCGTCATCCCCTCCGCCTTGAGCTCGCGGACCACGGCCAGCACCTCGCCGACCAGCTCGGGATCGAGGGCCACGTTGTCGAGCACCGACATGTGCGGGAAGAGGTTGAAGGCCTGGAAGACGACGCCGAGGCGCCGGCGCACAGTCGTGGGATCGACGGTCGCGACAGCGACGAGCAGGCGCTTCACGGCGCCGAGGGTGCCGGCTCCCGCCCCCGCTCGGGGGCGCTCGGCGCGCGGAAGCGCACCAGCTTGTGCGAGCCGTCGCAGAACGGCCGCAAGCGCGACTTGCCGCAGCGGCAGAGCGCGACCGGATCGCGGCCCGCCTCGATCTCGCGACCGTCCTGATCGACGAGCCGCACCGGTCCCCGCACCAGCAGCGGGCCGTCGCGGTAGGGCGTGATGACGACCTCGTCCCTCATCGCTCCCCGATCGCCTTCAGCTCGTCGGTCGTCAGCTCGAGGTCGAGCGCGCGCACCGAGTCCTCGATCGACTCGGGGCGGCTCGCCCCCGGGATCGGGATGATCGCGGGGCTGAGCGAGAGCAGCCACACGAGCGCCACCTGCTGGGGCGACACGCCGTGCGCGCTCGCCGCCTGGCGCACCGCGTCGTGCTCCCCCGGCGCGTCGGCCGCCTTGGGGATGCCGCCGAGCGGCGACCACGGCAGGAACGCGATCCCACGCTCCTCGCAGAGCGCCACCTCGCCCTTCGCCAGCGGCGACGTGAACTCGAGCGAGAGCTGGTTCTGGACGGAGACGAGGTCGACGATCGAGCACGCCTGCTCGATCTGCTCGACCGACGCGTTGGAGACGCCGACCCAGCGGACCTTGCCCTCGTCCTGGAGCTCCTTGAGCGCGCCGATCGACTCCTCGTAGGGCACCTTCGGATCCGGGCGGTGGTACTGGTACAGGTCGATCACGTCGGTGTCGAGTGCGCGCAGCGAGGCCTCGCAGGCGGCGCGCAGGTGCTCGCGGCTGCCGTCCAGCTCCCACGCCTCCCCGCGCCGCGTGTGGCCGCCCTTGGTGGCGACCAGCACGCCGTCGCGGCGGCCCTCCAGGGCCCTGGCGATCAGCCGCTCGTTGTGGCCGACGTCGTTCTCGTCCCACGCGTAGGCGTCGGCGGTGTCGATCAGGTTCACGCCCGCGTCGATGGCGGCGTGGATCGTGCGCACCGAGCGCTCCTCCGGCGGACGGGAGGAAAGCGACATCGGCATCGCGCCGAGGCCGATCGGGAACACGTCGGTGCCGGCGAGCTTTCGGGTCATGAGTCCTCGAAGCGGACGGTGGCGGGGTCGATGTCGTCGCGCAGGCCCTGGTAGACGGGGTGCCGCAGCGTGCGCGACTGAGTCCATTCCCCGTAATCGACAGCTGCAACCAGCGCGGGCTCGACGAAGTGGGTCTCGCGCGGGGGCTGGCGGCCGACGAACGGGCTCGTGCTGTGCTCCAGGGACGCGAGAATACCCTGCAAGCGGGCCAGTTCCGCCTCGTTGAAGCCGGTGCCCACCCGGCCCGCGTAGCGCAGGCCGTCCTCGTCGTAGAAGCCCACGACGAGGGCGCCGAAACGCTCGGCCCGTCGCCCCTCGCCGGGAAGCCAGCCGCCGATCACGACGTCGGTGCGGCGCTTGTTCTTGACCTTCACCCAGGCGGGCGAGCGGCGACCGGGCGTGTACGGGTAGTCCGTCCGCTTGGCGATGATGCCCTCGAGTCCCTGCGCGCGAGAGGCCTTGAGCAAGGCGCCGCCGTCACCCACGTGATGGGCCGGCGTCTGCCAGCGGTCGGCGTTCAGCCCGAGCTCCACGAGCCGCTCGCGCCGCTCGAGGTAGGGCAGGTCCATCAGCGAGTGGCCGTCGAGCCACAGCAGATCGAAGATCAGGTAGGCGACCGGGTCGCTGGCGGCCAGCCGGCGCACGGCGTGCTCCGAGGTGAGGTGCATGCGGCCCTGGAGCTTCTGGAAGCTCGGGCGCCCGCCCTCGTCGAAAGCCACGACCTCGCCGTCGAGGATGGCCTCGTGGCTCGCCAACGCTCGCCCGAGGCCTAGCAGCTCGGGGTAGCGGGGCGTGATGTCGCGCCCGTTGCGGCTCTCGAGCCGGATCCGGCCGCCCTCGGCGTAGCCGATCGCCCGCACGCCGTCCCACTTGATCTCGTACGCCCAGCGGTCGTCGCCGGCTGGGAGGTCGCCCAGACGGGCGAGCATCGGCTTGACCTGCTGTGGCATCGGCTCCCGCCCCGGATCCTGCGGCGGGTCCATGCGGTGGATCATCCAGTTCTTCCCGCCGGTCCGGAACAGCACGTAGCGGCCCTCGAGCCGCTCGCCGTGGAAGGTGACCATCACCTCGTCCTCGCGGAACTTGTGCGGCTCGTAGGTCCCGCGGTCCCAGATCGCCATCGTCCCGGCCCCGTACTCGCCCGCCGGGATCTCGCCGTGGAAGTCGAGGTACTCGAGCGGGTGGTCCTCGGTGCGGACCGCGAGATGGTTGCGGCGGGGGTCGGGCGGGATGCCCTTCGGCACCGCCCAGGAGGCCAGCACGCCGTCGTGCTCGAGCCGCAGATCCCAGTGCAGCGAGCGGGCGTGATGCTCCTGCACGACGAACCTCAGGGTGCGCTCCTTGGCCGCGTCCTGGCCGCCGGTCGGTTCCGGTGTGGCGGCGAAGTCTCGTTTCGCGCGGTAGGAGTCGAGGTTGGGAGCCATGGAGTTGCGGGTACCCCGCAGAGTTAGGTCTTCCGGCTACCGGGTATCTTGCAGGCCCGTATGGAAGCCAATCCCATCGTGCTCGATGACACCGCGGGGGACGTCGTGGTGGTCGTCGTCGAAGGAGAGCACGACATCTACACCGCCCCCACGCTGCGCGAGCGGCTCGAGGAAGCGCTGGACCGGGGCGGCGGCATCGTCGTGGACCTGACGGCCGCCACCTTCGTCGACTCCTCGGTCCTCGGGGCCCTGCTCGACGCCCGCCGCCGCGCCCTCGAGGCCGGCCAGGGCTTCGTCGTGTGCGTGGGCGACACCGTGGAGCCCGGCGTCCAGCGGATCCTCGACATCACCGGGCTGGTCCCTGTGCTCCCCGTCCTGCGCCAGCGCGACGAGGCGATCGAAGCGGCCCGGGCGAACGGCTCGGGCACATGACCGAGAACCCCGAGGTCCTGCTGACCATGCCTGCCCGACCCGAGGGCGTCGGCGTGGTGCGGCAGGCGCTGGCGGGGATGGCCGACGCGCTCGACTTCGAAGCCTCCGTGCTGGCCGACATGAAGATGGCGGTCACGGAGGCGTGCACCAACGTGGTCGTCCACGCCTACGAGGCCGACGGGGGCGTGCTCGAGGTCGAGATGCTCGCTGCGGAGGAGGGCCTGACGATCGTCGTGCGCGACCACGGGACGGGCATCCAGCCGCGCCCCGCCCGCTCCGAGCCGGCCGCGCTCGGCCTGGGCCTGCCGCTGATCGCCGCGCTCTCCGACGCGTTCGAGCTGCGCGGGAGCGCCGGGACGGGCACCGAGGTGCGGATGACGTTCGTCTACGCCCGCGAGAACGACCCGGCGGACGCCAACCCGGTCCCCGGGACCGTCGGCATCGACGGCCGCTGGGATCTCGACGCCCCTACGCCTGAGCCGTAGCCGCGGTTCACGAACGTCAACTGCGGCTGGGTAGGGAGGCTAGGGAGCTAGCCGCGGCGCGAACTATCACGGATTAGCCCCGGAAACCGGGGCTAATCGGGGATAGTTCGCGAACTATGTCGGATTAGCCGCGGAAACCGCGGCTAATCGCGCATGGTTCGGGCCATCGCCGACCACGCCGGCCCCCTCACCTCCCTACCCAGCCGCAGTTGACTTTGACGTTCGCCCGCGCCGCGGCTACGCAGCCTGGCGAAGCGCGTCGAGCTCGCGCATGCGCCCGAGCCGGCCGAGCGCCTTGGATTCGATCTGGCGCACGCGCTCGGGGGTGATGCCGAGCCGCCGGCCGATCTCGCGCAGCGGCGTCGGGTCGCCGCCGTCGATCCCGTAGCGGAGCGCGAGCACGGTGCGCTCGCGCTCGGGGAGCTCGGCGAGCGCGTGGCGGAGCGCCTGCTCGCGCAGCGAGATGTGGACGACGTCCTCGGGGCCGAGCTCGTCGGCCGGGAGCAGGTCGCCGAACGACGCGTCGTCCTCCTCGCCGAGCGGGCGGTCGAGCGAGGTGACGGTGCGCGCCGCGTCGCGCAGCCCGTGCAGGTCGGCGAGCGAGATCTGCGCCTCGGCCGCCACCTCGGCGTCCGTGGGCGGGCGGTCGAGCTTGAGGGCGAGCGCGTTCTCGGCGCGCGCGACCTTGCGCTGCGTACGCACGAGGTTGATCGGAAGCTTGATCGTCCGCGCCTTGGCGTCCATCCCGCGCTCGACCGCCTGGCGGATCCACCACGTCGCGTACGTCGAGAACCGGTAGCCGAGGCGCCAGTCGAACTTCTCGACGGCGCGGATGAGGCCGAGGATGCCCTCCTGGATGAGATCGAGGAGCGTGAGCTCCGAGCCCTGGTACTTCTTCGCGATCGAGACCACGAGCCGGAGGTTCGCGTTGATCATGCGCTCCTTGGCGACGAGGTCGCCGCGCTCGATGCGGCGCGCCAGCTCGACCTCCTCGTCCGGCGTCAGGAGCTGGTGGCGGCCGATCTCGTTCAGGAACAGCTGGAGCGTGTCGGTCGTCACGTGGGCGAGCGCGGCGTCGTCCACGGCGGCCGGCGCGGTGTCGCGCCCGCAGTCGTCGCGCACCGTGATCCCGCGCGCGTCGAGCTGCTCGTAGAGCCCGCCGAGGTCGGCGTCCTCGAGGTCGAGCGCCTGCGCGAACTCGTCCACCTCGCTGAGATGGAGGCAGCCCCGATCCTCGCCGCGGTCGATCAGGGCGGCGAGAGCGCCGCTGAACGCGTTGCCCGTCGTACTCATATCCAAGTCTTCGTCACCGGAAGCCGAAACCTGTAAACGCGGGCGCACCACAACCCGGGGCGTTTGACCGCTTGGTGGGACCGGGAATCAAGAGTCCTGACCCCTTAAGGAGGAACACGCGATGTTCGAGCGCTTCAAGCGCGGTTCGGACCAGCAGGAAACCACCACCCGCGGCGGCGCCACTGCGGTGGCCGATCGGCCGACGACGCGCACCAACGGCACCACCGAGCACACGGCCGCGGCGCCGGCGCGGCGCCCGGACGACCGCGAGCACATGCGCGAGGTGCGTGCGCGCCAGCGCGAGGAGTTCGGCGGCATCAACTGGGGTGCCGCGTTCTTCGGCTGGCTCGTCGCCATCGGCGTCGGGGCGCTGCTCGTCGGCCTGCTCGCCGCCGCCGGCACGGCGGTGGGGCTCACCACCCTGTCCGAGACCGACGCCACCACCAACGCGGAGGACATCGGCATCGGCGGCGCCATCGCGCTGATCGCCGCCCTCGCGATCGCCTACTACTTCGGCGGCTACGTCGCCGGCCGCATGTCGCGCTTCGACGGTGCCCGTCAGGGCTTCGGCGCGTGGGCCATCGGCCTGATCGTGACGATCGTGCTGGCCGTCGCGGCCGTCGTGCTCGGTGAGGAGTACAACGTCCTCGAGCAGCTCAACCTGCCGGCGCTCCCGGTCGGTGACTCCGAGCTCCTCGGCGGCGGCGCAATCGCCCTCGCCGCGATCATCCTCGGCACGCTGGTGGCGGCCGTGGTGGGCGGCAAGGCCGGCGAGCGATACCACCGGAAGGTCGACCGTGCGGGCTTCACCGGCTGACCGCACGCGACGGATCGGCGGGGTCTTTAACCGGACCCCGCCGGGTACGTCTTCGAGTGTGACCGGCATGAGCGCCCGCACCCCGAGGGCATTGGAGGCCCTGCACCTGCTCCAGGCTGATCCGGAGCTCGGAGCGCTCCTGACGCCTGAGCGGCGCGCCGAGGCCGAGCGTGACCTCCTGGTCCGTACGCACCGGATCGGCGTCGGCCCGTGGGACGTCTCGCGCCTCTCGAGCGCGAGCGCCGACCACGTGGGCCTGCTCGTGCTCGACGGGGTGCTGTCGCGCGAGCTGGTCGTCGCCGACCAGGTCAGCGCCGAGCTGCTCGGCCCGGGCGACCTGGTCCGGCCGTGGCAGGGCGCCAGGTCGTCGGGCCTGCTCCCGGTCCAGGCCGTGTGGTCGGTGCTCTCGACGGTGACCCTTGCCGTGCTCGACCGCCGCTTCGCGGTCGAGGCCGCCCGCTACCCGGAGGTCACGGCGGCGCTGTTCGAACGGCTCGGCGAGCGCTCGCTGCGGCTCGCCACCACGCAGGCCATCTCCCAGCTCACCCGCGTCGACCGCCGCCTGAAGGCGCTCTTCTGGCACCTCGCCGAGCGCTGGGGACGGGTGTCCGGCGACGGCGTGGTCGTCCCGCTGGCGCTCACGCACCGCATCCTCGGGCAGCTCGTCGGCGCGCGCCGGCCGACCGTGTCGACCGCCCTCAGCGAGTTGGCCGAGCGCCAGGAGCTGATCCGCCGCCCGGACGGCTCGTGGCTGCTGCGCGGCGACCCGCCGGACGCGCAGATGCTCGCCCGCAAGCCCACGGCCGCCGAGCTGCGCGGGCAGGACGTGCTGCGGCCGTCGCGCCGCTTCGCGCGCGAAGACGAGGACGTCCAGCCCGACCAGCTGATCGCCGCCATGGACCGCCTCCGCGAGGCGCTCGACCCCGGCGAGCTGAAGGAACTGCTCGAACGCCGGCGCGGCGCCGCTCGCTGACTGGAGGGCTCGAGCACATACTGTTGTCGTACCCAAGACCGCAAGGAGCCGCTGACTCATGCCTGGAATCCGCACCGCGACCACCGGCATCCTCTCCGACGACCGCACCGCCCAGCGTGAAGAGCTCGTCGGGATGCTCAAGAAGGCGTACTGGATGGAGATCGAGACGGTGATGAGCTACATCGCCAACTCGATCAACCCCGACGGCGTACGCGCCCAGGAGATCATCGAGTCGCTGCAGGAGGACATCCAGGAGGAGCTCGGGCACGCGCAGCAGTACGCGTCGCGGATCAAGGAGCTGTACGGCGTCGTCCCCGGGTCGCTCGAGTTCGCGGCCGAGCAGTCGTACCTGCAGCCGCCTGAGCACCAGACCGACATCGTGCACGTCATCAAGGGCGTGATCGAGGCCGAGACGGGCGCGATCGAGCACTACAACCGCATCATCGAGTTCACCGACGGGCTCGATCTCGTGACCCAGGACATGGTGATCGCGATCCTGCGCGACGAGGAAGGCCACCGGCGCCTGTTCGAGGGCTACCTGCGCGAGTACGAGGCCGAGGGCCTCGCCTGAGCCCAGCCCCGTAACATCCACGGGCGTGGGGGCCCAGCCCGTGACCGGACGAGGGATCGGGGAGCTGATCGCCGCCGCCGGCGACCAGCTCGTGAGCTCCCTCGACTACGAGGAGACGCTCGCGACCATCGCGCGCGTCGTCGTGCCGGCCTACGCCGACTGGTGCTTCGTCGAGCTGCTCCAGGGCGACGGCAGCATCGAGCGCGTCGTCAAGGCGCACGCGGATCCGTCCAAGTCCGAGTTCGTGGAGGAGTACGACCGCCGCTACCCCCTCGACCCGGACTCGCCGGTCGGGTCCCCAGCGGTGATCCGCACGGGGAAGCCCGAGCTGCTCAGCGAGATCCCGGAGGAGTTCTGGGAGCTCGCCGCGCAGGATCCCGAGCAGCTGCGGCTGCTGCGCGAGGTCGGGTTCGTGTCCGCCCTGATCGTGCCGCTGCGGGTGCGCGGCACCGTGATAGGCGACCTCGCGCTGGCCAGCGCCCAGTCCGGGCGTCATTACGACGAGGACGACCTGCGCGCGGCCCAGGACCTGGCCGACCGCTGCGCGCTCGCGCTCGACAACTCGCGGCTGCACACCGCCGCGCGCGAGTCGGGCGCCGAGCTGCAGGCGATCCTCGACGGCATGGCGGACGCCGTGACCGCGCAGTCACCCGAAGGGAGGCTGGCGTACGCGAACGACGCCGCGGTCCGCCTCCTCGGCTACGACAGCGCGGAGCAGCTGCTGTCGGCGCCGCCCCAGGAGATCCGCGACCGGTTCGAGATGCGCGACGACGCCGGAGACCCGATCGAGTATGCCCGCCTGCCAGGGCGCAAGGCGCTGGCCGGCGAGCGCCCCGAGCCGCTGACCGTGCGCTACCGCCACCACGGCAGCGCGGAGAACCGCTGGTCGCGCGTGCAGTCGACGCCCGTGTTCGACAAGAGCGGCGACGTGCGGCTCGCCATCAACGTGATCGAGGACATCACCGACCTCAAGCGCGCCGAGCAGGGCCACCGCTTCCTCGCCGAGGCCAGCCGCGTGCTGGCGACGTCGCTGGACTACGGGCACACATTGCGGACCGTGGCGCACCTGGCCGTCCCCGAGGTGGCCGACTGGTGTGCGGTCGACGTCGTGGCGGGGGACGGCATGGAGCGGGTGGCGGTCGCCCACGTCGACCCGGCGCGGGTCGAGCTCGCGCGCGAGGTCCAGCGCCGCTATCCCTCCGATCCGAAGTCCGAGCAGGGCGTGTACGGGGTGCTGCGGCGCGGCGTCGCTCAGCTCTACCCCGAAGTGACCGACGAGATGCTGGTCGGCGCCGCGCAGGACCCGGAGCACCTCGAGCTGCTGCGCTCGCTCGACATGCGATCGGGGATGGTAGTGCCGATGACGCTGCGCGACCGCGTGCTCGGCGTCATCACCTTCGCGTCCGCCGAATCCGGACGGCGGTTCGACGAGGAGGACCTGGCGCTGGCCCAGGACCTCGCGCTACGCGCGGCCGCCGCCGTCGAGAACGCCCGCCTCTACCAGGCCACGGCGAGCATCGCCAAGACGCTCCAGAGCTCGCTCCTGCCGCCCGTGCTGCCCGAGCTGCCGGGGATGGAGATCGCCGCCGCCTACCGCCCGGCGGGTGCCGGGCTCGAGGTGGGTGGCGACTTCTACGACGTCTTCAGCACCGCCGAGGACCAGTGGTACGCGGTGATCGGCGACGTGTGCGGCAAGGGCGCGGAGGCCGCCGCCGTCACCGCGCTGGCCCGGTACACGATCCGCGCCGCCGCGGTCCGCCGGCGCTCGCCGGCGGGGATCCTGCGCTGGCTGAGCGACGCGATGCTCTCCCAGCAGACCGAGGAGATCGGGCGCTTCTGCACGATCGCGTGCCTGCACCTCGACCTCTCGCGGTCGCCGGTGCGCGTCACGGTGGCGTGCGGCGGGCATCCGCTCCCGATCGTCGTGCGGGCGGACGGCACCACCGAGGAGATCGGCATCGCGGGGACGCTGCTCGGGCTGGTCGAGGAGCCCGACCTCCAGGACCGCTCGGCGACCCTGCACGAGGGCGACGCCGTCGTGCTCTACACCGACGGGCTCACCGAGGCGAACGCGCCCGCGCGCGTCTGGACGCCGGACGAGCTGGCTGCCGAGGCGCGGCGGGCCGCAGGCCGGCCGGCCGGTGAGCTGGTCTCCCGCCTGCTCGAGGTTGCGGTGGACCCGCTGGCCACGGTCCGCGACGACGTCGCGGTGCTGGCGCTGCGCTCGACGGGCTGACGGGCGTCAGCCGGCCGAGCGCGGGTTGCCCGTCGCCTTGCCGTGGTCGGTCTCGTCGACCTGGTCGTCGTGCTTGCGCGGAGCCTTGCCGCTCTCGCGCTGAGGCGTCTCGTCAGTGGCGCCGCTCGGGTCGGCCCCGGGCGGCGCTTCCTCTGGGTAGCCGGCGCTCGACTGGTCGCTCACGTGCGGCGCTCGAGGTCAGCGACCTCTTCCGCCTTGCGATCGGACCTCTCGCGAGAGCGCTCCAGCTCTTCCTTCGCCTCGCCCTTGCGCTCCTCGTCACGGCCCTTGCGGCGCAGCGACGCGTCGTCCGCGAGGTCCCCCGCGGCCTTCTTGATGCGACCCGTGATCTTGTCGGTGTAGCTCATGCCCTTTCCCTACCCAGCCCTTCGAGGTCGAAACGGCGGGCTGGGGCGGCTATCCGGAGTGGTCGGCGACCGTGCGCAGTCGCTCGAGAGCCCGCCGGATGAGGCGTGAGACGTGCATCTGGGAGACGCCGACGCGCTCGGCGATCTCCGCCTGGGTGAGGTCCTCGACGAAGCGCAGGTGCAGCACGATCCGGTCCCGCGGGGGCAGCGCCTCGAGGGTCGGGGCGATCGTCGCGCCGTACTCGACGAGCTCGTAGCGCTCGTCCTCCTCGCCGATCGACTCCGCGTACGTCTCGCCGTCGCCCTCGTCCCCGAACCGGTATGACTCGAGCGACACCGCGTCGTAGGCCGACGCGGCCTCCATCGCCTCCAGCACCTGCTCCTGCGAGAGGTCGATCTGCTCCCCGATCTCGGCGACCGAGGGGGAGCGCCCGAGCCGGCGCGACAGGTCCTTGATCGCGTTGTCGACCTGCATGACGCGCTCCTGCATCCCGCGCGGGACGTGCACGGCCCAGCCGTTGTCGCGGAAGTAGCGCTTGAGCTCGCCCAGCATGGTCGGCACCGCGTACGAGGAGAAGGCCGTCTCGCGAGCCGGGTCGAAGCGGTCGATCGCCTTGATCAGGCCGAGCGTGGCGACCTGGACGAGGTCGTCGAGCGGCTCGTCCGAACGCCGGTAGCGCCTGGCCATCCGCCGCGCGAGCGGCAGCAGCCGCTCGACCAGCTGCTCGCGCGCCGCCTGGTCGCCCTGGCGGTGGTAGCGGACCAGCAGGCGACGATCTTCCTCGGCCCTCGTCGGACCGGGGGCGTCCACCTCGGAGGCGGCGCCGTGCCGCTCGGGAGAACTTGGCGTCATCAGATTGACTGCGCGCACGGGCTCGCAGGCGAGGCCGAAACGCGCGCCTTCAGGCTATCGCTCATCGGTGGCGCTCAGGAGAGCAGCGTCTCCTCGAGCCGCATGCGGAGCTCCTGCACCGAGCCGAACACCGCCGTCGCGCCCGCTTCGCGCAGCTCGGCCTCGCTGAAGCCGCCGGTGAGCACCGCGAGCGTCTCGATGCCCGCGCGGCCTGCCGCCAGGCAGTCCCACGTCGAGTCGCCGATCATCACGCCCTCCCCGCCTCCGGCTTTCTCGAGCGCGGCCTGCACGAGGTCGGGCTCCGGCTTGGTGCTCCCGACGTCGCTCGAGTCCGTCCAGCTGTCGGCCAGCTCGCGCACGTCGAGGAGGTCGAGATAGTGCTCGACCTCGTCGGCCTTGGCCGAGGAGGCGAGGACGACGGGATGGCCGCGGCGCTTGAGGTCCTCGACGAGCTCGCGCGCGCCCTCGAGTGGGCGCACCTCGTCCATCAGCTCGCGGTAGAGGATCTTCTCCGCCGTGCGGACCTCGTCGCCGTCGGATGCCTCGAAGCCGTCGCTGGTGAGGGCGGCGACCAGCTGGTCGCCGCCCATGCCGATGTGCCGGTGGATCCGCCACAGGGGGAGCGTCACGCCACTCTGGCGGAACGCTCGGTACCACGCGATCGTGTGCTGGTAGTTCGTGTCGACGAGCGTGCCGTCGATGTCGAGGATCGCGGCGACAGCCACGGGCTCAGCGTCCTTTGGTCGGGGGACGCACCGTTTTACCCGCGGGCACGCGTGGGTAGCCGCAGAGCATGGGATATGTCATCGCCGCCGTCCTCGTGCTGCTGATCGTCGCCGCGGGTGTCACCTTCTTCGTGCTCCGCGCGACCCGCTCACGGCAGGCGGCCTCGATCGCCGAGCCGGACGCCAACACGCCGCTCGGTGACACCGACCAGCACTCCGGCCGGCAGACGCCCGAGGGTGAGACGGTCGACGGCCACCACGAGGGTGGAGCGCCGGGCACGCGCGGTTCGCGACCCCCGGCCGGGACCGGCGGGGTCGGCGGCGAGGCCGAGGGCGGCCGGCCGGTCGTCCCCGAGTCCGAGCGCCTCGGCGACCGCCCGCGCTGAGCGAGCGTCTACGCGCCAACTCAGACGAAGCTCACCAGAAGGTTTGCGGGAGCGGCCCAACGGGAATTGACGTCGTGTCGCGTCGCGGAACAGCCCTCCAATCTCCGGTCGGCGCGTCGAACCCTCCTCCTCATACAACCGAGGCGCCCTCCGTCCGAGGGCGCCTCGGTCGTTAAGGCGTGGCAAGGCTGGGTACGCGAGGCGTGTGACCGCTCCCAACCCCACCCCACGCCCCGAGCCGCCACCGGCGCCCCCCTCGCCGACTCCCGAGCCCGGCCCGCTGCCGCCGGACCCGAACCCGCGCCCGATCTAGTGCGGCCGGTCTCCCAGACACCGACCGAGCCGGCCGACTACGCCGCGCTCTCGACGGTCTACGGCGCGCTGCTCGGCGCGACGGCGCTGAGCGCACGTGGGCGCGACCCCGTGCCCGGCGGCGAGGTCCCGGTGCTCGCCGCCGCGACCTTCGCGCTCTCCAAGCTGATCGTGAAGGAGAAGGCCGAGGCGTGGCTGCGCCAGCCGTTCGTGGACGAGGAGGGAGCGCGGCCGCGTCCGAAGGGCAGGCGGCTGCGCTACGCCGTCGGCGAGCTGCTGACGTGTACGCGCTGCACCGGCGCGTGGAGCGCGCTCGGCCTCGTGGCACTCCGCCTGCACGCGCCCGCGACCGGCCGGGCCGTGGCTACGGTGCTCGCCGCCTCGGCCGGCAACGACATGCTCCAGGCCAGCTTCAGCTGGCTCTGCGCGGGCGCGACGACGAGCGAGCGGGCAGCAGATGCGCCGCTCAGGCGATCAGCCGCGTGAGCGCCGTCTCGACGTCGGGAGCCTGGTCGAACAGCTCCGCGGTGCGCGTGAGGTCGAGCAGGCGGCGCACCGGCATCGGCGCCCCGGCGAGCACGAGCTGGGCATCGCGTTCGCCCAGTGACGCGCGGGCGCGGAGCAGCTCCTTGAGGATCGCCGAGTCCACGAACGTGACGCGCCGGAGGTCGATCACCAGCGCCCGCCCCGTCGCCGCCTCCGTCGATGCGGGCGCGCAGCTTCGGCGCCGCCGAGAGGTCCAGCTCGCCCTCGAGCGCCAGCACGGCGATGCCGGACGCCGCCGCGCCGTCGGCGATCGCGAACGAGGCCGCAGGCCGGATCCCGCGCGCGTCGATTTCAGGCGCTATACGCCGTGCTTCTCCGTCGCCCATCCCCACACTCCTCGCCGCGATCATATGTCATGCTCCCAGCCTCGCCCGCGGCCGCCGGTTCACTAAGAGACCACGGGGCGCGCAGCCGTTAGCTCGGTCTTGAGCCGGGGTAGAGCAGGAAAAGTTCATCATGGGCCGCAAACAGTTCACCCTCGCGAGCACCGACGTCCGCCTCACTGCTTCCGGCCCGACCCGAGAACGTGGCGGTCATCCGGCACGTCCTCGGCGCCTTCGCCGAGGCGCTCGAGCTGCCGCCCGGCGTGGTGGACGACATGCGGCTCGCCGTCACCGAGGCGTGCACGAACGTCGTGCGCCACGCGTACGGGGACGAGCCCGGGATGATCGACGTGGTCGTCCGCCCCAGCGGCGACCGGCTGGAGCTGATCGTGATCGACCACGGCCGCGGCATGGGCGGCAGCGTGGACACCGGAGGCCCTGGCCTCGGGCTCCCGCTGATCGCCGCGCTGGCCGAGTCGGTCAGGATCGAGCCCGGCTCGCCGCGCGGCAGCCGGCTCGCGATGCTCTTCCCCTGCACACCCAGGTTGCTCGTCGTATGAGCGTCGCCGAGCCCGCGACGACCGTCTCGATCGCCGCCGGCCCCCTCGTCGGCCCCATTCTCCGGCGGGTCGTCGGCATGCTCGCGGCCCGCGCCGACCTGCCCCTCGACCGCCTCGACGACGCGGTCCTGGTCGCCGATCTGATCGCCGCCCGGGCGCCGGCCCACAGCGTGGACGACAAGATCAACGTCGCCCTGGATCCCGGCGACCGCTCGCTGCTGCTGCGGGTCGGGCCGCTCCGCCATGGCGGCGGCCAGGCCCTGATCGTCGACGCGGCCGTGCCCGGCGTCGGCAACGTGATCGAGCAGCTCGCGGACGAGCTCTCCGTCTCGCCGGAAGGCGACGAGGAGTTCCTGCACGTCCGCCTCGCGTACACCAACGGCGGCTGACTTGGCGCTGGACTTCTCGATCACCGACCGTCAGGCCGGCCGGGACGCACACGTCGTCACGGTCGCCGGGGAGATCGACCTGTTCACGGCACCGGAGTTCAAGCAGCGCATCTCCGAGCCGATCGACGCCGGTCGCTCGACCGTGATCGTCGACCTCACCGCGACGACTTTCATCGACTCCTCGAGCCTGGGCGTCCTGATCGGCGCACACCGCCGGCTCAAGCTCCGCGGCGGGACGCTCGTGGTGGTCTGCGACAATGACGCGATCGTGAAGACGTTCCGCATCACCGGTCTCGACGGAGTCTTCACGCTCGTGCGGTCCTTGGACGACGCGCTGGACGGCGACGCCGTCGGCACCGGCGGGTGAGGCCCCGCATGTGTGAGCTCCGGCTTCCCGGGATCTGACGCCCAGGCGGACTTCTCACGAGCCCGCCGGGCGCGGCTGCTCGCCGACATCGGGCGACGCATGCGCCGCGAGCCCGACGACGTCGCGCTCATGCTGCCCTTCGAGGAGGTCGTCGAGGCGCTCGGGCGCACCGGCCAGCACGACGTCGGCCTCCAGGTCGTGCCGCTCGACGCCATCGTCGGCACCGTGGACCGCGCGGTGGACTTCGACCGCGGCCTGCGGCCGACGTCCGCCCGCCTGCGCAGCCGCTGGGAGCGGATCGCTTCGGCCCAGCGCCGCGGCGAGGCGCTCCCGCCGGTGTCGCTGTTCAAGATCGGCGACCTCTACTTCGTGCGTGACGGCCACCATCGCGTCTCGGTGGCGAAGTCGCTCGGCCGCCAGGACATCGACGCCTACGTGACGGAGGTCACCACCCGGCTGCGCCTCGGGGAGGACACGCGGGTCTCCGAGCTGCCCCTCAAGGACCACGAGCGGCTGTTCCGCGAGCGCGTGCCGCTCCCGGCCGAGGCTCGGCGCCGCATCTCCGTCAACGACCCGTGGCACTACGGCACGCTCTCGGAGGCGGTGGAGGCCTGGGGGTTCCGGGCGATGCAGAACCGCGGCACGTACATGGACCGCGGGGAGGTCGCCCAGCACTGGTTCGCGGAAGAGTACGAGCCGGTCGTCGAGCTCCTGCGCGCCGGCGACCTGATCGAGCGCGACGAGACGGAGACCGAGGCGTACATGCGCGTCGCCGCCGACCGCTACCGCGTGCTGCGCACGCACGAGTGGAGCGACGAGGTGCTCGAGGAACTACGCCGCGAGGAGCGGCGGCGGCGGCGCAGGCGCCGCACGCCGCCGCGCCGGGTTCGCTAGGCCTTCTCGGTCATGCTCTTCCCGGTGTCAGTCGCGAAGAGCTTCATGTTCGTCAGGTCGAGCGTCATCTCGATCTCTTCCCCGGGGCTCGCCTTGCTCTCGGCGGACAGGCGGGCGACGATCTGCTGGCCGCCGCCGTGGCTCGGGAGGTCCTCCATGCCGGCGTCCTTGGCCAGGTCGCTGAGCTGGTCGAGCTCGACGTCGGGCGCCGCGATGTCGAAGTAGACGTAGAGCTCTGAGCCCATCGACTCGACGACGTCGATCTTCGTCCTAAAGCGCATCTGGTCCGGCCCCTCCGGCGCGATCGAGGCGTCCTCGAAGTGCTCGGGCCGCACCCCCACGATCACGTCGCGCGCGCCTTGCCCGCCCTCGCGCTGGAGGCTCGAGCGCACGTGATCGGGCAGCGGCGCGTCGCCGATCGGCGTGCGCACCGTGTCGCCCTCGAGACGCCCGGGCAGGAAGTTCATCGACGGCGAGCCGATGAAGCCGGCGACGAACAGGTTCGACGGGTGTTCGTAGAGGTTGGCCGGCGTGTCGACCTGCTGGATGAGCCCGGCGCGCATGACCGCCACGCGGTCGCCGAGCGTCATGGCCTCGGTCTGGTCGTGCGTCACGTAGACCATCGTGGTGCCGAGGCGCTTCTGGATGCGCGCGACCTCCGTGCGCATCTGGACGCGCAGCTTGGCGTCAAGGTTCGACAGTGGCTCGTCCATCAGGAATGCCTTCGGGTCGCGCACGATGGCGCGGCCCATCGCCACCCGCTGACGCTGCCCGCCGGACAGGTTGGCCGGCTTGCGCTCGAGGTGCTGCTCGAGATCGAGGATCTTCGCCGCCTCGCCGACCTGCTTGTCGATCTGCGCCTTGTCGACCTTGCCGAGCTTGAGCGCGAAGCCCATGTTCTCCCGCACGGTCATATGCGGGTACAGCGCGTAGTTCTGGAAGACCATCGCGATGTCGCGGTCGCGCGGAGCGAGGTCGTTGACGCGCTCGCCGCCGATGATGAGGTCGCCCTCCGTGATGTCCTCGAGCCCGGCGATCATGCGCAGGGCCGTCGACTTGCCGCAGCCGGACGGGCCGACGAGGATCATGAACTCGCCGTCGCCGATGTCGAGGTCGATGGCCTTCACGGCCTCGAACCCGTCTGGGTACCGCTTGGTGATCTCCTTGAACTGGATCTCCGCCATCTGGTCTCCCCTCTCCTCTAGTCGCGTGCCCCCGGATGGCCGTCGCCCGGCCATGGTGCCAGCACCAGCAGCAGGCGAGCGTCGCGCCTCGCCTGCACCTCATGACGTTCCTGCGGATCGAATACTGCTGCAAAACCGGATTCGCCGCTGATCGACCCGCCCTCGCCCGTCACCTCGACCTCCCCGTCGATGACGACGAGGTAGGCCCGTTCGTGCACCTGATGGTCGTTCAGAGACTCCCCCGCGGGCAGGTTGATGGCGATCGATCGGGCCTCGCCGCGAGCGGAATGCAGGATCTTGGGCTGGTGCGGCTCGACGTCGAGCGTGCGCAGATCCCAGTGCTCCATCGCGCGATCGTATCCGCCCGCGAGACGCGGGGTCACGCCGCGTTGTCCCGCTGCTCCTCCGCCGCCTCGCGCAGCCGTACGACCGCCTGCCGGATGAGCCGCGAGACGTGCATCTGGGACACCCCGACGCGCGCCCCGATCTCGGACTGCGTGAGGTCCTCCGCGAAGCGCAGTCGCAGCACCTCGCGCTCGCGATCCGAGAGCACGCCGACCAGCCGCTGGATCGTCGCGACGTCCTCGGCGTGACCGAACCCGGGGTCCTCGATGCCCATCGACTCGCCGAGGCCGCCCTCCTCGTCATCCTCGTCGCGCGACCGGTCGAGCGACACGGCCCGGTAGGCGCCGGCCGCCTCGCGGGCCTCGAGCACCTGCTCGACGCGGATCTGCATGTGCTCCGCGACCTCGGCGGAGGTCGGTGCCCGCCCGAGCTGGCGGGCCAGCTCCTCCGTCTCGCGCTCGACGCGGACCGCGAGCTCCTGGAGGTCGCGGGGAACGCGCACGGACCAGCCCTTGTCGCGGAAGTGCCGCTTGAGCTCGCCGAGGATGGTCGGCACGGCGAACGACGAGAAGGCGGTCGGGCGGTCCGGCTCGAAGCGGTCGATCGCCTTCAGCAGACCCAGCGACGCGACCTGGACGAGGTCGTCCAGCGACTCGCTTCCGCGCTGGTAGCGGCGCGCGAGCTGGCGGGCGAGCGGCAGGAAGCGCTCGACGAGCGCCTCGCGAGCCTGCTGGTCGCCGTCGCGGTGATAGCGCGCGAGCAGCCGGCGGTCCTCGCGCGTGCGCGCCGCGCGATCCTCGGAGACGCGCGGAAGGTCCGCACTCGTCCCGTTGTTGCCCGGCTGTTCGATGCTGCCCACGCCCTTCCCCGTTCGCGGTAATGACCACCAGGGCGCCGGGGTGTAGGGCGCTCGCTCGCCGCAGCAGGTTTCAGGGCCGCAGCGCTGGTTAGTGTAGTACGCGGGAGGCTGACCGACCGTATGACGACGAGCGCCACCGGCAATCTCAAGGAGACGAGTCTTCGCGTCCTGATCGCGGACGAGAACGAGGCCGCTCTGCGCCAGCTTCACCGGATTTTGGAGGAGATCGGCCACGAGGTGACGCCGTACGCGGTCTCCGTCCGCGAGGCCGTCGAGCTGATCTCCCGCGAGTGCCCGCAGGTGGCGATCGTCGTGGTCCACCAGGACGACGAGCACGCGCTCGCGCTGATCGGCGAGGCCGTCGAGTACGCCGACGGTCCCGTGATCGCCCAGCTCCCGGACGCCAACGTCGAGTTCCTCTCCCGGGCAGCCGAAGCGGGCATCTCGGCGTTCGCCGAATCGACCGACCCGGACTCGATCCAGGGGACGATCGAGGTCGCGGTCAAGCGCTACCGCGAGGGCAAGCAGCTGCACGACAAGGTGGAGCAGCTCGAGGGCGCGCTGGAGCGGCGAGGGACCATCGAGCGAGCCAAGGGCATCCTCATGGAGCGCCACGACATCTCCGACACCGAGGCATTCGGGCTGCTGCGCGACCACTCGCGCGCCGGCGGGCGCCGGGTCATCGACGTTGCGCGCGCCGTGATCGACGGCCACGCGCTGCTGCCCAAGCGCCCGTGAGCCGCCGCCCCGGGGCGGTCCTCGAACCGGGCGACTTCAAGCGCGCGCTCGAGCGCTTCCAGAGGGACGAGATGAGCCAGTGGGCGGCCGCGATCACGTACTTCTCGATGCTGTCGCTGTTCCCGGCGCTGCTCGTCGGCGTCGCCGTGCTCGGCTTCTTCGGGCAGCAGGGGCTGATCGCCGACGCCGCGGACTACCTCAAGTCGGCGGGCGCTCCGCCGGAGACGGTCGACGCCGTCACCGCTGCGCTGGAGAGCGCGCAGTCCCAGCGCGGGACGGCGGCGGGAGCGCTCGCGATCGGCCTCCTGACCGCGCTGTACGGCGCCTCGGGGGCGTTCGGCTCGGTGACCGCGGCGCTGAACCGCGTGTGGCGGGTCGAGGAGGGCCGGAGCTTCGTGAGGCACAAGCTGCACGACGTCGGCTGGACGATCGTGCTCGTCGTGCTCGTGCTCGTCACGTGCGTTCTGTTGTTCCTGGGCGGCGGGCTGGCCGGTGACGTGCTCGGCCTCGTCGGGCTGGGCGACACGGCGGCCGGCATCTGGCTGGTCGCCCGGTGGCCGGCGGCGCTGCTGTCGGCGATGCTGATCTACGCCGTCGTGTACCACGCCGCCCCCAACGTCGAGATCCGGCGCTGGCAGTACATCACCCCCGGCGCGGTGTTCGGCGTGCTGGCCTGGATCCTCGCCTCGGCCGCGTTCTTCATCTACGTCTCGACCTTCGCCACCTACGCCGCGACGTACGGGGCGCTCGCGACCGTGGTCGTGCTGCTCGTCTGGCTGTACCTGACGAACCTCGTGCTGGTGTTCGGCGCCGAGCTCAACGCGACGGTCGACCAGCGGCGCGCCCCGCACCTGCCGGACGACTACGACGGCCCGGTGCTGCCGCCCAAGGAGGAGGGCGGCGGCTGAAGCGTGGCGCTCTCCGGCCAGGAGCACATGGCGGCCCGGCCGGGGCAGTCGCCACAGAGGTCGCGGTGAGGCGTCGCGGTGACGGGATAGCGGCCGTCGAGCAGTCCGGCGGCGAGGCCCGCGAGGTGCTCGGCCAGCGCGGGGGCGTCGGTGAACGTGGCGACGACCGGCTCGGCGGGGCGCTCGAGGAAGCAGTAGGCGACCTCGACGGTGGGCGCGCCGTCGCGCAGGGCGGCGAGCGCGTACACGGTCCGCTGGGTCGCGTAGTCGCGCTCGACGACGTCGGCGGGAGCGGCCCCTTCGAGCCGGTCCGACTTGTAGTCGACGATCAGCACGCCGCCGTCGGGCTCGGTCGCGACGACGTCGAGGAAGCCGGTGACCAGCGGGCCGCCCCCGGCGACGTCGAGCGTGAACGAGAACGGGGCCTCGCTGCGGGTGCGCCGGGCTCGGGCGAGGCGGTCGCACAGCGGTGAGGTGACGAAGGCGGCGACGAGAGCGCGCACGTCCTCGAGCTCCTCGCGGCTCGGCGCGACGCCCCACGCCTCGGCGACCTCCGCGACCGTGTCGAGCGCGGGCGCGGCGGGCCGGGCGAAGTCGAGCTCCTCGAGCAGGCGGTGGACGAGCGAGCCGCGGACCAGCGGGTCGAGCCCGCCCACGGTGCCCCCGCCCGGGAACTCGTCGGGTGCCGGCGGCGGCACTCGCGCAAGGCCCAGCACGCGCTCGAGGTAGAAGCGGTAGCCGCAGCGGGCGTAGGCGCCGAGCGCGCTGTACGAGAGGCGCTGGGGGGTCGGCCGGGGCCGTGCTGGGGCGGCGGGGAGGACGGCCGGCGCGTCGGGGAGCGCGGTTCCGGGCGCGCCCGCGCGGGGCCGTCCGGCCGGGCTGAGCGCGGCGTGCGGCAGCACGGTCCCCAGCGTGTCGGGGGCGTTGACGCGGCACAGCAGCCGTGCGCCGTCGCGCTCGACGGCGGTCTCCGCCACGCTGGACCTCGCCGCCCAGCGCACGCAGGATCCAGTCGATCGGGGGGCCGCCGGGCCGGGGCGCGGGAAGCCGCTCGCGGTCGACGCCGCCGGAGAGGATCAGGCGCTCGCGGGCACGGGTCATGGCCACGTAGAAGAGCCGCCGCTCCTCCTCGTCCTCCGCCTGCTTGGCCTCCTCGGCGAGGCGCTCCCACGCCAGCGCGGGGATCGCGTCGCCGCCGCCGATCGGCGCCAGCCGCAGGCCGACCTCGCCGCCCGGACCGACGAGCAGGCGGTCGCGGACGGTCGCGGCGGCGCGGCCGAGGTCGGCGACGCAGACGACGGGGAACTCGAGCCCCTTGGCGCGGTGGATGGTCATCAGGCGCACCGCGTCGAGCCCGTCGGACTCGAGCGCGGCCTCGCCCTCGCGGGCCTCGGCGAGGTCCTGGGTGACCGCGTAGGCGAGGAAGCCGCGCAGGTCGGAGCCCTCGGCGCGCTCGTAGTCGCGCGCCAGGCGCATCAGCTTGCGCAGGTTGGCCAGCCGCCGGTCGCCGCCGCTGCGGGCCAGGATCGCGAGGTCATAGCCGGTCGCCACGACGGCGCGCTCGATCAGCGCCTCCGCCGGCGCGCGCTCAGCGCTGGGACGCTCGGCCGCGAAGAAGCGCGCGAACGCCTCCAGCCGCGCGCGCTCGGCCTCCGGGAGATGCCGCATCCAGCCGGCCGGCTCGGCGTCGCGCAGCGCGGCCCACGCGCCGCGGCCGCCCTCCCGCCCCGCCTGCGTGAGGAGGACCAGAGCGTCGGTCCCGACACCGCAGAAGGGCGACGCCAGCACGGCGAGCAGCGCCTCCTCGTCCTGCGGGTTGGCGAGCGCGGAGAGGTAGGCGATGCCGTCGCGGACCTGCTCCTGCGACCAGTAGCCGCGGCCGCCGACCACGTACGTCGGCAGCCCCTGCTCCTCGAGCGCCTGCTCCAGCAGGCGCAGCGAGCCCGTCGCGCGCACGAGGACGACGATGTCGCCCGGGCGCCTTCCGGCTTCGACCTCGGTGCGCAGCCGGTGCGCGACGAGCCGCGCCTCGGCCCGGCGCCACGGCTGCGAGCCGCCGCCCGCGAGGCCGACCGCCCGCTCGAGCTCCGGCTCGTCCCAGCCGCGCGTGTCGGTGATCAGCAGCTCGACGAGCGGGTCGCCGGCGGCGGGCGCTCCGTCCGGGTCGAACAGCCTCAGCGGCGCGTCCTCGGCGGCGGCGGCCGGTGCCGGGCCGCGCGGCGTGCCGGCCACGAGCGGGGCGAACTCGCTGCCCAGCTCGGGGGCGAACGCACCGTTCAGGACGTCGAGCAGCGGCGCCGCGGAGCGGAAGTTGTGGGTCAGCCGCCGCACGCGATCCGGGAGCCGCGCCCGGCGCTCGCGGAAGATCGTCACGTCGGCGTGCCGGAAGCCGTAGATCGACTGGAACTCGTCGCCGACCGCGAACAGGTTGTCGCGCTCCAGCGCCTCGAGGACGTCGAGCTGGAGGCGGTTCGTGTCCTGGAACTCGTCGACCATGATCATCGCGAAGCGCTCCGCCCACGACCGCCGGGCGTCCTCGTCCGCGAGCAGGTCGCGCACGCGCAGCTCGAGATCCGAGAAGTCGACGGCCGCGCGCGCCGTCTTCGCGGTCGCGTAGGCGGCGCCGAAGCGGTCCAGCAGCTCGTCGAGGAGCACAAGCGCCTCGCGCGCATGGTGGTCCGCGCACGCCGCCCGGTACGCCTCCCACGCCTCGCGATACTCGAGGCAGGCGGGATCGTCGAGCGCCTTCGCGCCGCTGCCGAGCTTCGCCGCGTCGAGGTCCCCGGGCCACGGCGTGCTCCCAGCCTCGGGAAGCACGAGCGCCGTCGAGCGCGTCCCGAGCCGCCGTGACCTTCTTCCCGTCCCCGGCCGCCCGGAGCGCGGCGGCCGCCGCGTCGCGCGCCGCCAGCAGCGCCGCCGGATCCGCCGGGCGCGGCGCGGGCGGATCGGGCAGGCGCGGGCGCGACTGCCCGCGGCTGCGCAGCGCCTCGTGGACGCCGGTGATCATCTCGCGCAGGCCGGGCCCGTAGGCGGCGGCGAGGTCGACGGCGGGTGCCCCGCGGGCGGCCGCCCAGGCGTCGAGCGCCACGTCGTACGCCTGCTCGGCGAGCCGCTGGGCGGCCGCCGCGTCGAGCACCGAGAAGCGAGGGTCGAGACCGGCGGCCAGCGGACGGGCGCGCAGCACGCGGGCGCAGAACCCGTGGATGGTCCCGATCCAGGCGGCCTCGGCTTCCCGCGCCGCTTCGACCTCGCCGAGCGCCGTGAACCGCCGCCGGACCCGCTCGCGCAGCTCACCGGCGGCCTTCTCGGTGAAGGTGAGCGCCAGGATCGACCCGACCGCCACCCCGTCGTCGAGCACCGCCTCCACGAACCGCTCGACCATCACCGCCGTCTTCCCGGAGCCGGCGTTGGCGGCGAGCAGCGCCGACCCGCTGCGATCCGCGACCGCGGCCCGCTGGTCCGCGGTGAACGGGACGCCGGCGCGTGGCGGCATCTCGTCAGCCTCCGCCACGGGCTCGGGCGCCGGCGCCAGCGCGGTCACGCCGCATCCTCGGCGACCGCTTCGCTGGCCCGGCAGATCGCGGGGTAGGCGCAGCCGCCCATCGGCGAGCACGCATCCGGGCACGCGCGGATCCGGCCGGCGCGCAGGTCGGCGGCGGCCCGGGCGGCAGTCTCGCGCGCCTCGTCGAGCGCAGCGTCGAACGTCTCGCCGTCGACGACGTCGCCGTTCACGTACCGGCCGGGCACGTCGTCGCGGACGAGGCCCCGTGGGCGGACGTCGCGGTGCCCGACCGGTTGATAGAGCGCCCCGACCGGCTCGACGCCGAGCAGCTCGCGCGCCGCCAGGGCATAGAGCGCCACCTGGAGCTTGCGGTCGGCCACCCACCGGGCACCGGCCGAGACGGTGCGGCCCTTGTAGTCGCGGACGATCGCGCGGCCGGAGCCGTCGAGGTCGATGCGGTCGACGCGTCCGGCCACGCCGAGGCTCGTGCCGGGCAGCGGGAGCGGGCCGTGCTCGTCCTCGGGGCCGCCGAAGCTCCACTCGAGCCGGGCCGGCTCGAGCCCGGCGCCGCACTCCGCCTCGTGCCGGAGCAGGCGCCGCAGATCCACCTCCAGCTCGCGCAGCACCGCACGGGCGCGCGTGCCCGTCGCCTTGCGGCGCAGCTCGCCGATCGCCGCCTCCAGCTCCGCCAGCGCGGCGGGCAGCGAGTCCGGCGTCAGGCGCGCGGAGCCCTCCCGCTCGCGAAGGCCCCTCAGCGTCTGCTCCAGCACGGCGTGGGCGATCGAGCCGCGACGCATCGGCTCGGGGTCGGGCTCGGTCCGCCGCGGGCGCAGCAGGCTCTCCACGAGCCACCGCACCCCGCAGCCGGCGAAGGTCTCGAGGCCGCGGGCGGCCTCGGTCTCGCGCGCCTCGAGCAGGGCCAGCACCTCGTCGCTGCGCGGCGATCCGAGCGGCGGCGGGTCGGGCCGCTCCTCCTCGGCCGCGCGCGCCCGGCGCAGCTCGTGCGGCGTGGGCGCCGCCGCGGCCGGCCAGGTGACCTCGGACAGCAGCCGCCGGCCGCGCCGCTGCCACAGCTCGTCGGTGAGCAGCGCCCGCACGTCGTCGACGAAGGCGGACGGCTGCAGCGGGTCGCCCTCCTCGTCGGCCGAGCGGAACGAGAGGAACAGCACCTCCTCGGGCCGCGACACCGCGGCGTACAGCAGGTAGCGCTCGCGTGCGAGGACGTCCTCGTGCCGAGGCAGCACGAGCCCGCTCGCCTTCGCGAGGCTCGACCGCGCCGCGTCGTCGAGGAATGGCTCGGGCAGCGGGTGGCGGGGGAAGACGCCCTCCTGGAGCGCGCACACGAACACGGCCCGGAACCGCCGCGCCCGGATCGCGAGCGGGTCCGCCACCAGCACCCCGCCGGGCACGGCCGGCTCGCGGACCGCCACCCCGCCGAGCGCCTCGAGCACGTCGGCGGCACCGCCCACGAGCTGCGGGTCCGAGGCGGCGAGCGCCCGCAGCTCCTCGGCCGCGCCGCGCACCGCCGCGGCCGCGCGCGCATCCGCGGCCTCGTCGGGCCCGAGCACGGCGGCGGCACGCCGATGGGGCGCCGTCCAGATCGCCTCCGCCTCCGCGACGAGCGCACCGAGGAGCGCATCGACGCCCGCGGCCGCCGCATCCGCCAGGCGATCGAGCGCGCCGGTCAGAGCGGCGTCCGTCTCCAGGAGGCGGAGGGCCTCGGTCGCGGTCTTGATCTCGCTCCGGCGGACGCGGGCTTCGAGGGCGTCCGCCAGGTCCGGGTCGTCGAGGCGGCCCGGGGTGCGCAGCCATGTGAGCAGGTCGCCGGCGTCGCCGCCGGACATCGCCGCGCGCGCGCCCGCGAGCACGCCGGCGCCGAGCCTGGTGCGCGACAGCGTGGGGCGCCGCTCGACGGTGACCGGCACCCCGTAGCCCTCGAGCACGTGGGTCAGGACGGGCGCCTCCTCGGCGCCTCCGCGCACGAGCACCGCGATGTCCTCCGGCAGCATCCCGGCGCCCATCAGCTCGAGCACCTCGGCCGCGACGAGCTCGGCCTCGGCGCGCTCGCCGCCCGCCTCGAGGAGCCGGACGGCGCCGTTGGGCGGCTGGCGGGCGGGCGACGGCTCGAACAGGTTGCGCTCGAGGTGGTGGAGCGCGCCGCGGGCGGCCGGCGCGTAGTGCTCGGACCGGTCTGCCAGGAGCTCGTGGCGCTCGGCCAGCGGCTTCAGGAGCTCGACCGTCGCCGCCCGCCCGGCGAACGCCGCCCGGCCGGGCTCGTAGGCGAGCGCGACGCAGACGTCGGCGTGCCGCGCGAGCGTCTCGACGGCGTCGCGCTGGAGCGGCGTCAGGTCGTCGAACCCGTAGAGGAACACGGGCCGCCCGCCCCAGGCCTCCGGCTCCCGGCGCACGGCGTCGAGCGCCGCCCGGGCGAGCCCCTCCGCGTCGACGACGCCGAGCCGCTCGAGCCGGCGGTGGTAGGCGCCGTAGAGCGCGCCGAGCTCGTGCGCGTGCGCCGGAGCCTCACCCGTGGCCACCCAGTCGCGGACCGCCGCGACGAACCGCGCGGGACCGACGAGCGAACGCCCCAGCTCCGCGAACAGCTCACCGAGGGCGGCGGCGAACCCGGGCGCCGCGGCCGAGGCGGCCAGCGCGTCGAGCCGCGCTTCGGCGACCGTCGCCCGCAGCACCCGCTCGCGCGCGACGCGGCCGAGGCGCCGCTCCCGCACGCCGCCCGCCTCGGCGAGCAGGCGAATCAGCCGATCGAAGGTCACGACCTCGGCCCCGATCACGATCCCCTCGGTGGCCAACTCGCGCCCGTAGTGCTCGGCGTCGGCCGGAGTCGGCACCACGAGCACGGGCCGCCGCGGCAGCGCGGCCCGGAAGCGCTCGAGCACGGCGCCCGCCTTGGCCGCGTTGGCCGGACCGGTGATCAGCGTGAGAGCCACGGCCCTTCAGAGTCGCGCGCCGACCGGACGGGATCCTCGCCGCCCGGGCTTCAGATTTCGGACCATGGTGGCCGGACTGGACGGATGTACAGCAGCGCCGCGCCGCTCAAGTTGGGACGCTGGGATGCCGTTTACTGGATCGGAAGCCAACAGCACCCGGGAGTGCCGAGATGCCTCACCTTCATCTGCCGATGGACCACACGGACGACGATCTCGTGCTGGCCGCCAACCTTGCGGACATCGTCGGCAGCGAGGATCTCTACGTCGCGTGGACCCAGGACACCGGCGCCGGCGTGCCCGAGATCGACGCCTACCTGAGCGACGAGCCGGTGGCGAGCCCGTTCGCCGAGCTCTTCGTGTCGCTCATGGCGGGCTGTGCGGCGTTCTGGCGAGCCCTCACAGGCCGGCCCGCGGACGTCGCGGTGGCGCAGCGCTCCGAGCCCGGGGCGGCGCGGCAGATCGAGCCGTCTACGTAAGCCGCGGTTCACGAACTGCGGCATTGAGGGAAGGGCGCGGAGTGTCGTGGCAATCCGCGCCTGTTTCGTTGCAGTTCTCCCCGGTCCGGAAAGTAGTGGGTCTGGAAAGTCCCGCTATGCGGGACTTAGCAACCCCACGCGAAAGTGGAGTGTCGAAACCGTGACACTCCCTCGCCTCCCTACCCAGCCGCAGTTGACTTTGACGTTCGTACCGCGCGACTCAGGCGGCCTGAGCGGGCGAGTCAGAGGACGAGGCCGCCGCGGCCTCAGGCGTCTCCTCCGGCGCCTCGGGCGGCTTCGCGCCCTCGCGCGCCCACGGCTCGTCGAACTCGACGCGCCACTTGCCGTCCTCCGTCTGCATCAGCGCCAGGCGAGCCCGGAACGACCGCCCCGAGCGGCCCTTGAACCCCGTCACCGGCTTCTCGGTCCGCGCCGTCGCGATCAGCTCCCGCGCCACGGCGGCCGGCAGCGTCTTCCCCGCCTTCGACTTCCAGATCACGAAGCCGCAGCCGGGATCCTCGCGCGACCAGCAGGAGAAGCCCTTGCGGTTCTCGACGATGTCGCGCCCGCACACCGGGCACGGGCCGAGGTTGGCCCGCGGGATGCGGACCTCCTTGAGCTTCTCGTCGAGCACCGCCACGGTCTCGCGCGCGAACGCCGCGATGTCCCCCATGAAGCGCTCGCGTGACTCCTCGCCCTCCTCGATCCGAGCCAGGCGATGCTCCCAGTCGCCCGTCATGGACGGCGAGGTCAAGGCGTGCTCGCCGAGGAAGCGGATGACGTTGAGGCCCTTCTCCCCGGTCACCAGCGACCGCCCCTCGCGCTCGACGTAGCCCACGTCGATCAGGCGCTCGATGATCGCCGCCCGCGTGGCCGGCGTGCCGATCCCCGAGTCCTTCATCGCCTCGCGCAGCTCCTCGTCGTCGACGAGCTTGCCGGCGGTCTCCATGGCGCCGAGCAGCGACGCGTCGGAGTACCGGCGCGGCGGCTTGGTCTCCTTCTCGGCGGCCGCCACCTCGAGCGTACGCACGTCCTCGCCCGCGGCCAGCTTCGGCAGCAGCTGATCCGTGCCCTCGTCGTCGTCCGCGCGCTCCTCCGCCGTCTCCTCGCCGTAGACCCCGCGCCAGCCCGGCACCACCAGCAGCCGCCCGCGCGTGCGGAACACGTAGGAGGCGACCGTCGTCTCCAGCCGGGTGTTCTCGAACACCGCGTCGGGATGGAAGACGGCCAGGAAGCGACGAGTGACGAGGTCGTAGATGCGCCGGTCGTCGTCGCTCATCTTGTCGAGCCGGTGCTCGGAGTTCGTGGGGATGATCGCGTGGTGGTCGGTGACCTTCGCGTCGTTGACCACGCGCGCGAGGGGCAGCATGTCGAGCCCGGTGACGTAGCTCGCGGCCTTCGCGTACTCGCGGTGGGAGCCCACCAGGCGGGCGATCCCCTTGAGCTCGCCGATCATGTCGGTCGGCAGGAAGCGCGAGTTGGTGCGCGGATAGGTGAGCGCCTTGTGCTCCTCGTAGAGCCGCTGGGCGGCGGCCAGCGTGCGCCGCGCCGAGAACCCGAACCGCGTGTTGGCGTCGCGCTGGAGGGAGGTCAGGTCGTAGAGGAGCGGGGACCGCTCCTTCTTCGTCGTCTTGTCGAGCTTGGTGATCTCGCCCGGCTGCTCGCGTACCGCGGCGACGATCGCCTCGGCCTCGTCCGCAGTGGGCAGCCGCGGGTTGGCTCCCGCGTGGAAGCGGCCCTGGTAGCGGCGGCCGGGATCACCGGTCGTGGGCTCGAAGTCGGCGTCCACGAGCCAGTAGGGCTCGGGCTTGAAGGCCCGGATCTCCTCCTCGCGACGGGCGAGGATCGCCAGCGTCGGCGTCTGCACCCGGCCCAGCGACACCGCGCCGTCGAACGACGAGCGCAGCCGGATCGTGGCCGCCCGGGTCGAGTTCATGCCGACGATCCAGTCGGCCTCCGAGCGCGACCGCGCCGCCTCCTCGAGCCGCGAGAACTCGTCCGCCGGCCGGAGGCCCGCGAACGCCTGCTTGATCGCGGCCGAGGTCATCGAGGACAGCCACAGGCGCCGCACCGGCTTGGACGCGTTCGCCTTCTCGTACGTCCACGCGAAGATCAGCTCGCCCTCGCGGCCGGCGTCGCAGGCGTTGATCACCTCGTCGACGTCCGCCCGGCGAAGGAGCTTGGAGAGCACCGTGAACTGCTTGCGGGAGCGCTCGTCGCGGACGACGAGCTTGAACTCGTCGGGCACGATCGGGAGGTCGGCCATCCGCCACTTCTTGAACTTCGGGTCGTACTCGTCGGGCTCCGCGAGCTGCACGAGGTGGCCGACGGCCCAGCTCACGATGTGGCTCTCGGACTCGAGATACCCCTCGTGCTTCATGAACGCGCCCGGGAGCGCGCTGGCGAGATCGCGCCCGACGGACGGCTTCTCGGCGATGACCAAGGTCTTCCCCATGCGAACCGCGGAGGGTAGCTCAGCCTGATCGCCGATCCAGGCTCAGCCCCCGCACGGCCCGGTCGATACGCCGTCGTGCAGGTCTCCCAAGGCGGAGCGCACGAGCGCGTTCGGGACGCCGTAGCCGCCGCGCGGCCCGGACGTGGTGGCCGCGAAGATCGTCGTCACCACGCGGCCTCGGCCGTCCACCATCGGGCCCCCCGAGTTCCCGGACCGCACGGCGCCGCGCAGCGCGACGATGAGCCGGCGCACCGGCCCGCGCCCGTAGGCGTCCTGACTGACGAACTCGCGCGTCGGGCCGAGGCGGCCGGCGCGCACGTCGTACGGCCCGTTCAGCGGAAAGCCCAGGATCGCCGCCGAGGTGCCCGACTCAGGGTCCGGGGCGATCTCCAGCGCCGGGGCATCGAGGCCGGGCACGCGCAGGACCGCGAGGTCGTTGCGCGGATCGAAGTGGACCGCCCGGGCGTCGAGGCCCGGATCGCGGCCGCCGGGCAGCACCCGCGTGTCGTCCTGGCCGGCGACCACGTGGGCGTTGGTGACGACCACCCCCGGGCGCGCGACCCAGCCCGAGCCCTCGACCCCGACGCCGCACGCGCTGCCGAGGATCTTGACCACGCTCGGCCGCGCCGCGACGACGTCCGGGTCGCGCGCGATCGCCGCGCGCGGCGCGGGGACGCGAGCCTCGGGACCGTCGATGCGCGGGAACGGGTCGAGCGCCCGCAGCGTGTTGAGCAGCGGCCCGGTCGGCGGGAGCACGGCGTTGAGCTGGCGCAGGATCGCCGAGCGCTGCACGTCGCGGCGGATGTCCGGCGCGGCCTGGAGCGCCATCGCTCCCAGGACCCACGCGATGAGCAGGCCCACGCAGGCGGTGAGGAGCGCGCCCAGCGCGCCGTCGACGGCGGCGAACGCGGGTGACGAGAACCGCCGGCGCAATCGCGTCCCCACGCCCTCGAAGCTGGCCGCCAGGACGGCGCCCGCGACGAGCGCCCCGGCCAGGGCGAAGGCCGGCGCCCACTGCGACTCGTCGCCCCCGGAGAGCACGAGCGGCGCGAGCCGGGTGGCGAGCCACGCGCCCGCGGCGAACCCGGCCAGGGCGAGCGCTCCGGCGATGAAGCCCTGCGCCCAGCCGAAGAGCGCGAGGAGCGCCACCGCGCCGAGGATCACCCAGTCGATCCCTGTCACCTGTCGCCGAGCCTACTCGAGAAGCCCTCCTACCCTGCACCTGCCGGATGCTCTCGACTCTCTCGTCCCACCAACGCGTCCGGATGCGGCGGCTCGCACCGCTGCTCGTCCTGGCGGGCGGCGCGTTCGCCGGGGGCCTGGTGGCCGCGAGCCTGCACGAGCCGGAGGAGCGCGAGCTGGCCACGCGCTTCGCGGCCGCCTGGGATCGCGAGGACTACGCCGAGATGTACGCGATGCTCTCCCCTGGCGCCCGGCAGGGGACCCCGCTGCGCCGCTTCGCCCGGACCTACCGGCGGGCACGCGCGACGGCCACCGTCGCCTCCATGCGCACCGAGCAGCCCCGCGAGCCGCGCGACGACAGCGTCGAGGTGCCGCTCTCGGTCAGCACGCGCGTGTTCGGAGACCTCCACGCGAGCGTCACGCTGCCGATCGTCGAGGGCGAGGGCGGCGAGCCCGCGGTGGCCTGGGCGCCGCACCTGGCGTTCCCCGGGATGCGCGCCGGGGAGCAGCTGAGCCGCACGACGCGGATGGCCGAGCGGGCGACGATCCAGGCGCGCGACGGCACGCCGATCGCGCAGGGAGAGGCGCGGCTGTCCGAGCTCGACCCGCTCGCCTCGGAGATCGCGGGCCGCGTGGGGCCGGCGCCGCCGGAACGGGTGGCGGAGCTGCGGGCCCTGGGCGTCCCGGCCGACACGCCGGTGGGCCTGACCGGGCTCGAGCGCGAGTTCGACCGCCGCCTCGCCGGCACGCCCGGCGGCATCCTGCGGGCCGGATCGCGCGCGCTGGCCGTCAGCTCCCCGCGCCCGGGGAAGAGCGTGCGGAGCACGATCGACCCCGAGATCCAGCGCGCGGCGGTCGAGGCGCTGGCCGGCCGCTACGGCGGCATCGCCGCGGTGAGGCCGCGCAACGGCGAGGTGCTCGCGCTCGCCGGCGTGGCGTTCTCGGCGCCCCAGCCGCCCGGCTCGGTGTTCAAGATCATCACGCTCGCGGGCGCGCTCGAGGCGGGCACGGTGAAGCGCTCGGAGTCGTTCCCGGTGCAGACGTCGGCCACGCTCGAGGGCATCGAGCTCGAGAACGCCAACGGCGAGTCGTGCGGCGGCTCGCTGATCAACTCGTTCGCCCACTCGTGCAACTCGGTCTTCGCCCCGATGGGCGCCGAGCTGGGCGCCGAACGGCTCGTGCGGACGGCCGAGCGGTTCGGGTTCAACAAGGATCCGCGGCTCACCGGCGCCGCGCGCTCGACCATCCCGGCCGCGGGCGAGATCGGCGACGACCTGGCGGTCGGGTCGACCGCCATCGGTCAGGGCAAGGTGCTGACCACGCCGCTCCAGATGGCGCTCGTGGCCGCAGCCATCGGCGAGGACGGCCGGCTCGTCGCTCCGACCCTCTTGCGCGGGGAGCGAACTGCCTCACGGCAGGCCACGCGGCCGGAGGTCGCGCGCTTCGTCGGCCGCGGCATGCAGGCCGTGGTCACCGGCGGCACGGGCGTCGGAGCGGCGGTCGACGGCATCAAGGTGGCCGGCAAGACCGGCACCGCCGAGCTGCGCTCGACGGTCAGCGAGGACCCGGTGCCCGAGGACCCGTCGCAGCCGCCCCCGCTCGAGGACGTCACCGACACCGACGCGTGGTTCGCCGCCTACGCGCCGGCAGGCCGCCCCCGGATCGCGGTCTGCGTGCTGCTGATCGCCCAGGGCGCCGGCGGCGAGGTCGCCGCGCCCGCTGCCGCCCAGGTGATCAGCGCCGCCGTCGGGCGCTAGACGGGGCGAGCCCGGCGGTCGCTAGACGTCGAGGTCGTACGTGCCCTCTTGGGAGCTCCCGCCGTTGCTGAACTTCAGCTCCAGCGGGCGGTTCTGGAGGGAGTCGGTCTTGATCTTGAAGATCAGCAGCTGGCCCTGGATCGGACCCTGGCCGGCGGCCGTGCTCGGCAGCGGGATCACCGTCTTGGGCGGGACGTCGATCGCCTCGTAGACGAACGGGTTCTTCTCCGCGTCGATCGGGATCGGCCGGTAGATGTTCTCCTGGGTGTCGTGGATCTCCCAGCGGGTGGCCGACGGGCGGGTCTCCTCGTCCGAGGTGTTCTCCACCCGCACCCAGACGCCGAACCACGTCTCGTCCCCGGCGGGCTGCGGCGTGGTCTCGGGCAGGCCGATGAAGTACTCGCGATCCTCGACGTCCGCGGGGTTCATGTAGCGCGACAGCTCGACCTGGTACTTGAGCCCGTTGATGTCGAGGTAGATCCCCTCGGTCTCGGCAACCGTCCTGCCTTCCTCGGCGCCGCAGCCGACGACGACGGCGAGCATGGCGATGACCAGGAGCCGGCGCATCGGGCCGGAGTCTAAACGCCCGCCACCGTCGCGCGCGCGCCGCGGTCCTCGTTCTCCTCGAGGATCGACTGCAGCCGCCGCAGGGACTTGCGGACCTTGCGCTTGAACCATCCGCGCTGGCCGCTGAGCGCCTCGACGACGCGGTCAGTAGGGAGCAGCGGCTCGGTCTCGATCATGTACTCGACGTCGGTCCCGCCGCCCGCCGCGCGGTTCAGCGTCCAGACCGCCGTCGTCTTGATGCGGTTGAACTTCCCCCCGCGACCGAGCGCGACGATGCGATGCGGCGGCTCCACCTCCACGAACGTCATGTCCGACCAGCTGAAGCGCTGGAGCGGGGCGTCGAACCTGAAGCGGGCGCCGGCGCCGCGGCCCACGGAGTCCAGGCGCGTGAGTCGGAACTGCTTCAGGTAGTGGTCGCTGAACTCGGCGTGGTTGGCGATGTCCGCGAGATACGCGAACACCTCCTCGCGGGGACGGTCGATCGAGACGGTGGCGGTCACTGGGTCCACGGCGGCGCAAGCATAAATGCTCACGCCGCGCGCGGACGCGACCGCACGGCGCGCTCGTGCTCCGGCGAGCGGACGACCTCGGTGCGGGCGGGCGGCTCATGGTGGCGGGAGCGGCACAGCGCGCACACCAGGCGCTCGCCGTACATGTGCACGAGCTCCCCGACCAGCGGAGTACGATGGCAGTCCACGCAGCCGTGCCGGAGGGCGCCGAGAGCGCCCACGCTGTGCCGGAGGAGGGAGATCTCCACCAACGGATGGCGGCTGCGTGAGAGTGCCAGCATCGTTTGAGCCCGTTTCGCCGCGGGCATTGCGAACCCTCCATTGACCCGGTCCTTATGATCGGAAAGGCGAACATGGAAGAGCGCACTCCCGACCCGCAGAACACAGGAACCCTGCCCGTAGGCGGCGAGGGAACGGTGCCCGTGAGCCCCGAGCCGGCGCGCCGTGAGCGCCCCTCCTGGGTCGACGACGCGCGGGCCGGCGTGCCCGAGCCGGGCAAGTACCTCGCCTACGAGGAGAGCGGCCGCCACGTGGTCGTCGCCGTGTCGCGCGAGTGGACGCGGATCGGCCGCTCGCTCGCCGCCGACATCCGCTTCGACGACGCGACGGTCTCCCGCCGCCACGCTCTGGTGGTCAGCCAGGCGGAGGGGGTGCGGGTGCTCGACGACCGGTCGCTGAACGGCATCTTCGTCAACGGCCGCCGGGTGGAGTGGAGCCCGCTGACCGACGGCGACGAGGTCGCGATCGGCCGCCACACCCTGTTCTTCCTCGACACGGTCGCCCAGCCGGCCGTGGCGTCCGCTCCCGCGGTCACCGCCGACTAGCGGTCGCGCTCCCGGGCGCTCGGTATCGTGGCGGCCTCAATGGCCGAGACCATCGCGGTGCTGTCGCTCAAGGGCGGCACGGGAAAGACGACCACGGTGCGGACCCTCGCCGACGTGTTGCGGCGCGTCGGGCTGGACGTCCTCACCATCGACCTCGACCCGCAGGGCAACCTGTCGGACTACTTCGACGTCCCGCCGGACGCGACCCCCACGATCGCCGACGTCCTGGCGGGTGACGCCAAGGCGCGCGCCGCCGTGCACGACGGGATCGTGCCCGCGACGCCGATCCTCGCCGAGGTCGAGCGCTCGCTGTCGGGCAAGATGGGGCGAGAGCTCGTGCTGCGCAAGGCCCTCAAGGACGCGCGCAAGCAGCACGACGTGGTGCTGATCGACTGCCCGCCGGCGCTCGGGCTGCTGACCATCAACGGGCTTGTGGCCTCCGACTGGGCGCTCATCTCCTCGGAGGCGCAGTACTTCGCGCTCCAGGGCGTGCAGGGCGCGCTCGACGTGATCGAGCAGGCGAAGGACTTCTACAACCCCGACCTCGAGTGGCTCGGGGTGGTCATGAACATCGCCGACATGCGCACGGTCCACTCGCGCGAGGCCTACGACCAGCTCGCGCAGCACTACGGCGACAAGGTCTTCAAGACCGTCATCCGCTCCTCGATCGCGTACGCGGAATCGGCCGAGAAGGGGCTCTCGATCCTCGACCACCGCCCCGACCTCGGCGCCGACTACCTGGCGCTGGCGGACGAGGTGCTGAGCCGAATCGGCCTGCGCGACGCGCGCCGGGCGCTGAAGCCGCTGCTCGCGAGCTGAGCCGTGCGGGCGCCGGCCGCCGCCGTCGTCGGGCTCGCGCTGGTGGGCTGCGGTGAGAAGGCCGAGCCCCCGCCGCGGGACGACGCCTTCGAGGTCGTCGCCGGGAAGGGTGCGAGCAACGGCGGCATCGAGGGGAAGTCGGGGCGTCGCGGCCGGTTCGTGACCGCCGCGGTGACTCGGCGCGCCGCGCTCCGGGCCGCGCCCGGCGGGCGGGTGGTGGCCCGGATCGGGACGCGGACCGAGTTCGGCTCTCGACGCGTGCTGGCCGTGACGCGGCGGCGGGACGGCTGGCTGCGCGTCATCGCCACCGAGCGGCCGAACGGCCGCCCTGCGTGGCTGCGAGCCTCAGCCGCCCGCCTGGGCTCGACCGACGTGTGGATCCGCGTCGACCGCTCGCGGCGGCAGCTCACGCTCCGCCGCGGTGATCGCGTGCTCCGGCGCGTCCCGGTCGCCGTCGGCCGCCCGGACACCCCGACGCCGCTCGGTCGCTTCGCGGTCACCGACCGCCTCCGCTCGCAGCGGTCGGACTCGCCCTACGGCTGCTGCGCCATCGCGCTCTCCGGGCACCAGACGAAGCTGCTGCCCGGCTGGCCGGGCGGCGACCGGCTCGCCATCCACGGGACGCCGAATGTCGAGAGCGTCGGCCGCGCCGCCTCGCTGGGGTGCATGAGGGCCGGTGATCGCGACATCCGGGCGCTGATGCGGCGGGTGCCGCTCGGCGCTGTCGTCGTGATCGACCCGTAGTGACTCGTCGGCGCCGGCGAACGTCAACTGCGCTGGGTAGGACAGGTAGGGAGGTGAGGGAGCCGGCGTGGCGGTGGCTTCGCGGCGCGGTCAAGCCGGGATTACGTGTCTTTCGGCGACGGTTGGCTCGCCCAAATCCACCTTTGTGCTCCAGACGAGCATAAAAGTGGATTTCGATGATCTCCGCCTCGCCGATTGACACGTAATCCCGCCTTGAAGGGAGCGCGCCGCGGCCGGCCCCCAGCCTCCCTACCCAGCCGCCGTTGACGTTCGCCGGCGCAACGGCGCGGTCAGAGCACGACCGCGCCCTGCGCGTCGAACGGCAGCCGCATGACCCGCGCCCACCCTTCCGCGTGCGCCTCGAGCCGCGCCGCCACGCCCTCGGCGTCCCCGGAGCGCGTCCAGACCAGGACGGCGGGCCCGGCCCCCGAGATCGTCGCCCCCAGCGCGCCGAGCTCGCGCGCGCCGCGGACCAACGCCATCGACCGCGGGTAGAGCGGCTCACGACGGGGCTGGTGGAGGCGGTCGTCGAGCCCGCGGGCGACGAGGTCGAGGTCACCGCGGGCGAGGCCGAGGACGAGCAGGCTCGCGCGGCCGACGTTGAAGACCGCATCGGCCATCGGCACCTGCGCCGGGAGCGCCGCCCGCGCCTTCGCCGTCCGGACGGCCCGGTCGGGCACCACGAGCACGGCGTCGAGGCCTGCGGGCGGGTCGAGCCGGGTCGCCCGCGGCCCGGTGCAGACCACGAAGCCGCCGAGCAGCGCGGCCGCGACGTTGTCGGGGTGCCCCTCGAGCCGGACGGCCTCGGCCAGCAGGTCCGCGCCGCCGCCGTTGAGCGTGTCCGCCGCGACGAGCCCCGCTACGTACGCCGCGGCGCTCGTGCCCAGCCCGCCGGAGAGCGGGATGGCCGACCGGATCGTGAACTCGACCCCGTCGACCGGCCGCAGCGCCGCGAACCCGCGCACGCACAGGTTGCGCCGGTCGCGCGCGATCGACAGCTGGGTGTGGACCGCGAACCGCCCCTTCTCGGCGACGTCGACCTCCATGTGCAGACCCAGCGCCGCCGCCAGCACGTCGAACCCCGGGCCGAGGTTCGCCGACGAGGCCGGCACCCGCACGCGGATCATCAGCCGAGCACGGCCCGCTCGACGGCGGCGATGTCCGGCTCGCACGGCACCACCGAGCCGGCTCGCGCGAGCGCGGTCTGCGGGTCTTTGAGGCCATGGCCGGTGAGGACGCAGACGACCCGCTCCGCCCCCTGCGCGCCGTGCACGAGCACGCCGGCCACGCTGGTCGCCGACGCCGGCTCGCAGAACACCCCCTCGTTGGCGGCCAGGAAGCGGTACGCCTCCAGGATCTGCTCGTCGGAGACCGCCCGCACCGCGCCGTGGGAGGCGGACATCGCGCCCATCGCCTCCTCCCAGCGGGCCGGGTTGCCGATCCGGATCGCGCTCGCCACCGTCTCGGGAGCGGCCACCGGCGCCCCGTGGACCAGCGGGGCGGCGCCCTCGGCCTGGAAGCCGAGCATCATCGGCCGCTCCCCCACCTCCTGAAAGCCCTTCCAGTAGGCGGTGATGTTGCCCGCGTTGCCGACCGGGATGGCGAGCGCGTCGATCGGCCCGAGCTCCTCGGCGACCTCCATCGCCGCCGTCTTCTGGCCCTCGAGCCGGAACGGGTTGACGGAGTTCACCAACGCGATCGGGTGCCGCTCGACCAGCTCGCGCACCAGGGCCAGCGCCTCGTCGAAGTTGCCGCGCAGCGCCACGACCCGGGCCCCGTGCATCAGCGCCTGGGCGAGCTTGCCGGTGGCGATCTTGCCCTCGGGGACGATCACCGCGCCCGTCATCCCCGCCCGCGCCGCGTAGGCCGCCGCGCTGGCGGCCGTGTTCCCGGTCGACGCGCAGATCACCGCCTCGGCGCCGTCGCGCACCGCGGCCGACACCGCGCACGTCATCCCGCGGTCCTTGAACGAGCCGGTCGGGTTCGCGCCCTCGAGCTTGAGCCACACCTCACAGCCGGCGCGCTCGGACACGCGCTCGGCCAGCACGAGGGGCGTGGACCCCTCGGCGAGCGAGACCACGGGGTCGCCGGGCGCGAACGGCAGCCGCTCGCGCCAGCGCTCGATGAGCCCGGGGCTAGGTGAACTCCTCATCGATCACGCGGATCGCGCGCGGAGCGGAGCGGATGAAGTCGAGCTGCCCGATCAGGCGCATCGCCGCGTAGAACCGGGACTCGAGCAGCGGATGCATGATCAGCACCAGCCGCGCGTTCTCGCCCAGCCCCTTCTGGACCACGGAGCGGATCGACGCGCCCTGCATCCCCAGCAGCTCGGCCACCTGGGCGAGCACGCCGGGCCGGTCGGCGACCTCCATGTGCAGGTAGAACGCCGACTCGACGTCGTTGACCACCGGCAGGGACTCGGTCGTCTCCGGCGTCGAGGCCGGCGGGATCATCGCCGAGATGAGGTCGCCGAGCACCGCGGTCGCGGTCTGCGGCCCGCCGGCGCCCGGGCCGGACAGCGTCACCTCGGTGATCGTCTCCGACTCGACCGTCACCGCGTTGAACGGCCCGTGCACGGAGGCCAGCGGGTGGCCGGCGTACAGGAACGCGGGGTGCACCCGCACGCTGATGCCGTCGTCGACCCGCTCGGCGGTCCCGATCAGCTTGAGCCCGAGCCCGAGGTCGCGCGCGTACTCGATGTCCTCGGCCGTGAGGTGCTCGATCCCCTCGTAGACCACCTGGTCGAGATGGACCGGGGTCGAGAAGGCCAGGCGGGCGAGGATCGCCATCTTGGCGGCGGCGTCGCGCCCGGTCACGTCGTCGGTCGGGTCGGCCTCGGCATAGCCGAGCGTCTGCGCCTGCCCGAGCGCCTCGGCGTAGGTGAGGCCGGAGCGCTCCATCTCGGTGAGGATGTAGTTGGTGGTCCCGTTGACGATGCCGTGGATGCGCTCCACGCGCGAGCCGGCGAGCGACTCCTGCAGCACGCGGATGACCGGCACCACGCCCGCCACGGCGCCCTCGAAGCGCAGCTGGACGTCGTGCTCGCGCGCGCACGCCCACAACTCCTCGCCGTACTGGGAGAGCAGCTGCTTGTTGGCCGAGACGACGTGGCGGCCGGCCCGCATCGCCGCCAGCACGTACTCGCGCGCGGGCTCGATGCCGCCCATCAGCTCCACGATCAGGTCCGCGTTCTCGAGAACCTCCTCGAACGTCCCCTGCGACCGGGTGAGGATGCCCGTGATCTCGGGGCGCAGGCCGGTGACCGGGACGATCGCGTCGGCCCGCTCGGCCACCATCTGCGCGAACGCGGAGCCGACCGTGCCGTGGCCGAGGAGCCCGACCCTAAACGTCTCGGCCATGGAGGTCCTCGTAGGTCTCGCGGCGGACGACGACGCGGGCGTCGCCGTCCGCGCAGAAGATCACCGGCGGCCGCGGGACGCCGTTGTAGTTGTTCGCCATCGCGTACCCGTAGGCGCCGGTGACCGGGGTGACCAGCACGTCGCCGGGCCGCGGGTCGGGCAGCGCGACGTCGCGTACCAGCACGTCGCCAGACTCGCAGTGCTTGCCCACCACCGTGCACGTCGCGCCGCCCTGCCCGACGCGGCTCGCGACGTCGGCGTGGTAGGCGGCGCCGTAGAGCATCGGGCGCAGATTGTCAGACATCCCGCCGTCGACCGCGACGATCCGCTCCCCGGCGAGCCCCGGCTTGACCGATTCGACGCCGTAGAGCGTCACCCCGGCGCCAGCCACCAGCGCGCGCCCGGGCTCGAGCACGAGCGCCGTCTCCTCGCCGAGCTCGGCATGGGCGGCCTCGACCATGCCCGCCACCCACTCGCCCGGCTCCACCGCCACGTCGCCCGGCAGATACGACACGCCCAGCCCGCCGCCCAGGTCGTAGACGTCGAAGTCACCGACGCGGGCGAGCGCCGCCACGGCCCGCCGGTACGGATCGAGCGACCGGATCTGCGAGCCGATGTGCATGTGCAGGCCGGCGAGGTCGACCCGCTCGGCGAGCGCGCGCGCGGCCTCCGGCGGCATCCCGAACTTCGAGCCGGCCTGCCCCGTGAGGATGTGCTCGTGCGTGTCGGCGTCGACGCCCGGGGTCACGCGCGCGAGCAGCCTCGGCCCGCCACCGAGGGCGAGCAGCCGGTCGGCGTCCTGCTCGCTGTCGAGCACCACGGTGCCGACCGCGTGCTCGAGCGCCATCGCCAGCTCGGCCTCCGACTTCGCGTTGCCGTGCAGGTACAGACGCCCGGGAGCGAACCCAGCCCGCAGCGCCAGGTGCAGCTCACCGCCCGAGGCGACGTCGCAGCCCAGCCCCTCCTCGGCGAACACCCGCAGCACCGCGGTGCAGGGGAAGGCCTTCGAGGCGTAGACGATCTCGCCCGGCCCGCGGTGCCGCCGGGCCAGCTCCCGAGCGAACTCCCGCGCCCGCGCGCGGAGGTCGTGCTCCGCGACGACGTACGCCGGCGTCCCGAACTCGCGCGCCAGCGCCACCGCGTCGCAGCCCCCGACGGTCAGCGAGCCGTCGACGACGGAGGAGTCCTCGGGGTACACGGCCGCGCAGCGTATGGGTTAGGCGCGAGAGCGGGCGGCGCGGGCGGGCGCTGGAGCCTCGGCGCCGCGCCGCAGGAACGCGAGGAAGGCGGCCCCGCCGACGATCATCACGATCGACAGGAGCTGCGGCTGGGTGAGGCCGACGAGCACCTCGTCGTTGCGCCGGACGAACTCGACGAGGAAGCGCTCCGTCCCGGCCAGGATCAGGTAGACGGCGAACAGCGTGCCGGGCCGCCAGCGATGGCGCCAGCGCCACAGGAGCGCGGCGACGAGGAGCATCGTCAGCGCCTCGTAGACCGGGGTCGGGTGGACCTCCTCGGTCGTCGGCACGGTGCCGTTGGGATAGGCCATCGCCCACGGGCCGTTCCACGGCACGCCGTAGTCCCCGTCGCCGGCCAGCTGGCAGCCGATGCGCCCGAACGCGTACCCGACGGCGAGCGATGGCGCCGCCACGTCGAGCACCTGGAGCCCGAAGAAGTCGCGCCAGCGGGCCCAGAGCAGCACGGCCGCGGCGCCACCCAGCGCGCCGCCGTACCAGACGAGGCCGGACCCGGAGAACAGGCTTCCGAGAAGGTCGTCCTGCGCTTCCGACCAGTTCTCGGCGACCCACCACAGCCGCGCGCCCACGATGCCTCCGACGAGCGCGGCGAACACCATCTCGTACGCCCAGTCGACCGGCTTGCCGAGCTCGCGCAGGTAACGCGAGGCGAGGAGGCCGGCCGCGACGAACCCCAGGCCCATCATGAGCCCGAAGGTCTGCAGCGTGATGGGTCCTAGATCCAGTTCGGGCTGCATTGCTAAGTAATCAAGGCGCTCGCACGAGCTTGCGAGTGCGAGTAAGCCGCGTTCTCAGTCTAGAGGTAGCCGAGCGGGTCGACCGGGGAGCCGTTGACGCGCACCTCGAAGTGCACGTGCGGGCCGGTGCTGTTGCCGGTGTTCCCCGACGCGCCGATGACCTGGCCCTGGCTCACCGACTGCCCGACGGACACGCCGATCGAGGACTGGTGGCCGTAGCAGGTGGAGAGCCCGCCGCTGTGCTGGATGCACGTGTAGTTGCCGTAGCCGCCGACCCAGCCGGCGATCACGACGCGTCCGCCGGCGGCCGCGCGCAGCCCGGTGCCGACCGGCAGCGGGATGTCGATCCCGGCGTGGAGGCGCCCCCAGCGCATGCCGAACCCGGAAGAGACCGAGCCGTTGGCGGGCCAGATGAAGGTCCCCGAGCCCTGACGGATGGGGCCGGCGACGCCTCCGCCTCCGCTCGACCCGCGCAGCTGAGCCAGCACCGCGGCCTGCTCGCGCTCGAGCGCGTGCACATGCCCCTCGAGCTCCGCCCGCGAGGCGCGGGTGTTGGCGAGCATGCCCGCCTTCTCGGCGCGCACGGACGCGAAGGAGTCGCGCCGGCCGACGAGCTGCGTCTTGACCTGGACGACCTGCTCGACCTCGGCCTCGATCGCCTCGGCGACCTCTTCGGCCCGCGCCTCCAGGCGGTCCAGCCGCTTCGCGGTGGCCGTCGCCTCGGCCTTGGCCTGGCGCACCCGATCGACGATCCGCGCGTCCTGGGAGGAGACCCGCTGCATGAACTCCGTGCGCTCGAGCAGGTCGGCGAACCCGTCGGCCTCGAGCACGACGGTCACCACGTCCGGCTTGTCCGCCTTGTAGAGCTCGACCAGGCGGCCGGCGAGCGCGACCTTGGCCTCGGCCAGCCGCGCCCGCAGCTGGGCCAGGCGCAGGCGCGTGCGCCGGAGCTCCTCCTGGAGCCGGGCCAGCGCCTCGCGCTTGGCGGCGAGGTCGGTCTCGAGCCGGACCTGCTTGGTCTGGAGCACCGTGATGTCGCTCTGGAGCGCCCCGATCCGCTGGCTGATGGCGCTGATGTCGGTCGTCAGCACCCGCTCGCGGCCGCGGCGCTGCTCGATCTCCGATCGCTTGCGGTCGATCTTGCGCTGGATCTCGCCGCTCGACTGCGCGTCGGAGCCGAGCGGCAGCGCCGACCAGAGGACGAGCGGGAGCGCCGCCGCCAGGAGCAGGAGACCGAGCCTTCGAGCCATGCGGCGGGCCATGCTAGGCGCCCTCACCCGGCCCTGCCACCCGTTATGGACGGTGCAACGATTCCTGCAAACTGCAGGGATTTCTTAGCTGAGCACGACGAGCCGGTCACTTGTCCCCCATGTGATGCCTATGGGGTTAGCTGACGGGCTCGCGAACGTGCGCTACGCGATCAGCAGATCGCGATTCGCCCCATGACCTGAATGGGTCCCCCACTCCCCGGGCTGGTCTCCCAAGGATTCGGCGGGGCGCAATCTATCAGCGTTTGCGGCGCTTAATTTGTTGCTCAAGGGGCTCGGTGGTCTGCCAACATCTTTATGCAGATGCCCAAACCCACCTCGTTCGGCAAAGACACCGGCCTGCAGGTCCGCATGACGGTGACGTTGTTCCTGCTCGGCCTCGTCTACGTCGGCTTCGTCGTCGTGCTGCTCACAGCCGGCGCGAGTGCCGCTCTCGTGGCCGTGATCGCGGGCGGTCTCGCCCTGCTGAATCTGTTCGCCTCCGACAAGCTGGCGCTCGCGGCCATGGGGGCCCGGGTGGTCTCTCCGCAGGAGGCGCCGCAGCTGCATGCGATGGTCGAGCGCCTGTGCGTACAGGCCGACCTGCCGAAGCCCAAGGTGGCCGTGGCCAACACCCGCATGCCGAACGCGTTCGCGCTCGGGCGCTCGCCGAAGAAGGCGACCGTGTGCGCGACCACCGGCATCATGGAGCTGCTCAGCCCGGCTGAGCTCGAGGGCGTGATGGCGCACGAGCTCACCCACGTCGCCAACCGCGACGTCGCGGTGATGACGCTGGCCGGCTTCTTCGCCACGCTCGCCGCGTACATCGTCCAGTTCGGCTTCCTGTTCGGCGGCGGCGCGTCGTACGGCGACGACGACGACAACCCGAGCTTCCTGGTGCTGCTGCTCGTCTCGCTCGTGGTCTACGTCGTCTCGTTCCTGCTCATGCAGGCGCTGTCGCGGTACCGCGAGTTCGCGGCCGACCGCGGCGCGGCGATCATCACCGGCCGGCCGAGCGCGCTCGCCTCGGCGCTCCAGCGGATCTCGAGCGGCATGCACCGTATCCCGCAGAAGGACCTGCGCGCGGCGAGCGAGCTCCAGGCGTTCTTCATCTTCCCCGCCGCGTCCGGCAAGGTCTCCGGGCTGTTCGCCACGCACCCGCCGCTGGAGAAGCGGATCGAGGCGCTGCAGCGGCTCGAGATGCAGCTTCAGGGCTCCGTCAGCTAGTGGGCTTCTTAGACGTCCTGCGCGGCAAGCGCGAGCTCAAGCAGCCCGCACCGGACCGCCTGTTCGCGATGAGCACGGCGTACGTGAAGATGGAGCTCGAGCTCGGTCTCAAGAGCTCCGGCAAGGCGGCGATCGTGTTCCAGCCGCTCGCGACCGCCGACTTCGACGGCATCGTCAAGGACATGGAGGAGGTCGTCCGCGGCACCGGCGAGGACACCGGGACGACGATCGACCGCACCGACGACGAGCACGGCTACCGCTGGATGATCCTCTCGGACGATGACTTCGAGGACCTGGTCGTCGGCGTGAACGGCGTCTCCACGGCGATCCAGGGCGGCGGGTACGGGGAGCGGGTCCTCGCCGCGGTGTTCGCGTTCAAGGACGAGCAGGGCCGGCCGCTCTACTGGATCTACAACTACAAGCGCGGCGCGTTCTACCCGTTCGTCCCGTCCGGCGGCGAGCAGCAGCGCGACAACGAGCGCGAGCTGCGCTTCCGGGCTCAGATCGGCGCCGACCTCCCGGTCGAGGCCGAGCTCGAGCGCTGGTTCCCCCTCTGGGGCATCCCGATCTAGACGAACGTCAACTGCGGCTGGGTAGGGCGGGCACGATGGCGGCGGACGTTCGCCTGCGGGGAGCTACGACATGGCGGCGATCCTCACAGGATCAGCCGACGCTCCATGAAGCGGATCGCGAGCCGCCACGAGACGAACGCGAAGGCGACGAGGAAGGCGACATGGCCGACATCCGCCCAGCCCTCGAAGCCGAACACGGCATGCCGGACCAGCTCGACGCAGTGGTAGAGCGGGTTGACGTGGCCGAGCACCTGCGCCCAGGTCGGCAGCTCGTCGAGCGGGAAGAACGTGCCGGCCACCAGAAACATCGGCGTCAGCAGGCCGCTCTGCCAGTAGGAGAAGCTCTCGATCGACTTCGCACGGGCCGCGATGAAGATGCCGAACGTCGCCCAGCCGAACCCGGCGAGCGCGGCGATGAACGGCACGAGCAGCATGCCGTAGCTCGGGTCGAGGCCGAAGACGACGGCCACGAGCATCGGCACGCAGCCGTAGACACCGGTGCGGGCGGCGATCCACAGCGCCTCGCCGGTGACCAGCTCCTCGGTGTCGACGGGCGCGGCGATGATCGCGTCGTACGTGTGCTGGAACTGGTACTTGACGAACGTCCCGTACATCGCCGGGAAGGCGCCCGAGAAGAGCACGGTGGTGGCGACGATGCCCGTGCCGACGAAGTCGATGTAGTTGTAGCCCGCGACCTCCGAGACGAGCGACCCGAAGCCGAAGCCGAAGGCGAGCAGGTAGATCGTGGGGTCGATCGTCGAGGAGAACGTCGACGACCGCCAGAAGGACGAGTAGTTGATGATCTCGCGCACCAGCACGCCCTGGAGGGCGGCGCGCTCGAGACGGCCGAGGCGGGGCGCGGCGGCGGCGGCCCGGCCCATCAGCTGATCTCCTCCCCCGTGAGCAGCACGAAGACGTCCTCGAGGTTCGTCACCCGCGTCTCGCCTTCGAGCTCGGCGGCAGCGCCGTTGGCCCGCAAGATCGAGATCGAGGTACCGGTCCGTCGCGTGGGCCAGCCGCGCGAGCGAGCGAGCCCCTCGACCTCGTGCAGCCGCATGGGCGAGCCGTAGACCTCGACCGCCTCAGGGCCGGCGTGCTCGGCGATCAGCGCCCGCGGCGGCCCGACCGCGACCGCCTTGCCGTGGGACATGATCGTCACCTGCTCGCAGAGACGCTCGGCCTCTTCGATGTAGTGGGTGCTCATGAGGATCGAGACGCCCTCCGAGCGCAGCCGGTCGATCAGGGCCCACAGCTCCTGGCGCACCTGCGGGTCGAGGCCGACGGTCGGCTCGTCGAGCAGCAGCAGCCGCGGCTCGTGCAGCAGGGCGCGGGCGATCAGCAGCCGGCGCCGCATGCCGCCGCTCAGCTCGTCGACCTTGGAGGCGCGCCGCTCGTCGAGGTTGGCGATGTCGAGCGCGCGCTGGATCGCCTCCTTGCGACGGCCGGCCGGCACGCGGTAGAGGTGCGCGAAGACGCGCAGGTTCTGCTCGACGGTCAGCGACGTGTCGAGGTTGTCGAGCTGCGGCACGACGCCCATCTCGGCGCGGGCCTGCTTCGACGCCTCGGGGAGCCGGTAGCCGAGCACCTCGAGCTCCCCCTCGTCGGCGATCACCTGTGCGGTGAGCGTCTTCATGGTCGTCGACTTGCCCGCGCCGTTGGGGCCCAGCAGGCCGACGCAGGTGCCAACCGGCACGTCGAGATCGAGCCCGTCGACCGCGGTCAGCGCTCCGAAGCGCTTGACCACGCCCCGCAGGCGGATGGCGAGCTCCCCGCTCAATCCGGGATCAGGCCCTCCCCGGTGAACTCCGCGCCTGCCTCGACGAACGAGATGTCGGGCGGCGGGAGGATCACGTCGGACTCCTCGAGCTCGTCCTCGCCGAGCGGGGTGCCCTCCCGCCGTACGAGGTCGAGCATCTGCTCGAACACCTCGTGGAAGCGATCCTCGTCGCCGCCGTCGACTGCGGCGACGGCGTCGTTGTCGAGCTCGTTGAGCTGGGCCGCGGCCTCGTCGTCGAGCCGGTACTGGCTCTCGGTCGCGATGCGGACGATCACGCGGGGCGCTCCTGCTCGCCGCTCCCGGATTCGAGCTCCGGCTGCGGCGGTGCGGAGCCCGACCCCAGCTCGGCCTTGAGCCGCTCGAGGTCGTCGTCGACCTCGCTCTGGGACGTCAGCTGGTGCAGCTCCCTGTCGATGTCGTCGGTCGTCCCCGAGCCGAGCGCGAGGTTGTCGTCGAACGCGCCGGCCGCCTCGAGCTCGTCCATCGCGCCCGCGCGGGCGCGCATGTCCTCGGTCTTGTCGAGCGCACGCTGCATGGCCATGCCGACGTCGGCCATCTCCTCGCCCACCCCGCTCGCGGCCTCGGAGATCTTCACGGAGGCCTCGGCGGCCGAGTACTGCGCCTTGATGACCTCCTTCTTGGTCCGGAACTGCTCGATCTTGGAGCGCAGCTTCTGCTCCTTCTCGATCAGCCCCGCCTGCTGGGACTCGAGCTCGGCGACCTGCTGGTCGAGCGACTGGAGCTCGGTCTGGGCGAACTGCTTGCGCTCGAGCGCCGTCCGCGCGAGGTCCTCACGCCCCTGCGAGAGCGCCTGGCGCGCCTGGGTGTCGAGCTTGACGACCTGCTTCTCGAGCTGCTGCTGCTGCAGCTGCAGGCGCTTCTTCGACGTGACGACGTCGGCGATCCCCTTCTTGACGTTCTGCAGCAGCTCCATCTGCTTCTGGTAGCTGTACTCGAGCGTCTCCGCGGGATCCTCCGCCCGGTCCAGGAGCTTGTTGATCTTGGATTTGATGACTACGGACATGCGTCCGCCCATGCCGGGCACGGCTTCCTCCTTGGGTGGTCCAGGTCGGAAGGAGAGCGTACCGTCCGGCGCTGCCGCGGCCGACTCGGCGGCCGCGGCGTTGCCGGTCTGGATCGGCGCTAGAGGCCGACGGGGTGGCGCTTGGCGAAGCCTTGGGCGGAGCGCAGCATCGGCCGCCAGCGCGGGCCGCGCTCGAAGGCCGAGCGGGCGATCTTGCGCCGGGTCGCCCGGCGCGCGCTGTAGCTGCCGACGCTGGTGTCGAGCCGGAGCCCCGCGATGATCGCGTAGGCATGGCCGCCGTGGGCGTACACGGTGATCCACCGGCCGGGGCCCTTGGCGCCCCAGCGCATGAACGGGCCGGACGGCAGCGGGGACTTCAGGAGGCCGGCGTGGAACAGGGCGTAGGAGACGGTGCCGGAGCAGTCGTAGCCGGTGTCCTCGATCTTCGCGTGCCCGCCGCCGTACTTGTACGGCTTGTTCTGGAGCCGGTTCGCGGCCCAGATCGCCTCCTGCACGGGGCGCGGCGCGCTCGCCGGTGCGGCGGCCGTGCCGTCGGGCAGCAGCTTGGCCTGGGTGCCGGGCACGGTCAGGTTCCCCGCCTTCACAGGCGGCGGCGCAACGTAGACGGAACCACCCGTCGTCGACTGCGCCGCGGCGGCGGCGGGAGCTATGAAGAACGCACAGATCAATAGGGCGAACGCCCGCAGGGAAAGCAAGCTCAACAACCTCTTTCGTCGGCCTGCGGGGTTAGCTGACGGGCTGGCGCTGAAAGAGCCTGCGCCTCACGTCGCTCTGGACGTGACTCGCCCCAACTGCATATGGGTCCCCCGCCCCTCGGGATTCCTTCCCGAGAGCTCGGCTTGGCGCGGCACCTTAGCCGATGCCGCTGTCTTATGTCCAGTGGGTAGTCGGCCGCGCTTTAGGAGAACTTGAGGCGCAGCCGGCGCGTCAGGGTAGCGGCTAGCTTTATCGCGGTGATTCGACGGCTGCTGCCCCTCCTCCTGCTCGCCCTTCTGATCGGCTGCGGAGGCGGCGGGGACGACGGGAAGAACGACGAGCGGCGGGGCGGCGGCGAGCCGGTGCTCGGCGCCAGCGGCGACGAGGAGCAGGCCGAGGACGCCCCGGCGCTCGGGTTCCCCGTCTTCGCCACCAAGAACACCACGCGCGTGGTCGGCGCCGACCCGGTGGCCGACGCCGCGGGCGTCGCGCGGGCCGTCTACCCGGCGCGCACCGACGAGAGCAGCCCGCGCGCCGTCGTGATCGTCGAGCAGGGCGACTGGCGCGCCGCGATCTCGGCCGCCCAGCTGATGGCGCCGCCCCTGCGGGCACCGGTCCTGTTCTCGGACGGCGGCGAGCTGCCGGCGGCCAGCTCCGAGGCGCTCGAGGAGCTGGCGCCGTCGGGCGCGAAGGAGGTCAAGGACGCGCAGGTCATCCGCATCGGCGAGGCCGCCGAGCCGGACAACCGCCGCGTCACCCAGGTCAAGGGCTCGAGCCCGTCGTCGCTCGCGCAGGGCATCGACCGGCTCCAGACCTCGGCGGCCGGTGACCCGTCCGACACCGTCATCGTGGCCCCGGCCGACCGGCCCGAGTTCGCGATGCCGGCCGCCGGCTGGGCAGCGAGGTCGGGCCACCCGGTGCTGTGGACGCCGCGGGACGCGCTCCCGCCCGAGACGCGCGCGGCGATCACCTCGCGCGGAAAGCGCGTGCGCATCTACGTGCTCGGCCCCGAGGACGCGATCTCGGACGCCGTGCTGCGCCAGCTCGACCGCCTCGGCACCGCCAAGCGGATCGCCGGCCCCGACCCCGTGACGAACGCGATCGCGTTCGCCCGCTACGCGGACGCGCGCTTCGGCTGGAACGTCGTCGATCCCGGGCACGGGCTCGTGTTCGCGAACGTCTCCCGCACGCTCGACGCGGCGGCGGCGGCGCCGCTCTCCGGCTCGGGCAAGTACGGCCCGCTGCTGCTCGTCACCGAGCCGGGGGCGCTGCCGCCGGCGGTGCAGGAGTACCTGCTCGACATCCAGCCGGGCTTCGAGCAGGACCCGGTCCGCGGCGTTTACAATCACGGCTGGCTCATGGGTGACGAGTCCGCGATCTCCGCGGACGTCCAGTCGCGCATCGACGCCCTCCTGGAGATCCAGCCCGTCGAGACCGGAGGCGACTGACTCAAGTGGCGCAAGCCGAGCAACCCGAGCGCCTGCGGGGCGACCGCCAGGTCACGGTCGACGACGTCCGCCAGCTGATGGGGAGCTCGACGCCGCACTTCGCGCTCCAGATCCGCACGCGCATCCGGCGCCTGATCGACGGCCTTCCGCCCGACGACCCCGCGCGCGTGATGGGCGAGCAGGAGATCCGCCGGCTCGAGCTGATCGCGTACGCGGGCGAGGTGCGCGGCGAGGGCTACCAGGAGGGCATGCGGGCGCTCCCGAGCGTCGACCTCGCCGACGCGCCACCAGAGTCAGAACACTGAACCTCTAAGAGTGCCCGCGCGCCAGTAGGCGTTTTCCTTTCCCAGCTGGGAGGAAGCCTGGCTCCCCACACGCTGTCAAGCGAAACAAGGAGCAACTGTCGTGACCCTCTTCTCGGCCGTGAACGTCGGCGATTCGGTGCAGACCGGACTCGACTCGTTCTTCGGCTTCCTCCCCAAGCTGCTGGGCTTCATCATCGTCCTGGCGATCGGCTGGATCGTCGCCCGCGTCGTGCGGACCGTCGTCACCAAGGCGCTCCAGAAGGTCGGCCTCGATCGTGCACTGCACAGCGGGACGACGGGTCAATACGTCGACCGCGTGGCGCCGGACACGAGTCCGTCGAAGCTCATCGGCACGCTCGCGTACTGGTTCATCTTCCTCGGCGCGCTGGCTATCGCCGTGTCGCAGCTCGGGATCGCGGCGCTCGACAACTTCGTCGCCGCCATCGGCGCCTACCTGCCGAACATCATCGCCGCCGTCCTCATCTTCGTCGTGGCCGGCGCGATCGCCGCCGCCATCGGCGGGCTCGTGGCGCGGACGATGGGCGACACGCCGACCGGCAAGGTCGTCGGCTCGGTGGTCCCCGTGCTCGTCATGGCGATCGCCGCCTTCATGATCCTCAACCAGCTCAAGATCGCCCCGGAGATCGTGACGATCACCTACGGGGCGCTGCTCGGCGCCGCCGCGCTGGCGATGGCGCTGGCCTTCGGGCTCGGCGGGCGCGAGGTCGCCGGCCGCATGCTCGAGGACGCCTACGACAAGGGCCAGCAGCAGCGCGGGCAGGTGCGCCGCGACATGGAGATCGGCAAGGAGCGCGGCAAGCAGGACGCCCAGCGCGCCAAGCAAGAGGCCGAGGCGCGCACGGGCGGCGCCGGCAACGGCCAGACCGAATCGACGGCCGCGTACCGGCCGTCGTCCACCTAAGGAAGGCGATACACAATGGCATCGACCAATCAGGACGTACTCGCGCTGCGCGGCCAAGAGCTGCGCGGCAGCGACGGCGACAAGCTCGGCACGATCGAGGAGATCTACCTCGACACCGACACCAACGAGCCCGAGTGGGCGCTCGTCACCACCGGCCTGTTCGGCACGAAGCAGTCGTTCGTGCCGCTCGACGGGATGACCCAGGACGGCGGCACGGCGACCGTGCCGTTCGACAAGGCGACCGTCAAGGACGCCCCGAACGTCGATCCCGACGGGCGGCTGTCCGAGCGCGAGGAGGCGGAGCTCTACCGCCACTACGGCCGTGACTACGGGCAGAACGGCACGACGAGCGACGGCGGCGACGACGCCGGCGATCGCGGCACCGTCGGCCACGACGTCAGCGGGCCGACCACCGACGACGCGATGACGCGCTCGGAGGAGGAGCTGCACGTCGGCAAGACCGAGCGTGAGACCGGCCGCGCACGCCTGCGCAAGTACGTCGTCGAGGACGAGGTCACGCAGACCGTGCCCGTCCGCCGCGAAGAGGTGCGCATCGAGCGCGAGCCGATCACCGACGCCAACGCCGGCAGCGCCACCGACGGTCCGGCGATCTCCTCCGAGGACCACGAGGTCGTGCTGCACGAGGAGGAGCCGGTCGCCGAGAAGCGCACCGTGCCGAAGGAGCGCGTCCGGCTCGACAAGGACGTCCAGACGGAGGACCGCCAGGTCTCCGACACGGTTCGCAAGGAAGAGATCGAGTTCGACGACGACGCCCGCCGGGGCGCCTGAGCGACTCACGCGACGAGGGGCGGGCTCCGGCCCGCCCCATCGTTGCTCCGCGGCGCCTGCCACGCTGAGCAGGTGCTCGAGATCTCGACCGACCCGTCGCGGCTCGACCGCGACCTCATCCACCGCTTCCTGACCGAGGAGAGCTACTGGGCGCGGTGGCGCACGCGTGAGCAGAACGAGCGGATCCTCGACCGCTCGCTCTGCTTCGGGGCGTACAACGGCGACGGCCGGCAGGTCGGCCACGCCCGCGTCGTCACCGACGGGGTGGCGTTCGGCTACATCGGCGATCTGTTCGTCGTCGCCGCCGAGCGCGGCCGCGGGATCGGCAAGGCGCTGATGACCGCCATCCTCGAGCACCCCGACGTGAAGGGGGTCGCACGCCTGGTCCTGGTGACCGACGACGCCCACGGGCTGTACGACGGCTTCGGCTTCGGGCCGCTCGACGACGTCCGCAAGTGGATGGCGCGGCGGGCCTAGCGCTCCTCGTCGGGCCAGCGGCCGTGCTCCGCGTAGTACTCGCGCGCGTCGTCCTCGGCCTGGCGCTCGCGATCGCCGCGTGACCCGTAGCGGAAGAGCACGTTGAGCAGCGCGACGCTCAGCCCCGAGCCGACGAGCATGGCGAACGCCTCGAAGCGGTCGGAGCTGTCGATGACGAACAGCGAGACGATCCCCGCCAGGACGAGGGCGACCGGAAGCCAGTAGCGGACGGCGCGAAGCCGCACCCGTCCTAGCCTACGGGGAGGACCAGCCGGGAGCTGCGCGACGCGACCTCGAGCGAGAGCCCCGGGACGTCCGGCACCGCCCACGCGCTGTTCGAGCTCTCGAGCACGAGTGCGACCCGGTGGCCGGCCTTGACCGTCCAGTCCTGGTTCTTGAACGTCACCCTCACCGGCGTCGGCTCGCCCACCGGCATCGCGTCGGCCTGCGCCAGGCCGTCGCGGTAGCGCAGGTTGAGGAAGCCGCGGCTGATCGGGACCGCGTTGCCCGTCGCGTCGACGTCGAAGAGCGTCGGCACGAGCTGCCCGAAGGACCGGTTGGCGGTCACCGTCGCCACCAGGCGCGGCGCGTCGGCGATGCGGACGTCGGCCGCCAGCGGCGCCGTCTGATAGGTCAGCCACTGGGTCTCGGCGGCGAGCGCGCGCTGCGGCACCTCCTCCGAGCCCGTCACGCGGTCGGTGTACGACGCCGGCGGCCCGGCCCCGGCGCCGTCGAGCGTCCCGCCCGTCGCCGAGCGGCCCAGCCGCAACGTCAGGTTGCTCACGCCGGCGGGCGGCCACGCCGTCTCGGCGCGGAACCCCGCGTCGTTGCCGGCGTGCGTGCGGCCCTGCGTCATCACCGCGGGCATCGCCTCGATGCCGCTGTCGCGGCCCATCAGCGTCTGCTCGAAGAAGGCGTCGAGCACGGGCAGGAAGGCGGCGTCGGGCGGCGACCCGTGGCCGGCCTGGTACATGAAGAGCTTCTTGAAAGGCGAGCCGTCGAGCGCCTTGAAGAGCTCGACGCCCTCCTCCTGCTTGACGTTGTAGTCCTGCCAGCCGTGCGCGATCAGCGCCGGCACGGAGAAGCGCGCCGCGTCCTTGCGGTAGTCGCGCTCGCGCCAGAAGGCGTCATAGTCGGGCGTGCGGTTGTAGCCCTCGAGGGTGTGGCGGACGGCGTCGCACGGCCTGATGCGGTCGCGCGCGGCGTCGATCGCCGACGGGTCGGTGGGCGGCGTGCGGCCGAAGCCGAAGTCGAAGGCCAGCGGCGTGTCGAGGCCCTCGTCGGTCGGGCGCTGCGAGTTGCCCGAGTAGCGGACGCCGTGCGAGTAGGCGTAGCCGTACCAGCGCGAGATGGCGGCGATCGGGACGATCCCGGCCAGGCCCGGCGCGTCCGCGCCGCGGGCGGCGACCATGTTGGCCGTCGTGCCGTCATAGGAGCCGCCGATCATCGCCACCTTGCCGTTCGACCACGACTGGCGGCTGAGGAAGTTCACGAGATCGACGCCGGACTGCTGCTCCGCCGCTCCGCCGTAGTCCCAGCAGCCGGAGGAGTTGCGGGTTCCGATCACGTCGGCGACGGCCCGCGCGTAGCCGCGCGGCACGTAGCGATCGCCGTACTTGTCCTGCGTCTCCTGCCCTTCGCCGAGCACGTTGTACGGCGAGTAGGTGAGGATCACCGGCGACTGCACGCCGGCCTGGCGCGTGACCTCGACGTACACCAGCGCGCCGCCCACGGTCGGCACCCGGTAGGACTCGGTGATCGTCTCCGCCCGGGCGGCGGCGGGTACGAGGAGGAGCAGGGCGAGGGACAGCAGCAGGCTTCGGCGCATGACCGCCCCAACGCCCCCGCCGCGTGGAACTGGCGGTCAGCTGCCGCTGACGAGCCCGCTGCGGAGGGCCAGCAGCGCGACCTCGGCCCGCTGCTCGCGCGGCGGCATGTCCTCGAGCCCCAACATGCGGCCGAGGTGGTCGAGCTCCGCCTCGACGTCCTCGAGCGCCACGCCGGTCTCGGCGGCGACCTCCTCGTCGGTGGCCGGCTGGACGCCTTCGCCATCGGAGAGCAGCGGCCGGCACAGCGCCTGGAGCACGCGCTGCTGCTGCTCGGAGAAGCGCGGCGCGGCGCCCAGCTCCCCGGGCACGAGCGTCGGCCGCAGCCCCTCCTCGGCGGGAGCGCAGAACGCGAACATCGTGCGGCCGACGCGCAGGAGGTCGCCGTCGAGCAGCCGCCGGCGCCCCACGAGCCGCAGCCCGTTCACCCACGTGCCGTTCTGGGAGAAGCCGTCGTCGCAGATCGTCCACTCGCCGGCGTGCAGCTCGAGCTCGGCGTGCAGGCGCGACATCTCGGGATCCCACGGGACCGAGACGTCGGCTTCGTGGCGGCGGCCGAGCGTCACGCTGCGCCGCTCGGCGCCGAGCACGTGCAGGAGCTGGCGCCCCTCCTCGTCGCGATAGATCAGGAACGGCTCGCCGCCGCGCTCGGCCTCGCGCCGAGCGTCCAACTCCTCCTGGGTGGGGGCGCCGAGGCCGAGGAGCGACTCCACGGCCTCACCCTAACCCACTCAGACGCGCTGGACGAGCGTTCCCGTTCCCAGGCCGCCGCCGCAGCACATCGTCACCAGGCCGACCTCCTTGTCGGACCGCTCGAGCTCGTGCAGGAGCGTGGTGAGGAGCCGGGCGCCGGTCGAGCCGAGCGGGTGGCCGAGGGCCATCGCGCCGCCGTTGACGTTGACCCGGTCCATGTCCGGCTCGAGCTCGCGCTGCCAGGCCAGCACGACGGGGGCGAACGCCTCGTTGATCTCCACGAGGTCGATGTCGTCCATCGTCATCCCGTTGCGCTCCAGCAGCTTGCGGGTGGCGGGGATCGGGCCGGTGAGCATCATCACGGGGTCGACGCCGACCGTCGTCTGGTCGACGACCTTGGCCCGCGGCGTGACGCCCAGCTCCGCCGCCTTGTCGGCGCTCATCAGCAGCACGCCCGCCGCGCCGTCGGAGATCTGCGACGCGTTGCCGGCGGTGACCTTGCCGTCGGGCTTGAACGCGGGCTTGAGGCCGGCCAGCGCCTCGAGGTTCGTGTCCGGGCGGATGCCCTGGTCGGACACGTAGGTCGAGCCGTTGACGGCGAAGGGGATCGTCTCGCGCTCGAAGCGCCCCTCCTCGGTGGCCCGCGCCGCCAGCCGGTGCGAGCGAACGGCGAGCTCGTCCATCTCCGAGCGGGGGATCTCCCACTGGTCGGCGATCATCTCGGCCGAGAGGCCCTGCGGCACGAGGTTGTAGCGCTCGAGTAGCTCCGGGGGCCAGGGGGAGCCGACGTCGTCGACCCACTTGAAGCCGATGCCCATGGGGATGTGGCCCATGTGCTCGACGCCGGCGCCGATCACGACGTCGTGCACGCCGGCGGCGATCAGCGCCGCGGCGAAGTTGTACGCCTGCTGGGCGGAGCCGCACTGGCGGTCGACGGTCGTGGCCGGGGTCTCCATCGGCAGGCCGGCCTGGAGCCAGGCGTTGCGGCCGATGTTGAACATCTGCTCGCCGTACTGCTGCACGCAGCCGCAGATCACGTCCTCGACGGCGTCGGCCGGGATGCCGGCGCGCTCGATCAGCTCGCTGTAGGTGCGGCCGAGCAGCTCGTTCGGATGCGTGTCCCGGTAGTAGCCCTTCTCCGGATGGCCGCGCCCGATCGGGGTGCGGACCGCCTCGACGATGACCACTTCGCGACCGTTGCCGTGCATGCGGGAGCCTCCAGTGGGGAACCGGCGCGATCGCGTCGCGCCGCTGCGTAGTCTACGCGGTTGACTGACCAGTCAACCAAGGAAGCGAGATGTCCGAGAGAGTCGGGATCGCGGGGAGCGGAGCCATCGCGTGTGGTCTGGCGGCCGTCGCCGCCCAGCGCGGGCCGGTGGTGGTGTGGGCGCGGTCGGACGGGTCGGCCGGCAAGGCGGACCAGCGGATCCGGGCGCTGTGCGAGAAGGCCGGAGCGAGCGTGAACGGGACGCTGCGCGTCACGTGCGACCCCGCCGACCTGGCCGAGTCGAGCTTCGTGGTCGAGGCGATCGTCGAGTCGCCCGCGGCCAAGTGCGAGCTGATCGCCCGGCTCGGCGCCGACCTGCCGGCCGACACGCTCCTGGCCACCACGACCTCGTCGCTGTCGGTCGAGACCCTGGCCGAGGCCTCCGGACGCCCCGACCGCTTCGTCGGCCTGCACGTGTTCAACCCGGTGCCGAAGATGGAGCTGGTCGAGCTCGCGTTCCCGTCCGCTGCCGGCGAGGCGACCCGCGACCGCGCCCGCGCCCTGTGCGCGGCGCTCGGCAAGACCGCCGTCGAGGTCCCGGACACGCCCGGCTTCGTGGTCAACCGCCTGCTCTTCCCCTACCTGTTCGAGGCGGTGCGGCTGATGGAGCGGACCGGGCTCGAGCCGGACGCGATCGACACCTGCATGCGCCTCGGCGCCGGGCACCCGCTCGGGCCGCTCGCCCTGCTCGACCTGGTCGGGCTCGACGTCTCGGCCGCGATCGGCCGCACGATCGGCGCCGAGGTCCCGGAGACCGTCGAGCGCCTGATCGCGGAGGGCGCGCTGGGGCGCAAAGCGGGCCGCGGATTCTTCGCGTATGAGTCCTGACCGCCCCGCCGAATGTTTAGTTCACATTGAGAGAAGGTTGGGATAGTTCCCGGTGCGACGAACGTACCCTCATCGCACCCTCCTCCAAGAAACACTTGAGCCCGGCTCGCTCCCCTGAGCCGGGCTCTTGTGTTTCTCTCGGTCGATCCTCCCCAGGATCTCCCTCTCTCCTCCTCAACCGCCGTAGCGGCCAGTCGGTTGCGGGGAAGGTAGCGCGTCGGAGCGGTTTGTGCAATTCGGCGCTAAGTTTCGATTCGCAACCCTGTGCGGCCGCTACGGCAGCGCGCGGCGATCGCGGATGCGGACCGCCTCGATCCGGTTCTCACGCACGGACTCGACGCGGATCGAGTAGCCGTTGTGCGTGACCGTGTCGCCGCGCTTGGGCAGCCGGCCGAGCTCGCCGAACACGAAGCCGCCGACCGAGTTGTAGGCGTCGGAGTCGACGGGTAGCTCCAGCCCGTAATCGACGAGATCGGTGATGGCCACGTGGCCGCGGACGAACCAGTCGCCGTTGGCGAGCCTCCGTACGGCGCCGCCCATCGGGTCGGTCTCGTCGTCGATCTCCCCCACGACCTCCTCGATGATGTCCTCGACCGTGACGATGCCGGCGGTGCGGCCGTACTCGTCGATGACGACCGCCAGCGAGCTGCGCTGGCGCTGGAGGTCGGCGAGCAGGTCGTCGAGCGGCTTCGTCTCGGGGACGATCGGGGCCTCGCGCACCAGCTCGTCGATGCGGGCGCTCGGGCCCTCGGTGAGCAGGAGCTGGGCGAGCGCGTTCGAGTGCACGATCCCCTTCACCCGGTCGCGGTTGTCGTCTTCGGTGACGACCACGCGCGTGTGGCCGGAGGAGACGCAGCGCCGGAGCGCCGTCTCGACGTTCTCCGACAGGTCCACGGTGATGACCGCCGGGGCGGGGGTCATCACCTGCCGCGCCTGCTGCTCGTGCAGGTGGAAGACGCCCGTGAGCATGCTCGCCTCGCCGGGGTCGAGCTGGCCGCCGGTCAGCGACTGGGCGATCAGCACCTTGAGCTCCTCGGGCGAGCCGCCCTCCTCGTACTCGTTCGTGGCCTTGATGCCGACCAGCCGCAGCATCGCGTTCGAGGCCGCGTTGAGGACATGGATGAACGGGTTGAAGGCCTGGGCGAACAGGTGCAGGGGCCGGGCGATCCAGCGCGCGACCCGCTCGGCCCGGTTGATCGCGTAGATCTTCGGGACCTGCTCGCCGACCGTGATGTGCAGCGACGTCGTGATCAGGTAGGCGAGGCCGATCGAGACCGCGTAGGACGCCCATTCCGGGATCCCGTCGCCGAACAGGCCCTCGAGCAGGTCGGCCACCGCCGGCTCGCCGAGGAAGCCGATGCCGAGCGACGTGAACGTGATGCCCAGCTGGCATGCGGCGAGGTAGCGCGAGAGCTCGTCGAGCTGGCGGAGCACCAGCCGCGCCCCGCGGACCCCGTTCTCCGCGTCCTCCTCGATCCGGCCGCGGCGCACGCGCACGAGCGCGAACTCGGCCGCGACGAAGAAGCCGTTGAGCAGCACCAGCACGACGACGGCCAGCAGGAGCAGGACGGTCATCGGCAATCCGCCGGTGGCGCGCGGAGCGCGCCGCTACTTCGGGAGCTGTCGTCGTCGTTCATCAGGCGACGTGAGCCATCGTAGCGTCGCCGTCTACGGAAGCTGGTCGATCCTTCTCGCCATGTTGTAGTCGTTGTCCGTCAGGGTGCCCGCCGAGTGGGTGGTGAGCGTGAGCCGGACGCGGTTCCAACCGTGCACGAGGATGTCGGGGTGGTGGTTGACCTCCTCGGCGAGGTCGGCGACGCGGTTGACGTAGGCCATCGCCTGGGCGAAGTCGTCGAACTTGAGGTCGCGGACGAGCGTCTCCCCGTCGCGCTCCCACTCCATATCCTCTCCAGGCATGCGGATCGTCTCCCTGGTGCCGTCGGCCACCGAGATGCTGTTCGCGCTCGGCGTGGGGGACGAGATTATCGCCGTGACGCACGAGTGCGACCACCCGGCGGAGGCGCTCGAGCTGCCGCGCGTGACCCGCGACGTGATCGGGCCCGGGCTCCCGCCTGACGAGATCGACCGCGCGGTGCGCGCGCTCACGGAGCAGGGTCGCGCGATCTACGAGCTCGACGAGGCGGCCCTGCGGCGCCTGGAGCCCGACCTCATCGTGACCCAGGCGCTGTGCGCGGTCTGCGCGGTGTCGTACGACGACGTGCGCGCGATCGCCGAGCGCCTGGACCCGCAGCCGCAGGTGCTCGCCCTCGACCCCCACACGATCGGGGAGGTGCTGGGCGACGTCCGCACGCTCGCCCAGGCCACCGACGCCAAGGACGCCGGCGTCGGGCTCGTCCAGGACGCCGCCCGGCGGATCGACCGCGTGCGCCTCGCCGTGCGCGCCGCCGAGCCGGTGGGCGTCGCCGCTCTCGAGTGGCTCGACCCCGTGTTCGTCGCGGGCCACTGGACGCCGCAGCTGATCGAGTACGCGGGAGGCTTCGATCTGCTCGGCCTCCCGGGCGAGCCCTCGAAGCAGCGGACGTGGGACGAGGTCCGCGCCGCCCGGCCCGAGGTGGTGGTCGTGATGCCATGCGGCTACGACGCCGAGCGCGCGCTCGAGGAGGCGCTCACCTACGCCGACGAGCTCGAGTCGCTCGGCGCCCGCCGCGTCGTCGCGGTCGACGCCGCCGCGCACTTCTCCCGCCCCGGCCCGCGGCTCGTCGAGGGCCTCGAGGTCCTCGCCCACATCCTCCACCCGGACCGGCTCCCGGAGGCGCCGGCCGCGCACCACGCGCGCGAGCTCGTCTAGAAGCCGAACTGGGCGTTCGCGTTGCCGGCGACGGCGATGGCTCCGGCGACGGCGATGAGGCCGACGGCGGCGCAGGCGAGGATCGGCAGGAGGTTGCCCCGGCGCTGGCGTGAGAGGTTCTCGATGGCCAGGGCGCAGAGGGCTCCGCCGACGAGGCCGCCGAGGTGGCCCCCGATCGAGATGTTGAAGCCGGGGAAGAAGGTGATGGCGATGTTGAGCAGGATCAGCGGGCCGATCCCCGAGCGCCACGGGTCGACGCCTCGCGCCCGCTGCATGATGAACGCGGCGGCCATGAGGCCGAAGACCGCGCCCGAGGCGCCCACGGTGAAGGAGTCGGCGCTGAGCAGCAGCGCGCCGAACGACCCCGAGAGCAGCGATGCGAAGTAGAGGGCGAGGAACCTGACGTTGCCGAGCACCGGCTCGAGCATCGTCCCCAGCCAGTAGAGGATGTACATGTTGAGGCCGAGGTGGATGAGGTTCGCGTGCATGAACCCCGCCGTCACCAGCCGCCAGTAGTCGTTGCCGATGTCAACCGCCGGGCCCCAGAGCACGAAGTCGTCGTACACCTCGCCTCCGCGGCCGCCGGACAGCATCGTCCCGAAGTACAGGAGGACGTTGATCGCGATCAGGACGTAGGTGACCGTCGGCTGCGCGTAGACGTTGCGCAGCGTCCGGACCGGCGTCTTCTGGCGCGAGCAGTCCGGGCAGCGCATGCCGACCGGCGTCGCGGTCATGCAATCCGGGCAGATCGGGTTGCCGCAGTTGGAGCACGAGACGCCCGTCTCGCGGCCGGGGTGGCGGTAGCAGACGGCCATCTCGCCGCGTGAAGCTAGCAGCGGTTTCTTCAGGCCTCTTTAGGACGGCGCCGCGGTCATCACCGGCGTGCGCGACGGCTCGTCGGAGCCGCCCAGCGGCTCGTCGGTGACGAGCACCATCTTGGCGTCGCTCACGTCGGGGATCGTCGTCGCCACCGAGCCGTCCGCGCGCGGGTAGAAGAGCGCGTTCGTCGGCTTCGGCGTGTTCGAGCCCTTCGGCATGACCCACACCTGGTAGACCCGCCCCTCGGGCGGCGCGGGCATCCCGCGGCCGACGAGCATCGCCTCGCCGTCGGTCACTCGCAGTTCGGCGGTGCCGTCGGGCGCCCGCTTCGGATCGACGGTCACCGCGACCGTACGCACCTGCGGCTGCCCCGGCGCCGCCGGCTCGCGGTCGAGCGCCGTGCCGGCGAGCACGCCCGCGATCAGCAGCGCCGCGGCGACGGGCGCGAGCCGCCACCCGGAGAGCCAGCCGCCTCGCTCGCGGCCACGGCCACGCGGCGGCGGCGCCGCCGCCGGGCGGTCGGCGCTCTCGCCGGCCTGGGCCAGCAGGGCGGCCTCCCGCTCCACCTCGGCCATGATCCGCGCCTTCAGCTCGGGCGGCGGGGTCATCTGGGGCGAGGCCATCGGCAGCGCGTGGGCGGCCGGCAGCAGCTCGGCGACCTCCTCGCGGCAGGCCGCGCAGTCGTCGAGGTGGCGCTCGAACGCCTCGCGCTCGTCCTCGGGCATCGCCTCGAGCACATACGCGCCCGCGGCGTCGACCCAGCGCTCGTGCTCGCTCATACCGCCGCCACCCTCCCTTCCCCGAGCTGCGCTCTCATCTTCTTGAGCCCGAGCCGCATCCGCCCCTTCACGGTGCCCACCGGCGCGTCGAGCATCTCGGCGATCTCCGTGTGCGTGAAGCCGCCGAAGTAGGCGAGCTCGATGACCTGCGACTGGTCGGACGGGAGCGAGCGCAGCGCACCCCGGACCACGCCGGACTCCTCGCGCCGCGCCGCCTCCACGTCGGTGCGCTCGCGCGCCTCGAAGCGCTCCTCGATCCCCTCGTCACCGGCCCGCCGCTTGTCGTGCACGGTGGCCCGGCGCAGCGCGTCGATCGCCCGGTGGTGGACGATTCCCAGCAGCCAGGAGCGCACCGACCCGCGGGCGCGGTCGTAGCGCGCGCCCGACCGCCACATCGAGAGGAACGCGTCCTGCGTGACGTCCTCGGCGGCGCCGCGGGTGCCCATCATCCGGTAGGCGAGCGAGAAGGCGGCGGCCGAGTGGCGTTCGTAGATGAGCTCGAACGCGCGCGCGTCGCCGCGACGCACGAGCTGCATCACGTCCTCGTCGGCCAGCAGGGTGAGATCGCGCCCCATCGGGATTGTCTGCGGACCGGGGCCGCTCGCGGATCACCGTGTCGAATCGCGGAACACGCGCAGCGCCTCCCGACCGGCGTCGCGCAGCGTGCGCTCCGCGAGGTCGAGCGGGTTGCGCGCGAGCGCACGGCGCCGGTGGCGACGGCCGCGCGTCCGCAGCACGACGAGGCCGGCGGCCGCCCCGGAGCCGATGACGACCGCGGCCGCCGGGCGCCACCAGTTGCGCGGGTCGCGCATCGACCGCAGCTCCCAGGCCTCGAGCTCGTCGGCCGCGAGCTCGACGAGCGAGCCGAGCGCCGTCTCGAGCCGCGGCTCGAGGTCGGCGGGCGGCTCGACCGGCGCCAGCGCCTCCCGCAGCCGCGTCTCGAAGTCCCAGGCGTCGCTCATGTTTCCTCAGTACCCGCCTGTACCTTGACGATGTCCTCCAGCTGGCGGATCGCCCGGTGCAGCAGCACCTTGGTCGCTCCGTCGGTTCGCCCCAGCGCCCGCGCGATCTCGCGGTTGTCCATCCCGAGCGCGAAACGCATGATCAGCGCCTCGCGGCGATCGTCCGGCAGCTGTTGCACGCCCTCCAGGATTCGCGTCAGGTCCTCCCGATCCTCCACCAGCGACTCCGTGGTGTGCAGCTCGGGCAGCGCGCCCGCGTCGTCGATCGAGGTCTGCGGCCGCCGCGACCGGTCCCGGTAGTAGTTGGCCGCCAGGTTGTGGGCGATGCGAATCAGCCACGGCCGCAGCGGCCGGCCGCGCGACTCGCGCTGCGCGCGCTCGAAGTGCCGGTAGGCCTGGAGGAACGTCTGCTCGGTGAGGTCCTCGGCGTCGTGATGGTTCCCCACGCGGTAGTACGAGTACGAGTAGACGTCGCGCAGGTGCGCCCGATAGAGCTCGGTGAACGCCGCGTCGAGGCGCGCCTTGTCCTCGCGTGCCGATGCGGAGTCGGGTGCGGCGGCCATCCGGCACGACAGTACCTTCCTCAGGCGGCGCGCACAGCGCCCGTGTTGGGCTGCGTCTTAGGCGCCGTCACCGACGAGGTGAACCGCCCCGGCTCCACCCGCCCCTCGATCAGGCCGGCGAGCGATCGCAGGACCGGAGCGTCCACGCCCGCGTCGCGCACGCGCGTGGCGAGCAGCGGCACCGTGCCCACCGCCTCGGCGGTCTCGCCGAGGGCGGCGGCGAGCTCGTCGCCGGCGATCCCCTGGGCCAGCAGCTCCCCGGCGCGCCGGTTGCTCGACCCCGACGCGAGCACGGTCGCCACCAGATCGCCCGTGCCGGCCAGGCCGGCGAACGTCTCGGGCTGGGCGCCGGCGTGGCGCGCGTAGGCCTCGACCTCGGCGAACACCTTGCCGGCCGCGGCGCCCGCCGCGTTGAGCCCGCCACCGGCCGCTGCGGCCGCCAGCGCGGCGGCGCTCGTGGCGCTGCCGGCGAGCTCGACGCCGATCAGGTCGGTCGTGGTCACCACGTCGAAGCGGGCGGCGCCGAGGGCATCGGCGACCTGGCGGGCGAACGCGGCATCCTGGGTGGCGAGGACGAGCGATGCCCCCTCCTCGAGCGCCGCCTTGGGGTGCGCCGGGCCGCCGACGGCGCCGACGGCCCACGAGGCCACGCGCTCGGACACGTACGCGGTCGGCAGCGTGCCGAGCGGCGGCACGAGGCCCTTGGACATCACGAGCACCCCGCTGCGCGGGGCGATCCCGCCCGCGTGCGCGGCCACGGCGGCGGGCAGGGCGGCGGACGGCACCGCGAAGCAGACGAGGTCGTGGCGCGAGAGCTCGAGGTCCGGCGCCCGCATCGCGCGGATCGCCTTCGGGAGCGCGATGCCGGGCAGGTAGCGCTCGTTCGCGCGCTCGGCCTCGATCCGCTCCGCCTGCTCCTGCGTGCGGGTCCCGAGGTCGACCTCCAGGCCGGCGCGGGCGAGCATGACGGCCACGCTCGTGCCCCACGAGCCGGCGCCGATGACGGCGGCGCGCCGGAGCGGGGGCAGGCCGCCCAGCCACTCCCACTGGAGCATGACGTTGGGCCAGATGCGATCGGTGACGGCGGCCGCCAGCTGCGGGGACGCCTTCTCGACCTTGGGGAAGGTCAGCGGCCGACCGATGCGGATGCGGACCTTGTGCGGGCGGATCCGCCAGCCATTGCGGACCGCTTCCGTGCCGATCACGGCGACGGGCAGGACAGGGGCCCCGGTCTCGAGCGCCAGGCGCCCGACGCCCCGCTTGGGGCGGGCCAGCGCGCCGGGGCGGATGCGGGTGCCCTCCGGGAAGAACAGCACGCAGTCGCCGCGCTCGAGGATCGCCTTGGCGGTGGCCAGCATGTCCCCGTCGCCGGCGCCCCGGTTGACGGGGAAGGCCCCGAGCGAGCTCAAGAACCAGGCCACGGGCCGGTACTTGAAGATCTCCCGCTTCGCGACGTAGTAGAGCGGCCGGCGGGCGACCGTGCCGATCACGAACGGGTCGAGGAACGACCGATGGTTGGAGACGAAGATCACCGGGCCGGACGCCGGGATGTGCTCACGCCCGATCCGCGACATCCGGAAATAGAGGTGAAAGAACGGCTGGAGCACCGCCCTCGACAGCCAGTACACGATCGGGTTCACGCCGCGCTCGCGCGCCCGCGTGTGGATATGACTCTGGTCGGAGGTCCTCACTGACAGCGGTACCCGCGCGAACGCCGCTCGTTACAGTTTCCCCACAGCATGGCCTTCGACCGCACTCGATCCCTCCGCGGCGCGCTCGCCGGGAGCCTCGCCGCGGCCGTGTGGCTCGCGCAGCAGCCGCTGGACAAGCGCGCGTTCGATATCGACTACGACGATGCCGAGCTGCTCGGCCGGCTCGTCGCCCGCGGGCGCCCCGGCGAGGCCGCCGTCGGCGCGTTCCTGCACCTCCAGAACGGCGCCCTGTTCGGCGCCCTCTACGCCGGCCTGGCTCCGAGCCTCCCGGTGCCGCCGGTCCTGCGCGGTCCGCTCGCCGGCCTCGCCGAGCACCTGGCCACCTGGCCAGCGACGGCGATCGTCGCGCCGCAGCTGTGGGGCAGCGGGCGCGCCTTCGCGCAGGCCACCTGGCGCCACCTGCTCTTCGGCCTCGTGCTCGGCGAGCTCGAGCGCCGGCTCAACCCGCCGGCGGACGGGCTCGAGCCCGTCGACGAGGCGGCGGTCGCCTCCAACGGCCACGGCTCGGCCGCTCACCTCGTAGCCACCGGCCCGCACTGACCTCCGCGATCGCCTCGTTCGCACGTCAGCTCGCCGGCGCGCTGGAGGCCGGCGAGGAGCCCGCGCGCATCGTCACCGGCAACCCCGATACGCGGCGCGACTACACGGACGTGCGGGACGTGGTGCGCGCCTACCGGCTTCTCGCCGAACGCGCCGAGCCGGGCATCTACAACGTCTGCTCCGGCCGTAGCGCCTCGGCCGCCGAGCTCGTCGCCATGCTCGCGGACGTGACCGGCGCGCCCGTCGAGCACGAGATCGACGAGGCGCTGCTCCGCCCGCACGAGGTAATGGAGCTGCGCGGAGCCAACGGGCCGCTGGTGGCGGCGACCGGCTGGGAGCCCGAGATCCCGCTCGCCCAGACCCTCGCGGACACCGTCGCATGGTGGCGCGGGGAGCTGCGGGCCGGGCGCGCCGGGGACCGCACGACCGAGTAGCGCGTCAGACGCCGACGCCGTGGGCGGCTCGCAGCGCGGCGAGCTCGCCCAGCAGCCGGTCGTCGAGCGGCGGGTCGACCGGCTCGGGCGACGCGGTGTGGACGTAGCGGGGGAAGTCGCGCTGGCCCCATCCCCGCAGCTCGCTGTCGAGGCGGTGGAAGCGGCCGTCGAGGCTCAGGACCAGTCCGGGTATGTACCGTCGCGGCTCCTCGAAGTCCTCGCGCTCGACCGGGCGCACGACCCACCCGCGCACGATCGGGGTGCGCCGGAACAGCGACCGCGTGCCGGTCAGGAACTCCTTGGTGCCCGGATCGCCGGCGGCCCGCATCAGCTCGAGGAACGACGCGACCGCACCCTCGCCCGGCTGTGCGTCAGCGCTGACCGTGGACCTCCCCGGCGCGGCCGTTGAGGGTCCGGTCGCCCGGGGAGTCGGTCGCGACCAGCCCGAGCACGAGCAGGGCCACGACGACCGCGACCGCGACCGCCACCCGCAGGGCGTCGGCGCGCGCCCGCCTGGCTCGCGACTGCTGCCGCCGCTCGACGGCCGGTCCGAGCATCTCGGCGACCACGGGCTCGTCGAGTCCAAGACTGCGCTCCCGGCACCACTCCAGGAGCTCGGCCGGGCCGCGGGCCTGAACCACCGGTACGTCGTAGGCATCGGCGAGCCGGCGCACGAGCGCGGGGCGGTCGCCGGTGTCCACCAGCGCGAACGGGCGCGCCCGCTCCGCCCGGAAGCCGTCCTCGTGGACCTCGATGACCCCGCTCGCCTCGACGACGCCGGGGACGGCCCGCCGGGCCGCGAACACGCGCCGGGCCCAGCGCGTGCGCGGATGCCAGGCATGGATGCCGCAGGCGCAGTCGCGCCCCGGCGCGGGATGCCCGAGGTCACAGGTCGACTCGAGCCACGCGCCCCCCGCCGGCCAGCCCACCGTGCGATGGGGGCCTGCGAGCCGCTCGCCGCCGGCCTCGCCCACGATCGTCCAGCTCCGCAGGCCGTACAGCGGGCTCGGCACGATCGGCGAGTCGCTCATCGGGTCGGCGCCGGCTCCGACTTGTTCGGTTCGGCGGGCTGAGCCGGCTTCGGTGCCGGCTGAGCCTTGAGCGGCTCCGCGATGATCCGTCGTGAAGGACCGTCGAGGTTCATTCACTCATGCTACGCCCACCGACATCCGGGCCCGGCTGGTCTCCGACGATCTTCCCGGGGTTGAGGTTGCCGCCTGGGTCGACACCGTCGAAGAGTGCGCGCAACATCGCAACGCCGGGCGCCGAGATGTCCTCCTCCAGCCAGTCCGCGTGCTCCGTGCCCACGGCGTGATGGTGCGACAGCGTGGCGCCCGAATCCAAGAACGTCTGCTGGATCGCGCGCTTGACGACGTCGTAGTCCATCAGCGGGTCCCGCTCTCCCGAGGGCTTGAGCGCAAAGGTGAAGTACAGGCAGGCGCCCGAGTGGTAGGAGTGCGACAAGTGGCACATGATGTATCCCGGGACGCCGAGCGACCGGAAGGCCGCCTCGGCGGCGCTCACCACGCTGTCGTGCACCGCGGGGAGCCGGCTCCAGGGCGCGGCGGTCTCGGACACGTCGCCCAGGGCGCCGCGATCCAGCAGGTAGTCGCGGATATAGGGGGTGTCGAACTTCTTCTGGTCGTAGAGCTCACCCGGACCCCTCCCGATGCACAGGCCGCCGTGACGGCCGACGATGCGCCCGACGAGCTTGCGCTGGGTCCGGACATGACGGTCGCTGCCCTCGAAGCCGACGAACGCCAGGCACATCGAGTCGAGGTCGAAGCCGCGACGGCGCCGCAGGAACTCGGCCAGCGCCTTCGACTTGACGCGGTCGAGCAGCGTCGGCGTCTTTCTCGTGGCGAACGAGAAGCGCGTCTCGTTCGCGTCCGACACCCGGGTCACGGTCGGCATCGCCTCGCCGGCGGCGATGTCGTGCATGGCCGCGAGGCCTGCCTCCCAGCTGGGGAGCAGGTACCCGAGGATGATCCGGCGGACGGGCACCCGGTGCACGTGGACCGTCGCCTCGGTGAGGATCCCGAGCCGTCCCTCGCTCCCGAGGATCATCTCGCGCACGCTTGGGCCGGTCGACGTCGCCGGCACCGGGCGGGTGGCGAGCAGGCCTGACGGCATCACGACGCGCACCGCCCGCGTGAGGTCGGCCATGTCCCCGTACTTGTCCGACTGCATCCCCGATGAGCGCGTGGCGATCCAACCGCCCAGCGTCGAATAGGCGAAGCTGTCGGGGAAGTGCCCGAGCGTCCAGCCTCGGGCGTTGAGCTGCTCCTCGAGCCTGGGACCGGACACGCCGGTCTCGACGCGCGCGAGGCGGGCAGCGTCGTCGATGGCCAGCACCTGGTCCATGCGGCCGAGGTCGACCGACACGATCGTGCGGGTGCCGTTCGCCGGGGCCTCGAGGCTGCCGGAGATGTTCGAGCCGCCGCCGAACGGGATGACGCCGGCATCGGCCTCGATCGCCGCCTTCAGGACCGCCGCCACCGCCTCCTCGTCGCCGGGACGGACGACGACGTCCGGGAGCCGCCCGATGTCACCGCGCCGATGCCGCACGAGGTCGCGGAGGCTCTTGCCCCGAGCGTGCACGACGCGGTCGCGGGGATCGACCGACACGTGATCGGCGCCGACGGCGGCCTCCAACGCCGCACGGAGCGGTGGCGGCACCACGGCCGGCGGTACCTGGAGGTCGCCGAAGGCGACGCGCGGCGAGGACACCCGGTCGACGTCGATCTCGAGGTGGCGCCGGAGGAACGGACCGAGCTCGGGCTGGCCCTCGTGCGTGAATGCGACGTCCTCGTCACCCCATCCCCACCATTTCATGCCCCGAACATACGCGATCGGCGCGCCCGCGAAACCGATCCCTTGCGACGGGGTACAACCCCTCATGTCGCCCGGGAGATTCGATCGCGCGAGGGAGCAGGGCAAGGCGCGCACCAACGACATCAAGGAGCGCGTTCCCGAGCTCCGGGAGCGCGGCGCCGAACTGACCGCCCGGAGCGCGGAGGAGCTGCGCACCCGTAGCGCCGAGCTTCGGACCCGTGGCGGCGAGCTGCGCTCGCGCGGTGCCGAGCTCAGGCGGCAGTACTCGAAGATGGACGTCTCGTGGGCGCGCTGCGGCTACGCCCGAGCGGCCCGCGAGGGCCTGCTGAGCTTCGTGCTCGGGCCGATGACGGACTACTACCTCCGGCGCCGCACGGTCGGCCGTGAGGTCTTCGACGATCTGACGCCGCCCGTCGTCTTCGTGGCGAACCACTCGAGCCATCTCGACACGCCGACCATCCTCCGGGCGATCCCGCGCAAGTGGCGCAACCGCACGGCGGTCGCCGCCGCCGCGGACTACTTCTACAAGAAGCGCTGGACCGCCAACGGCGTCGCGCTGCTCTTCAACACGGTGCCGCTCGGCCGCTCCGGCGGCGGCCTCGCCAACGGGGCGACCGACCACGTCGACCGCCTCATCCGCCAGCGCTGGAACCTCCTGATGTTCCCCGAGGGCACCCGGTCGCGCGACGGCGAGATCGGCAAGGTCCACTCCGGCGCCGCGGTCATCGCTGCGCACCACGGCGTCGACATCGTCCCCATCTACGTCAGCGGCACGCACGACGCGATGCCGCCCGGGCAGAACTGGCCGAAGCGCAGGCCCGGCCGCTTCCTCTCGCGCCGCCACAAGGTCGAGGTCCGCTTCGGCGCCCCGATCCACTCGCGCGACGAGTCGCAGCGCCGCGAGGTCATGGACGAGGTGCGCGCCTTCTGGGATCGCAAGGGCCGTCCCGCGGAGGCTGACGCCCCCGTGGCCCCTGCTCACGACGTCCTCGTGATGCACCGCGCGCTGCGCGAGCACGAGGCGCGCGACCGCTCCACCACCGCCGCCTGATTGACCCGCGGCCTCCACCGCGGATACGGTCTCACTCGGGGGAGTGGCCGGCACCGAGTGGAGGAGCGAGGATGAAGAAGCTCATCAACGAGCCCGACGCCGTGGTTCGCGAGGCCCTGGAGGGCATCGAAGCGGCGCATAGCGACCTTGTGCGGGTGATCTACGAGCCTGCGGTGATCGTGCGCGCCGACGCCCCGGTCCAGGGAAAGGTCGGGATCATCTCGGGCGGCGGCTCCGGACACGAGCCGATGCACGGGGGCTTCGTGGGACGCGGGATGCTCGATGCCGCGTGCCCGGGCGAGGTCTTCACGTCGCCCACGCCCGATCAGATGCTCGAGGCCACCAAGGCCGTGGACGGCGGGGCGGGCGTCCTCCACATCGTCAAGAACTACACCGGCGACGTGCTCAACTTCGAGATGGCCGCCGACCTCGCGAAGGGCGAGGGCATCGAGGTCGAGGCGGTGGTGACCAACGACGACGTGGCGGTGCAGGACAGCCTCTACACGGCCGGCCGGCGCGGCGTCGGCATCACGGTGATCGCCGAGAAGATCTGCGGCGCCGCGGCCGAGGAGAAGAAGTCGCTGGCCGAGGTCGCCGAGCTCTGCCGCACCGTCAACGGCCAGGGGCGCAGCATGGGCATGGCGCTCACCCCGTGCGTGACGCCGAGCTCCGGCGAGCCGAGCTTCGAGCTCGCCGACGACGAGATGGAGATCGGCATCGGCATCCACGGCGAGCCCGGGCGCTACCGCGAGAAGCTCGGCCCGGCCTCCGAGGTGGTCGAGCGGCTGGCGACGGCGATCGTCGAGGACCTGCCCTACGAGTCCGGCGACCGTGTGCTCGCGTTCGTCAACGGGATGGGCGGCACGCCGCTGATCGAGCTCTACATCGTGTACCGCGAGCTCAACCGCTTCCTCGAGGGCCGTGGCATCACGATCGAGCGGCGGCTGATCGGCAACTACATCACCTCACTGGAGATGGCCGGCTGCTCGATCACGCTGCTCAAGCTCGACGACGAGCTCACACGGCTGTGGGACGCCCCCGCCGACACGCCTGCCATGCGCGTCTGCTGAGGACGCGGTCGTGAGCATCAGCGCCTCGGACGTCCGCGCCTGGATCGCCCGCTTCGCGGAGGATGTCGGCGAGCACCGCGCCGAGCTGGTCAAGCTCGACACGGCGATCGGCGACGGCGACCACGGGACGAACATGGACCGCGGCATGCGCAAGGCCGTCGAGAAGCTCGACAGCCTGGAGGGCGACGACATCGGCGCCCTCCTGAAGGCGGTCGGCATGGCCTTGGTGTCGAGCGTCGGCGGCGCCGCCGGGCCGCTGTACGGGACGCTGTTCCTCCAGATGGGCACGGCCAGCGCCGGCCGCGACGAGCTCGACCTCGCCGGCTGGGCCGATGCCCTGGAGGCCGGCGTCAAGGGCGTCCAGGCCCGCGGCAAGGCGGAGCCGGGCGACAAGACGATGGTCGACGCACTGCTGCCGGCGGTGGCGGCGCTGCGTGAGGCGGAGGCCGACGGTGCAGCGCTCGACGATGCGCTGCGCCGCTCGGCCGACGCCGCTGAGGAGGGCATGCGCGCGACGATCCCGCTCGAGGCCCGCAAGGGGCGCGCAAGCTATCTCGGGCCTCGCAGCGCCGGGCACCAGGACCCCGGCGCCACGTCCACCCATCTCCTGCTGAGCGCCGCGTCGGCGGCGTTCGGCGGGGTTGAGTAGTGTCCCGCACAGTCGGGGTCAATTGCATGGAGGAGGAGGGAAGCTCTTGAGCATCTTCGGCGCAGAGGTGATCGGTACCGGTCTCCTGATCCTGCTGGGCGACGGCGTGGTGGCGGCGGTGCTGCTGAACCACTCCAAGGCTCAGAACGGGGGCTGGATCGTCATCACCTGGGGTTGGGCGATGGCCGTCATGGTGGCCGTCTTCGCGGTCGGCCAGTTCAGCGGCGCGCATCTCAACCCGGCGATCACGATCGGGTTCGCCCTCGAGGGCCGGACCGAGTGGGGTGATGTCCCCGAGTATCTAGCCGGGGAGTTCGTCGGCGCGTTCATCGGCGCGACGCTCGTCTGGCTGTCATATCTCGACCACTGGCGCGAGACCGAGGATCCAGGCCTCAAGCTGGCCGTGTTCTGCACCGCGCCCGCGATCCGCAACCCGATCTCCAACATCATCACCGAGGTCGTCGGGACGTTCGTGCTCGTGTTCGGCGTCATGGCGTTCTTCGCCGACGAGGCGACGGCGGCCACGGGTCTCGGAGGCCTGCTGGTCGGCCTGCTGGTGCTCGGGATCGGCCTTTCGCTAGGCGGGCCGACCGGCTATGCAATCAACCCGGCACGCGACCTAGGCCCGCGCATCATCCACGCCATCCTGCCGATTCCCGGCAAGGGCGGCTCGGACTGGGGTTACTCCTGGGTGCCGGTGGTGGGGCCGCTGATCGGCTGCGCCCTCGCGGCCGCCGCGTTCTCGGCCTTCTATCCGGGCTGAGCGCCAACCACTGAGAGATCGAGAGGACACTTTATGGCGAAGTACGCGGCAGCGATCGACCAGGGCACCACCAGCACGCGATGCATGATCTTCGACCACGGCGGCCAGGTGGTCAGCGTCGCGCAGAAGGAGCACGAGCAGATCTATCCCAAGCCGGGCTGGGTCGAGCACGACGCCGCCGAGGTCTGGGCGCGCACCAACGAGGTCATCGGCGAGGCGATGGATTCGGCGGGCGCGACCGCCGACGACATCGCGGGCGTCGGCATCACCAACCAGCGCGAGACCGCGCTGGTGTGGGACCGCACCACCGGCGAGCCGATCATGAACGCGCTCGTGTGGCAGGACACGCGCACCGACCAGCCTTGTGGACGAGTACTCGCGCGACGGCGGCCAGGCCCGCTTCCAGGAGAAGGTCGGCCTGCCGCTGGCGACCTACTTCTCCGGGCCCGAAGATCCGCTGGATCCTCGACAACGTCGAGGGCGCCGCCGGACGCGCCGACTCCGGCGACCTGCTGTTCGGGAACATGGACACCTGGCTGATCTGGAACCTCACCGGAGGCACCGAACGGCGGGCTCCACATCACCGACGTCACGAACGCCAGCCGCACGATGCTGATGGACCTCAAGACCCTGGACTGGGACCAGGAGGTCATGGACGTCATGGGCGTCCCTCGGGCGATGCTGCCGGAGATCAAGGCGTCCAGCGAGGTCTACGGCGAGGTCAGTCCGCGGGCGCGCTGACCGGGCGTGCCGATCGCCGGCGACCTCGGCGACCAGCAGGCGGCGACGTTCGGCCAGACGTGCTTCGCGGTCGGCGAGGCCAAGAACACGTACGGCACCGGCAACTTCCTCCTGCTCAACACCGGCACGGAGCGCGGTGCACGTCGAAGTCGGGCCTGCTGACGACCGTCGGCTACAAGATCGGCGACCAGCCCGCGATCTACTGCCTCGAGGGCTCGATCGCGATCACGGGCGCGCTCGTGCAGTGGCTGCGCGACAACCTCAAGATGATCAAGGCGGCGCCCGAGGTCGAGGAGCTCGCGCAGTCGGTCGACGACAACGGCGGCTGCTACATCGTGCCCGCGTTCTCGGGCCTGTTCGCGCCGTACTGGAAGTCGAACGCGCGCGGCGTGGTCGCGGGCCTGACCCGCTACGTCAACGCCGGCCACATCGCCCGCGCGACGCTGGAGGCGACCGCCTACCAGAGCCGCGAGGTGGTCGAGGCGATGAACGCCGACTCGGGCGTCGACCTCGAGTCGCTGAAGGTCGACGGCGGCATGGTCGGCAACGACCTGCTGATGCAGTTCCAGGCCGACCTGCTCGGCGTGCCGGTGATCCGCCCGAAGGTGCCGGAGACGACGTCGCTCGGCGCGGCCTACGCGGCCGGCCTCGCGACGGGCTTCTGGGCCGAGGTCGAGGACCTGCGCGAGAACTGGGTCGAGGACAAGCGCTGGGAGCCGTCGATGGACCCCGGCACCCGGGACGAGTACTACAGGTTCTGGAAGAAGGCGGTGACGCGGACCTTCGACTGGTTCGACGCCGACGAGTCCTGAGACCACCATGAACGCTGGCGAGCTGCCTCCCGACCCCGACCGCAACCTCGCGCTGGAGCTGGTGCGGGCGACGGAGGCAGCCGCGATGGCCGCGGCCCGGTTCATGGGCCGCGGCGACAAGGAGAAGGTCGACCAGGCCGCGGTCGACGCGATGCGCCCGGTGCTGGGCTCGGTCGCGATGGACGGCGTCGTCGTGATCGGCGAGGGCGAGAAGGACGAGGCCCCGATGCTCTTCAACGGGGAGCGCGTGGGCAGCGGCGTGCCGCCGGCGGTCGACGTCGCGGTCGACCCCGTCGACGGGACGACGCTCACCGCCAAGTCCCTGCCCGACGCCCTCGCCGTGCTCGCGCTGTCCGAGCGCGGGACGATGTTCGACCCCGGCCCGTGCGTCTACATGGAGAAGCTGGCGGTGGCCGGGGACCTGCGGGACGTCGTGGACTTCGAGGCGCCGGTGGCCGACACGATCGCCCGCATCGCCCAGGCGAGGGGCAAGCTGGCGACGGACGTGACGGTCGCGATCCTCGACCGTCCACGCCACAAGGACCTCGTCGCCGAGGTGCTCGCGACCGGGGCCAGGATCAAGTTCATGCTCGACGGCGACGTCGCGGGCGCCATCTTGGCCGCCGACGAGGAGTCGACGGTCGACCTGCTGATCGGCATCGGCGGCACCCCCGAGGGCGTGATCGCGGCCTGCGCGCTCAAGTGCATCGACGGGGCGCTGTTCGGGCGCCTGTACCCGCGCGACGAGACCGAGCGGGCAGCGGCGATCGAGCAGGGATACGACCTCGACCGCATCCTCACGATCGACGACCTGGTGTCCGGCGAGAACGTGTTCTTCGCCGCCACCGGCGTCACCGACGGCGAGCTGCTGCGGGGCGTGCGCTACGGGCCGCGGCGCGTGCGGACGCAGTCGCTGTCGATGCGCTCGCGCTCGGGCGCGGTGCGGGTCATCGACGGGCGCCACCACACGGAGCGCTCGAACCTCATCCGCACACCCGCGGGCCTGCCGGGCCAATAGCATTCACAGGACGTGACCCAGCTCCAGGCTGACGTCCTCGTGATCGGTGGTGGCGCCACGGGCGCCGGCGTCGCGTGGGACGCCGCGCTGCGCGGCTTCGACACCGTGCTGGTCGAGCGCCGCGACCTCGCCGAGGGGACGAGCGGGCGCTTCCACGGCCTGCTGCACTCGGGCGGCCGCTACGTCGTCAAGGACCCGGTCGCGGCCGAGGAGTGCGTGGTCGAGAACGCGATCCTGCGCCGCGTGATCGGAGACTGCATCGAGGACACGGGCGGGCTGTTCGTCACGACGCCCGACGACGATCCCGCGTACGGCGACCAGTTCCTCGAGGGCTGCCGCAAGGCCCAGCTGCCGACCGAGGAGATCGACGTCGCCGAGGCGCTGCGCCGCGAGCCCCGCCTCAACCCGGGGATCCGGCGCGCGTTCACCGTGCCGGACGCGGCGATCGACGCGTGGAAGACCGTGTGGTCGTTCGCGCGCGGGGCGGCGGCCCACGGGGCGAGGATCCTGACCTACCACCGCGTGGTGGACCTGCACACGTCCGGCGGCGCGGTGACGGGCGCTCGCCTGCGCAACGAGCTCACCGGCGAGGAGCTCGACATCGAGGCCGGCTTCACGCTCAACGCCTCCGGCGCCTGGGCGGCGCAGATCCTGCACATGGCCGGCATCGAGGACGTCGGCGTCGTGCCGGGCAAGGGGATCATGATCGCCATGAACCACCGGCTCGTGAACACGGTGATCAACCGCTGCACGATGCCGGCCGACGGCGACATCCTCGTCCCGGTGCGGACGGTGAGCATCATCGGCACGACCGACATCCACGCCGCCGATCCGGACGAGATCCCTGTCACCCAGGCCGAGGTCGACCAGATGCTCGATGACGGCGAGCGCCTGGTCCCCGGCTTCCGGGAGGCCCGGGCGCTGCGCGTCTGGGCCGGCGTGAGGCCGCTGTTCCAGGACGCGCGGGCGGGCGAGGTGACCGACACGCGCGACGTCAGCCGCACGCACGCGGTGGTCGACCATCGCGAGCGCGACGGCATCGACGGCCTGCTCACGATGTCGGGCGGCAAGCTGACGACGCTGCGCCTGATGGCGCAGGACCTGGTCGATGCGATGTGCGCCCAGCTCGGCACCGAGCGGCCGTGCCGGACGGAGGAGGAGCGACCTCCCGGCAACGAGGACGGCGAGCCGTACCGCATCGGCTCGCGCCTGCGCCGGCGGGAGGAGAGGCTCCAGGAGGAGCAGCTCATCTGCGAGTGCGAGCTGATCGGCCGCAGCACGCTCGAGCAAGCGATGCGCGAGCGCGGCACCATCAATCTCGACGACATCCGGCGCCAGCTTCGCCTCGGCATGGGGCCGTGCCAGGGCGGCTTCTGCATCTACCGCGCCACCGGGATCCTCCACACCACCGACCGCCTCGACGGCGCGGCCGCGAGCGCCGCGCTGCTCGGCTTCCTCCAGGAGCGCTGGAAGGGCGTGTGGCCGATCCTCTACGGCGACCAGCTGCGCCAGGCGCGGCTCGACGACTGGATCTTCCAGGGGCTGCTCGACGTCGAGCACCTGCCGGCCGAGCTAGGCGAAGCCGGCGGCGAGGAGCGTGACAGGTGTGCTGGCGTGAGCCATCACGACGTCGTCGTCGTCGGGACCGGGCTGGCCGGCCTGACGGCCGCGGTGCGGCTGGCAGAGGGTGGCGCGCGCGTGCTCGTGCTCGCCAAGGGCGTCGGCGCGACGCACCTCAGCCCGGGCACGATCGACGTGCTCGGATACGCGCCGGAACGCGTGGAGCGGCCCGCCGAGGCACTCGGCCCGCTGCTCGAGGCGCAGCCGGGCCATCCGTACGCGCACGTCGGGGCCGACGGCGTCGCGGCGGCGGTCGCCTGGCTCAAGGACCGCGTGGCGAACGGCTCGCTGGCGCCGTATGCCTACGCCGGCGGCGTCGAGGAGAACCTGCTCCTCCCCACCGCGGTCGGCGTCCCGCGCCCGTCGGCCGTGGTGCCGGAGACGATGGCGGGCGGCGACCTGCGCCGCGGCGACCCCGTCTGCGTGGTCGGCTTCAGCGCGCTGAAGGACTTCCACGCGGCGCTGCTGGCCGACAACCTCGAGCGGGCGGGCCTGGGCGTGAAGGCCCGGGCGGTCGAGCTCGACGTGCGTCCCGAGGGGCGGATCGACGCGAACGCGCTCAGCTTCGCGCGTGCCTTCGAGGACGAGGCGTTCCGCAACGCGGTCGTGGCCCAAGTGGCGGCCCGCATCCGAGCGGACGAGCGTGCGGCGTTCCCGGCGGTGCTGGGCATCGCTGACCCGCACGGCGTCTGGGCCGCGGTCGAGCACGGACTCGGCCGCCCGGCCTTCGAGGTCCCCACGCTGCCGCCGTCGGTCCCTGGCATGCGCCTGTTCGCGATCCTGCGCACGGCGTTGCGACGCGCCGGCGGGTCCGTGGTGCTCAACAACGTGGTGACCGGCGCCGACCAGACGGGCGGGCGCGTGACCGCGCTGCGCACTCGCGTCGGGCTGCGGGAGGAGCGCCGCGGCGCGGACTGGGTCGTGCTCGCCACCGGCGGCTTCGCCTCCGGCGGGCTCGCCCTCGACTCGAGCTGGGCTGCCCGCGAGACGGCGCTCGGGCTGCCGGTCGCCGGCGTCCCCGCCCCGGGCGAGGAGCGCTTCCGGCCCGGCTACTTCGAGGACCATCCGATGGCTCGCGCGGGCGTCGCCGTGGACCGCGAGCTGCGCCCCGTCGACGCGGGCGGCGAGCGGGTCCTGGAGAACGTGGTGGTGGCGGGGGCCACGCTGGCCGGCGCCGAGCCATGGCGCGAGAAGTCCGGCGACGGGCTGAGCCTCGCGACCGGCCACCGGGCCGCCGAGCTCGTGCTCGCCGCCTCGACACCGGCCGCCACGGTGGGGAGCTGATCGGGCATGGCGCTCCACGAAGGCCACGACGTCCTCGGCCCACTGCTCATGCGCGGGTCGCTCGACCACTGCGTCAAGTGCACGATCTGCGAGACGTACTGCCCGGTCTCCAACGTGACGCCGCTGTTCGGAGGCCCCAAGTACAGCGGCCCGCAGGCCGAGCGCTTCCGGGTCGACGACGAGCCGTCCGCCGACTCGTCAGTGAACTACTGCTCCGGCTGCGGCATCTGCACGCAGGTGTGCCCGCAGGGCGTGCACATCGCCGAGATCAACACCCAGGCGAAGGCCAAGTACGGCGAGACCCACGGCGTCCCGGTGCGCGACCGCATCCTCGCCCGGCCGACGCTCGCCGGGCGGCTGGGCACGCCTGCAGCACCGCTCGCGAACTGGTCGCTGCGCAACCGGCTGCTGCGGCTGGCGATCGAGCGGATCATCGGCATCCATCACCGCGCCCCGATGCCGACGTTCGCCGGCCGGACCTTCCAGCGCGCCTCACGGCGGCACGTGTCGCCGCCGGCGGACCGCCGCGTTGCGTTCTTCCACGGCTGCGGGACCAACTACTACGAGCCGCGGCTGGGCGAGATGACCGTCGCGCTGCTCGAGCACAACGGGATCGCCGTCGACGTCCCCAAGCAGGACTGCTGCGGCCTGCCGCTCCAGTCGAACGGGCTGTTCGACGACGCGCGCGGCTACGTGCACCGGCTGGCGAAGCGGCTCGCGCCGTTCGCGCGCGACGGCGTGGACATCGTCGGGACGTCGACCAGCTGCACGCTGATGCTCAAGCGTGAGGCGCTCGAGATCCTCGGGATGGACGACGACCCCGACCTCCGCGCCGTGTCCGGGCGCGTGTTCGACATCTGCGAGTACCTGCTCGCCATGCACGAGCGGGGCGAGCTCAAGACCGACTTCCAGCCGGTGCCGGAGACCGTCGTGTACCACGCCCCGTGCCAGCAGCAGGGTCACGGCGTCGGCAAGCCGGCGCTCGACCTGATGGCGCTCGTGCCGGAGCTGCGCGTGGTCGAGAGCGAGGCGAACTGCTGCGGGGTCGCCGGCACGTACGGGCTCAAGCGCGAGAAGTACGACATCGCGATGAAGGTCGGCGCCGGGCTGTTCGAGCAGATCGCCGAGACCGCTCCCGACCGCGCCGTCTGCGACTCGGAGACCTGCCGCTGGCAGATCGAGCACGCGACGCGCGTGTCGACGGTGCACCCGGTCGAGGTGCTCCACCGCGCGTCGGGCCTCGCCTGAGCACCCCGTGGTCTCGCTCGTGATCGTCAGCCACAGCGGGGCGCTCGCGGACGGCGTCGCGGAGCTCGCGCGCGAGATGGCCGGCGAGGACGTGGCGATCGAGGCGGCGGGCGGCATGGAGGACGGCGCGATCGGCACCGACGCCGAGCGGGTGCGGGCGGCGGTCGAGCGCGCTCGCTCGCCCGACGGCGTCCTCGTGCTCATGGACCTCGGCAGCGCGCTGATGAGCGCCGAGATGGCGACGGAGATGCTCGAGCCGGACGGCGGACCGGTCGTCCTGTGCGGCGCGCCGCTCGTCGAGGGCGCCGTGGCGGCCGCGGCGCGGGCCCGGACGGGCGCATCGCTCGACGAGGTGGCGCGCGAGGCGCGCGGGGCGCTCCAGATGAAGACCGCGCAGCTCGGCGAGGAGACGCCCGAGGCTCCGGCGGCGACCGCCCCCGCTGACGACGACGGCGCCGAGGCGCTCGAGCTGCGCCTCCAGGTCACGCCGCGGCTCGGGCTCCATGCGCGGCCGGCAGCGCGCTTCGTGGCGACGGTCGCCGACTTCGACGCCCGCGTCGAGGTGCGCAACGCCACCCGGTCGACCGGCCCCGCCGACGGCCGCAGCCTTACGGCCCTCGCCGTCCTCGGCGTGCGCCAGGGCGACGAGATCGTCGTCCGCGCCCAAGGGGAGCAGGCCGCCGCGGCGCTCGACGCGCTGGGCGCGCTCGCGGCCGCGAACTTCGGCGACGAACCGGACGGCGAGACGGCCGCCGACGACCGCCCGGCGCCCGCCGAGGCGCCGGCCGGCGGCGCGCCTCCCGCCTCGGGCACGCAGCTGCCGGGCGTGGCCGCCTCGGCCGGCGTCGCGATCGGCCCGGCCCGCTGGCTGCACACGCCGGAGCCCGCGGTGGACGACGAGCAGCCCGGCTCCCCGGCGGAGGAGCGCGCCCGGCTCGACGCCGCCCGCGCCGGAGCCCGGCAGGACCTCGAGACCGCGCGCGCCGAGGTGCTGCGGCGCGGCGCGGTCGCGGAGGCCGAGATCTTCACCGCCCACACGCTGCTCCTGGACGACGCGGCGGTCACCGGGCCGGCGCTGCGCCTGATCGAGGACGGCGCCGGCGCCGGGCGCGCCTGGCGCGCCGCCGCGCAGGAAGCGGCGGACGCCTTCCGGGCGCTCGACGACCCGTACCTGCGGGAGCGCGCGGTGGACGTCGAGGACGTCGGCCGGCGCGTGCTGGCACGGCTCGCCGGCACGGAGGCCGCGGCGGCGCCGCTCGACGCCGGCATCGTGCTCGCACCTGAGCTGACGCCGGGCGAGGCCGTCGGCCTCGACCCCGCCCAGGCGTGGGGCATCGCGACGGCGCGCGGCGGGGCGACCGGGCACGCGGCGATCCTGGCCCGCGCGCTCGGCATCCCGGCCGTCGTCGGGTCCGGCGACGCCCTGCTCGCGATCGCCGAAGGCACCCCGCTCGTGCTCGACGGCGACGCCGGCATCCTCGAGGTCGATCCCGGCGAGGACGTGATCGCGCGCTACGAGGCGCGCCGCCAGGCGGCCGCCGAGGCCGCCCGCGCCCTGCTCGCCGGCGCCCGAGAGCCCGGCGCCCTCGGTGACGGCCGGCGGGTGGAGGTCTTCGCGAACATCGGCAGCGCCGCCGACGCCCGCCACGCCGTCGAGAAGGGCGCCGAGGGCGTCGGCCTCCTGCGGACCGAGTTCCTCTTCCTCGACCGCGAGACGCCGCCCTCCGAGGACGAGCAGGTCGAGGTGCTGCGCGAGATCGCCGGCGCGCTCGACGGCCGGCCGCTGATCGTGCGGACACTCGACGCCGGCGCCGACAAGCCGCTGCCGTTCCTCGCGCAGGAGCCGGAGGACAACCCGTTCCTGGGACGCCGCGGCATCCGGCTCTCGCTCGCCGAGCCTGAGCTGCTGCGCACGCAGCTGCGCGCCATCGTTCGCGTCGCCGCCGAGCGCCCGCTGAAGGTCATGTTCCCGATGGTGGCGACGCTCGAGGAGGTGCGGGCGGCGCGCGCGGTGCTCGACCGGGCCCGCGCCGAGCTGGGGAGCGACGCCGAGCTGGACGTCGGCGTCATGGTCGAGGTTCCGGCCCTCGCCCTCCAGGCGGCGCTGATCGCCCCCGAGGTCGACTTCTTCTCGATCGGGACCAACGACCTGGCGCAGTACACGATGGCCGCCGAGCGCGGCAACGCGGCGCTCGCCGGGCTGCTCGCGGACTCGCTGGCCCCCGTGCTGGCGTTGATCGCGAACGTCACGGCCGCCGCCGAGGCGCACGGCCGCTGGGTCGGGGTGTGCGGCGAGCTGGCCGGCGAGCCTGCTGCCGCGGTGCTGCTCGCCGGCCTCGGCGTGCGGGAGCTGAGCATGGCCGCGGGCAGGATCCCGGCCGTGAAGGCCGCGCTGCGCGAGGTCGATTTCGCGACCGCGGCCGAGCGCGCCCGCCACGCGCTTCCGGCGCGGTAGCATCGGCGCCCCTCGTGGGGACCCCGACCGAGACCTGGGACGGCTTGCGCTCCGCCCGATTGATCGCCGCCGGAACCGCCATGCGGATCGTGCTCACCCCGGTCATCATGGGGCTGGTGCTCGTCGGCGACGGCGGCGACGCGACCGGTGACGCCGCCATCGTCGCGTGCGTGCTGTTCTGCGTGGCCGCCGCGACGGACTGGCTGGACGGGCAGCTCGCGCGCCGCTGGGACGTCACCAGCAAGCTCGGCTCGTTCCTCGACACGACAGCGGACAAGCTGCTCGTCTCGGGCGTGCTGATCGCGCTGCTCGCCGCCGAGCGGGCGTCGCCGTGGATCGTCGGTCTCATCATCGGCCGCGAGCTGGTCCTGATGGGGCTGCGCGGCCTGATCGCCTCCGAGGGCGAGGTGATGGCGCCGTCGATGCTCGGCAAGCTCAAGACCAGCATCCAGTTCCTCGCGATCGCGCTCGCCATCGTGCGGCCCGGCGACCCGGTCGGCGGCCTCTACATCGACGAGTGGGCGATGCTGGCCGCCGCGGTCATCACCGTGTGGTCCGCGGTCGACTACCTGGTGCGCGCGCTGCCGGCGCTCATGCGCGAGGAGCGCGCGACGTGAGCCGGGTCTTCGTCACCGGCGGCAGCGGGTTCGTCGGCGGCGCGCTGCTCGCGCGCCTGGTCGAGCGCGGCGACGAGGTGGTCGCCCTGGCGCGCTCCGACGAGGCCGAGCGAGCGCTGACCGGGCGCGGCGCCCGCACGGTCCGCGGCGACGTGCTCGACGAGGACGCCATGGCGGCAGCCATGGACGGCTGCGCGCTCCTCTTCCACGTGGCCGGGATCAACACGATGTGCCCGAGCCGATCCGGCGGCGCTCTTCCACGTCAACGTGCGAGGCGCGGAAGCGGCGGTGAGGGCGGCGGCCCGCGCCGGCGTGCCACGGGTCGTCCTCACGTCGTCGGCGGCATCGCTGGGAGAGGCGGCCGGCACGGTCGGGCGCGAGGACTCCCCCCACCGGGGCAGCTTCCTGTCGGTGTACGAGCGCTCCAAGCACGAGGGCGAGCTCGCCGCCTTCGCCGCCGCCCGCCGCGCGGGCGTCGAGCTCGTGTCGATCAACCCGTCCTCGGTTCAGGGCCCCGGCCGCGCCGGAGGCACCGGGAGGATCATGATCGCCTACCTGAACGGTCGCCTGCGGGCGTTCGTTTCGACACGATGATCAGCATCGTCGACATCGCGGATTGCGTGGAGGGCCACCTGCTCGGGGCCGAGCGCGGGCGGCCGGGCGAGCGCTACGTCCTCAACGGCGCCACGATCACCTCGCGCGAGGCGCTCGAGATCGTGTCCGAGCTGTCACGCGTCCGCCACGACGTGCGCTTCCTCCCACCGCCGGTCGCCCGGGTGGCGGGGACGCTCGTCGAGGCGGCGTTCCGCGTCCGCGGCAAGACCCCGCCGGTCTGCCGCGAGATGGTGCGCACGCTGCTGCACGGCCACCGGTACGACGGATCCCGAGCGGCGCGCGAGCTGGGGCTCGAGTACACGCCGGTGGCGGAGACGTTCCGCCGGACCATCGAATGGGCTGCCAACGAGGGTCTTGTCCGAAGCCAGGCTGGGTAGAACCACAGGAGAACGACCGATAACTCAAGCGGAGGACCTGATGCACGACCATGACGAACGGCGCACCACCGAGGATGCCGCTGCCGAGCGGCTGGAGCACGAGCATCCGGCACGCCCCGAGTCGGGCGACGACGACGGCTTCGCCGAAGGCATCGACCACAAGCCCGACACGCCCGAGGAGGAGCTCGAGCCGAACTTCGCGCGCGGCATCTCGCACGAGGACCCGCCCGGGACCGAGCGCCACCCGCGCTTCAGCGAGGGCAACGAGGACCTGCCGGACACGCCGGAGAAGGAGGTCGAGCGCCGCTTCAGCGAGGGCATCGAGCGCAGCCCCACCAGCGAGTAACGCCTTCTGACCGGCGCCGGGCCCTCGGTCAGGCGCCGACGTAGGCCGCGAGGTGCTCGCCGGTAAGGGTGGAGCGCGCGGCGACGAGGTCGGCGGGAGCGCCCTCGAAGACGACCCGGCCGCCGTCGTGGCCGGCGCCGGGGCCGAGGTCGATGATCCAGTCGGCGTGCGCCATGACCGCCTGGTGGTGCTCGATGACGATCACCGACTTGCCGGAGTCGACGAGCCGGTCGAGCAGGCCGAGCAGCTGCTCGACATCGGCGAGGTGCAGCCCGGTGGTCGGCTCGTCGAGGACGTAGACGCCGCCTTTCTCGCCCAGGTGGGTGGCCAGCTTGAGCCGCTGCCGCTCGCCGCCGGACAGCGTCGTGAGGGGCTGGCCGAGGCTGAGGTAGCCGAGCCCGACGTCGGCGAGCCGGTCGAGGACCTTGTGCGCGGCCGGCGTGCTCGCGTCGTTGGTACCGTCGCCGAAGAATTCCTCGGCCTCGCTCACCGACATGGCCAGCACCTCGCTGATGTCCTTGCCCCCGAACCTGTACTCCAGCACCGCGGCCTGGAACCGCTTCCCCTCGCACTCCTCGCAGATCATGGCGACGCCGGCCATCATCCCCAGGTCGGTGTAGGTGACGCCGGCGCCGTTGCAGGTGGGGCAGGCGCCCTCGGAGTTGGCGCTGAACAGCCCCGGCTTCACGCCGTTGGCCTTCGCGAACGCCTTGCGGATCGGGTCGAGCAGTCCGGTGTAGGTCGCCGGGTTGCTCCGTCGCGAGCCGCGGATCGCGGTCTGATCGATCGACACCACCTCGGCGCCGGCGGGGATCGACCCGTGCACGAGCGAGCTCTTGCCGGAGCCGGCCACGCCCGTGATGACGCACAGCACCCCGAGCGGGATGTCGACGTCGACGTCCCGGAGGTTGTGCGTGATGGCGCCGCGGATCTCCAGCGTGCCGGCTGCCGTCCGCACCGTCTCCTTGACGGCGGCCCGGTCGTCGAGATGGCGGCCGGTGGTCGTGCCGCTGGCCCGCAGCCCCTCGAGGGCGCCCTCGAAGCAGATGGTGCCGCCCGCCGCGCCGGCACCGGGCCCGAGGTCGACGACGTGGTCGGCGATCGCGATCGTCTCCGGCTCGTGCTCGACGACGAGCACCGTGTTGCCCTTGTCGCGCAACCGCAGCAGCAGGTCGTTCATCCGCTGGATGTCGTGGGGGTGCAGGCCCGCGGTGGGCTCGTCGAAGACGTAGGTGACGTCGGTGAGCGAGGAGCCGAGGTGGCGGATCATCTTCGTGCGCTGCGCCTCGCCGCCCGACAGCGTGCCGGCCGGCCGGTCGAGCGAGAGGTAGCCCAGCCCGATCTCCACGAACGAGTCGAGGCTGTGGTGCAGCGCGGCGAGCAGCGGCGCCACCGACGGCTCGTCGAGGGTGCCGACCCAGCCGGCCAGGTCGGTGATCTGCATCGCGCAGACGTCGGCGATGTTCTTCCCGTCGATCTTCGACGACCGGGCCTCCTTGCTGAGCCGGGTGCCGTCGCAGTCGGGACAGGTCGTGAACGTCACCGCCCGCTCCACGAAGGCGCGGATGTGCGGCTGGAGCGCGTCGACGTCCTTGGACAGGAACGATTTCTGGATCTGCGGGATCAGCCCCGCGTACGTCAGGTTGATCCCGTCGACCTTGATCCTGGTCGGCTCCCTGTACAGCAGGTCGTGCCGTTCCCGCTTGTTGTACTTGCGGATCGGCTTGTCGGGGTCGAAGAAGCCGCAGCCGCGGAAGATGCGGCCGTACCAGCCCTCCATGCTGTAGCCGGGGATCGTGAGCGCACCCTCGTTGAGCGACTTGCTGTCGTCGTAGAGCGCGGAGAGGTCGAAGTCGGTGACCGAGCCCATGCCCTCGCAGCGCGGGCACATGCCGCCGAGACGACTGAAGGTCGCCTTCTCGGTCCTCGTCTTGCCGCCGCGCTCGATCGTGATCCCACCGCTCGCCTTGACCGAGGGGACGTTGAACGCGAACGCGTTGGGCGAGCCGATGTGCGGCTGCCCGAGCCGGCTGAAGAGGATCCGCAGCATCGCGTTGGCGTCGGTGGCGGTGCCGACGGTGGAGCGGGGGTTGGCCCCCATCCGCTCCTGGTCGACGAGGATCGCCGTCGTCAGCCCGTCGAGGACGTCGACCTCCGGCCGTGCCAGCGTCGGCATGAAGCCCTGCACGAAGGCGCTGTAGGTCTCGTTGATCAGCCGCTGCGACTCCGCGGCGATCGTGCCGAACACCAGCGAGCTCTTGCCCGAGCCGGAGACGCCGGTGAAGACCGTCAGCCGGCGCTTCGGGAGCTCGACGCTGACGTCCTTGAGGTTGTTCACGCGCGCGCCGTGCACGCGGATCAGATCGTGGCTGTCGGCAGCGTTCAGCTTGGGGTCGGCACTCATCACTAGCCCGCCGTCGCCGGCCGGCCTGCGAGCGCGGGGCGGAGCGCCTGCTCGACCAGGCGCTCGGCGTCCGCTGCCGCGGAGGCGAGGATCGCGGAGCGGCGCTCCAGCTGGCCGACGACCGTGGTGCCGGCGGCCGGACGGACGCCGAGGACGTGCGGCGGACCGGCGGCGACGTCGAGCCGAGCGCCTGGCGATGTCCTCCACCACCGTCTCGTAACAGGCGATCCGCTCACGGTAGAGCGCGACGAGCGCGGGATTGAGCTGCCGGAGATGGCGTTCGATCAGCCGGTCGCCGATGCGTGAGGCGCTCTTGCGCGGCACGCCATGCGGCCGGGTCTGGAGCGCGAGCACGTGGGTCGCCCCGGCCGCCAGGGCCTCGGCGACCGGGATCGGGGAGCCGAGACCGCCGTCGAGATAGCGGCGGCCGCCGATCTCGATCGGGGCGCCGCCGGCCCAGGGCATGCGGCTCGACGCCAGCAGGGCGTCCCAGAGCTCGCGCTTCGTCCGCATGCCCGAGAACACCGCCGGCTGCGCCGTCTCGACCGCCACGGCGACGCAGAGCAGCGCCATCGGGCTGGCCACCACGCGATCGTGCCGCCCCGCGTCGAGCCCGGCGGACGCGTAGTTGAGGACGTAGTTGACGTCGATCACCGGTCGCCCCCGCAGCACCCGGGCGGGATTGACGAACGAGCGCGAAGCGAGCGGCCCGTGGTACGTGGCGGCGCCCTCGCGGGCGACGCCGGCGATCAGCGCCGCGCCGTTGATGGCGCCCGCCGACGCGCCCACCACGAGGTCGAAGCAGGGCGTGAGGCCGAGCCGCTCGAGCGCGGCGGTCATGCCGGCCGAGACGACCCCGCGCATGCCCCCGCCCTCGATCACGAGGGCGACGCGATGCGGGTCGCTGCGCGCGCCGGGAGCCGAGCCGCTCGCGGCCCGTTCGCGGAGCACCTCCACCACCGGGTGCGAGATCTCGGGCAGTGTGAAGGTGTCGCTGGCCATGCGCTCGAGGTCGAACGATCCTAGCCGCTCGGCTCGCGGCGACCGCCTGGCCGGTCAGGCCGGGAGCCCCGCCGCGGGCGACGCCAGGCGCGCCAGCACGGGGGCGAACTGCTGGACGACCACGCGCGCACGATCGACCTCGGCGTTGGTGAACGCCTGGGGGTGCACGCGGTACACCTCGGCGAGCGCCTGGAGGCCGCCGGCGACGCGGATCGGCACCATCAGCACCGCGCCGTAGCCGAGCCGCACCAGCTCCTGGACCTCGGCCGGATCGCTGTGCAGGTCCCCCACCACGACCTGCCCGGGCGTGTGCGCCTCGAGCAGCCGGATGGTGGCCGGGTAGAGGCGGAGCTCCCACCGGTCGCCGGGCGCGTCCTGGTTGTCGGAGAGCAGCTCGAGGCAGCCGTCGACGACCCACATGAGCGAGACGTCCTCGGCGCGGAGCAGCGCCGCGGCGCGGCGCCCGGCGTCGACCAGGCCCTCGACGTCGTGGACGTCGGTGAGGTGGTCGCCGAGGTCGGCGAGCGCGCCCGTCCAGCCCGCGCTGTTCTTCACCGTCGCGACCGGCAGCCGGACGCCCCCGCGGACGACCGCCGTGGCGGCGACCGACGGGCTGAGGGCCGTCCACGCGGCGGTCGGGCGCGCGAGCGCGTAGCCCTGCGCGTAGGTCGCGTCGAGGTCGGCGAGCGCGTGGAGGTCGGCGAGGTCCTCCACCCCCTCTCCGCAGACCGCCGCGCCGGTCGTGCCGGCGAAGGAGACGAGTGCCTCCAGCAGCGCGTAGCGCGAGGGGTCGGCGTGGGCGCCGTGCACGAGCGAGCGGTCGATCTTGAGGATCTCGGGCGCCACGCGGATCAGCTGCTGGAGCCCCGCGTACCCGGCGCCCGCGTCGTCGAGCGCCACCCGGGCGCCGCGGGCGCGGAGCTCGGCGAGCCTCGCCTCGAGCGCCTCCTCGGCGGCGAACAGCTCGTGCTCCGTGAGCTCGATGACCACGTCGGAGAGGTCGCCGGGCAGCGCGTCCTGGACGGGCGGGGCGAGCAGGCCGATGGGACTGACGTTGAGAGCCAGGAAGGTGCCCGCGGGCCGGCCCGGCACCGCCAGCGCGGCGCGCAGCGCGAGCGCCTCCAGCTCCGCCCCCAGGCCGCAGCGGTGCGCCTGCGCGAACCACTGGTCGGGCCGGCGCACCGGGTCGGCGTCGACCCGCGTGAGCGCTTCGTAGCCGCACACGCGTCCGGTGGCGAGCTCGAGCACCGGCTGGAAGACGGGGCGGATCGCGGCCTCGCCGCGCCGCAGCAGCGCCTCGACCTCGCCGCGCTCGTCGGCCCGCGAGGGCCGGGCGGCCAGGTTGGCCGCGTAGCGCCGCGTCTGCCGGCGGCCGGCGTGCTTGGCGGCGTAGAGCGCGGCATCGGCGCGCGCGAGCAGGTCGGCCGCCTCCTGTGCGTCCTCGGGGAAGGTGGCCACGCCGGCGGAGGCCTCGAGCCGGGTGCGGCCGGCCACGACATCGCCGAGCGCGGCACGCGCGCGCTCGGCGGCGTCCACGGCCGCCTCGCCGGCCACGCCCGGCAGCACGAGCACGAACTCCTCGCCGCCGAGGCGGCCGACGGCGTCGCCGTCACGCACCACCGACCCCAGCTTGGCGGCGGCCGCGGCGAGCGCGCGGTCGCCCTCCGCGTGGCCCAGGGTGTCGTTGATGCGCTTGAAGTGGTCGAGGTCGAGCACCACGACGCTGAGGGGGCGCCCGGCGGCGGCCGCGTCCTCGATCTCGCGCCGCAGGCGCTCCTGCGAGCCGCGGTGGTTGAGCAGCCCGGTCAGCCCGTCGGTGGCCGCCTGGGCGCGCAGGTGCTCGCGCTGGCGCGCCGCCTCGTAGGAGAGTGCCGCCATCGTCGCGAAGCGCTCGACGAGCGCCACCTCGGCGTCGGTGAACGCGCGGTCCGCGCCGGTGCGGTAGACGTTGAGCGTCCCCACCACGCGATCGTGGGCGAGCAGCGGGACGCACACGAACGCCTCGTCCTCGTCGTCGGTCCCGGGCACGACCGTGCTGATGTCGTCGAAGCGCGTGTTCGGCACGTTCCGCGTGCGCCGGTTGCGGACGACCCAGCCGGTGGTCCCGTGGTCCACGGACAGCGACTCGCTCATGATCTCCTGGACCCAGGCGCCGAGCGCGAACACCGGCCGGAGGCCGGTGCCCGCCACGTCGACCTCGTAGACCGTCAGGTCGTCATACGGCAGCAGTGCCTGGAGGTGATGGGCGATCCGGCCGAGCGTGTCCTTCAGCGAGTCGGCCGCCAGGATCCCGGCGGCCGCGTCGATCAGGGCGTCGAGCGCCGTGGCGCCCGCCTGCTGCTGTGTGGACACCCTTCCGGTATCGACGCGGCAACGTGCCCACTTGACCCGCCGAGGCGGGTCAAGCGATCAGCGGCGGCGCAGCTCGGCGCGCAGCGTGCGGTACGAGGCGCGCGGCTTGCCGGACGCCGAGAAGAACGCCGAATCCCAGCGGTTCGTGCGGTGGTGGCGCCACTGGTAGAAGTACAGCCGCCGGACGCGCTTGTTCGCGCGCGTGATGGCGAACAGGTTGCGCGTGGCCTGGACCTGGGCCGCCTCGCCGCCGCGGAGTCGGATGCCGCCGGTCTCGGTCAGCCACAGCGGCCCCCGGACCATGCGCAGGAACAGCCGCGTCGACCCGATGCTGCGGTGCGCGTCGCGGTAGTTGTGCAGGCCCCACACCTTCGGCTTGCGGACGTGGCGCTTGTAGACCGACAGCCACGACGCCATGTTCGGGTTGTCGTTGATGTCGGCGGCGACGATCGTGCAGCGCGGGCACGCGGCGCGCAGCGCGTTGTGGTACTTGGCGGCCAGGGCGGGCTTGCGATAGAACGGCTGGGCGGGGACGTTGGGCTCGTTCCACGCCGAGAACTCGGTCACGTCGGGGTAGCGCTCGCGCAGCAGCTTGAAGCTGTTCACGTACGAGGCCAGCGACGGCACCGTGTACTTGCCGCTGCGGCGCCAGTTGCGGTTGAAGACGAGCAGCGGCCGGAGGTTGGCGGCGCGCACGTTGGCGATCCACTGGTCCGCCTCGTGGATCATCCACGGCTCCTTGTACCAGTCCCACGCGATCACATAGCGCGCGGTGTCGAGCTTGAGGGCGCGGAGCTTGGCGTCCTTATAGGACTTGGGCTGCTGGTCGCCGACTCCGACGAGGACCTTCGCGGACGCGGCGGACGGGGCGATCAGGCAGATGAGGAGCAGACTGAGGAGAGCAACGACTGGACGCATGTATGAGGTATCGGCTGTTCTGTTCAAGGGGTTGAGGCATGACTGGAGAGCCCGCCCCCGGACTCGAACCGGGACTTTCCGAATTACAAGTTCGGGGCTCTACCAATTGAGCTAGGCGGGCACGACGCAGCGCGGCGAGCCGAGCACGAAGCATATGAACACCCTCAGCTGGACTTGGTTTCGGAGCGCGCCGGGTTCGGCACGCGATACCAGCGCTTGATGTGGCGGCGGTCGATCTCGAACGCGGTCGACGCGAGTTCCCCGAGGCCGACGCAGCGCCCGCCGCCGGGGCGCTTGGTGAGGCGGAACGTCCCCACGACGAACGGCCCCTGACCCCGGGCCGTGCGCACCAGCTTCGCCCCGCAGGGCAGGCCGGCGTTGAACTCGCGTACCGCGTGACGGTTGGACAGCGTGAGGATCGGCGTGCCGCTGGACACGAACGACGGGATGGCGAAGAACTCGGACGCCTTGCCGACCTTCCCGGCCCGCAGCGCGTCGGCCCAGCCCCGGATCACCCCGACCTCGCGCGCGGACGGCTTGTCGGGCGCGCTCGGCTCCCGCACCACGGGGTCGGCGCTCCCGGGCGTGCGCAGGTCGAACCGATCGGCGTCGCTCGTGCCGCACCCCGCGATCCCGACCGTGACCGCGATCCACGCAAGCCGGCGCATGGACCGGATGATGGCAGGCCGTCAGCGGTCCAGCGGGCGGCCGATCGCCAGCGGCGGGATCGAGCGCCCGACCACGCCGGCGACGGCGATCAGGGTGATCACATACGGCAGGGCCTGGAACAGCGTGGCGGCCGACTCCGAGAACACGTCCAGCCGCTGGGCGAGCGAGCTGAAGAAGCCGAACAACAGCGCGAAGACGAGCACGCCGCCCGGCATCCACCGCCCGCAGATGAGAACCGCGAGGGCGATGAAGCCCCGGCCGTCCGTCATGTTCTCCCCGAACGAGCCGATGAAGCCGATCGAAAGGTAGGCGCCGCCGATGGCGGCCAGCACGCCGGAGATGGTCACGGCGGCGTAGCGCACCCGCACGGGCGACACGCCGGCCGTCTGCGCGGCCAGCGGGTTCTCGCCGACGGAGCGCAGCCGCAGCCCGACCGGCGTGCGGAACACGACCACCCAGGCCAGCAGCGTGGTCAGCAGGCCGAGCCAGATCAGGATGTTCATCCGCCCGATGACGTCGCCGACGAACGGGATGTCGTCGAGCAGCGGGACGGTCACGTCGGGCGCGCGCGGAATCTCGTCGGGCGTGCCCTGGGTGCCGTAGATGCTCACGTACGCGAAGCCGGTGATGCCGAGGGCGAGGAAGTTCATCGAGAACCCCGACACGATCTGATCGGCGCGGAGGCTCACCGAGAAGAGGGCATGGATGAGCGCCAGCAGCCCGCCCGAGGCCATGCCAATGAGGAGTCCCACCACCCACGAGCCGGTCACCTCGGCACCCCAGATGCCCCAGAACGCGCCCATCAGCATCATGCCTTCGAGGCCGATGTTGATGACCCCGCTGCGCTCCGAGAACAGCCCGCCGAGCGCTGCGAAGAGCAGCGGCGTCGCGTAGCGGAGCATCGCGGCGAACAGCGCCGACCACACGACCACGCGCTCGAGGTTGGTGACCCCGGATTGGGTCGCCGCGATCCCGCCGGCGAGGCCGACGACGGCGGCGGCCAGCGCGCCCGTCGCCAGCCGGCGCTCGCCCCCGCGCAACGCCCAGACGCCCGCCGCCGCGGCGGCCAGCGCGAGGATCACGGTCGGGACCGGCGAGCGGATCGTGAGCGGCGGGAGCGCCACGAAGAACGCCAGGAAGGCCAGCACCACGCCGGCCCAGCCGACGTGCCGCGCCGTCAGCCCGCCCGTCGTCTCGGCGTCCTCGGTGGGCGGCCTCCGCCGCAGCGCGACCGTGCTCATGACGCCACCTCCGCCGCCGGGGCCGGGCCTCCGCGCCGCCGCAGGCGGCTGCGCAGCCGCCACAGATACGTCACCAGCACGTCGGCGCTCACCATCAGCACGACGAGGCCCTGAATGATCCAGGTCAGGTTGACCGCCTTGGCCGGCTCGAACACCGTCGGGTCGAGGTTGCGCACCGACGTGCCCGTCACGAGCGCGCCGAACAGCAGTGCCGAGAACAGCACGCCGACCGCCGTGTTGCGCCCGAGCAGCGCCACCGCGATCCCGAGGAACCCGATCTGCGAGACCTCGATGTCGTTGGTGGCGACCCGGAACTGCCAGCCGAGCACGTCGAGCGACCCGGCGAAGCCGGCGAACAGGCCGCAGACCCCCATCACCAGCACGTAGTTGCGGCCGACCGAGATGCCCGCGGCCCGCGCGGCCTCGGGGTTGAAGCCGACGGCCCGCACCTCGAAGCCCGTCCGGGTGCGGTTCAGCAGCACCCAGAACACGAGCAGCGCGGCGAGCGCGAAGAAGATCCCGATGTGCAGCCCCTGCAGCTCGGGATCGCCCCAGAAGACCGGGAGCTTGGCGTTCTCGGCGATGTCGTTCGACACCGGCACCGACGTCTCGGTGTCGCTCTGTAGCGGCCCGCCGAGCCCGAACAGGTAGATCCCGGTCCAGACAGCGATCCAGTTGAGCATGATCGTCGAGATCACCTCGTTGGCGCCCGTGGTCGCCTTCAGCAGGCCCGCGAGCCCGCCCCACGCCGCCCCGGCCAGGCAGGCCGCGAGCATCGACAGCGCGATGTGCGGCACCGCGGCCATGCTCGTGAACTCGGAGCCGACCCACACGGCGGCGAAGGTGCCGACCAGGTACTGGCCCTGGCCGCCGATGTTGAACAGCCCGCAGCGGAACGCGAACGCGACCGCCAGCCCGGTGAGGATCAGCGGCGTGGTGACGATCAGCGTCTGCTGGAGGTTGATCTCGGCGACGATCCGGTCCTCCTCGCTCGTCCACGGGAACAGCCAGTTCAGCCCGGTGCCCTTGAAGATCGCCTCGAACGTCTCGATCGGGTTGCCGCCGGTGAACAGCACGACCAGCGCCGCCACGAAGAACGCGAACAGCACGGTCAGGAGCGGCGTGATGACCCCGCCGCCGCGCAGGTACGTCGAGAGACGGCCGGCGACCGTCTGGGGCGCGCCCTCCGGCTCGGTGCTCATGCGGCCGCCTTGCGCCCGCCGCCCGTCATCGCCACGCCGAAGTCCTCCTCGGACGACGACGGGTCGAGCTCGGCCACGATCTCGCCCTCGTAGATGACGAGCGCACGATCGCTGAGCGAGCGGATCTCCTCGAGCTCGAGCGAGACGAGGAGGATCGCCCGGCCCGCGTCGCGCTCCTCGACGAGGCGGCGGTGGACGAACTCGATGGCCCCGACGTCGAGCCCGCGCGTGGGCTGGGCGGCGATGAGCAGCTTCGGGTCGGACGCGAGCTCGCGCGCGATCACGGCCTTCTGCTGGTTGCCGCCCGAGAGCGAGGAGGCGAGTGTGTCGGTCTCGCCCCCGCGGACGTCGTACTCGCGCAGCAGCCCGCGCGCACGCTCGGCCAACTTGCGCGGCGACAGCCAGCCGAAGCGGGAAACGCCCGGCTTGCGGTACTCGCGCAGGCCGATGTTCTCGGCGAGGTCGAACTGGAGCACGAGGCCGCGGCGGTGCCGGTCCTCGGCGATGTGGCCGACGCCGGCGTCGAGGATCTCGCGCGTGCTCCTGCCGGCCAGGTCCTCGCCGTCGAGGATCACCTGTCCAGCGGTGGGGTGGCGCAGCCCGATGATCGCCTCGATCACCTCGCTCTGCCCGTTGGCGTCCACGCCTGCGACGCCGACGATCTCGCCCGCGCGCACCTCGAAGCTGACGCCGCGCACCGCGGGCAGCCCGCGGTCGTCGCTGACGTGCAGGTCGCGCACCTGCAGCAGCGGCTCGCCCGGCTGGTGCTCGGGCTTCTCGACCCGCAGCAGCACCTCGCGGCCGACCATCAGGCTGGCGAGGCTGCGCTCCGTGGAGCCCTCGGTCTGCACCGTGTCGATCTTCTTGCCCCGCCGCAGCACCGTCACGCGGTCGGAGACGTCGAGCACCTCGTTGAGCTTGTGGGAGATGAAGACGATCGACGTCCCCTCCTCCTTCAGCGTCCGCAGCACGCGGAATAGGTCCTGCGACTCCTGCGCGGTCAGCACGGCGGTCGGCTCGTCGAGCACGAGCACCTTCGCGCCCCGGAACAGCGCGCGGAGGATCTCCACGCGCTGCTGGGCGCCGACCCCGAGGTCCTGCACCTTGGCCTCGGGCCTGACGGCGAGGCCGAACCGCTCCGACAGCTCCCGGGTGCGGGCCGCGGCCTCCTTGTAGTCCATCAGCGGCCCGCTGTGCGGTTCGGTCCCGAGCACGAGGTTCTCGGCCACGGTCATCACCGGGACGAGCATGAAGTGCTGGTGGACCATGCCGATGCCCAGGCCGATCGCCCGCCGCGCGGAATCGATCTTGACCGGCTCGCCGTCGAGGTGGATCTCGCCCTCGTCGGGCTGCAGCAGCCCGTAGAGGACGTTCATCAGCGTCGACTTGCCGGCCCCGTTCTCGCCGAGCAGCGCGTGGATCTCCCTACGGCGCAGCTCGAGGTCGATCGCGTCGTTCGCGACCAGCGAGCCGAACCGCTTCGTGATCCCGCGCAGCTCGAGCGCGAGCGAGTCGCCGGTGGGCATCGGCCTGGGTGGGTGGCCCGGCCGGGGTCTACTTGACCTCGGCCGGGATGTCGGTGACCTCCCCGTCGATGATCTGCTGGCGGATCTCGTCGATCTTGCCCTCGAACTCCTGGCCGTCAGCGTTGATCTTGCCCAGCCCCACGCCCTCGGACTTGAGGTCGAAGATCTGGTCCTCGCCGCCCTTGAAGGCGCCGTCCTGAACGGCCTTCACGGTCTCGAACACCGAGGTGTCGACCCGCTTCATGGCCGAGGTGAGGATGTGGTCGCCCAGGTAGCCCTGGTCGGCGTCGACGCCGATGCCGAGCACGCCCTTCTCCTTGGCCGCGTCGAGCGCGCCGAGGCCGCATTGGCCGGCGACCTGGAAGACGACCTGCGCGCCCTCGGCGATGTGGTTGAGCGCGATTTCCTTGCACTTGGCCTGGTCGACGAAGTCCTGCGAGTAGCCGTTGAGGGTCTTCATGCCCTTGGCGGCCTCACCCGCGGCAGCCTGGTAGCCGGCGATGTAGGCGTCGACCGGCGGGATCTTCTGGCCGCCAACCGAGGACAGCACCTGGTCGCCGCCCTTCTTCTTCACCACCAGCGCGGCGAGGTAGCCCGCCAGGTAGCCGGCCTCGTTCTCCTTGAACAGCAGGCCGCGCACGTTCGCCGGCTTGCTCTTGAGGCCCGCCTGCGGGAAGTCGATGATCGCGAAGTTCGTGTCGGGGAACTTCTTGGCCACGGTGTCGATCGCGTCCGCCATCAGGAATCCCACCCCGACCACGAGGTCGTACTGCTGCTGGGCGAGCCTGGAGAGGTTCGGGACGTAGTCGGCGTTCGACTTCGAGGTCAGCGCCTGGCCCTCGATGCTGAGCTCGGACTTGGCCTTCTCGAGGCCCTCGTTGGCGAGCTGGTTGAACGAGCGGTCGTTGAGACCGCCGATGTCGGTGACGAGGCCGACCTTGATGGCCGGCTTCTCCTCGGTCTGCGAGGTACCGGAGCCGCCACCGGAGCCCTCATCGTCGTCGTCGGAGCCGCATCCCGCGGCCACGACGCCCAGGATGAGCACGAAAGCCGCGAGCAGGATGGCGGCGAGGCTGCGCTTTGGCACTTTCTACATCCTCCAAGATGGGAAAGGGTGCTGAGGCGGCGGCAGCCTATTCGGTCCCGCGGCGCCCGTCGAAGCCCAGCCTCGCGAGCGCGGCGTCCTTGACCGCATCGTCCGCGAAACCAGCCTGCACGGCGAGCCGTGTGACATCGATCAGCTGTCCCTCCTCGAAGCCGTGGCACTGGCGTGCGACGGCATACTCGGTGCCGATACTACATCCGAAGTAGGGCGGATCGTCGGACCCGAGCGTGATCCGCACCCCGGCCTCCCGGAGCGCACCGAGCGGATGGTCGGCATAGGTGTGGAAGACGTCGAGCGCAACGTTGGAGGTCGGGCACACCTCCAGCACGATCTCCCGCTCCGCGAGCTCGGCCACGAGCGCCGGGTCCTCGACCGCGCGCACGCCGTGCGAGATGCGGCTGACGGGGAGCGTGAGGGCGGCGCGGATCGACTCCGGGCCCGCGTGCTCGCCCGCGTGGATGGTGCAGCCGAGGCCGGAGCCGGCGGCGATCTCGTACGCGCGCGCGAAGCGGTCGGCCGGCCACGCCGCCTCGTCGCCGACGAGGTTGAAGCCGACGACGTACGGGTGGCGGTCGTCGGCGTGGCGGCGGGCGATGGCCTCGGCGGCCTCGACGCCGAGGTTGCGCACGGCGGCGACGACGATCCGCGCCTCGATGCCGTGGGCGTCTCGGGCGTCGTCGATGCCCTGGGCGATGCCGGCGTAGTGCTCGGCGTCGGTGAGGCCGACCGCGGCGGCGTGGTCCGGGGAGGCGATCAGCTCGACGTAGACGGCGCCCTCGGCCGCGACGCTCCCGAGGTACCCGAACGTCACGTCGCGGTAGTCCTCGGCGGTGCGGATGACGCTGGCCGCCAGGTCGTAGGTGCGCAGGAAGTGCAGGAAGTCGCTCCAAGCGAACGTCTCCTCGTCCGCGAAGACCCCCTCGGGGACGTCGAGGCCGTTGCGCTCGGCGAGGCGGCGCACGAGCGCGGGCGGAGCCGTGCCCTCGAGGTGCACGTGCAGCTCGGCCTTCGGGACCGTGCGGTCCGCAGCCGGCACGACGAAGCGCCGCTCGCCGGGCGTCGTCGTCACGCGACCCTCCCGGCGATCACGGGGCGCTCGGCGGGCGGCTCGTCGCCCACCGCGATCGCGGCCCGGAGCGCAGCGGCCGCCTCGTCGGCGGCGGCCTCGGTGGCGGCGTGGACGACGGCGAGCGGGCGGTCGGGGCCGACCTCGGCGCCGACCGGCGCGACCTCGGTGAGGCCGACGGCCGGGTCGATGACGTCGTCCTCGCGGCGGCGGTTGCCGCCGAGGCCGGTCACCACGAGGCCGACGGCGCGGCAGTCCATGGCGGTGACGATCCCCGGGCGCTCGGGCGCGGCGGCGCGCGTCACGGGCGCGGTGGGGAGGTCGGGGCGCTCGACGAAGTCGGCGGGGCCGCCGAGCGCGGCGACCATGGCGGCGAACCGCTCGGCGGCGGCGCCCGAGTCGAGCGCCCGCTCGGCGGCGGCGCGGCCGTCCTCGGCGAGACCGCCCTGCTCGATCAGCGACGCCGCGAGCGCGATCGTCACCTCGTGCAGCCGCGGCTCGCGGGTGCCGGTGAGGTAGTCGATCGCCTCCCGCACCTCGACGGCGTTGCCCGCCGTGGTGCCCAGCACCTCGTCCATGTCGGTCAAGAGCGCGACGGTCGGCAGCCCGGCTCCGCCCGCGACCTCCACCAGCGCGCGGGCGAGCTCGTCCGCGGCCTCCCGCTCGGCCATGAACGCGCCCGAGCCGAACTTGACGTCCATGACCAGCGCGTCGAGCCCGGCCGCCAGCTTCTTGGACAGGATCGACGCCACGATCAGCGGCAGCGACTCCACCGTCCCGGTGGCATCGCGGATGGCGTACAGGCGGCGGTCGGCGGGGGCGACCTCGGCGGTCTGGCCGACGATCGCGCAGCCGGCGTCGGCGACCACCTTGCGCAGCAGCTCGACGTCGGGCGTGGTGACGTAGCCGGGCACGCTGTCGAGCTTGTCGAGCGTGCCGCCGGTATGACCCAGGCCGCGGCCGGAGATCATCGGCACCGCTCCCCCGCAGGCGGCCACGATCGGCGCCAGCATGAGCGAGACCTTGTCGCCGACGCCGCCGGTCGAGTGCTTGTCCAGCACCGGCCGGTCGAGATCCCACTCCAGGACCTCGCCGGAGCGGGTCATCGCGGAGGTCAGCGCGACCCGCTCGTCCTTCTCCATCCCGCGCAGGAACATCGCCATCGCCAGCGCCCCCACCTGGGCGTCCGACAGCGAGCCGTCGGTGATGCCGGAGACGAGGAACCCGATCTCCTCGGCGGTGAGCGCGCGGCCGTCGCGCTTGCGGCGGATGACCTCAGAAGCCAGCACAGAACTCAATGATCAGACGGGTCAGGTCCTCGGCCGCGGTGGCGGCGAAGCGGAGCGTCTGCTCGTGCGAGAGCGCCTCGCCGCCCATGCCCTCGGCGAGGTTGGTGATCGCCGACACGGCCGCGACGCTGAGGCCGGCGTGGCGGGCGAGGATGACCTCCGGGACGGTCGACATGCCGACCGCGTCCGCCCCCAGCGTGCGAAAGGCGCGGATCTCGGCCGGGGTCTCGAAGCTCGGCCCCGCGGTGGCGAGGTACACGCCCTCGGCGAGCGTGATGTCGAGCGCCTCCGCCGCGCGGTGGAGCGTCTGCCGGAGCCCGGGGTCGTACGCGTCCTGGAGGCTGGGGAACCGCGGCCCGATCTCGTCGTCGTTGGGGCCGGTGAGCGGGTTGACGCCGAGCAGGTTGATGTGGTCGCTGATCGCCATCAGCGACCCGGGGCCGACCTCGGCGCGCAGGGAGCCGGCGGCGTTGGTGGCCAGCAGCGCGCGGGCGCCGGTCGCCTTCAGCGTGCGGACGGGGACGCGCATGCCGGTGGCGTCGCCGCTCTCGTAGACGTGGCGACGCCCCTGGAAGATCGCGACCGGAAGGCCGGAGAGCGTGCCGAGCGAGAGCGACCCGGCGTGGCCGGCCACGCCCGGCTGCGGGAAGCCCGGGAGGTCGCCGTACGGGATCGCCACCGGGTCCTCGAGCGCCTCGGCCACGGCGCCGAGGCCCGAGCCGAGGATGATCCCGAGCGCCGGCTCGAAGCCGGGAGCGCGATCGCGGATGACGTCGAGGGCGCTCATGCCTCGGGCAGGAACTCCGGCCCGAACGACAGCGGCAGCAGCTCCCCGAGCGTCGTCGTGCGCCGCTCCCCCGCCGCCGAGCAGAGGTGGATGGATGCGTCGAGCGGCATGAACTCGCGCAGCCGCTGGCGGCAGCCGCCGCAGGGGACGCACAGCGTGTCGGAGTCGGCGATCACCGCCGCCTCGACGATCCGGCTCGCGCCGGCGGCGACCATCACCCCGATGGCCGACGCCTCGGCGCACTGACCCTGCGGGTAGGCGGCGTTCTCGACGTTCGCGCCCGCATGGATCGAGCCGTCGTCGGCGCGCAGCGCGGCGCCGACCTTGTAGCGCGAGTACGGCGCGTAGGCCCGCTCCATGACCTCGGTCGCGGCGGCGACGAGCGCGTCAGGGCCGAGCAACTGGTCCGAGTACGAGTCGCTGAGGATCTCCTCGATCCCGAGCGCCTCGCGCAGCCGCGCGACCTTCTCGTGCTCGGCGCTGAGGTCGGAGTCCGGCGGCGCGACGCCCTCGAGCTCCACGAACGAGCCGAGGCCGGCGACGGTGTCGAGGTGGATCCGCACGCCGTCGTGGAGCAGCAGATGCCGCTGTTTGTCGACGACGACGAGCGTGCCGAGCGCCGCGTCGAGCGACGCCCGCAGCGCATCCGGGTCGCCGACCCTCGTGAGGCGATACCGGCTCTCGCGCGCGGCAGCCCCGTCCGGGCGGTCGTACTGGATCAGCACCGCCCCCCCGGGCTGTTGTTCCCGCAGCTTCAGCCGTCCCGTGTGGGCGCGGAAGTACGTGTCACGCTGCCTGAGTACGCCCTCGTCGCTTGCACCGAGCTCGCGCGCGGTGGCCAGTGACCGCTCGGGGTTCGGATCGCGCGCCTTGAGCTCGACGTTTCGGCGGAGGCCAGCCACGGCGGCGAGCCTAACGTCAACTGCGCATTGAGGGAGAGCGCGGAGTGTCGTGGCAATCCGCGGGAGTTCCGTTGCAGTTCAGGCCGCTCCGGAAAGTAGTGGGTCTGGAAAGTCCCGCTATGCGGGACTTAGCGCAACCACGCGAAAGTGGAGAGTCGAAACCGTGACACTCGCTCGCCTCCCTACCCAGCGCAGTTGACGTTCGCCGGCGGCACGCGCCGGCCAGCGGACGGTCGTCTCCGCCTAGTACGTTCCCGCGCCATGGATGGCGTGACCGTCGTCGACCACGTCCTGCTGCGCAGGCTCGTCTCGATCCTCCGCGACCGCACGACGCCGCACGGCGTGTTCCGGCAGACGCTGGACGACGCCGCGATGATCCTCGCCTACGAGGCGATGCGGGGGCTGCGGCCGGACGAGTACGAGCTGCAGACCCCGCTGGAGAGCGCGGAAGGCGTGCGGCTCGTCGACGAGGTCGTGCTCGTCGCGATCCTGCGCGCCGGCCTCGGGCTGGTCGACGGTTTCCTGCGCCTCGTCCCCGACGCCCGCGTGGGCCACCTCGGGATGTACCGCGACGAGGAGGCGCTGCGGCCGGTCGGCTACTACGAGAACATCCCGTCGGGCGTGGCCGCGGCCGAGGTCTTCGTGGTCGACCCGATGCTGGCCACGGGCGGGAGCGCGACGCAGGCGATCGCGCGCCTCAAGCGCGCCGGGGCGCAGCGGATCATGTTCGTGTGCCTCGTCGCCGCCCCCGAGGGCGTGAAGGCGCTCCGCACCGCCCACCCCGAGGTCCCGATCCTCACCGCCGCCCTCGACCGCGAGCTCGACGGCAACGGCTACATCCGCCCCGGCCTCGGGGACGCCGGCGACCGCATCTTCGGCACCGATCGCTAAGCGGGCGGCGTCGTTCGTGGCGCTCGGGCCGCTCGTTGCGGTGACGGGACTAGGCTAGACGCGTGACCGATCAGCCTGAGCCGCGGCATCCATCGACTCCCGACGAGGAGCTGCTGGAGGCCGAGACCACCGCGATCCTCTCCGAGCTCACGGATGCGCAGCGGGTGCTGCGCATCCAGGACGAGCTGCGGGCGGGGTTCAAGACGCTCAGCCACATCGGCAAGGCCGTCTCGATCTTCGGCTCGGCTCGCACGCCGGCGGACCATCCCCGCTACCAGGCGGCGCGCGAGATGGCCCGCACGCTGGGGCACGCCGGCTACGCGATCATCACCGGCGGCGGCCCCGGGATCATGGAGGCGGCCAACCGCGGCGCGCGCGAGGCGGGGGTCCCGTCCGTGGGCCTCGGCATCGACCTTCCGCACGAGCAGGGCGTCAACCCGTACGTCGACCTCGAGCTCGACTTCCACTACTTCTTCGCCCGCAAGGTGATGTTCGTCCGCTACGCGAGCGGCTTCGTCGTCTTCCCGGGCGGCTTCGGGACGCTCGACGAGCTGTTCGAGGCGGCGACGCTGCGCCAGACGGAGAAGATCCGCTACTTCCCGATCATCCTCATGGACCGCGCGTTCTGGGGCGGGCTGATCGACTGGCTGGACGACCCGGTGCTGGCCGAGGGCAACATCTCGCCCGAGGACGTGTCCGCGCTGCACCTGTGCAACACCACGAACGAGGTGCGCGAGATCCTCGAGGACGTCGACCACCGGAGGCCCCGGGCGGCGTGATCGGCCGGGTGCGCCTTCGGGTGGCGGACCTCGCGCGCGTGCGTGAGTACTACGAGCGCACGATCGGGCTGCGGGCGCTGGAGGAGGACGGCGACACCGTCACCCTCGGCGCGGACTCGCCGCTCGTCGAGTTGGTCGGCGACCCCGCCGCGCAGCCCGCGCCGCCCGGCAGCACCGGCCTCTTCCACCTCGCCATCCTCGTCCCGAGCCGGCCGGAGCTCGCGCGCTCGATCCGGCGCGTCGTCGACTCGGACGAGCGCTTCACGGGCGCGTCGGACCACTTCGTCAGCGAGGCGCTGTACCTGCGCGACCCCGAGGGGAACGGGATCGAGATCTACCGCGACCGGCCGCGCGACGAGTGGGAGTACGAGCCGGACGGCCAGCTCCGCATGGGGACGGTCGCGCTCGACCTCCAGGACGTCGTGGCCGAGATGCCGGCCGACGGGGACTCAGGGATGCCGGACGGCACGGTCATGGGCCACGTCCACCTCCACGTGTCCGACCTCGGGGAGGCGGAGGCGTTCTACGTCGATCGGCTCGGGCTGGACGTCACGGTGCGCGGCTATCCCGGCGCCCTGTTCGTCTCCCACGACGGCTACCACCACCACGTCGGGCTCAACACGTGGCAGGGAGCACACGGGCCGGCGCCGCCGCCGGGCTCTCGCGGGCTGATCGACTACGAGCTGTTCCTGAAGGACGTCCCCGAGGGGCCGATCACGGACCCGGCGGGCAACGGCGTGATCGTGCGCGGTGCCTAACGCAGCGAGTCGTGGACCCACTGGCCGTCGCGACGGCCGAGCGTGAGGTGCTCTGAGCCGCAGCGGAAGATGGCCTGGTCCTCGTCGGTCCCCGGGCGGTCGAGGACCTCGACGAGGGTCAGCTCCGGCGGCTCACCCCCACGCTCCTGCGCGTAGATCCGGCGGGCCGTCTCCTCGAGCGTGGCACGATCCCAGCCGCGGTCCGCGGCGGCGGCTGCGGCCAGGTCGCGGTTCACCTGCTCCAGCGAGGCCTCGAAGGCCGGCCGGGAGCGGGCGAGCTGGCGCCTGCGGGCGATCACCCCGCCGAGGGCGAGCAGCGCCAGCACGGCGATGACGATGATGAGCCAGGTGGGCACGACGCCAGCTCACAGTACGACGTTGCGCGCCGCGAGATGGGTGCCGACCTTGCGCTTGACCCGCTGGAGCGCGTTGTCGACGGTCTTGCAGTCGCAGCCGAGGCGCTCGCCGACCGCCGTGTAGGAGTGCCCGTCGAGGTAGAGCGAGAGCACGCGCGACTCGAGGTCGGAGAGCACGGTGGAGAGGCACGCCACCAGCGACCGCAGCTCCTCGGAGGAGATGACCTGGTTGACGGGGTCGTGGACGGTCGAGCCCGGCAGCACCTCGTCCAGCGTGGGCTCGGAGTCCGACGCGCCGGCCGGCGTCGCGGAGAACGAGACGTAGCCGTTGAGCGGCGTGTGCTTGTTGCGGGTCGCGGTCTTGACCGCGGTGATGATCTGGCGGGTGATGCAGAGCTCGGCGAAGTTGCGGAACGAGGACTCGCGGTCGGTGCGGTAGTCGCGGATCGCCTTATAGAGGCCGACGAGGCCCTCCTGGATCAGGTCGTCGGCGTCGCCGCCGACCAGGAAGTACGACGAGGCCTTCAGGCGGACGAACGAGTAGTAGCGCCGGACCAGGCGGTCGTAGGCGTCAGGGCTCCCGCGCTTGGCAAGCGCGATGAGGTACCCATCCTCGAGGTGTACTTGAGCCTGAGCCCTTGTCGGAGACAGTCTGGCCACGAGCATTCCTTCCAAGGGCCGTTCCCAGGCCCGATTTGTCGTGGCGCACACCTCCCCCGGCGCCTATTTCGCGTTCTTGAGGGCCCATCACGTAACCCTCAAGCTCAACGTTATGGCGCCAGAGTGGCACGCTTATGTGGACATGTCAAGCCGTGACTGCAATATCTGGTACAGCAGGACGGCCCCGGTGGCGCTCACATTGAGCGATTCGATGCGCCCGCGGAGGGGCACGGAGACGAGGTCGTCGCACGCGGCGGCGACGCGCGGGCGCAGCCCTTTGCCCTCGGCGCCGAGGACGAGCACGACCTTCCCGGAGTAGTCCGGCTCGGTGTAGCCGGTCGCGGCCCCCGCCGCCGCGCCGTAGCACCAGGCGCCGGCGGCCTTGGCGTCGGCGAGGAAGTCGGCGAGGTTGCGCACGCGGGCCACGGGGAGGTGCTCGACCGCCCCCGCCGAGGCCTTGCAGACCGCCGCCGTGACCTCGGCCGAGCGGCGCTCCGGGATCACGAGACCGGCGGCGCCGGAGGCCTCGGCGGTCCTGGCGACGGCGCCGAGGTTCTGGGGATCGGTGACCTCGTCGAGCGCGACGATCACGCCGTCCGGCACGGCGAGCAGGTCGGCCGCGCCGGCGTACGGGTACGGGTCGACCTCCGCACAGACGCCCTGGTGGCCGTCGGACCCGCAGAGCGCCTCGATCTCCTCGGCGCTCGCACGCGTGACCGGCGCTCCCGGCCAGTCCGAGCCCGCTCCCTCCGTGGCCCACACGCGATGCACCCGCCGGCGCCCTCGCAGGGCCTCGCGCACGGCGTTGCGGCCGTACACGACCGCCCGGCCGTCAGGCCGCCGGGACGAGCTCCGGTCCCTGCGGGCCATCACGGACCTCCCAGCCCATCTCGCGCAGCTCGTCGCGGAGGCGGTCGGCCTCGGCCCACTCCTTCGCCGTGCGCGCCTCCGCCCGCCGCTCGGCCAGCTCGCGGGCCTCGGGCGGCGCGCCCTCCTCCGCCTCGAGCAGGCGCTCGAGGCCGAGGATGCCGAGCATCTCCCGCAGGTCGTCGCTCCCCGCGCCCTCCGGCAGCTTGTTCGCCTCCCCCACCCACTCGTAGAGCGCCGCCAGCGCGCGGGCGGTGTTGAAGTCGTCGCGCAGCGCGTCGAAGAACGCGTCGCGGTGCGGCCGCAGCTCGGCCGGGGACGGACCGGGCTCCAACCGCCGCCCCGCCTCCCGGATCCGCCGCACGGCGTTGCCGGCCGCCTCGAGGCGCTCGGGGGAGAACGCGAGCGGCTGCCGGTAGTGGCCGGTGGAGAAGTGCAGGATCAGCGGCTCGGGCCCGACGTCGTCGAGCACCTCCGCCAGCCCGCGGATGTTGCCGACCGACTTGGCCATCTTCTCGCCCTCGGCGGCCTCCAGCATCCCGTTGTGCATCCACAGCCGAGCAAGCTCGCGCCCGCGGCCGGCCCGCGTCTGGGCGATCTCGTTCTCGTGGTGGGGGAAGACGAGGTCGATGCCGCCGCCGTGGATGTCGAACTCGAGGCCGAGCAGCGACTCGGCCATCGCCGAGCACTCGATGTGCCAGCCGGGCCGCCCGCGGCCCCACGGCGAGTCCCACGCCGTGTCCTCGCCCTCCTTGGTCGCCTTCCAGAGCGCGAAGTCGAGCGGATCCTCCTTGCGGTCGGGGCGGGCGGGATCGGTGTCTCCCTCGCCCTGGTCCATCTGGTCGACGTCGCGGCGGGAGAGCTCGCCGTAGGACGGGAGCGTGCGCACCCGGAAGTACACGTCGCCGTCGACGGCGTAGGCGTGGCCACGCTCGACCAGCGCGCCGATCAGGTCGAGGATCGGCTCCATGAACTCCGACGCCAGCGGCTCGTGGTCCGGACGCCCCAGCCCGAGGCGATCCGTGTCCTGCACGTAGTGCGCGGTCATCTCCTCGGCCAGGCCCGCCGAGTCGCGCCCGGCCGCCCGCGCGGCGTCGTAGATCTTGTCGTTGATGTCGGTGATGTTGGCCACCAGGGTGGCCCCGTAGCCCTCGTGCTCGAGGAACCGCTTGAGCTGCGAGAAGACCACGAACGGCCGCGCGTTGCCGACGTGCACGCGCGAGTACACGGTCGGCCCGCACGCGTAGATCCCGACCCGGTCAGGCTCCCGCGGCTCGAACGGCCGCACCTCCCGCGTGCGCGTGTCATAGAGCCGGATCGCCACGAGCGCTGACCTTAGTCGAGCGTCGCGATCGCGAGTGCGGCGGCGCCCTCGCCGCGGCCGACGAAACCCATCCCCTCGCCGGTCGTCGCCTTCACGGTCACCGGGCACTCGAGGACGGCTGCGAGCGCGGCGTGAATGGCGTCGCGGTGGGGTGCGAGCTTGGGGCGCTCGAGCATGACCGTGGCGTCGACGTTCGCGAGCATGAACCCGGCTTCCCGCACCCGCGACACCACGGTGCGCAGCAGCTCCATGGAGTCCGCGTCGCGCCACGCATCGTCGGTGTCCGGGAAGTGCTGGCCGATGTCCCCCAGCCCGGCCGCGCCGAGGAGCGCGTCGGCGATCGCGTGGGCGAGCACGTCGGCGTCGGAGTGGCCGGCCAGCCCGAGCTCGAACGGGATCTCGACGCCCCCCAGCACGAGCCGGCGCCCAGCCTCGAAGCGATGCGAGTCGATCCCGATCCCCGTGCGCGTCACCCGATCGGCTCCATCCGGCGCGCGCGGCGCTCGAACACCGCGATCTCGCTCACGCCGACCGACCCGAGGAGCTCGACCGCGCGCTCGTACTCGTAGCCGAGCTGGTCGGGCTCGTGGGCGTCGCTCGACAGGGACAGCGGGCAGCCCGCGTCGACGAGCATCTCGAGGAACGGGCGCGCCGGGTACTGCTCGCCCACCGGCTTGCGCCATCCCGCAGTGGAGAGCTCGACGGCGACCCCCGCGTCGGCGAACGCCTCGACGGCGGGCTCGTAGTAGCGGCGCAGGTCGCCGTCCGGCCGCGGGGCCGACGCGCCCCACACCTTCACGAGATCCGGGTGGGCGATGATGTCGTAGAGCCCGGAGCCGGCCGACTCGGCGATCGTCTCGAAGTAGCGTCGCCACACGCGCTCGGGCGACTCGCCGGTGCCCCACACCGAGTAGTCCTTCGTGTCCAGCGAGCGGTCGCGCAGGAAGTGCACCGAGCCGACCACGTAGTCCCAGTCGCGGCCGTCGAGCAGCGACGCCATCCGGTCCTCGCGGCCGGGGACGAAGTCCGCCTCGATGCCGAGCCGGAGGTCGGTCTCCTCGCGCACGAAGCCGCAGTAGGCGTCGAGGTCGTCGTGCGCCCACTCCCGCCAGAACGGGTGCTCCCAGACGTCGAGCGCCGCCGTGAAGCGGTAGACGTGCTCGGCCACCCCGAGCTCGGCGATCCCGCGCTCGGCCGCCGTCTCGCGGTAGCGCTCGGCGTTCGCCTCGGTGAAGTGGCGCTCGGGCGTCGCGTCCGTGTCGTCAGGGCGCAGGTGGACGTGATAGTCGGTCAGCAAGCAGGTGCTCGGCGATCAGGAGGTCGTGGGGAGTCGTCACCTTGAGGTTGGCGGGCGAGGACTCTACGACTCGCACCGTGCCGCCGGCGCGCTCCACCAGCCAGGCGTCGTCGGTCGCGGCGGCCAGCACGTCGTCGCCGACGTCGAGCGCCCGCTCGAGCACGGCGCGCCGGAACGCCTGCGGGGTCTGGATCGCCCACAGGCGCGAGCGGTCGAGCGTGGCGGTGACGAGCCGGTCCGGCCCGGCCTCCTTCACGGTGTCGGTGAGCGGCGCGGCGGCGATCGCGCAGTCGGCATCCGCGAGCGCGGCCAGCGCCGCGCGGAAGTGGTCCGGGGTGACGAGCGGGCGCGCGGCGTCGTGGACCACGACGTCCTCGCCGGGCGGGGCCGCCGCCAGCGCGGCGCGCACCGACGCCGACCGCGTCGCGCCTCCCTCGACCACGGTCGCGCCGCCCTCCCACGAGGTGCCTCCAGGCACGGCGACGACGATCTCGTCGACGCCCGCCGCTCGCACCGCCTCGACCGACCACTCGAGCATCGGGCGGCCGGCCACAATGACGAACGCCTTGGGCCCTCCGGCACCAAGGCGCTCGCCGCTGCCGGCGGCCACGATGAGCGCGACCGCCATCTACCGAGTTCTGCGCAGCCCCTAAGAGGCGGCCGCCAGCTTGTCCGAGCGCAGGAGCAGGTCGTCGAGGTAGGCCTCGGCCTCGTCCTCGGTCTTCTCCAGGGCGTACATCATCTCGGACGCCAGGATCTTCTTGGCCCGCGTGTACATCTGCTTCTCGCCGGTCGACAGGCCCTTGTCCTGCTCGCGGACGGCGAGGTTGCGGACGACCTCGGCGAGCTCATAGATGTCGCCGGTCTTGATCTTGTCGCGGTTGTGCTTGAAGCGGCGGTTCCAGTTCTTGGGCATCTCCGACACGTCGTCGGTGAGGACGGAGAGAACCTTCTTGACGGTCTCCTCGTCGATGACCCGGCGGAGGCCGGCCTTGCCGGCGTTCTCACACGGGACCATGACGGTCATGTCGTTATGAAGGATCTTGATGGTGAGGTACTGGCGCACCTCGCCGAGGATCTCCTTGTCCTCCTTCTTGATGACTTGCCCAGCCCCGTGATGGGGGTAGACGACGTTGTCACCGATGCTGAAGTCGATGCACTCCGCCTCGCGCGTGATCTCCAGGTCCTCGATCTGCTCGGTCGTAGCTGTCTCGGGGATGGTGTCCTCCTTCATCAGGTGCGTCCGCATGCCGGATGCTCATGTCTGCAGGTAGCGGTCCACGAGGTTGATCTCCTGTAGGCGGCGAAGGCCCTCGCGGATGTCCTTCGCCCGGATCTCTCCGACGCCTTCGACCGACTCCAACTCGGGGTCGGTCGCGGCGAGGATCTCGTCGAGCCCGCGGAACTCGCGGACGATGTTCTGCACCACCAGCTTCGGGAGCCGGGGGATGCGGCCGAGGATGCGATAGCCGCGGGGCGAGACGGGATAGTCGAGCGTGTTGACCTTGCGGTCGTAGCCGAGCAGCTCGGCGAGCCGCCCGAAATCAAGCAGGTCCTGGTGCGCCAGGCGGGCGATGCCGTCGAGCGCGACGGCGAACGTGTCCTCGCGTGGCTCGGCCAGGTAGTCGTGCAGGAGCGCGGCCTTGTCGCCCGCCACGCCGACCATGGTCTCCTCGAGCTGCATCTCGATCAGCCGGCCCTCGGAGCCGAGCTCGACGATGTAGCGCTCGATCTCCACGGCCATGCGGGTGACGAGCTCGGCGCGCTGGAGGACGGTGAGGACGTCGTGGAGCGTGACGCCGCCCTCGAACTCCAGGGCCGTCAGGCGGGTCGAGACCTGGTCCAGGCGGGAGCGGTACTTGTCCAGCGTCGCGAGCGCCTGGTTGGCCTTGGCCAGGACCGCGGGGATCTCCTCGAGCATGTACTTCGCGCCGTCGACGTACAGCGAGACGACGTCGCGCCGCTGGGAGACCGCGATGACCAGCGCGTCGGTCTGCTTGGACACGCGCTCGGCGGTGCGGTGCCGGGTCCCGGTCTCCGAGCTCAGGATCGTCGGGTCGGGCATCAGCTGCACGTTGCACCAGGCGATCTTCGTCGCGGTCCCGTTCAGCGCGATCGCGCCGTCCATCTTCGCCAGCTGGTACATCATCGCCGGCGAGTAATCGATGTCGAGCTTGATGCCGCCGGAGAAGAGGAAGGCGAGCTCGTCGGGATCGCCGATGACGATCAGCCCGCCGGTGCGCGCATGGACGATGTTGTCGATGCCCTCGCGCACCGCGGTGCCGGGCGCGACCATCTCCAGGGACTTGACCAGACGGGGTTCTTGCCGCGCTTCGAGCTCTCCGAGCTCCTCCCCTGATCGCGGCGTCATCACCACGTGATTCTAGCAGTTGGGTTAACGTCCCATAAACACCGGTGGGCCGCCATCTGAAGCGCTTCAGCAAGGGCCTGTGAACGCCCTGTCGGGGTCGCGGGACGAACTTCGGGCTGGGTAGGGAGGCGAGGGAGCCGGCCGGGTCGGCTGGGGCTGCTCAGTCCCGCATACGGGGACTCAGCAGCCCCAAGCGGTCGCTTGGGCTGGAATTACACGCATATCGTGTACCAGCAGCCCCACGCGCCAACCGGGCGGTCCGACCCGCTTTCCCTCAATGCCGAAGTTCGTCCCGCGGCGACGCTCAGGCGGCCGCGCGCGGGCTCGTCGCCGCCGGAAGCGCGGCCCGCAGCGCCTGCCGGAGCGTCGCCACCCCCTCGCCCGGGGCGATGACCGTGGAGAGGCCGAACTTGACGGCCTCGGCGTGGCGGCGATCCGGGTGGGCGACGGAGCGGAGCTCGCCCGTGAGCCCGACCTCGCCGAAGCACGCGATCGGCTGCTCGCCGCCTCCCAGCGGGGCCCCGCGCTGGGCGCTGGCGACGGCGAGGGCGACCGCGAGGTCGGCTCCCGGCTCGTCGACCCGCACGCCGCCGGCGACGTTGACGAACACGTCCGCCGAGCCGACCCCGACGCCGGCGTGGCGGCCGAGGACGGCGAGCACGAGCGCGAGGCGGTTGCGGTCGATGCCGTTCGCCACCCGCCGCGGCGGCACGAGCTCCGACGGGGAGACGAGAGCCTGGACCTCGACGAGCAGCGGCCGCGAGCCCTCCATCGCCGCGAGGATCGCGCTGCCGGGCGCGCGCGTGGCCTCGCCGACGAAGCGCGCCGACGCGTCGGCGACCTCGACCAGGCCGCCTTGGCGCATCTCGAAGACGCCGACGTCGTTGGTCGAGCCGAAGCGGTTCTTGAGCGCCCGCAGCGTGCGGTAGGTCCGCTCGCGCTCGCCCTCGAACTGGAGCACGCAGTCGACCAGGTGCTCGAGCACCCGCGGGCCGGCCAGCGAGCCCTCCTTCGTCACGTGCCCGACGAGCAGGACCGCGATCGAGCGGGCCTTGGCCAGCCGCGTGATCCGGTCGGCGACCTCGCGCACCTGGCCGACCGAGCCGGCCGCGCCCGTGAGGTCGGCGGCGTGGAGCGTCTGCACCGAGTCGACCACGCAGACCTCGGGCCGCTCGGCGTCGAGCGTCGCGAGCACGGTGTCGAGGTCGGTCTCGGCGAGCACCGGCACGTCGAGCGCCGCGCCCGGCAGGCGCTCCGCGCGCAGGCGGATCTGAGCCGCCGACTCCTCGCCCGACACGTACAGGGTGCGGCGCCCGGCTCCCTCCATGTGGCCGAGCGCCATCGACGTGAGGGTCGACTTCCCGATCCCGGGAGAGCCCCCGATCAGGACCAGCGAGCCGGGCACGACGCCGCCGCCCAGGATCCGGTCGAGCTCGCCGATGCCCGTGGACAGCCGTGCGTGGTGCTCGGGCCGCACCTCGGCCAGCCGGACGGGCTTCGCGGCGCGACCCGGTGCCGGCCCGGCCCGGCCGCGCGCCGCCACCGCCGGTGCACGCGCCTCCTCGGCCAGCGTGTTCCACGCCCCGCAGCCCGGGCACTGCCCATGCCACTTCGCCGACTCGGTCGCGCAGGCGGAGCAGACGAACACGGTCGCAGGCTTGGCCATGGCTCACGGACAGTAGGCCCGCCGCCGGACGGCCTCGCCCCGTTCAGCGTGGCGCGCCGACCGCGGCTCGCTCGGCCGCCAGCGTGCGGGCGCGGGCGGCGACGACGGCCATCCCGAGCGCGTCGGCGGTGCCGACCGCGTCGGCCAGCAGCTCCCGCGCCCGGCCCCGGTCCCCACGGCGGCGGCGGGTGAGCAGCATCTCGGCGTACGCCAGCTGGGTGCGCGCGAGCCACGGCCGGGCGCCCATGCGCTCGTGCATGGCCATGGCGTCGATGAAGTGCCCCTCGGCGAGCTCCCAGGAGCGCATGGAGCCCGCGAGGATCCCCAGCAGCCGGGAGGCCGACCCGTTGCAGGTCGCCGCGCGCCCGACGAGCACGTTGCGCCCCGCGTACGGCTCGAGCAGCGCGTACAGGCCCTCGGCCCGCGCCCCGTCGCCCAGTGCGCCGCACACCTCCGAGAGGAGCGTCACGCCGATCAGCCAGTTCGCGTCGCGCGGCATCTCCTCGGCGGCGAGGACCTCGAACTCGGCCCGCGCCTCTTCCACCCGGTCGACCTCGACGAGCAGCAGCGCCAGCCCGGCCCGCCACGCGACTAGCGCCGGATAGAGATCGATGGAGCGGCGCACGGCGGGCTCGACCTCGGCGAGCCGGCCCTGCTCGCGCCGGATGTTGAAGATCGCCTGGGCGTACGCGTTGACGGCGTTCTCGGCCTGCCCGTGGCGCCCGATCTCGAGCGTCTCGTCGGCGAGCCGCTCGGCCGCCTCGAAGTCGCCCACGATCTGCGCCCGGGTGCAGCGCAGGAGCGACGTCCACCACCGCCACAGCGGGCGATGCAGCGCGTCGGCGAGCTTCGACGCGGCGGCGATCTGCACGTCGGCGCCGACCATGTCGCCGATCTCGAGCAGGTCGACCACGGTCCACCCCGCGCCTTCGAGCTCGAGCTCGGGGTCGCCGGTCTCCTCGGCCACCTGGCGCAGCTCGGTGGCCACCGCCAGGCGCTCCTCCACGTTCTCCGGCTGCCACAAGGCGTAGTGACGGGCGTCGAGGCACGCCGCCAGCGTGCGCGGGTCGCCGAGCCGCCGGGCCAGGTCGACCGCCTCCTGGGAGAGCGCGAGCCGGCGCGCGGGATCGCCCGAGTAGTACAGCTCGAGCGCCAGTCGCGCGAGCAGGCGCGCCCGCAGCGGGGCGTCCTGGTCGCCGAGGCCTTCGAGCGCCTCCTCCAGCACGGCCACGCGCTCGTCGTCGACCCGGCCGAGGATCGACCACTGGCCCGCGAGGCCGAGCGCCGCCCGGCCGAGCAGCGAGGCATCGCCGAGCCGCCGGGCGAGCACGGCGGCTTGCTGGGCGGTGCTGCGGGCCTCGCGTTCCATGCCGGCCCGCTCCTCCGAGGCCCCGAGGTCGAGCAGCATCCGGGCCCGTACCGCGTCGTCGGGGGCGCCAGTGAGCTCGCGCGCCCGCAGCGCCGCCCGGTGGTGCTGGGCGGCCTCCTCCCAGGCCAGCAGCCGGTCGGCCCGGCGGGCGGCGGCCAGCGCGTACTCGATCGCGCGTTCCGGCTGCTCGACGGGAGCCGCCTGCGCGAAGTGGTAGGCGAGCTGCGGCAGCCACGGGTCGACGTCCGCGCGGCGCAGCGTCTCGATCGCCTCGCCCACCCGGCCGTGCAGCCGGGCACGGCGCAGCTGGGACAGACCGTCGTAGAGCGTGGCCCGCACGAGCGCGTGCGTGAAGGCGTAGCGGCCCACCCGCCCGGCCTCGCGCAGCACGCGCGCCTCGACGCCCTCCTCGAGCGCCGAGATGAGCACGTCGTCGTCGAGCGGGGCGACCGCCTCCAGCAGGTCGAACTCGAACTCGCGGCCGATCACGGCCGCCACCTGGAGCGCCTGGCGGGTCGGGGCGCCCAGGCGCCGCAGCCGCCGCGCAGTCACCTCGCGCACGCCGTCCGGCACCCCGGCCTCGGTCAGCGATCCGGTGGCATGGAGCCGGCGGCCGCCGGCTCGCAGGTGGCGCACGACCTCCTCGATGAAGAACGGGTTGCCCTCGGTCTCGCCGTGCAGCGCCCGCAGGAACGCCGGCTGCACGTCGTCCACCCCGAGCGTGGCCACCAGCTCGGCCACCTCGGCCTCCGCGAGCCCGGAGAGCGCGACGCGGGTCAGCGCGCCCTCGCGCCGGATACCGGCGGCGAGCTCGAGCAGCGGGTGGTCGGACTCGAGCTCGGCGTCACGGTAGGTGCCGAGCAGCAGCACGCGCCGCGGATGCGGCGCCCGTACGAGCTGGCGCAGCAGCTGGAGGGTCGGCCGGTCGGCCCAGTGCAGGTCGTCGAACACGAGCACGAGCGGGGCGTGCGCGCCCGCCTCGCCGAGCAGCGCGGCGATCGCCTCGAAGAGCCGCATCCGGCGGCTGTCGGGGTCACCGCCCGAGTGCTCATCAGGCGGCGGCCCGAGCTCCGCGAAGAGGATCCCCAGCTCGGCCGCGTGCGCCCCGAGCCGCTCGCGCAGCGACTCCAGCGAGGTGCCGGAGGACCACCCGCGCACCATCTCGACGACCGGCTGGTAGGGGGCGAGCGCGTCCTCGTCGAAGCGCCCGTAGAGCACGACCGCGCCGTCCTCGCGGGCGCGGCGCGCCATCTCGGCCGCCAGCCGCGTCTTGCCGATCCCGGCGTCGCCGGCGAGGAGCACGAGCCGGCGGCTGCCGGCCACCGCGTCGCGCCAGGAGTCGGCGAGCACGCCGAGCTCGGCCGACCGGCCCACGAGCCCGTGCCGGTCGAGCGCCGCGGCGAGCGGTCCCGGCCACGGGGAGACCACCATCTCCTGCGAGTCGGCCGGGCGCACCGGGCCGGGGGGCTCGCCCCGCAGCAGCCGCTCGTGCACGGCCATCGCGGCGGCGCCCGGCGTGGTGCCGAGCTCGTCGCGCAGGAGCACCCGCAGGTCCTCGAACGCCCGCAGGGCCTCGGCGGGGTTGCCGGCCGCTTCGTGGATCTCCATCAGCAGCCGGTGGGCCGACTCGCGGAACGGCGCGGCGGCGATCGCGGCCCGCGCCGTCTGCTCGGCAGCCCCGAGCTCGCGGCCGCCGCGGCGCAGCCCCGCCTCGGCGAGCGCCTCGAGGGCGCGCAGCCGCACCGTCTCGAGCTCACGCCGCTGCTCGGCGACCCAGGGTCCCTCGCAGTCGGGGAGGAAGGTCAGGAGGTCGATCCCGAGCGCGCTGCGGGCGCGCTCCGCCGCGCCTGCCCAGTCGCTTCCGTCGATCGCCGCCTCGGCCCGATCGGCGTCGGCCGCGGCAGCCTCAATGTCGACCTCCAGCGGCTCCGGCGCCACGAGCCGCAGCTCGGATCGCCCGACCAGGGCGCCGTCGCCGAGCGCCCGGCGGAGCTTGGAGAGCAGCGCGCTGAGCGCGGTCTCGGCCGCGGCGGGCGGCTCCTCCGGCCACAGGACGTCGATCAGCTCCGCACGCCCGCAATCGCGATCGCGGTTGAGCACGAGATAGGCGAACAGGAGGCGTCCCTGCCGGCCCGGCAACGTCACCATCGCGGCGTCCGCGCCCACGCTCACCGCCAACGGACCGCAAAGCCGTATGGACCACGCCATCGACCATCACGCTACCGCGCCGCCAAGGTTTCTCCAAGGTTTCGCCAACCGCATTCCCCCACAATTTCCTGAGCGGTAACGGGAAGCACGTCCGCTACCGCGAACGGCAACACGGACGTTGCGTGCACATACCCTCCGTGAGATCGTCTGACCCGCGATCCCCCGGCTCAGGCGCCGCCCTGCAACCCTCCGGCGGCGCCGCTACGGCGGGCGCCGATTGACCCCCGGCCACCGCCGACCCCCAAGTGGTGGAGGGCCCGCCGGCAGGCGGGCCCTTCATCGTTCGAGCGCCTGGAGCACGTCGGCCACGAGGTCGTCGGTGTCCTCGCAGCCCGCCGAGAAGCGGATGAACCCCTCGGGAACGTCGTCGGTCCCCCAGCGTGCGCGACGCTCGGCGGTCGAGTGCACCCCGCCGAAGCTTGTCGCCACGCTGACAAGTTCGCACGCGTCGAGGAACGCATCCGCGTCGTCCGCGGTGGGTAGCGCGAGGGAGAGCACCGGGCCGATCCCGGGCCAGCGGACGTGCGTCACCCCCTCCCGGCCGGCCAGCGCCTCCGCCAGCGCGCGGGCGTTGGCCTGCGAGCGCTCCAGGCGCAGCCCGAGCGTTGCCAGCGAGCGGTGCGCGAGCCAGGCCTCGAAAGGCCCGAGCACGCTGCCGCTGCGCGACCGCCAGGCGCGCAGCTCGTCGGCGAGCGCGGCGTCGCGCACGCTCACCGCACCGAGCAGTACGTCCCCATGGCCGCTGAGCGCCTTGGTCCCGGAGAGCATCGCGAAGTCGGCGCCGTGGTCGAGCGGCCGCAGCCCGAGCGGCGTGGCCACCGTGTTGTCGACGGCGAGCTGGGCGCCCGTAGCGCCGGCTGCGGCCGAGATCGCACCCACGTCCACGACGTCGAGCTTCGGGTTCGAGGGCGTCTCGACCCAGATCAGCGTCGCGCCGTCCGCCGCTGCCACCACCGCGTCGGTGTCGGTCGGCACCAGCCGCACCTCCACGCCGGCGGGTCGTAGGTCGCGCTCGGCGAGCTTGCGGATCCCGGGATAGCCGTCGCCGCACGCCACCAGCACCTCGCCCGGCCGGAGCCGCAGCACGACCGCCGCGACGGCCGCCATCCCCGACGAGAAGACCACGGTCTCGCCGCCGTCGAGCTCGCCGATCGCCCGCTCGAGGTGCGTCCAGGTCGGGTTCTCGTCCCGCCCGTAGCCGTACTCGGCGCTGTCGGCGGCGCCACGCAGGTGGTACGGCGCGGCGAGCACCGGGCCGGGGAGCAGCGGCTCGCCCTGCTCGGCGGGCGGCAGGCCGGCGTGGACCGCGCGCGTGCTGGGACCAAGGGGGCTCATCCCCATAGACTGACGCGATGCGGCTCGCGACGGCCGCGTTCCTGCTCGCCCTCGCCCTCCCGGCGAGTGCCGGCGCCGCCGAGCGCTGGAAGCCGGACATCGCGGGCGCGGCGGCCTGGGCGGAGGGCCGGGCCGGAGCGGTGACCTTCGCGATCCGTACCGAGGACCGCCTGCGCGGACGGGGTGTCGACGTCCAGCGCCCCGCGGCGAGCGTCTTCAAGGCGATGCTGCTGGTCACGTACCTGCGCGCGGCGCGCCATCGGCCGCTGACCGCCGGCGACCACGCGCTGCTGAGCCCGATGGTGCGGTGGTCCGACAACGCGACCGCCTCGCAGGTCCGCAACCTCGTCGGCAACGCGGCGGTCGTGCGGCTCGCGCGCCGCGTCAAGATGACGCGCTTCGCGATCGCCTCGATCTGGGGCCTGTCGCGCATCACGGCGCGCGACCAGACGCGATTCTTCCTGCACATCGACCGCTTCGTGCCGCGCCGGCACCGCGCCTACGCGCTGCACCTCCTGCGCACCATCGTGCCGTCCCAGCGGTGGGGGCTCGCGCAGGCGATCCCGGACGGCTGGCGGCTCTACTTCAAGGGCGGCTGGGGATCCGGCACCGGCGCCGTCGACCACCAGGTCGGCCTGCTGCGGCGGGGCCGCCACCGCGTGGCGATCGCCGTGCTGACCCTGGCCAACCCCTCGCACGCCTACGGCACGGCGACGCTCGAGGGCATGGGCCGCCGCCTCCTGCGCGGCCTGGCGGTCCGGGTCACCGGCACCGCGGGAACCCCAACCCCGGCATTGAAGGCTCGGGCCGGCCGGTGATCACTTGACGTCGATATGCGACGTCAAGTGATCACCCTTCAGTGCCGGTGTTCGTCCCTACTGCCGCTACTCGTCGGCCGGGGGCGGTTCGACCGCGGGCTGGTCGAGCGCCCCGCCGTCGTCGACGGCGTCCTCGGGCGTCTCGTCCTCCTTGCGCCCGCCGACGCCCACCGGGGTCGGCTTCTTCTCGGGCTTGACGACCGTGAGCGTGAGGTCCTGCTCCTCGCCCTCCGGCGTCTTCTCGACGAGCACGGTGGCCTGGGGCTCGAGCTCCGAGCGGAGCACGAAGTCGGCCAGCGGGTCCTCGATGTAGCGCTGGATGGCGCGACGCAGCGGCCGGGCGCCCATCGCCGGGTCCCACCCCTTCTCGACCAGGAAGTCCTCGGCCGCCTCGGTGAGGTCCAGCTGCAGCTCGCGCTCGGCGAGCTGGCCGCGGATCCGGCGGAGGAGCAGGTCGACGATCGACTTGATCTCCTCCTTCGTCAGCTTGTGGAAGACGATGACCTCGTCGATCCGGTTGAGGAACTCGGGGCGGAAGACCTTCTTCAGCTCGCCCGTGACCCGGTTCTTCATGTCGTCGTAGGTCATGCCGTGGTCGTCGTCGCCGACCGTGAAGCCGAGCGGCGTGTTCCGTGCGATCTCGCTCGCCCCGATGTTCGAGGTCATGATCACGATCGCGTGGCGGAAGTCCACGGTGCGGCCCTGCGAGTCCGTGAGCCGGCCGTCCTCGAGGATCTGAAGGAGGATGTTGAAGACGTCCGGGTGCGCCTTCTCGATCTCGTCGAGTAGGAGCACGCTGTACGGCTTCCGGCGCACGGCCTCGGTCAGCTGGCCGCCCTCGTCGTACCCCACGTAGCCCGGAGGCGAGCCGACGAGCCGGGACACGGCGTGCTTCTCCATGTACTCCGACATGTCGATCCGCACCATCGCGTCCTCGTCGCCGAACAGGAACTCGGCGAGCGTGCGGGCGAGCTCGGTCTTGCCGACGCCGGACGGGCCGAGGAAGACGAAGGAGCCGGTCGGCCGCTTCGGGTCCTTGAGGCCCGCGCGCGAGCGCCGGATCGCCTTCGAGACGACCTCGATCGCCTGGTGCTGGCCGATGACGCGCTTGTGCAGCTCGTCCTCCATGCGCATGAGCTTCTGGGTCTCGGCCTCGGTGAGCTTGAAGACCGGGATGCCCGTCCACATCGAGACGATGTCCGCGATCTCCTCCTCGCCGATGGCTGGGCGCTCCCCGCCGTCGCCGGACTCCCAGGCGTCCTCGAGCTCACGCTTCTTGTTCGTGAGCCGCCGTTCCTTGTCGCGCAGCTGGGCGGCCTTCTCGAACTCCTGGTTCTCGATCGCGGCCTCCTTGTCGCGCCGCGTCGTCTCGATCTCCTCCTCGAGCTCCCGGTACACGGGCGGGGCGGACATCGACTTGATGCGCATGCGCGAGGCGGCCTCGTCGATGAGGTCGATCGCCTTGTCGGGCAGGAAGCGGTCGGAGATGTAGCGGTCGGCCAGCTCGGCCGCCGCCTCCAGCGACTCGTCGGTGATCGTGATCTTGTGGTGCGCCTCGTAGCGGTCCTTGAGCCCCTTGAGGATCTGGACCGTCTCCTCGATCGACGGCTGGTCGACGACGATCTTCTGGAAGCGGCGCTCCAGCGCGCTGTCGCGCTCGAGGTACTTGCGGTACTCGTCGAGCGTGGTGGCGCCCACCGTCTGCAGCTCCCCGCGCGCGAGGGCCGGCTTGAGGATCGAGGCAGCGTCGATCGCTCCCTCGGCCGCGCCGGCGCCCACGAGGTTGTGGAGCTCGTCGATGAACAGGATGATGTCGCCGCGCTGGGTGATCTCCTTCATCACCTTCTTCAGGCGCTCCTCGAACTCGCCGCGGTACTTCGAGCCCGCGACGAGCGCCGCCAGGTCGAGCGTGTAGATCTGCTTGTTCTTGAGCAGCTCCGGCACGTCGCCGTTGGTGATGCGCTGGGCCAGGCCCTCGACGACGGCGGTCTTGCCGACGCCGGGCTCGCCGACGAGCACCGGGTTGTTCTTGGTGCGGCGCGAGAGGATCTGCATGATCCGCTCGATCTCGGTCTCCCGGCCCACGACGGGGTCGAGCTTGCCCTCGGCGGCCAGCTTGGTGAGGTTGCGCCCGAACTGGTCGAGCAGCTTGGACGACTTCTTGCCCTCGCCCTGCGCGCCACCGGCGCCCGCCGCCGCCCCGGACGAGCCGGAGCCCGACTGGCGCCGGCCACCTGGGCCGGAGAGCATGCGGATGACCTCGTTGCGGATCTTCTCGGAGTCGGCGTCGAAGTCGAGCAGGATGCGCGCGGCGACGCCCTCGTTCTCGCGAACGAGGCCGAGCAGGATGTGCTCGGTGCCGATGTAGTTGTGGCCGAGGGAGAGTGCCTCGCGGAGCGCCAGTTCGAGGACCTTCTTGGCGCGAGGCGTGAACGGAATCTGGCCGGAGGTGACCTCCTCGCCTGAGCCGACGATGCGGACGACCTGGGCGCGCACGCGCTCCACGGTGATGTCCAGGCTCTCGAGGACGCGAGCGGCGAGACCCTCCTCCTCACGGAGGAGGCCGAGCAGGATGTGCTCGGTACCGATGTAGTTGTGCTTGAGGGTTCGGGCTTCCTCTTGCGCGAGGACGACCACCTGGCGTGCTCGCTCTGTGAATCGCTCGAACATGGTGGTGCGCAGTCCTTCCTGCTACTTGATGGCTAGCGCTCGGTCGTTTCGGCGGTCCGGTCTGAATTGGGTCGGAAGACGAAAATACCCCGATCCCTCACCCACGTAGTCGGCACCTCTGGCTCCGTGGATGAACGGCTCGGGGTTCGCTTTGCGGCCATGGGTCAGTTTACCAACGGAGCAGACGCCCGCCCGGGGGCTGCGAGCGCCGCCGCGCACCGTGCGATCAGCGGTATCGGCTCACCGGAAAGCTGGCGGTGCGTGACCCTCATGACGCGCTGTCCGGCGAGCTGCAGGTCGGCGTCGCGGCGGCGGTCGCGCTCGAACGCGGCTCGCGTGGAGTGGTAGGTCCAGCTGTCGAACTCGACGACCAGATTGTGGTCGGGCCAGTGCAGGTCGACCTCGTGGCCGGCGACCCTCACGTTCGTCCGCGGCGGGGGCAGGCCGGCTTGCTCGATGAGCTCGAGCAATCGCCGTTCCGCCTGCGATCGCGTCATCCCCGGAGCTTCGTCGAGCGCTTGCCTGAGGGCTCGAACACCGCATTGAGGGAGGGCCAGGAGGTTGCGGAGCTCTTTGGTGGTGACCAGGCGGCGGATCTGGGCCTCGTTGATCGCTTCGTCGAGCTCCTCCGGTGCGGTCGCCGCGAGGTCGCGGATGGTGCGGGCGGGTGCCGTGAGCTGCAGTCCGTGGCGCGTGCGGATGTCTTGGTCCTGAGGCGGCCGGCGGTGGACCGCGGACGCCGCGCCGGCCCTTACTTCGGGCATCGAGGAGGGTGACCTCGGTGGGGTCGCCGGGCCGATCCTCGAGCATCCCCCAGATCATCGCGGCGGTCCGATGGCTGAGGACCGCGCGCCCGCGCGCCGCGAGGACTGCCCCGGCGGGAGCCGTCAGCGACGACTCGAGGGCGCCGACCGCGTAGACACCCTCGATGGAGCCGCCGAAGCCATCCGCGCGCGACCCGGGCTTCGATTGCGTGCGGCCCGACTCCGGCATCGAGCAGCTGACGCGTCGAGACCACGCCGTGCTGTCGGCGCGCCAGCGCAACGATCGCCTCGTCGATCCAAGGCGGGGTTACGTGCATCTCGGCAAGCCCCGAGCGCCGAGATACACGTAAATGCGCTAGACGAGCACAAAGGTGGATATCGGCGACGAGCGGCCCGCCCGGATTGACACGAAACCCCGCCTTGAGGGAGCGCATCCCCGCATCGTGCACCCTTCAATGCCGCCGTTGACGTTGGCCGGCAGAAAAGGCACAAAGATTTCGCGAAGTCGTCAGGAACCGCGCAGAGCCGGGAACAGGACGACCTCGCGGATCGTCTCGCGTCCCGTGAGCAGCATGACGAGGCGGTCGATGCCGATCCCGATGCCACCCGTGGGCGGCATGCCGTGCTCGAGGGCCCGGATGTAGGGCTCGTCGTACGGGTGCGCCTCCTCGTCGCCCGCGGCCGCGTCGGCCCTCTGGGCCTCGAAGCGGGCGCGCTGGTCGTCCGGGTCGTTGAGCTCGGAGAACGCGTTGGCGAACTCCATCCCGCCGGCGAAGGCCTCGAACCGCTCGACGAGCTCGGGATCGGACCGGTGGCGCTTGGCGAGCGGGGAGAGCTCGACGGGGTAGTCGAACAGGAACGTCGGCTCGATCAGCGTCGGTTCGACGTACTTGCTCAGCAGATGATCCACCAACCGTGGCCAGGTCGCCTCGTGCGAAGCCGGATCGAGCCCGGCCGCCACCATCGCCTCCCTCAATGCCGCAGTCTCCCGGTGCGCATACACATCGACCCCGGTGCGGGACGAGATGGCGTCACCGAGCGTCTCGCGCTTCCACGGGGCCTCGAACCCCGAGGCGCCCACGGAGGCGGCGACCGTCGACACCAGCCGCTCACAACGCGCCGCGACGTCCTGGTAGTCGGCGTACGCCTCGTACCACTCGAGCTGCGTGAACTCCGGGTTGTGCTTGAACGAGACGCCCTCGTTGCGGAAGTCCTTGCCGATCTCGTAGACGCGCTCCAGCCCGCCCACGATCAGCCGCTTGAGATACAGCTCGGTGGCGATCCGCAGGTACAGCGTCTGGTCGAGCTCGTTGTGGTGGGTCGTGAACGGCCGCCCGGCACCGCCGCCATAGATCGGCTGCAGGATCGGCGTCTCGACCTCGATGAACCCCTCGGCGTCGAGGAAACGGCGCATCTCGCTGATCACCCGGGCGCGCGTCATGAACACCTCGCGCGACTCCTCGTTGGCCATGAGATCCAGCTCCCGCTGGCGGAAGCGCGTCTCGACGTCGGTCAACCCGTGGTGCTTCTCGGGCGGCGGGCGGAGGGACTTGGCGAGCAGGCTCCAGTCGTGGACGGCCACGGAGAGCTCGCCCCGCTTCGTCCGGAAGACCGTCCCCTCAGCCCCCAGCAGGTCGCCGAGGTCGAGCGACACGAGCCGGTCGAGCGACTCCTGCCCGAGCACGTCGGCGCGCGCGTGGAGCTGGATCCGCCCCGAACGATCGACGAGATCCAGGAACGCGGCGCGGCCCTGCCCCCGCCGGGCGGCCAGCCGACCGGCCACCCGCGCCCGGGCCCCGCTCTCCTCACCTGCCTGAAGTTCGTCCCACTGCTCCCGCACGGAAGCGATCGGGACGACCCCCGGAAACGAGTGCGGGAACGGCTCGACGCCCTCGTCGCGCAACACGGCGAGCTTGCGCCGGCGCTGCTCGACGAGCTCGTCGGCGGTCACACCTTGGCGACGTCGATCTTGGTGATCTTCAGCTCGCGAGCCTTGCCGCTCGGCAGCGTCACGGACACCTTGTCCCCGCGCTTGTTGCCGAGCAGCGCCTTGCCCACCGGCGACTCGTTCGAGAGCTTGTTCTCGCCCGGGTTGGCCTCGGTCGAGCCGACGATCGTGTACTGGAGCGACTTGCCGGAGCCCTCGTCCTTGACGTTGACCACCGAGCCGACGCGCACGACGTCGTTCGACAGCTCGGTCGCGTCGATCACCGAGGCGGAGCGCAGCTTGTCCTCGAGCGACGCGATCCGCGCCTCGAGCATCGCCTGCTCGTTCTTGGCGTCGTCGTACTCCGAGTTCTCGGAGATGTCGCCGAACTCCCGCGCTTCCTTGATGCGCTCGGCGACCTCGCGGCGCTTGTCATTCGATAGGTACTCGATCTCCTGCTTGAGCTTCTCGAGGCCTTCGGGTGTGAGGATGACGTCCTTCTGCATCTCGTCGTCGTCCTTGGGTGGGGTCCGGAGAAAGAAAACGCCCGCACACGGGCGGACGAGTAAAGGCGCTCAGACGGCGGCGCGGCCGAGCATGGTAGCACCGAGCCCAGCGATGATCGATCGCTGCTCGTCGAGCGTCTCGGCCCGCTGGAGCGCGTCCTGCGCGAGCCGCTCCGCGCCGAGCCGCTCGAGGTACCAGGGGTGGAACTTGCGCAGGTAGCGGGCGGCGCGATCGGCGCCCAGATGCTCCTCGGCGCGGTCCAGCACCCACTCCCACTCGGCGACGATCTCGTCCGCCCCCGGATCGTCCTCGCGGGCGCCCAGGACCTGCTCGAACAGCCACGGGTTGCCGAGGCTCCCACGGGCGAGCATCACGGCCTCGCAGCCGGTGTGCTCGAACACCCAGCGCACGTGGTCGGGACCGTCCATGCCGCCGGTCACGATCACCGGCACCGGGAGCTCCTCCACGACGCGCGCCGCCAGGTCGTAGTCCGGGTTGCCCTTGTGGCGGACCTTGATCGTGCGGGGATGGAAGGTGATGCCGGCCACGCCCGCCTCGTCCACGAGCCGCCGCGCGACCTCGACGCCCTCGGCGCGCAGCTTGACGGTCACCGGAAGGCCGGAGCCCTCAGCGGCCGCCCGCGCCACCGCCACGGCGGTCTCAGGATCGGAGAGGAGCGCGGCGCCCGCGCCCGTCTTCATGACCTTGGGGACCGGGCACCCCATGTTGAGGTCGATGATGTCCACCCCCAGCGACGCCACGTGCGCGGCGGCGCTGCGCATGATCTCCGGGTCCTGCCCGAACAGCTGCATCGCCACGGGGCCGCCCTCGCGCTCGCGCGGGTCGATGGTCAGCAGCTCGTCGTGCGTCTTGCGGTTGCCGTAGTGGATGGCGAACGAGGAGACCATCTCCGACACCGCCAGGCCGGCGCCGTAGCGCTTGGCCTGGAGGCGCACGAACCAGTTGCCGATCCCGGCCAGCGGCGCGAGCACGACCCGGTTGGGGATCGTGACGCCGCCGAGCTGCCAGGAGTCGTGGAGTGAGCGCACGCCCCACAGGTTAGGGGTGTTGATTGCGCTCCCAGATGAGCCGCAGCCCCCGCAGCGTGAGCAGATCGTCGACCTCGTCGATCGTGCGGCAGTACGGGACCACGATCGCGGCGAGGCCGCCGGTGGCGATCGTGTGGGTCTCGGAGCCGAGCTCCTCGCGCAGGCGCGTCACGATCCCGTCGACCATCGCGGCGAAGCCGTAGACCACGCCGGACCGGATCGCGTCGACGGTCGACTTGCCGATCAGCGACCGCGGCTCGACGAGGTCGATCCTCGGCAGCGCCGCGGCTCGCTCGCTGAGGGCCTCGAGCGAGATCTCGATGCCGGGGAAGATGACCCCGCCGAGGTACTCGCCGCCGGCCGAGACGATGTCGTGGGTCACGGCCGTGCCGAAGTCGACGATCACGCACGGCCCGCCGGCCTTCTCGAAGCCCGCGACGGCGTTCACGAGGCGGTCGGGCCCGATCTCGCGCGGGTTGTCGTAGCGGATCGGCATGCCCGTGCGCAGGCCCGGCCCGACCACGAGCATCTCGTGGCCGAGGTACCGGCTCGCCATCTCGGTCCACTCCGGTCGCAGCTGCGGCACGGTCGAGGACACGATCGAGGCGTCGATGTCGCCGAAGCCCACCTCGCGCAGCCCGAGCAGCGCGCGCAGCGCGGCGCCGAGCTCGTCGGCGGTCGACTCGCGGACGGTGGCGAAGCGCCAGTGCTCGACCAGCTCCGAGCCCTCGAAGGTCCCGATGTGGGTCTGCGTGTTGCCGACGTCGACGACGAGAAGCATCGCGCTACGGTCGCACGTCGAGTGGTGGGCCGGCGCGCCGGACCTCCTGGCCCTCGATCCCGGACGAGCGCCGTTGCGACGCGCCCGTAGCCCGGAACCTCGAGGTCGGGGTCGAGCTCGAGCAGCGGCACGAGCACGAACCGCCGCGACGTCACCTCGGCGTGCGGCAGGCGCAGCCGCTCCGACTCGTGCTCGAGGCCCTCGAGCAGCAGCACGTCGACGTCGATCGGCCGCGGGCCGTGCCGCACGCCGCCCGGCACGCGGCCCAGGACCCGCTCGACCGTCTTGCAGACGTCGAGCAGCGGCTCGGGCTCCAGCTCGGTCTCGATCCGCACGCACGCGTTGAGGAACGGCCGCTGGTCGGGCACCTCGCCCACCGGCTCGGTCTCGTAGACCGACGACGACGACAGCACCGCGACGCCGTGTGTCCACAGCTCCTCGACCGCCGCTTGCAGGTTGGCGCGCCGGTCGCCCTCGTTGGAGCCGAGCCCGAGGTAGCCGAGCCGCACGCTACGTGGCCTCGCGGATCCCGAGGCGGGCGTGCAGCCGGGCCAACGGCCGCGGCGCCCACCAGTTCCAGCGGCCGAGCAGCGCCATCAGGGAGGGGACGAGCAGCGCGCGGACGAGGAAGGCGTCGATCAGCACGGCGAGCGCGGTCCCGACCCCGAGCTCCTTGATGAACACGACCTCGGAGGTCGCGAACGCGCCGATCGCGACGCAGAACAGCAGCGCGGCGTAGGTGACGATCCGGCCCGTCCGCTCGAGGCCGATCGCGACCGCCTCGCGGTCCCCCGCGCCGCCGTCGCGCGCCTCCTTGATGCGCGTGAGCAGGAACACGCCGTAGTCGGTCGACAGGCCGAAGGCGACGGCGAACAGGAGGATCGGCTGGGTCGACTCCAGCGCGCCCTGCGCCTCGAAGGCGAGCAGGCCCTCCAGCCGGCCGTCCTGGAAGATGAGCACGAGGAGGCCGAACGCGGCGCTGAGCGTGAGCAGGTTCATGATCAGCGCCTTCACCGGCAGCACGACCGAGCCGGTCATCAGGAACAGGATCACGAGCGTGCTGGTCGTCAGCAGCACGAGCGCCAGTGGGAGCGAGTCACCCAGCGACGTCTGCTGGTCCAGGAACCCTGCGGTGGCTCCCGTCACCTGGACGGGGAAGGGGGCCCGCGCGTTCCGCACGTCCGCCACCAGCCGCTTGGCGGAGGCCGAGAGCTCGGTCTCCTCGGGCACCACGTCGATCCGCCAGAAGCCGCCCGCCTGCTCGGGCTGGCTGACCGCAGCGACGCCGTCCAGCCGCGAGAGGTCGCCGGCGAACGCCGTCGCCGCCGACCGCCCGCGCTCGCCGGCGCCGGCCAGGACGATGACCGGGGACGTCGGCCCGGGCGGGAACTCGGTCTCGAGCGCGTCCTCGACGACGCGGGCGGAGCGCTCGGTCGGCAACACGCTCGCGTCGACGCCGGTGAAGTCGATGCGCAGGAACGGCAGCCCCATGGCGATCAGCAGCACCGTTGTGGCGGCGGCGATCGGGCCCGGCCGGCGCATCACAACCTGCGTGAAGCGATACCACGGGCCGGCGCGCACGTGGGCGGCGTCGCGGTGCATCGCCACCTGCCAGCGCTTGAGGCTGAGGGCGTTCACCCGCGGGCCGAGCACGGCGAGGATGGCGGGCAGCACGGTCAGCGAGACCACCGCCGCGGTCAGCGCCACGAGCACGCCGCCCACGCCCATCGAGAACAGGAAGCGCAGGTCGAACACGATCAGGGCGGCCATCGCCGCCGCGACGGTCACCGCGCTGAAGGCCACGGTGCGGCCGGCGGTGCGCATCGTGGCCACCAGCGCCGCGGCGGTGCCGACCCCGCGCTCGAGCTCCTCGCGGAAGCGGGAGACCACGAACAGCGAGTAGTCGATCGCCAGGCCGAGCCCGGCGCCGGTGATCAGGTTGATGGCGAACACCGACATCGGCTCGATCGTGTTCACGACGCGCATCAGGGCGAACGTGACGAGGATCGTCGTCGCCCCCACGGCGACGGGCAGGAGCGCGGCCACCGCGCCGCGGAAGACGACGAGCGAGAGCAGGAAGAGCAGCGGGAAGGCCAGCATCTCCGCGCGCGCGAGGTCCTCCTGGACCTGCTCGCCGACCTGCGTGAACGCGAGCTGCCCGCCGCCCGCGGTGACGCCCGGCTCCCGCTCCACCCGCGCCTGGAGGCGCTCGGCGGTCGCGTCCTCGTCGGTGCCCGCCGCGAAGGTCGCGAGCAGGTAGGTCGAGCGACGGTCTTCGGAGACGAGGGCGGCCGGCTCGCCGCCGCGCACCGCGACGACCTGGGCGACGTCCGGGTCGCGCAGCGCGCCCGCCACGCGGGCGATCTTCTGCTGCGCCGGCCGCGACTCGACCGGCGCGCCGAGCCGCACCAGGACCACCATGTCCGGCGACGCCGAGCGGCCCGTGACGCGCTCGACCGTCGCGCGCGCGACGACCGCCTCCGAGCTCGGGTCCTCGAAGTCGTCGTCGGTGTCGAGCAGGCCCACCACCGGGCCGCCGTACGCGCCGGCCGCGAGCACCGTCGCCAGCGTCATGGCCAGCACGAGCCGGCGACGGCGATAGATGATGCGCGCGAGCGCCTGCATGGCTCAGTGCGTGCGCTCGCTCCAGGCCTTCGCCCAGCGGTTGCGATCGGCGATCTTGGCGAGGTCGAGCGCCGTGACGATGTTGAGCAGCATCCCGTGGGCGAAGAACGACCACACGTCGTCGGGCGAAGCGCCGGACAGGCGGCCGACCTCCTCGACGACCTCGCCGTAGCCGTCGCGCACGTGCTCCTGGATCTCCGGGTCGGCGACCGCGGCGTACCCCTGCATGAGCATGAGCAGCGCGTGCCGGTCGGGCAGCAGCTCGTTCACGTAGGCGTGGCCCATGTCCTCCAGCTCGTGCCCGGGCGCGGCGCGCTCGGCAGCGCCCCGGAAGGCGGCGATGACCTTCTCGCAGGCGCGGTCGCTGCACGCCAGGAACAGCGCCTTCTTGGTGCGGAAGAGCCGGAACAGGTACGGCTGTGAGATGCCGGCGTCGCGGGCGATGGCCTCGGTCGACGTCCCGTGGTAGCCGCCCTCGGCGAAGCGCTCGAGCGCCACGGCGAGGATGTCCTCGCGGCGCTCGTCGGCGGATTTGCGGCGGGTCGGTGCGGCCACGGCGACCTAGGTTAGTGACTACTTACTCTGCGGTCAATCGCGGTCCCGGTCCTCCCGCCAGACCTCGACTGAGACCTCGTCGACCGGGAGCGGGATCGGCGGCTCGGGCTTGGAGGCCTTGACCGTGACCATGTCGGCCCCGAACTGGGACGCGAGCCGCTCCGCGATCACCGAGCACAGTCGCTCGAGCGTCTTGTACGACCGCTGCTGGGCGAGCAGGGCGATGACCTGGCAGACCTCGCCGTAGTCGACCGTGTCCTCGACACGGTCGGTGATCAGCGCGTCGGGCTCGCCGACATCGAAGCGCACGTCGAGCACCAGCCGCTGGCCGACCTCCCGCTCGGCGGCGCTGACGCCGTGGTGCGTGTAGAGCGACAGCCCGACGATCTCGACGGTGACCCCGATCTCGGGGCCGTCGTCGTCGTCCTCGTCGTCGGTCAGGTCGTCCTCGTCGTCGAAGTCCTCGTGAGGGTCCGGGGCCATGGCGCGAACGTAGCAGCCGCCACCGCCAGCGCGTCCGCCGTAGCGGCGACGTCGTGGACGCGGAAGACGCGGGCGCCGCGCTCGAACGCGATCACGGTGGTGGCCACCGTCGCGTGGACGCGCTCGGTGACGTCGCGGCCCGTGAGACGGCCGAGGAAGCTCTTGCGGCTCGTCCCGATCACGAGCGGGCGTCCGAGCGAGGCCAGCTCGTCGAGCCGGCGCAGGAGCTCGAGGTTGTGCTCGAGCGTCTTGCCGAAGCCGATCCCGGGATCGAGCTGGATGCGCTCCTCGGCGACGCCGGCCGCGACGGCGCTGGCCATTCGCTCCTCGAGGAAGGCGCGGACGTCGTCGACCACGTCGCCGTAGCGCGGGTCCTGCTGCATCGTCCGCGGCTCGCCGAGCATGTGCATGAGGCAGCAGTCGGCCTTGCGGTCGGCCACCAGCGCGGCCATGTCGGGGTCGTGCCGGAAGGCGGTGACGTCGTTGACGTAGGTCGCCCCGGCGTCGAGCGCCGCCTCGGCGACGGCCGCCTTCATCGTGTCGATCGAGACCTGCACGCCCTCGAGGCCGGCGATGCCCTCGATCACCGGGAGCACGCGGGCGAGCTCGTCGCTCACGGGGACCGGCTCGGCGCCGGGGCGGGTCGACTCCCCACCGACGTCGATGATGCCGGCGCCCTCAGCGACCAGCCGGCGTGCGTGGGCGATGGCCGCCCCGGCGTCGTCGAACACTCCCCCGTCCGAGAACGAGTCGGGAGTCACGTTGACCACGCCCATGATCGTGTACGCGCCCACGGGGCGACGGTAGCCCATCCGGGGGCTTCCGCGGACGGCGCAGCGACCCGAGCGCCAGGCCGGCGAGGATCGCCGCCGCACCCGCGAGCTGGATGGCGCCGAACGGCTCGTGGAAGGCGACCGCCGCGGCCACCGCGCCGACGAGCGGCTCGAGGTTGACGAACGCGCCGGCGACGTCGGCCGGCACGCGCGACTGCCCGTACGCGAAGAGCGAGAACGCGAGCAGCGTGCCGGCGATGGCCAGCCCGATGGCGGCGAGCACCGGCGCCTCGGCGACGGGAGCGGGCGGCACGCCCTCGGCGACGACGGCGTAGGGGAGCGCCGCCAGCGCGCCCGCGGCGAGCTGCACGGCGGTCACCGCCACGGGATCGCGGCCGCGCAGCAGGCTCGGCTGGGCGACGATGAAGGTGGCCGAGAGGATCACCGAGCCGAGCACGATCGCGTCGCCTGCCAGCGACGAGCCCGCTCCGCCCGCGCCCGCCACCAGACCGACGCCCGCGAGCGCCAGCACGTGGCCGGCCCAGCCGAGCGGCCCGGCGGTTCCGCGCCGCAGCGCGACGGCGATCAGCGCGACGAGCACCGGCACGGCGCCGACGATCAGCGACGCATGGCTCACGTTCGTCCGGGCGATGCCCGCGTTCTGGAGCACGATCACGAGGCCGAACCCGATGGCACCGGCCAGGGCAACGCGCGGCGTCAGCGCGGCACGCAGGTGCGCCGGGCGGGTCGCGAGCAGGAGCAGCGGCGCGGCGAGGCCGAAGCGGAGCACGGTCAGCCAGCCCGCGTCGAGCCACTCGAGCGCGAGCTTCGACAGCGGCACGGTGAGGCCCCAGAGCATCCCCGCCACGACGAGCGCGGCGAACGCCCCGCGGCGATCACTCACGTTGATGTCGCGGCGGAAGTTCATACTCGTAAGTGTCGGCCATTCCGCCGATTTCTCAACTTGGATTTGACGGATCGGGTATTTGGCGAAATAATATTTCGCCATATGGCGGTTTCGCTTGATCATGTTGATGTCCGTTTGCTGGTCGAGCTCCAGACGGATGCGGACCGGCCCAACGTCGAGCTCGCGCGCATCGTCGGGCTGTCGCCGGCGGCGACGCTGAACCGGGTCCGGCGGCTCAAGGAGTCGGGCGTCCTGCGGCGGATCACGGCGCGACTGGACAGCACCGCGGCCGGCTTCCCGCTCCAGGTCTACGTCACCGTCACGCTCGCCCGCCACGACGACGCCGGGCATCGCCGCTTCGAGGAGACCGTCCTCGCGCAGCCGCAGGTGATCGCCGCGGACTGGGTGACCGGCGAGGTCGACGCGATGCTCATGGTCGTCGCCAGGGACGTCGCCGAGCTCCAGCGGGTGCTGAACCGCCTCGCGGCCCGCGGCGGCACGCGCGTCGTCACGCTGCTGCGGCTCGAGGAGCTCAAGCCCTCCTCGCCGCTTCCGCTCGCGCCCACCCGCTGAGTTCGCGCCGGCGAACGTCAACTGCGGCTGGGTAGGGAGGCTGGGGGTCGGCCGCGGCGCGCTCCCTTCAAGGCGGGATTACGTGTCAATCGGCGAGGCGGAGATCATCGAAATCCACTTTTATGCTCGTCTGGAGCACAAAGGTGGATTTGGGCGAGCCAACCGTCGCCGAAAGACACGTAACCCCGGCTTGACCGCGCCCGCCCCGGAGCCGCCCGCCCCGGAGCCGCCCGCCACGCCGGCTCCCTCACCTCCCTACCCAGCGCCGTTGCCGTTGCCGTTGCAGTTCGCCGAAGGTTGACAACCACTGGCTGTACCGGTACAGTCTTTACCAGTACAGATGACCCGCCGCCGCCCGTCCCACTCCCGCCCCGCCGTCACGCTCGCGACGATCGCCGAGGCGGTCGGGGTGTCCCGGATGACCGTCTCGAACGCGTACAACCGGCCCGACCAGCTCTCGCCCGAGCTGCGTGAGCGGGTGTTCGCGGTGGCCGAGGAGCTCGGGTACTCGGGGCCCAATCCCGTAGCCCGGACCCTGTCGCGCGGCGAGACCGGCTCGATCGGGCTCGTGCTCGACTACGCGCTCACGACCGCGTTCAGCGACGCCGCCACGGTGGGGTTCCTCCACGGCGTGGCCGCCGGCGCCGAGGCGCGCGGGCTCGGGCTCTCGCTCGTGCCGCGCATCGACGGGCGGCACGCGGCCCTCGTGCAGTCCGCCCTCGTCGACGGCTTCGTGCTCTATTGCGTCCCCGAGGACGATCCGCGGATGGATGCGGTCCGGGCACGCGGGCTGCCGTTCGTGGGCGTCGACTTCGACCCCGGGCGCGACCTCGTGCGCGTCAACATCGACGACCGCGGCGCGGCCCGCGCGACCGCCGGGCACCTCACGGCGCTCGGCCACCGCCGCTTCGGCGTCGTCCTCCCGTACGAGACCTACGGCCCGACCGGCGCCGATGCCGAGGGGCGAGCCACGCACCACGTCGAGCGCGAGCGCCTCGCGGGCTGGCGGGAGGGCCTCGAGGCGGCCGGCGTCGACTGGAGCACGGTTCCGGTCGCCACGTCGGCGGGCACGGGCGTCGCGACGGGCCGGGGCGCCGCCGCGGAGCTGCTCGACCGCGCCGAGCGCCCGACCGCGATCATCGCGCTCTCGGACGCTCTTGCCATGGGCGTCCTCGAGGCGGCTCGCGAGCGCGGCATCTCCGTCCCCCAGCAGCTTTCCGTGACCGGCTTCGACGACGTTCCCGAGGCCGCGCTCACCGATCCTCCTCTCACCACCATCCGGCAGCCCCATCAGAAGAAGGGCTCCGAGGCCGTTCGCCTGCTGCTCGAAGGCGAAGCGGCCCAATCCGTCCTCCTCCCCACCGAGCTCGTCGTCCGTGCCTCAACCTCCCCCGCTCCCTGAAAGGAAGCTCCCCATGTTCGACCAGCCCATCGCCGCCCTCATGGCCCGTAAGTCCGGCCAGCGCCTCCTCACCGAGGAGCGCCCCCGCCGCCGCACCGCCCGCCGCTAGGCGAAGTCGGGGCGCTCGGGCTGATCCAGCCCGCGCGCCTCGGCCGTGCCGCCCGCCAGGCCCGGCCGCGGAAGCGGCCGTGGCGGCGCGGGCGTGGCGGCGCCGGGAAGCTCCGGCCGCTCCGGCGTGCCCGGTGCGGGCGGCGCCTCGGAGCCGAAGACCTCCTCCTCGGTCTTGCCCTCGAGCAGCGCCTCGAACTCCTCGCGCTCGATCGTCTCCCGCTTGAGGAGGAGCTCGGAGATCGTGGTCAGCTGGTCGCGGTGCTCAGCGAGGATGTCCTTGGCCTGCTGGTGCGCGCCTTCGACGATGCGGCGGATCTCGTCGTCGATCTCGCGCGCGATCTCGTCGGAGTAGTCCGGCTCGGCGGAGAACTCGCGCCCGAGGAACGGCTGGCCGTGGTCGTGCCCGAACACGCGCGGCCCGAGCTTCTCGCTCATGCCGAAGCGCATGACCATCTGCTTGGCCGTGGCCGTGACCTTCTCGAGGTCGTTCGACGCGCCGGTGGTGATCTCCCCGAAGACGATCTCCTCGGCGGCGCGGCCGCCCAGCGTCATCGCCATCGTGTCGGTCAGCTCGGCCTTGGTGGTGAGGAACTTGTCCTCGGTCGGCAGCGAGATCGTGTAGCCCAGCGCCTGGCCGCGGGAGATGATCGAGACCTTGTGGACCGGGTCCGAGTGCTCGAGGAAGTGGCCGACGATCGCGTGGCCCATCTCGTGGTACGCGGTGATGAGCCGCTCCTTGTTGCCCATCACGCGGGTCTTCTTCTCCGGGCCTGCGACCACCCGCATGATGCCCTCTTCGAGCTCGACCTGGGTGATCTCCTTCTTGCCCGTGCGGGCGGCGAGGAGCGCGGCCTCGTTGACGAGGTTGGAGAGGTCGGCGCCGGTGAAGCCTGGCGTCTGCCCGGCCAGCGTGTCGAGGTCGATGACCTTGGCCAGCGGCTTCCCGCGCGTGTGGACCTCGAGGACCTTGCGGCGGCCGGCGCGATCGGGGCGGTCGACCGTGATCTGGCGGTCGAAGCGACCCGGGCGCAGGAGGGCGGGATCGAGGATGTCGGGCCGGTTGGTGGCCGCGATCATGATGATGTTGTCCTTGGCCTCGAAGCCGTCCATCTCGACGAGAAGCTGATTCAGCGTCTGCTCGCGCTCGTCGTGGCCACCGCCGAGGCCGGCGCCGCGATGGCGCCCCACGGCGTCGATCTCGTCCATGAAGATGATGCACGGCGAGTTCTGCTTGGCCTGCTCGAACAGGTCGCGGACGCGCGAGGCGCCGACGCCCACGAACATCTCGACGAAGTCTGATCCGGAGATCGAGAAGAACGGCACGCCCGCCTCGCCCGCGACGGCGCGGGCGAGCAGCGTCTTGCCGGTGCCGGGAGGCCCGTAGAGCAGCACGCCCTTGGGGATCCGCGCGCCGAGCGCCTGGAACTTCTTCGGGTTCTCGAGGAACTCCTTGATCTCGTGCAGCTCCTCGACCGCCTCGTCGGCGCCCGCGACGTCCCGGAACGTGATCTTCGGCGAGTCGACGGACAGCCGCTTGGCGCGCGACTTGCCGAACGACATCACCTTCGAGCCGCCGCCTTGCACCTGGTTCATGAGGAAGATCCAGAACCCGATGAAGAGCAGGAACGGGAGCACGTACGTCAGCAGCGAGAGGATCACGCTGGTCCGCGCGGGCTTGACGTCGAAGCTCTGGATGTGGTTGGCGTCCTCGGCCGCCCGCAGCTTGTTGACGAGGACGTCGGAGTAGTCGACGGGGTAGCCGACCTCGTACTTCTTGTCGTTCGGGAGCGTGACCTCGGCCGAGTTGTACTTCGTGTTCAGCGTGACGCTCTTGATGCCGCCGGTGTCGTCGATCTGCGTCAGGAACTGGGAGAAGGTCGTCTTCTCAGCCTGGTCCGAGCGTGAGATCAGCTTCGACGCGAAGAACGCGAGGACGATCACGATGATGATCGGGAACGCAGCGCTCTTGAAGAAACGACTCATGTGCGCACCCCAGCGCGAGGAGCGTGGAAGAAACCCTTAGACAAGGCCATCAAGGCTACCAGTGGTCGAGTGGCGATCCGGAAGCCAGTCTGTGCGGGCTTCCTATGGATTCCCTAATCGGCAATCCCGGTCAAGGCCGCGACATATGGGAGGTTTCGGTACCGCTCGTCGTAGTCCAGCCCGTACCCGATCGCGAACTTGTCGGGGATCTCGAAGCCAACGTAGCGTGCCGGCGTCTCGACCTGCCGCCGCTCCGGCTTGGTCAGCAGCGCGCACACCTCGAGCGACGCCGGGCCGCGGGCCTCGAGCGTGCGCATGAGGTACTGGAGCGTCAGCCCTGAGTCGACGATGTCCTCGACGATCAGGACGTGGCGCCCCTCGAGGGGAGCGTCGAGGTCCTTGAGGATCCGTACGACGCCCGAGGATTCGGTCGACGAGCCGTACGAGGCGACGGCCATGAAGTCGACCTCGCAGTGCATGTCGAGGTGGCGCATCAGGTCGGCCAGGAAGAAGACGGCGCCCTTCAGGACCCCGATCAGCAGCAGGTCCTGGCCCGCGTAGTCGCGCGAGATCTCCTCCGCCATCTCCTTGATGCGGTGCTGCAGCTCGTCAGCCTGCACGAGGATCTCGCCGATCTTGTCGTCCTGCAGCATCGTGGAGGCGGGCAGTCTAGTGGTCCGTCTCGTGACGGTCGGTTCGTAAGGGCGTGCGGCGGCGCCGCCAGGCAAGGACGCAGACCCGAAGGAATACCTCAGGTATTTCGAGGGTCGAGGACGCAGCCTGGCGGTGATCGACGTGCGTCATTACGGATCGACTGTTGCGGGACGGGCCACTAGCCCCAGGTGAGCGACACGCGGCGGCGGGTGGTGGGCGTGGCCGCGAAGCGCTCCGCGGTGGCGACCCCGGGCACCCACGCGACCTCGCCGCCGGCCGCGACCACGACCGGGAGCTGCGGGCGCTGCTCGCGCGGGACCTTGAGGTCGGTGAAGAGGTCCTGGAGGCTGCGGGTGCCGGCTGCCAGGCGCACGCGGTCGCCGGCCCGCCACGGGCGTGCCTCGACGCGGGGGCCGAGGACGTCCGCGTCGAGCAACCCGTCGTCGGCCTCGACGCAGGTCAGCGTCCCCGCGCCGTACGCCGCCTGGCCGGGCACCGTGAGCACGGCCGGGGCGGGAGCCGGCGGCGGCGTGCCGGCGGCGAAGCGCAGCACGCCGTACTCGACGATGGCGCGCAGGCCGCCGCCGACGTCGAGCGCCGCGCTGCCGCCCCGCCGGCCCAGCCCCAGGATCTCCTCCACGCGATCGCCGAGCGCCGGCGCCCGCCCCCCGGCCGCGCGGTCGGCGAGCGCCTGCAGGGCGAGCCGCGCAAGCGGCAGCGGCAGCGCGGCGAGCCGGGTGATGTCGGGCGGCTCCGCGGCGGCCAGAGCCACCTCGTCGAGCACGGCGGCCTCGCCGCGCAGCAGCGCGAGCGTGCGCAGCACGTTCGCCTCGGCGGCGGGGTGCAGCTCCCGCAGCGCCGGCAGCAGGTGCCGCCGCGCCCGGTTGCGCGCGAAGGCGTCGGTCTCGTTCGTCGGGTCCTCGCGCCAGGTGAGGCCGCGCCCGCGGCAGTACGCCTCGACCTCCTCGCGCGTGCAGCCGAGCAGCGGCCGCACGAGCCGGCCCTCGCGCTCCGGCATGCCGAGGAGCGCACGCCGCCCGGGTGAGGCGGCGAGGCGGTAGAGGACCGTCTCGACCTGATCGCTCGCCGTGTGGCCGGTGGCGATCAGGGCGTCGAGCGGCTCGGCGAGGCGCTCGGCCGCGGCGTAGCGGACCCGGCGGGCCCACGCCTGCAGGTTCCCGGACGGCTCGCCGGCGCGCACGGCCACGAAGCGGGCACCGCGGCGCGCGCACAGCTCGGCGCAGAACGCCTCGTCCTCGTCCGCTCCGGGTCGCAGGCCGTAGTTGACGTGCAGCGCCGTGACCGGCCCCGCCCCCACCGCGATGTCGAACAGGCAGACGGAGTCGCAGCCGCCGGAGAGCAGCACCACGAGCGGCCGGCCGGCCTCGAGGATCGCGAGCGCGCGCTCCCGGACGGCCGTCACGGTCCCTCCCGGCGCGCCGCCAGGAACAGCGCGGTGGCCTCGCGGAAGCCCTTGAGCTTGACCTCGCCGATCTCCTCGAAGGCGAGGTGCTGGCCGGACGCGTCGACCACCGGCCGCGTGACCAGGACCTCCCCGCCCGCGGCCCGCGCACCGACCCGGGACGCGAGGTTGACCGATCGCCCGTAGTAGTCGCCGTCGCGGTAGAGCGCGGGACCGGCGTGGACGCCGATCCGCGGCAGCGGTCGCAGCCCCGCGCTCAGGACCTGGAAGCCGACGGCCCAGTCGACGAGCGCGGCGGGGTCGGCGCCGACCACCATGACCTCGTCGCCGATCGTCTTGATGACGCGCGCGTCGTCGGGCAGCGTCTCCTCGACCGCCTCCACGAACCGCTCGACGATGTCAACCGCCTCCTCCTCGCCGGCCTCCTCGGTCAGCCGCGTGTAGCCGGCCAGGTCGGCGAACGCGATCGCCACCCGCACCCGCCCCAGCTCGGCGCCCTCGCCCTCGGTCTCGAGGTGCCCGACCACGTCCTGCTCGACGAAGTGCTGGAGGGAGCGCTGGTGGAGGCGGTCCATGATCGGCGAGGCGAGCGGGAGCAGCTCGGCCGCGAGGCCGGACATCTCCTCGGCCATCCGCAGGCCGGGCACGCCCTCGCGCATCAGCGGCTCGTGCACATAGAGATGGAAGAGCTTGACCTCGGCGTCGGCGATCTGCGCGACCGCCTGCCCGTACACGCGCACGAGCTGGAGGAAGGCCACGAGCGGGAAGCCCGCATCGAGCACGGTGGCCATGTAGCGCAGGAGCTGCATGTCCTCCTCGTCGATGTGCTCGAGCGAGTCGGTCGAGAACCCGGCCGCGGTCCAGATCCGCTCGATCAGCGCCGGCTCGAGCCCGCACTCCTCTGCCGCCTCGGCCAGCGTGCGGGTGCGCTGCGCCGCCGGGAACAGCTCCTCCAGGTAGCCGTACGCCAGCCGCCCCGTCTCCGCCGCCGCGCGTAGCTCGGCGAGCGAGTGCCCTCGCTCGCGCAGGCGCGCGACGATCCTGGCCTGCGCGATCGCCGCCGGCGTCCACTGCCCGTCGGCCAGCGGGACGATCCCGTCGCGGACCCAGCGGCGCAGCATGTCGGCGGGCACGTCGAGCCTCCGGGCGACCTCGCTGTGCGTCACGTCCGGCATCGGCCCGTTAAAGAAAGAGCGGCGGGACCGCGGTCGTGGTCCCGCCGCTTGCGGGCAATGCGGCCCGCTGCCTCGGCCGGCGGCGTTCGTTTTGAGGCGACGCCTTGCGGGTGACCCAAGGGCCACTCACTTCCCGGCCTGTTGCCTGGTTCAGGTGCCGCAAGGTCTAGCGTGCGAGCCCGCGGGTGTCAACCGGCGGATGGAAGTCAGACCGCGAGGTGCGGGTACTGGTCCTCGACGAAGTCGCGATAGCGGGCGTAGATCGGCTTCGTGATCGGGATGAGGCTGAGCGCGGCCTTCACGTCACCGCCGGACTTGATCCTCCGCCGGGCGAGCGCCATCGCGACGTTCTCCTTGCCCTGGAAGTAGCGGTTCGCGGTCTCGGACGACATCTCCATCTTGACCTTGGGCTCCCAGTCCACGTCGTCGGACCATTCCCAGTGGAGGTTCCCGTCCTCGTCCGGGCGCGCGGCCCGGATGTTCACGACGAGGTCGTAGTCGGTGAACTCGAAGCGCTGCGGCACGTCGGCGTCGCGCAGCTTGGGACCCATGTCGGGGTCCTCGTCCATCATCGAGAAGACCTGGTCGATGACGGTCCGGAACTCCTTCTCGGACGTGAACTGGGCGCCCATGGGGTCAGCTCGACGAACCGCTGCCCGAGCCGCCCGAGGAGCCCGTCGAGCGGGAGCGGGTGGAGGCCGACGACGAGCGGGTCGTGCGCGGCTTGCGGGCGGCCGCGGGCTTCGCGCGCGTCGAGCCGGAGGACTTCGCGGTCGCCGTCGAGCGGCTCGAGCGAGTCGAGCGCGAGCGCGACGCTGCGGTGCTGCGCGAGGCGGCCGGCTTGGCGGCGGTGCGGGACGGGGCGGGCTTGGCGGCGCTGCGGGACGCGGCCGGCTTGGCGGGCGACGACTCGAGCGCGGCGACGCGGCGGGCGAGCGTCTCGATCTCGGTGCGCAGCCCCTTGACCTCGTCGAGGACGCGAAGCTCCTCGATCGTCGCGCGGATCCGGGCGGCCGCGTGGGTGACCTCGTCGACCAGCTGCCGCGTGCGCTTCTGCGTGCCGGCGGCGCTGTCGGTGGTCGCGTGGAAGGTACGTTCGACGGCCGCGCGGATCGCTTCGACGGGATCCGACGGCGCGGACGCCTTCTTGTCCTTCTTGTTCTTCTTCTTGGCCATGGCGCAACTCTAATGTGACTGGGCGTGACGCACCTGCGCCCCCACGAGGAGGTCGCCGAGCGGGTGCTGCTTCCGGGTGACCCCGGCCGGGCCCTGCGGCTCGCGCAGCAGCTCATCGACGGTCCCAAGATGCTCAACCACCACCGCGGCCTGTGGGGCTACTCAGGGCCTGCAGCGGACGGCCGCCCGCTGACCATCCAGAGCACGGGGCTCGGCGGCCCGAGCACGGCGATCGTCGTGGAGGAGCTGATCGCGCTCGGCGCCCGCCGGCTTGTGCGGATCGGGACGGGAGCGGCGCTCGACGCGACACTCGGGCTCGGCGCGCTGGTGATCGCGGAGGCGGTGCACGCGCACGACGGCGCGAGCCGGGCGCTCGGGGCGAGCGGGCCGCTGGCCGCCGACCCCGAGCTGCTCGCGGCCCTGCGGGCGGCCGCTAGCGAAGCGGCGACGAGCCGCGAAGCGCGAGGCAATGGTGCCGTCAGCGGGACGGTGGCCTCCAGCGACCTCCACTACGACGCGCCCGAGGCGCCGGCCGGGGCGATCGCGGCCGACCTCTCCACGGGCGCGCTGTTCGCGGTCGCCGCCCGGCGCGGGGCGAGGGCGGCGTGCGTGCTGGCGATCAGCGAGGCGCAGGGCCGCCGGCTCGAACCCGACGCGCTCGAGGCGGTCGAGGCCGAGCTCGGCCGTTTGGGCGCCGCCGCACTGGGCTAGGCGGTCTTCTTCTTGGACGCGGCCCGGCGCTTGGGCGCGGGCGTCGGCGGCTCGTCGACCTTCAGGCGCTCCTGCTCGCGCGGCTGGGGCGGCGGCGCCGCGTCGAGCGTCGTCGCGAGGTTCGAGATCTCGCGCGAGAGCTTGGAGAGCTGGCCCTCGACGGCAGCCAGCCGCTCGTCGATCGGGCCGGCCGGCTCGGCCATCCGCGCGAGCCGCTGGTCGAGGCGGTCGACGGCCTCCTCGATGCCCTCCATGCGCTGCGAGACCGAGCGCAGGCGGCGGGTGAGCCGCTCGACGTCGGCCGCGGATGGGATGTTGAGCGCTCCGAGCGCCGCCTCCTGGGCCTGCACGGCGCGCTCGCGTGCCTCGAACGCGCGCGAGAGCGCCGAGTTCACGAGCGGGTTCTCGAGCAGCTCCTGGGCGAGCTTGCCCAGCGCGTCCTCGCCCTGGCGGGCGATGCGGTCGCGGAGCCCGCTCGGTTCACTCTCATCCATGGTTCTCTCCTGGCGCGGGTTCGGAAGCCGGGTCGGCGGGGAAGGAAGCTAGCGCAGGGAGAGCCGTCGCACCTGCGCCGGGGACCGACCTTCACCCTCGAGTCGAGCCTGATGGTCGGACAACATTTAGGAACTGCGACGAATCACCGCAAGAGAATGCATCGTTAATCGTTCGAGAAATCACGTTGCCGTATGGGACCGATAGCCTCAACGCTCGTTCGAAGGGTCGCTTGGCCGCCTCACAGGCGGCCTGCCGCCTGATGGGGACCTGGGGAGGGAACCCGCACCGGGGATGACAGGCCGTAAGCTGCTCATAGCGCTTCTCTCCGCCGCGCTGTACGCGGTGATCCTCGTGGCCTCCGCGTCCGCGGAGCTCCACCGCGTCCAGGTGACGCTGGTGACCGGCGAGGTCATCACGACCACCGTCGACGTGCCTCCGGGCGGCACCGTGTCGGCCTCGCAGATCCCCGGCCTGCCCGCCCCGGCCCAGTCCGTCGTGGACCTCGGCCCGGTCGCCACGCCCACCCCGGAGGCCACGGTGCCGCCGGCCCCGACGGTCCCCGCGGTCCCCGACGTGCCCGAGGTCAAGGCCCCCGAGCTCCCGAAGCAGTCCGGCGGCGACGGCGGCGGTGGCGGCGGCCCGACTGGCGCGGTCGGCGGCGGCGCCGTCGGCGGCGGCGGGACCAGCGGCTCGAGCTACGGCGACGAGAGCCCGGTCAACCGCGCGACCGGCAACCTGCGCAGCGGTGCCGGCCGTGCCACCGACAAGGTGCGCAAGACGCCCGGCGACGCGGTCGAGCGGAGCGTGCGCGCGGACGGCTCGCCGACCCCCGCCAACCCGACCTTCTCCCTCTCCACCCCGGGGGCCGCGCGCATCGGCGTCCCGAACTTCTTCATCGACAAGTTCCGGGTGCCGCCGTTCCTGCTCCCGATCTACCAGGCGGCCGGGATCCAGTACGGCGTGCGGTGGGAGATCCTCGCGGCGATCAACGAGATCGAGACCGACTACGGCCGCAACCTCAACGTGAGCTCCGCGGGCGCGCTCGGGTGGATGCAGTTCATGCCCGCCACGTGGCGCGCGTACGGCGTCGACGCCAACGGCGACGGCAAGGCCGACCCGTACAACCCCGTCGACGCGATCTTCGCCGCCGCCCGCTACCTCCGCGCGGCCGGCGCCGACACCGACATCCGCACGGCGGTCTTCGCCTACAACCACGCGACCTGGTACGTGGACTCGGTGCTCCTGCGCGCCCAGGTGATCGGCGGCATGCCGGCGAACCTGGTCGGCTCGCTCACCGGCCTCACGCAGGGCCGCTTCCCCGTGCTGGCCAAGGCGACCTACGCGGGCCAGCTCAAGCGCCGCGGCAAGCGGGTCCGCTCCGGCAACGCCGCGATGGTCGTCGAGCCCACCGACCGCCGCGACATCGAGATCTTCACGCGCCCGCGCTCGCGCGTGGTCGCCGTCAACGACGGCCGCGTGCTGCGCGTCGGCTCGAACCGCCGGCTCGGCAACTTCGTCGTGCTCCAGGACGTCTACGGCAACACGTACACATACGGGCACCTCGGGAGCGTCGCCAAGCGCTACCCGTCGCCCAAGCCGCGCACGGTGAGCGAGGCGGAGGTCAAGCGCGAGCTGGCGCTCCCCAAGCCCGACGCCGCGCCCGCCCAGGCCGCCTCATCGACCGACCGCCCGGCGAGCAAGGCGCCCAAGCGGCGGCTGGCGCGCAAGGCCGCGCCGAAGGGCCGCGAGAAGGCGCCGGTGGCCAGCAAGCAGCGCCTGTTCGCGAACCCGACGCGCCCGAACGCCTCCGAGGCGGGCGGCGCGCAGCAGGAGTTCCAGCGCACCGGCGTGATCGACGGATGGCAGACCTTCGAGGGCTACTTCAGCCGCATCCTCGGGCTCGACCGCGAGGACGTCAAGCTCAAGCGCCTGCGCCGCGGCAGCCGCGTCGTGGCCGGCACCGTGCTCGGCCGGATCGGTCCCCGCACGAACGACGGCACCGCCCCGCACCTGCTGTTCAAGATCCGCCCCGCGGGCCGAGGCGCTCCGACGATCGACCCGAAGCCGATCCTCGACGGCTGGAAGCTGCTCGAGTCGACGGCGATCTACCGCGCGGCCGGCAAGAACCCGTTCTTCGGGCGCGACGCCACCAACCCGTCGATCGGCCAGATCCTGCTCATGAGCAAGGAGGCGCTGATCGCGCGGGTGCTCTCCAACCCGCAGATCGACATCTACGAGTGCGGCCGGCGCGACATCCGCTCGGGCGGCATCGACCGGCGCGTCCTCGCCACGCTCGAGTTCCTCGCCGCCTCGGGCCTGCGGCCCACGGTCAGCTCGCTGCACTGCGGCCACGGCTACTACACGGCGTCGGGCAACGTCTCGCACCACTCGTCCGGCAACGCGGTCGACATCGCGGCCATCAACGGGATCACGATCTCGCCCGCCACGCAGGGACCGGGCTCGATCACCGAGCTGACGATCCAGCGGCTGCTCACGCTCCAGGGCACGATGGAGCCGTCCCAGATCATCTCGCTGATGAAGTTCGACGGGACGACCAACACGTACGCGATGGGCGACCACGACGACCACATCCACGTCGGGTTCCAGCCGCTCTACGGCACGAACTCGAAGATGGCGAAGCAGGTCAACGCGATCCTCAAGCCCAAGCAGTGGATCAAGCTGATCGACCGGCTGGGCGAGATCCAGAACCCGAAGGTCAGCCGCACGCCGTCGAAGTACTCGCTGAAGGTCACGCGCCGCGCGTCGGCCTCGCACCGGGGCGAGTAGCCTCGCCGCCCTGACGCGCTTCGGCTTCGTCCAGTGGGAGTTCCCCGGGCGGCTCGGACCCGAGCCCGGCCGCTACGTGGTGCGGCGCTTCGCGGGCGACGAGGTGCAGCAGGTGCTCGTCATCGGCGGGCTGGCGCCGGCACGGCGGCGGCTACGGCGGGAGAGCCGCGTGCGTCGCGCGTCGCCGGAGCCGGCCGCGGTCGAGGTCACGCGCGCGACGGTGATCGACACGGCGCCGCTGGGCGAGCTCGAGACGGCGGACGAGTGGCTCGCGCGGGCGGTGGGTGACTCGCAGGTGACGGACGCGGCCCTCGCCCTGCTCAACCGCGCCGTGGCCGGCCACCGGGTGGCGAGCGCCGATCCGTGGGTCGCCGACGCCGACCCGGCGCGCGCGATCGGCTTCCGGGTCGGCTACGGCACCGGCGAGCAGGTCGCCGAGGGCGACTGGGAGTCGGCGCGCGAGCTGCCCCGCCCCGAGCCCGCCTTCGCCCGCTCGGCGCTGCTCGTGCCCCAGGAGCGGGTCGCCGCCCTCCTCGGAGGCCGCGACGTGCCGCTCGCCTGCGAGGAGCTCGTGCTCCGCGCCCGCGGCGACCTCGCACACGGGCGCCCGCGCGAGGCGGCGCTGCAGCTCGGCGTCGCTCTGGAGGCGGCGCTGGCCGAGCTTGCCGCGTGGCGGGAGGTGGGCGACCTGGCGGCGCGGCTCGACGAGCTGGCGGGGTTGCGCGAGCCGGTGGCCGCCGCCGCCCAGGCGGCGCTGGAGGGGGCGGTCGAGCCGGGCGCGGTCGAGGGGCCGCTGGCGCGGGTCGAGGCGGCGCTGCGGGCCCGGCTCGCCTATGAGCGCGCTGGGTAGCGCGGGGTGAACGTCAACTGCGGCTGGGTAGGGAGGCGAGGGAGCCGGCGTGGCTGGCGATGGCCCGAACTGCGTCGAGTTAGGCCCGGATTCTGGGGCTAACTCGACAAGGTTCGCGAACTATCCCGGATTAGCCCCGGAAACCGGGGCTAATCCGCGATAGTTCGCGAACTTCTTCGCGCCGCGGCCAGTCCCCCAGCCTCCCTACCCAGCCGCCGTTGACGTAACCGCCTCACAGCGCCGCGACGACCGCGGAGAGCTCGGCCTCCACGTCCCCGTCGAGCCGCACGGCGGCCCAGCGATCGAACGGCGTGGCGCTCCGCGTCACCACCGCCAGCCGCCCGCCTCGCGCAAGCGTCAGCTCCGGCAGCCCGGCGACGGGATAGACCTCGAGCGACGAGCCCACGCAGAGCAGCAGGTCGGCGCCCTCCGCGAGCTCGGAGGCCCGGGCCATGGCCGCCTCGTCGAGCAGCTCGCCGAACAGCACGACGTCGGGCTTGAGCACCTCGCCGCAGTCGCACCGCGGGACGCCGGCCTCGAGCCGGCGGCGGGTCTCCGCCAGCGGGTACGTCGCCCCGCAGGCCAGGCACGAGGCGGTGGCGATCGAGCCGTGGACCTCGATCACATCTCGAGACCCAGCGGCGGCGTGGAGGCCGTCGATGTTCTGCGTGATGATCGGGATGTCGAGCTCCGCCAGCGCCCGGTGCGCGCCGTTGGGCTGCTTGCCCTCGAGGGCCGCGAAGCGCTGCCCGTAGAAGCCCCAGAAGCGCTCGGGCTCGTGGCGCCAGACCGAGATGTGCGCCACCTCCATCGGGTCGACGTTCGCCCACAGCCCGGTGCCGGGCGAGCGGAAGTCGGGGATGCCGGAGGGGACCGAGACGCCTGCGCCGGTGAGCGCGACGACCGACCCCGCCGAGCGGATCAGCTCGGCGAGGCGGTCGTGGGCGGCGCTCACCGCCCCTTGAACTCCGGGTTGCGCTTCTGGACGAAGGCGCCGATCCCCTCGCGCGCGTCCTCGGACGTGAACGCGGTGATGAACGCGGCCTTCTCGGCCTCGATCCCCTCGTCGAGGTCGCCGGCGTGCGAGACCTGCTTGATCTGCTCGAGTGCCACCGGCGCCTGGCGGGCGAACTTGCGGCCCCAGGCGAGCGCGGCGTCGAACAGCTCGTGGTCGGCCACCAGCCGGTTGACGAGGCCGAACTCGTACGCCTCCTCGGCCGAGATCGGGTCGCCGACGGTGTTCATCTCCAGCGCCTTCGCCTCCCCCACCAGCCGCGGGAGGCGCTGCGTGCCACCGAAGCCGGGGATCAGCCCGAGGCCGATCTCCGGCTGGCCGAACGAGGCCGAGTAGGCGGCGAGGCGCACGTCGCAGGCCATCGCGATCTCGCACCCTCCGCCCAGCGCCATCCCGTTGACGGCCGCGATCGTCATCGTCCGCGAGCGCTCCCACGACCGGAAGAGCGCGTGCCCCCGGTCGAGCAGGTCGCGGCCGGCGGCCTCGTCCATCTGCGTGAACGCCTTGATGTCGGCGCCTGCGGAGAACAGCGCCGGGTTCGGGGAGGCGAGGACCATCGCCTTCACGTCGTCGGCCGCCTCGACGGCCTGCCAGGCGGTCTCGAGCGCCTCGATGACGGCCGGCGAGAGCGGGTTGGCCGGCGGGTTGTCGAGCCACAGGATCGCGACCTCGCCGCGGGTGTCGAGCTTGACCGGCGCACCCTCGTACCCCTCGTCGGGCTGCGGGTACGGGTAGAAGCCCTGCCCGCTCTTGGCGCCGAGGCGCCCCTGGGCCACGAGGCGCCGCAGGGTGAGCGGCGGGTCGAAGCCCTCGCCCCACTCGTCCTCCGCCCGTTCGAGTGCCTCGAGCACCTCGTCGAGCCCGCGGAAGTCGGCCCGCGCGAACGGCCCGGGCACCATGCCGGTGCCCATCATCATCCCGAGGTCGATGTCGCGCACGCCGGCGATGCCCTCCTCGAGCACGAGGCAGGCCTCGACCAACGCCTTCAGCGTGAAGCGGTCGGCGATCCGCTCGTCGATCTGCGCAGCGGTCTCAGGCGTGCTCATAGAAGCCCTTCCCGGTCTTGGCGCCGAGCTCCCCGCGCTCCACCCGCTCCTCCATCCCCCGGTGCACATAGAAGCGGTCGCCGTAGGCCTCGCGCATGTCGCGCGCGACCTTGACGACGGTGTCGAGGCCGGACATGTCGGCCACGCGGAACGGGCCCATCGGCATCTGCGCCTTCTCGGTGATGAAGGCATCGAGCTGCTCGACGTCGATGCCCGTCTCGTCCTGGTAGCGCCAGATCTCGCTCGCCGTCGAGACGAGGATGCGATTGACGACGAAGCCCGGGCACTCGTGCGCGCGGACCGGCATCTTCTTGATCGCCTGGGCGAAGTTGGCGGCGGCCTGCGTCGTCTCGGGAGAGGTGTCCTCGCCCTCGATCACCTCGACCAGCCGCATGTAGGAGGCCGGCCAGAAGAAGTGGAAGCCGACGACCTTGTCGGGCCGGTGGGTGGCGTCGCCGATCTCGGTGATCGACAGGCCCGAGGTGTTGGAGGCGAGGATCGCGTGCCCGGGCGTCGAGGCGTCGAGCTCCGCGAACACGGAGTGCTTGATCTCCATCTTCTCCGGCACGGCCTCGATCACGAAGTCGACGTCGCCGAACGCGTCGTAGGAGGTGGTGCCGGTGATCAGGCCGAGCGTGCGCTCGGCCTGCGCGGCGGCGTCCGCCTCCGACAGCTTGCCCTTCTTGACGAGCTTCGCGACCTGGCCTTCGGTGACCTCGCGCGCCTTCTGGAGTCCCGCGTCGACGAACCGCTGGTCGACGTCCTTGAGCACGACCGGGACGCCGGCGGCGGCGATGACCTGGGAGATCTCGCCTCCCATCACCCCCGCTCCGACGACCGCTGCTTTGAACACGAACATGCGGGTCACCCTAGCCGAGCGAGGGTCACCGAAGGTCCACCTCCGCGCGCCGTTCGTTGGCGAAGCGGCTCAGGGTGCGGCGGAGCGAGTCGGTGAGCGAGCGGCGGATGAAGAGGCGGTCGACGAGGGGGCTGAGGAGGCCCGGCTCCTTGAGCTCGTAGTCGAGGGCGAGCGTGACGCGGACCTGGTCGCCGTCGGCCTCGAAGGCGACCGACTGGAGGCCCCGCAGGCGCTCGTCCTCGACCTCCAGCGTCTGCCCGACGCGAGCCTCGAAGGCCTGGACGTGCTCCTGCACGAGCCCGCGGCCCTTGGGCGGCGACTGCCACAGCAGCCGCGCGCCGACGTCCGGCCACCCGCCCTCGAGCTTGACGACGTGCCCGAAGCCGTCGACCCACGACGGCCAGCGGTGGCGGTCGTACCAGAGGTCCTCGGCCTCGGCGAGCCGGCCGGGGACGATGGTGCTCGCACTCGCGCGGCCCACCCCCGGATTATGGTCGGGAGAAGAGGTAGGCTCGCGCCCATGAACGCCATCGTCGTCGGGTCCGACGGCTCGCCGAGCGCGGAGGCGGCCGTCCAGAAGGTCATCCAGCTCACGCAGGGAAGCGGCGCGATCATCCATCTCGTGTGCGCGTACCCGGGCCGCTCGGCGATCGAGCGCCTAGGCCTCAGCGCGAAGGTCGAGTCGGTGAGCCTGCGCGGCGTGGCCTCGGACGTGGCCGCGCGCGCGGAGCGCCGGTTCGAGGAGGCCGGCTTCGACGTCGAGCTCCACGTCCAAGAGGGCGACGCGGCGGACACCCTGATCCAGGTCGCCGAGGAGACCGGTTCCGAGATGATCGCGGTCGGCGCGCGCGGCAACAGCTCGCCGCGCCGCTTCGCGCTCGGGGGCGTCGCCAGCAAGCTCTCCCATCACGCGACGACGACGCTGCTGCTCGTGCGCGAGGGGTAGTCGCTCACCGTGTGAGCAGGCTGCGCCGCCGGGCGACGGTTATCGCACAACCCAGCGCTGCGAGGCCCGCCGCGCACAGGGCGGTCGTCTCGTAGGAGGCGGCGTCGACCGCGGCGCCGCCGAGCGCGTTGCCGGCAGCGCTGCCGGCGATGATGCCCATGATCATCACGGCGAACGCCTCGGTCGCGGTCCCCGGCGGCGCGACGGTGTCGAGCAGGGTCGATCCGACGACGACCACCGGCGCGATCAGCAGCCCGCAGAGCAGGAGCAGCACCGCCAGCGCAGCGTATGACTCGGGGAGCGCCAACAGCGCGCAGCCGGAGGCGAGCGCCAGCATCAGGACCGCCAGGCGCCGCGTGAGCGAGCCCGGCCACGACCGCGACCCGTAGACCAGCCCGCCGGCGAGGCTGCCGGCGGACAGCGCGGCGAGCAGCAGGCCGCCCTCCTCGGCCGACCCGCGCTCGGCGCCGAAGGCGGGGAGCGCCACCTGGAGGACGCCCATCGCGGCGCCGAACGCGGCGAGGACGAGGAACACCGTCCGCATGCCGGGCGCGGTGAGCGGCCCGAGCCAGCCGGCCTCGTGGCGCTCTCCCCGCCAGCGGCGCGAGCCGCCCGTCGCCGAGAAGCCGACCGCTCCGCCGAAGGCCAAGGCGGCCGCCACGAGCACGGCGGCCTCCGGCGAGGCGACCGCCGCGATGACGGCGACGATCGCGGGCGCGGTCATGACGGTCACCTCGAACACGATGGCCACGAGCGCGTAGGCCGTCGCACGCTGCTCCGGGTCGGTCACGAGGGTGTTCCACAGCGAGCGCATCGCCGCCGGGACCTGGGGGAGCGAGGCGCCGCCCGCCGTCGCGCACAGCGCGAGCGCCCACGCCGAGGCTTCGTCGCGGGCCGCCGCCACCAGCCCGAGCACCGCCACGAGGTGCACCAGTGCCGCCGTGCGCAGCACGCGCGGCTGGCCGAGGCGGTCCATGAGCCGGCCCTGGGCTACAGCGCCAACCGCGTTGGCCAGCCCGAACGCGGCCGCCACGCGGCCCGCGTCAGCGAACGAGTCGGTCGCGTCCCGCGCCAGCAGCACGATCCCCAGGATGTACATGCCGATCGGCAGCGAGCCGAGCGCGGACGCGATGACCGGCCACCGCGCGCCGGGCAGCGTGAGGAGCGCGCGATATCGCGCAAGGCCGGCCATGGGCGCTGCACGCTATCCCGCCCGGGGGAGCGAGGACCTACGCGGCGGCGGGCTCCTCGATGCGCCGCGGGAGCAGCGTCTCGCGCGCGATCACGAGCCGCTGGATCTGCGACGTGCCCTCGTAGAGCTGCATGATCTTCGCGTCGCGCATCAGCTTCTCGACCGGGTAGTCCTTGATGAAGCCGTAGCCGCCGTAGACCTGCACGGCGTCGGTGGCCACCTCCATCGCGCTGTCGGCGGCGAACCGCTTCGCGTGCGACGACTCGATCGTGTTGCGCATACCGTGGTCGAGCAGCACGGCCGACTGCCAGGTGGCCAGGCGCGAGAGGTGCACCTTGGTCGCCATGTCGGCGATCATGAACTGGATCGCCTGATGCATGGCGATCGGCACGCCGAACTGGATGCGCTCCTTCGAGTAGTTGGTCGCGAACTCGAACGCGGCGCGGGCGATGCCGGTGGCCATGGCCGCCACGCCGGGGCGCGTGCGGTCGAGCGTCATCATCGCGATCTTGAAGCCGCGGTTCTCCTCGCCGATCAGGTGGTCGGCGGGGATCTCGGTCTCGTTGAACGTGATGGTCGCGGTGTTGGAGGCCCGCTGGCCCATCTTGTCCTCCTTCTTGTCCACCGTGACCGTCTCGTCACGGGGGACGATGAAGCAGGAGATCCCGCGGTGGCCGGCCTCCTTGTCGGTCTTCGCGTAGACCGAGTACCAGTCTGCATAGCCGCCGTTGGTGATGAAGCACTTGGAGCCGTTGATGACGTACTTGTCTCCCCGGCGCACGGCGGTCGTGCGCATGCCGGAGACGTCCGAGCCCGCGTCGGGCTCCGTGAGGCAGAAGGAGGCGAGCTTGTAGTCCTCGCTCAGCATTCCCAGGTACTGCTTCTTGAGCTCCTCGGAGCCGGCCAGCGCGAGCGGCGCGGCGGCGAGGCCGTTGGCGCCGATCGAGGTCGCGATGCCCGAGCAGCCCCAGGAGAGCTCCTCCTCGATCAGCGTGCCCTCGAAGTAGCTGGCGCCCGGGCCGCCGTACTCCTCCGGCACGTGGGTGTTCATGAGTCCGAGCTCCCAGGCCTTGCGCATCACGGCCTCGGGCCATGTGGCATCCCGGTCGTACTCCCAGGCGACGGGCCGGATCTCCTTCTCCGCGAAGTCGTGCGCCATCTCGCGAAGCGCCTTCTGCTCGTCGGTCAGCGTGAAGTCCACCATCGGTTTCGGGCTCCCAGATTGACTGGTCAGTCAACAGCTGATCTGAGGGTACCCGCAACCCCGGTCGCCCACAACTCCGAACCCGTCACAATGGCCCGATGACGGACGCGTTCGCGATCGTCCTCTTCGTGGTCGTGGGGGTCGCCGCGGTGCTCGCGGTCTGGGCCCTCGTCACGAGCAGCGGCGCGTACGACCAGATCGGCCGCGGCGGGCTGTCGATCGACGAGGATCGCGCCCCGGCCCGCCGCCACCCCGCGCCGGTGGCCGCCGCTGAGCGCGAGGCGGAGATCCGCCAGATGCTCGAGGCCCGCAACGCCCGCCGCACCGCGCGCGGCGAGGCGCCGCAGGACGTGGAGGCCGAGCTGCACGCGCTCATCACACCCGCCCCGCCCGCCGCCGACCCGGAGCTGCGCGACGAGGTGCGCGCCCTGGTCGAGGCCCGCAACGCGCGGCGCACGGCGCGCGGCGAGGCGCCGCTCGACGTCGAGGCCGAGACCGAGCGCCGCCTGCGCGAGCTGGGCTGAGCCGCGCCGCGTGCTCAGTCCCGCGTAGCGGGCTCTGGCTCAGGCGTCGTCGTCTCGGAGGGGGGTGAGGCGGTCGTGCGCCCCGCTCGCTCGGCGCGCTTGGCGTCGGCGTCCGGGTCGCGCGCGTCGGCGATCAGCGACGCGGTGATGCCGATCGCGAACGCGATCGCGACCAGCAGCAGCGAGCCCTCGGGGCTGACCTTGTAGACGTCCTCGATCAGCAGCTTGACGGCGACGAGGGCGAGCACGACCGCGATCGTCTCGTCCAGGTAGCGGAAGCGGCGGATCAGCCCCTCGACGAGCACGAACAGCGCCCGCAGGCCGAGCAGGGCGAAGATGTTCGCCATCCAGATCAGCACGGAGTCGCGCGTGATCGCGAAGGCGGCGGGGATCGAGTCGACGGCGAACGCGATGTCGGCGGCGACGATCGCCGCCAGGCACACGAACATCGGCGTCGCGTAGCGCTTGTCGTTGAGCTTGACGAACCAGTGATGGCCGTGGAACTCGCCGACGACGGGGAACACCTTGCGGACCCCGCGCACGATCAGGTTCTTGTCCGGGTCCACGCCCTCCTCGACCCCGCGCAGGATCCTCCAGGCGAGGACGAGCAGCAGCACGCCGAGGATGTAGATGACGAAGTGGAACTGCTCGATCAGCGCGAGTCCGCCGAGGATGGCCAGGCCGCGCAGCACGAGCGCGGCGACGATGCCCCAGAACAAGAGGTTCGCGCGGTGCTGCTCGGGCACACCGAAGTAGCTGAAGAGCAGCAGGAAGACGAACAGGTTGTCGAGCGACAGCGAGCGCTCGATGAAGTAGACGGTCGTGTATGTGACGGCGTCGTCGGCGTCGGACAGCAGCCACACGACGGGCGCCATCAGCAGGGCGAGGACGAGCCAGCCGATCGACCAGATGACGCCCTCGCGGAACGTCGGCTCGCGACCGCGCGCGAACAGCTTGAGGTCGACCGCGAGCAGCGCGACGGTGATCACGGCCAGCACGAGCCATGGTCCGGGACCGCTGATGAACCCGAAGGTCATTCGACGAAGTAGAAGACGAGGCCCAGCACCGCATACACAGCTAGCAGCTGGAGACCCTCGAACCAGGTGGATTCACCCTCCTGGGTGACCTGGTTGGCGATCAGGATCGCCATGAAGATGGCGCCCAACTCCAGGCCGTTGAACACGAGCGCCATCGGGAACGGCCCGATGAAGAACGACAGGAGCACGAGCACCGGCGCCGCGAACAGCGCGATCTGCGCGCTCGAGCCGATCGCGATGTTGACGGAGAGGTCCATCTTGTCGCGCGCCGCGAAGTAGATCGCCACCCAGTGCTCGGCCGCATTGCCGACGATCGCGACCACGATGATGCCGACGAAGAACGGCGACAGGCCGATCGACTCGGAGGCCTCGCTGATCGACCCCACGAGGATCTCCGACATCACGCCGACGGCCACGCCCGCGCCCGCCAGCGACAGCACCGCGCGCCGCACCGACCACGGCTCGCCGCCGTGGTCGTCGGCCGCGTGGGTGGGGTTGAAGAGGTCCCGGTGGGTGCGCAGCGAGAAGAGCAGCCCGGCGCCGTAGGAGAGCAGGAGCACGACGGCGACCGCGGCCGACATCGTCTCCAGGTCGCCGGGGAACTGCTGCGACTCCTCGGTCGGGCTCGGCAGCGAGCCGCCGATCACGAGCTCGTAGATGGCCGGCATCACGAGAGCGACCGCGGCGAGCAGGAGCATGAGCGACTGCGTGTTGGCCGCCGTGCGATCGAAGAACTGGCGCTCGCGCTTGCGGCCGCCGACCAGCATGGCGGCGCCCATCACGAGCAGGATGTTGCCGAGGATCGACCCGACGAGCGAGGCCTTGACGACCTCCTGAAGCCCCTCGTTGAGCGCGAAGAACGCGATGATGAGCTCGGGCGCGTTGCCGAACGTGACGTTGAGGAAGCCGCCGATGCCGGGACCCGAGCGGGCGGCAAGCTCCTCGGTCGCGCGGCCCATCAGCGCGGCGGTCGGGATCACGCCGAGCGCGGACGTGACGAAGATCAGCGACGCCGACGCGTGCGCGAACTCGAGCACGATCGCGACGACGATGAACGGCACCAGCAGATACGGCCAGCCCTCTCCGCTCAGGAGGAAGCGCCGCAGGTTGAACGAGCCCTGCGCGTCGGTCGTCATCGGCGGATTATGCGCGGACGGGCGCTACGGCGTGAGGACGTCGGCGCACTTGCGGATCTTCGCGTTGTCGCCCTGTGCGTCCTGGATGCACTTGGAGTACTCCTGGACGTTCCCCTCGTTCGGCGGGCTGCCGCCGCCCGCGCCGCTGCCCGCGCCGAGGCCGCCGAGGTTCCCCAGGCCGAGCGTCTGGAGCTGCTTGACGAGATCCTCGAACGGCTTGGCGTCGTCCGGGGCCTCGATGTCCTGGTCCTCGTTGAGGTCGAGCAGCTGGAGGTCGAGCCGCACGTCCGCGGTCTGCGACGTGTCCTGCGCGTTGCGCGCGCGCAGCGAGATCAGCATGCGGCGCAGGATGCGGTCGTCGGCGCCGGTGTGGATCTCGACGCTGAGGTCCTGCACCGCGTCGGTCACCTGCTTGCGCTCGGCGTCGGTGAGCTGGTCGGGCAGCCGGTCCGCGCCCTGCACGCCCAGCGACCGGATCCGCTCGAGCGCGCGGTTGACGTCGTCGAGCAGCTTCGGCACGTCGACGTCGCCGGTGATCTTCACGGTGTCGGTGTCGCCGACCTTCGACTCGCCGGCGTTGCGGGCGTTGGTGAGCCAGCGGCGCGGGTCCATGCCGAGCGAGGCCAGCGACTGGTCCTGCTGCCCGGACGACGCCTGCTTGGCCGACTGCTCGTAGCCCGCCTTGAACTGCTCGAAGACCGGCCCGGCGATCGCGTACTGCGTTCCGCCGAACGACACGAAGCCCTGGTCGCCGGTGGTCGTCACGCCGCCCGACATGCTCTCCCCGTCGCCCTCGAACGAGGCCTCGAGGTCGAGCTTCGGGAGCTTGCCCTCGCCCGTGCTCTGGAACGGCCCGGAGAGCTTCATGGCGACGGTGCTGTCGGCCTTCACGTCGACCGACGCGTCGATGCGGCCGGACGAGATCTCCTTGCCGCCCGCGAACGTGTCCTGGAGCAGCTCGTCGACGTCGGTGCTGCCGTCGGCGGCGTCGCCGCCGCCTCCGCCGCAGCCCGCGAAGAGCGCCAGGATGATCGCGAGTGCAAGGACGACGGAGCGCATAAAGAGGTGCAGCGCGCACCTGCGCCGCAACTCGAGCCTAGCATCGGGGTCATGGGGTTCATGCCGGTTGCCCGTTGCGTTCTCGTTGCGCTGCTCGCCCTCCTCGTGGGCGCCGCCCCCGCCTCCGCCGACGAGGTGCTGATGCTGGGCCGTGACGGCAAGGTGACCGCGCGCCAGGACCGCTTCCTGCCCGCCGCCGACCTGCCCGCGCCGCCCGCGGCCACGTCCCGGGCGCGACGCCGGCCGCTGGCGACGGCGAGCGCCCTGCGCACCGTGGTGGGCGAGCTGCGGCGGCTGCGGGCGAGCGGACAGATCGCCTGGACGGAGTACCGCGCGCGGCGCGACGCCTACTACGACGCGCGCCGTAAGACGAAGCGGCTCTCGGGCGCACGCCGCGTGCAGATGCGGGCCGTGCTGGGCACGATCGAGGCGATCGCCGCCCGCCGCCAGCTGACCCGCTCGCGGCTCCCCGCTCTATGGCTGACGCTCGACCGCAACCTGCGCTGGTGGTACGGCGGCGAGCGGCTGCTCGGCTCGGGCACCCGCGTGGAGTTCGAGGGGTCCGAGCTGGTGTGGCAGTACTACCCGGGGCAGGGTCTGCAGTTCCAGGTGCTCGGCAACTTCGGCAAGCTCAACGGGCTCGTCACCGGCTACTTCTACGACCGCGCGAGCTTCATGCTCGACGAGCTGCTCCCGCTCGCCGCGGCCCGCGCGGGCGGCATCGCGTGGGAGTACTACTTCGCGTTCGGCGGCGGCCGCGCGCCGTGGGTGAGCGGGATGGCCCAGGGCACCGCCGTGCAGGCCCTGGCGCGCGCCGCGCACCGGGTGGGACGCCGCGACGAGGTGCTGCCGATCGCCGCGCAGGCGCTGCCGCTGTTCGAGCGGCGCACGCCCACCGGCGTGCGCGTCCCGGCCGCGTACGGCGACCACTACGTCCTCTACTCGTTCGCCCCCTCGCTGAGAGTCGCCAACGGCTTCGTCCAGTCGCTCGTCGGGCTGCACGACTATGCGCGCATCTCGGGCGACCCACGCGGCGCGGCGGCGTTCGCGCGCGCCGACCCGGAGCTCCGGCACGAGCTCCCGACCTACGACACCGGCGCCTGGTCGCTGTACTCGCGCGGCAGCAGCTCGCGGGAGTCGGACCTGCACTACCACGACCTGCTCCAGGACTTCGTCAACGACCTGTGCAAGCAGACGGGGACGCCCGTGTACTGCCAGACCGCCGAGCGGTTCCTCGCCTACCGCACCACGCCGCCGGAGATCACCGTGCGCGAGGGCCGGCTTCGCGGCGGCCGCTACGGCCGCGTGGGCTTCCGGCTCTCGAAGATCTCCTCGGTCTCGCTGCGCATCACGCGCGGGACCCGCGTGGTCGAGTCGCGCGGGTTCGGCACCCTGGCGCACGGGACGCGTTCGTTCGGCTGGGCCGTGCCGCGGCGCAAGGGCCGGTACACGGTGACGCTGACCGCGCGCGACCTCGCCGGCAACGTCGGCTCCGGCGCAGCCACCGTCACTGTGCTCAAGCCACAGCGACGGGCCTAGACTGCCGGGGCCCCGATGCCCCGCATCATCCTCTACACCGGCAAGGGCGGCGTGGGCAAGACGTCCGTGGCCGCCGCCACCGCGCGACGCTGCGCCGCGTCCGGCGCCCGCACGCTCGTGCTCTCGACCGACCCCGCGCACTCGCTCGCCGAGTCGCTCCAGCTCTCCGTGGGCGCCGAGCCGACGGACGCCGGCGACGGCGTGTGGGCGCAGCAGGTGCAGGCGCAGGACGAGCTCGAGCACAACTGGTCGGCGGTGCAGGACTGGCTCGGCGGGGTGCTGACTGAGCGCGGCGTCGAGCGGATCGCCGCCGAGGAGCTCACCGTGCCGCCCGGGGCCGACGAGCTCTTCAGCCTGCTGCGGCTCAAGCGCCACGCCGAGTCGGGCGAGTGGGACACGATCATCGTGGACTGCGCGCCGACCGGCGAGACGCTGCGGCTGCTCTCCTTCCCCGACGCCGCGCAGTGGTGGCTGGACCGCGTGCTGGGCCGCGAGAACGCGCTGCTGGCGGCGGCGCGGCCGCTCGCGCGCGCGTTCCTCGACCTCTCGCTGCCCGACGAGCGGGTGATGGACGACGTGCAGCGCCTGGTGAGCAACCTGATCGCCATGCACGAGCTGCTGCGCGACGCTTCGCAGGTGACGCTCCGGCTGGTGATGACGCCCGATCGCATGGTCGTCGCCGAGGCGATGCGCACGTTCACCTACCTCAACCTGTACGGCTACCTGTGCGACGCGGTGGTCGTCAATCGCGTGTTCCCGGAGGACGTCGGCGACTACTTCGGCGCGTGGCGGGCGGTGCAGGCCGAGCAGCTCGCCGAGGTCGAGGCGGGCTTCTCACCCGTCCCCGTGCTGCGCGCCCCGTACTTCGAGCAGGAAGTGCTCGGCGGGGAGATGCTCGATCGCCTGGCGGGCGCGTTGTTCGGCGACGGCGATCCCGCCGCGGTGATGCACGACCGGCTGGCGCAGGAGCTCTCGCTGGAGGGCAAGCGGGCCGAGCTGCGGCTCGACTTGCCGTTCGTGAGCAAGGGCGACGTCGCGCTCAAGAAGATCGGCCTCGAGCTGGTGGTGCGCGTGGACGGGCAGAAGCGCACGATCGCCCTGCCGGGCGCGCTCGCCGGCTTCAAGCCGACGTCCGCCAAGCTCGACGCCGGCTCGCTCGTCGTGGGGTTCGAAGGTGCCTGACGCGGACGAGCTGCGCGCGCAGTACGAGCAGGCCGAGCGCCTGGTGCGCGAGGCGCACCGCGCGGCCGAGGAGGCCGCGACGCGGACCGTCCCGCCGCGCGGATGGAGCGTCCCCGGCGACGAGCCGCCCGCGAACGCCTTCCCGGACCTCGCCCAGCTGACGGCGCTGCTCGAGTCGATGCGCGGCGCGGTGCCGCCCGAGCTCGCCCGCCAGCTCGCCGACGCCCTGCGCGAGCTCCTGATCGCCATCCGCGCGGTCCTCGACTGGTACATCCTCCGGCTCGAGCCCGCGGAGCGCCGCGAGCCTGAGGTGCAGGACATCCCCGTCGAGTAGGCGGTCCCCACGAACGTCTCAGCCGCCGCCCCGCACCGACGTAGACTCAAGGTCAATGGCAAGTGCGCTCGAGAGGCTGCGTGAACTGCCGCCCGAGCTGCGCAACGCGGGCTTCGCCGCGGCGGCCCTGGCGGCCTCGCTGCTGCTGCCGTGGTACTCGAAGTCGTTCGTCCCGCGCGGCGAGCGGAAGTTCGTGAACGACAACCTGAGCGCGTTCGGGGTCTTCACGTTCGTCGAGGCCTCGGTGCTGCTGGTCGCCGGTGGGGTGCTGTTCCTCGTCTGGGCGCGCAGCCAGCGCAAGGCCTTCCACCTGCCCGGCGGTGACGGCGTGGTGATCTCGGTGGCCGGCGGTTGGGCGCTGCTGCTGCTCGTGTGGCGGCTGTTCGACAAGCCCGACGTGTCCGACCCTTCGGCGACGGTCGGCATCCAGTGGGGGATGTTCGCCGCGCTGCTCGCGGCCGGCGCGCTGGTCGCCGCGGGTGCGCGGGTGCGCGCCGCCCACCGGCCCGAGCCGCCCAACCCGGCGGCCGACGGCTGGGAGGAACCGCCGCGCCGGGCGCCGCGGCCTGACCGCCGCCCGACCGACCCCGCCGCGGTGACCGAGGTGCTCGGCGAGCGTCCTCACTGGTCCGGCGAGCCGCCCGAGCCGCCGGGCCGGCAATGAACGAGCTGCCGGTCGTCCAGGACGCGCCGCCCGAGCGCGCGGACGCGGCTCGCAACCGCGGGAAGGTGCTGGTCGCCGCGGAGCGGCTGGTCGCCGAGTGCGGCGCGAGCTGCGTCTCGATGGACGCGGTGGCCCGGGAGGCGGGCGTCGGCAAGGGCACGCTGTTCCGGCGCTTCGGCGACCGCGCCGGGCTCATGCAGGCCGTGCTCTCCGAGCGGGAGCGCATCTTCCAGGAGGACATCATCCGCGGCCCCGCGCCACTCGGCCCCGGCGCCCCGCCCGTGGAGCGGCTGATCGCCTTCGGCGAGCGCCTGCTCAGCCACCACGCCGACTACGGCGAGCTGCTCGCGGCGTCCGAGGCATCCGGCGCGCGCTACCGCTCCGCGCCGTTCGTCTTCTACCGGACGCACGTCGCCGTGCTCGTCCGCGAGGCGGCGCCGGGCGCGGACTGGGAGTACCTCACCGACGTACTGCTCGCCGCCCTCGGCGCCGAGCACCTCGCCTACCTGCGTGTCGTGCGCGAGATGGATGAGGAGCGGATGGCGGCCGGCTGGGCCGACCTGGCTCGCCGGCTTCTCAGCTGAGCTGCGGACAACGTCAACGTCAACGGCGGCTGGGTAGGGAGGTGAGGGAGCTGGCCGCTGCGCGCGTCCGTCAAGGCGGGATTACGTGGATTTCGGTGCGGCTCGGAACACCGAAATCCACCTTTATGCGCGTCTAGAGCACAAAGGTGGATTTGGGCGCCGCGGGATTCACCGATTGACACGAAACCCCGGCTTGATCCCTCACCCTCCCTACCCAGCGCAGTTGACGTTCGCCCCGAGCGCCGCCCCCACGTAGAGCGACTCGACCGTCCGCTCATCGCGCCCGACGAGCGTCGCCTGCGACGACCGCCCGGCGTGCAGCTCGAGGTGGGCCCCCCACAGGTGCCGCGGCAGCGGGTCGCCGTACGTCCGCGGTCCGCTCCGCCCGTCGTAGGAGAGGATCCACGGCACGGACCGCCGGTTCAGCTCGGCGAGCAGCGCCTCGAGCCGTGCGCGCGGGAACCCTTGGTGGTACCGGCTGTCGGCGCCCTCGGTGGTGCCCTGCCATGGCGGGTCGAGGTAGACGAGGTCGTCCGGGCCGGCGCCCGCCAGGCACTCGAGCGCGTCGCCGGCGACGGCGACCGCGCGCGACCCGAGCAGCTCCCGGCAGCCCTCGATCTGGCGGCGCATCTTCGCCGGGCGCATGCCCCTGCGGCGGTGGTCGGGGGACTGGTTGAACCCGTCCCGGCCGAAGCGCGGCGCGTTCTTGACGCAGCGGGCCAGCAGGTAGAGCAGCCGTGCGGCGCCGCCGTCCCGGTTGAACTCCGCGCGGATGCGGTTGAAGTGCCCCGCGTCGGTGAGCTGGCCCTCCCACACGGCCTCGTACTCGGCCGCCAGCCGCTCCGCGTCCGTCAACACGCGGCGCCAGATCTCGACGAGCGGGTGGAGCGAGTCCCCGATCACGTAGCGGTCGGCGGTGCGGCCCGCGGCCGCGGCGATGGTGAGCGCCGCCGAGCCGGCGAACGGCTCGTACAGCGTCGCGAACCGCCGGCCGCCGGCCACTTCGAGGATCTGGCCCGCGAGCCGCCGCTTACTCCCCTGGTACGGGATCGGGTGCGGAAGCGCGCTCAGCGGTCCGAGAGATAGAGGCCGAGCGGGAGCAGGAGGGTGGCGGTGAAGATCATCCCGATGCCGGTCGCGATCGCGGTCCGGGACTTGTACACGTGGCCGCCGACGCCGATCACGAACCCCAGCGCCATCAGCGCGATGAAGGGCAATGGAGAGGGTTCGAAGGCGGCCAGCACGGCGTGGCCGGGATCGTAGACTCAGGCGCCATGAGCGCGCTCCCCGCCTCCGTCGAGGACGTCTCCGCCGGCCTGCGGGCGGCCGGGTACCTCCCGGGCGAGTCGACCGCGCTCGTGAGCTACCTCGCCGCGCGGCTCGGGAAGCCGGTGCTCGTGGAGGGGCCGGCCGGCGTCGGCAAGACCGAGCTGGCCAAGGCGCTCTCCCGCTACCTCGACCGCCGGCTCGTGCGCCTCCAGTGCTACGAGGGGCTCGACGAGGCCAAGGCGCTGTACGAGTGGAACTACCGCAAGCAGCTCCTGCGCATCCAGGCGGAGGCGGCCGGCACGGGCTGGGACGCCGTCCAGGACGACATCTTCGGCGAGGAGTTCCTGCTCAGCCGCCCGCTGATGCAGGCGATCGCCACCGACGACCCGGTGGTGCTGCTGATCGACGAGATCGACAAGACCGACCAGGAGTTCGAGGCGATGCTGCTCGAGCTGCTGTCGGACTTCCAGATCACGATTCCCGAGCTGGGGCGGATCGAGGCCCGCACGCACCCGGTCGTGATCCTCACCTCGAACAACTCGCGCGAGCTGACCGAGGCGCTCAAGCGCCGCTGCCTGTACCTGTGGCTCGATTACCCGGACACGGAGCACGAGCTGGCGATCGTGCGCCTGCACGCGCCCGACCTCTCCGAGACCGTGGCTCGGAAGCTGGTCGAGCTCGTCCACCAGGTGCGCGAGCTCGACCTCAAGAAGCCGCCCTCGATCGCCGAGTCGATCGACTGGGCCCGCGCCCTGCTCCTGCTCGGCGCCGACGACATCTCGCCCACGGTGTTCCGGGACACGATGTCGATCATCGTCAAGCACCGCACCGACCTCGACACCGTCGCCGAGCGGGTGGGCGTGCGGCTCGGGGCCCCGGCCGCGTCGTGAGCTTCGACGCGCAGGTCATCGCCCTCGGCGAGGCGCTGCGCGCGGAGGGCGTCGCGATCGGCACCTCGGAGCTCAACGACGCGTTCGCGGCACTCGAGGAGGTGCCGTGGACGGCGCCGCGTGACTTCCGGGAGGCACTGGCGGCCACGCTCGCCAAGTCGCCCGAGGACCGCCGGATCTTCGACCTCGTGTTCGACCGCTTCGTGTTCCGCGCGGCCGAGTCGCAGGCGGTCACGCGCGACGTGCGGGAGGCGGACGGGGACGGGGTCACCGGAGGCGAGCGGATCGAGCTCGACAACCTGCGCGAGCAGCTCCTGCAGGCGATCCGCGACGGCGACGAGGCGGCCATGCGCGACCTCGCGCGGCTGGCCATCGCCGCCCTCGGCCGCCGCGGCGAGGGCTCCGGCGTGCTCGGCGTCGACGTCCAGCGGATCCGCCGCGCGCTCGGCCTGCGGTCCGAGCCCAGCGCGCAGGTCGAGGAGGATGTGCCGCGGCTCACCCGCGAGCAGATCCGGCGCTTCGAGCAGCACCTGCGGCTCGAGCTCGAGCGCGCGCAGATCGAGCGGACGCAGTCGCTGCCGCCGTCCCGCCCGCTGTCGGAGCTCGACCGCGCGCTCCCTACCGGCCCGCTCCAGGACCTCGCCGCCGTCCACCGCGTCGTCGCCCAGCTCAAGCGCCGGCTCGCGACGCAGGGGCAGGAGACGCGCGGGCGCCGCCGTCACGCGCACGTCGACGTGCGGCGCACGATGCGCGCCTCGCTCCAGACCGGCGGCGTGCCGGTGGAGCTTCGCTATCGCCCGCGGAGGCCCCGGCGCCCTGAGCTGTACGTGCTGTGCGACGTCTCGACCTCGGTGACGAGCGCCTCGGTCTTCTTCCTCAGCGTCCTGCACGCGTTGCACGACGCGTTCCGGAAGATGCGCTCGTTCGTGTTCGTCGAGCGGATCTCCGAGGTGACCGACGTGTTCGAGCGCGAGCGCTCGTTCCGTGCCGCCTCCGAGGCGATCTCCAAGGACGCGGGCGTGGCCGATGTGTCCGGCTACACCGACTACGGGCGCGTCTGGAGCGAGTTCCTCGCCAGCGTGGAGGACGAGCTCCATCCGCGCGCGACGGTGATCGTGCTCGGGGACGCGCGCACAAACGGGCGCGACCCGCGGGCGGACGTGTTCGCGCGCATCGCCGCCCACGCCGGCCGCACGTTCTGGCTCAACCCCGAGCCGCGGCTGTACTGGAACTACGGCGACTCCGTGATCGCGACGTACGAGCGGTTCTGCGAGGCCTACGAGTGCTGGACGACACGCCAGCTCGAGGACTTCGTGAAGGCGCTCACCCGTCCGACGTGGCAGTGACCGCCCGGGCGCGGTAGGTCCTGAGCGGCGACGAGAGCCCCTTGAGCTTCTTCTCGCCCGCGTACGACCAGTCGTAGCCGTCGCCCGCCGCGTCGCGCACCGCCTCGGTGACGAGCACCGATGCCGGGCGGGCGCGCTCGGTCAGCCGGCTGGCGACGTTGACGGCCGAGCCGTACCAGTCGCCCCAGCGGTTGACGGCCGGGCCGACGGCGATGCCGGCGCGGATGGCGGGCAGCTCCTCGCCGTCGGAGGCGTCGACGAGCGCCAGCGCCGAGGCGACGAGCTCGTTCGCGTCGGGCGACACGAGCATCACCGCGTCGCCGATCTGCTTGACCACCTTCACGGGCGGCTCGGCCACCGCGGCGGCCAGCCTGGAGAGCCGCCCGGCCACGCTGCCCAGCTCCTCGACCGGGATCGTCTCCCCCAGCTCCGTGAACCCCACGAGGTCGGCGAACGCGACCGCCGTCTCCCGGCCGCCGCCCACCGTGCCGGACGCGAGCTGCTCGGCCGTGATCGCCTCGCGCCGGAGCATCTCTCGCAGGTGCAGGGTGAAGACGTGCTCGAGCCACGGCCCGGCGAGCGGGAGCAGGAGGCGGGAGAGCTCCTCGAGCCGCGCGCCGAGCGAGTGCTCGTCGGTGCCGCCCTCGATCGCGCTCTGGGCGACGAGCGTGCGGACCGCCTCCACGTACCGCGCCATCCCCCGGCCCAGGACCCGCTGCACCTCGAGCGCCTCCTCGTCGGGCAGCCCGGCGCGGCGGTACTCGAGCCCGAGCTTGGCCGCCTCGAGGTCCGGCTCGCCGTACACGCGCTCGTCTGCCTCGGGCACGGCGAGCCCCAGCGCCCGCTGCTGTTCCTGGAAGAACTCGAGCTCGAGGCCGGACTTCTCGGCGATCTCGCGCGCCGAGTAGCGCGAGTCGGAGCGCAGCAGGCGCTCGACCGGGAGCAGCGCGAGACGGTCCTCGGCTACCGCGCTGCGCAGCTCCTCGAGCGGGACGCCGTCGCCGTGCAGCTTGTCGAGCAGGGCGCGCCGCGAGGCCCGCGCGCCGTCGTCGGTGCACCCGTCGAGCAGGCCCTCGGCGTCCCAGTCCATCGCCGGGAAGGTACTGCCCGGTTGATTGAATCGTGCCGCCTTGGCCATCGAGACCTCACTCGAGCGCGACGTCCGCCGCAACACGCTGCTGCTGGCGGCGGCCATGGCGGTGTACTCCGCCGTGCTCCAGCTGGTGGCCGCCGTGTCGTCGCTGACCTTCGTGCTCGTCACCGGCGTCGAGGGCCTGCTCGGGCTCGGGCCTGCGATCTTCCTCACCGCGTCGGCGCTGACGGCTCTGCCCGCCGGGCGGGCGATGGACCGGGTCGGGCGGCGGCCGGTGATCGCGAGCGGGTACGCGATGGCGACCGCGGGGTGCGCCCTGACGGCGGCCGCGACGGCCGCGGACTCGACGCCGCTCGTCATCCTCGGCTTCTGGCTGACCGGCAGCGCGAGCGGGATCGCGCTGCTGATCCGCACGGCGGCCGGCGACATGTACCCGCCGGAGCGCCGGGCGCGGGGCATCTCCTACGTGCTGTTCGGCTCGGTGTTCGGCGCGATCCTCGGGCCGGCGGTGTTCGGCCCGCTGTTCGCGGGGCGCGAGGTGGAGGCCGGCGCGCTGACGGTGCCGTGGCTCGCTGCCGGCGGCATCAGCCTCATCGCCGTGGTCCTCGTGGCGTTCGTCCGGCCCGATCCCCAGCGGATCGCCGAGCGCCTCGCCGCGGACGCGCAGGACGCGACGCCGGCAGCGCCGGCCGCCCCGTTGCGCGAGATCCTGAGCCGCCCCGGCGTGCGCCCGGCGATGCTCGCCGCGCTCGCCAGCTTCGGCGTCATGGTCTCGGTGATGAACCTGAGCGGCTACGTGGTGGTCGAGCACCACCACCACACGCAGGACAGCGTCTTCCCGATCATCGGCGCCCACGTGCTCGGCATGTACGCGCTGGTGCTCGTGACCGGCGCGCTGATCGACCGCATCGGCCGGACGGTCGCGCTGTCCAGCGGCCTGCTCGTGATGGCGGTCTCGACGATCGGGCTGCTGTGGTGGGAGAGCGTCCCGGCGACGGCGGTGCTCCTGTTCGGGCTCGGCGTCGGCTGGAACCTCTCGTTCGTCGCGGCCACCGCCCAGCTCGTGGACCTCGCGCTTCCGTCCGAGCGCGGGAAACTGCTCGGGTTCAACGACCTCCTGTCGGCGCTGCTCGGCGCCGCGCTCGCGCTCGCCGGCGGCTACGCGCTCGACTCGATCGGCGTCGCCGCGCTCGCCCTCGGCGCCACCGCGATCGTCGCCGCTCCGGTGCTCTGGCTCGTGCCGCGGGCGATGAGCAAGCGAACGTCAACGGCGGCTGGGTAGGGAGGTGAGGGAGCCGGCTGCGGAGAGGGTGCATAACCGGCCAACGCCGACCTCGATCCGCGGGGCTTGTCCACTTGGGAGCCCTAGCGGCTCATAAGTGGACACGGGGACCCGTCGCCAACGGAGCGTGTCCAGTTAGGAGCCGTGACGGCTCACAACTGGACAACCACCGCCGAACGACGTCGGCGTTGGCCGGTTCTGCACACCCGGCCGGCTCCCTCACCCTCCCTACCCAGCGCAGTTGACGTTCCCGCGCCCTAGTACGCTCATGAGCATCGGAAACCCAGGGGGGCTGGCGGCAGGCCGGCTGAGATAGCGCCCACCACGGCGGCGCTGACCCTTCGAACCTGTGGGGTAATGCCCGCGGAGGGAGTGATGGGGACGGAAGTGCAGGCTCGCAGCGCCCGGGCGCGTGACGGCTCCGGCGGGGTGGCGGTGAGCGACGTTCGGAAGGCCTTCGGTGCCGTGCAGGCGCTTGGCGGCGTGTCGCTCGAGGCGGCGCCGCGCGAGGTCGTGGCGGTGGTGGGCCCGAGCGGGTGCGGGAAGTCGACGCTGCTCGAGCTCGTGTGCGGGCTCGTGGCGCCGGACGCCGGCACCGTGGATGCGCCGCCGGCCGCGCTGATGCCGCAGCGCGACGGGCTGCTGCCGTGGCTGTCGGCGCTCGACAACGCCGCGCTCGCGCTGCGGGTGGGCGGGGCCGGGCGGGCCGCGGCTCGGGCCGCCGCCCACGAGCACTTCGCCGCCTTCGGGCTCGAGGGCTTCGAGCGCGCCCGCCCGCGCGAGCTGTCGGGCGGGATGCGGCAGCGGGTCGCATTCCTGCGCACGCTGCTCGCCGGCCGGCCCGTGCTGTGCCTCGACGAGCCGTTCGGGGCGCTCGACGCGCTCACCCGCACGCAGATGCAGCGCTGGCTGGCCGGCGCGCTCGAGCGCGAGCCGCGCACCGTGCTGCTGGTGACCCACGACGTCGAGGAGGCGGTGCTGCTGGCCGACCGCCTCGTCCTCCTCTCGCCCCGCCCCGGCCGCGTGATCGCGACGCTCGACGTCCCGCTCTCCCGTCCGCGCCACCGCACCGACGCGGACGTCGTCGCCCTGCGCGAGCGGGCGCTCGAGGCGCTCGGAGCGGACGCGTGAGCGCCGCCCTGATCGTGCTCGTGGCCCTCGGGGCGTGGGAAGCGATCGTCCGGGCCGGCCTGGTGGACGAGCTGATCCTCCCCGCCCCGACCCAGGTCGCCGAGGCGCTGTGGACCGACCGCGGCCTCCTGGCTCCCGACCTTGCGGTCACCACCTGGGAGGTCGCGCTCGGCCTGGCGGCGGCGATCGCGGCCGGCGCCGCGCTCGGGATCGCCATGCACGTGTCCCCCGCTGCCGCCCGCGCGCTGCGGCCTCTCGTCATCGGCTCGCAGGCCGTGCCGGTCCCGGTGATCGCCCCGCTCGTGGTGCTCGTGCTCGGTTTCGGCCTCGCGCCGAAGGTGCTGCTGGTGGCGCTCGTGTGCTTCTTCCCGGTCGCCATCAACCTCTACGACGGGCTGCGCGACGCCGACGCGGACGCCCGCAAGCTGCTGCGCTCGCTCGACGCCACTCGCTGGCAGACGCTGCGCATGCTCGAGCTCCCGAGCGCGCTCCCCGCCGCCTTCACGGGCGTCAAGGTGGCCGCCGCGGTCGCCGTCATCGGCGCGGTGTTCGCCGAGTGGTCGGGTTCGGACTCCGGCCTCGGCCATGCGCTGCTGACCGCCAACGGCCAGCTCGCCACGGCCCGCGCGTTCGCTGCCACGCTCCTGCTCTTCCTGCTCGCCGTCGCGCTCTACGGCGCCTTCGCGCTGCTCGAGCGCCGCGTCGTCGACTGGACGCCACGAACCACCCACGGAGGACCATGAGGCGCCTGCTCCCGCTGCTGCTGCTCGCCGCGCTCGCCGGCTGCGGCGAGAAGTCCGAGCCGACCGGCTCCGGCTCCGGCCGCACCGAGCCGTTCACGGTCATGCTCGACTACTTCCCGAACGCCGACCACGCCGGGATCTACGCCGCGCAGGCGAGCGGGGAGTACGAGAAGGCCGGGCTCGACGTCAAGATCCAGCCGCCGCCCGACGCCGCGGCGCCGCTCAAGCTGCTCCAGGCCGGCCGCGTCGACCTCGCGATCTCCTACGAGCCTGAGGTGCTGCTGGCGCGCGACAAGGGCGCCGAGCTCGTGTCGGTCGGCGCGCTCGTCCAGCGGCCGCTGACCAGCCTGATGTCGCTCGGCGACAAGGCGATCACGCGACCGGAGCAGCTCGCGGGCAAGCGCGTCGGGACGTCGGGCCTCAGCTACCAGTCCGCCTACCTGCGCACGATCCTCGAGCGGGCGGGCGTCGACCCGAGCTCGGTCAAGGAGACCAACGTCGGCTTCAAGCTCACCCAGGCGATGCTCTCCGGGCAGGTCGACGCCACGCTCGGCGCGTTCTGGAACTACGAGGGCGTCGACCTCGAGCGGCGCGGCCGCAAGCCGCAGATCCTGCGCATGGAGGACCTCGGCGTGCCGACCTACAACGAGCTGGTCTTCGTCGCGCGCGAGGAGGACCTCGACGTCGAGGGCGGCTCGCGCCTGCGCCGGTTCCTGCAGGCGACGGCGCGCGGCCATCAACAGCTCACCGAGCGGCCCAACGCCGCGGTCGACGCGCTGCTGAAGGCGGACCCAGGCCTCGACCGCGGGCTCCAGCAGGCCGCCGTGCGCGCCACACTGCGGGCCTTCTTCCCAGCGGACGACGAGCAGCCGTGGGGCTTCCAGGACCCCGCTGCGTGGGCCGCCTACGAGAGCTGGATGCGCGAGAACGACCTGATCACGCAGCCACCCGCCGACCGTCCACCGCTGACCAACGAGTTCCTGCCGGGCGAGGGCGTCGACCCGGGGACCTCGGGGCTGGAGTGAGTCCCGCGGCGGCCGCCGCCCGCAGGTACTCCCCGGCGAGGCCCTTCCACTCGCCGTAGGGGGCGAAGAAGCCGCGGACCTCGGCCTCGTCGGCGCGCGCCTTCGGGTGGCCGGTGGTCAGCCGCCCGACGATCTTCAGGAAGCCGAGGTCGCCGGCCGGCACGAGGTCGTAGCGCCCGTGCCCGTGGAGCGCGAGCATCTCGACCGTCCACGGGCCGATGTCGCGGATCGCGAGCAGCCGCCGGACGTCGTGGCCGGCGAGGTCGATGCGGCCCCGCGCAACGGCCTCGGCACACCGCCGCAGGGCCATGGCGCGCCGCGGCGCGAGGTCGAACGCGCACAGCCGCGCCGGAGCCTCGCCGGCCAGCGCGGCAGGCGTCGTCGCGTCGCGCATCCGAGTGTCCGGGCAGCGGTAGCCGTAGACGGCGTTGAGCCGCCGCTGGATCGCCACCGCGCGCTCGAACTCGATCAGCTGCTCGGTGATGGCGGCGACGAGCGCCTCCCACGGCGAGGGCTTGCGGCGGACGCGTAGCGCCGGCCGCGAGCGCACGGCCTTGCCGATCACGGGATCGCTCGCGAAGCGCTCGTAGAACGGCCGCAGGTCATCGTCGACGCTGGTGGCGAACCGCATGCGGGCGATGCCCGCACGGGCTGCTTCGGCGCTGGACGCCCGGGCGGCGAACAGGACGCGGTCGGGCGCCGGCTGCACGATGCCGACGAGCACCGGCTCGCCGTCGACGCGCAGCAGCCGCTGGAGCGCCGCGCCGCGACGGCGGAGCAGCCCGTCGGCCGATCCGCCGCCGAGCCGGAACGGCCACGGAGGCCGCACCTCGACCCGGACCTCGGCCGGCGGGCTCAATCCCGTCGCAGCAGGTGGACGTCGACCAGGAACGAGTTCGAGCTCACGATCTGGCCGAGCGCGCCGGCCTTGCGGCGCCGGCGCGGGAGGCGCGAGCGCCGGCGCGAGACGACCGCCACGGTCGCCGCCCCGGCCACGAAGCCGGTGGCGGCCAGCGCCGCCGCCTGGCGGGCCGGCACGGTCGCGCGGCTCGGCTCGATCACCCGGGCCTCCGCGATCACGGGCAGCCCGTCGACGATCTCGCCTTCGTCTTCGTCAGACTCGTTCACGGGCACGACAGCATGAACCAGCGCGCGGACGAGTGCGTCAACGCCGCTCGGCGTAGGTCCGGAAAACGACGTCCCAGTACGGCGCGCTGATGCCGAAGCCCTTCTCTTCGTCCTGGAAGTGGTGCCGCATGTGGAGCTCCCGCATGCGCTTGCCGAGCCGGGACTTCGGGACGTGGTGATGCATCGCGTAGTGCATCTCGTCGTAGATCAGGTAGCCGATCAGGAAGCCGGCGGCGATGGCCGGAGCGTGCACCGAGCCGGCGATCAGGAACATCGCCCCGATCACGACGATGGCGAGCGGGATGCTGGCGGCGGGCGGCATCACCAGCCGCATCGGGTCGTTCGGGTGGTCGTGGTGGACGCCGTGGATCATCCAGTGCAGGCGCGCGCCGATGCCCCTCTCGGGCTCGAAGTGGAACACGATCCGGTGCAGCCAGTACTCGAACAGCGTCCACGCGGCGTAGCCGATGAGCAGGAGGCCGGCGGTGTCCCACCACCCGTCGCGCGTGGCGGCGAGCACGAGCATCACGCCGATGACCGGCGTGTAGATGAGCACGGGCACGACGGGGTGCACGCGGGTGAAGCGGTCCAGGAACCGCGACTGGAACATCGGCGGGGAGGCCTTCAGCTGATCCGAGCGCTGCATAGTCCAACGGTACCTGTTAGGCAGACCTAATTGGAAGTTCGTAGACCCGGAACCGCCGCACCACGCGCCCACCCATCGCCTCCATCGCGCGGTTCATGTTGCGGTTGGTCTCGAGGATCCAGCCCATCTCGCCCCACTTCTGTGGCGTCACGGTCGCCATGTCGAAATGCTCGACGTACATCGCGGCCGCCACGCCCGTGTGCTGGTAGGAGGGCTTGACGCCGAGGAAGCCCACCCGCACGCGGTCCATGATCCGGTGGCGCCGCAGGAAGTGCCACCAGCCGAACGGCAGGATCCGGCCGTTCATGCGCTTGAGCACCTGGTTGATGTCCGGCACCGTGATGGCGACCGCGACGGTCTCGCCCTCGGCCGTCTCGGCCACCATGAACCAGTGCGGGTCGAAGACGAGCTGCATCTCCTGTGCGTACTGGTCGAGGTCGGCCTTGCCGTAGGGCGCGAAGCCCCAGTTCTCGCTCCAGGCCGAGTTGTAGACCTCGGCGAAGCGGTCGAGGTCGCGCCGCAGACTGCGGCGCGACATCTTGCGCACGCGGATCCCGTGGCGCGGGCCGACGTCCTCGGCGAGCTTGAAGATGACCGGCAGGATCTTCGAGCGGTCCGAGATGTGCAGCTCCCACATCAGCAGGTCGACTGCCTTCTCGAGCCCGGCCTCCTCGCAGCGGGCGGCGTAGTACGGCGGGTGCCACGGCTGCTTGATCATCGGCTCGCGCTCGAAGCCCTCGATCAGCACGCCGGACTCGTCGTTGATCGTGAAGTCCATCGGCCCGATCATGTGGTCGCGCCCACGCGAGCGCAGCCACTGCTCGGCGGCGGCCAGCAGCGCGGGCAGCACCTCGGGGTCGTCGACCATCTCGAGGAAGCCGAACATCCCCCAGCGGTTGCCGTGGTAGGCGTTGAAGGCGTCGTCGTACTGGGCGCTGATGCGGCCCACCACCTCGCCGTCGCGCTCGGCCAGGAACAGCTCGGCGTCGCCGTGGCGGAAGAACGCGTTCAGGCGCCGGGAGAGGAACAGGCGGCGCTCCAGGCGCAGCGGAGGCACCCAGACCGGCGAGTTAGAGTGCAGCCGGTACGGGAGGGCGATGAACTCCCGCAGGTCCCGCTGCCCTCGGACGGGACGCACGTCAAGCGACACGAGAGCGCACCCTATATGCCGACCGCCATCGACATCTTCGCCAAGGTCCGCGGCCACGAGCGGGCCGAGCAGCTGCGCGCGGCGCGCGAGGCGGACGTGCTCCCGTACTTCCGCCGCCTCGAGTCGCCGGCGGCGCCTGTGGTGGAGATGGAGGGCGCCGAGCGAATCATGCTCGGGTCCAACAACTACCTCGGGCTGACGAGCGACGAGCGGGTCCTCGCCGCCGCCCACGACGCGCTCGACCGCTACGGCACCGGCCTCACGGGGTCGCGGCTGCTGAACGGGACGATCGACCTGCACCTCGAGCTCGAGCGCGAGCTGGCCGAGTGGATGGGCACCGAGGACGCGCTCACGTTCTCGACGGGCCACCAGGCCAACCTGGGAGCGCTCGGCACGCTGCTGGCACCCGGCGACACCGTGATCGCCGACTCCGCCGACCACGCGTCGATCCTCGACGGCTGCATGCTGTCGCGCGCCAAGCTGCGCCCGTTCCGCCACGGCCGCCTCGACAAGCTCGAGAAGATGCTCGAGCGGGCCGGCGACGACGGCGGCGGCGTGCTCGTGGTGATCGACGGCGTGTTCTCGATGGAGGGCGACATCGCCGACCTGCCGCGGATCGTCGAGCTGTGCCGGGCGCACGGTGCGCGGCTGATGGTCGACGAGGCGCACGCCGCCGGGGTGCTCGGGGCGCGCGGCGCGGGCGCCAGCGAGCTGCTCGGCGTGGAGGCCGACGTCGACCTGCGGATGGGCACGTTCTCCAAGTCGCTGGCCAGCTGCGGCGGGTTCCTCGCCGGCTCGCGCGAGGTGATCGACTTCCTGCGCATCAGCGCGCGGGCGTTCCTCTTCACCGCCGCCGCCGTGCCGGCGAGCGTGGGCGCCGCCCTGGCGGCGCTGCGGATCATCCGCTCCGACGAGGGGCCGCCGCTGTTCGCCCGCGTCCTCGAGAACGCCGCCTATTTGCGCTCGGGCCTGCGCGACCTCGGCCTCCAGGTGCTCGACGACGGCTCCGGGCACGTGACGCCGATCGTGCCCGTCGTGGTCGGCGACGACTGGAAGGCCGTGCTGCTCTGGCGGGCGCTCTACGACGCCGGCGTGTACGTCAACGTCGCGCTGCACCCGGCCGTCCCGCCGGCCGGCGCGCTGCTGCGCACGAGCGTGATGGCGACGCACGACCACGCAACTCTGGACCGCGCGCTGGAGGCGTTCGCGGCGGTCAAGAGCGCCTTCGAGGCGGAGCACGGTCCGCTTCCCGCCGGGCACCGCACATAGCACATTTTCGGCTCTAACGCGCGGTTCATCGTCTTTTTACAAATCGGGCGCTTCTTGCGGGGAATCCGCATGTGGAGCAGTTGAACATCGACCGACCGTTTCCTAGCCTGCGGCCTCGGCCGAGAGCGAGGTGCTTCGGGGAGACGCGAGCGGCACGCCCCGCACGTCCGTGTCACGTCGCTCCGGCCGAGCATTTGATGTCAATTTCGAGAGGGGACGCGCCACGAAGGCGTTCGTCGCCGCGGGGAGGTTCCATGGACGCAACTGCGACAGCTCCTGCCGCGCAGCACCTGCGGGCGCTTGCGCAGGCCAACCGGGTTCGGCTCGCTCGAGCCGAGCTCAAGCGGCAGGTGTCGGAGGGAGAGACCACAGTGGCGGAGGTGGTGCTCGAGCGCCCGTGGGAGGCGGAGAGCATGTACATCGGCGATCTGCTCATGAGCCAGCACCGGTGGGGGCATACGCGGTGCCGGCGATTCCTCGCCGCTATCCCGATGTCGGAGACGAAGACGATCGGCTCGATGACCGATCGCCAGCGGCGGCAGCTCGCCGGGCTGCTCGAGGGGGACTCCTCCGCGGTCGAAGAGCTGTCCTGGGTGCGGTAGTCCTTGCTGGGGGCGAGGCCGCTATGCGGCCTCGCCGCCGGTGTCGGGGAACCCCGGCCCGCGCGTGGCGATCTCGAGGATGTGGCCGTCGGGATCGCGCAGGTAGATCGAGCGGAACGAGCCGCGGTCGAACACGTCGGTGCACTCGACGCCGTGGCTGCGCAGGTAGTCGCGCCACGCCTCCTGCTCCTCGACGGATTCCACGATCAGCGCGAAGTGATGGGTCGAGCCCGTCCCCACACTGCCCTTCGGCAGCTCCGGGTACTCCATGAAGCTCAGCAGCGTCCCGGCGGCCCCGTTCAGCGCTCCGAACCACACGTGGCGCGTGGAGGGGTCGTCGTCGGAGGGGCCGTCGTGGACGATCGGCAGGCCGAGCAGGTCGCGGTAGAACGCGATCGTGCGCTCGAGGTCCGCCGAGATGACGGTCAGGTGGTGCAGCCCCCGGAGCTGCATGCGCCTTTGCTCGGACACGGCGGGGAGCGTACTCAGCCTGCGCGGCGGTAGGCGCGCGCGAGCAGCCAGAGCGCGACGGGGAAGGCGACGACGGCTCCGGCGACCACGGCCGGCCACGGCGCTCCCACGAAGTACAGGACCGCCGCGAGGCCGACCGCTGGGATGCCGGCGAGCACGGCGGTATGCGAGCGAAAGCCCGCGAAGTGCTCGCGCAGCGCGGTGTCGAGGCCGCCCAGCGAGCCGAGCAGCATCCCGCAGATGAGCATCGCGCGGCCGCGGTCCGTCCCGTAGTCGAGCAGCCCCAGGATCAGCAGCACGATGCCGGCGAGCACGGCGAGCTCGACGAGCGGGAACGGGTGCCAGGGCGCCTTGGGGCGCTCGTCGGTCAAGCGCGTTACGGGCAGCCGGAGGAGATCTTGACCTGCCACCAGCCCATCAGCATGCCGACGATGCCGGCGCGCGGACGGACGTGGTACGCCCCGCAGCCGGGGAGCCCGAGGTCGGCGTTCGTGAGCTTGCGCCAGCGGTGGGCGGGTGGGTCGGCGAGCATTCGCTCGAGCTCGCGCTGGGCGTCCGCCTGGCGGGCCTGCTGGGCCGCCGCGACGGCCTCGAGGTCGCCGGCGCGGGCGGCGAGGTCGTCGCGGACGCGCTCGAGCTCGCCGAGGGAGAGAAGCCGCGGACCGCGGAGTCTCGGGGCGGGCGGCCCGGGCTCCAGGCGCGGGAAGGCGGCCGTGACGATCGCGGCGTGCTCGCGCTCGAGCCGTGCGATCTGCTCGCGGAGCGTGCGCCGGGCGGCGCGCTCGTCGGGCCTCGTCGAGGCGGTGCGGATCTGGTCCGTGGTCACCATGGCTCGGCCGAAGGCAGCGTACCACCGGCTTCCGGGGCCCTATCCTCGCTCATTCATGGCCCGTAACGACCCCACGGACACCGGCGGCCTGTTCATCGGCCGCCGGCCGGGCACCGGGCCGCTCAAGTACCGCGGGGCGCCGGAGCGGGGCGGGCCGCGGCGCCAGCGGACGGACGCCGGGCTGGCCGCCGCGGTGCTCGCGCTGGAGGTGGTGCTCTGCCTGACGCTGTGGGGGCCGCAGCCGGTCGCGTGGCTGTGGGTCGGCTCGCAGGTCGACTACCTCACGGGCTCCGTGAGCCTCGGGATCGCGGCCGCGTTCGCGGGCATGATCGGCACCTTGATGGTCACGCTGGCGCTCTGCGCGCGCCTCGACCGCGCGTGGCGGATCCTGCGCCGCGCCGCCGGGCACGAGCAGCGCGAGGGGATGCTCGTCCGCATCTTCGCGGTCACGGCGGTGATCGTCGGGCTCGCCTTCCTCGTGTGGTTCGTCGTGCTCGAGGGGCCGGCCCCCACCATGGCGCCGCGGTGATCCGGCGCCTGCGCGACTACTACCGCCAGTTCGAGGAGCTCTCGCAGGACGAGATCAGCCGCGAGCTGCGCGAGCGCCGCGACGCCGAGCGCGCCCAGGCGCTGTCCGAGGTCCCGCCGCTCGACCTCGCGTCGGCGACCTGGTACCAGCCGCCCGATGCCGAGGCGGTCAACGCCGCCACGTACGCGCTGCGCCGGGCGGTCAACGCGTACCCCGACGACGCGCCGCTGCGCGAGGCGCTCGCCCGCCGCCACGGCCTCGAGCCGGCGCAGGTGGCGCCCGGACATGGTGCGGGAGAGCTGCTGCACGCCGCGTTCCGCGCGATCGCCGCCGACGGCGAGGTGGCGATCGCCTGGCCGGGCTGGGGGCCGCTCCCGAAGCTCGTACACGAGGCGGGCGGGACGCCGGTCCCCGTCCCGCCGGAGCTCGAGGCGCTCGCCGCCGCCGGAGCCCGCGCGGTGGTCCTCTGCTCGCCGAACGACCCGACCGGCGTCGCGATCCCGCCCGCCGACCTCGAGGCGTTCGCGCGCGAGCTCGACGAATCCGCCTGGCTCGTCGTCGACGCCGCGCTGGCCGAGTTCGCCCCGCAGGAGCCCGACGCCGCGTCGCTGCTCGCGGCCCGCGAGCGCGTGCTCGTCGTGCGCTCGTTCTCGAAAGCCCACGCGATGGCGGGCTTCCGGGCCGGCTACGCGCTGGCGAGCGACGACGACCTGCTCGACCGCCTGACGCCGGCGGGCGGGGTCTCGGCTCCCGCGCAGGCGGCGATGCTCTGGGCGATCGGCTATGGGGACGCCGTCGTCAGGCGCCGGCGCGCGGCGGCGGCACGCGAGCGGGAGCGGCTCGGGGAGCGGCTGCACGGCACGGCGTTCTCCTTCCCGGCCGGCCACGGCCCGCTCGTCTGGCTCACCTCTGCCGAGCACGACGGCGCGACCGTCGTGCGCCACCTGGCCGCCCAGCGGATCTTCGTCACCCCCGGCCAGGCCTGGGGCGACGAGCTTCACGTGCGGGTGACGCTGCGGGACGCTGCGGCGACCGACCGGCTCGCGTCCGCGCTGCTCGAGCTCTGACGCGCTCGCACCTCGGTCGGCGGCACGCCGGCGTGCGCCTTGACGCGGCGCGAGAAGTGGTACACCGACCGGAAGCCCGTGCGCGAGGCGACCTCCTTGATCGGCAGGCCGGTGCTCTGGAGCAGGTCGACGGCGACGGCCACGCGCCGCTCCCATAGGTACGCCATCGGCGTCGTGCCGAGCTCGGCCCGGAACCGGCGGACGAGGTGGGCGGGGCTCACGTGCGCCGCCCGGGCGAGCCGGTCGAGGTCGAGGCCGGGATCCCCGAGCTGGTCGTGGATCACCGCGCGCGCCCGCGGGACCAGACCCGCGGGGGGCGACTGCGCATCCGCCGCGTAGCGCCACAGCGCCGCGAGGGCCAGCGCGCGCAGGAGCGGCCCGGGCGGCGCCTTCGCGGCGGCCACGGCCTGCTCGACGAGCGCGGCGAGCTCCGGCGACGTCGGCAGCGTCTCCGGGAGCTCGGCGAAGGCGGGCGGGACGGCGTCGCAGCCGACCTGGACCCAGCCGTGCCGGGTCGGACGGGCGTCGTCGAAGGCGAACGCCTCTCGGTGGCCGGGGAGCAGCAGGGCCGTCCAGCCGGGGCGCAGCGGCTCGCGCTCCTCGCCGTCGACCGCGATCCGCGCGCTGCCGTCGTGCACGAGCACGAGCTGCACGTCGCGCTGGTTGCGCGGGCCCAGCCGCCCGCCCGGCGGATACACGACCTCGCCGACGCTCAACCGGCTGATGCGTAGATCAATCTCGGACAACAGCGTGTGCATTGTGGCCATTGGCAGCAGGCCCGTCCAGGCGTAGCGTGCTCGGCATGGACATCACCGTCGATCAATACCGTCGCTACCGGGACGACGGCTACCTGATCGTCCGCGGTGTGCTGGACGGCGACGAGGTCGCCGAGCTGCTCGAGCACGTCGACGCCGATCACGCCGGCGCCCTGCGCGTGCACATGCTGCACCGGCGCGAGGAGATCCACGAGCGCTACCTGCTCCACCCGCGGATCCTCGACGTCGTCGCCGGCCTCGTCGGGCCTGACGTCCTCGCCCTCCAGACGATGCTCTTCGTCAAGGGTCCCGGTAGTCCCGGGCAGGGCTACCACCAGGACTCGTACCACATCGTCACCCAGCCGGACACGCTGATCGGCGCCTGGGTGGCGCTCGACCGCGCCGACGAGGAGAACGGCTGCGTGTGGGTCACGAGCGGCAGCCAGCACGAGCCGGTCTACCCCGACGCGGACGAGAGCCGAGGCCACGGCGGCGACACGATCCTGGCCGACATCCCGTCGGTCAGCGGGCGCCGACGATCCCGACGAGAGCCGCAACGGCCTCACGCCGGTCGCCGCCCGTTACGCGGGCCGCGAGCGCCCGGCCGTGCTCGAGCCGGGCGACGCCGTGTTCTTCGGCGGCCACGTCCTGCACCGCTCGCACGCCAACCGGAGCGCGACGCGCTCACGCCGCGCGTTCGTCGCGCACTACTGCAACGCCCGCTCGTTCGTGCCGTGGGACGACGAGCCGCTCGAGGACGGGGGCGGGGCGAACGACCGCCACATCCTCGCCCGCGGCTCGACGCACCTGCCGTACGCGACGTCCCGCTTCGGTCAGCTCCCGAGGATGTCCCAGGCGGTCCAGAGCGCCTCGTCGAGGAACAGCTCCGGGACGTTGGGGACGCCGACCGCGACGAGCGCGATGCGCTGAGTCTTCTTCGTGACCGCCGCCCGCGGCAGCGGCTCGCCGAACAGGGTGGCGAGCGGGCCCTCCTCGTCGGCGACGATCAGCCGCTCCTCCTCGCGGACCTCTGGTGCGCCGACCACGCGGGCGGCGTCGAACGCCCACACGCCGACGCCGGTCTCCATCACCGCCACCGTCAGCGCGTCGTCGACGGTGCCCTGCGACCGCAGGCCGCCCTCGCGCATCCGCCGCAGGGCGACCGCCTCGGCGGGGACCCGCACGATGTCGGGGTCGAGCCCGATGTGGCGGAAGAAGACGCGGTGCAGATGCGGCACCTCGCGCCGCCGCAACTCGATCGCCTGCGCGCCGCGCATGCGGTCGGCCATCGCCCGCAGGCGCTCGCGCAGCTCCGGCGAGGAGCGGCCCGGGGTGGCGGCCACCTCGGTCCAGGCCAGCCGCAGCCCCGGGTGCTCGGCCGCCACGGCCGGCGCCACGAGCCCTCGCCGCAGGTCCGGGCCCTCGCTCATCCCAGCTCCCGGACCGCCGTCTCCAGCTCCGCGGCGTCCTGGGTCCCAAGCAGCGTCCGCCGCACCTTCCCGCCGCGCTCCGCGAGCGTGACGACCGGGCAGACCGCCACGGCGTAGGCGTTGGCGACCGCTCCGTCGCGGTCGTGGCCGACCGGCAGGCGCCATCCGCGCTCGCGCACGCGGCGCCGCAGCGCGTCGCGGTCGCCGCGGATCGCCACCGCGGCGAACTGGACCCGCGGGAATCGCGGCCGCAGCTTGTCGAGCACGTCGATCTGGTCGTCACAGCGGTCGGCCGGCTCGGCGAAGAAGCCGAGCACCACCGGGCCGCGCTCGGCCAGCTCGCAGCTGTTGAGGATGTCCGGGCCCCGCACCCGGCACGCGCGGTCGGAGAGGTTCGCGTCGCCGTCCAGGCGCGACAGCGCCAGCGGCGCGGCGAACGCTGGCAGCTCGCCCCCCGCGGCGACGCCGCGCGACCCAGGGCCCTCGGTGCGGACGGAGTTGACCGTGATGTAGGCGATCGCCGCGATCGCCAGCACGCCGACGATCAGCCCCGGGCGCCTCACGCGGGGAGCGCCGGCGCGGCCGGCGCGTCGACGGCGCGCACCGCCGCCCGCCGCTCGGCGAGCACGAGGACGGCCGGCAGGACCGCCAGCACGCCCAGCAGCGACACCGTGAGGTCGACGACCGTGACGAGCCCGAAGTCGCGCAGCATGCGCACGTCGGAGAGCGCGAGCACCGCGAAGCCGGCGATCGCCGTCGACCCCGAGGCGAGCACCGCCGCGCCGGTCGAGCGGTACGTGCGGCGCAGCGCCTCGGCGGGGTCGAAGCCGGCCGCGCGCTCGGCCTCGAAGCGAGCGGACAGCAGCACCGCGAACTCGGTCGAGATCGCGAGCACCAAGGCGCCGAGCGCGGCGGACAGCGGGTTCAGCGGCACGCGCAGGAGGAAGAGCACGAGCGCCGACCACCCGGTGGCGAGGGCGATCGGCACGAGCGGCACCCACGCCCGCTGCCAGGAGCGCCGCCACGAGCCGACGCGACGGCGGCCGACCACGAGCAGGACCCCGAGCACGGCGAGCAGGCCGAGCAGCAGCGTCGCGAGCCGCCGCAGCGGGTCTGAGAGGTTCGCGTTGGCCTCGGCGGCGAGCACCGGCAGGCCCGCCAGGCGGGCCGTGACGCCGGCGGGCGGGTCGAGCCGGTCGCGCAGGTCGTCGATGATCTCCTGCTGGCGCTCGAGCGAGACGAGCCGGATGCCGAACGCGAGCGCGGCCGTCCGGCGGTCCTCGGTGATCACGGCGCGCGAGAAGTACGGCGGCACCGCGTCGAGCAGCGCTCGGATCCGCTCCCGGTCGCCCGCCGCCTGCTCGCTGCGGAAGAGGTCCGAGAGCGACAGCGCCGGGCACAGCTCGGCCCGCGCGCAGCCCCGCTCGGCCGAGTAGCCGTAGCGCCGAAGCACGGCGGTCTGGTAGTCGCGCATCCACCTGACCACGGCGGGCTGGGTGAGGTCGGCGCCGTCCACGACCACGTCGACCTCGCCGGCCACCCCGGTCGCCTCCTGGAGCGCCTGGAGGTCCTCGACGGCCCGCAGGTCCTGCGGCACGAGCCGCTCGATGTCCGACACCACCTCGGTGCGCGAGTCGACGGCCCAGCCGGCGGCCGCGAGCGCCAGCCCGACGAGGAGCACGCGACCGGGGCGCCGAAGGGCGGTCCGCACCGCCGCGCCGCCGGCGCGCCGCGCCGGGCGCGCGAGCGCGCGGCCAGGGCCCTCGAGCAGCTCTCCGGCTCCCCGCAGCGACCGCGTGAGCGGGCCGTCGCCGGCCGTTGCGCCGCGCCCGAGCGAGAGCGCCGCGGTGCCGGCCGTGAGCGCCAGCGCGAACGCGATCCCGATCCCGGCCACAAGCAGCAGGCCGAAGCTGCGGACCATCGGCACGGGCGAGAGGAGCAGCACGAGGAAGCCGACGCCGGTGGCCAGCGCCGCGGTGGCGATCACCGGCCCCGCCACCCGGGCGGCCCGCGGCGCGTCGCCCTCCTCCTCCACGCGCGCCTGGTACTGGATCGCGTAGTCGACGCCGAGGCCGAGCAGGACCGGCAGGGCGGCGATCGAGGCCATGGTCAGCGGCGCGCCCAGCAGGCTCATCCCGCCGAATGTCACCGCCACCGCTGCGAGCGCGACCGCCAGCGGCACCAGCCGCAGGCGGCTGCGGAAGACGAGCGCGAGCACCACCGCCATCAGCACGAGGCCGATCAGCAGCAGCCGCAGCGTCGACCCCGCCAGCGCGTCGGCGAGGTCCTCGGCTACCACGGGAGCGCCGGTCACCGTGTACGTCGCGTCGCCCTTCATGTCCCACTGCGGCATCTGGACGGCCTCGCGCACGAGCGCCACGGCCTCCGCCCGCTGCTCGTCGGAGAGGTCGGGCTTGAGGCGCACCTGCACGACCGCCGCCTCCGCCGACGGCAGCAGGTACGCGAACCGCGCCTTCGGCGTCGTCGCCCCGCGCGAGGGGTCGAAGTACAGGGCGGAGATGAAGTTCGGGTCGTCGACGCTCGGCAGCCCCGTGAGCCCGAGGCCGTAGCGCAGGTTGATCTGGAGCAGGTCGCGGACGAACCCGGCGTAGACCAGCTGGCGGGCCGAGGCCGCCACCCGCTGCTGCTCGGCGCGCGACTTGCCCTGCGCCTTGGCCACCTTGCGCGCCGCCCGGGCCGCGCGGGCCGCCTCGGCCGCCTTGGCCTGCGACTGCGCCTGGATCTGCGAACGGATCTCGCCGGCCGACGCGTTGGCGAACGTGCCGGGCCCGTACACGACCTGCACGGGCTTGAGCTCGGCCAGCCGGTCGCACGGCGAGCCGCGACCGCCCGGCGCCGTCTCCCCCTCGGGCTTGTTGCCCGACAGGCACCCCTCGAGCCCGATCAGCCGCCCGAGGTTGGAGGTCAGCAGGATGTCGGGGAGCTCGCCGCGGACGAGCACGACGACCGAGTGGTCGCCGAAGCGCTCGCGATAGCGCTCGGTCGCCTGGTACGAGTCCGCGCCGCGGCCCACGAGCGTCTCCGTCGCCGCGCTCGGCTCGAGCCGCAGCGCCAGCAGGCTGCCGGCCACCGCGAGCAGGGCGACCGCGGCCAGCACCCGTCCCGGCCGGCGGGCCGACGCCCGCGCGATCCCCTCGAACAGCCTCATGCCAGGTTCGAAGATAGTGGGCTACCGCTCGTTGACGTGCGGGTACTGCGTGGTCTCGCCGCCGAACGTGTACGGCCCCTGGAGGCGGCACGGAACCGCGGTCTGGGCCCCCGGCCGGCCCGCGAAGCCGAACTGGATGATCCGGTCGAGCAACTCAGCCGGGATCAGGTCGGTCGGGATCGGGACCGGGAGCGGGACCGTCGAGGGCGCCGGCACGTTGGTGATGGTCGGCACGCCGGAGCTGCAGTGGCGGTTCTCGAACACCGGCAGGCCGCGCCGCAGCTGGTCGAAGTTGCCCGGCTTGGCGTACGCGTTCGGGCGGTTGCTGCCGATCCGCCGCGGATAGACGGCGAGGTTCTCCGGGTTCAGCGGGTTCGTCGTGCGCAGGTAGTGGACGCCGGACGGGTCCTTGGCCTGAGTGCCCGCCACCGTGTTGGCGAAGAACGCCGTCAGTTCGCGCTTGTAGAGCCCGATGAACTCCAGCAGCGGTGTGACCTGGCGCATCGCCGGGTCGAGCTGTGCGATCAGCGGGCGGGCGTCCTCGAGGATGCGCTCGGCGGCCGGGAAGCCGGTGCGCGACGCGGTGATGAGCGGGTTCAGCTCCCGGAACAGCGCCTCGAGGTCCGGCGATAGGGCGCCGAGGTCGCGCAGCGTCGGGCTCAGCTCGCGCGCGGCGGGCCGCAGCTGGGTGACGAGCGGATCCGTGTCACGGGCGAACTCGGCCAGGCGGTCGAGCGTGACCGCCGACTCGCGCTCGAAGGTGGGGAGCGCGAGGAACGCCTGCTTGAGCTCCTCGTCGCGCGAGGCGGTGGCGGCGAACACGCGGTTCGAGTTCTCGATCAGCGACCGGAGCTGGTCGCCGCGGTCGGTCAGCGCCTCGAACACCACGCCGGTGTTGGAGATCAGGCCGGTGACCGCCCCCTCCTGGCGGTTGAGGATGTCGACGAGCGTCGCGGTGTCCTCGGCGAACGGGCCGAGGTTGCCGAGCGCGTCGTTGACGTCGCGACCGTGGTCGCCGATGCCCTTGGCCTGCTCGATCATCCACGACTGGAACGCTCGCCGCGTGTCGGCGTCGAACGTGCGGTAGATCTCGTCGAGCTGCACCGTGGGCGAGATCTGCGACACGGCCAGCGAGCCGCCATCCGGGACCGGCTCGGCGTCGTCGGTCCCCGGAGTGAGCTCGATGTACGTCTCCCCCAGCAGCGTCTTCTGGCGCAGGACGGCGCGGGCGTCCGAGGGCATCGGCGCATAGCGCGACTCGAGCTCGATCGTCACCGTCGAGCGGCCCGTTTGGTTGTCGGGCTCGATCGTCTTGACCTTGCCGACCGGCACGCCGGAGATGCGCACGTCGGCCTCGGTGGCCAGCGCCGTGGCCTCGGCGAACGACGTGGTGAAGCGGTAGCCCTGCGGCTTGAGCGGGATCGGGCCGCCGAAGGCCAGCCACAGGAAGAGCAGCAGCCCGAAGCACGACAGCGCGAAGATCACCATGGCGGCGATGCGGGCGAAGGAGGGGGCGGCCTTGTTCACCCGTCACCCTGCGTCGACGAGGGACAGATCTCTTCTTCCGTCGGTGCGTTCAGCAGCTCGACGAGCGTCCCGAGCGGCGGGTTGGCGTCCGCGACGACCTGGAGCAGCTGGGCGGTGTTGCAGGAGAGCACGACGAGGCCGTGGCGGATCGGGCCGTGGGCGTCCTGCGTCGCGAACACCGTGGCGCCGACGTGGTTGGCCCAGGAGAGCCAGAACAGGTAGCCCTCGCGCGTGTTGCCGGGCGGGTTGTACGCGAGCGTGTTCACGAGCGCGTTGAGCACGCGGAAGGTGCGCGTGAGGTCCGGCGTGACGGCGGCGAGGTCGCGCAGCGCGGGGCGCAGATCACGCGCCATGGGGAGCGCGGCGCGCGTGAACGGGCGCAGCTGGTCGCGGATGATCGGGGTCGTCTCGGTCAGGAAGGGGCGCGTCTGGCGCAGCGCCGGCCCGAGCGCGCGGGCCGCCGGCCGAAGGTCCTGGAGCGTCGGCCCGAGCTCCGTAGCCATCGCGTCGGCGCTGGCCAGCGCCTTCTGCGTGGCGTCGAGCGCGGAGGGCAGCTCGCGCAGCGAGGCGCGGATGTTCGCGTCCTGGTTGGCGAGCGTGGCGAACACGGCGTTCGAGTTCTCCACGAACTCCGCCACCTGGTCGTCCTTGCTGCCCAGCTCCTCCATCAGCAGCGAGAAGTTGTGGATCACGCGCTTGATGTTCTGGCGGCGCTCGGCGAGCTGCTCGTTGACCTGGCGCGCGTAGCGGGCCGTCGGCTCGATCCGCCGGATCGTCTGCGCGAGCTCGCGCCCGTTGCCGCCCAGCCCCCGCGCGCCGTCGCCCAGCAGGATGCGCAGGTAGTCGCGGGTGTCGGCGTCGAGCGACGCGAGGATCTCGTCGAGGTTGACGTCGGGCATCGTCTGGGACGCCGGGATGCGCTGGCCGTCCTCCAGCTCGCCGGCCGCGCGCGTGCCCGGCGTCAGCTCGGCCACCATGTCCTTGAGCCCAGTCTTCGGCCGCAGCAGGATCGTCGCGTCGCGGTAGATCGTCGCGTGGTCGCGCTCGATCTTCAGGCCGACGATCGCCTTGCCGTTCTCGAGCTTGACGCTCGAGATCTGTCCGACCTCGACGCCGGCGATGTTGACGGTCTGGCCCTGGCCCGGCGTGACGGCCTGGGCGGTCTCGAGCTCGGCCTCGACCTCGCGGAAGTCCGCTCCCAGCACCGGTACGCCGTCCGGCAGCGTGAACCGCTGGTTGCCGAGGATGACCACCGCGACGATCAGCGAGACGAGGATCAGCCCCAGGACGGCCGCGAAGTCGCGCAGGTGCTTGCGGATCGCGGTGCTCATCGCTTCTTCGCCCCGGCCGTGTTGCCGAACGGCCGCAGCTTGGCCCGCAGCAACGGCAGCGAGTTGCGCGCGGCCCGCGCCGCCGCGGCCTGACCGTTGGGCAGCGACTTGGCGGCCGCCGGCCCGTTGAGCTCCGGCAGGCGCTGCTTGTGACAGGTCGCGTCCGGCCGGTAGGGCGAGCGCGAGCCGGGATAGAACGGCCGGTTGCCGAGCGGCACGGCGACGCTGTTGCCGAACAGCTCGCCGCTGTTCGACGACTGCGAGCCGAGCGACACCTGCTGCGAGCCGCCGCCCGGCTGGAAGCGCACGTACATCCCGTTGCCGTCGAAGTTCTGGCCCTCGCCCGAGAGCCCGACGAGCGTGTAGAAGAACTCCTTGTAGTTCTCGACGCCGGTCGTGAACTCGTCCTGGATCACGACGTCGCCGGTCGGCAGGATCACGTCCCGCGCGCAGCGGGAGACCAGCGTCGTCTGCGGCAGCAGCTTGATCGCGCCGTCGGTGAGCCGCGCGAGGTCGGCCGCCGCCGGCGACAGCTCGCGCGCCAGGCCGCCGAGCTCGCGCGGGCCCATGAGCGGGCGCGCCTGCTCGATCCACGGGAACCCGGCCTCGATCGTGGCCGGCGTCTCCCGCACGCCCGGGAGGATCTCGCGCGCGAACGCGCGGGTGGGCGGGAAGGCGGCATTGAGGGAGGCGAGCGCGCCGTTGGCGGACTCGAGCGTGCCGGGCAGCTCGGCGATCGAGGTGCGCAGGTTGCCGGCCTCGGAGGCGAACGCCGCCAACGTGACGTTGAGGTTGGTGATCAGGCCCTGGAGCGCGTTCTCGTTGCGCGCCAGCGCGGCGGTGGTGCGCGCGGTGCCGTCGATCAGGCGGGAGACGTCGCGGCCCGGCTCGGTCCCCAGGAACGCCTCGAACACCTGCGCGGTGGACCGCTCCGCGTCCGGGATGTCGTCGTAGGCGTCGTTGAACGACTCGGCGGCCGTCTCGTCGCGCGCCAGCGGGTGGGAGGCGCGGTTCTCGGCCGCCGTCGGCTCGGAGCTGAGCGCGACGGCGAGCGCCTCGAGCAGGTCCTTGAGGTCCTCCCGACTGTCGGACTGGAGTGCCGTCAGCACCTGATCGAGCTGCACCGGGGTGGCGGTCTGCGTGACCTTCAGGGTCCCGCCGTCCTCGAGCTCTGGCGCCTCGGGCGAGCCGGACTCGAGGTCGACGAAGAAGTTGCCCTCGAGGAAGATCCGCGGCCGGATCTTGGCCGTGGCGTCGGCGTGGATGGGCCGCCCGTCATCGTCGATCTGCATGACGATCTCGGCCGCGTCGGTGCCCTCGCGCGGCTTGATCTCCTGCACCTTCCCGACCTCGACGCCCGCGATCCGGACCGGCGAGCCCGGCCGGATCGAGTTCGCCGACTCGAACACGGCGTGGACCTGGTAGGGCGACGTGAACGGGATGTCCTTGGTGAAGCCGAGGAACACGAGCACGACGGCCACGGCGAGCGCGATCAGCCCGAGCGTGGCGTTGCGGGGCGGCCGCCGGCGCATCAGGGGTTGCCCTCCGTGGCCGCGCGCTGGGTTCCCCTGACGTTGCCGATCACCGTCTGGCCCCTGATGAACGGCTCGTTGCCGGCCTCGCATTCGCGCGGCTGGCCGGGCGACGCGGTGTTCGGGTACGGGTTCGTGTGGAGGTAGTTGTCCTCGTTCGGCCCGTTCGCCGGCGCGGTCGACGGGCCGCCCTCGTTGTTCGGGCCCTGGGGCGTCGCGATGATGATGAAGCGCTGCCAGGTGCCGTTGCGGTCGCCCTCGCTGAGCAGCGAGGCGACGTTGCGGAACCACAGCGTCGCGTAGTTGCAGACCGTCTGCGCGGGCGTCAGGTACGCGAGCGTCGGGTCGAGCGACCGCAGGCCGGCGGTGGTCGCGCGCAGGCCGCGCGGCACCATCGGGTCCTCGGCGAACGTCTGGAGCTCCTCGAGCAGCGACAGCAGGCGCCGGTTGAAGGGCGGGGTGCGCGGGAGCACGCGGGTGCCCTCGACGAGTGCGTCGGCGATCGTGGGCGCCGACGCGCGCAGCGCCGCCGCACCGGGGCGCAGCTCGCGGAACAGGCCCTCGGTGTTGCGCAGGAACGGCCGCTGGATCGGGAACGAGCGGATCGCGGCGTCGAGCGCCGGGCGGCCGCCGGTGATCGAGTCCTGGATGTACGGCCGCGCGACCTCGCGGAGCGCGGCGAACGTCGTGTCGAGGTTGACGAACAGCTCGGCCTGCGTCTCGGCGGCCGGCGCCACGATCGCGGCGGCGTCGGCCAGCTCGCGCACGAAGCGGCGCAGGTTGGTGTCGGGCGAGGACAGGTTCTGGGCGACCGGGATGATGTTGCGCAGCAGCGGCCGGAACGCGCCGATGGCCGTGTTGATCGACTCGCCGCGGCCCGCGAACGCGTCACCGAAGCCTGTGGTGTTGGTGGCGGCGGCCTCGCGCGTCTCGTCGTCGAACATGCTCAGCACCTCGTCGAACTCGACGGGTGCGGGCGTGGCGGCGGCGAGCGGGATCGTGGCCCCGTCGGCGAAGCCCTGCTCGTCGCCTCCGCGGGTGATCTCGACGTACTTGAGGCCGAGGGCAGAGCGCGGGCGGACGATCAGCGTCGAGTCGCGCGGCAGCGGCGAGGCGTCGCGCTCCATCGAGAGGTCGAGCACCGCGATCGTGGAGCCGTCGTCGCGCCGCTTGGCCTCGATCCCGCTCACGAAGCCGACCCGCGAGCCGCCGATCCGCACGTCGTTGCCGACCACGAGGTTGGCCGCGTTCGGCACCTCGGCCCGCAGCTCGTAGGTCGGCACGAACGGGAGCCCGGTGTTCGCGTTGTAGGCGAGGAACACCGCGACGAGGACGACGAGGATCGTCGCCGCGCCGATCAGCACCGGGTTGCCGGCGACGCCGGAGCGGCCGCTCATCCGTCGCCTCCGAACAGGTAGTCGAGCAGCGCATCGCTCTGCGACGGCGGCCGCGCCGGAGCCGGCGCGGCGGCGGGCGCCTTCGCCACCGGCCGCGGATCGGGCTCCCGCTTGCTCGCGCGGCGCTTGACCTTGCCGCGCGCGGGCGCGTCCTTGCCGGCTCCCAGCCCGAGCGCGCGCGCGAGGGCGGCGGCGGTGCGGCGGAGCACGGGGTCGCGCCGCGCGCCGGACGGCCGGCTCGCGGCCGCCGCCGAGGCGTTCGCCGAGGAGAAGTTCGACGAGCACCCGAACGCGGGGGTGACCGCGTAGTTCGAGCACTGGTTGACCAGCAGCGCGGCGCGCAGGTAGTGGCCGAACGAGTCGAACCCGTTGATGGCGGCCACCTGGTAGAAGATGTAGTCCATCGCGCGGTTGATGCCGCCGGTGCGCTGGAAGGACTCGAGCAGGCGGCGCGCGTTGGCGCCGACCGGTCGCACGGCGCTGGCCAGGCTGCGCAGGTCCCGGATCACCGGCCCCGCCGCGCGCACGGCCGGGATGCCGGCCTCGGCCGTCTCGCCGAGCGAGTCCAGCGCCGGGCGGGCGGCCTGGGCGAACGGGCCGAGCTGGAGCACGAGCCGGTTGATGTCCGGCGCCACCTCGCCGAGGTCGGTGAGCACCGGCGTCATCTCGTCGCTGAGCGCGCCGAGCCGGACCATCGTCGGCCGCAGCTCGCGCAGGAAGGTCGGCAGCCGCTCGATGTCGGCCTCGAGGTCGCCGCGCCGCTCGGCCGTCGCCTCCGCGACCTCGCTCATGTTGGTGAGCGCCCCGCTGACATGCCGCCGCTCACGCGCGAGCGGCTTCATGATCGTGTCCGAGTCGACCGCCAGGTCGGCGAGCCGGTCGTTCTGCTTGGCGAGGATCTTCAGGACCTCGTCGACCTCGCGCAGCGCCGGATCGGCGCGGCGGATGACCTCGGACAGGTCCTCGCCGCGGCCGGCGACGCCGATGCCGAGGTCCGAGAGGATGATCGACAGCCGCTCGCGCACCGGCTGCCGCATGATGTTGTTGACCAGATCGAGGTCGACGGCCTTGCCGTTGCGCTCGACCGGGAGCAGGTGCTGCCCCTCGCCCGGGCCGTCCTCGATCTCCTCGAGCGCGGGCGGCGGGTCGGTGCCGGCGGCACGGGTCTGGGTCGGCGAGCACTCGACGAAGCGCTCGCCGATCAGCGACTGCGGGCGCACGAGGCACTCGGCGTCCTCGCGGAAGTCCTGGTAGCCCTCGTCGGTGATGTCCAGCACGACCGCGGCCTTGTAATCGTCGGTCACCTCGACCGCGTCGATCGTGCCGACCTTGACGCCGGCCACCTTCACGTCCTCGCCGGAGATCACGAAGCCGGCGTTCTCGAAGATCGCGCGGACCTTGTAGTCGCCGCCCGCGTCGTCGCCGGCGCCGAGCGCGACGACCGCGAACGCGGCCGCGGCGGCGACGAGCAGGAGGACGGCCGCGACGCGCCTCATGGGCCGGGGAGCCTCAGCGACGGGTCGCAGTCGAGGTCGCCGCCGTCCGTGAACGGCGCCGAGCCGTCGGCCGGCGCCTGGGTGGCCGCCCCGGGGCAGCGGCGGATGACGCCGGTCTGCGCGCCGTCGAAGCGCTGCGACGGCGGGATCGGCGTCAGCAGCCCGCCGGCCGGGTTGTCGGTGAACGAGAACGCGTTGAAGATCGGCTGGATGCGGGCGAAGTGCCCGTTGGCGTCGTAGTTGGACGAGCCCTGGCCGAAGTCGCGGAACCAGCCGACGAGCTCGGGCGTGTAGGGCCGGATGAACTCGAGCACCGGCTGGGCGCGGACGAGCGCCTGGCGGCCGGTGCGGAAGGCCGGGGTGGCGACGCTCTGGAGCTTCGGCAGCTTGCGGGTCGCCTCCACGAGGTCGTTGTCGGCCCCCGGCCGGCGCACGAGCGTGCTCAGGTCGTGGATCGTCGGCCGCGCGGCGGCCACCAGCGGGCGCAGCTCGCGCAGGAACGGCGCCAGCCTGCGGGTGGCGGGCTTGGACTCGGCGACCAGGACGTCGAGGTCGTCAAGCGTCGCGCGCAGGTTCACGAACGTCGTGTTGGCGCGGCGCAGCGTGGTCGGCAGCAAGCCGAGCGCGCGGGCCAGCGCGGCGTTCTCCTGCCCGATCGCCGCCGCCGTCTGGTTCGCGTTGCCGACCAGGCTGGAGAGGTCGTCGCGGCGCTCGGCGATCGCCGTCACCGCGCGCGAGGAGTTCACGAGGAAGCGGGTGAGCGCGGCCTCGTCCTCGGTGACCTGCTGCACCAGGCGCCGCGAGCTCGAGAGCAGCGGGTTGAAGTACTTGGCCGACTCGCCGGCCTCGTCGCCCTTGCCCGCGTACTGGGTCGCGAAGCCCTTGATGACGTCGGCCAGGTCGCCGCGGGTGCGCTCGTCGAGCGTGTCGAAGATCTGGTCGAGGTCGACGACGTCGGTGGTCGCCGACGTCCGCAACGTGGCGCCGTCCGACAGCTCCTTGGCGTCACCGGGAGCCGGCGTGAGCGCGACGTAGCGGTTGGCAATGCCCGACAGCGAGGTGAGGCGGATGACCGCGCCGGTCCCCTCGCGCAGCGGCGCGTAGGGCTCCTCGACGGTGATCTTGATCGCCGCCTGGTTGTCGTCGGTGAGCGTGATGTCGCGCACCGAGCCGACCCGCCGGCCGCCGACCTGGACGTCGTCGTCCTTGACGAGCTGCCCGGCGGTTTGGAAGATCAGCGTGTACTCCGTGCCGCCGCCTGACTGGAAGAGGAGCAGCCAGACCGCGAGCGCCACGGCGAGCGCAAGGGCGCTTACCGCGGCGGCTCTGGCCACGGTCACGTACGACGCTCCCTCATCCGGCGGAACCCTACCGTCCCGCCTCGAGAGCCGGGCCGGTACTTCCGTCCACCGGGGCTACTCCATGCCGAGCGGGCCCTGCGACGCGCCGCTGAGGAACTGGCGCACGAACTGGTTATCGGAGCTGAAGAGGTCCTCGGCCGGGCCGGACTCGACGATCCGGCCGCGCCACAGCACGGCGATGTACTCCGCCACGCGCTTGGCCGACATGATGTCGTGGGTGATGACCACGTAGGCGCCGCCGTTCTCCTCGTGGACCTCCTTGATCAGCTCGCACAGGAGTGCGGTGCGCACGGGGTCGAGCCCCGAGTCGGGCTCGTCGAAGAGCACGATGTCGGGATCGAGCACCAGCGCGCGCGCGAACCCGGCGCGCTTGCGCATGCCGCCGGAGAGCTCGTTCGGCATCTTGTCGAGCGACTGCTCGAGGCCGACCTCGCGCAGGCGGCGCATGACGATGTCCTCGACTTCGTCCTCGCCCTTGTCCGTGTGCTGGCGCAGCGGGAAGGCGACGTTGTCGTAGAGGTTCATCGAGCCGAACAGCGCGCCGTCCTGGAACAGCACGCCGAAGCGCTTGCGCATGTCGAACAGGTCGTCGTCGCGCATGCCGGGCACCGACTCGCCGTGGACGAGCACGTCCCCCTCGTCGGGATAGAGAAGACCGACCATGTGCTTGATGCAGACCGACTTGCCGGTCCCCGACGGCCCGAGGATCATCGAGATCTTGTCCTCGGGGATGCTCATGTTGAGCCCGCGCAGGATCTGGTTGCGACCGAACGACTTGTGCACGTCGACGAACTCGACCGCGTCCTTGGTGCTGCCGGTCGGCCGCTGCTCGCCGGTGTGCCACTGGTACTCGTCGCTCACGCTCATCCTCCGATGGGGGCTCGGGGGTTCGCTCCCCAGAAAACCTGCGTACCCAGCATGCCGATCAGGTGCACAAGCACGATGTTGAGCACCATCGACTTGGCGGTGGCGGTGCCCACCCCGACCGGCCCGCCGCTGGCGGTGTAGCCGTAGTAACAGCCTACGAGCACGATCACGGTGGCCATCGCCATGGCCTTGATCACGCTGTATATGAGGTCGGGCGGGTTCTGGAACATCCAGAAGATGAGCAGGTAGCCGCCGCTCGAGACCTCCCCGATCTGCTCGACGACCGCGAGGTAGGAGGCGAAGAAGCCGGCGCCGATCCCGGCCAGGTACATGAACGGGAGCACCAGCCAGGCGGCCAGCAGGCGCGTCGCGCACAGGAAGGTCATCGAAGAGATGCCCATCACCTCGAGCGCGTCGATCTCGTCCGAGATCCGCATCGAGCCGAGCTCGGCGACGATCCCGGTGCCGACCTTGGCGGCCATCATGTACCCGAACGCGTACGGCACCAGCTCACGCAGGTCGCACCAGGCGGCGAACACGCCGGCGTAGGCGGGTGCGCCGACCGCGCGGTTGAAGTACGCGCCCTCGATCCCGCACTGGAGGCCGATGATGAAGATCAGGCCCCAGATCACCAGCGTCGAGGAGAGGATCAGCAGGCCGGCCTGGCGCAGCGCCTCGCCGAAGAAGCGAAAGACCTTGAGCGTGAAGACCTCGCCGACGACCGTCGAGCAGAAGCGGACGATCTCGCCGAACGAGGCGAGCCAGTCACGCGGGATTGCCAGCCACTGCCGTCCCATGGCTACTTGATGTTCACGATCTCCGGGTGGGTAGCGAGCAGCGTCTGCGTGAACACGTAGTTGAAGGCGAACACGCCGAGGGTCGAGACCACGACCGCCTGGTTGACGGCGCGGCCGACGCCCTGCGCGCCGCCCGACGCGGTCATGCCCTTGTAACAGCAGACGATCGCGATGATGGCGCCGAACATCGTGCACTTGAGGACCGAGCCCCAGAGGTCGACGACCGACGAGTTCGTGAAGAACGTGGCCCAGAACGGGCCGAGCGGCGCGCCGTTGGTGAGCGTGGCCACGACGCCGCCGAAGATGCCGAACAGCAGCGCGTAGACGTCGAACAGGCCGGTCACGAGCATGAGCGCGAGGAAGCGCGGCACGACGAGGTTCTTGACCGGGTCGACGCCGAGCACCTGGAGCGCGTCGAGCTCCTCGCGGATCTTGCGGGCGCCGAGGTCGGCGGTGATCGCGGTGCCGGCGACGCCGGCCAGCACGATCGCGGTCACGAACGGCGCGAACTCGCGGATCGAGGCGAGCACGAAGAAGCCGCCGAGGCGGTCGATCGAGCCGAACAGGTTGAGGAAGTTCGCGGCCTGGAGGCCCGGCGCGCCGTAGCCGAACGCGACCGTCGAGACGATCAGCGGGAACCAGCACAGCTTGAGGGCGAACAGGAACTGGGAGACGAACTCGCCGCCGTAGGGATACGGCGGCCTGAGGGCCGAGACGATCGTCTTGCCCGTCAGGATCATCATGTCGCCCACTTCCTCCAGCAGGCTCTTGGCCGGCAGGAAGGCACGATCGGCGACGCTTCGGACCAACTTCTCTCCCCTGGTATGCCGCCACCCCCTCTGGGCGGCGGACGGCGAAGGTTATGCGACGGGCTGTAAGAGGCACAAACGGCAACCGTCGCGTTTACTTGCGGCCTCGGCGTAAACTCGCGCGCCGTGAGAGGTGCTGCGCTGTTCGCGCTCGTGCTGTCGTTGGCGCTGGTGGGCTGCGGCGGCGAGCGCCAGGACGAGGACGAGCCCGAGGGCGACTTCACGCTGTCGGTGGTCAAGGCCTCGTTCCCCGAGCGCCAGTCGACCGCCCAGCGCGCGCGGCTGCGGATCTCCGTGCGCAACACCGACGACCGCGAGCTGCCGAACCTCGCGGTGACGATCAAGACCACCGCGTCCGGCGGCGGCGAGGTCGCGTCGGCGTTCGCGCAGGCGGCCGACGACCCGCGGCTGGCCGACGACGACCGCCCGATCTGGATCGTCGACGAAGGCCCGCCGGGCGGCGCGAGCGCGCACACGAACACGTGGTCGACCGGCCGCGTGATCCCGGGCCAGACCGTCGACCTCGAATGGCGCCTGACGGCCGTCCGCCCGGGCGCCTACACGGTCGACTACACGGTGGCGCCGGGGCTCGACGGCCGCGCGGTCGCGGCGCGCGGCCAGCGGACGAGCGGCTCGTTCGACGTCGAGATCTCCGACGAGCCGGTCCCCGCTCGTGTGGGGCGCGACGGGGAGGTCATCCGCGGGGAGCCGGGGCAGGACTGACGAACGTCAACAGGGCGGCTACCGCGGCAACCCACGGTAGGCGGCGAGATGCGGTATCCCCACCGGGCTCACGGCCTTCCGGAAACCGAGCCCGAGCCGCTCTCGGTCCTCGGTCTGCATCGGGTCGAGCCCGCTGAGCTCCTTCACGCGCTCGAGGCGGTAGGCGACCGTGTGCCGGTGGGCGTAGATCGCCGAGGCGGTCGCGTTCATGTTGCAGTTGTGCTCGAGGTAGGCCTCGAGCGTCTGCACGAGGTCGGTGCGGTACTGGTCGTCGTAGCGCACGATCGAGGCGACGGTGTCCTCGTAGAAGGAGCGGACCTCCTCCGGGTGCGAGGCGAGCACGCGGAAGAGCAGCCGGTAGGTGCCGGTGCCGATGTCCTCCTGGATCGGACCGCCGAGGCCGTCGCCGCGCTGGAGCACCTCGAGCACGAGCTCGGCCTCCTGGATCGCGCGGCCGAGCTCGGCCGGGTCGGCGTAGTAGGAGGACAGCGCGACGACGCCGTGGCGCTGGAGGCGGCCGGCGAGCGAGCGCGCGGCGGCGATGGTCGCCGCCTGGTCCTCGCCGTCGCCGGTCCCGGGGAGCAGCGCGTAGACGCGGCCCGCCGGCCCGCCCTCGACGTGCTGGGCGAGCGCGCCCGGGTACTCCGAGGCGATCAGCGCGACGACGTGGCGCGGGCGCTCCGAGCTCAGCTCGGCGCACAGCACGATCGCGCCCCTCTCGAGGTCGCACCCGAGCCGCGACGCCCGGCGAACGACGTCGGCGCCGTCGAGCCCTTCCGGGCGCTCGCGCAGCTCCTCGAGGAACGAGCCGCGGACGTTCTCCTCGACCTCCTCGCGCGCCTCCTCGACGGCCACCTCGGTCAGGGCGGCGACCGCGGCGAGGTGCAGGAACTCGACCGCTTCAGGCTCGGGCCGCCCGGGCGCCAGCAGCACGACGCCGCCGATGCGCTCGTCGCCCGACGCGATCGGCACCTCGGCCACCACCTCGGCGGGCACCGGCGCCACGCGGCCCCGGCCTTGCTCGCCGATGTAGCGGCGGACGGCCTGCAACGCTCCCTCGCCGCCGTCGGAGACCACGGCCACGCCGAGCCGCGGCACGACGACGGCCACCGGCCCGCCGGCTGCCCCGGCGGCCAGGTCGGCCACGGCCGACAGGCCGTCGCCGGTGAGCACAGCGTCGAGCATCTGGAGATGCACGGCGCGCAGGCGCTCGACGAGCGACGTGGCAGCAGGGGGCGTGAAGTCGGGCTCGGCTGGCATGGGAGAGAGAAAGCGACGGGGCGGCCTTGCGACCGCCCCGTCACCGATTACGCGGTGGCCTGCGCGGCCACCTCCGGATGGGCCTGGAGCGTCTCCTCACCGGACTCGCCGGTGCGGATCCGGTAGGCCTCCTCGACCGGCATGACGAACACCTTGCCGTCGCCGATCTGGCCCGTCCGGGCGTGTTTGAGGATGGCGTCGACGACCGTCTGCACGTCGTGCGAGGCGACCACGCACTCGAGCTTCACCTTCGGCCGCAGCCAGTTGGTCAGCTCGGCGCCGCGGTAGCGCTCGGTGATCCCCTTCTGCCGCCCGGAGCCCTTGACCTCCGAGATCGACAGCGACGGGAACCCGAGCCCCATCAGCTCCATGCGGATGGGCTCGAACGCCTCATGTCGGATGAACGCCTCGATCTTCTTCACGAGACAGGCACCTCCTTGGTGGTGGCACCGCGAGGCGTCTCACGCGCCGGCACCTTGCCGGGCGCTGGGCTGTAGCCGATGAGCTCGGGCGCCGGGATGAACTGCTCCGGATACCCGTACATACCATGCTCGGAGATGTCCAGCCCGGCCTCTTCCTCGTCGGGCGTGACGCGCAGGCCGTACGTCTTCTTGATCGCGTAGAACGTCACCCACGAGACCGTGAAGACGAACGCGAACACCGTCACGACGCCGAGCGCCTGCGTCCCGAGCTGGCCGAACGAGCCCGTGTAGATCAGGCCGCCGTCGCCGAACGCGTTGTACGCAGCCAGCCGCGGCGACGTGAAGATGCCGCACGCGAGCGTGCCCCACACGCCGCACAGACCGTGCGCGGTGAGCGCGCCCACCGGGTCGTCGATCTTCTTGTCGATCGCGTAGACGCCGAAGGGGACGATCACGCCGGCGATCGCGCCGATGATCGGGGCCGTCCACGGCTCCACGTAGCCCGAGGGCGCCGTGATCGCCACGAGCGCGCCGATCGCGCCGTTGCCGGCCATGCCGATGTCGATCGTGCCGGTCTTCCAGCGCGCGGTGGCGATGGACGCCAGCACGCCGGCGCCCGCGGCCAGCATCGTCACGAGCGCGACCTCGGGGAAGCGCCCGTCGAGCGCCCCCAGCGTCGAGCCCGGGTTGAAGCCGAACCAGCCGAGCCACAGGATCAGCACGCCGAGGCCGAAGAACGGCATCGAGTGCCCCGGGATCGCCCGCGGCGAGCCGTCCGCCCCGTACTTGCCGCGCCGCGCGCCGAGCTGGAGCAGCACCGCCAGGGCGCCCGTGGCGCCGATCAGGTGCACCGCAGTCGAGCCCGCGAAGTCCTGCATGCCGAGGTTGCTCTGGAGCCAGCCGCCGCCGAACACCCAGTGCGAGGCGATCGGGTAGATCAGGCCCGCGAAGACCACGGCGTAGATCACGTAGACGCCGAACTTGATGCGCTCGAGCGTCGTCCCCCACACGATGGCCAGCGAGACCGCACAGAACGAGAACTGGAACATCCACTTGCTCTCGATCGTCGCGTCCGACAGGCCCATGACCGCGAAGGCCTGCTGCGGATCGCCGTAGTCGCGCAGGAAGAACCCGCTCGTGCCGATCAGCTCACCCGCGCCGAACGCGAAGGCGAAGCCGCAGGCCCAGTACATGAGCCCGGCGATCGAGAAGTTCGTGAGGATCTTCGCGACCACGGTTCCGGCGTTCTTCGCGCGGGAGAACCCGATCTCGAGGAACGCGAAGCCCGCCTGCATGAACACCACCAGCAGGGCCGCGACCATGACCCAGATCGAGTTGATCGCCACGCTGTCGGGCAACACTCCGTTGTTCGCTGCCTCCAGCGTGTCCGCGTGCGCCACAGCGGGAAGCAGGGCATATGCCAGCGCCCCTCCGAGCAGCGCCGCGCCGGTCCTTCTCATGAGACATCCTCCTCTTCCGGGAACGATCACCCGGAATGGTGGGCCGGAGAGGGGGAAGCTTCTTTGTCCCGGTGTCGAAGATTCTCGGCCGGGCTTTCTCCATCCGGTCGAGGGCCGCGAATCTTTGGCCACGCGGCCAATGACGCGCGGGCTCGGCGGCGGGATAATTCCATCGCCCTGCGACAGGAGGAGAGGCCATGGCGATCGCGGACGTGGTCAATGCGAAGACGAGCGACCCGCTCCACGTGCGCGCGCTCGTCGGCGAGCGCGACGCAGCGCCGAAGGACGTCCTCGACCTCGCCGAGCGCCACGGGGCGCGAATGGTCGACCTCAAGTTCACCGACCTGCCGGGAACCTGGCAGCACATGGGCATGGCGCTCGAGAGCCTCGACGCCGACGCCTTCACCGAGGGCATCGGCTTCGACGGGTCCTCGATCCGGGGCTTCCAGGAGATCTACGAGTCGGACATGCTGCTCATGCCCGACCCCGCGACGGCCATCGTCGACCCGTTCTACGAGGCGGCGACGATCTCGATCATCTGCATGGTCCTGGACCCGATCACCCGCGAGCCCTACTCGCGGGACCCGCGCTACGTCGCGATCAAGGCTCAGGAGCACCTCATCTCGGGCGGGGTGGCGGACACGTGCTACTTCGGTCCTGAGGCCGAGTTCTACGTGTTCGACCACGTCGCCTTCGACCAGCAGGCGCACACGGCCTTCTACGAGGTCGAGTCCGAGGAGGGTCACTGGACCTCCGGCCAAGGCTTCCAGCGCCGCGGCGAGGGACTCGCGGCGCTGGGCTACAAGAACCGCTCGCAGGAGGGCTACTTCCCGGCGCCGCCGAACGACACCTTGAGCGATCTCCGCGCCACCATGGTCCTGGTGCTGGAGGCGCTCGGGATCCGGACCGAGAGCCACCACCACGAGGTCGGCGGTCCCGGCCAGGGTGAGATCGACCTGCGCTTCCTGCCGCTGCTGGAGATGGCCGACGCCCTCCAGTTGCACAAGTACGTGGTCAAGAACACGGCCAAGCACGCTGGGAAGACGGCGACCTTCATGCCCAAGCCGATCTTCGAGGAGAACGGCTCCGGCATGCACGTGCACCAGTCGCTCTGGAAGGGCGGCGAGACGTTGATGCACGCAGCCGGCGGCTACGCACTGCTCTCGCCGCTCGCGCTGCACTACGCGGCCGGCCTCCTCGAGCACGCGAAGGCGCTGCTCGCCTTCTGCGCACCCACCACCAACTCCTACCGCCGGCTCGTCCCGGGATACGAGGCGCCGGTGCTGCTCAAGCACTCGCAGCGCAACCGCTCGGCGGCGGTGCGGATCCCGATGTACTCGCCGTCCCCGAAGGCCAAGCGGATCGAGTTCCGCCCGCCGGACCCGCTCGCGAACCCATACCTGGCCTTCGCCGCGATGCTGATGGCGGGATTGGACGGGATCCGGCGCGAGCTCGATCCTGGCGAGCCGATCGATCGCAACCTCTACGAGCTCCCGCCTGAGCAGCTCGCCGACATCCCGACGGTTCCGACCACGCTCGACGAGGCGCTAGACGCGCTTGAGGCCGACCACACGTTCCTGATCGAGGGAGGGGTCTTCACGGAGGACCTCATCGAGACGTACGTGGAGTTCCGGCGCGAGCAGTCCGACCGCGTGAAGATCCGTCCCCACCCGTACGAGTTCCCGCTCTACTTCGACGGCTGAGCGTCGAAGTCGACGGGACCGATCTTTGGACATATGGACAAAGAGCGGCGAGGGCCGCCGTTCTAGTCTGGCGCGCGAACCAGGACCTGTCCCGGAGGAGGATCCTCGAACACATGCCCGCCCGCACGCGCACGTCCAATGTCCATGCCGCCCAGTGGAGCCCGAACGGTGGCTCGCTGGGGCAGGCCGATCTCACCCAGCCCGGAGCCAACGTCTTCGGCGAGGCGGTCTTCTCGACCGCCGTGCAGCGCCAGCGGCTGCCGAATGCGCTCTACCGCCAGCTCCAGGAGACGCTCGAGGCCGGGGAGCTGCTGGAGCCGGCGCTCGCCGATGCCGTCGCCACGGCCATGAAGGAATGGGCGATGGAGCGCGGCGCCACGCACTTCACGCACTGGTTCCAGCCGCTGACCGGCAGCACGGCCGAGAAGCACGACAGCTTCTACGCCCCCACCGGCGACGGCAACGCGATCGCCGAGTTCTCCGGCAGGGAGCTGATCCAGGGCGAGCCGGACGCGTCCTCGTTCCCGACGGGCGGCATCCGGGCCACGTTCGAGGCGCGCGGCTACACCGCGTGGGACCCCACCTCGCCCGCCTTCATCCTCGACAACCCGAACGGCGCGTTCCTCTGCATCCCGACCGCCTTCGCCTCGTGGACGGGCGAGGCGCTCGACCACAAGATCCCGCTCCTGCGCTCGATGGACGCGCTCTCGAACGTCGCCCTGCGCGCCGTGCGGCTGTTCGGCGACGAGGAGAGCACCCGGGTGTTCACCACGGTCGGCCCCGAGCAGGAGTACTTCCTGATCGACGAGCGGTACTACTTCGAGCGACCGGACCTCATCACCACCGGCCGCACGCTGTTCGGGGCCAAGCCGCCCAAGGGCCACGAGCTCGACGACCACTACTTCGGCTCGATCCCCGAGCGTGTGCTCGCGTGCATGCTCGAGACCGAGCAGCAGCTCGCGCGGCTGGGCGTGCCGGTCAAGACCCGCCACAACGAGGTGGCGCCCGCCCAGTACGAGGTGGCGCCCGTGTTCGAGAACTCGAACGTGGGCTGCGATCACCAGCAGCTGACGATGCAGATGATGCAGAACGTCGCCCGCCGGTACGGGCTCGTCTGCCTCCTGCACGAGAAGCCGTTTGCGGGGGTGAACGGCTCCGGCAAGCACAACAACTGGTCGATGGGCACCAACACGGGTGCGAACCTGCTCGAGCCGGGCCACACGCCGCACGAGAACCTGCAGTTCCTGTTCTTCTGCGCCACTGTCATCCAGGCGGTCGACAAGCACCAGCAGCTCTTGCGGGCCTCGGTGGCGCTGCCCGGCCAGGACCATCGGCTGGGGGCCAACGAGGCGCCCCCGGCGATCATCTCGGTCTTCTTGGGGGCCGAGCTGGAGAAGGTCTTCAGCACGATCGAGGCCGGCACTGGCGACGCGGCGACGCCCCAGACGTACCTCGAGCTCGGCGCCTCCGTGCTGCCGACGCTGCCCAAGCACGGGGGCGACCGCAACCGCACGTCGCCGTTCGCGTTCACGGGCAACAAGTTCGAGTTCCGGACCGCGGGCTCCTCGATGTCGCTGGCGCTGCCCAACACGGTGCTCAACACGATCGTCGCCGAGGCGATCGACGAGCTCACGGAGGCGGTGGAGACCCGCCTGGCCAAGGGCGACTCGCTCGAGGAGGCCGTGCTCGAGGTGGTCCGGGCGGCGTACGCCGCGCACAAGCGGATCGTCTTCGGCGGCGACAACTACGCCGACGAGTGGTACGCCGAGGCCGAGTCCCGTGGCCTGGCCAACCTGCGCCAGACGCCCGACGCGCTGCCGTGGCTGGTGGAGCCCAGCACCGTGGAGGCGTTCTCCAAGTACGACGTGCTGTCCGAGCGCGAGCTCGAGTCCCGCTACGAGGTGCTCGTCGAGCAGTACGTGACGACGATCAACATCGAGGGCGAGACGGCGGCCTCGATCGCTCGCACGATGCTGCTGCCCGCCGCGATCCAGTGGCTGGCGACGCTCGAGGCCGCCGACGACAACAAGGGCGTCGAGCGGCTCAAGAAGGAGCTCGACGGGCTCGTCGACGAGTTCGTGGAGGCGATCTTCGCGCTCGAGGCCGCCAACCGCGACCACCCGGCCGACGTGGAGCCGATCGAGGCGGCGCGCTACGTGCAGACCAGCGTCGTGCCGGCCATGGAGGCCGCGCGCAGCGTCGCGGACCAGCTCGAGAAGGTCGTCCCGGACGACCTCTGGCCGCTGCCGAAGTACGCGGAGATCCTCTTCATCAAGTAGTCACTCCGAGAGGAGTCCTGGCAAACGGAAGCCCTGCTCCGGCGGGGCTTCCGTCGTTCCGGGGCAGGATCGCCCGCCCACGCGCGGAACTGGCGGCGTGATGGTTCTCGTGCACATTTCGGCGATGCTCGTGCTCATCGGTGCGATCGCGCTCGTGCGGGTGCCGAGACTCGACGCTTCGAGCGCTTGGTACGCAGCGGTCGGCGGGCTGTTCTGCATCGGCGCAGTCGCGGCCTCGGCCCTATACCTCTGGTTCGCGCGCCACCCACGCACGGAGAAGGAGTGGGCCAAGGCAGCGATCGATGGGATCTACGCGGTCGTGGACGTGGGCGCCAAGCTGTCGGTCGGCGCGCTCGCCGTCGTCGTCGGCTCGCAACAGATCTCGGAGGAGGCGGTCGAGGCCGCGGAGGTCAAGACGCGCGGGCCAGGGTGGGTCGTCGACGGCGCGGAATGGGTGGCGCGAGTGTTCGGGCGGACGCTGATCGCGTTGGCCTTCTTCATGACCTGGGCCCTGGTCTATCTCCTCGTCTGGTCGCTGGACGCCGAGGAGTGCGTACTCAATCCTGAAAAGCCGTGCGACGGGGCGTATAGGGGCGTGGGTGAGGAGACCACGGTCGGTGACTTCCTGTACTTCTCCGTCAACGCCGCCTTGGTCAACATGCCGCCCGACCTGATCGCGCACTCCCGCGAAGCGCACACCGCGTTGCTGCTCGAACTGCTGTCAGGGGTCGCGGTCGTGACAGGGTTCGCTGCCCGGTTCCTCGGCATGAAGGCCCAGGCGGTCCCGAGCGCGCCGCCGTCGAGCTCCTGAGCCCGTGGTCCAGGCAGCGCCTTTCCGGCGCGCTACCGTGCGCACCTCGTACACCGAAAAGAGGAGCGGGGTAGTGCGCAAGGTCGTTACAGCAGTGGTAGGGGCGGGCATCGCGCTGGCGCTCACGCCGTCGGCGGGACTCGCCGCCGGGAACGCGCAGAGCGGCCCCTCCGTGGGCGATTGCATCTCGGACATCGTGTACGGCAACGAGCCGAACTCGACGACGAACCCTCCCGGCGGGCCTGCGGAGCAGGAGCCGGGCACGAAGGGCGGCACGATCGTGCCGACACAGTCGCCCGGTCCGTGGGTGAACAACCCCACCGACCCTGACAACCCGATTCGCGGGCGGTCGGTCGGGCAGTTCATGCAGGACGGGATCAACATCCCGGCGCGTGCAGGGCCGCGTTCGGCAACGGCTGAACCAGTCGGTCCGCAGATGAGAGGGTTCGAGCCATGCCACTCACGCTCGAGCAGACCCAGCAGCTCATCTCCGCCGCCCACGAGCGGGCCCGCGCGAGCGGGCTCGCCGTGACGGTGGCCGTCGTCGACGAGGGCGGGCTGCTCCAGGCCCTCGCCCGCATGGACGGCGCGCCGCCGCTGAGCGCCCAGATCGCCGAGGCGAAGGCCGTCGGCGCCGCGGTGTGGCACCGCGACGGCGACCAGCTGGCTGGGGTGCACGAGTCGCGCGCGGGGTTCTTCGCGTCGGTGAGCACGCTGGCGCGCTTGCCGATCATCCCTGCGGACGGCTCGGTGGTCATCCGCGACGGCGGGGCGGTGCTCGGAGCCGTGGGCGTGAGCGGCGCGAAACCCGAGGAGGACCGGGAGTGCGCGGAGGCCGGCATCCTCGCCGTAATGACCCGCTAAAGGAGCAGCGGGCACCTGCCGAATACGGGGGTGGGCCTGCTCGCCTCCTCTCGCTTTCGCCCTCCTCCCCCTCCCAGGTGGAAGCCTCAGGCGAGCGGGCCCTTTTTTTCGCTGCCGACGAACGTCAACGTCAACGGCGGCTGGGTAGGGAGGGTGAGGGAGCCGGCGTGGCGGTCGGCTCCGGGGCGGGCGCGGTCGGGTCCGGGCGCGGTCAAGCCGGGGTTAGGTGTCAATCCGCGACGGTTGGCTCGCCCAAATCCACCTTTGTGCTCCAGACGAGCATAAAAGTGGATTTCGATGATCTCCGCCTCGCCCATTGACACGTAACCCCGCCTTGAAGGGCGCGCGCCGCGGCCAATCCCCCAGCCTCCTTACCCAGCCGCCGTTGAAGTTCGCTCGGAGTCCTGCCGCGGCGGGTAGCGCAGGGCCGTGATGCGGGTGTCGTCGGCCTCGACGACCTCGAGCGCCGCGCCGTCGAGGTGGACGGTCTCGCCCGGGTCCGGGACGCGCCCGAGCTGCTCGCTCAGGTGGCCGCCGACCGTCGCCTCGTGCGGGGCGTCGATCGTCACGCCGAGGCGGTCGGCGACCAGCCGGATCGGCGCCGCGCCGTCGATGCGCAGCGCGTCCCCGTCGGGCCGGATGAGCTCTCGCGTACGCGGGTCGAACTCATCCTCGATCTCGCCCACGAGCTCCTCGAGGATGTCCTCGAGCGTGATCAGCCCCACGACGGTGCCGTGCTCGTCGAGCACGAGGGCGAGGTGGCGGCGGTCCAGGCGCATCTCGCGGAGCACCTCGTCGAGCCGCGTCGACTCGGCTACGCGCGCGATCGGGCGCGCGAGCTGCGTGAGGTCGTCGGTGCCCTCCCCGAAGGCCACCCGCAGGAGGTCCTTGGCGTTGATGAAGCCGATCGCGCCCTCGAGGCCGCGCTCGGAGTCGCACAGCGGCAGGCGCGTATGCCCGCTGCGCATCGCCTTCTCGGCGACCGAGCGCGGGCTCTCGTCCGTCGTCGCGTAGACGATCTCCCAGCGCGGGGTCATGACCTCGCGGGCACGGCGGTCGCCGAACACCAGCGCGGCCTCCGAGAGCCGCTGCTCGTCGCCCTCGATCAGCCCGCCCTCGCGGCTCTCGCGCAGCAGGTCGCGCAGCTCGTCCTCGCTGTGCGGCGCGTGGCCGGCCTCGGCGGCGGGCGGGATCCCGAACGGCTTGAGCACGAGGTTGCCCATGAAGTTGAAGAGGTCGACGACCGGCTTCGTCGCGAGGTAGAACCCGCGCATCAGCGGCGCGAGCACGAGCGCGACGGGCACCGTACGGGCGATCGCGGCGCTCTTGGGCGCCAGCTCGCCGAGCACGACGTGCATCACGGTGATGATCCCGAACGCGATCACCGAGACGAGGCCGAAGCCCAGCAGCCGCGCGTTGTCGCCGAACACCGGCTCGAGCAGCTCGTGGAAGGCCCGCTCGCCCACGGCGCCGAGACCCAGGGAGGCGAGCGTGATGCCGAGCTGGCAGGCGGACAGGTAGGAGTCGATGTGCTCGACGGCGTGCTGCGCCGAGCGCGCGCCCGGGCGCCGTTCGCGGACCAGCTCCGCGACCTGGGTCGGGCGCAGGCGGGCGATCGCGAACTCGGCGGCCACGAAGAAGCCGTTTGCGAGGACGAGCAGGATCGCGGCGATGAGCTCGAAGGCCATCGGCCCCAACGATAGGCCGCGTGCGGACCCAACCTTGCCAAGGTTGTGTCAAGGTTGCGCTAGTCTTGCGCCCCCATGCGTGATTTCCTCGCCGCCGTACGCGATCACGTCGTCGTCTTCGACGGCGGCATGGGCGCCACACTCGAGCAGTTCGACCTGTCGCTGGAGCGGGACTACCAGCTCCCGGGCCGCTGCCACGAGGCGCTCGTGCTCAACCGGCCGGACGTCATCCAGGGCGTCCACGAGTCGATGGTCGAGGCGGGAGCCGAGGTCGTGGAGACCGACACCTTCCAGGGCTCGCGGATCAAGCTCGACGAGTGGGGGCTCGGCGAGCACACGCTCGAGATCAACCGCCGTGCCGCCGAGATCGCGCGCGCCGCGGTCGGCGAGGACCGCTTCGTGGCCGGCTCGATCGGCCCCACCGGCAACCTGCCCGCCTCCGAGGACCCGACGCTCGGGAACATCTCCTTCCGCGAGCTCGTGACCGTGTTCACCGAGCAGGCCCAGGGCCTGCTCGAGGGCGGCGTCGACCTGATCATCATCGAGACCGCGCAGGACATCCTCGAGGTCAAGGCGGCGGTCTTCGGCGTCCGCGAGGCGTTCAAGGTCGCCGGCCGCCGCACGCCGATCCAGACGTCGGTGTCGCTGCTCCCCAACGGCGGCAAGATGCTGCTGGGGACCGACATCTCGGCCGCCCTCGCCACGCTCGAGGCGCTGGACGTCGACGTCATCGGCCTCAACTGCTCCACCGGCCCCGAGGACATGCGCGACGCCGTGCGCTTCCTCGGCGAGCACTGCCCGGTGCCGGTCCACGTCATCCCCAACGCGGGCATCCCCCACCAGGGCCCGAACGGCGAGACGATCTTCCCGGAGACGGCCGACCAGCTCTCCAACGTGCTCGGCGAGTTCGTCGAGCGCTACGGGGTCAACATCGTCGGCGGCTGCTGCGGCACGACGCCCGACCACATCTACGCGCTCAGCCAGCGCGTCGAGGGCCGCACCTCGTCGACCCGCCCGGAACCCCGCCCGCCCCACGTGTCCTCGATGATCGCGGCCGCCCCGCTCGTGCAGGAGCCGCGCCCGACGCTCGTCGGCGAGCGCGTGAACTCGCAGGGCTCGCGCAAGGCCAAGGAGCTGCTCCTGGCCGACGACTACGACGGCCTGCTCCAGGTCGCCGAGGACCAGGTGGAGGGCGGCGCCCACGTGCTCGACCTCTGCGTGGCGCTGACCGAGCGCCAGGACGAGGACGAGCAGATGCGGCTGGTGGCCAAGAAGGTCTCGCTCACCCAGCCGGCGCCGATCCAGGTCGACTCGACCGAGCCGGAGGTCATCGAGCGCGCGCTCGAGCAGATCCCCGGGCGCGCGATCGTCAACTCGGTCAACCTCGAGGCCGGCCGCGACAAGCTCGACAAGGTCGTCCCGATCGCGCTCGCCCACGGCGCGGGGCTGATCGCGCTGACGATCGACGAGACGGGCATGGCGAAGACGCGCGAGCGCAAGCTCGAGGTCGCCAAGCGCATCCGCGAGCTGGTGTGCGACGAGCACGGGATGGACCCCGAGCTGCTGATCTTCGACGCGCTGACCTTCACGCTCACGACCGGTGACGACGAGTGGAAGCCGTCGGCCGTCGAGACGATCGAGGGCATCCGGCTCATCAAGGAGCAGCTCCCGGGCGTCAAGACCTCCCTCGGCGTCTCCAACGTGTCGTTCGGCATCGGGCTCACCGCCCGCTCGGTGCTGAACTCCGTGTTCCTGCACCACTGCGTGGAGGCCGGGCTCGACCTCGCGATGGTCAACCCGAACCACATCACGCCGTACGCGGAGATCCCCGACGAGGAGCGCGACCTCGCCGACGACCTCGTCTTCAACCGGCGCGACGACGCCCTCGAGCACTTCATCGCGCATTTCGAGGGCAAGTCCGAGGAGACGGCCGAGGCCGCCGACCCGACGGCCGGGATGGAGCCCGAGGAGGCGCTCCACTGGCACATCCTGCGCCGCAAGAAGGAGGGCGTGGAGGCCCAGATCGACGCCGCGGTGGAGAAGCTCGGCGCCGTCCCGACGCTCAACGACGTGCTGCTCCCGGCCATGAAGGAGGTCGGCGACAAGTTCGGCGCCGGCGAGCTGATCCTGCCGTTCGTGCTCCAGAGCGCCGAGGTCATGAAGAAGGCGGTCGCCCAGCTCGAGCAGTACCTCGACAAGCTCGAGGGCTACACGAAGGGGACCGTCGTGCTGGCCACCGTGTTCGGCGACGTGCACGACATCGGCAAGTCGCTGGTCAACACGATCCTCACCAACAACGGCTACACGGTCGTCGACCTCGGCAAGCAGGTGCCGATCGGGACGATCCTCGACGCCGCGCAGGAGCACAAGGCGACCGCCATCGGCCTGTCCGCGCTGCTCGTCTCCACCTCCAAGCAGATGCCGCTCGCCGTGCAGGAGCTGCACGAGCGCGGCCTCCCGTACCCGGTGCTGGTCGGCGGCGCGGCGATCAACCGCGACTTCGGGCGCCGCATCCTGTATCCGAAGGGCAAGGACTCCGACGAGGTCTACGACCCCGGCGTCTTCTACTGCAAGGACGCGTTCGCGGGCCTGGCCGTGATGGACCAGCTCGTCGAGCCCGACAAGCGCGGCGCCCTGGTCGAGAAGGCCCGCGACGAGGCGCGCAAGCTGCGCGAGAAGGGCCCGGAGCCGGAGCTCGGCCCGACCGACGACGAGTCCGTGCGCTCGGCGGCCCGCACCGACCTGCCGGTCCCCCAGCCGCCGTTCTGGGGCGTGCGCGAGATCCCCGTCGACCTCGACGATGTGTTCCCCCATCTCGACACCCACGTGCTGTTCAAGCTGCACTGGGGCGGGCGCGGCAAGAAGGGCGAGGAGTGGCGCCAGCTGGTCGACGAGGAGTTCCAGCCGCGCCTCGAGCGCATGTGGCGCGAGCAGGACTACCTGCACCCGCGCGCGCTGATCGGCTACTTCCCCTGCAACGCGGTCGGCAACTCGCTCGAGCTCTACGACCCCGAGGATCCCGAGCGCGTGCTCGAGACGCTGGTCTTCCCGCGCCAGCCCGGCCACGACCGCATCTGCATCACCGACTTCTACCGGCCGAAGGAGTCCGGCGACCGCGACGTGGTCGCGATCCAGGCGGTGACCGCCGGCCCGCAGGTGACCGACCTGATGGCCGAGCTCGAGAAGCAGGGCGAGTTCGCCGAGCAGCTCTATACGCACGGGCTCGGCGTCCAGACGGCCGAGGGCATGGCCGAGTGGATGCACGCCCGCGTGCGCGCCGAGCTGGGCATCGAGCCCGACCAGGGCCGCCGCTGGTCGTGGGGCTACCCCGCCTGCCCGGACCAGTCCGAGCACACGAAGGTCTTCCGGCTGCTCGGGGCCGAGCAGATCGGCCTCTCGCTGTCCGGCGGCCACGCGGTCGAGCCCGAGCAGTCGACGCTGGCGATCGTCGCCCACCACCCGCAGGCGGTCTACTTCGGCATGAAGTCCGGCTTCATCCCCAAGCAGAAGGCGCCGGACGAGGTCATCAAGGGCACCGAGAAGGACCCGAGCCGCACCGGCGTCGCCGCCGGGTGAAGGTCCTCGCGCTCGACGGCGGCGGCATCCGCGGGCTGATCCCGGCGCTCGTGCTGGCCGAGATCGAGCGCCGCACCGGCCGCGCCGCGCGCGAGCTCGTCGACCTCGTGGCGGGAACCTCGACCGGCGCGATCCTCGCCTGCGCGCTGACGCGGCCCGACCCGCTCCCGGCGGCGCGCATCGCCGAGCTCTACGTCGAGGAAGGCCCGCGGATCTTCGACCGCTCGCTGCTCAAGCGCATCACGTCGGGCGGCGGCTACCTCGACGAGCGCTACGACGACGACGGCCTGCGCGCCGTGCTCGAGCACTGGCTCGGCACGTCACGGCTGGCCGACGCCGACCCCGCCCTGCTGATCACCGTCTACGACCTCGAGCGGCGGCGCGCCGTCCTCCTGCGGCGCGACGACGACCTGTCGATGGTCGACGCCGCCCACGCCAGCTCGGCCGCCCCCACGTACTTCGAGCCGGTGCGCGCCGGCGGCGCGACGCTCGTCGACGGCGGCGTCTTCGCGATCAACCCGGCAGCCCTCGCCTACGCCGAGGTGGGCGGCGAGCTCGACGTCCTCCTCTCGCTCGGTACGGGCGCGATGACGCGCCCGCTCCCCTTCGACAAGGTGTCCCGCTGGGGCCGGCTCGAGTGGGCGCAGCCGATCATCGACGTCGTCTTCGACGGCAGCGCCGACGCCGTCGACCTCCAGCTCTCGGCGCTGCTCCAGGACGGCTACGTGCGGCTTCAGACCCGGCTCGACGAGGCCTCCGACGACCTCGACGACGCGAGCGAGGACAACCTCGCCGCCCTCACCCGCGAGGCCGAGCGCCTGATCGCCGCTCGCGACGCGGACATCGACCACGTCTGCGAGCGGCTCACGGCCTGACGGTTACTCAGGCAGCAGGCAGAACAGCGTGTCCGGGGCGGCGACCTTCGGCCGTGCCTGGGCGGCAGCGAGCGCCTGCGAGGGCGACATCCAGGTGCCCTGCGCGGTCGACGCCTCGCCGGAGCCCGTGAACTTGTAGACGTCGAGCCCGCGCTCCGTGTCGTTGCCGAAGAGGTAGAAGTCGCCGGTCCGGGGGTCGATCCGGGGCGTCTTGGCGGACCAGGTGTCCATGCCCTGGATCCGGTAGTAGCCGATCTCCTTCATCCCGGCGCCGGTGAGCTGCTGGCCGCCGATCGAGATGCCGACCAGGCCCGAGAGGTCGATCACGCGGACGCCGCCGTTGTACCAGGCCATGGTCATGATCTGCTCGTCCTCGTGGACGCGGAAGACGTGCGCGGTGCAGCGGCCGTCGGGCGGCAGCTGGTCGGTCGGGCCGGCCTCGGCGATGTTGAAGTAGCCGACCTTCTGCGGGTCGCGCTCGAGCCCGCCGGAGATCTCGTAGACGTGGACGCCGCCGTTCGGGCACTGGCCCGTGCCGACCGCGCCGGCGAACTCATCCTCGACGATCAGGAACTCGCGCTCGCGGCCGGCGTCGTCGGTGAGCGTGAACGGCTCGGCCTGGTGCCAGACGTTGATGGCCGGGTCGAGGAAGCTCGAGATGATCTTCGGCGCCGCGGGATCCCGGGTGTCGATGATCACGCCCTGGGAGAGGGCGGCGGAGTAGGCGCGCGTGCCGTCCTTGGAGAACGAGATGTCGTGCGACTCGGTGCCGAGGCCCGGGCGGGTCGGGAGCGCCAGCTCGCCGATCGTCTTCGGCGCCGAGAGGTCGGTCATGTCGATGACCTCGATGGCGGGGAGCGCCGAGGTGATGAGGTCCGAGTTCGAGTTGTACATGTACTTCCCGCTCGGGTGCACGGTCTGGTTGTGCGAGCCCTGGGGAACCTCGGCGAACGACAGCGTCGTCGGGTGCAGCGGGTCGGTGACCTCGAGGATGAACGTGCCGTTCTTGCCCGTGCCGTTGGACTTGAGGACGTCGAAGCCGAGGGCGGCCGCGTCGCGATAGCACGTCGACGTCCCGTCGCCGTAGGTGTCGGACGTGTAGGTCGCGAACGTGCGCCCCGGGAGGTCGGCGCGGCGGAAGACCTGGATGTCGCCCTGCGTCACGCCGCAGTCGTAGACGGCGGCGATGTTCGCCCGCTCGGGCCGCGAGATGTCGACGATCTGCATGCCGTTGCGGTAGGAGCCGGCCAGCGCGTACTGCTTGCCGGCCAGGCGCGCGAACTCGATGTCGGTGCCGTAGTTCGGGATCGTCCCGTTGCGCGCCTCGTACGGCAGGTTGAGGACGTGGCGCATGTTGCCGCTGTGCCGGTGCGTCTCTTGAGCAGCGGCCGGCGCGGCGAAGGTGAGCAGGGCAAGCAGAGCTGTGGCGGCGAGTCGGCGCATAGTCGTGCGAACGCCGGTAACCGCGAGAACTTGCGGGTAAACCTCCGCCCGGCCGCGTCAGGCTTTCGCCTCGCGCGGCGCCGGGCCGAGCGAGACGGGGGCGGTGTGGAGCGCGCGCAGGCGCACCTCCCGCCAGGAGAGACCCTCCTTGACGAGGGCCGGCGCGCCCATGATGACCGCGGTCGCGATCTCCACCGCCTGGAGGATGATGCCGTAGCCGAGCGCCTGCGCGGCATCGATCCCGTAGGCACCGGTGAGCACGGCCAGGCACGCGGCCTGGAAGACGCCGAGGTTGGACGGCGTGAGCGGCAGCACGGCGGTCACGTTGACCGCGAACAGCACCGCGGCCGCGGCGCCCAGGTCCAGGTCCAGCCCCAGCGCCACGAGCAGCACGTAGCACGAGACCCACTGCAGCGCCCAGGCCCCGAGCTGCATGGAGACCGCCTCGGCACCGAGCCGCGGGGAGCGGAACACCCGCAGGCCGGAGCGCACCCGAGCCAGCGCGCCGCGGGCGTCGGTCAGCCAGCGGTGCACGCGCGCGGACCGCGAGGGCAGGCCGGAGCGCAGCAGCGCGGGCGCCACGAGCACCGCGCAGAGCGCGATGAACGGCGCCACGGCGTACCAGACGAGCGCCTGCTGGCGTCCGGCGAAGAGGCCGACGGTGGAGAACATCACCGCGCCGAGGATCACGAGCGCGAGCACGTTGAGCAGCGTCTGGGCGACGAGCGTGCCGAGCACAGCCGGCAGGCGCTCGCGCGGACGGCCGAGGCGCCGGGCCACGATCAGCGCGCGCGACGGCTCGCCGAGCCGGGCGGGAAGGGTGGCCGACATCAGCACCCCGATCGTCGTGCCCTGGATCGCGTCCACCAGGCGCGGCAACGCGTCCGGCACCGCGGCACGGAGGATCGCGTGCCACGCGACGGCGCGCGCCAGCATCGACGCGCACATCAATGCGAGCCCCACCAGCACCCATACCGGCTGAGAGTCGACGAGCGCCGCGGCGATCGGCCGCATGCCGATGCGCTCGAGGGCGAGCAGCGTGCCGCCCGCGGCGCCCGCCAGCGCCGCAACGGTGACAACCCGGCGCGCGATCCGGAAGCCTCGATGGCCGCGCGCCACGGGCTCGAGCGAGGGCAGCCGGCGCGCGGGCGAGCGCGGCCTGCCGTCGGCCGGCAGGGCTCCGACCCGCAGCGCCGCGCGCTGAGCGGCACCGGCCGGCGCCGGCACCTCGCGCGCGTCCTCGTACGCCGCCACGACGCGCTCGGCGACGCGCGGCCAGGCGTAGCGCTCGGCGCTGCGGGCGGCCGCGGCCCCGAGGGCGGCGCCCCGCTGCGGATCGAGCGCGAGGTCGCGGAGGGTCTCGGCCAGCCGTGTCGCGTCGCCGCGCGGGAAGAGGATGCCGTCGCGGCCGTCGCTCACGACGTCGCGATAGCCGGCGATGTCCGACGCCACGACCGGGCGGCCGGCCGCGAACGCCTCGGTGAGGACCATCCCGAACGACTCGCCGCCCAGCGACGGCGCGCACAGCAGGTCGGCGTCGACGAGGGCCGCGTGACGAGCGTCGTCGTCCACGCGCCCGAGCGCCGTGATGCCGTCGACGTCCTGCACGAGCGGGGCGATCTCCTCGGCGGTCGAGCCGACGATCGTGAGCTCGGCCGGCACCTGGGTGCGCAGGCCCTCGAAGGCGCGCAGGAGCACGGGCAGGCCCTTGCGGTCCACCGCCTGGCCGACGAAGGCGATGCGCAGCGGATCGGTCGCCGAGCGCGCGGGCAGGGGCGGCACGCCGCCGGGCGGGAGCGTCACGCCGTTGGGGACGACCCGGTAGTGCCCGCCGTAGAAGCGCCGGCCCGTCCAGGCGGCGGCCTCGGAGACCGCGAGCCGCATCGTGAGGTGGTTGAGCTTGCGGCGGGCGCCCATCAGTGCCGCGATGAGGTGCGGAGGGACCGACTCGGAGTAGCAGTGGAAGGTGCCGACGAGCGGGGCGTCCGTGCTCGTGAGCGCGTCCCACCCGATCACGGGCGCCACGGGCTCGTGCAGGTGCACGACGTCGGGCGCGAAGGCGAGCAGCTCGCGGCGCAGTGTGGAGATCGCGGAGGGCGTCCCGGCGAGGTTTGAGACCGCGCCGTTCGAATCCCAGCCGATCGTCCCGCCCAGCGGCACGAGCCAGTCGGGCGCCTCGCGCACCTGCGGGCGGGCGCCGCGATGGCGCAGCGCCGCCGCACGGCCAGGGCGGTCGAACGGAGCGAACGCCCGGACGTCGTGGCCTGCCGCCAGCAGCTCGGCCGCCAGCGCCTCGATGTGGCGCGTCACGCCACCGGGATACGTCCACGAGTACGGGGAAACGAGAGCGACCCGCATCGCGCCCATCCTACGGGCACCCGCGGAGGCCATCGGTTCGGCTAACCCTATGCTTGGAAATAGCGCAATGCCCGAACGCCACTTCGTCAAGTACACGTTCCTGAAGGTCGATCCCGCCTGGCGCCGGCTCGACGAGGCCGAGCGGGCCCAGCACAAGCGCGAGTTCATGGCCGCATGCGAGGACTTCGCGGGCGAGCGGCTGCTGCGCTCGTTCTCGCTGATCGGCACGCGCGGGGACGCCGACCTGATGCTGCTCAGCCAGGCCACGAACCTCGAGCGCATCCACGAGTTCCACGTCGTGCTCGGGCAGAGCGGGCTGATGAAGTGGTGCGAGACGCCGTACTCGTATCTCGCGCTCACCAAGCCGTCGGAGTACTCGGACGAGTCGCGCCTCGAGGTCCGCCCGGCGCACTCCAAGTACCTGTTCGTCTATCCGTTCGTGAAGACGCGGGAGTGGTACCGGATCCCGCCCGACGAGCGCTGGCGGATCATGCAGGAGCACATCAAGGTCGGCCGCGAGTACCCGGACATCGACCTCAACACGAGCTACTCCTTCGGGCTCGACGACCAGGAGTTCGTCGTCGCCTTCGAGACCGACGAGCCGGCCTCGTTCCTCGACCTCGTGCAGCGCCTGCGCACGACCGAGGCCTCGGCCTACACCAAGCGCGACACGCCGACGTTCACGTGCGTGGCCTGCTCGGTCGAGCGTGCGCTCAACGCGCTCGACGGCACGCCCCTCACCGTCGAGCTCAGCGCGTAGCCTCGCGGCACGCGACAGGACAGCCCCGCCCTGGGGCGGGACCGTCCGTTCGGGAGGCAGCCGTCAGCCGGTCATCGCCGGACCGCTGCGAGCCGCGCCGCCGCGCCGGTGACGCGCAACCGCCATCGTGCCCCCGAGACCCAGCACGATGAGGCCGAGCAGGGCGCCGGCGCCGATGCCGGCGTCGCCCCATTCGATCCCGTCCGACACTGCGGGCGCCGGCTCGGGGGCCTCGACGACGGTGACGGCGGGGGCGGTGAAGGTGCCGCGGCCGTCCGCGGCATCGCGGACGTCGGGCGCCCGCAGGTCCTGCCAGGGGCTCGCGGCGGGGGCGACGTTGTCGGGGTTGCGCAGGTCCTGGCTCGGCGTCGGCGAGGCCGTGCCAGCGGGGCCGGAGGTCTGCGACGGGCTGACCGGGTCCACCGGCATCGCGGCGGCTGTGGGCACCGCGAGCGCCGCGAGCACGAGGCCGAGTGCGGTTGAGCGGGTGAGGCGATGGTGGTTCATGGTGCTCCTTCCGGTCTCGACCGCCGGGTGCGGTCTACTGCTGCGCACGATCGGCCTCTGCGGTAGACGCGCGCGGTGACAGGCGGTAGAAGCGCAGTAGATGGAATTCCGGCTCCTCGGCCCGCTCGAGGTCCTCGACGGCGACCGCCCGCTCTCGCTCGGCGGTCCCAAACAGCGCTCGCTGCTGGCGATCCTGCTCCTGCACGCCGGCCGCGTGGTCCCAACCGAGCGGATGATCGACGAGCTGTGGGGGGCCGCGCCGCCGGCGACCGTCGCCAAGAGCGTCCAGGTCTACGTCTCCCGGCTGCGCAAGCAGATCGGCGACGACCGCCTCCTCACCCGCGCACCCGGCTATCTGCTGCAGATCGACTCGCAGGAGCTTGACCTCGCCCGCTTCGAGCGGCTCGTCGCCGAGGCGAAGGGCGCTCCCGCCCCAGCCGCGGCGGAGAAGCTCGGCGAGGCGCTTGCGCTGTGGCGCGGACCGCCGTTCGCCGACCTCACGTACGAGCCGTTTGCGCAGGCGCCGATCGCCCGTCTCGAGGAACTGCGCCTTGCCGCGCTCGAGCAGCGCATCGACGCCATGCTCGCCACCGGTCGTCACGCCGAGCTCGTCAGCGACCTGGAGGCGCTGGTCACCGAGCACCCCGCGAGAGAGGTCCTGCGGGGCCAGCTGATGCTCAGCCTCTACCGCTCTGGCCGCCAGACCGACGCGCTCCAGGCGTACCAATCGGCACGAACTGCGCTCGTGGACGAGCTCGGCATCGAGCCCGGGCGCCCGCTGCGGGAGCTTCACCAGGCGATCCTTCAGCAGGATCCCGGACTCGACCGCGCGGTGGCGCCCGAACCGTTGGCCGCAACGCCACACGGCGGATTCGTCGGCCGGGAGGACGAGCTCGCAGCGCTGCTCGCCGGCTTGGACGACGCATTCGCCGGCCGCGGGCGGCTGTTCCTGCTCGAGGGCGAGCCCGGCATCGGCAAGAGCCGCCTGGCCGAGGAGCTGAGCGCACGGGCGCGCGCACGCGGGGCGCGCGTACTCGTCGGCCGCTGCTGGGAGGTGGGCGGTGCCCCGGCCTACTGGCCGTGGGTACAGTCGCTGCGCACCTACATCAGCGACAGCGACAGCGTCGCGCTGCGCTCGCAGCTCGGCGCCGGCGCCGCAGATCTCGCCCAGATCGTCCCCGAGCTGCGCGAGCGCTTCCCCGATCTGCCCGAGCCACCCGCGCTCGAGCCCCAGGCCGCGCGCTTCCGCCTGTTCGACGCCGCCGCCGGATTCCTCCGAAACGCCTCTCAAGGCCGGCCGATCGTCCTCGTGCTGGACGACCTGCACGCCGCCGACACGCCCTCGTTGCTGTTGTTGCGGTTCCTCGCCCGCGAGCTCGGCTCCACGCGAGTCCTGCTGATCGGCGCCTACCGCGATATCGACCCGCTCCCCGCGCAGCCGCTCATGGAGGCGGTGGCGGCGGTCACGCGGGAGCCGATCGGCCGCCGGCTGCCGCTGAGCGGGCTGAGCGAGCACGAGGTCGCGGCGTTCGTCGAGCTGAACACTTCGACGACTGGCGCTCCCGCGCTCGTCACGGCACTGAGCGACGAGGCCGAGGGGAATCCGCTCTTCGTCGGCGAGATCGCGCGTCTCCTCCTGGTCGAACCCGTCCTCTTGGAGGCCACCCGCGGCGTCCGACTGCCGATTCCCCAGAGCATCCGCGACGTGATGGCCCGCCGGCTCACCCACCTCTCCGATGAATGCAATCGGGTGCTGGGAGTGGCATCGGTCCTCGGCCATGAGTTCGCCCTCGATGCGCTCGCTCGCGTGGGAGGCGTCCCAGAGGAGCAGCTGCTCGAAACGGTCGACGAGGCGACGGCTGCGCGTGTCGTCGCCGACGTTCCTGGCGACCCCGGCCGTCTTCGCTTCGCGCACGCGCTCATGCGGGATACCGTCTACGAAGGGCTGACGGGCACGCGCCGGGTTCGGCTGCATAGGCGGGCGGTGACTGCGCTCGAGGCGCTCTACGTCGACGAGCCGGGACCTCACCTCGTCGAGCTCGGGCAGCACTGCGTCGCCGGACGCGAGTTCGACGAGGGAGCGCGCTACGCCCGGCGCGCAGGCGACCGAGCGCTGACGCTGCTCGCTTACGAGGAGGCGGCGCGCCTCTACGAGTCGGCGCTCGACACGCTAGAGCTGACACGGAGGGTCGATCCGGCGGCCCGCGCCGAGTTGCTGCTGGCGATCGGGGACGCTCACGCCAGGGCGGGAGGTATGGACGAGGCCAGGCAGATGTTCCTCGCTGCCGCCGAGCTCGCGAGATCCTCCCGGCTCCCCGAGCACCTCGCGCACGCCGCGCTCGGCTACGGCGGACGGTTTGTCTGGCAACGCGCCTGGGACGACCGCCGGCTCGTGCCACTGCTTCAGGAGGCATTGACGGCGCTGGGAGAGAACGCGTCACTGCTCCGGGCGAGGCTGCTGGCGCGACTCGCCGGAGCACTCCGCGATCAGCCCTCGCTCGAGCCGCGGGCGTCCCTCAGCCGCGAAGCCGTCGAGATCGCCCGCCGGCTCGGGGACACGGACACGCTCGCCTACGCGCTGGTCGGTCACTTCATGGCCACGTGGGGCCCTGACGTCGACGAGCTGGTGGCGATCGCGGACGAGGTGACCCGGCTCGTAGAAGAGACCGGACTGGTCGAGAGAACGCTCGAGGCAGTGACGCTGCAATCCATCATCGCGTGGCTGACGCTGGCAGACGGCGATACCACCGCCGCCGTTGACACGGAATACGAGGCGCTGGCGGACAAGCTGAAGGAGCCGGCGCATCAGTGGGCCGCGGCCATGCTGAGCGTGGCCTGGGCGCTCCTCCAGGGCAGGCTCGCGGAGGCCGAGCAGCTCGCCGAAGCCGCATTACGGTCCGGCGACCCGCCGAGTCCAGACGCCCGCTGTTCCTACCGGCTCGCGATGTTCGTTCTGCGCCGCGAGCAGGGCAGGCTGCGGGACGTGGAGGATCTCACGCGAGCTGCGATCGCCGAGTATCCCGGTTACCGATCCTTCCGCTGCCTCGTCGCCCTGCTCGACTGCGAGCTCGAGCGCGAGCATGAGGCCCGCCGGGCCTTCGACGAGCTCGCGGTACGCGACTTCGCCGCACTGCCGCGGGACAGCGAGTGGCTCTTCTGCCTGTCGATCCTGGCCGAGGTCGCGGCGTACCTGGAGGATCGCGACCGCGCCGCCGTCCTGTACCGGCTGCTCCTCCCCTACGCGCGCTTGAACACGCTCGTCTCGGGCGAGGTCGCTATCGGCGCCGTGGCGCGCTACCTCGGGATCCTTGCCACGACGACCGTGCAGTGGGCGCAGGCCGCCGGGCACTTCGAGGAGGCGATGGCGATGAACGCGAGGATGGGCGCGCACCCGACGCTCGCCCACACGCAGCACGACTACGCGCGCATGCTGCTCGCCCGAGACGGTCCAGGCGATCGGGAGCATGCGCAGGCGCTCGTCGACGCGGCGCGAGAGACCTACCGCCAGCTCGGCATGGACACGTACGTGGCGAGGATCTCGGCGCTCCCTCAGGACGGACGAAGCGGCTAGCCCTGCTCGGGCAGGCAGTCGCTGAGCCCGTTCTCCTGGGCGAACGGGCGGGTGTCGTCCGCGATCTCGGAGAACTTGGCGGTCAGCTCGGCGAGCGTGTCCCGGTCGCGCTCGCGGGTGGCATCGGCGAGCTCGGGGATGAGGTCGAACGCCGCGCCGACGCCGTCGAGGAACTTCGTCCAGCCGTCCTTGAGCTCGCCGGGCGCCTCGAGCGCGCGTAGGCGCTCGAAGTAGGGCTCATACGCCTTCGTCGTCGTCTCCAGCACCTCGGCGATCACGCGCCGGTCGCCCGCCCCCTCGCGCAGCCTCGCCTGCTGCTCGCGCGTGACCGCCGCGATCCGCGCCTCGCCCTCGCGGCAGATCCGGTTCGCGTCGGCGACAAAGCGCTCCTTGCTCGGTCCGCCGTCGTCGTCGTCGCCGCCGCCGCAGCCGGCGAGCAGCGCGAGGGCGACCACGAGAACCGCGGGGCGGCGCATCGCGACCAGGCTAGCCTGCCGGCCGTGAAGGCCCCCGACGCCCACCTGCGCCGCGCCGACCCGGTCATGGCCGGCCTGATCGACGACTTCGGCGGGCCGCTGCCGGTCGAGCCGGACGGCCGCGGCCGCCCCGAGCAGCGCTACGCGGCGCTCGTGCGCTCCATCACCGGCCAGCAGCTGTCGGTCAAGGCGGCGGCGTCGATCTGGGGGCGGTTGCTCGAGCGCTTCGGCGGCCAGACACCGACGCCGGAGCAGATCCTCGCCGACGATCCTGAGGCCTTGCGGGCGGCGTGCGGGTTCTCGCGCGCCAAGGTCGCGTACCTGCGCTCGCTGGCCGAGCACGTGCTGGCCGGCGAGATCGAGCTCGACCGGCTCGACGACCTGCCCGACGGCGAGGTGATCCGCGAGCTGACGGCCGTCAAGGGGATCGGCGAGTGGACCGCGCACATGTTCCTCATGTTCACGCTGCACCGGCCGGACGTGCTGCCGACGGGTGACCTCGGGGTGCGCAACGCGGCCATGCGCGCGTACGGCCTCGACGCGCCCCCGGCACCTGCCGATCTCCAGGCGCTCGCCGAGCCATGGCGCCCGCACCGCACGCGCGCCTGCCTGTATCTCTGGCGGAGCCTCGACAACGAGCCCCTATCCTCATCGCCCTGATGTGGAGGCTGGTCATCGTCGGGCTGCTGCTCGCGCTGGTGGGGTGCGGCGGCGGGGAGGCGTCGTCTGACAGCGGGGTGGAGCAGGTCCCGGCCGAGGGCGGGCTGCGGGAGCAGATCCGCGCCGCCCAGGGCGTTCAGGCCGCCGACTTCCCGGACGCCGGCGGCCGCACGCTGGACGACGTGGCGGCCGAGATCCGCGGGGGTGGCACGGTCGAGGTCGGGCTCGCCAGCTCCGTGTTCACGGTCGGTCGCGGCCGGCTCGCGTTCGGCGTCATCGACGACGGCGGGCAGTTCGTCTACGGGCCGACGGCCGTCTACGTCGCGCCGACGCCCTCCTCGCGCGCCCAGGGGCCGTTCGCGGCGCCCGCCGACGTGCTCATGACCGAGCCCCGCTACCGCTCCCGCCAGGCCGCCCAGGAGACCGACCCGTTCGCGGCCGTCTACCAGGCCCAGGTCCCGTTCCGGCGCAAGGGCTCGTACTCGATCCTGGTCGCGACCCGGCGCGGCGACGGCTACGTGGCGGCGCCCGCCCAGGTGCAGGTGACGACGAAGCAGGCGGACCAGATCCCGGACGTCGGCGAGCCGGCCCCGAAGGTGGCGACCGACACGCTCGACAGCGTCAAGGGCAACCGCGACCTGCTCGACACCCGCGTCCCGCCGAGCGAGATGCACGAGCAGTCGTTCGACAAGGTCGTCGGCTCCAAGCCGGTCGCGCTGCTGTTCGCGACTCCCCAGCTCTGCCAGTCGCGGGTCTGCGGGCCGGTGACCGACGTCGCCCTCCAGCTGCAGGCCAAGTACGGCGACCGCGTGGAGTTCATCCACCAGGAGGTGTACGTCGACAACGACCCGAACGCGGGCCTGCGCAAGCCGCTGGAGGCGTTCCACCTCCCGACCGAGCCGTGGCTGTTCGTCGTCGGCGAGAATGGGCGCATCACCGCACGCCTCGAGGGATCGTTCGGCCTGACGGCGTTCGAGAACGCCATCAAGACCGCGCTCTGAACCCATGCTGTTCGCGCACAGCGGCCTGAGCGCGCGGGAGAACCTGCCGATCCCCGAGTGGCTGTTCGGGTGGGCGGCCGCCGCCGTGCTCGTCGTGTCGTTCGCGGCGCTCGCCGTGCTGTGGCCGCGACCGCGGCTCGAGCAGCCGTCCTGGCGCCCGCTGCCCTTCGGGATCGGGCGCGTCCTGGGCGGCCGCGCGGTCGACGTGCTCTGCAGCGCGATCGGCGTCGCGCTGCTCGTGCTCGTGATCGTCGCGGCGTACGTGGGCCCGGACTCGGGCGCCGACAACCTCGCGCCCACGTTCATCTTCATCATCTTCTGGGTCGGGCTCGTGTTCGCGTCCGTCCTGTTCGGCGACGTCTTCCGCGCGTTCAGCCCGTGGCGCGCGATCGGCCGCGCAACGGGAGCGATGCTCGGCCGGCGAGCCCCGCTGCACCGGCCGTACCCGGAGCGGCTCGGACGCTGGCCGGCGGCGGCCGGGCTCTTCCTGTTCACGTGGATCGAGCTGGTCAGCGAGTGGGCGGTGCTGCCGCGCACGGTCGCGAGCGTGGCCGTCGGGTACACGATCATCACGCTGGCCGCCCAGGCGGTGTGGGGCGTCGAGACGTGGACGCGCCGCGGCGAGGCGTTCTCGGTCTACTTCAACCTCTTCTCGCGGCTCAGCCCGTTCGAGACGCGCGACGGCGTCGTCGGCCTGCGCCCGCTGCTCGGCGGCCTGCCGCGGCTCCCCCCGGCGGCCGGCACGGTGGGGCTGCTCGCGGTGATGATCGGGACGGTCACGTTCGACGGCTTCGAGCAGGGATCGGCGTGGACCGACATCCAGAGCTCGATGGTCGACGCGTTCACGAGCCTGGGGATCGGCGCGTCGGCGGCGCCAAAGGTGGCCGGCACGATCGGCCTGCTCGCCGGCGTGGGGCTGGTGGCGGGCTTCTACCGGCTGGGGATGGAGGGCGCGCGCTCGGTCGGCGGAGGCTTCTCGGCCTCCGATCTGCGGCGGGCGTTCGTGCACACGCTCGTCCCGATCGCGGGCGCCTACGTCGCGGCCCACTACCTGACGTACCTGCTGTTCAGCGGCCAGCAGATCATCTACCTGTCCTCGGACCCCTTCGGCCAGGGCTGGGACCTGTTCGGCACCGCCGCGTCGGGGATCGACTACTCGCTGCTGTCCCAGAACGGCCAGTGGTACGCCCAGGTCGGCTGCGTCGTGCTGGGCCACGTGGCCGGCCTCGTGCTCGCCCACGATCGGGCGCTGGCGTTGTACGGCCAGGCCAAGCTCGCCGTGCGGTCCCAGTACTGGATGCTAGGGATCATGGTGGGGTTCACGACGCTGGCTCTGTGGTTGCTGAGTCAGGCCGGGTGAGGGCGCCGGCGAACGTCAACGGCGGCTGGGTAGGGAGGCTGCGGGAGCTGGCCGCCGTGCGGCCTCAGGCAAGAACGTGCATCTCGGCGAGGCGCCGGCCATCGAAATCCACTTTGTGCGCGTCTGGAGCACAAAGTGGATTTGGAGATATCTCCAAACACCGAAATCCACGAAACTCCGCCTTGAGGCCGACGCGGCGCCGGCTCCGCGCTTCCCTACCCAGCGCAGTTGACGTTCGGCGGCGGTGCGTCAAACGCCGGTCGCGCCCCCCACGCCTGCCACTCCCCGAGCGCCGCCCGACCCCGCGACAGGTCCGTGGTGACCAGCCCCGTCGGGAACAGGTGGTCCTCGCGCATCGTGTACTGCATCGCCACCGTGACGCGCGGGTCCTCGTACCAGGCGGACAGGCGCTCGTGCAGCAGCCGGCAGCCCTCGCGCTCGCTGCCGACGCCGCGGGCGAACGAGAGGCCGCTGGGGGCGGTGCCGACGCCGGTCTCGGTGATCCAGATCGCGTGCTCGCGGGGGCAGCCGCGGGCGGCGAGCGCGGTGGTGGCCGCGGCGACGGGGTCGCGCCCGCCGATGTAGCCGTGCTGGGACCACACCGGGGCGTCGCACACGAGCTTGCGCGGGAGCCCGCGGATCAGCTCGCCGACCGACAAGGCGCGCGCCTGCGGCTCGATCACCCCGGCCGCCTCGCCGAGCACGAGGCGGCGGTCGCCGCCCATCTCGGCCTGCGCCGCGCGCACGAGGCGTGCGTACGGGATCACCGCGCGCGGGGCGGCCGCGGCGTCGCAGCTCGCCCGCTGGGGCGAGAGGAAGTACGGGTGGTTCGGCTCGTTCCAGGGGCTCACGTAGCGCAGGCGGGCGCCTACCTCGTCGGCCATCGCGAAGACGGCAGCGAGCAGGCGCCGGTACGCCGGGAGCGCGTCGGGCCGCGGGGCGCCGGTCTGGCGGCTGCCCGGGCAGCCGCTCGCCGGCCCGGCCGCCCATTCCGGCGTGCCCGTGATGCTGAGCAGGCCCTCCCAGCCGCCCTCACGCTGGCGGGCGGCGAGCGCCGCGAGCTGGTCGCGCACGCCGGCGAACTCGGCGCACGGCGGCCGCTCGCGCATGCAGCCGGTCTGGGGGATGGCGAGGTTGGGCGGCGCGTCGGGCGACGGCTGGACCTCGTACCAGACGACCAGCAGGCGGTAGACGGCCGGGTCGACGCGCGTCAGCGCATCCCGCCACGTCGTCCACGGCGGGGCGTCGGCGCCGGGGCCGAGCGGCACCAGCAGGTTCGGGTTCTGCTCGGTGACGCCGACCGCGAGCGACGGGCCTTCGGAGGGGGCGTCGAGGACCGCCGGCTCGGGCGTGACAGCAGGAGTGGCGGCCGGCGGCGAGGGCTCGCGCGGTTCGTCCCCGCCGCGTCCCGCGATGGCGAGAACGACGGCGGCGATGACGAGCGCGAGAGCTAGACCGCCGAGACCTCTTCCTCGTCCGCTACGCGGAACGAGGAGCCGCAGCCGCATGCAGCGATCACGTTGGGGTTGTCGACCTTGAAGCCGGCGCCCTGCATGCCGTCGACGTAGTCGACGACCGCGCCGCGCACATACGGAAGGCTCGGGCCGTCGACGAGGATCCGCAGGCCGTGGTCCTCGAAGACCGCGTCGCCGTCGCGCTGGGTGTCGAACGCAAGCGCGTACTGGAAGCCTGAGCAGCCGCCGCCGCGCACGCCGACCCGAAGGCCGGAAGTCTGGATCTCGGCGCCCTGGGCGGCCAGGAACTCCTGCACCTTCTCGGCGCCCTTTTCCGTGAACGTGATCATCGCTTCAGAAAGGATAGCGCCCGCTACAGTCTGTGGGGTGCCGACGACGGACGAGCTGCGGCAGCGGATCGAGGCGGCGATCCCCGGCGCCCGAGCCGAGGTCACCGACCTCACGGGCGGCGGAGACCACTTCCGCGCCGCCGTGGCCGCTCCCGAGTTCGCCAGCCTGAGCCGGATCGAGCAGCACCGCCGGGTCTACGCGGTGTTCGGATCCGACATCGGCGGCCCGATCCACGCGCTGTCCCTCGAAACGCGAGCGGAGTGAAATGAGCGACACGACCGAGAACCCCATCCGCGAGGCGATCGCCGAGGCGATCCGCGAGCACGACGTGATCCTCTTCATGAAGGGCACGCCTGAGCGCCCCGCGTGCGGCTTCTCCGCGCGCACGGTGGCCGCCCTCGACGCCGTCGGCGCCCCGTTCGCGGCCGTCGACATCCTGCCGGACCCCCGGATCCGGCAGGAGCTCTCGACCCTCTCGAACTGGCCGACGATCCCTCAGCTGTTCGTCAAGGGCGAGCTGGTCGGCGGGTGCGACATCGTGAGCGAGATGTACGAGACCGGCGAGCTGTTCGACGTCATGGGCGTCGAGCCGCCGGCTCAGGCTCCGGAGCACGCCCCGAAGGCGGCCGAGCCGGGCGCGCCACCGCTTCAGATTCAGAACGACCTCGTCGACCGCTCGTAGCGCGGGCGGCGGCGTTCACAAGTCGCGTCGTGAGAACGCCGCCGAGGCGGCGGCGCCGACCACCATCACGTACGCGAGCGCGTACGGCCATAGGAGTGGCCCGGCACCCTCCGCGCCGCCGAACGGGCCGAGGTCGATGGCCAGCCGCGTGAAGCCGACGGTGTCGACGGTGATGGCCGAGAGCGCCGCCTGGTAGAGCGCCTCGAACGGCAGCGCCCAGCTCACGACGTTGGCGACGTCGTCGAGCGTGCGCGAGCCGAGCGCCTCGCCGATCTGGCCCAGCAGCCCGGCCACCAGGCCGGCCCCGAAGACCATGAAGACCGCGATGCCGTTGGCGGTCGAGGACAGCACGACGGAGCCGGCCAGCGAAAGCGCGGTCAGGATCGTGACTGCCGCCGCGAGCTGGAGCGCGGGGACGACGATGCGGTCCGGCCACCAGTCGCTGAACGCCCAGGTGATGACGGTCGCCGCCACGAACACGAAGACGACGTAGGCGGCGCACACGCCCGCCGCTCCGGCGAAGCGCCCGGCCAGCACGGTGCGGCGGCGGAGCGGGCGCACGAGCACAGGCTGGAGCAGGCCGCGCTCGGCGTCGCCGCGGACGGCGCCGAGCGTGAGGAAGACGGCCAGCACGCAGCCGAGGAAGAGGGTGGCGAACATCGCCAGGCCGAGGATCGTCGCGCCCGCGACCGTCCGCGCCTCGACGCCCTCGATCGGCTCGTCGAAGTCCCCGACCGAAGCGAACAGCTGCCACGCGCCGAGCCCGTAGAGGACGAGAAAGGCGAGCGTGAGCAGGCCGACGACCACGAACACCCGCCGCCGCAGCGACTCGCGGAGCGAGAACACGGCGATCACGCGCGCGCTGCTCACTCCTCCCCCACCGCCTCCAGGTATGCGTCCTCCAAGGTCGAGCGCAGCACCTGCACGCCGAAGACCTCCTCGCCGGCGGCCACCAGCTCGCGGACGATCGCGGGCGCGTCCTCGCGGCCGGCGTGCTCGAACACCCGCGTGCCGTTGGCGGTCTCCACCTCGACGCCGCTGGCGCGGCTCAGCTGCTCGGGCGTACCAGCGGTCACGACCTCGCCGTGGTCGATGATCGCCACCCGATCGCAGACCAGCTCGACCTCGGACAGCAGGTGCGAGTTGAGCAGCACGGCCACGCCCTTCGCGCGCAGGTCCTCGAGCAACCGGCGCACCGTGCGGCGGCCGGCAGGGTCGAGCGCGCTCGTCGGCTCGTCGAGGAGCAGCACGCGCGGGTCGCCGATCATCGCCTGCGCGATCCCGAGCCGCTGCTGCATGCCCTTCGACATCGCGCCGACCCGGCGGGCGGCCGCCTCCGTGAGACCGACGGCGGCGAGCAGGCGCTCACGCTCCTCCGCTCCACCGGTCGCCTGGGCGAGCCGCTGGTGCATGGTGAGCAGCTCGTCGGCCGTCAGCCAGTCGGGGAAGCGGAACAGCTCCGCGAGGTAGCCGAGCGAGCGGTGCGCCTCCGGCTCGCCCGCCGCGGCCCCGGCGATCGTCGCGCTGCCGGCCGTGGGCCGCACGAGCCCGCACGCGATCTTCACGAGCGTCGACTTCCCAGCGCCGTTGGGGCCGAGGAGCCCGACCAGCTCGCCCTCGCCGACCTCGAGGCTCACGCCCTTGAGGGCGTCGATCGATCCATAGGACTTGCGCAGTTCACGGGCCTCGAGCGCGGGCGGCACGGTTAGCATCGTGGCGGATGGCCGCCCCGCCCCGCCTCGGTACCCCGCCGCCGCTGCACTGGGACGGGACGACGCTGCGGATCCTCGACCAGACGCGGCTGCCGGCCGAGGAGGCGGTGCTCACGCTCTCCGGCGCCGAGGACACGGCCGGCGCGATCCGGCGGCTGGCGGTGCGCGGTGCGCCGCTGATCGGGGTCGCCGCAGCGTACGGGCTGGCGATGGAGGTCGCCCGGGATCCGCGCGTGGAGGCGCTCGAGCGCGGGGCCGCGGTGCTGGCGGGCGCGCGGCCGACGGCGCGCAACCTGGGCTGGGCGGTCGAGCGGGTCGTCGCGGCGGCGGCAGCCGCGCCGCCCAGCGAGCTGGCGGCGGCGGCGCGGGCGGCGGCGGAGGCGATCCAGCGGGACGACGAGGCCGCCAGCGAGGCGCTCGCCCGCTTCGGCGCCGACGCGCTGGAGGCGATGCTCCCGTCCGGGCCGGTGACCGTGATGACGCACTGCAACTCCGGCGCGCTGGCCGCTTCCGGCCGCGGCACGGGCCTCGGCGTGATCGCGGCGCTGGCCGACCGCCGCGACGTCCGCGTGCTCGCCTGCGAGGCGCGGCCGCTGCTCCAGGGCGCGCGGCTGACGGTCTGGGAGCTCCGGCGGCTGGGCATCGAGCACTCGCTGCTCGTCGACGCCGCCGCGGCCGGGCTGCTGCGGACCGGCGCCGCTCACGCCGTGGTGACCGGGTTCGATCGCGTGGCGGCCAACGGTGACGTCGCCAACAAGGTCGGCACCTACGGGCTGGCGCTGGCCGCCCGCGCGGCGGGCGTGCCGTTCGTCGCCGCCGGGCCGTCGTCGTCGGTCGACCTGCGGCTGGCGACCGGCGACGGGATCGAGATCGAGGAGCGCGGGGCCGACGAGGTGCGCTCGGCGGGCGGCGCCCTGCTCACGCTCGAGGGCACGCCGTGCCGCAACCCGGCCTTCGACGTGACGCCGGCCGCGCTCGTGTCGGCGCTCGTCACCGAGCGCGGCACCGCATCGCCCGTGACCGCCGAGACCGTGGCCGACGTCGCGTGAGGGTCGCGGTCACCGTCGCGCCCGGCGAGACGCGGATCGAGGAGCGGCCGGACCCGGCCTGTGGGGCGGGCGAGGTCGTCTGCCGCGTGCTGGCGTGCGCCACCTGCGGCTCGGACGTCCACGGCTCGTACGTGACCCGCAAGCTGCCGGCCGTGCTCGGGCACGAGCCGGTCGGCGAGGTCGTGGCGGTCGGGGACGGCGTGACGAGCGTGGTGGAGGGCGAGCGGGTCGCGATCCACCACCACGTGCCCTGCGGCGAGTGCCGCCGCTGCCGGCAGGGTCACGAGACGCTCTGCGAGGGCTTCCGCGCGACCGCGCTCGATCCCGGCGGCTTCGCCGAGTACGTGCGCGTCGAGGCGGCGCTCGTGCCCGAGCTGCTGCCGCTCGACGGGCTCGATCCGGTGGCGGCGACGGTGACCGAGCCGCTCGCGTGCGCGCTGCGCGCCCAGGCCCGGGTCGTCCGGCCGGGCGACAGCCTGCTCGTCGTCGGCGCGGGCTGCAGCGGGCTGCTCCACATCGCCGCCGCGCACGCGCGCGGCGTCGACGCGGTCTGGGTCCGCGAGCCCGATCCGGCGCGCCTCGCCCGCGCCGAGGCGTGGGGCGCGACGGCGCACGGCAACGAGCCCGTCGACGCGGCCGTCGTCTGCACGGACAACCCGGCCGCGATCGCCGGAGCCGCCGATGCCCTCGCGCCCGGCGGCCGGCTCTGCCTCTACGCGCCCGGTGAGGCCGGGGAGCCGCTCCCCGTCGACCCCTGGGCGATCTTCTCGCGCGAGCTCCAGGTCACCGCCAGCTGGTCGGCCGGCCCGCGCGAGTGGCGCGACGCGCTCGCGCTGCTCCGGCGCGGAGCGGTCCGGACCGGCGAGCTCATCACGCACCGCTTCGGGCTCGAGCAGACGGGCGAGGCGCTCGAGGCACAGCGGTCCGGCGCGGCGCTCAAGGCCGTGGTGGAGCCGTAGTCGCGTCCAGCCTCGCGGCGAGGAACGCCCGCTCGACCGGGTTGGCGGCGAGCGCCAGCGCGCGGGAGTACGCCGCAGCCGCCTCGTCCGCCCGGCCGAGGCGCCGCAGCAGGTCCGCCCGGGCGGAGTGGAGGAGGTGGTAGCCGTCGAGCTGGTCCGCCAGCTCGTCCATCAGCGCCAGCCCCGACTCGGGGCCCCGCGCCATCGCGACCGCGACGGCCCGGTTGAGAGCGACGACCGGCCCGCCGGCGACGGCCAGGAGGCGGTCGTAGGCGCCGACCACGCGCATCCAGTCGGGGCCGCCCGGGCGGGCGTGCTCGGCGGCGATGAACGCCTGGAGCACGTACGGTCCGCCGCCTCCGAGGGCCAGCGCGCGCTCGACGAGGCCGGATCCCTCGGCGATCGCGTCGCGGTCCCAGCGCGAGCGGTCCTGGTCGGCAAGCAGGACCAGCTCCCCGCGGGCGTCGACCCGCGCGTCGCGCCGCGAGTCGTGCAGCCGCATGAGCGCGAGCAGCCCGAGCGCCTCCGGCTCGTCGGGCATCAGCGAGCACAGCACGCGCGCCAGGCGAATCGCCTCGGCGCACAGCTCACGGCGGATGAGGGCGTCGCCGGCGGTGGCCGCGTAGCCCTCGCCGAAGATCAGGTAGAGCGTCGCCAGCACCGACGCGCGGCGCGCCGGCAGGTCGCGCTCCCGCGGCAGCTCGAACCGGATCCCGGCCCCGCGCAGCTTCTGCTTGGCGCGCTGGAGGCGCTGCGCCATCGCGTCCTCCGACACGAGGAACGCGCGCGCCACCTCGCGCGTGGAGAGGCCACCGAGCGCCCGCAGCGTGAGCGCCACCCGCGCCTCGGGCGCGAGCGCCGGATGGCAGCACGCGAAGATCAGCTCGAGCCGCTCGTCGAGAACCGGCGACGACTCCGCGCCGAGCGCCTCGAGCGCCGCCAGCGGGTCGTCGACGGACGACGGCGTGGGCTCCACGGGGTCGCCCGCCGGGGCCTCTCGCCGGGCCGTGCGGAGCCGGTCGATGGCCTTGCGGCGGGCCGTGAGCGCGATCCAGGCCGCCGGGTTGGGCGGGATGCCGTCGCGCGGCCAGCGCTCGAGCGCGACCACGAACGCGTCCTGAACGGCCTCCTCGGCGCGGTCGAGGTCGCCGAAGGCTCGGGCCAGGGCGGCCACCGCCTGTCCGGACTCGCGCCGGAACAGGCGGTCGATGGCTGCCCCCGGGGCGCTCAGGTCTGCGCGCGCTCCCGCGCTTCGTCGACGTGCTCGGCGCTCTCGTAGTTCATGACGGGGCGGACCTCGACCGAGCCGTTCTGGGCGCCCGGGATCCGTGCGGCCCAGGCGATCGCGTCGTCGAGATCCGAGGAGTCGAGCAGGTAGTAGCCGCCGAGCTGCTCGCGGGTCTCCGCGAACGGCCCGTCGGTGGTCAGCGTCTCGCCGTCCCGCACGCGCACCGTCGTGGCCGTGCTTGTCGGCTGGAGGCCCTCGCCGCCGACCAGGACCCCGGCCTCCGCCGCGGCGCGGCCGAACGCCTCGTACGCGGCCATGACCTGGCCGATCTCCTCGGGGCTGGCATCGCCCCAGCCGGACTCCTCACCGTAAATCGTCAGAAGGAACTTCATCGGGTCCTCCGATCGTCGTGCGACGCCCTCCGCGTCGCGTTCACCCTACCGACGGGGACTCACCGCGCAAGCGACAAAGCTGGCGCGTAGACGCTCATCGCACGACGCCGCGGACGGCGCGACCCGCGATCCGCCAGGCCAGCGGCTGCCGGGGCCCCACGCGCAGCATGCGATCGCCGAGCCGCTCCTCATGGAAGCGCACCGTCGCCTCCACCGTGTCCTCGTGCGGGCGCGTGGTCCAACCCAGCTCGCGGCGGGCCTTGGCGGAGCGGTACGTCCACCAGTGCGCGGCGGCGCGGATCTCCTCGACGCTGCCGAGCGCCGGGAACCCGGGCACCCGCGCGGAGCCCTCGGCCAGCGCCAGCGCGACCGAGCGCGGCACGCGCATCACCGGCCCTTCGACGCCGGAGATCCGCTGGAGCTCCCCGAACAGGCGCTGCCAGGTGTAGTTGCGCGTGCCGAAGATGTAGCGCTCGCCCGGCACGCCGCGCTCGTCGCACAGCAGCAGCCCGGCGGCCACGTCCTCCACGTCGACGACGTTGAGCGCCCCATCCACGTACGCCGGGATGCGCCGCAGCAGGAAGCGGCGGACGACCTCGGTCGAGGAGCGCCGCTCGTCGCCGCGCCCGAAGACGTGGGCCGGGCACGCGACCACCACGTCGAGCCCGTGCGCCGCCACCCGCAGCGCCTCGACCTCGGCGGCGTGCTTGGCGTCGGCGTACGGGATCCCCAGCGGGCCCGCGCGCACGTGCCGCTCGTCGAGCGCGCCGCCCGGCCGCGCCGGCCCGATCGCCGCCACCGACGAGACGTGCACGACCCGCGCCACGCCCTCGGCGAGGCCGGCGTCGAGCACCGCGCGCGTGCCGTCGACGTGGATGCGCAGGAGCTCGGCGGGCGGGAGCCCGAGCCGCGTGGTGCCGGCGACGTGGAAGACGCGCTCGACGCCGCGCACCGCCCGGCGTACGGCGCGGCGATCGGTCACGTCGACCGTCACCGGCTCGACGTCCGGCGGCAGCTCGCCGCGCGACGTCGGCCGCACGGTCGCGCGCACCTCGTCGCCACGTACGAGCAGCGCGCGCACGAGATGCGCGCCGATGAACCCCGTCCCCCCGGTCACCAGCACTCGCGCCACCGCGCGAGGATAGGGTGCCCGCCATGCCCGGCGTCGCAGTGGTCACCGACACGACCCACTACCTACCGGCGGCGCTGGTCGAGCGGCACGACCTGCACCTCGTCTCGCTCTACGTCAACTGGGACGGGCGCACGGATCGGGAGAGCGACCTGCCCGACTACGACGGCTTCTACGACCACCTGCGCTCGGCGTCGACCGTGCCCAGCACGTCGCAGCCCTCGGTGGGCGACTTCCTGGCTGTCTACGAGCCGTTGATCGAGGCCGGCGACGACATCCTCTCCGTGCACCTCTCTGGCGGCATCTCGGGCACCGTGCAGGCCGCGCACCAGGCGCGCGGCGCGCTGGTCGAGCGCGGCATCGACCCCGCGCGGATCGAGGTCATGGACTCCAACACGGGAGCTGCGGGCCACGGCCTGATGGCGATCGCGGCGCGCAACGCGATCCGCGAGGGGGCCGACCTGCGCGGCGCGGCCGAGGCCGCCACCGCCCTCCGCCAGCGGATGCGCATCATCTTCGCCGTCGACACGCTCGAGTACCTGCGCCGCGGGGGGCGCATCGGCGCGGCGCAGGCATGGGTCGGCTCGGCGCTCAAGGTCAAGCCGATCCTCACGATCGAGCGCGAGGTCCAGCCGATAGAGCGCGTGCGGACGGCCGGCCGCGCCTTCGAGCGCCTGGTCGACCACCTGACCGCCGCCCGCGAGTCCGGCGCCGACGTGTTCGTCATCCAGCACATCCAGGCGCACGACGTCGCCGGCCGCCTGGCCGAGCGCGGGCGCGAGATCTACGGTCGCGACCCGGAGTTCGTGTCCGAGATCGGGCCCGTGATCGGGACCCACGTCGGTCCCGGGCTGTTCGGTGTCACCGGCCTGCCCTCGAAGCTCCTCGGCCCGGTGTAGTCAGGCGGCGCGCTCGCCCTCGAGCCAGTCGCCCAGCACGCCGGGCGCCTCGTCGACGAGAGGCAGCCGGGCGACCTCGGCGGCCACGCGGGCCGCGGCCTCGCGGTAGGACGGCTCGCCGAGCACCTGCCGGAGCGCGCTCACGAGGTCCGCGGCGGTCGCCTCGAGCCCGGCGCCGAGGGCGGCGACGCGCTCGGCGTTGCGGAACTGGTCGGCGAAGCCCGGCACGATCACCGAGGGCACGCCGGCGGCGAGCGCGAGCCGCGTCGAGCCGGCGCCGCCGTGGCCGACCATGGCCGCGGCGTGCGGCATGACGTCGGCCTGCGGGATCCAGCGCGCGATCCGCACGTTGCCGGGCACGGGCCCGAGCGCCTCGACGTCGACCTCGATGCCAACCGTGAAGAGCGCCCGCACCGGCAGCTCGCCGAGCGCGGCGACGGTGTCCCGGAACAGCGCCGGGAAGTACGGCATCGTGGGCGTCACCGAGCCGTAGGTGACGTAGACGAGCGGGCGATCCTCGTCGCTCCACGCGTACGGCAGCGGGGACGGGTCGGGGCGGTGCTCGCGGAAGCGGATGGCGTGCGCGGGGCCGAAGTCGTCCGGATCCTCGAGCGCCTCGGGGATGATCGTCAGGTAGGCGCTCTCGGTGATCCGGCGGCCGTCCGGGTCGGGCGGCAGGCCAAGGCGGGCGCGGTGCTCGTCGAGCACCGGCGCGACGACCGGGACGCCCCAGGTCTCGGTGCCCGCCGCCATGATCGCGATCCGCCCATGGCGCACGCCGAGGCGCTCGGCGGCGAGCAGCCCGGCGTACTCGGTCGGCTCGCGCAGCAGCACGTCGGGCCGGTACTGGCCGACGGCGCGCAGCACATCGGGGAGCGACGTCCGCGCGTCGATGCCCGCGAAGATCTGGCGCATCACGCGCACGCTCTGCTCCTCCTGCGGGAGGGCGGCGAGCGAGGCGAAGACCGCGTCGGTCTCCTCGCTGGGCGGGTCGGCGAGCGGGAGGAACGGCACGCCCGCGCGCGCGACCGTCGGGTGCGCCTTGGCGGGCGCCGCGAGCAGGACGTCGTGGCCGGCGCGCAGGAAGGCGTGCGCGAACGGGACCATCGGGCCGATGTGCCCGGCGCCCGTGTTCGAAGTCATGAGGATTCGCATCATCAGAGATGACGACGCGAAGGGCTCGCCTATTCCGCGTCAGACCGGGACGGGAGCGTCCCCGGGGGGCGGCGCCGGACCCTCCGCTCGCCGCTGCTTGAGGTACTCGCGGACGGTGATCTGGATCGAGGCGGCGACGGGGATCGCCAGCAGCGCGCCCAGCACGCCGAACAGGGCGGAGCCGAAGAGCACCGAGATGAGGACGATCAGCGGATCGAGCTGGACCGCCCGGGCCTGGATGCGCGGCTGGATGATGTTGTTCTCCACCTGCTGGTAGACGATCGCGTAGACGGTCCAGATCACGGTGTCGATCGGGAAGTCGGAGAAGAGCGTCACGATGCCGACGATCAGGGCGCCGAGCGTGGCGCCCACGAGCGGGATGAGGTCGAGCAGGAAGACGATCACCGCGAGCGGGAGCGCGTAGTCGATGCCGAGGATCATCAGCATGATCCAGCTCGTGAAGCCGGCGACCGTGGCCTGCAGGAGCGCGCCGGCGACGTAGTTGCCGATCGCGTTGCCGATCCGTTGGAAGAGGTTGCGCATCCACTCCTCGCGATCGGGCGGGTACTGCCGCGCCCACGCGTCGAGGAACCGCCTGCCGCTGCCCTGCATGAAGATCGAGAGCACGAGGATCGTGACCCCGGCGAAGATCGAGTTCACCAGGCCGACGCCGATGTCGCTCAGCACGCCCGCGGCGTCGCCGGCCCGGCTCGGGAGCTTGCCGGCCTCCTCCTCGAGCCGGCTGGTGATGTCGTACTCGTCCTGGAGCTGTCGCAGCCGCTCGTTCTCGTTGACGAAGTCCGTCACCTGCTGGGCGTACTCCGGCACGTTCTGGATGAGGTTGTCGGCCTGTGTGACGATCGGCGGGACGAGCAGCGCGATCAGCGCGAAGGGCGTGAGGATCAGCGCGATGTAGACGATCGCGACCGCGAAGCCACGGCGCATCCGGCGCTCGAGCAGGTTGATCGGCCCGGAGAGCGCGACGGCGATGAACGCGGCGATGAAGATCCACGTCAGCGGTCGCCGGAGCAGGTACATGAGCACCAGCGTGAGGACGACGACCACGACGACGAGCACCACGCGCAACACCGCGCGCGCGCTCAGGAGGTCTTCCGTACGCCTCGGAGGCGAGCTCATCCGCTCGCCATTATCCGCACAGCGGCGATTACCTGCTCAGAAGGCGTCGCGCTTCCGGCGTCGCCCGCTGAGCAGGCCGGTCACCGCCGCGATCCCTCCGCCGAGGACGAAGCCCGTCACGGCCGCGCCGATCAGGACCTCCTTCTTGTGGCGCTCGAACTGCCCGCGCCAGTCAGTCGCCTTCGTCACCTCGCGGCGCAGGCGCTCGACGGCCAGGCCGAGCTCCGCGCGGTTGGCCTCGATCGACTCGCGGATCTCCTCGGGGGTGCGGATCTCGGCCATCAGCGCGGCACCTTGGTGCGGGTCTCGGTCGTCGGGCCCTGTGGCATCGCGGGATGCGACCCGGTCACGGTCTCCTTGATCAGCTTGCCCTCCTCGATCGCCATCTGCGGCGTGGGCGGCGAGCCGCGCTTGAGGAAGCGCGCGGCGAGGAAGCCGGCGATGCCGCCGAACAGGAAGAGCAGCACGGCGACGATCAGGAACCCGACCCAGAAGTCGCGATCCATGTCGAAGAGCTCCCAGATGCCCCAGGCCAGTGCGTCCAGCAGGTAGACGAGCCCGAACACCGCGAAGATGGCGGCCACGATCCCGACCACGGCGCCCTTGATGAGCTTCGTGACCTTGTCGGTCACCTCGCGCTTGGCGAGCTCGATCTCCTCGCGGATGAGCAGGCTCGCCCGCTCGGTGACCTCCTGGACGGCCTGCCCGAGCTCGGAGGTGTCGTGATGGTCGTTGGCCATGTCAGTCGAAGATCCGCTTGAGGATTCGGGCGACGACGAAGGCGCCCGCGAACGTCGCGCCGACGAGGACCTCGGGGCGCTGGGCCGCCGGCGGAAGCTTGTCGAGCCCGGGGATCGAGGAGGTCGATCCGTCACCGGCGGCAGAGGCCGCCGCCGCGGACGCCGGCCGCGGTGAGCCCGCCACGGCCTCGTCAGCCCGGCCGCGCGCCTCGTCGGCCGCCTCGTGGATGCGACGTGCGCGATCGCGCTCCCGCTGCGCCTCCTTCTCACGCTTCTCCTGCTCGGCGGCGGCGTCGGCCGCGGCCTTCTCGGCTTTGGCGGCCTCCTCCTCGGCGCGGCGGGCGTCGGTGTCGGCGAGGTTCTCCCGCAGCTCCTCGCCGCGAGCCATCGAACGTGTGCGGTCTTCCGAGCTCATTCCGGAGGATCTTCCCGGAAGGCGCGTCGCCAAATCAGGGACGCCAGCTTCGTCGTGGCCACGGACGCGAGAGCGCCGAGCGCGGCCAGCAGGCCCGCCCACATCAAGCGTTTGACCATGTCGTTGTCGGTCATGGGCGCGGATACTAAGAGTTGAGGCCGCCGCAGATCGTCTCGACCACGTACTCCTTCGCGCGGTCGTACGCATCGTCGCCCTGATCGAGCGTCCCGAAGATCCAGCCGGTGAGCACCTGCTCGATCGCGCCGTAGAAGGCCATGGCCGCGAACTGGGCGCTCACGGTGGAGCGGAACTCGCCCGAGCGCTGGGCCTGCTCGACGATGCCGCCGATCTGCGCGTACGCCTCGGCGATCTTGTCCAGGTGGACCGCCCCGAACGAGTTCGCGGCGCGCGTGACCTCGACGATGATCACCTTCATCAGGTCAGGGTCGTGGCGGTAGGAGTCGACGATGAACGACGCGATCGCGTACAGCTTGTCGCGGGCCGGCACGGCCTGGGCGTCGACCTCCCGGATCGCTTCGAGCATCACGTCCCAGCGCTCCAGGAACAGCGTGTCGAGCACCTCGTCCTTGGACTGGAAGTAGTGATAGACGAGCCCGTAGGCCACACCCGCCTCGTCGGCGATGTCCGACACGCGGCACGTGTGGAAGCCCTGGCGCGCGAACACGCGCACGGCGGCGTCCAGGATCATCCGCCGCTTGTCGACGGCCGGGCGGGCGGTGGCCACTACGTGTGCACTTCCTGCGGCCAGGCGTACGCCTGCGGCCGGCGGTTGGCGAGCGAGGGCAAGCGTGCGGCGGATCTCGGCCTGGTGGTCGAGGTCGAGGTCGGCGGTGACGAACGTCTCGGTGTCGGGCGCCTGGCCGAGCACGATGCCCCACGGGTCGACGATCGTCGAGCGCCCGCCGGAGCGCAGCCCGGGCGCGTGCTGACCGACCTGGTTGGGGGCGATCACGAACGCCTGGTTCTCGATCGCCCGCGCGCGCAGGAGCACCTCCCAGTGGTCGCGCGTCGTGGCGACCGTGAAGGCCGCCGGCACCGTGATCACACGGGCGCCGCGCACGGCCAGGATGCGATACAGCTCGGTGAAGCGCAGGTCGTAGCAGACGGTCAACCCGAGCTCGACGCCCTCGGCGGTCTCGCTGAGCACGATCTCGTCGCCGGGCTCCTCGTGCTCGGACTCGCGGTACGTGTGGCCGCCGACCTCGACGTCGAACATGTGGATCTTGCGATAGACCGCCTGCACGTCGCCGTCGGGGCCGACGTGCACGGAGGTGTTCGAGTTCTTCTCGCGCTCGGGGACGCGCTCGGAGAACGACCCGGCCACGAGATCGATGCCCAGCTCGCGGGCGGTCGCGCGCGCCCACGTGAGCGCCGGCCCCTCGAACGGCTCGGCGCCTGCCGCCGTCTCCTCCGACGTGCCGAGCAGCGGCCACTTCTCGGGCAGCACGACGAGCTCGGCGCCGGCGGCAGCGGCCGCGCGGGTGAGCCGGTCCGCGGTGGCGAGGTTGCGCTCGCGATCGGCGGTGGAGGTGAGCTGGACGGCGGCGACGCGCACGGGTTTTCTCCTTCCCCCGAGATTGACTCGTCAGTCAACCTGTGGGTTCGGGAGCATACAGCGCCATGCAGATCCAACCGTGGCGCAGGGTGGGTGGGGATCTGATCGGGCGCCCGCCGGTTCCGGTGCCGCCGGACGCCATGCCCGCCTGGCGGGGCGGACGCCCGCTGAAGGCGTGGACCTACGTCGGCGCGTTCGGGCCGGACGTGATGCTGTGCGCCGCGCGGGCGCGCGTCGGGCCGGTCCCGGTCGCGTGGTGGGCGGTGTGGGACCGGGCGGGCGGGCGCCTGGTCGAGCGCACCGCTCGGGGGTCCGGCGGCGTCCAGGTCGACGCCCGGCGGCTGAGCGTCGCGGGGCGGGCCGCGAGCCTCGAGCTGGCGCTCGACGACGGCGAGCCGATCGAGGTCGTCTCCCCGCACGGGCGCCAGTACGCGTGGACGCGCAAGCGCGGCGGGGTGCGCGCCCGCGGGTGGCTCGAGCTGCGGGGAGCGCGCCGGCCGCTCGACCTGCACGCGATCGTCGACGAGTCGGCCGGATACCACGCGCGGCACACCGCCTGGCGGTGGTCGGCGGGCGTGGGCGTCGCCGAGTCGGGCGCGGCCGTGGCGTGGAACCTCGTGGACGGCATCCACGACGCCGGCGAGGCCTCCGAGCGCACGGTGTGGGTCGACGGCGTGGCCCACGAGGTGCCGCCGGTGACGTTCGCCGGCGACCTGTCCTCGGTGGGCGGCCTGCGCTTCGCGCGGGAGGCGGTCCGCGCGCGGCGCGAGAACCTGATCGTCCTGCGCTCGGATTACGAGCAGCCGTTCGGCACGTTCTCCGGCGAGCTGCCGGTCGCCGGGCCGCTGCGCGAGGGGTGGGGCGTGATGGAGCGCCACGACGTGCGCTGGTAGGGAACGTCGTTTCACCGAGCGGTGTAGTGGTGTCATGAGACTTCTGCTCGCCGTAGCCGCGCTCGCCGTCCTCGCCTTCCCGGCCGCCGCCGCGGCCGGTGGATGGGCCACCGTCGAAGTCGCCGCACCCCCAGGGGGCATCGATCCCGGCGAGAGGTGGCGGGCGACGCTCGTCGTCAAGCAGCACGGCATGACGCCGCTCGACGACGCCCGGCCGAGCATCCTGATCGACAACGGCCGCGGCGACACGAAGCAGTTCTTCGCCGAGCACGCCGGCCGGCCCGGGACGTACGTCGTCGACGTCACCTTCCCCTCGAAGGGCACCTGGAAGGCGCGCGTCTTCGACGGCTGGACCGACGCCACCCCGCACCGCCTCGCGCCGATCGAGATCCCCACCACCGGCGCGCCCGCGGCCCCGCTGCCCCCGCGCGCCCCCGACGTCCCGTACGTCGCCGCGGACCCGGCGGGCTTCCCGGTCGAGAAGGCGGCGGCGATCACGGTCATGGCGCTCATCTGGCTCGGCCTGCTGCTCGCGGTCGTCGGCGTCCCGCTGCGCGTTACCGTGCCGATGCGTGAGCGACGAGCAACCTGAGGTCGGCGTCGGGCCGCACCCCGAGCCGTGGCCTGACGACCCACGGCTCGACCCGGCGCTGCTCGCGGAGGGCGACCGCCGCAACGTCGTCGACGGCTACCGCTACTGGCGCCGCGACGCGATCGTCGCCGACCTCGACGCCCGCCGCCACCCGTTCCACGTCGCCGTCGAAAACTGGGAGCACGACCTCAACATCGGGACCGTCGTCCGCAACGCCAACGCGTTCCTGGCCGCGGAGGTCCACATCGTCGGGCGGCGGCGCTGGAACCGGCGGGGAGCGATGGTCACCGATCGCTACCAGCACATCCGCCATCACGCGACCGTCGAGGCGTTCGGCGCCTGGGCCGCTGACCGCGATCTCCCGATCCTGGGGATCGACAACCTGCCGGGCGCCGAGCCGATCGACGCCTACCCGCTGCCCGAGCGCTGCGCGCTGCTCTTCGGCCAGGAGGGGCCGGGCCTCTCCCCCGCGGCCCGCCGGCTCGCCCGAGCCGTGCTCGCCATCCGCCAGTTCGGCTCCACCCGCTCGATCAACGCCGCGGCCGCCTCGGCGGTGGCGATGCATGAGTGGATCAGGCGTCACGGTTGACGAACGTCAACGGCGGCTGGGTAGGGAGGTGAGGGAGCCGGCGGCGCCGTCGGTCCCTCCTCGTCGCGGTCAAGGCGGGGAAAGGTGGATTTCGGTGCGGCCACGATCATCGAAATCCACCTTTGTGCGCTTCTAGAGCACAAAGGTGGATTTGGAGATATCTCCAAGCACCGAAGTCCACGAAACCCCGGCTTGATCACCGCGACGAGGAGGGACCGACGGCGCCGCCGGCTCCCTCACCTCCCTACCCAGCGCAGTTGACGTTGGGGTTCAGCGCGGCATGACGAGCAGCGACTGGGCGCCGCGGCCGACGATGCCGTCATCGTCGCTCAGCACCGAGCTCGCGAGGCCGGCTCCTCCGGGTGCGATCGCGGTCGTGGCGTCGAGGCAGATCCACTCGCCGCGGGGCTCGCGGAGCATGTGGACGGTGAGCTCGGGGTTGATGTAGAGCCAGCGATCGAGCGGGAGGACGCCGGAGACGCCGTTTCCCGAATCGGCCACCGCCAGCACGCGCTCGAGACCGGTCGGCTCCTCCCCCTCGACGAGCGCGACGCGGAGGCGCGTCCAGACGGTTGCGGGGCCGGGCTCGTACCAGCTGCCGGCGGCGAAGCGCAGCTCGACCGCGTCGCCGTAGCCGAAGCCCTCGAGCGGCGGAGGCGGCGTGGCCTCCGCGGGCCGCGCGGGCGGCGCGCCGTCGGCGCCGCGGGCCGGAGCCTGCGCCCCCTTGACGCGCCACGCCCGCACGGTCACCACCGGCTCGCCGCCCGCCGTCAGCTCGCCCTCCAGCAGCTGCACCGACCGCCCCGGCCGGATCACGCGCGCCGCCACGGTCACCTCGCCGACCGGCACCGGCCGCAGGATCTCGAACGTCAGCCGCGCCAGCACCATCCCCTCGGCCGGCTCGCAGCGCTCGAGCTCCCGTCCCAGCAGCGCCGCCGGCGGCCCGGCGTGCTGATGGGCGGGATCCCACGGCCCGCGGGTATGCGGCGTGGCCTCGAACCGGCTGCCGCTGAGCGGGACGAAGAAGGCGCCGGTCACGAGAGGAACGAGCCGTCGGCGGTCGTGGACGGGCCCGCGACGGCGCCGGCGTCCGTCAGCGAGCGGATCTCGGCAGCCGAGTAGCCGGCCTCGGCGAGCACGGCCCCGGTGTCCGCGCCCAGCGGCGGGCCGCCGGCGCGGGTCGGGTCGGCAGGGGTCCGGGAGAGCTTCACCGGGGTGCCCAGCAGACGGACCGGGCCCGCGCCCGGCTGGTCGATCTCCACGATCATCTCGCGCGCTCGCACGAGCTCGGACTCGAGCGCCTCGTCCAGCCCGAGCACGGGCTCGAGGCAGCAGTCGTGCTCGTCGTTGAACGCCTCCCACTCGGCCCGCGTCCGCGCCGCGAAGACGGCCTCGACCTCGCGGTGGGTGTCCGAGCCGACGGGCTCGAACTGGCGCGCGACGAGATCGTCCCGGCCGACCCCCTCGCACCAGGCCTGCCAGAACTTGGGCTCGAGCGCGCCCAGCGTCACCCAGCCGTCGGCGCACCGGTACGGCCGGTAGCAGAGCAGCCCGCCGGCGAGCTCGGCGCGCCCCCGCGCCGGCCGCGCCGCGCCGGCGAGGACACGCGCCGCCTCCATCGCCAGCCACGACAGCGCGCCGTCCGCCATCGAGACGTCCACGAGCTGGCCCTCGCCCGAGCGATCGCGCTCGCGCAGCGCGGCGAGGATCCCGAACGCGGCCATCAGCGCCCCGCCGCCGAGGTCGGCGATCTGGCCGGCTGCCTGCACCGGCGGACCGTCCGGCTCGCCCGTGAGGTCGAGCAGCCCCACGCGCGCGAGATAGTCCATGTCGTGCCCGGCCCGCCCCGCATACGGGCCGTCCTGGCCATAGCCGGTGATCGCGCAGTACACGAGCCGCGGGTTCTCGGCCCGCAGCCGCTCCCACCCCACGCCGAGGCGTTCCATGACGCCCGGCCGGAACGACTCGAGCACCACGTCGGCGCCGGCGACCAGCCGCAGGAACACCTCTCGACCGGCCTGGCGCTTGAGGTCGATCCGCACCGAGCGCTTGCCCCGGTTCAACGCCAGGAACATGGCGCCGCCCGCGCTCGGCTCGGCATCGGGATAGCGCGGCTCCGCCCAGCGGACGTAGTCGCCCATCCCGGTGTCCTCGACCTTGATCACGTCGGCCCCGAAGTCGGCCAGCAGCAGCGAGCAGAAGCCGCCCGGCAGCAGCCGGGAGAGGTCCAGCACCCGGAGGCCGGCGAGCGCGCTCACCGCGGCAGGCCGAGCATCGCCCGCGCCTCGGCCACGCTCGCCACCCGCCGTCCGGCGTCCTCGGCCATCGCCCGCGCCTTGGCCACCAGCTCGCCGTTCGAGCGGGCCATCGTGCCGTCCGGCAGGTAGAAGTTGTCCTCGAGCCCGACGCGGACGTTGCCGCCGAGCGCGAGAGCAGCCGCGACCAGCCCCCACTGCTCGCGCGAGATCCCGATCACGCCCCACTGGTGGGGCACCGGCGGCACCTGCTCGGCCATGTGGGCGAGGTTGCGCGCCGTCGGGCGGATCCCGCCCGTGACCCCCATCACGCACGAGACCTGGAGCGGCGGCTCGAGCGCGCCCATGTCGAGCAGCGGGTCGAGGTTGGCGAGGTGGCCGGAGTCGAAGCACTCGTGCTCGGGCCGGATCCCGCATTCGTTCATCGCCCCGAGCAGCGCGAGGATCGTGTCGAACGAGTTCTCGAACACCGCCTTGAAGACGAAGTCCTTGCGCCGGCGCGAGTACTTCGCGTAGTTCATCGAGCCCATGTTGAGCGCTCCCACGTCCGGTCGCAGCTCGCGCAGATAGGCGATCCGCTTCTCGACCGGCACGCCGATCGCGCCGGTGGAGAAGTTCACGACGACGTCGCCGACCTCGGCGAGGATCGCCTCGGTGATGGCCCGGAAGTCCTCGACCTCGTGGCTGGGGGTGCCGTCCGGCCGGCGGGCGTGGATGTGGATCATCGCTCCGCCCTCGTCGACGATCCGCCGCGCCTCGGAGGCGTACTCGGCGGGCGTGTAGGGGATCGCCGGGCACTGGTCGCGGCCGGCGACGGCGCCGGAGATCGCGCAGGTGAGGATGACCGGGTCCTCGAGGCCCACGCCGCTCAGCCGGCCTTGCGGACGAAGCGGCCCGACCCCTTGCGGACGTACATCACGCGGTCGGCCGCCTCGAGCAGCTGGTTCGCGTCGAGGCCGTCGTTCGGGAAGCACGCCATGCCCACCGACGCCGCCAGCCGCACCAGCCCGCCCGCCATCTCCAACGGATCCGCGAACGCCGCCTGGACGCGGGCGGCCAGCTCGTCCGCGACGCCCTCGACGGGCGGCAGGTCCGGCAGCACGACCACGAACTCGTCGCCGCCCGCGCGCGCCACGAGGTCGCGCTCGCGCACGGCGTGCCGGAGCCGCGCCGCCATCTCCCGCAGCGCCTCGTCCCCCGCCGCGTGGCCCAGGCGGTCGTTGAGCGCCTTGAAGCCGTCGAGGTCGAGCACGAGCACGGCGACCACGAGCCCGTGCGCGCGGGCGCGCGCCAGCGCAGCGCCCAGCATGCGATGCAGCGTCCGCCGGTTGGCGACGCCGGTCAGCTCGTCGGTGTCGGCCTCCTGGAGGATCCGCCGCTCTCGCTCCACGCGGCCGGTGACGTCGGTGTAGGTGCTGAGCGCGCCGTAGGGCCGGCCGTCGGTCTCGGTCAGCGGGCTGGCGTCGACCTCCGCCCACAGCGCGGTGCCGTCGGCGCGCTCGACCTGCAGGAGCACGCCGCGCACGGTCTCCCCGGCCAGTGCCCGCCGCACGGGCGAGGCGGAGGCCTCGAGCCGGGCGCCGCCCCGTCGGCGCAGCTCGATCGGGACGTCCCGCAGCCGCGAGCCGACGAGCTCGTCGAGCGGCACCCGGCAGAGATCGGCGGCCGCCGGGTTGGCGCGCACGATCCGGCCGCTCATGTCGACCACGAGCACGCCGTCCTGGAGGTTCTCGACGATCGCGGCGTTGAGCCGCTCCCGCTCCCGGACGTCGCTGAAGTCCTCGAGCGTCACCATCACGCTGCCGTCGCCGAGCGCCCGGGCGCGGACGCGGCACCAGCCCGCCTCCCCGCAGTCCTCGACCATCTCGACGTCCTCGCCCTCGAGCGCCGCAAGGGCCGCCGAGCGGCCGACCTCGCGCGCGTCGTCGTGGTTCGCCCAGCGCAGCGCGAGGCCACCGGGCTCCTCGCCCCAGACCTGCAGCCCGACGGGAATGGCCCCGAGGAGCGTGAAGCCGTCCATGCCGATCACGACGGCGGCGAGACTAGCGTCAGACGGGGACGACGCCGTTGCGCTTGAACGGCCGCTCGACCCGCTTGCCCTCGGCCATCTCGAGCCCGCGGATGATCGTCGGGCGGGTCTCGCGTGGGTCGATCACGTCGTCGACCATGTCGTTGCGCGCGGCCACGTAGATGTCGATCAGCCCGCGGTAGGCCTCGATCAGCTCGGCCCGCTTGGCCGCTGGGTCCTCGGCCTCCTCGACCTGCTTGCGGAAGACGATCTCGACCGCCCCCTCGGGCCCCATGACCGAGATCTCGGCACTCGGCCACGCGACGATCAGGTCCGGCTCGTAGGCGCGGCCGTTCATCACGTAGTAGCCGGCCCCGTACGCCTTGCGCACCACCACCGTGATCTTGGGCACCGTCGCGTTGGCGACCGCATAGAGCATCTTCGCGCCGTGGCGGATGATGCCCGCCGCCTCGACCTTGGTGCCGACCATGAACCCGGGCACGTCGACGAGGAAGACGAGCGGCAGCGAGAACGCGTTGCAGAGGTTCACGAAGCGGGCCGCCTTGTCGGCCGAGTCGTTGTCGAGGATCCCGCCGAGATGCTTCGGCTGGCTGGCGACGATGCCCACCGGCCGGCCGCCCATCCGCGCCAGGCACGTGATGATCGTGCGCGCGAACCGGGGCTTGAGGTCCAGCCACCGGCCGTCGTCGACGATGCGCCGGATCACGTCGTACATGTCGTACGCCTGGCGGTTGGAGTCCGGCAGCACGTCGAGCAGCTCGTCGTCCATCCGGTCGACCGGGTCGTCGCTCGGCCGCGCCGGCGGGCGCTCCTCGCAGTGCGACGGGAAGTACGACAGGTACTCGCGGATGCGGGCGAGGCACTCCTCGTCGTCGGCCACCTCGAGGTCTCCGACGCCCGACGTGCGGCAGTGCACGCGCGCTCCGCCGAGCTCCTCCTGGGTGACGTCCTCGCCGACCGCCGCGCGCACGAGATGGGGGCCGGCGAGCGCCATCGAGCCGCGGCCGGAGACCATCGGCACGAAGTCGGCGAGCCCCGGGATGTACGCGGTGCCGGCCGCGCACGGGCCCATCAGCGCCGCGACCTGCGGGATCACGCCGCTGGCCACGACCTCCTCGCGGAACAGGTGCCCCGAGCCGGCGAACAGCGACCCGACCGCCTCCTGGATCCGCGCGCCCGCCGAGTCGAGCAGCCACACGAACGGCATCCGCTTGCTCAGCGCCAGCTCCCGCAACCGCGTGACCTTCAGCTCCCCCGTGGTCCCCATCGAGCCGGCCATGACCGTGAAGTCGTAGGCGCAGACCGCCACCATCCGCCCGTCGACGCGGCCGTAACCGGTGATCACGCCGTCGGCGGGCGCCTCGCGCCCCTCGAGCCCTCGCACCGAGTGGTGGATGCCGGCATGGATGCCCAGCTCCGTGAACGTCCCGGCGTCGACCAGCCGAGCGATCCGCTCCCGAGCCGTCAGCTTCCCCTGCTCGTGCTGCCGCGCGATCCGCTCCTCCCCGCCGCCGAGCCTCGCCCGCTCGCGGCGCTCGTTCAGGTCGTCGACGAGGGGGCGCAGCACTATCGGGTGACCGGCTCGAGGATCTCCGTGACGAGGTCGACGCCCGCGGGGTCCTCGAACGCGGTGACCTCGAGGCCGACGAGCCGGCCCTCGTCCTGCAGCCGTGCCAGCACGTCGCGCACCTCCCGGGCGTGGAGGCCGTCCGGCACCGGGAACTGGGGCGCGAGTACCGACGGGTCCAGCACGTCGAGGTCGAGGTGCACGAAGACGGGGCCCTCGCCGGGCACGCCGGTCCCGATTCCCGCCTGATCGACTTCGACCCGCTCCCCGGGGTCGAGGTCGCGGACGCCGACGAACGAGACCGCTGCAGGGTCGAGGGTGTCGGGCCAGCCGGCGTCCCAGCGGCCGCAGGCGGCGGCCAGGCACATGCCGCCGAGGAACCCGCTCGGCGTGGTGTCGGGGGTGTTGAAGTCGCCGTGGGCGTCGAGCCACAGCACCTGCAGTCCCGGGATCCGGCGGGCCGCGGTGGGCAGCGTGGCGATGCAGATCGTGCAGTCGGAGGCGGTGAGCAGCGGCAGCTCGCCCTGGTCGAGCGCGGCCGAGACCTCGGCGGCGGCGGCCTCCAGCACCGGGCGGGCGGCCGGCAGGTCCTCCGACCAGTCGCGCGGGGCGCCCGGCGACGCCTCGCCCACCACGCGGCCCCCGAGGGCGCGCGCCAGCGCCTCGGCGCCCGCTCCCGCGCCGTCCGTGCGGTCGGACGTGCGCGCGCGCAGGCACGTGATCCTCAGAGTCCGTTTCATGAGGCCGGCCCGACCGGGGTGGTCGTGGACCAAGCCGGGCGCCGCACGAATCCGAAGGGAGTACGGAAGTACTTCCGAGGGTTCGGGTGGTCCAGGCGAAGCCGGCGGCGAGCGAAGCGAGACAGGTGCGACGTGTCCACGGCCGCATCCGGGCGCGTCGGAATCATGAAATGGGCTCTTAGCGGCCGGTCCACTCGGGCTCCCGCTTCTCGAAGAACGCCTTGACGCCCTCCTGGACGTCGTCGGTCGAGAACGCGATCGTGAGCTGGGCGTGCAGGTACTCCAGCGCGTCGGCGAGCGCCATGTCCTGCTGGCGGAACAACGCGTCCTTGCCCAGGCGCATGAGGATCGGCGACTTGGCCGCCAGACGCTCGGCCCAGTCGCGGACGAAGGCGTCGAACTCGTCCGGCGGCACGACGCGGTTGACGATCCCGATCCGCTCGGCCTCCTCGGCGCTGATCTGCTCGCCCAGCAGCAGCAGCTCGTTCGCCTTCTTGCGCGGCACGTTGCGGTAGATGAGGGCCGCGATCATGAACGGGAACACCCCGACGTTGATCTCCGGCGTCCCGAACCGCACCCCCTCGCGGGCGACGATCAGGTCGCAGGCCAGCGCCAGGCCGAGCGCTCCCGCGAGGACATGCCCGTTGGCCGCGCAGATCGTCGGCTTGCCGAGCTCCCCGATGAGCTTGAAGAGCCGCGGGAAGCGCTCGGTGCCGAGGTGCTTGTGCACCAGCGGCGCCTCGGACGCGAAGCCCGGCGAGGTTGCCGCCGCTCGAGAAGACCTTCTCGTGCGTGGAGGTGAGGATCACGCAGCGCACGTCCGCGTCGTCCCGTGCAGCCTCGAAGGCGGCGATCAGGTCGTCGAGCACCTCGTCGGAGAGTGCGTTGCGGGTGTCGGGCTGGTCGAGCGCGATCGTCGCCACGCGCTCGGCGACGTCGTAGCGGACCGGGCCGGGCACCGGCGGGACGTTATCGCGGCTCCGATATCTCGGTGATCACCGACTGGGGCACGCTCGGACTCGGCGTGTGGGTCGACGACGCGACCGTCACGGTCGGCAGCACCTCGACGTCGACCGACTTCGAGGCCGACGAGGGCGGCTGGCAGCTCGGGCCCTCGCCCGAGGGCACCCAGAACCCGGTCGTCGGCTGGGAGCGCGTCACCGAGGAGTTCCAGGAGGGCCCCGTGGTGGCGACCGACGACACGGTCTACACCGGGTTCGGGTTCGAAGGGATCTCGGGTGAGACCAAGCGCAAGGAGTTCATGAACGGGGTGCTCCGGCACCTCGGCATCCTGCGCTAAGCGGGAGAGTCGGGAGCGGCCATGGGCTAGCGTTCGCCCATGGCCGCCACCGACGTCCTCAAGCCCGATCACGCCGCGGCTCGGCGGCACTTCATCTTCACGGACGAGCACGAGCAGCTGCGGGAGTCGATCCGCGCGTTCGTGCGCAAGGAGCTGCGGCCCCACTCGGCCGAGTGGGAGAAGTCGACGTTCCCGGACTGGGTGTTCTCGCGCATGGGAGAGCTCGGGTTCCTGGGGCTCTCCTTCCCCGAGGCGTATGGCGGGCAGGGCGGCGACTACCCGTGCAACCTCGTGCTCGCCGAGGAGATCGTCCACGCCGACTGCGGCGGGCTGGCGATGGGCATCGCGGTGCACACCGACATGGCGACGCCGCCGATCCTCGCGTTCGGCACCGAGGAGCAGAAGCAGGCGTACCTGGTGCCCTCGATCCGGGGCGAGAAGATCTCGTGCCTGGGCATCACCGAGCCGGACGCGGGCTCGGACGTCTCCGGGATCAAGACCCGCGCCGTGCGCGACGGCGACGAGTGGGTGATCAACGGCTCCAAGACGTACATCACCAACGGCCATCGGGCCGACTTCATCGTGCTCGTGACGAAGACCGACCCCGACGCGGGCTACGACGGCTTCACGCTGTTCGTCGTCGACATGGACGCGCCGGGCGTGATCCGGGAGGAGCGCCTGCGCAAGCTCGGCATGCACGCCTCCGACACGGCGCTGCTCGCGTTCCAGGACGTGCGCGTGCCCGACAGCGCGGTGCTCGGCGAGGTCGGCAAGGGCTTCTACCACATCATGTGGGAGCTCCAGGGCGAGCGCCTGATCGGCGCCGCGGGCGCGGTGGCTGCCGCCCAGGCCGTCTTCGATCGCACCCTGACCTACGCGGGAGAGCGCCACGCGTTCGGGCGGCCGATCGGCAAGTTCCAGGTCACCCGCCACAAGTTCGGCGAGATGGCGACCAAGATCGAGGCGGCGCGCCAGCTCGTCTACACGACCGCCTGGCGGCACATGAACGGCGAGTACCCGGTGCGCGAGATCTCGATGGCGAAGCTGTTCGCGTCGCGCATGGCGTGCGAGGTCGCGGACGAGTGCCTCCAGATCCACGGCGGCGCCGGCTACATGGAGGAGTACGGCATCGAGCGCGTGTGGCGGGACCTGCGGCTCAACCGCATCGGCGCCGGCACCGACGAGATCATGCTCGACGTCATCGGCCGCTCCTACGGGCTATAGGGCCTAAGCGCTTTATTGGGGAGGGAGGCCCACCCCAAAGGTGCGGTTATCCGTCCTTTCGGTTGTGGGGCCTGGTGGGAGAGTTCCAGGCCATGCCTGGAGTCATCGCGCACAATCTCTTCCACCGCGTCGGGGACCTGCGGACCCGCGTGGACGTGCTCCGCGACGTCTCGCTCGAGGCCCCGGCCGGACGGCTGACAGCCGTCGTCGGCCCCTCGGGCGCAGGCAAGACGTCGCTGCTGCACGTGCTGGCCGGCCTCGACCGCCCCGCCGGCGGCACGCTGTGCGTCGACGAGCGCCCGCTGCGCGGCCTCGACGACCTCGAGCTCACCCGCCTGCGCCGTGAGAGCATCGGCCTCCTGCTTCCCGCCGCTTCGGTCCTCCCCACCATCACCGTGCGCGAGAACGTCGCGCTCCCGCTCCTGATCGCCCGCCGCGCGCACGACGCCGCGACGATCGACGCGCTGCTCGACCGCGTCGGGCTCAGCGCCCATCGCGACGAGCGCGCCGGTGAGCTGAGCGTCGCCGAGCGCCAGCGGGCCGCGCTCGCGCGCGCCATCGCCGGCCACCCGAGCGTGCTGCTGGCCGACGAGCCGGCCGGCGACCTCGACCCCGCCGAGGGCGCCGCGCTGCTCGAGCTCCTGCGCGACGTCGCGCACGAGGACGGCATCACGGTCGTGCTCTTCACGCGTGACGCGGAGGCTGCCGCCGCGGTGGCCGACCGCGTGGTCGAGCTCGACGGCGGCCGCGTGGTCGCGCCTGCTGCGGCACCCCTCGCCGCGTAGGGTCTGTCCAAGAAGATCCGGCCCGGCCGGGAGCGCCGTAGACCGAGCCGGGCGCCGCACGAATCCGAAGGGAATACGGACGTATTTCCGAGGGTTCGGGTGGCCCAGGCCGAAGGCCGGCGACGAGGCCGAAGGCCGAGGCAGGTGCGATGTGTCTACGGCGGTCCTGGACGTGGCGGGGTTCTTGGACAGGCCCTAGCTGGCACGATCCCGCCTCCGGATCTGAGACTGGAGGCTGAAGATGGGAGTGCTGGACGACAAGGTGGCGATCGTCACCGGCTCGGCGCGCGGCATCGGCCGCGCCACGGCCGAGCTGCTGAGCGAGCACGGCGCGCGGGTCCTGATCAACGACCTCGACACCGACCTCGCCGAGCAGACCGCATCCGAGATCGCCGGTGAGACGGTGGTCTACGGCGGCGACCTCACGGCGCCCGGCGCGTGCGACTCGCTCGTGCAGACCGCGATCGACGCCTGGGGCAAGCTCGACATCCTCGTCAACAACGCCGGCTACACGGTCGACGCGCCGATCCACAAGATGAGCGACGACGCGTTCCAGCGGATGCTCGACATCCACACGGTCGTGCCGTTCCGCGTCATCCGCGCCGCCGCGCCGCACCTGCGCGAGCCGGCCAAGGCCGAGCGCGAGCGCGGCGAGGAGGTCTTCCGCAAGATCGTCAACGTCTCCTCGATCTCGGGGACGATGGGCAACGCGGGCCAGGCCAACTACTCGGCGGGCAAGGCCGCGGTGGTCGGCCTCACGAAGACGGTCGCCAAGGAGTGGGGCCAGTTCAAGGTCAACGTCAACGCGGTCGCGTTCGGGTGGATCGAGACGCGGCTCACCGCCTCCAAGGACGCCGAGAACACGATGGAGATCGGTGGCGAGCGGGTCCAGCTCGGCATCCCGGACGAGATGCGCGGCATGAAGTCGCTGCTGATCCCGCTCGGGCGCGGCGGGACGCCCGAGGAGGCGGCCGGCGGCGTGTTCTTCCTCTGCTCGCCGTGGTCGAACTTCGTCCACGGGCAGGTGCTCAACGTCACGGGCGGCCAGTTCACGGGGATGACGACCTGACCGTGCTGCCCGGGATCGCCGGCCGCCTGCGCGGCGTCCGCAGCTCGCCGGTCCGCGAGATCCTGGCGCTGACCGAGCGGCCGGGCGTGATCTCGTTCGCGGGCGGGCTGCCGGCGCCGGAGCTGTTCGACGCCGCCGGGCTGCGGGAGGCGTTCGCCCGCGCGCTCGAGGACGGGCGGGCCGGGCGGGCGCTGCAGTACTCGACCACCGAGGGCGATCCCGCGCTGCGGACGCTGATCGCCGCCCGGCTGACTGCTCGCGGGCTGCCGACCGAGGCCGACGACCTGCTGGTGACGAGCGGCTCGCAGCAGGCGCTCACGCTGGCGGCGACCGTGCTGGTGGAACCGGGCGACCGGGTGCTCGTCGAGGAGCCCTCGTACCTGGCGGCGCTGCAGGCGTTCGCGCTCGCCGGGGCCGTGGTGGTGCCGGTGGCGTGCGACGACGGCGGCCTCGATCCCGACGCGGTGGCGAGCGCGGCGACCGAGCACGGGGCGCGGCTGCTCTACACGATCCCCACCTTCCACAACCCGACGGGGCGGACGCTGGGGCTCGAGCGGCGGCGGGCGCTCGCCGCGGTGGCCGAGCGGTGCGGCCTGTGGCTCGTCGAGGACGACCCGTACGGCGAGCTGCGCTACCGCGGCGAGCCGCTGCCCAGCGTCGCCTCGCTCGCCGGCGACCGCACGCTGGCCCTCTCGACGCTGTCGAAGGTGGCCGCCCCGGGGCTGCGGATCGGCTGGATGCGGGTGCCGGCGGAGCTCCGGCGACCCCTGGTGGTGGCCAAGCAGGCCGCCGACCTGCACTCGTCGACGATCGACCAGGCGGCCGCAGCGCTCTGGCTGGCGGCGGTCGACCTCGACGCGCACCTCGCTGTGCTGCGAGCCGAGTACGGCGCGCGGCGGGACGCGCTGCTCGAAGGCCTGGCGGCCGCGCTCCCGCCGGGATCCGTGCACAACCATCCGGACGGCGGGATGTTCGTCTGGGCGCGGCTGCCCGACGGCTGGGACTCCGACGCGCTGCTGCGGCGCGCCCTGGAGCTCGACGTCGCGTTCGTGCCCGGCTACCCGTTCTTCGCGGGCGAGCCGGACCGCGCCGACGCTCCGGCTCTCCTTCACCACGCACGGCCCGGAGGAGATCGCCGAGGGGCTGACGCGCCTGCGGCGCGCGTGGCAATAGTCTGCCGCCATGAAGGTCGTCAAGCCAGAAGGCCACCACCGCGAGACGCCCCGCGGCGTGGTTGGCGGCGCCGAGATCTCGCAGGCCACCACGGGCGCCACGAACCTCTACATGGGCGTCTTCCGCGTTCCCGCCGGAGCCCAGTCGCGGCCCCACTACCACGACTCCTGCGAGAGCGCCGTCTACATGCTGTCCGGCTCCCTCGAGGTCCGGTGGGGAGACCACCTCGAGCAGACGGTCAGGATCGGGCCGGGGGACATGGTCTACGTCCCCCCGCGCGAGACCCATTTCCTGCAGAACCTGTCCGACTCCGAGGCCGCCGAGTACGTCGTCGCGCGCGACTCGCCGACCGAGGACTCGGTCGAGGTGCCCTGGGCCGGCTGAGCCGCGGGGTTTTCCGCGGCGAACGTCAACAGCGGCATTGAGGGAAGGGCGCGGAGTGTCGTGGCAATCCGCGCCTGTTTCGTCGCAGTTCTCCCCGGTCCGGAATCTAGTGGGTCTGGAAAGTCCCGCTATGCGGGACTCAGCAACCCCACGCGAAAGTGGAGTGTCGAAACCGTGACACTCCCCCGCCTCCCTACCCAGCCGCCGTTGACGTTCGCCTGAGCCCCCTCGCGAGGGGACGAAAAACCGCATGTCGCCCTTGACAACTCGCCGTTGTGAGTGAATACTCACAACCTATGCAGAGTGATCAATCACAAACGCGTCCCGGCTGGACGTTCGCGATCGTCTCGATCGCGCTCTTCATGGTCGTCCTCGACAACCTCGTCGTCACGACCGCGCTCCCGTCGATCCAGGCCGACCTCGGCGCGACGATCGAGTCGCTGCAGTGGACGGTCAACGCGTACACGCTTTCTTATGCCGTGCTGCTGCTGACCGGCGCGGCGCTCGGCGATCGCTTCGGCCGGCGGCGGTTGTTCGTGCTCGGCCTCGGTCTCTTCACCCTCGCGTCGGCCGCCGCCGCGCTCGCGCCCACGACCGGCGCGCTGATCACCGCGCGGGCGGTGCAGGGAGTCGGCGCCGCGGTCGTCACGCCGCTCACGCTGACCCTGCTCGCCGACGCGTTCCCCGTCGGCAGGCGCGGGCTCGCGATCGGCGCGTGGTCGGGGATCTCCGGCCTCGGCGTCGCGCTCGGGCCGCTGATCGGCGGCGCCGTCGTGGACGGGATCTCGTGGCAGTGGATCTTCTGGATCAACGTGCCGATCGGGGTCGCGCTCGTGCCGTTCGCCCTCAGGCGGCTGAACGAGAGCCACGGGCCTGCGCGGTCGCTCGACCTGCGCGGCGTGGCGCTGGCCAGCGGCGGGCTGCTCGGGCTCGTCTACGGGATCGTCCGCGGCTCGGAGCTCGGCTGGACGAGCACGACCGTGCTCGGCTCGATCATCGGCGGCGCCGGCCTCCTCGCCGCGTTCGTCGCCTGGGAGCTGCGGACGCGCCAGCCGATGCTGCCGATGCGCTTCTTCCGCTCTCGCGCCTTCTCGGCCGTGAGCCTTGTGTCGCTCGCCATGTACTTCGGCGTCTTCGGCTCGATCTTCCTGCTCGCCCAGTTCTTCCAGGTCACGCAGGGCTACTCGCCGCTCGAGGCCGGCATCCGCACCCTCCCGTGGACCGGCATGCCGATGATCGTGGCGCCGATCGCGGGCCTGCTCTCCGATCGCATCGGCTCGCGCCCGCTGATGGCGACCGGCCTCGCCCTCCAGGCGGTGGCGATCGGGTGGCTCGCATCGATCTCGACGCCTACCACGCCCTACGCCGAGTTCGTGATCCCCTTCGTGCTGGCCGGCGTCGGCATGGCGCTCGTCTTCGCCCCGGCCGCCAACGCGGTGCTCGCCGCCGTCCGGCCGGAGCAGGCAGGCCAGGCCTCGGGAGCCACGAACGCCATCCGCGAGGTCGGTGGGGTGCTCGGGATCGCCGTGCTCGCGACCGTCTTCGCCTCCAACGGCTCCTACGAGTCCCCGCAGGCGTACACCGCCGGCATGACGAGCGCCGTCTGGGTCGGAGCCGCCGTCCTCGCCGCCGGAGCCCTCGCCGCGCTCTTCGTCCCGGGCCGCCGCCCGTCCCGCCGCGAGGCGCCGGTCGGCGAGCCGCTCCCCGCCTCGGCCTAGACGGAGCCGAGGTCGAAGCGGCAGCCCGAGAAGTAGCCGCCCGCCGGCGACGCGAGGTAGGCCACCAGTTCGGCCACCTCGCTCGGCGGCGTGGCGGCGCCGGGGAGGATCGCCACGGGGCGGATCGCGAGTCGCGCCCACTCGATCGAGAGCGTCCGCGCCATCGCCTCCAGCCCGGCGCGCGTCGCCTCCGCCTGCGGGTCGCCGGGCGCCGGCGCGACGAGAACGAGCAGGCCGCCGCCGGCCATCGCGCGGGTCGCCACCGGGCGCACGACGAGCCACGCGCCGTCGATCGCGGCGAGCGCCGACTCCGTCGCGGAGGCGTCCCAGACGAGCACGCCGACGTCGCCCGGGGGCGCGAGCTCGTCGCCCGCCGGGTCCACCTCGGCGTGCGACACGGTCGCGCCGAGCGCGGCGGTCCGGTCGGTGACGGTGGGCGCGAACCGCGGCGCGCCGGGCGGGGTCGCGACGAGGACCGTGATGCCGTCGAGCAGCCCAGCCCGCAGGACGTCCGTCACGCTCGGCGCAGCTCGCGACGCTGCCGCGCAACCCCGCGCCGCCCCACGGCGTCGAGCTGGGCGTAAAGCTCGCGCACCTCGGCGAAGATCGAGTTGGCGACCTGCTGCTGCTGGTCGCGCGTCGGCGACTCGATCCGTTCCCAGCGGATCGGGTCGCCATAGAGCACGGTGACCTTCGGGAACTGCCCCCGCTTCCAGTTGCGCACCTGCGACGAGCCGTGGATCGCGACGGGGACGACGGTCGCGCCCGACTCGAGCGCCAGCCGCCCGATACCGGGCCGCACGGTGCCCGAGAGCTTGCCCGTCCGTGAGCGGCCGCCCTCGCTGTACATCGCGATGCAGCCGCCTCGCGCGAGGACGCTGTTGGCGGTCGTGAAAGCCTCCTCGTCGGCGTAGCCGCGGCGCACCGGGAAGACGCCGCCGTGCGTGTAGATCCACTGCATCGGGGGCTGGAAGAGCTGTGACTTGGCCATGAAGCGGACCTTGCGCCGGATCACGGTGCCGAGGAAGAAGTGGTCCATGAACGACGAGTGGTTCGGCGCGAGGATCACCGGGCCGGACGCGGGCACCTTCTCGGACGAGATCCCGCGGGCGCGGAAGAACGTCCAGGCCCAGAGCGAGGTCGCGATCCGCACGGCCTCGTACACCCAGTCCGGATCGCGCGTGCGAGAGCGCTCGTGGAAGCGCGCGAAGTGCTCGGCCGGGCGCGGGTCCTTGTAGACCTGCTCCCGGATGGGAGTCAGGTTCTCCTCCGTCATCGCCTGCATTGTGGCGGGTTTACCGTCCGAGGAGGCTCAGGAAACGGCGGGCGCGCTCCGGCGGTTCGGAGATGCGCTCGCGCACCTCGGCGAGGCCGGCGCGCAGCTCGGCGTCGCCCACCTCGACGGGCCGCATCGAGTCCTGGAGCTCGACGAGGATCGCATCGGCCTCCTCGAGCGCCTCGACCGCGTGCTCGACGAAGCCCCGCACGCCCTGGGACGGCAGCCCGGCGGACGCGGGCTCGAACGTCCGGCCCGGCAGCCCGTGGCGCGCAGCGAAGCCGGAGTGCGTGCGCCGCGCGCGGCCATACGCGAGCTGCACGGGCCGGAAGAGCTCGGCCTCGAGCCGGTCGGCGCTCTGCTCGTCCAGCTGCTCGTAGGCCGCTCCGAGCGCGGCGAGGGCGACCCCGATCTCGTCGGTCGCCTCGGCGACAGTGCCGAGCAGCTGCTCCTGCGCCTCGCGCGTGACGTACGCCATGGCCTCAGTATGGTGCCCGTTCCCCGAACCCCGCGAGAGGAGCGCCGTGGCCGGCATCGAGGCCCACATCACCGGCACCATCTGGAAGATCGAGGTCGCGGTCGGCGACACCGTCGAGGAGGGCGACACGGTGGCCATCCTCGAGTCGATGAAGATGGAGATGCCGGTCGAGGCCGAGGACGAGGGGACCGTCAAGGAGATCCTCGTCAAGGAGGGCCAGGCGGTCTCCGAGGGCGACACCCTGGTCGTGCTCGAATAGCCGTCCGGCCGCGGCCGTAGCGTTCCGCCGGTCGGCAAGCCAAGGAGCGCGGATGCTGGACCTCGACGACCGCCTGGACGAGCTCAAGCAGCTCGGCCTCTATCGCCGGACCCGCATGGTCAGCGGCCCACAGGGTCCGCGGGTGGTGCTCGACGGGCGGCCCGTACTTGTCCTCTGCTCGGGCAACAGCCTGGGCCTCGCCGACCATCCCCGCGTCCGCGAGGCGGCCGCCGACGCCGCGATGCGCTGGGGCGTCGGCGCCGGTGCGTGCCGCGTCACCTCGGGCACGATGACCCTGCACCGGCGGCTCGAGGAGCGCCTCGCGCGCTTCCTGGGTGCCGACGCCACCGTGGTCTTCGGCTCCGGCTCGCTGGCCAACCTCGGCGTGATCCCGGCGCTCGCCCGCAAGGGCGAGGTCGTCTTCCACGACGAGCTGGCCCACGCGTCGATCGTCGACGGCTGCCGCCTCGCGGGCGCGGACGTGTTCGCGTACCGCCACGCTGACCCCGAGCATCTCGCATGGGGCCTCGCCCAGTCAGACGGCCGCGGAGCGCTGATCGCGACCGACGGCGTCTTCAGCCTCGACGGCGACGTCGCGCCGCTCCAGGAGATCGTCCGCCTCGCTCACCGCTACGACGTGCGCGTGCTCGTCGACGAGGCGCAGTCGCTCGGGGCGCTCGGCCCGGGTGGGCGCGGCGCGGTCGCCGAGGCCGCGCTCGAGGGCGAGGTCGACGTGGTGACGGGCTCGCTCGGCAAGGCGCTCGGGTCCTACGGCGGCTTCGCGTGCTGCGACCACGTCACGGCGCGCTTCATCGTCAACAGCGCGCGCACGCTGCACCACTCCACCGCGCCGCCGCCCGTCGCCGTGGCGGCCGCGATGGCGGCGCTCGAGCTGCTCGAGAGCGAGCCGCGGCGGGTGGAGAAGCTGCTCGCCAACGCCGAGACGCTGCGCGCCGAGCTCGCGCGCGAGGGCTTCGAGGTCGCCGGCTCGAGCGCCCACGTCGTCCCGTTGCTGGTCGGGGACGCCGAGCCCGCCGCGCGCATCGTCGAGCACGCCCTCGAGCAGGGCGTGTTCGCGGAAGCTGTGCTCCCGCCCGGCGTGCCCGACGGCGCCGCGCGGGTGCGCCTGGCCGTGATGGCTTCGCACACGCGTGCCGAGCTGCGCGACGCCGCCCGCGCGCTCGCCCGCGCCGCGCTGCGCGCCGGCGTCAGGCCCGGAGCGAGCGGCCCGGTCGCGCTCGCGCACTATGACGACCTGGCCGAGGCGGCCTAGCCCTGTCGGCGCCGCGCGGTTGCTCCGGCGAACGTCAACGGCGCTGGGTAGGGAGGTGAGGGAGCCGGCCGCTGCGCGCATCCGTCAAGGCGGGATTACGTGTCAATCGGCGCGGTCGTCGTCGCCCGAATCCACCTTTGTGCTCTAGACGCGCATGAAGGTGGATTTCGATGATCGTGGCCGCACCGAAATCCACCTTTCCCCGCCTTGACGGGCAGTTCGTGTCAATCGTTGTTCCCCGCGCAGCCGTCGGCTCCCTCGCCTCCCTACCCAGCCGCCGTTGACGTTCGCCGGCGGCGAGCCGCCGCCTAGTCGGCGCCGCCGGCCGCCTCCTGGACGATCGAGGCGTCGATCAGCCATTCCACCGGGGCGTGGTCGTCGGTGTAGACCTCGCCCCCGGGCAGCGGCGGCGCCAGCCGCGCCGCGGTCTGGAGCGCGAGCGGGCGCAGGTCGGCCGGGAGCGTCGTCGCCGCGCGCTGCAGGTTGGCGGCCGACGGCTCGCGCTCGGACGCGACGAGCAGCGTGTTGACGTCCTCGATCGGATCGCGCGCGACGTTCGGGAACACCGTGCCGAGCGTGGCGGAGAGGACCTTCTCGAGCTCCTCGGAACCCTTCGGATGGCCGACGTTGATGATCAGCACGCCGCCGGGCGTGAGCCGCTCGCGGGCCAGCTCGAAGAACTCCGTCGTCGTCAGGTAGAACGGGATGTAGGGCTGCCGGTAGGCGTCGACCATGATCACGTCGTAGCGGCGGTCGATCCGGCGCAGGAACGGCCGCGCGTCCTCGGTGTAGAGCGACAGCTCGGGCCGGTCGCGCAGGCCGAACCAGCGCTTGCCGATGTCGTGCAGCTCGCCGTCGATCTCCACGCCGTCGATCCGGGTCTCCGGGAAGTACTCGGCATATGCCCGCGCGGTGGTTCCCGCCCCGTTGCCGAGGATCGCGATCCGCCCGGGCGGCCGCGAGAGCACCGACAGGGGCTCGATCAGGTAGCCGTCCCAGACGTTGTCCGTGAGCACCGTGTCGGGCCGGTAGACCGAGTGCATCGCGAGGCCCTCGTTGAGCTCGAGCCGCCGCTCACCGTCCGGCATCTCGACCACCCGCGCGTACTGGTACTCGGTCTCGGCCTCGTGCAGGACGCGCCCCTCGCCGGCGTCCTTCACGGTTCCCACCGGCAGCGCGATCAGCGCCCCGATGGCCACGGGCACGAACGCCCACCGCGGCCGCAGTCCCAGCGCGGCGACGGACGCGGTGATGAGCGCGAGGATCAGGAACGTGCGCTGCGTGCCGACGAGCGGGATCAGCAGCAGCGAGGCCGCGAACGTGCCGAGCAGCGAGCCGACGGTGGAGATGGCGTACATCCGTCCCGCCATCTGGCCTGAGTCCTCGATGGCGTGCATCTTCAGGCGGATCGCCCACGGCGACACGGTGCCCATCATCAGGACGGGCACGGCCACGAGCACGAGCACGCCGAACAGCGAGCCCGCGAAGGCGCCGACCGAGTAGGAGTCGAAGGCCTCGACGCTCAGCGACAGAAACGGATCGGCGACGAACGGGATCAGCGCGAAGAGCGCGGAAGCGGCCAGCACCGTGCCGCACAGCGCGCGCAGGCTCGGATGCCGGTCGGCCATCCGGCCCCCGAACCAGTAGCCGATCGAGAGCGCCACGAGCACGATCGCGATCGTGTTCGCCCACACGATCGTCGACGCGCCGAAGAACGGCGCCATCAGCCGCGCCGCCGCGATCTCACCGCCCAGCGTCGCGATGCCGACGGAGAAGACGAGCAGCTCGAGCGGCGGCACGCGGCGCACCGCCTCGACGGACGCGGCGGGAACCGCCTCGGCTGGCTCGGTCGTTGAGATCTAATCCTCGAAGGGCTCGAAGTCGGCCTTGCGGGCGCCGCAGACCGGGCAGTACCAGTCGCTCGGGATGTCGTCGAACGCGGTGCCGGGCGGGATGCCCCCGTCCGGGTCCCCCTCGTCGGGGTCGTAGATGAATCCGCAGGACTGGCAGACCCACTTCTGCACGGTGGTCGTCGTCATGGATCCAGAGGGTACCCTCGCTGCCGTGGAGATCGACCGCCCTGCTGCCGGCGATGAGCTGAACCCGGACGAGGTCACCGAGCCCCGCCAGGCGGCGACCGTGATCGTCCTGCGCGGCGGCGAGGAGCGGCTCGAGGTGCTGCTCGTACGCCGCAACCCGAAGGCCCGCTTCATGGGCGGCGCGTGGGTGTTCCCGGGCGGCGCGCTGGACGGCGCCGAGGACCACCGCGCCGCCGCCGTGCGCGAGGTGGCCGAGGAGGCGGGCGTCGCGCTCCCCGACGCGTCCGCCCTCGTCGACTTCTCGCGCTGGATCACCCCGCCGCAGGTGCGGATCCGGTTCGACACCCTCTTCTTCCTCGCCCGGCTGCCAGACGGCGCGGACCCCCGCCCCGACGGCAGCGAGACCGTCGACCTGCGCTGGTACGCGCCCCGCGACGCCCTCGACGCCCATAGGCGCGGGGAGCTCGAGCTGGTGTTCCCGACGATCAAGACGCTCGAGCAGCTGCGCGCCTTCACGTCGGCCGACGAGGTGCTGACGTGGGCGGACGGTCGCGAGGTGGTGCCGATCGAACCGCAGGTGGTGCGAGAGGGCGAGGTCGCCCGCGTCGTGATGCCGGGGGAGCCGGGCTATCGCTCCTGAGCCGCTCACGATCGCGGTCACCGGGCCGACCGGCGACATCGGCCGCGCGTTCCTGCGCGCCTGCGACCGTTCGCGCACCATCGGCCGCGTGCTGGGGATGGCCCGGCGCCCGTTCGACCCCGGCGCGCTCGGGCTGCGCAAGACCGAGTACCGGCAGGGCGACGTGCTGGACGGCCGCGCCGTCGACGCGCTCGTCGCCGACGCCGACGTCGTCGTCCACCTCGCGTTCATCATCATGGGCGGGCTCGAGGAGACGCGCCGGGTCAACCTCCACGGCTCGCGCACGGTGTTCGAGGCGACGGCCGCCTCGCCCCGCGCGCAGCGGCTCGTCTACACCTCCTCGGTCGCCGCGTACGGCTTCCACGGCGAGAACCCGCAGCCGCTGACCGAGGACGTCCCGGCGCGGGGAAGCGACGCGCACTACTACTCCGCGCAGAAGGCGGAGCTCGAAGCGGCCCTGTTCGAGGCCGTGGCGGGCTCGAAGCTCGACACGTACGTGTTCCGGCCCTGCATCGTCGCCGGCCCCGACGCCTTGGCGATGCTGGAGGCCGTGCCGTCGCCGGTCCGCCGCTCGCCGCTGCCGGTGCTCCCCGATCCCGGGACCCGCTTCCAGCTCGTGCACCACGACGACGTCGCCGCCGCGCTCGTCGCCGCCGCGCGCGGCGCCGGGCCACCCGGGCGTCTACAACCTGGCCGGCCCGGGCGAGCTGACCGCGCGCGACCTGGCCCGTGAGCTCGGCTGGCGCTCGTTCCCGATCCCGCGCGTCACGGTCGACATCGCCGCGGCCGGAGCCGGCCTGCCGCTCGTCCCGGCCCGCGCCCAGTGGCTGAACGCCTTCCGCGTGCCGGTGCTCATGAGCTTCGCCAAGGCGCGCAAGGAGCTGCGCTGGCGCCCGCGTCACGACGCCGCCACCACGCTCGCGGCCACCGTGAAGGCGGCGCGCGAGCGCGGGCTGGTCTAGCCACCGACTGATCGCGTCCCTCTCGACGGTGATCCGGGGTCCACCTCGAGATGGACGCGGACCCGCGGGGCCGGGGCTAAGGTCGGCACGTGGCGACGCGAAGGGACATCGGCATCGCGGCGGTCTGCGCCGTGTGGGCGGCGATCTTCCTGGCCGGCGAGGGCGCCGCGCTGGCCTTCGCGCCGCTGTTCGGCGTGGCCGTGCTGCCCGCGCGCCGCCATCCCGTCGCCGCCATCCTCGCCGCGTCGGCCGTGACGCTCGCGATGTTGGCCTCGGGCGTCTCGGAGGAGACCCCGGCGTCGCTGGCCGCCGGGCTGTTCGCGACCTACGTGCTCGGGCGGCACACGAGCGGCGCCTCCGGCTACGCGCCGGTGCTCGCGCTCGCCGCCGCGCTCACCGTGATCGACGGCGCCCCCGTGGCCGACGTCGTGTTCGTGCTCTTCATCCTCACCGCCACGTGGAGCTGCGGGCGCCTGGTCCGGCGCCACACGGAGCGCGCGGCCCGCGCGGCGGCGACGGCCGCTGAGCTGGCGGCGCGCGACCCCGCAGTGGTGGCCGCCGCGGTCGTCGCCGAGGAGCGCGCCCGGTTGGCCGGCGACGCGCTCGACGTGATCCGCCGCGCCGTGGAGGGCATGCGCGACCACGCGCGTGCCGCCGAGGCCCAGCTCGACCGCGCGCCGCTCGTCGCGATCCAGGACGAGGGCCGCGGTGCCGTCGCCGAGCTGCGCCGGCTGCTCGGGCTGCTGCGCGCCGAGCCCGAGCCGGCGGCGCCGGAGCCGGGTCGCCGGCGGCCGCCGTCCCAGCTCGTCGCTGCTGGCGGCCGGGCTCATGGCGCTCGCGGTGGTCGACGTCCTTGCCTGGCACGCGGGCGCCCAGCCCGGCTCGATCGCCCTCACGCTCGCGCTCGCCGCCACCGTGGCGCTCGTGCCCGTCGACGCCGGCGTCGCCTGCCTGGCGGCCGCGATCCCCTCCCTGCTGGCCGTCGTGCTCGACGCGCCGATCGCGTACGGGTTCTCCAGTGCCCTGGCCTGCGGCGTGCTCGCCTGGTCGGCCGGCGCCGACGCCCGGCTGCGCACGCTGGCCGCACTCGGCGTGCTGGTCGTGGTGACGCTCGTCGTCGTGCGCGTGGACTCGCCCGGCAACGAGGGAGTCCTGCTCGGCTCGTTCGCCCTCACCGGCTTCGCGGGGCACGCGTACGGACGCCGCGACCGCGAGGGCGCTGCCGCACTGGCGACGGCCAGCCGCTTGCGCAGCGAGCACGAAGCGGCGGCCGAGCGCGCCGTGCGCGCCGAGCGCCTGCGGGTCGCGCGCGAGCTGCACGACGTCGCGAGCCACGCGGTCGGCGCGATGGTGCTCCAGGCGGGCGGGGCGCTGGCCCTGCGGGACCGCGATCCCGCCGCCGCCCGCGCGGCCGTGCGCGCCGTGGAGGCCGCCGGCACCGAGGCGATCGCTGAGCTGGCGGTGCTGTTCGGGCTGCTCGACGAGGCCGGACTCGCCGCGGCCCACGACGACCTCGACCTCGCCGCCGCCCTCGTCGCGCTCGCCGACCGGATGCGCAGCGGGGGCCTCGACGTCCGCATGAGCGCTCTTGACCCGCTGCCCGACGACCCGGTGCTGGTCGCCACCGCGTTCCGGATCGTGCAGGAGGCGCTCACCAACGCCGCCCGCCACGCACCCGGGAGCCGGGTCGAGGTGACGCTCGGGACCGCCGGCGGCCGCCTGTCGATCACGGTCGCCGACGACGGCGCCGCCGCCGCCCACGGGAACGGCGCGCTCGAGGGCGGCGGCTTCGGCCTCGTGGGGCTGGCCGAGCGCGTCCGCGCGCTCGGCGGCGATCTGGCGGCCGGGCCCGCTCCGGGCGGCGGCTTCGCCGTCTCGGCCCGGCTGCCCATCCCCGCCGGGGCGCCGGCGTGATCCGCGTCGCGCTCGTCGACGACCAGGACCTGATCCGCGGCGGCCTGCGGGCGATCCTCGACGCGGAGACCGACATCGAGGTCGTCGGGGAGGCGGCCGACGGCGCCGGCGCGGTGCACCTGGCGACCGCCCGCCTGGCGGACATCGTGCTGATGGACGTGCAGATGCCGGTCGTCGACGGCATCGAGGGCACCCGCCGGGTGATCGAGGCGCGGCCCGAGTGCCGCGTCGTCGTGCTCACGATGTTCGACCTCGACGAGTACGTGTTCGCCGCGCTGCGGGCCGGGGCGAGCGGCTTCCTGCTCAAGACGACGCCGCCCGCCGAGCTGGCTGCCGCCGTGCGGGCCTGCCATTCGGGCGAGATGCTGTTCGCGCCCGCCGTCACCCGCCGGCTCGTGGAGACGTACGTGCGCCATCCGCCGCGGCCCGACGGCGTCCCCGCCCGGCTCGACGAGCTGACCGAGCGGGAGGTAGACGTCCTGCGCGCGATCGCGCGCGGACTGTCCAACGCCGAGATCGCAGCGGAGCTCTATCTCGGCGAGGCGACCGTGAAGACGCACGTGACGCGCATCCTGTCCAAGCTCGGCCTGCGCGACCGCGTGCAGGCGGTCGTACTCGCCTATGAATGCGGCCTGGTGATGCCTCAAGGGTGAATTTCAGGGGGTTCCCCGATGCGAGCGGGGGTTTGGGAACGCGAGGATGCCCGTACTCCCCACTCCCTCTCCCTTCTTGGAGCCTTGATGAACATCCAACGCTGGACCCTCGTGGTGGTCTGCGCGGCGACCGCGATGCTGATGCTCGACATCGCGGTCGTCAACACGGCGCTGTCCCGCATCGCCGAGGACCTCGACACCGGCCTCAGCGGCCTGCAGTGGGTCGTCGACGCCTACACGCTCGCCCTCGCCAGCACCGTGCTGACGGCCGGCGCGCTCGCCGACCGCCTCGGCCGCCGCCGCCTGTTCACGATCGGCCTGGCGATCTTCACGCTCGCTTCACTGGCGTGCGGCCTGTCGCAGGACATCGTCATGCTCAACAGCGCCCGCGCCGTGCAGGGCATCGGCGCGGCGATCATGTTCGCCGTCTCGCTCGCGCTGCTCGCTCACGCCTTCCCGGGCAACCGTGAGCGGGCTGGGGCGCTGGCCGCCTACGGCGCCGCCATCGGCGCCTCGTTCGCGCTCGGCCCGTTGGTCGGCGGCGTGCTCACCAGCGGCCTCGACTGGCAGTGGATCTTCCTCGTCAACCTGCCGATCGGCGTGCTCTGCCTGTGGATCACGCGGACGTACGTCGAGGAGTCTCGCGACCCGCATCCTCGCGGGATCGACTGGCCGGGCCAGATCACGCTCACCGCAGGTCTCGGCCTGCTCGTGCTGGCGCTGCTGCGCGGCAACGAGGACGGGTGGACGTCCACGCTGATCGTCGCCGAGCTCGCCGCTGCCGCGGTCGCGCTGGTCGCGTTCGTGCTCGTCGAGCTCCGCGTGCGCGAGCCGATGCTCCCGATGCGCCTGTTCCGCGACGCCACGTTCACCGGTGCGCAGGTCGCCGCCTTCGCGATCTCGGCGTCGTTCTTCGCGCTGTTCCTCTACACGACGCTGTACCTGCAGCAGATCCTCGGCCTGTCGGCGATCGAGGCCGGCCTCGTCTACCTGCCGGGCACGCTGGTCATGCTCGTCGTCTCGGCCGCCACCGCGCAGCTGGGCGCGAGGATCCCGGCGCGCACGATGGTCGGCGGCGGGCTCGCGCTCGTGGCCGCCGGCATGGCGCTGATGACGCTCGCCGGCACCGACTCGTCGTGGCCGGTGATGATGCCCGGGATCCTGGTCGCGTGCATCGGCACGGGGCTCTTCAACCCCGCGCTCTCCAACGTGGCGCTCGGCTCCGTGCCGGTCGAGCAGAGCGGGCTGGCCGCCGGCGTCAATGACACCGCGCGGCAGGCCGGCATCGCCGTCGGCGTCGCCGCGCTGGGCGCCCTGATCCCGGCCGAGGCCGCGCTCGGCAACGGCTCGCCGGCGGACTACGTCTCGGGCCTGCACGACGCGCTGTGGGTCGGAGCGCTCCTCGCCGTCGCGGGCGCCGTGGCCGCCGGCGCGCTGATCTCCAAGCGCTTCGGCACCGCCGCCCCGGTGCCGGCCGAGGAGACCATCCCCGCCGGAGCGCTCCCCCAGCCGGCCTAGCCGATCTCGCTCGCGATCATGTCCCCGATCGCGAGCGAGGCGGTCGCCGCCGGCGACGGTGCGTTGAGCACGTGCACCGCCCGCCCCGTGCGGGCGAGCAGGAAGTCGTCGATCAGGGCCCCGTCGCGTCCGAGCGCCTGCGCGCGGACGCCGGCGGGGCCCGGTCCGACGTCGGCGGGACCGATCTCCGGCACGAAGCGCGCGGCCTCGCGGACGAGCAGCCGGCGGCTCAGCGCGTGGGCGATCTCGCGAGCGCCCGTCCGCCACCAGCGGCGGGCGAGCCGCACGGTCCCGGGCCAGCGCAGCGTCCTGACCGCGTTGCGCCGATTGAGGGCGAGCAGGGCGGTCGGCCCGATCAGCACGTCGCCGCCGATCGTGCGCGAGAGGTGGACGCCGAGGAACGGCAGCGCGGGGTCCGGCACCGGATAGATCTGGCCACGCACGAGGTCCGTGCGCCGCAGGGTCAGGTAGGCGCCCCGGAACGGCACGATCCGCACATCCGGCCGCGCGCCGGAGCGCAGCGCGAGCCGGTCCGACCACGCGCCCGCGCAGGCCACGGCCCGGCGGGCGGCGACGGCGCGTCCCTCCTCCAGCACCGCCTCCACGCGGTCCTCCCGCTCGACCAGCGCCCGGACGCCGGCCCCCGTCCGCACCTCGCCGCCGTGCGCCGCGATGTCGCCCGCGTAGGCGGCGGCGACCGCGCCGAAGTCGACCATCCCGGTGTTCGGCGAGTGCAGGGCGCCGAGCCCGCGGGCGGCGGGCTCGATCTCGCGCAGCTCCTCCGGGCCGAGGCGGGCGAGCCCGGGGACGCCGTTGGCGCGCGCGCGACGCTCGAGGGCGTCCAGCCGGTCGAGGTCGGCGGCGCGCGTCGCGACCACCAGCTTGCCGCAGCGCTCGGCCGCGATCGCGCGCTCGTCGCAGTAGTCGTACAGCGCCGCGGCGCCCTCCACACACAGGCGCGCCTTCAGCGAGCCGGGCTCGTAGTAGAGGCCGGCGTGGATGACGCCGCTGTTGTGCGTCGTCTGATGGGTGCCGATCGTGGACTCGCGCTCGAGCACGACGACCCGCATGCCGCGGAGGGCGAGCGCACGGGCGGTCGCCAGCCCCACGATCCCGCCGCCGACCACGAGGACGTCGTGCACTACGCGAGGAGGTCCAGCGCCGCGCCGATGACCGCCTCGGCATCGATCTGATGGTGCTCGTACAGCTCCGCCAGGTCGCCCGACTGGCCGAACCGCTGCACGCCGAGACATGCCGTCGGGACGCCGTGGACGGCGGCCAGGAAGGACAGCGTGTGGGGATGCCCGTCGAGCAGGGAGACGATCGGCCGGGGCGCGGGGAACAGCTCGGTGAGGATCGACGGGTCGCCCTCCGCCAGCCCGGCGCGCGCCTGGAAGGCGCGGAACAGCAGGTCGGCGCTGGTGACGCACACGACCTCGGCGCCCAGCTCCTCGGCGGCCTCCATCGCCTCGGGCACGAGCGCGCCCATGACGGCGATGACCACCCGCGAGCCCTCGCGCAGCCGGTAGCCGCCGGCCAGCACGTGCTCGCGCGGCGGGTCGGCGGCCAGCGCCTGGTCGACCGGCCGCGTCGACAGCCGGAAGTACGCCGCCTCGCCGTCCGGCCGCCCCAGACGCGAGAGCGCGTGCAGGAACGTCCACTCGAAGTCGCGCCCGAAGGCCGGCTCCCAGGCGACGCAGCCGGGCTGCTCGATGCCGATCGAGGGCGTGACGACCGACTGGTGGGCGCCGCCCTCGGGGCCGAGCGTGACGCCGCTCGGGGTGCCGACGAGGATCGACTGCCCGCCCGCGTAGATGCCGAACGACCACGGCTCGAGCGCGCGCGCCAGGAACGGGTCGTAGATCGTCCCGATCGGGAGCAGTGGCTGGGCCTCGCGCGACCAGGTGGCGCCCAGCTCCCCCAGCAGGCCGACGAGGTTGACCTCGGCGATCCCCAGCTCGATGTGCTGGCCGTGGTCGCTCTCCCGCCAGCGGACCAGCGTGTCGGTGTCGTCGGCGAACCAGTCGATCCGCTCTCCTACCGACCAGATACCCGCCTTGTTGATCCAGCCGCCGAGGTTGGTCGAGGTCCCGACGTCGGGCGACACGGTGACGACGCGCGCCGCCACGTCCGGGGCTTCGCGCTCGAGGTCCACCCAGAAGCGCCCGAACGCCTGCTGGGTCGACTCGCGGCCCCTGTGCTCCCGGCCCAGGGAGGCGGGGACGGCCGGCGGCTCGCGCAGCGCCGTGGGCTCCCGGCGCAGCCGCTCGGCGGCGGCCGCGCACAGCACCGCCTCGGGCGAGTCGTCCTCGAAGCCCGCCCACGGCTCGTCCGGGTCGGTCCCCAGCGCGGCGGCCAGCTCTCCGAACTGCTCGGCCGAGAGCAGCGCCGAGTGGTTCGCGGGATGGCCCTCGGTCGGCAGCCGCCACCCCTTGATCGTGTACGCGAACACGATGCTCGGGCGGTCGCGGACCTCGTCGGCGGCGCGGAAGCCCTCGATCAGCGTGCCGAGGTCGTGGCCGCCGAGGTCGCGGAACGCCCGCAGCAGCTCGGCGTCGTCGCCCGGGAGGGCGCCGACCTCGAGCCGGCGCCGCAGCTCGCCGGCGTCCGCCCGCAGGAGCCGCTGGTACTCCTCGTTGGGCATCGCGTCGATCCGTTCGCGCAGCTCCGGCAGGCGCCGCAGCCGCGGGCCGTACTTGACCATCTCCACGTGCCAGCCGGCGGCCTCGAACATGCCCGCGAGCCGGCCGGCGGCGATGTCCGGCACCACGCGGTCGAGCGACTGGCGGTTGAGGTCGACCACCCACATCACCTCGCCGAGCCGCGCCACCATCGGGTCCGCGATCGCCTCCCAGATCGCCCCCTCGTCGAGCTCCGCGTCGCCGATCAGCGCGATCTGGCGGCCGCCCACCGGCACGTCGAAGTGGCCGGCCACGTAGCGGTGCGCGAGCGCGCCCCAGATCGGCGCGGTCGCGCCGATCCCCACCGAGCCGGTCGAGTAGTCGACGGGATCGGGATCCTTCGTCCGCGACGGGTACGACTGGAGGCCGCCGAACTGCCGCAGCGTCGTCAGGTACTCGCGGTCGAGCCGCCCGAGCAGGTAGTTGATCGCGTGCAGCACCGGCGAAGCGTGCGGCTTCACGCTCACCCGGTCCGGCGCCTCGAGCACGGCGAACCAGAGCGCGGTCATGAGCGACACCATCGACGCGCTCGAGGCCTGGTGGCCGCCGACCTTCACACCCGACCGGTTCGGCCGCACGCGGTTGGCGTGGTGCACGATCGCCGCCGCGAGCCACAGCACACGCTGCTGCACGCGATCGAGGACCGCGAGGTCGAGCTCGGCTGGGGCGGGCGCTACCGCGATCGGTCGATTGTCACACGCGCGCGGCTCAGCGACTCCAGTCGGGCGACATGGCGCGCCGGACGAGCAGGGTCTGCTCCCCGCCCCGGTACGGCATGGTCACCACGTTGTGGCGCTGCGACGGGTCAGGCCCGCCCGTATGGCCGAGGACCGTGCGGCCGTCGTCGGACAGGTCGGTGGCCACGAAGCCGCTCTCGAAGTCCGAGTCGAGCGACTTCACGCTCCCCGACCGCGGGTTGACGCGGAAGCCGACCATCGTGTCCTGCCCCACGAAGTTCGCGAGCAGCCGGCTGCCGGTCGTGTTCGCCTCGAGCGGCACCAGCCCGCTGACCAGAGGCGGGATGCGCAGCCGGGTGATGCGGCGGAAGTCGCCGCCGTCGGACTGCACCTCGAACAGGTTGTAGGCGGGAGCGTCGCCGGCACGCCAGCGCTGGCGATCGTGGACGATCCCCTCCGGGGTCCAGAGCGGGTTCAGCGAGCGGCGGTCGCGCGTGATCCGCTCGCGCCCGTCGCCGTCCGGCTGCGCGGTGTAGAGGTCCGACGGCGCCGCGAAGTCGGCGCGGTTGGCGCGCCCGTAGGCGAGCGTCTTCGAGTCGGGCGAGAAGGAGAAGCCGTTGATGCGGCCGCGGGCGGCGCGGGTCTCCTTGCGGCTGCGGATGTTCTGGACGTAGAGGTTCTTGCCGCGGACGCTGGCCAGCAGCCGCGAGTTCGGCGAGAAGCGCAGCTCCCCGATCTGCGGTGCCGCGCCGACGCGGCGGGCGCCGAAGCGGCGGTCGGCGCGGCGGATGACGACGCGGTCGGGCGAGGCGGGCTTCACCCAAGCGACCCACCGCCCGTTGTCGGAGATCGTCGGCGAGTGCCCCGCACCGAGCACGCGCGGGTTCGTGCCGTCGTCGTCCGCGACGTAGACGGTCGGCTCGAGCGTCGCCACGCCCTTGACGTAGACGAGTCTTGCCTGCGCGGGGGCCGCCGCCACCATGGCGAGAGCCGCACCGAGCAGGATCGTAAGAGTCCTGTTCCTCACCCTGGTGCCTCCTCTGACGGGCCGATCCTAGCTCGCCGCGTCGGGAGGGCAAGCGCCGGGTCAGTCTTCCGCCGTCGGGCGCCGGCGCGCCTGCTTGACGTCCCCGCGCCTTTTCTTGGCGTCCACCCGGCGGCGCTTGGCGCCCGCCGACGGGCGCGTGGCGCGGCGCGGGCGGCGCACCTCGAGGGCCGCGCCGAGGCGGTCGGCGAGGCGCTCGAGCGCCAGCTCGCGGTTGCGCAGCTGCGAGCGCGTGTCCTGCGCCGCGGCCGTCACACGCGGCCCGTGACGGCTTGCGATGCGCGCCTTCTGCGCATCGGTCAGCGCGGTGGAGGCGTACACGTCGAACACCGCCTCGACGCGCGAGGCGGTGACGTTGGCGTGCTGGCCGCCCGGGCCGGACGAGCGGCTGGTGCGCAGCTCGATCTCGGCGAGCGGGATCGCGACGCCGGGCCGGATGTCGAGTCGATCGCTCACTCCAGGGGTTCAGTTAACACGGCAACTTCGGCCGCGCGGGTCGTTAGAGTCGCCGAGACCTGCAGTCGACGGAACGGGAGCGAGCGCGTGGAAGCCTCTGCAGTGCGTGCACCGGTCGGGGCGGCTCGCCGGCCGCTCGGGGTGCCGCTGCTGCGCCTGCGCACGGACGACCAGCTGCTGGCGCTGTTCCGCGCCGGGAGCGACGAGGCGTTCCGCGTGATCCACGACCGCTACCGGCAGCGGCTGTTCGCCTATGTGCGCCAGATGCTCTGGAGCGGGCAGCGCCAGGACGCGGAGGACCTGCTGCAGGACGTGTTCGTGCGCGCGTACGGCGCGCTGCGCGCCGACGCGCGTGAGGTGAACCTCCGCGCATGGCTGTACCGGGTCGCGCACAACCGCTGCATCGACCACCTCCGCCGCCCGGTGCCGCCGGCGGCCGACGTCTTCGAGCTCTCGCGCAAGCCGCTCCGCGACCCGATCGAGGAGGCGCAGCGCCGGGAGGACCTCGCGCGCCTGGTCGAGGACGTCGGCCGGCTTCCCGAGCAGCAGCGCTCGGCGCTGCTGATGCGCGAGATGGACGGCATGTCCTACGCCGATCTCGCGGTCACGCTCGACGTCACGGTTCCGGCCGTCAAGTCGCTGCTCGTGCGCGCCCGGGTGGGGCTGGTGGAGGCCGCCGAGGCGCGCGACGCCGACTGCCACGACATCCGCGCCGACCTCGCGGCCAGCAGCGACCGCGGCGTGAAGGCCTCGGCCCGCGCGCGCAAGCACCTGCGGCACTGCCGCGGCTGCCGGGAGTACCGCACGGCCCTCCGCGGCGTCCGCCGCTCGTTCGCCGCGCTCAACGCAGGCCCGCTCGCACTCGCCTTCGCGAAGGTGGTCGGCCTCGGCTCGGGCTCGGCCGCCACCGGCGGCGGCACGGCGGTCGGGGTGATGACGGCGAGCGGCGGCGGCGGGGCCGCGGTCGGTGGCTCGGTCGCCGCGTGCAAGGTGGCGGCTGTGGTCTGCACCGCGGCGCTGACGGCCGGCGGCGCCGTCGAGGTGCGCGAGCGGGTACGCCACCACGAGGCGCCTCCCGAACCGGCGCGCGTCGTGAGCGCTCCGGTCGCCGCGCCCGCACTGCCCGCTCCTGCCGTCGTCGAGCGGCACGTGCGCAAGCCGCGGCCGGCGGTCGCTCCCGTCGTCGAGGAGAAGCCCGCTCGTGAGGAGGCAGAGCCGGCCGTCGAGGAAAAGCCCATGCCGCTGCCCGACGCGGGCGCGACCGGCGGTGTCGAGGCGCCTGGCGACGAGCCGGTGCCGGCGGAGGACGAGGTGCCGCTGCTCGCGGACGAGGAGCCGGACGCGGCCGGCGGCGAGTCCGAGCCTGCGGCAGGACCGGAGATCGCGCCCGAGCCGGTGGCGGCGCCGGCCTCGCAGCCCCCGCCACCGTCACGACGCTGACCGCCGTCGCGGTACCCTCGCCGCCATCGATCGCTACTCCGAACCGCTCGACCACGAGGCCCTGCACGTCCGGCGGGGGCGCCGATCCGGCCTCTACACGATGGTCGCCGTGCATTCCACGGCGCGCGGCCCGTCGCTGGGCGGCTGCCGGATGTGGACGTACGCGGACTCGCGCGCCGCAGTGCGCGACGCACTGCGGCTCTCGCGCGCGATGACCTTCAAGTCCGCCGTCGCCGGCCTCCCGCTCGGGGGCGGCAAGGGCGTGATCATGCTGCCGGAGGGAGGCGGGCGACCGACCGGCGACGACCGCCGCGCCGTGCTGCTCGACTTCGGCGATACGGTGGCGACGCTCGACGGCGACTACCTGACGGCCGAGGACGTGGGGACGTCTGAGCCCGACATGGAGGTCATCGCCGAGACGACCTCGCATGTCACCGGGCTGGGAGTGGAGAGCGGCGGCTCGGGCGACCCGAGCCCGTGGACCGCGCTCGGCGTCGACGCCGCGATCCGCGTCGCCTGCGAGCGGGTCTTCGGCAGCGCGTCGCCGGCCGGGCGCAGCGTCGCGATCGTCGGCGTGGGGAGCGTCGGCGGCCGGCTGGCCGAGCTGCTCGCGGAGGCCGGCGCCGAGCTCGTGCTGGCCGACATCGACGAGCGCCGCCGCGACCTCGCCGACCGCCTCGGCGCGCGCTGGACCGACCCGGAGTCCGCGCTCTTCGCCGACGTCGACGTCCTCGCCCCCTGCGCGCTGGGCGGCGTCCTCAGCGCCGACACCGTGCCGCGCCTGCGCGCCCGCGCGATCGCCGGCGCCGCGAACAACCAGCTCGCCGACGAGACCGTCGCCGCCCAGCTCGCCGAGCGAGACATCCTCTGGGTGCCCGACTTCGTGGCCAACGCCGGCGGCGTGGTGAACATCAGCGTCGAGCTCGAGCCCGAGGGCTACGACGCCGCCCGCGCCGAGACGCGCGTGCGGGCGGTCGGTGACACGGTCCGCAACGTGCTCGACCACGCGGAATCGGCGGGCGTCACCCCGCTCGCCGCCGCGAACGAGATCGCAAGGCGGCGGGTGGCCGAGGCGCAGTCCCCGGCTGCTGCGTAGCGTCTGCGAACGTCAACGGCGGCTGGGTAGGAGAGCGAGGGGTCGAGCGTCGTGTGCATTTCGTCGACTTCACGTCTGTCCGGCGTGTGAGGTCGACGTTATGCCCCTATAGCGTGCATTTCGTCGACTTCACGAGCGGCGGCAACGTGAAGTCGACGTTATGCACCCTCACCGCGGCCGGACTCCCCGCTCTCCCTACCCAGCCGCAGTTCGCCCCTCCAACCGCAGCTTCTCGAGATGCGCCCGCAGCGACATCGCGGCGAACTGCCGCAGCTCCGCGGGAGCATCGCCCCACGCCGCGTCGAGCAGCTCGTCCTCGGTCCGCAGCCCCCGCTCCAGAGCGTCAAGAGCAGCCGCTCCCGCTCCGCCCGGTGCGCCAGGTAGCCGTCGAGCTTGGCCCGCGGGTCCCAGACCGGCGGCCCGTGCCCAGGACACAGCACGTCGAGCTCGAGCGCGCGCAGCGCGCGGAGCCCGTCGAGGTACTCGGCGAGCTGGGACGTCACGAACACGCTCCCCTCGCCGAGCACCGCGTCGCCGGTGAACGCGGCCCTCCCCGCCACGAAGGCCACGTGGTCGTCCGAATGCCCCGGCAGCGACACCACGCGCAACGGGCCGGCGACGTCCCCGTCGACCGCCCCGCCGCGGGCCGAGATGACCGGGACCCGCTCCCCCAGCCGCGCGAGCAGCCCGTCGACGCCCTCGGCGTGATCCGCGTGGTCGTGCGTCAGCGCGATCCCCTCGGCGCCACCGCGGGCGCTCACGGCGGCCGCTACCGCGTCGAGGTGCGGCTCCAGCGCCGGGCCGGGGTCGACCACCCAGCGCCCCACGACCCACGTGTTCGTGCCGCTCAGCGTCAGCGGCCCCGGATTGTCCGCGCGGACCAGCTCGATCCCGTGCGCGGCCAGATCCAAGGGTCAGCGGGGAACGAGGCGGTAGACCGGGCCGGTCAGCGACGTCGCGTAGACCCGGCCGCGGGCGTCGACGCCGAACGACGAGAGCTGGTCGACCGACACGCTGTGCGAGCGCACCGAGCGGGCGCGGCCGCCCACGATGCGAGCAGACTCGAGCTGGCCGCGGCAGAAGTCGCCGAACACGTAGCGGCCGCGGAGCGATGAGAGGACAGGGTCGCGCACGACGAAGCCGCCGGTGATCGAGCAGTTGCCCGCCGAGTGGCGGCGCTCGATGACCGGCGGGACGTGCCCCGGCGCGGTCCCGCCCGTGTAGCGGCTGCGGCCCTCGTAGACACGCCAGCCGAGATTGGCCCCCGCCCGCCGGACGACCGACACCTCCTCGACCTCGTCCTGGCCCACGTCGGCGACCACGAGGTCGCCTCCGGGGGTGAACGCGAAGCGCCAGGGGTTGCGCAGGCCGTAGGCGAAGATCTCGCCGCGCGCGCCCGACCGGCCGGCGAACGGGTTCGAGGACGGCACCCGGTACGCCCGCCCGCCGCGCCGCCGCGGGTCGATCCGCAGGATCTTTCCGAGCAGCGTGCCGAGGTTCTGCGCGTTGTTGTTCGGATCGCCCCCGCCTCCGCCGTCCCCCAGCCCGGCGTAGAGCATGCGGTCGGGCCCGAAGAGCAGCAGCCCGCCGTTGTGGTTGCCCGCCGGATGGGCGACCGAGAGCACCACGCGCGCCGACCCGCGGCGCGCCCGCTCGGCGCTGCGGCGCCGGTACTCGACGATGCGAAGGGCACCGTCACGCGCCGTGTAGTAGATGTAGAAGCGCCCGCTGCGCCCGTAGTCCGGGGCGAAGGCGAGCGAGAGCAGCCCGCGCTCGCCGCCGGCCGAGATGCGCCCGGTGAGATCGAGGAACGGCCGCGACAGCGTGCGGCCGTCGCGCCGGATCATCACCCGCCCGCCCTGCTCGACCACGAACAGCCGGCGCCGGTCACCGGGCGGGGACGTGACGTACACGGGGCTGTCGAAGGTACCGACGCGCTGGAGACGCAGGCCCGGGCGCGGAGTCTGCGCGGTGCGCGCGGGCGACGCCGGGGGCGCTTCGGTCGCCGTCGGGCTCGGTGTCGCGCGGGCCGTGGCGTCCGGTCCGCTGCTCCCGCAGCCGACCAGGAAGACCCCGGCGACCGCGACGAGCAGTCGGGTCCGCCTCACCGAAGCAAGGATGACAGGCGCGGCGCGCGCGCCCGCCGGTCGCGGGCGCCGCGCCTGTCCCTGACCCCACACGTCCTTCCCCGGACAACCCGCTGGAACGCAGGCCGTCAGGAAATCTTGCGCTATCTGACAACCAGGCGCGAAAACAGGTGCTCGAGCTCGGCCTGCGGGTCGCTCGTCAAGCCCGTGTGCACCGGCGAGGGCTGGACGATCGTGCTCGCCGGGGCGGTCAGCCAGTGGAACCGCTCGGAGGCCGGCAGGCGCGCGATCGGCCCCCCATCCTCCTCGCCTGCGGCCACCCGCTCCAGCATCAGCAGGTGCGGCCGGACCTCACCGGAGTCACAGTCCGGCGACAGCGCCGCCAGCGCGGCCTCGTCGAGCTCCGTCCGCGCCGCGAGGAACCCGTGCCGGCGGGAGAAGAGCACGACGCCAACGTTCAGCGCCTCGCCGCGCTCCACCCGCGGGACGACCCGCAGGATCGCGTACTGGAACGCCTCACGCGCGGGCACGTTCGGCCTCCTCCGCCCACTCGCGGGGCGCCTCGAGCCGGCGCTCCAGGTGCGCCGCGTAGGGCGCGCCGTCCGCCCACGCGGCCGGGACCAGCGCGGCCGCGGCCCCCGGGTCGGCCCGCTCGGCCAGCGCGGCGTCGGCCTCCAGCACGGACCCGGCGGCCCCCAGGAGCACGTGGTCGCGGATCCCCGGGAACGGCCGACGCGCCACGGTCAACGGGTCGGCCGACCCGTGATGGACGAACAACGACGCCCCGTGGTCGATCAGCCACAGCCGCCCGTGCCAGCGCAGCAGGTTCGGGTTGCGCGGCGTGCGATCGACGTTCTCGACCAGCGCGTCGAGCCACACCACCGCCGCCGCGAGGTCCGGATCGGGCGGTGCGGCCGGCGAGTAGGGCAGCGCACCCGGGAGGAAGTCCACGCCGAGATTGAGGCCGTCGCTGGCGCGGATCAGGTCCTGGATCTCGGGATCCGGCTCGGCCTGCGCCAGCTCGGCGTCGAGCTCCACGAGCACCAGCTCGGGAACCGGCAGCCCGAGCCCGCGTGCGAGCTCCCCGGCCACGATCTCGGCGGCGAGCGCTCGCGGGCCCTGGCCGGCGCCGCGGAACTTGCAGACGTACAGGCCGTCGTCGTCGGCCTCGACGATCGCGGGCAGCGAGCCGCCCTCGCGCAGAGGCGTGACGTAGCGCGTGGCGGTGACCGTGCGGAGCACGGCTGGCATCATGGCGCCCGATGCCGACGCTGCTGTGGGAGCCGCCGCCCGCGCTGGTGGAGCGGGCCGTCATGACGCGCTTCATGCACGAGCGCGGGCTCGACGATTACCACGAGCTCTGGAAGTGGTCGGTGGACGACCTCGAGGGCTTCTGGGGAGCGGTGTGGGAGTTCTTCGGCGTCGACGGCGGCTACGACCGCGTGCTCGGCTCGCGGGAGATGCCCGGCGCCGAGTGGTTCCCGGGGGCGCAGGTGAGCTACCCGGAGCACCTGTTCCGCGGCAAGGACCCCGACGCGCTGGCGATCGTCCACGCCTCCGAGCTGCGCGAGCAGGCTGACGTGACCTGGGGCGAGCTGCGGGAGCAGGTCGCGCGGATCGCGGGCGGGCTGCGCGCGCTCGGCGTCGGCCGCGGCGATCGCGTGGCGGCGTACATCCCGAACATCCCGGAGGCGGTCGCCGCCTTCCTCGCCACCGCTTCGCTCGGCGCCGTGTGGTCGAGCTGCTCCCCGGACTTCGGCGCTCGCTCGGTGATCGACCGCTTCGCCCAGATCGAGCCGAAGGTGCTGCTGGCGGTCGACGGCTACCGCTACAACGGCCGCGACTTCGACCGCACGGACACCGTGCGCGGCATCCACGAGGAGGTCGGCGGGCGGCTCGTGCGGCTCGGCTACCTCGACGGCTCCGGCTGGGAGCCCGGCTTCGAGCAGCCGGGAGAGCTGACCTTCGAGCGCGTCCCGTTCGACCACCCGCTGTGGGTGCTGTACTCGTCCGGCACCACCGGGCTGCCGAAGGCGATCGTGCACGGGCAGGGCGGGATCCTGCTCGAGCACCTCAAGAAGCTCCACCTGCACATCGACGCCCAGGCCGGCGACCGGGTCTTCTGGTTCACCACGACGGGCTGGATGATGTGGAACTTCCTCGTCTCCGGGCTGCTCACCGACGCGGCGATCGTGCTCTACGACGGCAGCCCCGGCCACCCGGACATGGGCGTCCTGTGGGATCTCGCCGAGCGGGCGCAGGTGACCTGCTTCGGCACCAGCGCGGCCTACATCGCCGCCTGCATGAAGGCCGGCGTCGAGCCGGGCGACGGCCGCGACCTCTCGCGCCTGCGCGCCGTCGGCTCGACCGGCTCGCCCCTCTCCCCCGAGGGCTTCCGCTGGGTCTACGACCACGTGGGGAGCGACACCTGGCTGTTCTCCACCAGCGGCGGCACGGACCTCTGCACGGCGTTCGTCGGCGGCTGCCCGCTCCTGCCGGTCTACGAGGGAGAGCTGCAGGCGCGGGCGCTCGGCGCCGCGGTGGAGGCCTGGGACCCCGACGGACGGCCGCTGGTGGGCGAGGTCGGCGAGCTGGTGGTCACCGAGCCGATGCCGTCGATGCCGCTCTACCTGTGGAACGACCCGGACGGCGAGCGCTACCGCGAGTCCTACTTCGACACCTACCCGGGCGTGTGGCGCCACGGGGACTGGATCGAGATCACCGAGCGCGGCACCGCGATCATCACCGGCCGCTCCGACGCCACGATCAACCGCGGCGGCGTGCGGATGGGCACGGCCGAGATCTACTCCGCGGTGCTGAACGTCGACGAGGTGGTGGACGCGCTGGTGGTCGACGTCGACGGCTTCATGCCGCTGTTCGTCGTCCTCCGCGACGGCGCCGGGCTCGACGACGAGCTGGTCAAGCGCATCCGCACCCGCGTGCGCGAGGACTGCTCGCCGCGCCACGTGCCGGACGAGGTCGTCGCTGTCGAGCAGGTGCCGCGAACGCTGTCGGGCAAGGTGCTCGAGCTGCCCGTCAAGCGCATCCTCATGGGCACGCCGCCCGAGCAGGCGGCGAGCCGCGACTCGCTGGCCAACCCCGAGGCGCTGGACTTCTTCGTCAGCTGGACGAAGAGCCGTTAGCGCGGATACGGCGCATGCGCTCGGCGCCCGCGCGGAGCTCGGCGACAGTCCGCTTGCTCGGCGTGAACGGCCCCACGTAGGCCTCGGCGGAGCCGACCCGGGTCGCCTTGGCGGCGATCTCGGCGACGGTGCGCTCGCGACGGTTGATGAAGGGGATCCTCATGACGATGGCGATCGGATGACCGCCACCACAAGGATACCGGCGGTCGCGGCCGAGACGGCCGCCGCGAGCGCCCACGTCGTCTCGATGATCCACGCCTCGGCCTGGAAGCCGAGCGCCGCCGCCGCGAACAGGGCCGCGAGCGTGCTCGCCACGAGCGCCATCCGGTAGCCGACGAGCAGGCGCCGCAGCAGGGGATGCTCGTCGGTGCGCAGGACGAGGGCGGAGAACACGGCCGAGGTGGAGAGCACCAGGCCGATGGCCGGACCGGAGCTCCCGGCGAGGTTCTCGAGATCGGAGAACAGCCACGGCAGGGCGACGAGCAGCGTGATGACGGAGCCGACGATCGCCGCCGGGCCGAGGAAGCGCCCGCGCTCGGCGCCGAAGTCGACGACGACCTCGGCCCGGCCCGGCGGCCGGGCCGGGTCGGTGGAGACGTAGAGCGCGGGCCGGTCGGCGTCGCGGGCTCCCGTGGCGAGGACGGCGCCGGTCTCCGCGTCCCACAGCCGCGTCGTGCGCGCCTTGAGGTCGGAGGGCACGGCGACCTCGACGTGGTAGCTCCAGGCCTCGGCGCAGCCCGGCGCGTCGTAGACGTACGCGAGCCCGGGCCGCAGCGCGTAGGGCTCGTCGTACGCGAACTTGAACACGCGGCGGCGATCGATGCCGCGGACGACCGCCCAGAGCACGAACGACCGGGAAAGGTCTGCCACCATCCCCCGGAACGCCATCAGCGGCGCGAGGCCGTGCTCGCGCTCCAGCCCCTCGACGTCGCCCGGCGCGGCGCCCGTCCCGACGACGGCCTCGATCAGCGCCCCGGCCATGACGCCGACGGCGTCGCGCACACCGTCGGCGACATCCTGCTCGGACAGCTCGTCGTCGAGCACGGTGTACAGCAGCTCGCGGTCGATCGCCGCGTTCTGCTCTGCGGTCAGGAGCGGGATCGAATGCCCCTCCTCGTTGCGCAGGTCGAAGTGCACGAGCGGTCGCTTCGTCAGCCACGCGAGCGGCACCGCGTACTCGTCGTCGCCGGACAGCCGCAGCGGCTCGCGGTGCTCCTCGGGCACGGTGAAGTCGACCGAGACGTGGCGCCGCACCTGCTCGTGGCTCAGGACGGTCAGGGTCTCGACGCGGCGATGGCGCCAGGCCCCCTGGCTGCGCAGCAGCGACGCCGCCGCCACCGCGATGTCGCCCGCCCGCTCCTCGAAGTTCTCCCCCGGCCACGCTCCCACGCGGCCATGGTCTCAGAGCTCGAGGACGACCTTGACATCGTCGGGCTGCTTCTCCACGGCGGTCGCGAAGTCCTCGAGCGGCACCCGTCGCGTGACCATCCGCTCGAGCCACGACCGGTCGGCCCGGGCCAGGGCCTCCGCCGCCAGCTCGAAGTGGCGCTGGTTGGCGTTGACGGAACCGAAGACGACGTCGTTCTCGAGCACGAGGTCGCGGTTGAGGCGGCCCGCGTCGACGGTGACCTCGCGGCCGCGGGGCGACACCCCGGTCAGGCACACGATCCCGGCGGCGGCGTTGTGCTCCATCGCGTCGAGCACGACCTCGGGGACGCCGGTCGCCTCGATCACCAGGTCGGGCGACGCCTCGCCGGCCACGGTCTCGACGTCGGTCGAGTGGTAGTGGGCGCCGAGCGCGCGCGCCAGCTCGGGCTTCGGCCCGTCGGTGTTGAGGTCGAGCACGTGCACCTCGAGCCCTCGCTGGGCGCCGAGCAGCGCCGCCAGCAGGCCGATCGGCCCCGCGCCGGTCACGAGCACGCGCTCGGGCGCGAAGTAGGCGCGGCGGCCGATCCGCTCGATCTGGTCCCACGCCTTGGCCACGACCGACGTCGGCTCCATCAGCATCCCCACCGGCTCGAGCGCCGGGTCGAGCTTGATCGCGTAGTCGGTCTCGACCGTCCAGCGCTTGGAGCCGTAGCCGTGGATCTCCTTGATCCCGCGCTCCGTGTAGCGGCCGTTGCGGCAGAAGTCGAACTCCCCGCGCTCGCACGCGGGGCACGGCTCAGGGTCCGGCCGGCGCACGACGCCGACCACGAGGTCCCCCGCGGCGAAGCCGCTGTCAGGCGGCGCCTCGAGCACCCGGCCGAGCGACTCGTGGCCGAGGATCAGCCGCTCCTCGCCCGGCGGCGCCCAGCCGTACTCGCCGCCCATGATCTCGCGGTCGGTGCCGCAGACGCCCAGCGCGAGGCCCTCGACGAGCAGCTCGCCGGGGCCGGGCTCGGGCTCGGGCATCTCGGTCACGGCCGCCGAGCCGGCCTGCAGCGGGACCACGGTGAGGGCGCGCATGGTCAGGGGGTGCCCAACGGGACGTCGCTCCACACGTAACGGTCCGTTGGGCGGGCCCCCCGGCTGGTCGCCTACCCGCTATCGAGGGGGTCGATCCAGGGGTTTCCCCGATGCGGGCACCGGGCGCCGGGCCGCATGATCACGGCCATGCTCCCGTTCACCATCCCGACCACGAGTGCCGCCGAGGAGCGCGCCCGCCTCGCGCAGCTGCGCGCCGAGCGCGACCGGGCCGCCGACAGCGAGCTGCGCGAGGACATCGACGCCGAGATCGTCGCCGCCACCGGCACCTACGTCGGCCTCGCCGTCACCGAGATCGCCATGCTGCGCGGCGAGCTCGCCGGCCGCCAGCAGGGCTGAATCGCCCCCAAGCGCGCGTCCGCGCACTAGCATCGCCCCGAGCGCGTATGGACGGGGCTACGACCAGCACCTTCTCATCGCGGCGGGTGGTCGTCGGCCTCGCCGTGCAGGCCGCCGTCACGGCGGTCGACATCGCGCTGTCCTCCAACTCGCTGGTCATCACCGGCATGGTGCTGTTCGTACCGCTGGTGCTCGCCGTGATCGGCGACTGGCGCGAGGTGGCGATCACCGGGGTCGTGGCGCTCCTGATCGGCGTGTCGAGCAACATCTGGAACGAGACGCCGGCCGTGAGCCAGCAGGTCTACCGGATCGGCTTCTACGCGGTGCTCGCGGGCCTCGCCGTGATCCTGGCGCGGACCCGGCAGCGGGCGACGGACATGGCGTCGACGAACGAGGCGCTGGCCGGCGAGCTGGGCGCCACGCGGGCGCGGCTCGACGGCATCCTCGGGGCGCTCGCCGAGGCGGTCACCGTGCACGACGAGCACGGCACCGTCGTCTACGCCAATCCCGCGGCGGCGGAGCTGCTCGGGTGCGAGTCCGTCGACGAGGTGCTGTCGGCTCCGCCGGAGAAGCTCGGCGACCGGTTCACGATCACCGACGAGGACGGCCGCCCGCTGTCGCTCGAGGACATGCCCGGGCAACGGCTGATGGGCGGCGCGGAGACGGCGTCGCTCCTCACGCGGAGCATCCGCGACGACGGCGAGGCGTTCTGGCTGCTCACCAAGGCGACGCTGTATCGCGACCCGTCGGGCGCCCGGCTGGCCATCAACGTGATCGAGGACGTGACGGAGGGCAAGGACGCGGAGCTGCGCGAGCGCTTCCTGGCCGAGGCGGGCCAGCTGCTGGCGTCCTCGCTGGACTACGGGAAGACGCTCGAGCGCGTCGCGCACATGGTGGTGCCCCGGCTCGCGGACTGGTGCGGAATCGACATGCTCGACAACGAGGGGGAGCTCCAGCAGGTCGCGGTCGCCCACGTCGATCCCGCGAAGATCGAGCTGGCCCATGAGCTGCGCCGGCGATACCCGCCGGACATGGACGCGCCCACCGGCGTGCCCGCGATCATGCGCGGCGGCCCCGCCGAGATCTACCCCGAGATCCCCGACGAGCTGCTCGTCGCCGGCGCCGTGGACGAGGAGCACCTGCGGGTGATCCGCGAGGTCGGCCTCAAGTCCGCCATGGCCGTTCCGATGCGGCTCGGCGACGTCACGCTCGGGGTCATCTCGCTCGTGACCGCGGAGAGCGGGCGGCGGTACGACGATGACGACCTGCTGTTCGCCCAGGACCTCGCCCTGCGCGCCACCACCGCCGTCCAGAACGCGCGGCTGTTCGAGGAGCAGCAGCGCGTGGCGCGCACGCTCCAGGCGAGCCTCCTGCCCGAGCGCCTGCCGTCGATCCCGGGCTGGGACGTCCACGCGGCGTACCACGCGGGTGAGCGGGGCGCCGACGTGGGGGGTGACTTCTACGACGTGCTGCCGGTCGAGGCAGGGCACCTGATCGTTCTCGGCGACGTCACGGGCAAGGGGATCGAGGCCGCCGCGCTCACGTCGCTGGTGCGGCACTCGGCACGCATGGCGGCGCGCTTCGACGCTCGGCCGGCGCGCGTGCTGTCGCTGATCAACGACGTGCTGCGCGAGCAGGCGCGGCTGTCGCTGGTGACCGCCGTGTGCGCGCTGCTCGAGGACGCCGGGGGGAATCCGCGCCTGACCGTCGCGTCCGCCGGCCATCCGCTGCCGCTGCGGCGCACCGCGGCCGGGGTGGCCGAGCCGCTCGGCAGCCACGGGGTCCTGCTGGGGGTGGCCGGCTCCGGCGACTGGACCGAGGTCGTGATCGACGTCGAGCCTGGCGACATGCTGCTCTTCTACACGGACGGCGTGACCGAGACGCCGGGCCGCGCCGAGCGCTTCGGCGAGGAGCGGCTGCTCGACGCGATGGCTCACGCGGAGCAGGGCAGCGAGGCGCTGGTGGAAGAGATCGAGCGCGCGCTGCGGGACTTCCAGGCCGAGGCGGCGGTGGACGACCGCGCGATGCTGGCGATGCGCTTCGCCGGCGTCCCGGTCAGCGCGGCCGCATGAGGCGCCGGTACGACGTCGTCGTCGTAGGCGGCGGCCACAACGGGCTCGTCGCCGCGTCCTACCTCGCGCGCGCCGGGCGCTCGGTGCTGGTGCTCGAGCGGCGCGGCGAGCTGGGCGGCGCCGCGGTGTCCGAGGCGCCGTTCCCCGGCGTCGACGCCCGGCTCTCCCGCTACGCCTACCTCGTCAGCCTGCTCCCGCGCCAGATCGTGCGCGAGCTCGGGCTCGCCTTCGAGACGCGCCGGCGGCGGATCTCGAGCTACACGCCCGTGCCCGGGACCTACGACGGGCTCCTGATCGACGCCGCGGACGCCGAGCGGACCCGGGCGTCGCTCTCCCGGGTCACCGGTGACGACGGGGCATTCGAGGCGTGGCAGGCCTTCCAGGCGCGCACCGAGCGACTGGCGCGGGTGATGTTCCCGTCGCTGCTCGAGCCGCTGACCGGCGCCGACGAGCTGCGCGCGCGGCTGGGGGACGACGAGACCTGGGAGGCGTTCGTCGAGCGCCCCCTCGGCGAGGCCGTCGAGGCGGCCTTCGGCGACGACCTGGTCCGCGGCGTCGTGATGACCGACGCGCTCATCGGCACGTACGCGAGCGTGCACGATGCCGCGCTGCGCCAGAACCGCTGCTTCCTCTACCACGTGATCGGCAACGGCACGGGCGACTGGGACGTGCCCGTCGGCGGCATGGGCGCCTTGACCGATGCGCTGGCCGCCCAGTGCGGCGCCGAGCTGGCCGTCGGCCAGGAGGTGGTCGCGATCGACGCCGACGAGAGCGGCGCCGTCGTGCGCACCGAGAGCGCGGCGATCAGCTGCGACTCCGTGGTGGCCGCCTGCGCGCCCGCGGTGCTCGACCGGCTCCTGGGCGTGGAGAGCGGCCCGCTCCCGGAGGGGGCGCAGCTGAAGGTCAACATGCTGCTGTCGCGCCTGCCTCGCCTGCGGGACGTGGCGGTGCGGCCCGAGGACGCGTTCGCGGGGACGTTCCACGTCAACGAGGGCTACGTGCAGCTCGAGGCGGCCTACGGCGCGGCCGGCGCGGGCCGCCTCCCCTCCCCGCTCCCGTGCGAGGTCTACTGCCACTCGCTGACCGACCCGAGCATCCTCGGCCCCGGCGTCCGCGCGCACACGCTGACGCTGTTCGCCCTCCACACCCCGGCACGGCTGTTCGACGCGGCGCCCGAGGCGGTCACCCGCGAGGCGCTCGCCGCCGCCCTCGCCTCCCTGAACTCCGTGCTCGCCGAGCCGATCGAGGACTGCCTGCTGCGGATGCCCGACGGCGCGCCGTGCCTGGAGGTCAAGTCACCGCTCGACCTCGAGGCCGAGCTCGCGCTCCCGCGCGGCAACATCTTCCACCGCGACCTCGCCTGGCCGTTCGCCGAGCAGGACGACGAGGTCGGACGATGGGGAACCGAGACCCCACTCCCGACGGTCCACCTGGGCGGCGCGGGAGCGCGCCGCGGCGGCGGCGTGAGCGGCATCCCGGGCCGCAACGCCGCGATGGCGATCCTCGGCGCACGTCACCGCGCAGCGCGCTGATCGAGCCTCATCGGGGCGCCCGGATTTGAACCGGGGACCTCACCGACCCGAACGGTGCGCGCTACCAGGCTGCGCCACGCCCCGAGAGGCTTCGCAGTCTAGCCGGGTGCGGCGATGCTACGGGAGGTCGATGCCGGTGGCGCCTTCGACGGCGCCGGTCGTGTCGTCGACCGTCTCCTGCACGGGGGTGGGGAGCGTCCCTGTGGTCCCGCCTTCGCCGATGGCCGGGGCGGTGACCTCGGGGGGCGTGACCTTCGGGGCGGCCGGCGGTGTGATCGGGAGCTCGACCTCCGTCGGAGCGGGGGGCACGACGTTCGGCGCGCTCGTCCCCGCGGGCGGGGTGATGCCGCCGAGTGCGCCGCCGAGGCCGCCGCCGCCGAGTGCGCCCCCGCCGCCGCCACCGCCGGTGACGGCCGGGACGATGTTCGCGGCGCCGTCGCTCCCGCCGCTGGAGCGAGGCGCCGCGCCCCCCTTCGAGCTCTTCTCTGCGGCGGTCGGCGGTCGTCGCGCGGTCGCCCCGCGTATTCCGCTTGCGCTCGGCGGCGGCTGGCCGCGTGGCGGCGCCCGTCGGCGCGGAGCCTTGCGCTCGCCCGCGTCGCGGCGCTCGAGGGCCGGACGCGACTGCTTGTCGGTGTCCGGGCCGGCGCTCACCACCTGCGTGCCCACGCCCGCCGCGCCGGCGCCGGCGACCAGGACGACGGCCGCGGTAGCCAGCTTGCCCCACCCTCCGGCGAGCTGCTCGGAGAACAGCGGGAGGTTCGCGAGCGAGGAGCCGGGAGCATCGGCGGCGCCCCCGCCCCCGCGCGAGCGCGTGAAGATCGGGAACGGCAGCAGGCCGGCGACCTTGGCGGCTGCGCGCCGGCGGAGCGGGACGTGGGTGAGGATCGCGGTGTCGAGACCGGCGGCCATCGCCTCGCGCCGGCACGGCTGGCAGTGCGAGATGTGGCGCGACAGGCGGCGCACATCGCGCGTGCCGAGCTGGTGCTCGGAGGCGGTGGCGATCAGATCCTGGATGCGCACGCAGCGGGCGCCGGTGACCAGCTCCTCGAACTCCTCCGTCAGGCGGCGGCGGGCGCGGAAGAGCGTGCTCTCGACGGCGGGGCGGCTCATGTTCATCCGCTCGCCGATCTCCTGGTAGGAGAGGCCCTCGAACTCGCGCAGGACGAGGATCTCGTGGTGCGCGTCCGACAGCCCGCCGAGCGCACCGCAGAGGGTGTCGAGGTCCTGCTTGGCGGCCACCGCGGCCTCGGGCGTGGGACCCGAGTTCACGAGCTTGCCGTAGTCGGCGGGAGCCAGGCCCTCGTCGGCCTCGATCGAGACCTCCTCGGTGCGCCGGGAGCGGCGGTACTGGTCGATGCAGGCGTTCTTGGCGATCTCGTAGATCCACGGCTTGAACGCGATCGGCCGCTCGGTCGCCCGCATGCGGCGCAGGGCGGAGACGAACACCTCCTGGGTGATGTCCTCGGCACGGCCGTGGTCCTTGACCATGCCGACCACGTACGCGTGGATCCGGCGCTGGTAGCGGGAGTAGAGCGCCTCGAAGGCCCGATCGTCGCCACGGCGCACGGCGACGACGAGGCGATCCTCGTCGACGTCGTCTGCAACGATGCTGGGCGCCTCGGCGACGCCGCTCAATGCGCTACCCACGTAGAGCTTCCTTCCCCGCGCTGTCTCGGTTTACGCGTCTCGCGTCCGCCAAGCGCGAGGGCACAGCTCTCTGTTTGCCCGTTTTTCCATGACTCGACTCCACTCGATCATCACGGCGCTGGACGAACTGCTCGACCCAGGCGCCTTCACCGACCTCGGGCCGAACGGGCTGCAGGTCCCAGGGCCGCAGGATGTGGAGCGGGTGGTGACGGGCGTTTCGGCCCAACGGGCGCTGGTGGAGCGCGCCGTGGAGGAGCGCGCGCAGCTCGTTCTCGTCCACCACGGGCTGTTCTGGGACTTCCTCCCGGCGGGGCTCACCCCCACCCTCGCCGAGCGCCTGCGACCCCTGTTCAAGCACGACATCGCGCTCGCCGCTTATCACCTGCCGCTCGACGGCCACGCGGAGCTCGGGAACAACGCCATCCTGGCCGAGCGCCTCGGCTGCGAGCGCCACGAGCCGTTCGGCATCTACCGGGGGGCGGCGATCGGCCGCGCCGGCACCTTCCCCGGCGAGGGGATCGCGGCCGCCGACCTGTTCACGCGCGTGCGCGAGCTGACCGACCGCGAGCCCACCGTGTTCGACGCCGGCCCCGACCGCGTGCGGCGGATCGGCATCGTGTCGGGCAGCGGCGCCGACTCGCTGCCCGAGGCGATCGAGCTCGGGCTCGACGCCTTGCTGACCGGCGAGCCGCGCGAGCACGTGATGGCCGACGCGCGCGAGGCGGGCATCCACTTCATCGCGGCCGGCCACTACGCCACGGAGACGTTCGGCGTCCGCGCGCTCGGCGACTGGCTCGCGCAGCGCTTCGGGATCGACCACGTCTGGGTCGACATCCCGAACCCCGTTTGAAGGCCCGACCTACCGTGATGTTTAGGTCATATTGAGCAGATGTTGTTGATGCCGTCCACGCCACGCGCTACCGTCCTGCCCCACGTGGCAAACCTCACAGGAGGCACCAGTACGATGGCAATCCACCTCACGCCCACGGAACTCGCGCGCGAGGCAGGTATGGAGCGACGCGACGTCATCGAGAAGTGCATGGAAATGGGCGTGCCAATCTTCCAAGGCCGAATCGACAAGACCCTGTTCCAAGCGAACCTCAGCGAACAGGCATCGGCCTCGACCTCCACAGCTCAGGTAGCCGCAGCCTGAGTCCCTTCCGGCGCCGGTGAGCAGGCGTCGCGCATACAATCGCGCTCTGTAAGTTCCCCTGAGGAGGAGCGCATGGAGTCCAGCACGGCTAGCCCGCAGTCGACCGGCTCGCGGACGATCGCCGACCTGATGGCGCTGGCCGCTAAGCGGTACGGCGACCGGCCGGCGGTCAAGTTCAAGCGCGGCGACGAGTGGATCGAGGTGTCGTACAGCGAGGTCGGCGAGATCGTCTCCGAGATCGCCCGTGGCCTGATCGACCTCGGCCTCGAGGCGGGCGACCGCGCTGCCGTCCTCTGCTCCACCCGTCCCGAGTGGACGTACGCGAGCTTCGGCATCGCGAGCGCCGGCGGGGTCGTGGTGCCGATCTACCCCACCAACTCGCCCGAGGAGTGCGAGTGGGTGGCGAGCAACTCGGAGGCGCGCTTCGTCATCTGCGAGGACGCGAGCCAGGTCGCCAAGCTCGCCCAGGTCCGCGACCGCCTGCCGGCGCTCGAGGCGGTCGTCGTCATCGACCCCTCCGGTGACGTGGGCGACGCGATGTCGCTCGACGACCTGCGCGAGCGCGGCCGCGGGCGCGACGTCGCCGAGGTCGCCGAGCGGTCCGCGGCGGTCAAGCAGGAGGACCCGTACACGTTCATCTACACGTCGGGCACGACCGGTCCGCCGAAGGGCTGCGTGCTGGCCCACGGCAACTACCGCTCGGTCGTCGACATGTGCTTGCACGCGAGCATCCTCCACGAGGGCGATGTCGTCTACCTCTACCTCCCGCTCGCCCACTCGTTCGCGCTGCTGATCGAGCTGATCGCGATCGACCTGGGCGGCACGATCGCCTACTGGGGCGGCGATCCGAAGCAGATCGTGCCCGAGCTGATGGCGGTCAAGCCGCACTACCTGCCGTCGGTCCCGCGCATCTTCGAGAAGATCTACACGCTCGTCACTTCCACCAACGACCCGGAGAAGATCAAGGCCGCGACGCAGCTCGGCCTCACGGTCCGGCAGCTCCAGGACGCCGGCCAGCCGGTGCCGGAGCAGCTCCAGCAGGCGTTCGACAAGGCCGACCAGGAGCTCTACGCCAACGTCCGCAACGTCTTCGGCGGCCGCCTGCGCCAGGCGACCAGCGGCGCGGCCCCGATCGCCCAGGAGATCCTCGAGTTCTTCTACGCCTGCGGCGTGCCGGTGCTCGAGGGGTACGGGATGACGGAGACGGCCACCGCGTCCACGGTGTCCACCAAGGAGTCGTACAGGTTCGGCACCGTCGGCCAGCCGCTGCCGGGCGCGGAGGTCCGGATCGCCGACGACGGCGAGATCCTCATCCGCGGGCCGCACATCTTCGGCGGCTACTACAAGATGGAGGACAAGTCGTTCGGCGCGATCGAGGACGGCTGGCTGCACACCGGCGACCTCGGGGCGCTCGACGAGGACGGCTTCCTCAGCATCACCGGCCGCAAGAAGGACATCATCATCACGGCCGGGGGCAAGAACCTGACGCCCGCCAACCTCGAGAACGACCTCAAGCAGTCGCGCTGGATCTCCCAGGCGGTCATGCACGGCGACCGCCGCCCGTACCCGGTGGTGCTGATCACGCTCGACCCGGAGGAGATGCCGAACTTCGCCAACGAGCACGGGCTGCCCGCCGACGACCCCGCCGCGCTGGCCGCCGAGCCCAAGGTGCAGGAGCTCGTCCAGGGCATCCTCGACGAGGTCAACAGCCGCTACGCGCGGGTCGAGCAGATCAAGAAGTTCGTGATCCTCGACCACGACCTCTCGCAGGAGACCGGCGAGCTGACGCCGACGCTCAAGGTCAAGCGCAACGTGGTCAACGAGAAGTACGCCGCCCTCTTCGACCGGCTCTACGCGGACGGCTAGTCGCCGGCTGACTGACGCAGCAGCGCGCCCGTGGTCTGCTCGAGGATCCGGCGCCAGGCGCGGGACTTCTCCTCCTTCTCGGAGGCGAAGTGCCGCACGACCTTGCGCACGCGCGTGGCCGAGAGCTCGATCCCGTGGCGCGCGGTGACCTCGCGCAGGTCCTCGTAGTCGGCCGCGAGCTTGACCGTGACGGACTGGAACCCGTGACGGGCGACCTCGAGCCGCGACCGGTAGTCGAGGATGTTCGTCTGGAACATCAGCTCGTCGTCGGTGTCCGGCTCGATGAGGATGATGTCGACGCCCGGGTAGCGCTCTCGCCAGCCACGGGCCACCTCGTGCAGCCGCTGGTAGCCGAGCAGCTTGAACGTCTGGTAGCCGATCTTGGGGAACCCCATGTCCGACACCCGGCGGGTGCGGGTGCCGAACAGCGTCGGGATCTCCTTCGTGAAGTCGTTGACGTACGGGACCAGCGGGTTGACGACCACGATCAGCTTCGCGCCCGCCTCGACCGCGATGTCGAGGTTGGTGGTCGAGACGATGCCGCCGTCAACCAGCTCGCGGTCCTTGAGCCGCGCGGGCTGGAAGACCATCGGGAGCGCGGTGGAGGCACGGACGGCGGCGGAGATCGGCACGTCGTCCCAGCCCGGGCCGCCGAGCACGATCCGCTCGCAGGTGTCGAGGTCGGTGGCGGCCAGGTACAGCTCGCTGCCGAGCTTGCGGAAGTCGTCCGTGCGGTCGGGGTCGGCGAGCACGGTGCGCATGTACTCCTCGATGCCCGAGCCGGTGTACAGGCCCGAGGGGAGCAGGTCGGCGAGCGCGACGACCAGATCGACCGGCGACAGCGAGGGCAGCGAGCGCCCCACGTCCCGCAGCACGCCGAGCAGGTGGAACGGCAGCCGCACGCCCTTGGCCACGAACTCGCGGTAGTTGGGGCGCAGCAGCATGTCGAGCGACACGGTGTCGAACGCCCCCGCGCCCTGATCGTTGACCACGCGCATCATCTGCTCGGGCGTGACGCCGTTGGCCGCCAGGGCGGCGATCAGCGAGCCCGCGCTGGTGCCGACGTACACGTCGAACTGGTTGACGGTGCGGTCGACCGCCAGGAGATCCAGCGCGCGCAGCGCGCCGATCTCGTACACCCCGCCCGTGAACCCGCCACCGCCCAGGACGAGCGCGGTCTTCGAGCGCTTCCGCCCGCGTCGGCGCCGGGGCGAGCGGGTCCCTGTCTCGAGCTCCACGACGTTGCCCATCGGTGCCAGCGAGTGTACGGTGCCGTCCGGGCGGCGCCGCGACTTCGGCCGTCCACAGGGGTTTCCACGCACCGATGGCTCGGATCGCCTTCATCGTGGCGCTGCTCGCCGCGCTCGTCCTCTCGCCCGCCGCCCAGGCCGCGGGTCCCGCCGCCACAGCACGTGCCCTGGACCGTCAGATGCAGCGCGCCGGCGCGTACTCGGGCGCCTACGTCGTCGACCTCGACTCGGGGCAGGAGCTCTACGCGCGGGCGGCCGACGTGGCCCGCATCCCGGCCTCGGTGAACAAGCTGTACACGACGGCGGCGGCGATCCGCGCCTACGGGCGCCTGGGTCAGCTCACCACCCAGGTGCTCGGCGACGCGGCGCCCGACGACAAGGGCGTCGTGGCCGGCAACCTCTACCTGCGCGGTAACGGCGACCCGAGCTTCGGCCCCACGCAGGCGGCGGGTCTGGCACGCGTGCTGGTCGGGAGCGGGCTCACGCGCGTGACCGGGACGGTGATCGGCGACGAGTCGCACTTCGACGCGCTGCGCGGCGGGCCGTCCTCCGGCTACCGCACCGATTACTGGGTCGGGCCGCTCAGCGCGCTCTCCTTCAACCACGGTGTGACCGCCGACCGCTACCGCCGCTTCCAGACCGACCCCGCCCGTTACGCGGCCCAGAAGTTCCGGCTCGAGCTCCGGCGCCTCGGCGTGCGCGTCGCCACGGGTGCCCGCGCGGGCGTGACTCCGCCGAGCGCCGCGGCGCTCGGCGAGTGGGCATCGCCCCGCATGGCGCGGCTCGCGCGCGCCACCAACCGGCCGTCGGACAACTACTACGCCGAGACGCTGCTGAAGGCGCTCGGGGCCGACCACGGGAGCGGCGGGACGACCGCCGCCGGCGCGGCGGTGGCGCGGCGCGAGGCGGCCGCCTACGGCGCGCGGCCCGCCATCGTCGACGGCTCGGGCCTCAGCCGTGCCAACCGCACCTCTCCCCGCGACGTGGTCGAGCTGCTCGCCGGCATGGCTGCCAGCCCCCGCACCGCCAACCCGATGCGCCTCTCGCTCTCGATCGCCGGCCGCGCGGGGACGCTCTCCAACCGCATGCGGCGCTCCGCGGCCCGTGGGCGCTGCCGCGCCAAGACCGGCACGATCGCCGGCGTCTCCAACCTCGCCGGGTACTGCGTCTCGCACAGCGGCGGCCGGACGGCGTTCGCGTTCCTGATGAACGGGATCAGCGTCTGGAACGCGCACCCGCTGCAGGACCGCATGGCGGCCGCGTTGGCCCGTTACCAGGGCTGATCAGCCGCAGGGGATCTCCGCCCGCACCCGCGTGCCGCCGCCCTCCGGGCTCCAGACCCGCAGGCTCCCGTCGAGCGACTCCACGCGGTCGGCCAGGCCGCGAAGGCCCGAGCCCTCGCCCTCGGTGGCGCCGCCGCAGCCGTCGTCGACGACCTCGACGACCAGCTCGCCGTTCGTGCGCGCGACCTCGACGGTCACTGCCGAGGCGTGGGCGTACTTGGTGACATTGGTGAGGCTCTCCGCGACGAGGTAGTAGGCCGCGACCTCGTGCGCCGCCGGCAGCCGGTCACGCAGGCGCAGGTGCAGGTCGACCGGCAGCGGCGAGCGCGCCACGAGCCCCTCGAGCGCGACCTCGAGCCCGTAGTCGGTGAGCACGGCCGGGTGCAGCCCGCGCGCGATCTCGCGCAGCTCGCCGAGCGAGCTCGCCAGCTCGCTGCGCAGGCCGGCGATCTGCGCTTGCGCCTCGGGGTTACCGCCGTAGCGGGCCTCGAGGCTGCCGAGCTCGAGCGAGAGCGCCACGAGCCGCTGCTGGGCGCCGTCGTGCAGGTTGCGCTCCAGCCGGCGCCGCTCGTCCTGCGTGGCCGCGAGGATGCGCGCCCGCGAGTTGCGCAGCTCGTCCAGCTGGGCGCGCAGCTCGGCCTGCAGGCGCGCGTTCTCGAGCGTGAAGCCGGCGGCGGCCGTGACCGCGTCGAGCAGCGCCGAGTCGCTCAGCAGCGCGTCGTCGTGCTCCAGCGCGGCGATCCGCTGCCCATCCCGGTCGATCGGCGTGATCGCCCGCCCAGGGACAGGCTGGACCTCGACCGGCTGCCCGTCGCTGTCGGCGTACGCGCCATACTCGGGCAGCCAGTAGGCGACCTTGAGGGTCGGGTCGTGCAGCGCGCGGGCGAGCGCGCCGCGCAGCTGCTCCGGCGCGATGTCGCCCCGCAGGCTGAGGATGAGGTCGCCGATCCCCGTGTGGGCGAAGCGAGCCCGCACCATCTGGGTCAGCATCGCGATCGGCACCGACGTGAACACGACGAAGTAGAGCCAGATGAGGTCACGCGGGATCTGCTCGGCGATCTTGTCGACGATGAAGATCGCCGTGAAGAAGAAGAGCGTGATGCTTCCCACGAGCGCCGGCATCAGCACCCGGCGCCGGGCGCTGCTGGAGCGCCACCAGCGGTGCGCGATCAGCACGGCCAGCGCGAGCTGGCACGAGGCGAGCGTCACCCGCTGCACGGTGTCGACGTGGTCAGCGGTCTCGGCGTCCGGCCAGAACGCGAGCAGGTTGGCCGGCAGGCTCGGATCCTCGGCCGGAAGGAAGGACATCCACAGCAGCTCGAGCGGCCCGAGCGCCACCAGCACCGGCACGGCGATCCAGATGTCGCGCCGGGAGCCCAGGCGCCCGGTCGGGAAGTAGAGCATGAGCAGTACGAACACCGCGATCGCGAAGTCCTGGCCGATGATCCCGACGGTGAGCCCCAGCGCTGTCAGCGTGGGGAGCACGAGCAGCGAAGTCGCCCGCAGGACCCCGAACACGATCATCAGCGGGCCGACCGGGTTCAGCGGCTCGCGGTACCACGCGATCGCGCCGCAGCCCACGAAGGAGAGCGAGATCAGCGCGATCAGGACCCACTCGCGCATGTCCGGGGGGTCGTGGACGATGAGCGACGCCAGCGCCGCGCCCGCGCCGTAGAGCGCGAGCAGGGGCCAGACCCACCGCGTTCGGATCAAGAAGCCAGCCACGGGCGGTCCCTCCTTCCGGTCGCCCTGGGGCGACCATACCGGGCGTCCTAGGCGCCGTCGAGCAGGGCCAGCAGGCCGGCCTCGTCGAGCACCGGGACGCCGAGTTTCTCCGCCTTGGCGAGCTTGGAGCCGGGCGACGCGCCCGCGACCACGTACGACGTCTTCTTGGAGACCGAGCCGGTGACCTTCCCGCCCGCGGCCATGATCCGCTCTTGGGCCTCCTCGCGCGTGAGGTCGGGCAGCGTGCCGGTGAGCACGAACGTCTTCTCGCGCAGCGGGCCCTCGCCGGGCGGCGGGCCCTCCTGCTCGAAGTGCAGCCCGAGCTCCCGCAGGTCCTTGATGAGCTCGCGCATCTGCTCGTCCGCGAGCTGGTCGTGGATGAGCTGGGCCACGATCGGCCCGATGCCCGGTGTCTCGGCGATCTGCTCCGGCGTGGCGTCCAGCAGCGCGTCGATGGAGCGGAACTGGGCCGCGAGGTTGCGGCCGGTGACGTAGCCGACGCCCTCGATGCCGATCGCGAACAGGACGATGCCGAACGGGCGGTCCTTGGACGCCTGGATGGAGGCGACGAGGTTGCGGGCGCTGACCTCGCCGTAGCCCTCCAGCTCGCGCAGCTGCTCTTCGGTGAGCCGGTAGAAGTCGCCCGCGGTGCGGACCAGGCCGCGCTCCAGGAAGGTCGCCACCTGCTTCTCGCCCAGGCCGTCGATGTCCATCATCGCGGCGAACGTGGCCAGCAGCTGCCAGCGGCGCTCGGGGCAGTCGCGGTTCGGGCACTTGGTGAACACGCCGGCCCCCTTGACGGTCGGCGTGTCGCAGTATGGGCAGCGCTCGGGCGGCCGCGGCACCGGCCCGCGGTCCCCGCGCTCGACCGCGTGTGGGGCCGGCGAGACGACCTGCGGGATGACGTCGCCGGCCCGCAGCACGATCACCTCGTCGCCCGGCCTCACGTCCTTGCGCGCGAGGTCCTCCTCGTTGTGCAAGGTCGCGCGCTTGACCGTCACGCCGCCCACGTGCACCGGCTCGAGCTCCGCGAACGGGTGCAGGTCGCCGAACTTGCCGACGTTCCAGCGCACCTCGTTGAGCGTCGTGACCGCCGTGGTCGGCGGGAACTTCCAGGCGATCGCCCAGCGCGGGTCGCGCCCCACGACGCCGAGGCGCCGCTGCAGCTCCACGTCGTCGACCTTCACGACCACACCGTCGATCTCGAAGTCGAGCGCGCCGCGGCGCTCCTGCCAGCTCAGGCACTGGGCCACGACCTCGTCCTCGCTGTCGAGCACCTGCACGTCGCCGTTGACGCGGAAGCCGTGCTCGCGCAGCCACTCGAGCGCCTCCCAGTGCGAGCCGAGCCGCAGGCCCTCGGTGACGCCGATCGCGTAGCACCACATCGAGAGCGGGCGCTCGGCGGCGAGCTGCGGGTCGAGCTGGCGGATCGTCCCGGCCGCCGAGTTGCGAGGGTTCATGAACGTCGAGAGCCCGGCCTCGGCGCGCCGCTCGTTGAGGGCCTGGAAGTCCGGCAGCGACATGTAGACCTCGCCGCGCACCTCGAGCAGCGGCGGGGCGTCCTCGATGCTGAGCGGGATCGTCGGCATCGTGCGCAGGTTGTGCGTGACGTCCTCGCCGACCTCGCCGTTGCCGCGGGTGGCGCCGCGCTCGAGGCTCCCGTTCCGGTAGATCAGCGAGATCGCGAGCCCGTCGATCTTGGGCTCGGCCACGAAGCGGAAGCTCGGGTCCTCGATCCCCTCGCGGGCCAGGTGGGAGCGCATGCGGGCCACCCACGCCCGCAGCTCCTCCTCCGAGCGCGCGTTGGCGAGTGAGAGCATCGGCGCCGGGTGGCGCACCTTCTCGAGCTTGGAGACCGGCTCGGCGCCGACGCGCTGGGTCGGCGAGTCGGGCGTGAGCAGCTCCGGGTGCTCGGCCTCGATCCGCCGCAGCTCGTCGAGCAGCGCGTCGTACGCGTCGTCCCCGATGACCGGGTCGTCGAGGACGTAGTAGCGGTGGTTGTGCTCGGCCAGCTCGCGGCGCAGCTCCGCCGCGCGCTCCGCGCTCACTCCGTGACCTCCTCCGCGGCCGGCGCCAGGAGCCGCGCGAGGTCATAGGCGCGCAGCTCGTCGAGCCCGTGCTCGGCCGTGAGGTCGAAGTGCAGCGGGGTGACGGCGATGCGGCCGGCAGCCACTGCCGCGAGGTCGGTGCCCGCCTCGTCGTCGTGGACCGGCGAGTCGCCGTAGATGCGGTAGCGCCGGCGGCCCTCCTCGTCGCTGTCCACCTGCTCGAGCGCGTCCCGGTAGATGCGCTTCCCCAGCCGGGCGACCTCAACTGCGTCGGCCTCGCCGGCAGGCACGTTGATGTTGAGCAACGTGCCTTCGGGGAGCGGGACGTCGTCGAGCCGGTCAACGACACGGGCGGTGAAGGCGGCGGCCGTCTCGAAGTCGAACGCCCGGCCGAGCCGGAAGTCCATCTCGCGCGCCTGCGACTGCTGGGAGACCGCGATGCCCGGCACCCCGAGCACGATCCCCTCGAGCGCAGCGGCGACCGTCCCCGAGTACGTGATGTCGTCGCCCAGGTTGGAGCCGTGGTTGATGCCGGCCACTACGAGGTCGGGCTCGAAGTCGTCGACGAGGCCGAGCGAGGCGAGCCGCACGCAGTCGACCGGCGTGCCGTCGCACGAGAAGCCGTGCGTGCCGTCGCCGAACGGGACCTCGGTCACCCACAGCGGCCGCCGTGTCGTGATCGACCGCGCCGTGGCGGACATGTTCTCGTCGGGCGCGATGACCGCCAGCGCGATGTCGTCGAGCGCGGCGAGCGCGCGCCGCAGCGCCTGGATCCCTTCGGCGTGGATGCCGTCGTCGTTGGTGAGGAGCACGCGGAGCATCGACGCGCAGTGAGGATAGAGGCCCGGACTTCTGGCCAGTGGGGGCCGCGGCGCGGCGCCGTAGGGTGCCTCTGATGGCCCGTCGAGGCACGATCGTCATGCTGGTCCTCGGCGCCGCCTGCCTCCTCGCAGCGGCCGTCGGCGCCTACGCCCGCTACGCCATTCTCGACGAGGAGGCGTTCGCGGACCGCGCTGTGAGCGTGCTCGACTCGGGCGAGGTCCAGAGCGAAGCCGCCCGGCGCCTTGCCGACCGGACGGTGTCCGAGCACCCCGAGCTGGAGTCGTGGCAGACCAGGATCGAGGACACCGCCGCCATCGCCGTCGTGCGGGCCGACGACTTCGCGCCCGCCTTCCGCGCGGCCGCCACGCGCATGCACCGCGCGATCTTCAGCGACGCCCACACGCCGGCCCAGCTGATCGTGCCCGGCTCGGGTGCCGCGCTGCGAGCCGAAGTGACGCAGCGGGGGGTATTACCCGGCGGGCGCGCGCCGCGGTTCGCGGACCCGGAGCTGCTGGCGGTGCGCCATTGGGGCTTCGAGGGCGCGCTGCGTGCGCTGGCCCCGCCGGCCCGCGCGCTGGCCGTCCCGCTCTCCGCCGGGCTCGGGGTCCTCGCGCTCGCGTTCCTCGTGACCGGCGTCGCCCGCGCCCGCGATCGCCGCCGTGCGCTCGCGGGAGCCGCATTGGCCGTCGCGGCCGCCGGCGGCGCAATCGCCGCCGGGGTCATAGTCGGCCACGAAGTGCTCGTGGGGCAGTTCACGAGCGCCTTCGGGGACGCCGTCGTCACCGCGATCTGGGACGCGTTCCTCGCCGACCTGCGCCGGTGGGCCCTCGTCGCCGCGGCGGCAGCACTCGTGGTGGCGGCCGCCGTCGGACTGCGGCGACCGTCGATCACCCGCGTTCCCGCCGCGTCGCCGGGACGCTGATCTCGCCGCGCGGCTACGCGTGGGCCGGGGTGAGGCCGGCGAGGATGCCGAGCTGCTGGAACATCGCCAGCGGGCTCCAGTAGAGCGCGCCCTCGATCACCATCGCGTCGTCGCCGAAGGTGGTGATGACCGCCACGTAGGTCTCCGTCCAGCGCCCGGTGGGCTCGACGCCGAGCAGCTTGCCCCGATGGGTGCCGACGACCGTCAGCTCCTGCGCGAGCCGCGGGCCGGCGAGGGTCGACGACGTCTCGCGGATGCGCAGGTCGGGGAACGCGCTCATGTACTTCCGCGCCGCCGTCACGAGGGCTTCGCGGCCCTGGAGCGGCTTGCCGAGCGCCACGTCGCGCCACATCACGTCCTCGACGACGCTGGCGCCGATTCCCTCCGGGTCGCCGCGGTTCCAGGCGGCGAGGATGTCCGCTGCCCGCGCCAGCATCGCCCGCCGATCCATACGCCGACGCTACCCGGCTCACGCCGGTGCGGTCAATACCGCACGGCCGCCAGGTACAGGCCGTGGGGCGGCGCGGTGACGCCGGCCTCCGAGCGCGGGCGGCCCTCGAGCAGGCGGACGAACTCGTCGACGCCGCGGTGCCCGCCCGCCACCTCCAGCATCGTCCCCACGAGCACGCGGTTCATCGCCCGCATGAAGCTGTCGGCCTCGATGTGGAACGCCAGCACGTCGCCCTCGCGCGTCCAGGCGGCGGACATGACCTCGCGCTCGAAGCGCCGGTGATAGGTCTCGGCCGGCGTGAAGGCCGTGAAGTCGTGCGTGCCGGGCAGCGCTGCCGCGCACGCCTGGAGCGCGTCGAGGTCGACGGCCTGCGGCCACCACAGCGCACGGCCGCGCTCGAAGGGGGACGGCGTGCGACGCGCGAGCACGCGGTAGAGGTACGAGCGGCTCCTGGCGTCGTGGCGTGCGCTGAAGCCGTCCGGCATCTCCTCAGCGGACAGCACCGCGACCTCGTCGGGCAGCACCGCGTTGACCGAGCGCACGCGCGGGAGCGGGCCGTCGTAGGACACCACCTGGCCCAGCGCGTGGACGCCGCGGTCGGTGCGTCCAGCGACGACGAGCTCGACGTCCTCGCGCAGCACCACCCTCAGCGCCCGCTCCAGCTCACCGGCGACCGTCCGCTTCCCCGGCTGGACGGCCCAGCCCGCGAAGGGGCCGCCGTCGTACTGGAGGACTAATTTGGTGGTGCGGCTTTCTCGCACTCGCAAGCTCGCGCGAGCGCCTTGGATACCTAGACGAGCTCGAGGTAGACCATCTCGGTCGCGTCACTCGAACGCGGACCGAGCTTGAGGATCCGGGTGTAGCCCCCGGGGCGCTCCGTGTAGCGGGGCGCGATCTCCTCGAACAGCTTGTAGATGACGCCCTTATCCGGGTGCTGGAGGATCGAGATCGCCTGCCGGCGGGCGTGCAGGTCACCCCGCCGGGCAAGCGTGATCAGCTTCTCGAGCTCCGGCTTGACGGCCTTGGCCTTCGCCTCGGTCGTCCGGATCCGCTCGTGGTCGATGACCTCGATGCAGAGGTTCGCGAGCAGCGACTTCCGGTGGGCGGCGTCGCGCGAGAGCTTGTGCCGGGTCTTCTGGTGGCGCATGGCGTCAGTCGTTGCGGAGATTCAGCCCGCGCTGGGACAGCGTCTCGATGACCTCGTCGATCGACTTCTTGCCGAAGTTGGGGATCGCGGCCAGCTCGCCCTCGGACTTCGAGACGAGGTCGCCCACCGTCTGGATGCCGGCGCGCTTGAGGCAGTTGTAGGACCGCACGCCGAGCTCGAGCTCCTCGATCAGGATGTCGTCCATCGGGGAGCCGCCGGCGCGCCCGCCGGGAGCCAGCGCACCGGAGCCGACGCCGCCGCCGTTGTCGAGCGCCGTCATCCCGCCCGGGCCGGCCCGCAGCTCCTCGATCCGCTCCTCGTCGGTGAAGATCGAGAGCGAGGAGATGAGGATCTCGGCGGCCTCGCGGAGCGCGGCCTGCGGGTCGATCGAGCCGTCGGTCTCGATGTCGATCGTCAGCTTGTCGAAGTCCGTCCGCTGGCCGACGCGCGCCTGCTCGACCGAGTACGCGACGCGGCGCACCGGCGAGAAGATCGAGTCGATGGGGATGACGCCGATCGGCTGGTCGGGCGACTTGTTGTCCTCGGCCGGGCGGTAGCCGCGGCCACGGCCGATCGTCAGGTACATCTCGAGCTTGGTCTTCTTCTCGAGCGTGGCGATGTGCGCGTCGGGGTTGAGGATCTCGACGCCCGACGGCAGGTCGATGTCGCGCGCGGTGATCTCACCGGGCCCGGTCACCACCAGCGGGGCCTCGACCTCGGTGGCGTCGGAGTGCATCCGGCACACGATGCCCTTGAGGTTGAGGACGATGTCGGTCACGTCCTCCGTCACGCCCTTGACGGTCGAGAACTCGTGCGCGACGCCCTCGATGCGCACCGAGGTGACGGCCGCGCCCGCGAGCGAGGCGAGCAGCACCCGGCGCAGCGAGTTGCCGAACGTGTAGCCAAAGCCGCGGTCGAGCGGCTCGACCACGAACTGGCCGCGATTGTCCTCGACGGACTCGGCGGTGATTCGGGGGATCTGGAAGTCGAGCATCAGGGTCCTAACGTCGTCTCAGGTTCTCGGGGGAGCGGGTCGGCTGGCGCCTGGGGAGGGACGCCGGAGCCTTACTTCGAGTACAGCTCGACGATGAGCTGCTCCTGCACCGGCGCGGCGATCTCCGCGCGCTCGGGCTTGCGCAGCACCTTCGCCGTCAGCTGGTCGTGGTCCGCCTGCAGCCATGCCGGCACCTGCGCGACCAACTCGGTGGCGTCGCGGATCACCGTCTCCGCGTCCGACCCGGGCTTGAAGGTGATCACGTCGTCCGCCTTCACCTGGTAGCTCGGGATGTCGACGCGGCGGCCGTTGATCGCCCAGTGGCCGTGCCGGATCAGCTGACGGGCCTGGCGCCGGGAGGCCGCGAAGCCCAGCCGCACCAGCACGTTGTCGAACCGGCACTCGAGCATCCGCAGCAGGTTCTCGCCGGTGATCCCGGGCTGCCGCGACGCCTTCGCGTAGTAGGTGCGGAACTGCTTCTCGAGCACACCGTAATAGCGCCGCGCCTTCTGCTTCTCGCGCAGCTGGACGCGGTACTCGGACTGCTTCTGGCGGCCGCGGCCGTGCTCGCCGGGCGGGTACGAGCGGCGCTCGACGCCGCACTTGTCGGTCAGGCAGCGCTCGCCCTTGAGGAAGAGCTTCTGCCCTTCGCGGCGGCACTGCTTGCACTGGGGGGAGGTATCGCGAGCCATTCCGTGTATCAGACCCTTCGCCGCTTCCGGGGGCGGCAGCCGTTGTGTGCCTGGGGGGTGACGTCCCTCACGCCGGTGACCTCGAGGCCGGCGGCCTGGAGCGAGCGGATCGCGGTCTCGCGGCCCGAGCCCGGGCCCTTGACGAAGACCTCGACCTTCTGCATGCCCTGCTCGATGCCCTTGCGGGCGGCGGCGTCCGCCGTCACCTGGGCGGCGAAGGGAGTGGACTTGCGGGAGCCCTTGAAGCCGGCGCCGCCGGCGGACTCCCAGGCGATCACGTTGCCCTCACGGTCCGTGAGGGCGACGATCGTGTTGTTGAAGCTGGTCTTGATGTGCGCCTGGCCGATGGGGATGTTCTTCTTGACCTTGCGGCGGCCGCGCTGGGGTCGGCGGGGAGCGGGACTCACTTCTTCGTCGCCTTCTTCTTGCCGGCTACCTGCATGCGCTTGGGGCCCTTGCGGGTGCGCGCGTTGGTCTTGGTGTTCTGCCCGCGCACGGGGAGGTTGCGGCGGTGGCGGAGCCCGCGGTAGCAGCCGATCTCCATCAGGCGCTTGATGTTCTGCGAGCGCTCGCGCCGGAGGTCGCCCTCGACCGTCAGCTCGTTGTCGATCACGTCGCGCAGCTGGGCGACCTCACCGTCCGTGAGGTCGCGCACGTAGCGGTTCGGATCGATGCCGAGCTTGGCCAGCACCTCGTTGGAGGTGGGCCGCCCGACCCCGTAGATGTACGTCAGGCCGATCTCTACGCGCTTGTTGAGCGGGATGTTGACCCCGGCGATGCGAGCCATTCGTGAGCTACCCCTGACGCTGCTTGTGACGAGGGTTCTGGCAGATCACGAGGACCCGGCCGTGGCGGCGGATGATCTTGCACTTCTCGCACATCGGCTTCACCGACGGTCGTACCTTCATGATCCCTTTCGGCTGATGATCCAGACGGGGTGGCTCTGGCTGCCGGAGCGGCTGCCGCTACCAGTCCCCCGGACGAAGAAACTCGTCGCGCACGGAGCCCTCGCGGACTCGAACGCGACCGAGCAGGATAGCAAGCCCATTCCGTCGACTGCGCCCCCCATATGACCGCCGTTCTCGCCATGCTCGCGCTGCTCGGGCCGGCGGTGGTGCACGACTCCCGCGAGGCCTCACCGCTCGGCTCGGTGGGCGCCCGGCCGGGCACGTTCGCCCGTCCGCCGGTCGTCTATGAGCGTAGCGCCGGCCGCTGGCGGCAGTGGTGGCTCGCCTTCGCCCGCAACGACCACGACCGCGGGATCCTGCGCACCGGCCGGGCGAGGTCGAGACGCGCGGCGGCCGGCCGGTGATCTACCTCGCCAACGGCTCGCACGCGGCGTACTTCCGGGCCGGCGTGCGCGATCGGATGTGGCCCGATCCCAACGACGAGGCCGACGGACGGGGCGCCGTCGTCGTGCCGGCGGTGCGCCCGCTCGGCCCATGGGCTCGCTGGCCCGGCCGGTGGGGCGGCGCCCGGGCCGGCTGGGTGCCCGGCGAGATGGACTCGCCGCGCGGGCCTGCATTTCAATCACAGCGGCGGTGGAGCGATCCGGACGGCTGGGCCCGCCGCGCCCGCCCGTGCACGATGGGCCGCTGCGACGCACGTGGCGAGTGCGACGGGCGTGAGACCTTCGTTTCCGTGGGGGCGCCGGTGCTCGTTCTGGTTCTGCTCGGTGGGTGGTGGTGGCGCCGGCGGACGTCAACGGCGGCTGGGTAGGGAGGCTGGGAGCCGGCCGCGCGCTCGTCCGTCAAGGCGGGGAAAGGTGGATTTCGGGCGCGGCGCACGGTCATCGAAATCCACCTTTGTGCGCGTCTGGAGCACAAAGGTGGATTTGGAGATATCTCCAACCACCGAAGTACACGAAACCCCGCCTTGACCGCGACGAACGAGGCCGACCACGCCGACGGCTCCCTCACCTCCCTACCCAGCGCAGTTGCCGTTCGCCGTTGCCGTTCGCCGTTGCCGTTCGCCGTTGCCGTTCGCCCAGTTGCCGTTCGCCGACGAAACCGCGCTAGGCCGCGGCGATGCGGGCCTTGGACTCGTGCCAGGGCGTGAGGATGCGCGGCCCGTCGGCGGTCACGGCGATCGTGAACTCGAAGTGGGCCGTGGTCGAGCCGTCCTGGGAGTAGATCGCCCAGCCGTCGTCGCCCATGCGGACCATGTGGCGCCCGGCGGTGGTCATCGGCTCGACGGCGAAGACCATCCCCTCCTCGAGCATGACGCCCTTGCCGGGGCGACCGTAGTTGGCCACCTGCGGCTCCTCGTGCATGCTGCGGCCGATCCCGTGGCCGACCAGCGAGCGGACGATCGAGAAGCCGGCGGCCTCGACGTGCTCCTGGACGGCGTGCCCGACGTCCTCGAGGTGGCGGCCGGGGCGGCACTGCTCGACCGCCTTGAAGAGCGACTCCTCGGTCACCTCCAGCAGCTTGGCGGCGACCGGCGAGACCTCGCCGACCGGGAACGTGCGGGCGGCGTCGGCGACCCAGCCGTCGTAGATGACCCCGATGTCCACGCTCAGCGTGTCACCGCGCGAGAGCCGGAAGCGGCCCGGGATGCCGTGCACGACCATGTCGTTCGGCGACGCGCAGATGGAGCCCGGGAAGCCGCGGTAGCCCTTGAAGGCGGGCGTCGCGCCCTGCGAGCGGATGTACTTCTCGGCCGCGGCATCGAGGTCCGCCGTCGTGACGCCCGGGCGGATCTTGCCCGCCACCAGGTCCATCGTGCGAACGAGGATGTCCCCAGCGCGGGCCATCTTGTCGATCTCCGCTGGGGTCTTCTTGATGATCATCCGCGGTCAGAGTCGTTCTTCGAGCCGCAGCGTGGCGAGCGTGGCCCGGATGTGGTCGTGGACCTCCGTCGGGCTCCGCGTGCCGTCGAAGCGGCGCAGGAGGCCCTTCGCATCGTAGTAGTCGATGAGCTGCTCGGTCTGCTCGTGGTACGTGTCCAGCCGGGTCCGGACCTTGTCGGGATCGTCGTCGTCGCGGCGGAACAGCGGCTTGCCGCACTGGTCGCAGACGCCCTCGTGCTTGGGCGGGTCGAACTCCTCGTGGTAGAGGTGGCCGGACCGGCACTGGCGGCGGCCCGACAGACGGGTGATCACGACGTCGTCGGAGGCCTGCACGTAGAGGGCGGCGGTCAGCCGGCGGCCGAGGCGCTCGAGCTCCTCGGCGAGCGCGTCGGCCTGGGGGACGGTGCGCGGGAAGCCGTCGAGCAGGAAGCCGTCGTCGCACTCGTCCTCGACCTTCGCGAGGATCATCGCGATCACGAGATCGTCGGGCACGAGCTTGCCGGCGCTCATGTACGAGGCGGCCTCCTGCCCCAGCTCGGTGCCGTTCTCCCGGTGCTCGCGCAGCAGGTCGCCGGTCGCGATGTAGGGCAGGCTGAAGTCCTCACGCAGGCGGGCCGCCTGGGTGCCTTTTCCGGCCCCGGGGGGGCCCAGCAGAATGAGGTTGAGTGTCATGAATGGGGGTTTCGCCCTCCGGTCACCGGAAACACGAACTCGGCGACCTTCGTGCGACGTTACTTTAGGAAGCCCTCGTAGTTGCGCATCATCAGCTGCGCCTCGAGCTGCTTCATCGTGTCCAGCGCCACGCCGATCACGATCAGGATCGAGGTGCCGCCGAAGAAGAAGTTGGCCGACGTCTGGTTGATGAGGATGGTCGGCAGCGCCGCCACGGCGGCAAGGTAGAGCGCCCCCGGGAACGTCAGCCGGGCCAGGATCCGGTCGAGGAACTCGGCCGTCGGCCTGCCTGGCCTCACCCCGGGGATGAACCCGCCGTACTTCTTCAGGTTGTCCGCCTGGTCGACCGGGTTGAAGGTCACCGCGGTGTAGAAGTACGTGAACAGGATGATGAAGACGGTCTCCCCGACGATGTAGGCCCACCCGTTCGGGTTGAAGAAGTTCGCGAGCCCCTGGAGGCCGGGCGCGAGCTCGCCCAGCGTGGGCGGGAAGGCCATGATCGAGGCCGCGAAGATCACCGGGATGACGCCGGCCATGTTGACGCGCAGCGGCAGGTAGGTCTGGCCGCCAGAGCTCATTCGGCGGCCGATGACGCGCTTGGCGTACTGGATCGGGATCCGGCGCTGGCCCTCCTGCACGAACACGATCGCGGCGATCACGCCGAGCGCCACGAACGGCATCATGACCTTGAAGACCTGGTCGGGGTTCGTCCACCACGCCTGGATGCCGTTCGGCAGGCCGGAGGCGATCGAGGCGAAGATCATCAGCGAGATGCCGTTGCCGATGCCGCGCTGGGTGATCAGCTCGCCCATCCACATCAGCAGCACGCAGCCGGCCGTGAGGCAGACGACGAGCAGGATCACGCCGCCGGGCGTGAAGTTGTCGATCACCGGGGCGCCCGCGTTGTTGCCCTGCGAGCGGAAGAGGAAGACGTAGCCGATGGCCTGCGCGGCCGCCAGGCCGACGGTCAGGTAACGCGTGTACTGGGTGATCCTCTGCTGGCCGACCTCGCCCTCCTTCTGCAGCTTCTCGAGCGACGGCGAGACCACCGTGAGCAGCTGCAGGATGATCGAGGCGGTGATGTAGGGCATGATCCCGAGCGCGAAGATCGCGATCCGGGACAGGCCGCCGCCCGTGAAGAGGTTGAGGAAGCCGAGGATGTTCGAGCCGGCGTAGTTCTCCGAGATCTGCTTGATGGCCTCGACGTTCACGCCCGGCACCGGGATGTAGGCGCCCAGCCGGTAGAGGCCGAGCATGACCGCGGTGAACAGCAGCTTCTTCCGGATGTCGGCGACCCGGAAGGCGTTGAGGATGGTGGAGATCATCCCGCGGGCTTGGCTAGCCGTCGATGACCTGGCAGGTCCCGCCCGCGGCCTCGATGCGCTCGCGCGCGGTCTTCGAGAACTTGTGGGCGTGCACGGTGAGCTTCTTGTTGAGCTCGCCGCGCCCGAGGATCTTGACCGGGATGTCCTTGCGGGTGCCGAGCCCGGCGGCCTTCAGTGCCGCGAGGTCGACGGACGCGCCGTCGTCGAACCGCGCCTCGAGGTCGTCGAGGTTGACCGGCTGCGTGTGCGTCCGGAACGGCTCGAACGGCATCGACATCTTCTTGTTCGGCCCGCGCAGCTTGCGCATGCGCATGTGGATCGGGTTCTGGCCGCCCTCGAAGTTGGGCCGGTCCTTGGCGCCTGAGCGGGAGCCGTAGCCCTTCTGGCCGCGCCCGGCGGTCTTGCCCGTGCCCGAGCCCTCGCCGCGGCCGACGCGCTTGCGCGGGCGGCGCGAGCCGGGAGCCGGCTTGAGCGTGTGCAGGCCGATGAACTCTTCGTCCGCCATTACTTCTCCTCGACGATCACGAGATGACGCACGGCGTGCACCATGCCGCGGAGCTGCGGCGTGTCCTCGCGCTCGACGGTCTTGCCGATGCCGCGCAGGCCGAGCGAGCGCAGCGTGTCGAGCTGGCGCCCGTTGGCGCCGTTCGCGGACTTGACCTGCTTGATGACGACGCTCACGCGGGCGCCTCTTCCGCGGCCGGGATCGTCTCACCGGTCTTCTCGCCGCCGAGGCCGAGCACGCTGTCGACCGACAGGCCGCGCAGCTGGGCGACCTCCTCGGGGCGGCGCAGGCCCTGGAGGCCGGTGATCGTCGCCTTCACGAGGTTGATCGGGTTCTGGGTCCCGAGCGACTTGGAGAGGATGTCGTGGATCCCGGCCAGCTCGAGCACCGCGCGCACGCCGCCGCCGGCGATGACACCGGTACCGGGCGAGGCGGGCTTGAGGAACACGCGGCCGGAGCCGAACACGCCGGTCGTCTGGTGCGTGATGGTCGACCCGTGGCGGGGCACGCGGAAGAGGTTCTTCTTCGCGCGCTCGACGCCCTTCTGGATCGCCAGCGGGACCTCGTTGGCCTTGCCGTAGCCGACGCCCACGATGCCGTTCTCGTCGCCCACGACGACGAGGGCGGTGAACGAGAAGCGCCGGCCGCCCTTGACGACCTTTGCGACGCGGTTGATCTCCACGACGCGCTCTTGCAGGTCGAGGCCGGTGGAGGATACGGATCGATCGGGGGCTGCCATGAGGTCCTTCGAGTCTAGAAGTTCAGTCCGCTCTCACGAGCGCCTTCGGCGAGCGCCTTCACGCGGCCGTGGTAGCGGTATCCGCCGCGGTCGAACACCGCGGTCTCCACGCCGGCGGCCTTGGCACGCTCGGCGAGCAGCTCGCCGGCACGGCGAGCCTGGTCCATCGGCTTGAGCGAGCGCAGGTCGCCCTCGGTCCAGTTGACGGCGGCCAGCGTGTGGCCGGCCACGTCGTCGACGAGCTGGACGAAGATGCCCCGGTTGGAGCGGAAGACGGAGATGCGGGGCCGCTCGGCAGTGCCGTGCACCTTGGCGCGGACGCGGCGGCGGCGCTTGAGGCGCCGGGCGGGAGCGGTGAGGACGGTCACGCTCGCTTGCCCACCTTCCGCGCGACGTACTCGCCCTCGTAGCGGATGCCCTTGCCCTTGTACGGCTCCGGCTTGCGCTGCTTGCGGATGATGGCGGCGATCTCGCCGACCTGCTGCTTGCTGTTGCCCTTGACGATCACGCGCGTGGGCTGGGGCACCTCGAACTCGATGCCCTCCGGCGCCTTGATCGGCACGGGGTGCGAGTAGCCGAGCGCCAGCTCGAGGTCGCGTCCCTTGAGCTGCGCGCGGTAGCCGACGCCCTGGATCTCCAGCGTCTTCGTGAAGCCGCTCGTCACGCCCTCGACCATGTTCGCCACCAGCGACCGCGTCAGCCCGTGGAGCGCGCGATGCTCGGCGCGGTCCGTCGGCCGGGTGACGAGCAGCTCGTCGCCCTCCTGGCGGATCTCGATCGCCCGGTTCTTGCGCTCGGCGAGATCGCCGCGCGGACCGGCCACGCGGACGACCTCCGGCTCGACCGTGACGGTCACGCCGGTGGGGACGGGGATGGGCTTCTTGCCGATGCGGGACATTGCTCTCAGGACCTACCAGACCTCGGCTACGACCTCGCCGCCGACACCTTCGCGGCGCGCGTCGTGCCCGGTCATCACGCCCCTGGAGGTGGACACGATCGTGGTGCCCATGCCTCCCAGGACCTTCGGGATGTGCTTGGCGTCGACGTACGTCCGCTGACCCGGCCGGGACACCCGGCGCAGGCCGGAGATGACGGACGTGCGGTCGTCAGTGTACTTGAGGCGCACGAGCAGCTTGTCGGCCGCAGCGCCGGGCATGCCCGGCTGCTCGTCGTAACCGGCGATGTAGCCCTGCTCGAGCAGGATCCGCGCCATCTCGCGCTTGAGGCGGCTGGCGGGGATCTCGACCTCCTCGTGGGCGGCCATGATCCCGTTGCGGATGCGCGTGAGGAAGTCGGCGATCGGATCGGTCATCGACATGGCGCTACCAGCTCGACTTCGTCATGCCGGGGATGTAGCCGTTGTGCGCGAGCTCGCGCAGGCAGATCCGGCACAGGCCGAACTTGCGGTACACGGCGCGCGGGCGGCCACAGCGGCGGCACCGCGAGTGCGCTCGGGTCTTGTATTTGGGAGTGCGCGCCTGGCGCACGATCTTCGACTTCTTGGCCATGGTCTCTAAGTCCTTGTTACGCCGCCGCCGGCTCCTCGGCGAGGGTCTCGTAGGCGCCCGGACGGCCGTCGCGGGCGAACGGCATGCCCAGCGCGTCGAGCAGCGCGAACGCCTCGGGATCGGTCTTGGCGGTGGTGGTGATGGTCACGTCGAGCCCGCGCACCTGGTCGATCGCGTCGTAGTCGATCTCCGGGAAGATGACCTGCTCGCGGATGCCGAGCGAGTAGTTGCCGCGGCCGTCGAACGAGCGCGGGTTGAGGCCGCGGAAGTCGCGCAGCCGGGGCAGCGCGATCGACACGAGGCGGTCGAGGAACTCGTACGCCCGCTCGTCGCGCAGCGTGACCGACAGGCCCACCGGCATGCCCTCGCGCAGCTTGAAGGCGGCGACGGACTTGCGCGCGCGGCGCACGCTCGGGCGCTGGCCGGCGATCGTCGCCAGCTGCTCCTGCGCGGCCTCGAGCATCTTCGAGTCCTGCTTGGCGTCGCCGACGCCCATGTTGAGCGTGACCTTGGTCAGCTTCGGCGCCTGCATGACCGACGAGTAGCCGAACTTGCGCACCAGCGCGGGGCGGATCTCGTCGTTGTAGCGGTCCTTGATGCGTGCCATGTCAGTCGAGCTCCGAGCCCGAGCGCTTCGCGATCCGCATGCGGCGACCGGTCTCGGCGTCGCGGCGGATGCCGACGCGCGTCGGCTTGTGGTCCTTCGGGTCGACGATCGCCACGTTGGACACGTGGATCGGACCCTCCTTCTCGATCACGCCCACGGGGGCGTTGGGGCGGCCGGGCATCGGGCGCTGGTGGCGCTTGACCATGTTCAGCCCCTCCACGAAGATCCGGTCCTTCTTGGGGTCCGTGCGGATGACCTTGCCGGTCTTGCCCTTGTCCTTGCCCGAGATCACGACGACCTCGTCGTCGGTGCGGATGCGCATGGTCAGAGCACCTCCGGGGCGAGCGAGACGATGCGCATGAAGCCGCCGTCGCGCAGCTCGCGGGCCACGGGCCCGAAGATGCGGGTGCCGCGCGGCGCGTTCTGGGCGTCGATGATCACGGCGGCGTTCTCGTCGAAGGAGATGTACGTGCCGTCGTCGCGCCCGAACTCCTTCTTCGTGCGTACGACGACGGCCTTGACGACCTCGCCCTTCTTGACGGTCCCCTGCGGGGTCGCCTGCTTCACGGTGGCGGTGATGATGTCCCCCACGCCCGCGTAGCGGCGGCGCGAGCCGCCCTGCACGCGGATGCACAGGATCTCCCGCGCCCCCGTGTTGTCGGCGACCTTGAGCCGGGTCTCGTTCTGGATCATCGCGCCCGCTCCACCACGTCGACCAGGCGCCAGCGCTTGGAACGGGACATCGGGCGGCACTCCTGGACGCGCACGGTGTCGCCCTCGTGGGCGTCGTTGCGCTCGTCGTGGGCGTAGAGCTTGACCGTCGAGCGCATGATCTTGTGGTAGCGCTTGTGGCGCCGGACCATGTCGATCGCGACCGTGATGGTCTTGTCGCCCTTGTCGGAGACGACGACGCCCTGGCGGACCTTCGCGCGGCCCGGGCCGTGCTCGGGCCCGTGGTCGGGCTCGCGCGGCGGCTCGGCCGCCCGGCGCTCGGCCTTCTTGGTCTTGAGCTTGGAGCGATAGGCGCGGCGCTGCTTGGCCACTGCGGCCCGGCGCTCGGCGCGCTCGGCGACGCGCTCCTCGGGAGTCTGCGACTTGCGGCGCCCGGCAGCGGCGCGCCGCTCGGAGCGCTTGGCCTCGAGGCGCTCGCGGCGCGTCGGCCCGCTCTTGGGCGCAGCCTTCGGCTTCGCCGCGGGCTGCTCCTCGGCGGGCGCGGCCTCCTCGGCGGGCGCGGCCTCCTCGGCCGGTGCCTCCTCGGCAGCAGGAGCCTCGGCCTCGGCGGCCGGCGTCTCCTCAGCAGCAGGAGCCTCGGCCTCGGGCGTCGCCTCTTCGGGCGTCGCCGCGGCCTCCACTTCTTCCTGGATGTTTTCCGGAGTCTCTTCGTTCTTCTTAGCCATCGTCGGCCTCAGTCGTCGTCTTCGTCGGCACGTTGGGGTCGACGCCGCGCTGGCGGGCGATCGTGAGCGCCCGCGCGAGCTCGCGCTTGGCGCCGCGCAGCCGCGCGGTGTTGTCCAGCTCGCCGGTGGCGTGCTGCATGCGCAGGCCGAACACGTCGCGGCGCGCGGTCGCGATGTGCTCGCGCAGCTTGGCGTCGGTGATGTCGCGCATGTCGGAGGCCTTCATCACTGACCGTCCTCGCGCATCACGAACTTGGTCTTCACGGGCAGCTTGTGGCCGGCCAGGCGCATCGCCTCGCGCGCGAGCGGCTCCGGCACGCCGGAGAGCTCGAACATCACGCGGCCCGGCTTGACGACGGCGACCCAGCCCTCCGGGTTGCCCTTGCCGGAGCCCATGCGGGTCTCGGCGGGCTTCTTGGTGTAGGGCTTGTCCGGGAAGACGTTGATCCACACCTTGCCGCCGCGCTTGATCTTGCGCGTCATCGCGATACGAGCAGCCTCGATCTGGCGGTTGGTGAGCCAGCCGTTCTCGAGCGCCTTGAGCCCGTACTCGCCGAACTCGACGGTCTGCTGGCCGCGCGAGAGCCCGGCCCGCCGGCCGCGGTGCTGCTTGCGGAACTTGACTCGCTTCGGGGACAGCATCAGCGGCTGATCCCTCCGCTCAGGTCGGGACGCGGACCGCCGCGGCCTCCGCCGCCACGGCCACCGCCGCCGCCACGGCCACCGCCGCCGCCGCCACGGCCGCCGCCGCCGCCGCCACGGCCGCCGCCGCCACCGCCGCCGCCGAAGCCAGGGCCGCCGCCGCGGCCACCGCCGCCACGGCCGTCGCCGCGCCCGCGGCCGTCACGGCCGCCGCGCCCACGCCGCCGGTCGTCGCCCTGGTCGTCGCCGCGCCCGGGCGGCTCGTCGAGCGACGTGAGGTCCTGGCCGGTGTAGCCGGCGGGCATGATCTCGCCCTTGTTGATCCAGCACTTGACGCCGATGCGGCCGAACGTCGTGCGGGCCTCGTAGTAGCCGTAGTCGATGTCCGCCCGCAGCGTGTGCAGCGGCACGCGACCGTCGGAGTAGGACTCGGAGCGGGCCATCTCAGCGCCGCCCAGGCGGCCGCCGACCTGGATCTTGCAGCCCTTGGCGCCGGAGCGCATGGCGCTCGTGAGCGCGCGCTTCATCGCGCGCCGGAAGGCGACGCGGTTCTGAAGCTGCTCGGCGATCGACTGCGCGACGAGCTTCGCGTCGAGCTCGGGGCGCTTGATCTCGAGGATGTTGACCTTGATCGACTTGCCCGTGAGCCTGTGCAGGTCGCGCCGCAGGGCGTCGACCTCCGACCCGGACTTGCCGATCACGATGCCCGGGCGCGCGGTGTGGATGTTGACCTCCACCTCGGCGGCGTCCTTGCGGATCGTGATGTCCGACAGGCCGGCGTGCGCGAGCTTGTTCGTGATGTGGTCCCGGATCCGCACGTCCTCGATCAGGAAGTCGGAGAAGTTCTTCTCGGAGAACCAGTTCGACTTCCAGTCGTGGATGTAGCCCACGCGCATGGCCTCGGGATGAACCTTCTGACCCATGCGTTCAGGACTCCTTCGGGGTGAGCGTGATGGTCAAGTGAGAGGTGCGCTTGCGGATCCGCGTCGCGCGGCCCATGGCCCGCGGGCGGTAGCGCTTGAGCGTCGGCCCCTCGTCGGCATGGACCGCGGCGATCCGCAGGTCCTCTCCGACCAGTTCGTGGTTGTGCTCCGCGTTGGCGATCGCGGACTCCAGCAGCTTGAGCCACGGCTTGGCGGCCGCGCGCGGGGTGAAGGCGAGAATCGCCCGCGCCTCGGCGACGTCCTTGCCGCGGATGTGGTCGCACACCAGCCGCGCCTTGCGGGCGGAGGTGCGCACGTACTTGGCCTGGGCGCGCACGAGCACGCCCGGCTCCGGGCGGCGCCGGCGGTCGCGCTTGCGCGGCTGCGCCTTGGCGGCCTCCTGCACGTCCTTCTCGGCCGCGGCGGCCGCGGCCTTCTTCTTCGTGCCCTCGGGGGCCGTGCCCTCCGGGTTCTTGTCCTCGGCCGCGACGCGCCGGCGCTTGGGCTTGGGCTTCTCCTCCGTTGCCTCGGCGGCGGCCTTGTCGACGCCCGTGGCCTCCGCAGCCTGGCCCTCGGCCTCGGGCTTGGCCTTCTTCGCGCGCGTGCGCTTCGGCTTCGCCTCCGGCTGGGCAGCCTCGGTCGCGGCAGCCTCCGCCTTCGCGTCCTTGGCGTCCTCGGGCACGGCGCCCTCGCCCGCCTTGCCCTTCTGCGGGTCCTGGGGATTCTCAGGCGTCATCGCACCCGGCCCTTGGAGTCATGGCCGCGATAGGTCCGCGTCGGGGCGAACTCGCCGAGCTTGTGGCCGACCATCGACTCGGACACGAACACGGGCACGTGCTTGCGCCCGTCGTGCACGGCGATGGTGTGGCCCACCATCTCGGGGAAGATCGTCGACGTCCGCGACCACGTGCGGACCATCGTGCGCGAGTTCGAGGCGTTCATGGACTCGATGCGCTGCATGAGGCGCTCCTCGGCCCACGGACCCTTCTTCGAGGAACGGCTCATCAGCGGCCACCCTTCTTGCCGCGGCGCCGGCCGCGGACGATGTAGCGATCGGACTGCTTGCCCTTCTTGCGGGTGCGGTAGCCGATCGTCGGCACGCCCCAGGGCGTCTGCGGATGGTTGCCCAGCGGCGTGGCGCCCTCGCCGCCACCGTGGGGATGGTCGACCGGGTTCATGGCCGTGCCGCGCGTCTGCGGACGCACGCCCATGTGGCGCTTGCGGCCCGCCTTGCCGACCGTGACGTTCTGGTGGTCGGCGTTGCCGACGACGCCGACGGTGGCGCGGCAATCGGCACGCACCATGCGCATCTCGCCCGAGGGGAGGCGCAGCGTCGCCATGCCGCTCTCCTTGGCCATCAGCTGGATGCCCGAGCCGGCGGAGCGGCCGAGCTGGCCGCCGCGGCCGGGCTGGAGCTCGACGTTGTGGACGAGCGTGCCGACCGGCATCAGCGACAGCGCCATCGCGTTGCCGACCGTGATGTCGGACCCGGCGCCGGACTGCACGGTCATGCCGACGCGCAGCCGGTTGGGGGCGATGATGTAGCTCTTCTCGCCGTCCGCGTAGTGCAGCAGCGCGATGTAGGCCGACCGGTTGGGGTCGTACTCGATCGCGGCCACCTTCGCGGGCACGCCGTCCTTGCGGTTGCGCTTGAAGTCGACCTTGCGGTACAGGCGCTTGGCGCCGCCGCCGCGATGGCGCGAGGTCTTGCGCCCGTTGGCGTTGCGGCCGCCGGACTTCTTGAGGCCCTCGACGAGGGTCTTCTCCGGCTCGGTCTTCGTGATCTCCGCGAAGTCGGGATACGTGACGAAGCGGCGGCCGGGGGAGGTGGGCTTGGGCTTGCGAATCGGCATGGCTTAGAGGTCGGCCTCGAGGCCCTGGAAGATCGGGATCGTGTCGCCCTGCTGAAGCTGGATGACGGCCTTCTTCCAGGCGCGAGTGCGCCCGGCGGTGTAGCCGCGCCGCTTGGGCTTGGAGGGCACCGACGAGGTCGCGACGTTGACGACCCGGACGTCGAACAGCAGCTCGATCGCCTGCTTGATCTGGGTCTTGTGCGCGTCCGGGTGGACCCGGAACGTGTACTTGCCGACCGTCGCCAGCGCGTAGGACTTCTCGGAGACGACGGGGCGGATGATCACCTGGCTAGCGTCCATCAGGTCACCGCCTCCTTCTTGCGTGCCCGCGCCGTGACGGCGTCGAGCGCGTCCGTCGAGAAGACCACCGACGCGGCGCCGATCAGGTCGGCGACGCCGCAGTCGTCGGCGGCCAGCACGTTGACGCCGGCGAGGTTCCGGAACGACCTGAAGACGGAGGCCTCGTCGGCGCCGGTGACGACCACGAGGACCGAGCCGCCGCGGCGGTCGGCGATCAGGTCGGCGGCCTGCTTGGTCGACGGCGTCTCGAAGCCGCCGGCGTCGAGCGCGAAGATCGAGCCGCGGTCGGCGTGGACCGACAGCGCGCAGCGCAGCGCCGCGCGGCGCGCCTTGCGGTTGACCTTGACCGTGTAGTGCCGGGGGGTCGGGCCGAAGACCACGCCGCCGCCCGCGAACTGCGGCGCGCGGATCGTGCCCTGGCGGGCGCGGCCGGTGCCCTTCTGGCGCCACGGCTTGGCGGCGCCGCCGCGGACCAGCCCGCGCGTGCGGGTCGAGTGCGTGCCGCGCCGGCGGGCGGCCATCTCGGCCACCACGACCTCGTGCACGAGCGGGCCGTTGAACTCGGCGCCGAACACGTCGCCGTCGAGCTTGACCTTCTTGCTGGACCCGAGGACCTTGGCGTCAGCCATCGGTGCGCACCTCCACGGTGCCGCCCTTGGCGCCCGGCACGGAGCCGCGGACGAGCATGAGGTTGTCCTGCGGGATCAGCTCGACGATCGTCAGCCCGCGCTGGGTGACACGCTTGCCGCCCATGCGGCCGGGGCCGCGAATGCCCTTGAACACGCGCGAGGGCGTGGCCGAGGCGCCGATCGAGCCTGGGGCGCGCACGTTGTGCGAGCCGTGCGACTTCGGGCCGGCGTGGAAGTTGTGGCGCTTGATCGTGCCCGCGAAGCCCTTGCCCTTGCCCTTGCCGGCGACCTTGACGATCTGGCCGACCTCGAACGCCTCGACGGTGACGGTGTCGCCCACCTGGAGCTCGCCGGCCTCGTCACGGAACTCGACGAGCGTGCGAACGGGCGGGGCGTCCGCCTTCTTGAGGTGCCCGAGCTCCGGCTTGGAGAGGGCCTTCTCGCGCACGGCACCGAAGCCGAGCTGGACGGCCTCGTAGCCGTCGCCGTCGAACGTGCGGATCCCGGTCACCGGGCAGGGTCCGGCCTCGAGCACGGTGACGCGCTCGACGCGGCCCTCTTGGGTGAAGCGCTGGGTCATGCCCAGCTTCTTGGCAAGGATGGCTGGCATTGCGTGTTAGCCGAAGGCGAGTCGGATCTCGATGTCGACGCCCGCGGGCAGGTGGTCGAGCCGCTGGAGCGAGTCGACCGTCTTGGGCGTCGGCTGGTGGATGTCGATCAGGCGCTTGTGGGTGCGGATCTCGAAGTGCTCCTGCGAGTCCTTGTCCTTGAACGGCGACTTGATCACCGCGTAGACGTTCTTCTCGGTCGGGAGCGGCACCGGGCCGGACACGGTCGCGCCCGTCCGCGTGGCGGTTTCCACGATCTCTTTGGCCGCCGTCTCGATGGCCGACGAGTCGTAGGCCTTGAGGCGGATGCGGATCTTGTTTTGGGCTACGGCTGCCAATGTTCTGTCCGGTGCTTGGAGTGAAGTTTTAGCTGGGTGCTTGCGCGCGTTGAGGGCGGACTCCGGGCATCGGAGCCCGCCCCCAATAGGTCGTATCTGTCGACTTCTTGCTTCCACGCGGGCTGATCGCCCGCGCGGTCCTTACTTGATGATCTCGGTGACGACGCCCGAGCCGACCGTGCGGCCGCCCTCGCGAATCGCGAAGCGGAGCCCGGCGTCCATGGCGATGGGCTGGATCAGCTCCACATCCATCTGCACGTTGTCGCCCGGCATGACCATCTCCGTGCCCTCGGGCAGGTTGGCGACGCCGGTGACGTCCGTCGTGCGGAAGTAGAACTGGGGCCGGTACCCGTTGAAGAATGGGGTGTGGCGGCCGCCCTCTTCCTTCTTGAGGACGTACACCTCGGCCTTGAACTTGGTGTGCGGGGTGATCGAGCCGGGCTTGCAGAGCACCTGGCCGCGCTCGATCTCCTCGCGCTTGATGCCTCGGAGCAGGCAGCCGACGTTGTCGCCGGCCTGGCCCTGGTCGAGGATCTTGCGGAACATCTCCACGCCCGTGACCACCGTGTTGGAGGTCTGCTCGTGGATGCCGACGATCTCGACCGTGTCGCCCGTGTTGACGATGCCCTGCTCGATGCGGCCCGTCGCGACAGTGCCGCGACCCGTGATCGAGAAGACGTCCTCGACCGGCATCAGGAACGGCTTGTCGAGGTCGCGCTCGGGCTCGGGGATGTACGTGTCCAGCTGCTCCCCGAGGTCGAGGATCTTCTGGACGGACGACTCGTCGCCCTCGAGCGCCTTCAGCGCCGAGCCGACCACGAACGGGACGTCGTCGCCCGGGAAGTCGTACTCGCTGAGCAGCTCGCGGACCTCGACCTCGACGAGCTCGAGCAGCTCCTCGTCGTCGACCATGTCGGCCTTGTTGAGGAACACGACGATGTACGGCACGCCGACCTGGCGGGCGAGCAGGATGTGCTCGCGCGTCTGCGGCATCGGGCCGTCCGCCGCGGAGACCACGAGGATCGCGCCGTCCATCTGCGCGGCGCCGGTGATCATGTTCTTCACGTAGTCCGCGTGGCCCGGGCAGTCGACGTGGGCGTAGTGGCGGTTGTTGGTCTCGTACTCGACGTGAGAAGTCGCGATCGTGATGCCGCGCGCCTTCTCCTCGGGCGCGTTGTCGATCTCCTCGAAGGAGCGGGCCTGGCCGCCGTACTTCTCGGAGAGCACCTTGGTGATCGCCGCGGTCAGCGTCGTCTTGCCGTGGTCGATGTGACCGATGGTGCCGACGTTGACGTGCGGCTTGTCCCGCTCGAACTTCTCCTTCGCCACTTTCTCTGTTCCTCTCTAAGTCTCTTGAAAACGAAATTCTTCGGTAGGCGAACCCATGCAGGTTACCGCGTCATGCGGGGACCGGCTCACCCGTGCGCGCCTCGACCACCTTCTCGGCGATGTTCGGCGGCACCTCCTCGTACGAGTCGAACTGCATCGTGTACGTCGCCCGGCCCTGGGTCATCGAGCGCACGTCGGTCGCGTAGCCGAACATCTCGCTCAGCGGCACGTGCGCGGTCACGACCTGGGCGTTGCCGCGCGGCTCCATGCCGTGCACGCGGCCACGGCGCCGGCTGAGATCGCCGATCACGTCGCCCATGTACTCCTCCGGGGTCACGACCTCGACCGCGAAGACCGGCTCGAGCAGTACGGGCTTGGCCCGCTTGGCGGCCTCCTTGAGGGCCAGCGAACCGGCCACCTTGAAGGCGATCTCCGACGAGTCCGTGTCGTGGTACTTGCCGTCCACCAGGGTGACCCGCAGGTCGACCATCGGGTAGCCGGCACGCACGCCGTTCTCGAGCGCCTCCTCGACGCCCTTCTCGACGGCCGGGATGAACTCGGTCGGGATCGACCCGCCCTTGATCTTGTTGACGAAGTCGAAGCCCTCGCCGGGCGCCGGCTCGAGGTTGATGTAGACGATGCCGTACTGGCCCGAGCCGCCGGTCTGGCGCACGAAGCGGCCCTCGATCTTCTCGGCGGTGCCGCGCACGGTCTCGCGGTAGGAGACCTGCGGGCGGCCGACGTTGGCGTCGACCTTGTACTCGCGCAGCATGCGGTCGACGAGCACCTCGAGGTGCAGTTCGCCCATGCCGGAGATCTCGGTCTGGCCGGACTCGTCGTTCGTGCGCACCTGGAAGGTCGGGTCCTCCTCGGCGAGGCGGCCGAGCGCGACGGACATCTTCTCCTGGTCGCTCTTGGTCTTGGGCTCGATGGCGACCGAGATCACGGGCTCGGGGAACGTGATGGTCTCGAGTCGGATCGGCTTGTCGGGGGCGGCCAGCGTGTCGCCGGTGACGACCTGCTTGATGCCCACGGCGGCCGCGATGTCGCCCGCGTAGACCTCCTGGACGTCCTCACGGTCGTTGGCGTGCATCATCAGGATGCGGCCGATGCGCTCGGTGCGGCCCGTGGACACGTTGAGCACGCGCGAGCCGGCCTCGAGCTTGCCCGAGTAGACGCGGAAGTAGGTGAGCTTGCCGACGTAGGGGTCGGCCATGATCTTGAACGCGAGCGCGGAGAACGGCTCGTCGTCGGACGCGTGGCGGACGGCCTCGCGGTCCTCCTCGTCGCCCTTGACCGGCTCGTGGCCCTCGACGGGAGGCACCTCCAGCGGCGACGGCAGGAAGTCGATCACCGCGTCGAGCAGCGGCTGCACGCCCTTGTTCTTGAAGGACGAGCCGCAGAGGACCGGCGTCATCTTGATGTCGAGCGTCGCCTGGCGGATGGCGTTGACGAGGCGCTCCTTCGGGATCTCCTGCTCCTCGAGGATCAGCTCGACGAGCCCGTCGTCGAAGTGGGAGACCTCCTCGAGCAGGTGCTCGCGCGCGATCGCCGACTCGTCGGCCATCTCGGCCGGGATCTCCTCGACGCTCCAGTCCTTGCCGAGCTCGTCGTGGTAGATGATCGCCTTCATGTTGATCAGGTCGACGATGCCGCGGAAGTCGGACTCGGCGCCGATCGGCAGCTGGATGGGCACGGGGTTGGCGCCCAGGCGATCGATCATCGTCTGCACGCCCTGCGCGAAGTTGGCCCCGATGCGGTCCATCTTGTTGATGTAGGCGATCCGCGGGACGTGGTACTTGTCGGCCTGCCGCCAGACCGTCTCGGACTGCGGCTCGACGCCGGCGACGGAGTCGAACAGCGCGATCGCGCCGTCGAGCACGCGCAGCGAGCGCTCGACCTCGACGGTGAAGTCCACGTGGCCCGGCGTGTCGATGATGTTGATCCGATGACCGGCCCACTCGCAGGTGGTGGCCGCCGACGTGATCGTGATGCCGCGCTCCTGCTCCTGCTCCATCCAGTCCATCGTCGCGGCGCCCTCGTGCACCTCACCCATCTTGTGGGAGCGACCGGTGTAGTAGAGGATGCGCTCGGTCGTCGTCGTCTTGCCCGCGTCGATGTGGGCCATGATCCCGATGTTCCGGGTGTTCTCGAGGGTGAATTTGCGCGGCATGGCTGGTCTTTCGTCGTTCGCGTGGGGAATGCCCGCTCCGCAGGCAAAAAAACAGGCCCTTGACGGGCCCGGGGTCGCACGGAGATCGGGCTCGAGGTTTCCCAGGCGCCAGAGGGCAAGCTGCGCCCCGCGGCGACGAAGGAGAATAGCATCCGCACCGTGCCTCGCCCCGTGCTTTACGCGCCGCTCGTGGCGGGTGCGCTGCTGCTGATTCTGGCCGAGTTTCTGACCGTCCGCGAGATCCGCGCGGTGACCGCCGTGCCGTCGGGCGGGACGTCCACGGGAGGCGACCTGCACGGCTACGCGCTGGGCGTCATCGGGCTCGCCATGCTGCCGATGACCTTCGGCGCGGTGCAGCGTGGCGCCCGGCCCGCCGCGATCGCCCTGCTCGCGCTCGCGCTCGCCGCCTGCGTGATCGTGCTCGCGATCGATCTCCCCAAGCTGGACGACACCGGGCTGATCGGCCGCACCTACGAGCTCGCCGAGGCGCACCCCGGGACCGGCTTCTACCTCGAGAGCCTGGGCGCCGCGCTGGCGCTCGTCGGCGCCGTGGCGGTGCTGGTCCTCACTCCTGCTCGACGGTGAGCACGAGCTTGCCGCGCACGTGGCCGCCCTCGAGCCGCTCGTGGGCCTCGGCGGCCTGCTCGAGCGGGTAGGTCGCCTCGATCGTCGGGCGCAGGCTGCCCTCGGCGATGAGGGGCGTGATGTGCTCGCCGAGGTCATAGCCGCTGGGGCGCACGTAGATGTAGTGGACCTCGTGGTGGCCGTCGCGGGGCTCGGGCGGCGGCCGGGCGATCGAGACCAGGCGCCCGCCGGGGCGCAGGACCGAGAACGCCTGCTCGCGCGCGTCGGAGCCGAACAGGTCGAACGCCGCGTCGGACCCGGAGTCGTCCAGCAGCTCGCGCACGCGCGCGGGAAGCTCGCCGTCGGCGTAGTCCAGCGGCTCGGCGCCGAGCTCGCGCAGGAAGGCGTGGTTGGGCTCGGACGCGGTGGCGACCACGCGGGCCCCGCGTGCCACCGCGAGCTGGACCGCGAAGTGGCCGACGCCGCCCGCGCCGCCGCAGACGAACACGGTCTCGCCGCCGCGCAGGCCGAGCGCCTCCAGCCCCTGGTGCGCCGTGAGGACGGAGAGCGGCAGGGCCGCGGCCTCCTCGAACGAGAGCTCCGGCGGCATGTGGGCGAAGAACCCCTCGGGAGCGGTCGCGTACTCGGCGTACGTGCCGTACTGGAGGTGATGGCGGCGGATGTACCCGTACACCTGGTCGCCCGGCTTGAACCACGTCACGGCCGGCCCGACCTTCTCGACCACCCCGGCCAGGTCCCAGCCGAGGATGACCGGGAAGTGGTAGGGCAGCGCGTCCTTCATGTAGCCGCCGCGGATCTTCGCGTCGACCGGATTGACGCCCGCCGCCTTCACGCGCACGAGGACGCCGTCGGGCGCCACGGGCGGCACGTCGTGCTCGATCAGCTCGAGCTTGTCCCGCCCGCCCCACTCCCTCACGGCGATGGCGCGCATCGCCTGGTGTCTACCCGTTTACCAGCGGTAGTGCGCGAAGGCCTTGTTGGCCTGCGCCATGCGGAAGATGTCGTCCTTGCGCTTGAAGGCGCCGCCCTGCTGGGACTGCGCGTCGAGCAGCTCGTTGGCGAGCCGCTGTGCCATCGACTTCTCGCGGCGGGCGCGGGCGAACTCGACGAGCCAGCGGACCGCGAGCGTGCGGGCGCGCAGCGCGGGGACCTCGACCGGCACCTGGTAGGTCGCGCCGCCGACGCGGCGGGAGCGGACCTCGAGCACGGGCGTGAGCGCCTTGATCGACGTCTCCAGCGACTCGACCGGGTCCTTGCCCGTGCGCTCGGAGAGGATGGCCAGGGCGTCGTAGACGATCCGCTCGGCCTTGGACTTCTTGCCGTCCTGCATCACGCGGTTGACGACCTGCGAGACGAGCTTGGAGCGGTGGACCGGATCGGCCTCGACGGGCCGCTTGGTCGCTGCAGCGCGGCGGGGCACTACTTCGCCTTCACGCCGTACTGGGAGCGGGCCTTCTTGCGGTCCGACACGCCGGCGGCGTCGAGCGTCCCGCGGATGACCTTGTAGCGCACGCCCGGCAGGTCCTTGACGCGGCCGCCGCGCACGAGCACGACGGAGTGCTCCTGGAGGTTGTGGCCCTCGCCGGGGATGTAGGTCGTGACCTCCATCCCGTTGGTGAGCCGCACGCGGGCGACCTTGCGCAGCGCCGAGTTCGGCTTCTTCGGCGTGGTCGTGTAGACGCGCGTGCAGACGCCGCGCCGCTGGGGGGCCGCGACCTTCTTCTTGCGGCCCTTGCCGGACTTCAGGCCCGGGGTGGCCAGCTTCTTGGTCTTCGGGTTGCGGCCCTTGCGGACCAGCTGCGACGTCGTCGGCATACGGCGCGAAAGAGTAGCAGCGGCCAGATGGTCTCTTCGCGGTCCCGCGCGCCCGCATGGCCGCGTACCGTGGATGCCTGGCGGCGCGCGGCGAAGGGGAACAGTGCCTCTGGCACGGGCCCCTTCGGTGGGTGCCGTCAGGCGCCGCGGGACGTGGTCAGGCGGGTGTGCGGGATCGTGAAAGGGGCCATCAGACCGGGGCCTCGTGGCCCAGAGCCTCGAAAAGCTCGGCGTAGGGCTGTCCGGTGGCGTCGGCGACGGGCTGGTAGGTGACCTTGCCGGCGGCGACGTTGACCCCCTTGGCCAGGCCCGGGTTCTGGCGGGCGGCGCCGGCGATGCCCTCGTCGGCGACGTGCAGCACGAACGGCAGCGTCGCGTTGGTGAGCGCGTAGGTCGAGGTGATCGGCACCGCCCCGGGCATGTTGGCCACGCAGTAGTGGGTGACGCCGTCGACCTCGTAGGTCGGCTCGCTATGGGTGGTCGGCCGCGACGTCTCGAAGCAGCCGCCCTGGTCGATCGAGACGTCGACCAGCACGGCGTGGCGCTTCATCAGCTTCAGCTGCTCGCGCCGCACCACGTAGGGCGCCTTGGCGCCGTGCACGAGCACCGCCCCGATCACGAGGTCGGCCTCCGGCAGGCGCTGCTCGATGTCGAGCGTCGACGCGTAGCACGTGTCGGCGCGGCCCTGGAAGGCGATGTCGAGCTCCCGCAGCCGGTCGATGTTGCGGTCGTAGACGAACACCGACGCCTCCATCCCCAGCGCGATGAACGCCGCGTTCATCCCCACCACCCCGCCGCCGATGATCATCACCTTCGCCGCCGCCACCCCCGGCACCCCGCCGAGCAGGATCCCCCGCCCGCCCAGCGGCTTCTCGAGCATGAACGCCCCCGCCTGGGTCGCGATCTTGCCCGCCACCTCGCTCATCGGCGCCAGCAGCGGCAGCCGCCCGCGCGTGTCCTCGACCGTCTCGTACGCCACGCACGTCGCCCCCGACTCCACCAGCCCGCGCGTGAGCTCAGGGTCCGGCGCGAGATGCAGATACGTGAACAGCGTGTGGCGCGGCTCGAGCATCCCCACCTCTTCGGGCTGGGGCTCCTTGACCTTCACGACCATCTCCGCCTCGGCGAACACAGCCGCCGCGTCCGGCACGATCTGCGCCCCCTGCGAGCGGTAGTCCTCGTCGGAGATCGCCGACCCCTCCCCCGCCCCCGACTGCACCAGCACCTCGTGGTCGTGCTCGACCAGCTCGCGCGTGCCCGCCGGCGTCAGCGCCACGCGGTACTCGTCCGTCTTGATCTCGGTGGGGACGCCGACCTTCACGTGTCGTTCCTCTCTAGTCGGGGATCAGCTCGCGGCCCCGGAGGGCCAGCCAGAAGTCGATGCGATCGCGGGCGGAGTCCAGCGAGCGGCCGGTGAGCTCCTCCACCCGCCGGATGCGGTACCGCAGCGTGTGGCGGTGACAGTACAGGCGCCGGGCGGCCCGCTCCCACTGGCCGTTGCACTCGATGAACGCCTCCAGCGAGCGCATCAGCTCGCCGCCGTACGCGCCCTCGCCTTCCTCGATCGGGGCGAGGATCGAGTCGCAGAACAGGCGCAGCGCCTCGTCGTCCTGGAGCGAGAGCAGCAGCTGGAACGAGCCGAGGTCGCGGTAGGTGGCGAGCCCGGGCGCCGACCCGTTGACGGCCAGCGCCCGCGCCTCGAGCGCGCAGCGGGCCTCGTGGAAGGCGCGGCGCAGGTCGCCGGCCGCGACGAGGCGGCCGGCGCCGGCGGCCATCTCCTCACCGATCTCGCGTGACACGCGCGCGCGCAGGCGCGAGGCGAGCCCGAACAGCTCCTCGTCGCCGCCGCCGCGCGGCGGGGCGACCAGCGCGCAGGAGAAGCGCCCGGTGCCGGCGACGAGCCCGGCCGGCGCCTCCTCGTAGAGCGCGCGGGCGAGCGCGTCCTCGGTGGCGGCCTTGAGCTGCCGCGGCGGCGCCAGGACCACGACGGCCACCCGGTCGCGCAGGCCGAACGGCTCGAGCCGGTGGGCCAGCTCGGCACCGGCCAGCTCGCCGGAGACCAGGCTGGAGAGCACGTCACCGGCCAGCCGGCGCTCGGTGTCGTCGGCCACGCGCCGCCGCAGCAGCTCGAGCGCCACGACGGTGACCGCCTGGTGGAGCGTCAGGCGGTCGAGCTCGGTCAGCGGCCCGTCGTCCTTGGCAGCCACCAGCCAGGCCTGCGGCGCCGGACCGTCTCCGCTCACAGCCGTCCCTGGCGGGTCCTGCGGCGTGCGCGGGACCGGGAGGGCGAGCGCCCGGCCCGCCAGCTCGCCGCCCGGGGCGTAGCCGCGCCGGCCGCCGGCGCGGGCGCGGTCGCCCAGCTCGTCGGCCAGCGCCGCCACCACCGCGTCGGACGGCGGGTCGCCGGCCGCGCGGCGGGCCAGCACCTCGCCGCGGGCGTCGAAGATGAGCGGCGGCGCCGCCGACGAGCGACGCCAGCGCGCCCGCCACGCCGTCGAGGCCGCGCTCGGAGAGCACGATGCGCTCGAGCCGCTCGTGGGCGGACAGCGCGCGCTGGAGCACCGCGTAGTGCTCGTTGACGAGATGGCTGAAGGCCTTCTCGGTCACCGCGATGAACGGCACCTCGTACGGCACCTCGAAGAGCGGGAATCCCAGCTCGTCGGCGGCCTCCGCCATCGCGCCGGGTACCGCGTCGTGGGTAAAGCCGGTGCCGAACCCGAGGCCGGCGAGCCCATGGCCGGCAAGACGCTCGACGTACTCGCGCTGCGCGCCGGGCTCGGACAGCTGGAGGCCGGTGGTGAGCAGCAGCTCGCCGCCGGACAGCCACGGCGTCGGGTCGACGATCTCGGAGATGTGGACCCAGCGGACGGCGCCGCCCATGCCCGCCTCGCCCGCTACGACGCGCACCGCGAGGTCGCGGAGCAGGTCATGCAGGGTGAGCACCGTGTCTCCAATCCGTCGATGCCAATGTGCCGATCTGGCCAAGCGTACCGCCGTGTAGCGTCCCGGCGGTGCGCCTCGCCCATGACCGAGCCGGCGAGGGGCCGCCGCTCGTGCTCCTGCACGGGATCGGGATGAGCAAGGAGGTGTGGCGGCCGGTGGTGCCGCTGCTCGCGCGCGGGCGCGAGGTGATCGCCGTCGACATGCCCGGGTTCGGCGCGTCTCCGCCTGGACCCCGCACGCTGGGCGGCCTGGCGGACGCGGTCGCGACCTTCGTGAGCTCGCTGGGGATCGACCGCCCGCACGTGGCGGGCAACTCGCTCGGCGGCGGTGTGGCGCTCGCGCTCGGCGCCGCGGGTCGTGCGCGCTCCGTCTGCGCGGTCTCGCCGGTCGGCTTCGCCGCCGGCCGCGAGGTCGCCTTCGCCCGCGCCGTGCTCACGCTCACGCGGCTGCTGGCACCGGCGACGGCGGTGCTGGCCGGCACCCGCGCCACCCGCACGCTGTCGTGCTTCTACGTCGCCGGCCGCCCGTGGCGGATCCCGCGCGAGGACGTGCTGCACTGGGGCCGCGCGTACGCCGGCGCCGCCGCCTTCTGGCCGCTGCTCCGCGCCGACTGGTCGGTCGAGGCCCCGGCGTGCCCGACGACGATCGCCTGGGGCCCCCGCGACCGCCTGCTCATCTTCTCCCGCCAGGCGCCCCGCGCCCGGCGGCGGCTCCCGGCGGCGCGACACGTCGTCCTGCGCGGATGCGGCCACGTGCCGACCTGGGACGACCCGGCGCTCGTCGCGCGGGTGCTGCTCGAGGCCTCGGAAACGTTCTTCAGCGGTCGGTCCGGCGCAGGATCCAGAGCCCTGAGTTCATGTCGCTGGCGTAGACCAGGTCGCGGGCCTCGTCGTAGGCGACCCCCCACACCTGCGTGGTGTTGGTCAGCGTTCCGCGCTGCGACGGCCGCACGGGGTTGTTGACGGCCGGCGGCACGAAGTGCGCCACCTCCCGCATGCGCCGCGGGTCGGCGGCGTCGACCACCCGGATCCCGTCCGTGTACCAGGAGATGTAGAGGTCGGTCCCGGCGATCAGCGGGTTGTGGATCGTGTAGTCGCCGGCCTGCATGTCCTTGCTGCCGCTCGCGTTCGCGGTCTTGAAGGTCCCGAGCTGCCGCGGCGCCGCCAGGTTCGAGTAGTCCCACGCACGCAGGTACCCGAAGCCCTTCTCGGTCGCCGACCCGGACGTCTTGCAGAAGTCCTCGTCGGCGCTGAAGAGCACCTTGCGGCCCTCGTCGTAGTTCGACGAGTGGCCGTCGCCGTCAGCGTTGGAGGCGTACGTCGTGCGGCCACGGAAGACCGGGTTGGCGGGAGTGCTCACGTCGAGCGCGATGAAGCCCGAGTCCCACCATGACGCGAAGGCGAGCTTCCCGTCCGCCGACGGCTCGATGCTGTGGCCGTACTCCGGGTCGGGGTCGCAGCCGAGGCCCGGCGCGGGCGGCGCGCCGAGGTTCCGGTGCACGCCCCAGTTGGAGACCTCGACGGGCAGCCGGGGGTTGGTGATGTCGATCAGGCGGAAGTCGCCGCGTCCCATCCGGTCCCGCTTCCCGCTCGGCGATCCCGGCTCGCTGTACTCGCTGGTCGGCACGCTCGCGTACACGAACGTGCTGCGCAGGTCGGCGCGATGCTGGACCTCCAGCTCGTGCAGCCCGCGCGCGCAGCAGCCGGTGCCGAGGAAGCCGATCTCGGCCGGTCGCGCGGGATCGGTCACGTCGAAGACCTGGAGGCCGCGGAGGATGCCCGTGTCGGTCCGGTCGCCGCCGCAGACCTGGATCCCGACGACCGCGATGTCGCGGCCTGCGAGCAGCCCGTAGCGCGCCTGGAAGACCACGACGTCCTCGGCCGAGGTGGCCGGCGGGCTGACCAGCGTGGCGACGCGGCGCGGTCGCGACGGATCGGTGGTGTCGACGACGGCGATGCCGTCGTTGGGGCAGAAGCGCTGCTTCGAGCCCGACGCATAGTCGGAGAAGCCCCACGACCCGACGTAGGCGTGCTGCTTGTGCACCCAGACGTCGGCGTTGTAGCCGCGGCCGCCGAGATCGTCGTGCCCGACGGCGACCATGTTCAGCGCCGACCCCTGCGCCTCGGCGCTCGCGGGATCGACCCAGTCGATCTCCGGGGACGGCGCCGGATCGTGACCCGATGCTCCGGTCGCGACGAACAACAACGCCGCTGCCAACGTGGCGACGAACGAGACCAGCCTCATGCGCTCCCCTTCTCCGCTTGCGGAGCGCATACTCGCGGCGGGTGGCCGCGGCTGTCAATGGACGTCGTGGCACACGAATCGGGTTCGTTGTGACGGGGGGAACGTCAACACCGGCTGGGTAGGGAGGCTGGGAGCCGGCCGCGGCGCGTCCTCAAGGCGGGGAAAGGTGGATTTCGGCGAACCGGCGACCATCGAAATCCACCTTTATGCGCGTCTGGAGCACAAAGGTGGATTTGGAGATATCTCCAAGCACCGAAGTACACGAAACCCCGGCTTGACCGCGACGAGGAGGGACCGACGGCACGGCCGGCTCCCTCAACCTCCCTACCCAGCCGCCGTTGACGTTCGCCGACGGAGAACGCCGTTGACGTTCGCCGACGGAGAGCGCCGTTGACGTTCGCCGACGGAGATCAGGCGAAGGCGCGCGACTCGGCGGCCCGCAGCGGCGGCGGGGTCACCAGGGCGGCGACGACCACGAGCGAGAAGGCGAGGACCTGCAGGAGGATGCCGAGCGTGTCGGTCGGCATCGGGTCGCCGAAGACGACGATGCCGCCGATGATGCAGGACACGTTGGCGGCCGTCGAGGTGGAGGCGATGACGGGGACCGCCTCGCCGTCCTGGAGGCCGCGCGCGGAGGCGTAGAAGGCGACGACCGACGCGAGGGCGGCGACGCCGAGCCACGGGGAGAGGAGGATGGCGAGCGGGCCGTCGAGGCCGGTGAGCGCCTTGATGGCGACGTCGGAGACCCCGAACAGGGTGCCGGCGGCGGCGCCGAGCATGATCCCGTGGTGGTGGTCCGGGGCGCCCATGCGCGGGCCGCTGATGAGCAGCGCGCCGATCGCGAGCATGCCGCCCTCGAAGGCGAGCATCCCGGCCAGCGAGTAGCTCGAGTGCGCGCCGTGGCTGGCGGGCAGCGTGAGGACGAGCAGGATGAGGCCGACGGCGGTCATGGCCACGCCGAGCCACTGGCGGCGGCCGACGTCGAACCCGAACAGGCGGTCGGCCAGCACGGCGAGGATGACGACGCCGGTGGAGAGCACGGCCTGCACGACGGACAGCGGCGCCAGCGCGAGGGCGGCGACGTGGAGGATCCAGGCGCCGAGCGCCACCCCCATGCCGATCGCGAACCAGGGGGAGGAGAACAGCGCCCGCACCGTCCGCAGGGGACGCCGGATGTCGACCTTGGGGGCGGCGTTGGCGCCGCGGTGCTTGTACAGGAAGCCGAGCTGCGTGGCGACAGCGCAGGCCAGTGCGAGCAGGATCCCCAGATTCAGCGACAAGTGTGCGTTCAACCCCAGAAAAAGATGTGCCGGGTTCCAACGACCCGACTCTTCACTTCATCGGAACCCAAGCCCCCCGGCTTGAGTTCGAAGAAGCGGTGCAGCCTAGCGTTCCCCGCTCGGAGCCAGATGAATCCTTCGACTCCCTTTAGGACAGCCCTGCATCGAAGGCGGAACGCGCCGGGACCCCCGCAAGGGTCCCGGCGCGAAGCCGCTAGCGCTTGTCGCCGCCGTTCGGCGAATCGAGGTCGGAGCCGATGTCGTCGAACGACCCGCCCGACGTGCCGAACCCGGCGTTGATCTCGTCCAGCTCCGACGTGTCGAAGGCCGGGCCGAAGCCCTGGAGCCCTTCGCCGTCCTCGAGCCCGAGCTCGGCGGCGAGGTCGTCGCCCTCGAGCAGCCCGACGTCGTCGATGCCCCGGGGCAGCGGCTCGGCCGGCTCGATCTCGATCGTCCGGTAGCGCTTGAGCCCGGTGGCGGCCGGGATCAGCTTGCCGATGATCACGTTCTCCTTCAGGCCCGCGAGGCGGTCGATCTTGCCCTCGAGCGCCGCGTCGGTGAGCACCTTGGTGGTCTCCTGGAAGGAGGCCGCCGACAGGAACGAGTCCGTTGCCAGCGAGGCCTTGGTGATGCCGAGGATCTTCTCCTCGGCGGTCGCCGCCTCGCCGCCCGCGGCCATCACCTTGTCGTTGATCCGCTTGAACTCGTGCCGGTCCACGAACTGGCCCGGCAGCAGGTCCGTGTCGCCCTTCTGGAGGACCTGGACCTTCTTGAGCATCTGGCGGCAGATCAGCTCGATGTGCTTGTCGTTGATGTCGACGCCCTGGGACTTGTAGACCTCCTGCACCTCCTTGACGAGGTACACCTCGGTGTCCGTCCGGCCGCGGAGCTCGAGCAGCTCGTGCGGGTACAGCGAGCCCTCGTTGAGCTGCGTGCCCGCCTCGATCTTCTCGCCCTCGGCCACGTGCAGGCGCGTGCGGCGCGGGAACGTGTACCGGTGCTCCTCACCGGCGTCGTCCGTGATCACCACGGTCCGCGCCTTGTCGGTGTCCTCGATCGACACCACGCCGCCGATCTCGGCGATCTTGGCCAGGCCCTTCGGCTTGCGCGCCTCGAACAGCTCGACGACGCGCGGCAGGCCGTGCGTGATGTCCGCGCCGGCGACGCCGCCGGTATGGAACGTCCGCATGGTCAGCTGCGTGCCCGGCTCGCCGATCGACTGCGCGGCGATGATGCCCACCGCGTCGCCGATCATGGCCGTCTTGCCGGTGGCCAGCGAGCGGCCGTAGCAGGCCTGGCACACGCCGGTGGTCGCCTCGCACTTGAGCACCGAGCGGACCGGGATCGACACGGAGCGGTCGTCGCCGAACGTCTCGATCAGCGCCGCGAGGTCCTCGCGCGTGATCTCGGTGAGCGGCTCGAGCAGCACCTTGTTGCCCTTCTTGACCGGCCCGGCCGTCCAGCGGCCGATGAGCATCTCGTTGGGGTCGCCCGTCTCCTTGTGGAGCGGCGCCTCGAGGTGCTCCTCGGTCCCGCAGTCCTCGATCCGGATGATCACGTCCTGCGCGACGTCGACCAGGCGCCGGGTGAGGTAGCCCGAGTCGGCCGTACGCAGTGCCGTGTCGGCGAGGCCCTTGCGGGCGCCGTGCGTGGAGGTGAAGTACTCGATCACGTCGAGGCCCTCCATGAAGTTCGCCTTCACGGGCCGCTCGATGATCTCGCCCTTCGGGTTGGCCATGAGGCCGCGCATGCCGGCCAGCTGGCGGATCTGCTTGAACGATCCGCGGGCGCCGGAGTTGGCCATCATGTAGATCGAGTTCAGCTGGTCGGAGTTCTCGATGTTCTCGATCATCGCGTCCGCGACCTCGTCGGTGGCCGCGTTCCACTTGTCGGTGACCGCCAGGTGGCGCTCCTCCTGTGTGATCAGGCCATCCTCGTACTGCTCCTGGATCTCGCGGACCTCCGCCTCGTACTTGCCGAGGATCTCCTGCTTCGACGGCGGAACGAGCACGTCGTTCTTGGAGATCGTCACGCCCGCCTGGGTGGCGTAGTGGAAGCCGAGGTCCTTGAAGGCGTCCAGCACCAGCGCGATGGCCGGGGCGCCGAACGTCTGGATCAGCTCGTCCACGAACGTCGTGACGTCACGCTTCTTGAGCGTCTTGTTGATGAAGCGGTAGCCCGAGCGATCGAACTCCTCGCCCATGGCCTCCTCCAGCGCCCGCTCCACGCGGTCGTTGAAGATGATCCGCCCCACCGTGGTGAGGATGTGGCCGCCCTTGCGACCGGGCGCGCGGAACTCCGCCAGGTCGTGGAGCTTGACCATGCCGTGCTCGTAGGAGAGCTCGGCCTCCTGTGCGGTACGGAACGTGTGCGGCTTGACCTTCTCGCGGTCCATGCCCTCCAGCTCGGCCTCGTCCGGCCCGTAGGAGAGGTAGTAGGTGCCGAGCACCATGTCCTGCGTCGGCGTCGCCAGCGGCGAGCCGTGCGCGGGGGACAGGATGTTGTTCGAGGAGAGCATCAGCACGCGGGCCTCCGCCTGCGCCTCGGCGCTGAGCGGGAGGTGGACCGCCATCTGGTCGCCGTCGAAGTCCGCGTTGAACGCGTGGCAGACGAGCGGGTGGACCTGGATGGCCTTGCCCTCGACCAGCACCGGCTCGAACGCCTGGATGCCCAGGCGGTGGAGCGTCGGCGCGCGGTTGAGCAGCACCGGGTGCTCGTGGATGACCTCCTCGAGCACGTCCCAGACCTCCGGGATCATCGAGTCGACCATCTTCTTGGCCGCCTTGATGTTCTGGACGGCCTTGCGCTCGACGAGCCGGGCCATGATGAACGGCTTGAACAGCTCGAGCGCCATCAGCTTCGGCAGGCCGCACTGGTGCAGGCGCAGTGACGGGCCGGCCACGATGACCGAGCGGCCCGAGTAGTCCACGCGCTTGCCCAGCAGGTTCTGGCGGAAGCGGCCCTGCTTGCCCTTGAGCATGTCGCTCAGGGACTTCAGGGCGCGGTTGCCCGGGCCCGTGACGGGCCGGCCGCGGCGGCCGTTGTCGAACAGCGCGTCGACGGCCTCCTGCAGCATCCGCTTCTCGTTGTTGACGATGATCTCCGGCGCGCCGAGGTCGAGCAGCCGCTTGAGGCGGTTGTTGCGGTTGATGACGCGGCGGTAGAGGTCGTTGAGGTCCGACGTGGCGAAGCGGCCGCCGTCGAGCTGCACCATCGGACGCAGCTCCGGCGGGATCACCGGGACGGCCTCCAGCACCATCATGTCCGGCTTGTTGCCGGAGTTCAGGAACGCGGAGACGACCTTCAGGCGCTTGACGGCGCGCTGCTGCTTCTGGCCCTTGGCGGTCTTGATCTGCTCCTCGAGATCGGCCGCCTCGGCGTCCAGATCGACCTGCTCGAGCAGGTCGCGGATCGCCTCGGCGCCCATGCCGCCGCGGAAGTACTCGCCCCAGCCGTAGGGGGAGCCGAAGCGCTCCTTGAGCTCGCGGAACAGCGACTCGTCGTTGACGATGTCCTTCGGGCCCATGGCCTGGAAGGTCTCCCAGACCTGCCGCAGGCGCTCCATCGCGTCCTCGATGTAGGCCTCGGTGTCCGCGATGTCGGACTCGAGCAGCTTGCGCGTGTCCTTGAGGTGCTTGTCGCGCTCGTCGGCGTCCAGCTTCTTGACGTTGAGGTCGAGGTGCTCGGCCCAGATGTGGTCGTCGTCGGAGAAGCCCGCCTGGGAGCCGGTCTTGAGGTACTCCTCGCGGCGCTCGAGCGACTCGCGCAGCTCGAGCAGGCGCTGCTCCTTCTCGGCGGCGTACTCGTCGAGCGTCTCGTCGACCCGGGAGCGCAGCTCGTCGAGGTCCGCGGAGCGCGCGTCCTCGTCGACCCACGTCACGATCGACGCGGCGAAGTAGAGGACCTTCTCGAGCTCCTTGGGCGCCATGTCGAGCAGGTAGCCGATCCGGCTCGGCACGCCCTTGAAGAACCAGATGTGGCTCACGGGGGCGGCCAGGTCGATGTGGCCCATGCGCTCGCGGCGCACCTTGGAGCGCGTGACCTCCACGCCGCAGCGCTCGCAGACGATGCCCTTGTAGCGGACGCGCTTGTACTTGCCGCAGTAGCACTCCCAGTCCTTGGTGGGACCGAAGATGCGCTCGCAGAAGAGCCCGTCCTTCTCGGGCTTGAGCGTCCGGTAGTTGATGGTCTCCGGCTTCGTGACCTCGCCGCTCGACCACGAGCGGATCTGCTTCGAGGACGCGAGGCCGATCTCGATCGCGTCGAAGTTATTGATGTCGATCACAGGCTGTCCTTTACTTCCTCGTCGTCGACGCTCAGGTCGGCGATCGGGGCGTCCTCTTCGATGAACTCCGCGTCAGTGGCGACGACCGGCTCCTCGGTCATGCCTTCCTCGCCCTCCTCGACCTCCTGCTCCTCGGCCTCGTCGGCCGCGGTGTCGTCACCGCCGCCTTCCGTGGCCCGCACGCCCGAGAGGTCGATGCCGAGCTCCTCGGCGGCGCGCAGCAGGTCGTCGTCCTCGTCGCCCATCTCGGCGCGGGTGCCCTCCTCGGAGACCACGTTGACGTCGAGCGCCAGCGACTGCATCTCCTTCAGGAGGACCTTGAAGGACTCGGGGATCGACGGCTCGGCGATGTTCTCGCCCTTGACGATCGCCTCGTAGGCCTTCACGCGCCCGACGGTGTCGTCGGACTTGATGGTCAGCATCTCCTGGAGCGTGTAGGCGGCGCCGTAGGCCTCGAGCGCCCAGACCTCCATCTCGCCGAAGCGCTGGCCGCCGAACTGCGCCTTGCCGCCCAGCGGCTGCTGGGTGACGAGCGAGTACGGGCCGGTCGAGCGCGCGTGGATCTTGTCGTCCACGAGGTGGAGCAGCTTCAGGATGTACATGTAGCCGACCGTGACCTGCTTCTCGAACGGCTCGCCGCTGCGACCGTTGAACAGCGTCACCTTGCCGGAGGCCTGCTCGCCGGGCCGGCGCTTGGTGTCGATGTCCATCTTGATCGCGCCCTTGTGCTCCTTCTGCCACTCGACGAGCGCGTGGTCGACGTCCTCCACCGTGGCGCCGTCGAAGACGGGGGTGGAGACGTACACGCGGTTGTCGTCGTCGCGCGAGAGCTTGTAGGCGTCGGTGCCGTCGTCGTACCAGCCCTGGGCCGCGGCCCACCCGAGGTGGGTCTCGAGGATCTGGCCGATGTTCATGCGGCTCGGGACGCCGAGCGGGTTGAGGATCACGTCGACCGGGTCGCCGTTCTCCAGGAACGGCATGTCGGACTCGGGCACGATCTTGGAGATCACGCCCTTGTTGCCGTGCCGGCCGGCGAGCTTGTCGCCCTCGGCGATCTTGCGCTTCTTGGCCACGAACACGCGCACGAGGTCGTTCACGCCCGGCGACAGGTCGTCGCCGGCCGCGCGCGAGAACGTCTTGACGTCGATCACGACGCCGCCCTCGCCGTGCGGGACCTTGAGCGAGGTGTCGCGGACCTCGCGCGCCTTCTCCTTGAAGATCGCGCGGATCAGCTTCTCCTCGGCCGTCAGCTCGGTCTCGCCCTTCGGCGTGACCTTGCCGACCAGCAGGTCGCCGGACTGGACCTCGGCGCCGATGCGCACGATGCCGCGGTCGTCGAGGTTGCGCAGCGACTCCTCCGAGCGGTTCGGGATGTCGCGCGTGATCTCCTCGTCGCCGAGCTTGGTCGTGCGGGCGTCGATCTCGTACTCCTCGATGTGGATCGAGGTGAGCTCGTCGTCCTTGACCAGGCGCTCGGAGAGGATGATCGCGTCCTCGAAGTTGTAGCCCTCCCAGGACATGAAGGCGACCATCAGGTTCTTGCCGAGGGCCATCTCGCCCTTGTCGGAAGCCGAGCCGTCGGCCAGCACCGCGCCGGCCTCGACCTTCTGGCCGCTCTTGATCAGCGGCTTCTGGTGGATCAGCGTGCCCTGGTTGGAGCGCATGAACTTCTGCAGGTCGTACTCGTCGCGGGTTCCGTCGTCGTCGATGATCACGATCCGCTCCGCGTCGACGAAGTCGACCGTGCCGGTCGTACGGGCGATCATCACGTCGCCGGTGTCGAGCGCCGCGCGGCGCTCCATCCCGGTGCCGACGAGCGGGGCGTCCGTCTTGAGCAGCGGCACCGCCTGGCGCTGCATGTTCGAGCCCATCAGCGCGCGGTTGGCGTCGTCGTGCTCGAGGAACGGGATCATGGCCGTGGCCACGGACCAGATCTGCTCGGGCGAGACGTCCATCAGGTCGACCTGGTCGGGCTTCACGCTGACGTACTGGCCGGCGAGCGTACGGCAGAGGACGAGGCCGTCGTCCTCGCCGAGCAGCTTGCCGTTCTTGTCGAGCGGCGTGGTCGACTGCGCGATCGTGCGCTCCTGCTCCTGGCTCGCGTCCAGGTGCACGATCTCGTCGGTCACCTTGCCCTTCTTGACCACCCGGTACGGCGTCGTGACGAAGCCGTGCTCGGAGATCGTCGCGTAGCTCGACAGCGAGCCGATGAGGCCGATGTTCGGGCCCTCCGGCGTCTCGATCGGGCACATGCGGCCGTAATGGGTGGGGTGCACGTCGCGCACCTCGATCGGCGCGCGCTCACGCGTGAGGCCGCCGGCGCCGAGGGCGCTGAGGCGGCGACGGTGGGTGAGGCCCGACAGCGAGTTCGTCTGGTCCATGAACTGGCTGAGCTGGCTCGACCCGAAGAACTCCTTCAGGGCGGCGACGACCGGGCGGATGTTGATGATCGTCTGCGGCGTGATCGTGTCCGCGTCCTCGGTGGTGAGGCGCTCGCGGACGACGCGCTCCATGCGGTAGAGGCCGATCCGGAACGCCTCCTGGATCAGCTCGCCGACCGTGCGCAGACGCCGGTTGCCGAAGTGCTCGTACTCGTCGAGGCGGTCGGCGACGGCCTCGCGCGGGCGGGAGAGGGCCTCGGCCGCGTAGTCGGTGTAGGCGCCCTCCTCCTCGCTCATGCCGAGCGCGCGCGGGAGCGTGACGAGCTCCTTGACGAGGGCGATGATGTCGTCGTGGGTGAGGACCCGCACGTCGAGGTCGATGTCGAGGCTGAGGCGCGAGTTCAGCTTGTAGCGGCCGACGCGCGTGAGGTCGTAGCGCTTCGGGTCGAAGAAGAGCTGGTGCAGCAGGGAGCGGGCGCTCTCGACGCTCGGCGGCTCGCCGGGGCGCTGCTTCTTGAACAGCTCGATGAGCGCGCCCTCCTCGCTCTTCGTCGCGTCGGTGTCCGCCTCGATCGTGTTGCGGATGTAGGTCGACTCGTCGAAGAGCTTGAGGATCTCTTCGTCGG